>JBJMIB010000001.1:0-131876 GCA_045807085.1 Jatrophihabitantaceae bacterium
GCCTCTGACCACGCATCTCCGAAGTCAGCGATTCGCCTGCACTAGCAAGGTAATCGCGCACACCGATGGACGGGTGCGCGTGGACTCGGGCCGATGGTCAGGCACCAGCGATGCCACTGACCGGATGCCGGGGCCACGCGCACCCGTCGTCGCGAAGCTATCCGCCTCGTGGCAGCCAACTGAAGCGACGCACGGCAACCAGCAGGCCACCGATGCCCCAGGCCGCCAGAATGGCCAGATCCGTGCCGGCGAAACCCGCACCCGAGCTGTGCGGGTTGTAGGCGGTCAGCAAGGCGTGTTCGAGGTGTCTCACCGGGAAGATGCCGGCCAGCACGTCCAGCCAGTGCGGGATCACCGTGGAGGGCACGAACACGCCCGAGATGAAATACAGCGGCAGCACTATCGCCTGCGTCACCGGCTGTGCCGCGTCGGCTTCCCGGATCACGCTGGCCAGCGCGAAGCCGAGGCAGCAGAAGACCGCCGCGCCCAGCACCACCGTGACCACCAGGGCCGGCGCGGTTCGGCCCGGTACGTGCGCCGAATAGGCCAGCCAGCCGATCGACAGCAGCAATGCCGTCATGACCAGCGCGGTCACCACGGCGGTGGCCGCTCGAGCGGCGATCAGGATGCCGGCCGGCACCGGGGTGGCCCGGCGGCGCTTGTAGATCCCGGCCTCGCGAGCGGTGACGACGGCGGCAGCCAGGTTGCCGAAGGTCGCCGAGATGATGCCCAGCGCGATGATGCCGGGCACGTAGTACACCGATTCGTCGATCCGGCCACCGGCGACCCGCACGGTGTCGTTGCCGAATACCGAGGCGAAGATGACCAGGAACAGGATCGGCAGCACCAGCGTGAAGAAACGGCTCTGACCGTTCCGCCAGAACATTGCCAGCTCGTAGCGGAACTGATGGGTCAGCAGGCCGAGGGCCGAAACGCCACCGCGGCGGGTGCCCGGCCGCGCTCGGCCCGCCGCCGTCCGGTCGGCCGAAGCAGTCATGAGTCGTCCGCCACCAAGCCGAGGTAGATCTCCTCCAACGAGGGACGGACCACCTGCAGGTCGGGCAACTCGATCCCGCGCCCGGCCGCCCAGTCGGCAAGCCCGCCGACGTCGCTGAGCGGAGAGCTGCTGCGCAGCCGGACCTGCCGGTCACCGGACGCCGCATCGCCACCGAGAGTGAACCCGGCGGGAAGCTCGGTGGCGGCAAGACCGTCCGGCAGGCTGAACTGGATGGTGGCCGGCGCGCTGGCCCGGCCCCCCAAGGTTGCCGGGGTGCCCTCGGCGACGATCGCGCCCCGACGGATGATCATGATCCGGTCCGCCAGGTACTCGGCTTCGTCCATGAAGTGCGTGGTGAGGAAGATGGTCTTGTTCCGCCGCCGCAAGCCGGCGATCACCTCCCAGGTCGCCCGTCGCGCCGCCGGGTCGAAGCCGGTCGTCGGCTCGTCCAGAAACACCAGGTCCGGGTCGCCGATGAGGGCAAGGGCCACATCCAGCCGGCGGCGCTGGCCGCCGGAGAGCCGGGCGGTGCGGCTACCCGCCCGATCGGATAGGCCGACCAGTTCCAACACCTCGCCGACCGGAAGCGGATCGGGATAGTAGCCGGCATACAGGGTCAGGCACTCCCGGACGCTCAGTTCCGGTTCTGGCTCGGATTCCTGAAGCACGACGCCGATCCGGGCGCGCCAGTCCGGCCCGGCAGTCCGCGGATCCTGTCCCAGCACGCTCACCGTGCCGCCGGTACGCTGCCGGAAGCCCTCCAGGATCTCCACCGTCGTCGTCTTGCCCGCGCCATTCGGCCCGAGGAAGGCGAAGACCTCACCCACGGCCACCTCGAAGTCGATCCCCCGCACGGCGTGCAGACCGGCGTAGGACATCTCCAGCCCGCGTACCGTGATCGCGCGCCACGGGTCCGGGTCCTGATCAGCGCTCGGCGACAGCGGATCAGGTTGCTGTTGGTTCGTCGATGTCACCGCACGCCTCGGTCAGCTCCGGCTCACCGGTTGATTGCACTCGGGACAGCGAAACGGCGACCGCGAGGCGGCGATCAGCTTGCCCAGATACACCACAAAGGGCCAATGCGGGCGGGGCATCTCCTTCACGGCCCGGACCACGCCGTGCTGGGGACAGGTGCCGGTGGCCGATCGGAGACGTCCGTCGCTGTTCATCACGCAACTCCTGATCGTTTGTCAGCTCCCGGCAGCTTCCAGCAGACCTTAGAGGGCAGACCTCGGCGCTGTCGACGGTGGCCGCCGAACGACGATGGACCCTTTGGAACGGGACGGAAGCTGCTGTGAAAGAAAGTACCAACGTCCCCGCGTTCATGGCCTGATCGGTTCTGTCGGCCGGCGTCGCCAGGGGTCACGCTGAGGACATGCGCAGGCGCGGGCGGCTCGACCAGGTAGCACTCACCGGCTACGCCGGCTTCGTCGCGTTCTCGGCGTACCTCGGCGCTGTCGGAATGATCGCCGGGTACCTCCCGGTGCCGCCCACGCTGGCATCCCGGCTGCCGTTCCAGAGTCCGGTCTTCGGTGGTATCGCGCTCGGCTGCGTGGTGGCCGTCCCCGCCACCGTCGTCGCGGTACTGGCCTGGCGGCGGGACGCCCGCGCTGGCCGGGCGGCCACCGTGGCCGGCGTGCTGCTGGTCGGCTGGATCGTCGTCGAGCTAGCCGTGGTGCGCCAGCTCAGCGGGTTGCAACTGGTCTACTTCCTCGCCGGGCTGGGCCTGATCCACATCGGTACCCGGCCGCTACGCCGACCGGCTGACGAGGTGTGCGCCGGCACGGACGCCATGACCATCAGCACGTTCGAGCGGCGGACGGTCAGCGGTATCGACCTGTACTGGCTGCCGCTGGGCGCCGGTGGCCGGTCGGTGCGCTGGAACGGGCGGCTGTACGAGGCGATCGCGGCCTGGCACGAACACCGACCGGCCAAGGAGCTCTACCACTGCGCACTCGAGGTGGTCGACCACGGTCGCAGGTATGTCATCGAGCTGGCGCCGGTGTGGAACGAGGCGGCGACCGAGCGTGGCGTGGTCGCCGAGGGGCCGGTCGGGGCCCGCTGGCTCGGTCGGTTCCGGGCGTTCCGGTACGAGGTTCGGTGCTGGCGCGACGGGCGGATCCCCGACCTCGCCGAGGCAGTAGCGCGCGAGCAACTGGACGCCGACGCCGACCGGGTGGCTGCCGTGCTCGATGCGGTCGGCCGGGCGCCCACGCTGACCTGGGGGCGGGACGAACTCGGCTGCGGTGACATGTGGAACTCCAACTCGCTGGTGGCCTGGCTGCTGGCCGGCACCGGCCATGACCTGACCAGGATCCGGCCACCGGACGGCGGCCGCGCACCCGGCTGGCGCGCTGGCTTGGCGCTCGCCGCGCGTCAGGGCGAAGCCGTCGGCTCGAGCCGAGCGGTATGACATCGTTGACGGGCTGGACTGCGCGATCACCTACCTGATCGGCCTCACCGACGATCCGCACCGGTGGCAGCCCGACGTCCTGGCCGGCGAGCGAGCGGCAGACAACCGGTCGGGATGAGCCTAGGGTGGGTCGCACCAGGAAAGAGGCGGTGGATTCGGATGCACGAGCTGACCATCGCGGAGAGCATCGTCGAGGCCGTGCGGGCGCGGATCGGGGAGCGCCGGGTGTCGCAGGTGCGGCTTCAGATAGGCCAGCTCTCCGGCGTATCCGTCGATTCGCTGCGGTTCTGTTTCGACCTCGCCGTGCTGGGTACCACGCTGGACGGCGCGCGACTCGACATCGAGGAGCGGGCTGGTCGGGCCCGGTGCGCCGGCTGTGAGCAGGACTTCGGGGTCTCGGATCTGATCCTGCTCTGCCCCTGCGGCAGCGCCGACGTGCGGATCCTGGAAGGCGACGAGTTACGCATCATGTCGGTGGAGGTGGCTTGCTGACGTGCGCGACCCGCGGCTGCTCCGATACGACTGGCTGGTCGGGTCGGATCAGCCGCTCGGTGCGGCCGATGACTTCGCCCGGGCCACCACGTTGACCAGCGTTTCACCCGAGCACTGCGGGATCTCCCGGATCGCCCACCGGCCCTCGTAGCCGGCCGAGGTCCAGTTCGACTCCGCGTCATGCGGCTCGGTCTCGCCGTCCTTCGGGGTGTAGCCGTGTGCCGGTAACCCGGTTTGCAGCGAGCTGAGCACCGACTTGAACGGTGTGCCGGTCACCCCGGTGACCACGATGCCGTCCGGCCCGCGGTTGTCGACCGCGTACAGGCGGGTGCCCGGTGGCATCGGGAAGTCGGCCGGGAAGCCGCTGGGCAGGCTGACCTGCTTGGCCGCCGCGTCCTTGGCGCAGACCGCGCTAGCCACGTTGACCGGCGACCCCTTGTCGGCATCGTGCTCCTCGGACCGGCAGGCCGAGCAGAACGCCAGCGAGATCGCCGCACCGATCAGCGCGGCCTGCCGGATGCGACGGCCATCGGCCGTCATCAGGCAGTGACGGTGATGGTTCGCCGGTTGTCGTTCTCGTTGGACTCCTTCACCACGTTGTTGGGATCCGCGATCGCGGTGATCGTGTGCGACTTCGACTTCCCGGTCAGGTGCCAGATCGCGGTCAGGTTGGCCGCGCCGCCAGCAGCCACCAGGGTGGCGGTGCTGGTCGACAGCGGGCTGCCGTCCACCAGGAACCGCACCGGGGCGGTCGCCGCGGTGTTGCCGGTGTTGGCCAGCCGCGCCGACAGCGTGTAGTTGCCGTTGGCCCCCGGCGTGGCGGTCAGGCTGCTGATGGTCAGGTTGGGCGCCGGGTCGTTGGCGGCGTACAGGGTCAGTCCGCTCGACTGGCGAGCGATGGAGGCGTAGGCGTCGAAGTTGTTCGTGGTGCCGGTGACGCAGGCGCCGGTGCATCCGTCGGCGTAGGCAACCTCGACCCGGCCGTGGTTGTCGATCGTCGAGCCGATGAAGTCCAGCAGGTTGCGGTCATTGCCGCACGTCGTGCCGCCGGTGCAGATGGAGCCGCGCTGCACCGGGTCGGTCGGGGTGTCGTCCACCGTGGTCCAGGTCGCGCCACCGTCGTAGGTGAAGGCGGTGTAGAGGTGCCAGACGCCGGTGAAGTTGGCGGTGTCCTGGTAGTTGCCGGCGGTGGTGGTGCCGAGGAAGCTGATCGCGGCCCGGTCGTCGTTACCGGCCACCGCGGTCGGGAACACGGTGTTCTTGATGCCGAGCGCGGAGCCGACGTTGAAATCGTGCGTCCAGGTGGTGCCGCGGTCATGGCTGACGGCCACGTGCGGGGTGCCGTCGCCGTTGGCGTAGCCGACGTAGACCGTGCCGTTGGCGCCGATGCCGACCGCCGGGTCACTGTCGCTTGGCACGCTGTTCGGGATGGTGCGCACCGCCCAGGTGGTGCCGTCGTCGGCGGACACCGCGACGCCCTGGTGGCCGTTGCAACTCTTGTTCGGCACGTAGGCGGTGCCGTCCGGGGCAACCTGGACGTGGCCGTGCAGACCGCCGCAGTCGAGCAGGCTGTAGATCGGCACCCCGGCCCCGAAGGTGATGCCGCCGTTGCGGGACAGCGCACAGAAGGCGGTGGCGATGTCCTGGCTGCAGTAGTAGACCGCGCGCGGGTAGAGGTTGGTCGCGTTCAGCGGGTCACTGGCCACGAACGGGCCGCCGCCGAGGCTCTGGTGATCGACCCCGGACGGGATGCCGCCGCCTTGGCTGGGGTGCCAACTGGCGCCCTCGTCATCGGTGTAGCAGGTCAGCGAGTCCACTCCGGACAGCTGCGACTCGAAGGTACGGCCGGTGGTCCGGTCGGTGTACAGGATCGGGTCGAGCGAGGTGGTCGAACCCTGCGGGCAGCCGTTCGAGACGGTGGCCGAGACGTCGGTCCAGGCGGCGGTGGCCGGCGAGGCCGTGTCGTCGAAACGCACCCGGTAGGTCGAGACGTAGGACTGGTAGAAGGCGGAGTTGGTCTGGTCGGAGACGCCGATCGACGGCTCGCCCGCGCTGTGCGAGTTGGTCAGCGCCTCGGGTGCGCCGTAGTTGGTGAAGGCCGGTGCCGGCGCGGTGGACGGCGGCGGTGAGTCGGAGGGCTTGGCGACCACCGCGGCGCTGGCCGAATAGCTCTGGCCCAGCGGCAGGAACGGCACCACCCGGACGGTGTAGGTGCCGCTGGTAGGCGGCATGACCACCGTCTCCGGGTCGGACGAGGACGCCGCGGACGCCACCTGGTTGCCGGCCGAGTCCAGCACGTAGACGTCGAAGTCGGCGGCGCTGTTCTGCCAGCTGACGTTGATCTTCAGGTTCTTGGTGTCACCGGTGCCGGCCGGCGTGCTGACGGTCAGCCGGTAGTCATCGCAGGACTGTGGCGCGCTGCAGTCGACGGTGCCCGCCGTCCCGGTCACGTTGGCGACCAGGAACGGGCCGCCGGTCCAGGTGGCCGGGCTGCTGGTGTCCGTCACCGTGCCGGCGGCCGGTGTGGCGCCGTGCGCGAAGTTGGCCTGGACGAGAAAGGCGGCCGCGAGAATACCCACGGCGGTGGAAGTCAGAATTCGCGCACGGCGCGTAGGTATCCGCATGTTCTGTCCTAACGATGGGCGGAGCCAGCGGTCACGCGGCGCTGTTTCGGGCTTCGCGGCATGCGCGCGAGGCGGAGCATGCTGCGCAGCGCTTCAGCGCCACGATGGCATGCTGCTATGCCAAATTTGGGCGCAGCCTAGCATTTCGCGTATTAAGCGGCGGCGAAGTCGGCTAGCAGCTTGTGAGGGCAGATCTTTCTCGCCGAATGTTCGGCTTCCTCCCGCCGAATGGTTCGGCCGTAGTCACATTCCGGACGAAATCAGGCGCGACTGCGCACCTTTTCGATGATCGGTCCGAGCGGCTCCATGTGCGGCCGCTGCACGGTGAAGTAGGTGAAGCCGTACCGGTCCCGGCTGTCCAGGATCTGCTGGGCGATCTCATCCTCGGTGCCGAACATCACGTTCGGCGACTCCAGCAGGTCATCCACATCGCTGTGCGGCGCGTAGGCGTCGGCCACTTCCTGGGCGGCCGCCCGCCGGTCGTCGGTGACCACCACCTCCAGCACGAAGAGGTTGCGCTCGATCTGGTCGACGCGCTCGCCGGCGGCGGCTTCGAAGAACTTGACCCGGTCCTCGATCTCGGCCCGCGTCACGATCCGCAGCGTGCCGGCCGGCTGGCCGTGCACGTGCATCCGGCCGGCGAAGCTGACGATGTCGGCCTTCGTCGCGGCCAGCCGCATCATCAGGTCACCGCCGCCGCCGATCAGTATCGGCGGCACCGGGACGCCGTCCTCCTCGGGCAGCAGCTCATACATCGTGTCCACCGCCTCGGAAACCTTCCGCACCCGCTCGGGGAACGACGGGAACTCGAAGCTGTATCGATCGAACTGCGCCTTGATCACCCCGGTGCCGAGGCCGAGCTCGAACCGGTTGTCGGTCATCCGCATCAAGGAGGCCACGTCCCGCGCGACCAACGCGCCGTGCCAGAAGCCGATGTCGAGCACGTAGGTGCCCACCTTCATCCGGTTGCAGTGCTGGGCCGCTGAGGCTGCCGCCAGGAACGGACCGGTCCGGTTGGGGCCGAGGTGATCGACGCCCAGCGCGATGTCGTAGCCGAACTCCTCGGCCCGGCGGCAGACGTCGGCCAGCTCGGCGCGTGAGCGGGGTGAGGCCAGGGTGAATCCGAATCGGAAGTCTCGCACGTGCAGTCCTTTCCAGCGGTTCGCCGCGGCCCGAAGCCGGCAGCGAAGCGCTATCGACGTCGATAGCTCTCAGGTAGCGGGATGAGGGGTGTCTACTGCTTGCGGGTCAGCTGCATGGTCCAGTTGATCTCCCAACTCTGTTCGCCGTCCGCTGAGAAGGCCTGCTCCCAACGGGCCGAGTTCCCGGTTATCTCCGACCAGACGTAGCGCACCCGGACCGGTGTGCCCTGGTGCTCGTCGTCGCCGTAGAAGGTGCCGACGCCGTCGGTGAACCGGCCGATCACCGGCGGCAGCAGGACCCCGTCCGTGCTGGCCGCCCAGCGCAGCGACCACTCCTGCCGCCGCGGGTCGAGCAGCCGCAAGGTCAGTGCCGTCGTGCCGTCGGGAAAGGTGAACTGGTCGATGTTGGCCGCTCCGTCGAGCAGGCTCCAGACGGTCGAGCTCGCCTCGAACTCGTCCCAATCCTGGCAATCGACCAGCCGTTCGCGCAGTTTGCGGTTGGCCACCGTCCAGTCGCCGATCAGAAAGTCGAAGTTGTTCATCGTTGAACGAACGTCCCATCGTCGTCGGTTTCCCAGTGTGTGCGATGCACCTTACTTGATACCCAAATCGGCAGGGGATAAAGGGAGAACCGAATTCGAGCGAGCGATTGTTGCGCAGGAAAAGACCGTTCGCGGGTCGGCTAGGGTAATCGGGTGATTATCGGAATCGACCACATCGGACTGGCAACCGACGACCCGGCCGCCCTCGCGCAGTTCCTGACCGCGCTCGGCCTGCGGCGGGACGACGGCGCGGTGGCCGACGCCTACGGGGTGTCCTGCGAGTTCTGGTCTCATCCCGACTCCGGCGGCCAGCCGGCGATCGAACTGGTGGCGCCGGTGCGGGCCGATTCGGCGGTGACCGACCGGCTGGCCAATCAGGGTCCCGGCCTGTACCACCTCGCCTTCCAGGTCGATGAGTTGGCCGCCGAACTGGTCCGACTGCGCCAGGCCGGTTTCGTGCAGATCGATGCCGCCCCGTGTGCCGGCGCCCGGCCCGGAATGCGGGTTGCCTTCATGTACCTGCGCAAGCCGGCCGCCACGCTGATCGAACTGGTCGAGTACGACTCGGCGTAGGTCTCGGCTGGTTACCGGTAGGTCGTCCTGGCATTGACGACTCGGCGTAGGTCTCGGCTGGTTACCGGTAGGTCCTCCTGGCGTTCACGACTCGGCGTAAGGTCTCGGCTGGTTACCGGTAGGTCGTCCTGGCGTTCACGACTCGGTGTAAATCATCAGTGAAATCGGCGACCCGTCGGCGCAGCGGCAGTGAGATGTCCTGCTGCCCGACCAGGGCCGCGGCCAGCTCCAGCGTCTGCCCACTCGCCGCGTAGCGCGGGTAGAACGAGCGAAGCAGCACGTCCAGCGCCAGGTCACCACGCAGCTTGGCCGCGTCCGGCATCTCGGCGAAGAACCGCTCGACGTACGGCGCGGTCAGCTCCAGTTGCTCCGGCTGCCAGAAGCCCTCGGAAAGCGACCAGAGCTGGTAGTTGGACAGCGTCGGATCGCGCACGATCGCTTCCCAGGCGTCCCGCTTGGCCTCCGGATCGGGCCGGCTGGCCCGCGCCTTCATGGCCAGTTGCTCGGCCTGCGCGCTGGGCTCGGCCTGGTAGGCCGACTCGATCTCCTCCTCGCTCACCTCACCCAGCACCGCGAGCCGGTACCGGATCCGCCAGCTGGTGTCGTTGTCCAGCTCGATGCCGGGTGGCACGCCGACCCCATCCAGCCAGCCGCGTAGCTCGGCGATGTCGCTGCTGAACTCGATCAGGTTGCGGTAGAGGGTGAGCAACCGCTCGTCGTCGGCCGGCGTGTCGGCCAGCCGGCCGCGCAGCCGGTCGGCGATGGTCGCCAGCCACTTCGGCCGCTCGGCCGGCTGCAGGTACCGGTCGGCGACGTCGTAGCGCGCCTGCTCGAGCACCTCGGTGATGATCGACAGTTCCGTCTCGCTGCCGACCATGTCGCTGACCAGGGCCAGGTGCTCGGCCGGCGGGAAGGCGGCATCACCGATCGCCTGCAGCAGCTGGGCCCAGACCATGCCCCGGTTGATCGGCGACAGCGTGGGAAGCAGGCGGGGTAGCGCGGTCAGCGACTGCTCGTCGAACCGGATCTTGGCGTAGGTCAGGTCCCCGTCGTTGAGCAGCAGGAACTCCGGCGCCGGCCGGCCGACCAGCTCGGGCAGCTCGGTGCGCTCGCCGTCGATCCGCACCCGGACCACCTCGTCGGTGCCGTTGCCGTACAGGCCCACATCGAGGGTGTGCGGACGCAGCACCGGGTGCGACTCCGGCGCGGTCTGCCGGATCGCGGCGGCGGTGATGGTGCCATCGGCCACGCCGATCTCCGGGTACAGCGTGTTCACGTTGCAGGTCTCGAACCACAACCGGGCCCACTGGCGGATGTCGTCGGAGGTGGCCTCGTCCATGGCGGCCTGGAAGTCGGCGTAGGTGGCGGTGCCGAACGCGTGCCGGTCGAAGTAGGTACGCAGACCCACCCGCAGCGCATCGGTGCCGATCCGGGCGGCCAGCTGCCGGATCGCCGAGTGGCCCTTGAAGTAGGAGATCCGGTCCATCTCCAGCAGCACCGTCTGCACGTCCGGGCCGTCCAGGCAGATCGGGTGGGTGGAGCTGCGCTGGTCGGCCAGGTAGGCCTGACCCTTGCGCCGGGTGGCGAAGGTGGTCGGCGGGCCCGGGAACCGGGTCGCCTCGCTGGTCACCCGGTGCGCCATGTAGTCGGCGAAGGCCTGACCCAGCCACAGGTCGTCCCACCAGCGGTTGGTGACCAGGGCGGCCAGCCACATCAGCGAGATGCCGTGCGCCAGCACCACCGCCCGGGTCTCCCGCTCGCTCGCGGTGCCCGGCGTGCGGTAGAGGTAGAGCTCGCGGAGCAGCACGCAGCCGGGATGATCCAGCGACAGCAGGCTGAACTCGGGCACGTAGACGTGGTCCAGCTTGCCGAACGGATAGCGCACGCCGAACATCCGCTCGTAGTGGTCCAGGCACTGCCCGACGATCTCGAACAGCTCCTCGGCGTCCACCTCGACGTACTGGGCCAGCGAGGCCCGGCAGTGGAAACCCAGCTTGATCCCGTTGTGGTCGGTGTACACCGACGCGTACGGGCCGGCCAGCAGGGTGGTCAGGTAGGTCGACTGCGGCGGTGTGCTGTCCAGCTGCCAGTGGCCGGGGGAGACCTCCCGCGCCGCGGCGTTGCCGAGCACCTGCCAGCCCAGCGGCGTGCGCACGGTGAAGGTGTAGGCGGCCTTCAGGTCCGGCTGGTCGAAGCAGGCGAACACCTTCGGCGCGTTGTCGATGTAGACGAAGGCGTAGACGTAGGTCTTGCCGTCGGCCGGGTCGGTGTAGCGGTGCATGCCCTCGTTCTCACGCGAGTAGCGCATGTCGGCCTCCACCACCAGCTCGTTCACGGCGGCCAGCCCGGACAGCGGCAGCCGGCCCTCGCGCAGCGCGGTGGTGTCCACCGGTCGGCCGTTCAGCCGGACCGAGTGCAGCGTCTCGGGGTGGATGTCGAGGAAGGCGCCGGCGCCGTCGACAGCCTCGAAGCTGATCGTGGTGGTTGACCGGAAGACCTGGTCGCCGGTGGTCAGATCGAGATCCACCTGATAGGAGTCGACGGTCAGCGCGGCCGATCGTTCGGCCGCCTCGGCGCGGGTCAGGCTGGGCATGCGGATTCTCCTCGGATATCAGCGATCTGGTCGAACCGGTTGCCCGGCCCGGGTTAGGAAGTACTGCGCGGCCACCGACTTCGGCACCGCCATGCACCAGGCGTCGACGATCAGCTCGCGCAGCTCGACCTCGTCGAGGGCGGCGAGCCAGACCCGCACCCAGTTGTAGCGCTCGTCCGACCGCACCGGCATGTGGAACTTCGCCGGCTCGGCCGCGACCAGCGCGGCCCGCTCCTCCTTCGGGAACGCGAAGCCCAGCACGGTCTCGTCCGGCGAGATGGACAGGTAGACGATGCGGCCGACCTTGAACTTGATCCGCTCGCCGACCAGAGCCTCGTACGTGCGCGGCAGGCCGAGCGCGATCGTACGGATCTCATCGACGGTGATCATCTTTCGATGCCAGTGCTCAGACCGAGCCGGTGAACCGGTCTTCGAGGTAACCGCGCTTGTCGTGCTCGGTACGCCCGGAGCGGAGGTAGCGACTCCACGCCTGCTGCTCGTGCAGCACCGCGCCGAGCTCCCAGACGCAGATCACCTCCAGGTGGCTGCCCTGCGGCACCAGCTGGTAACCGCCGCCGGTCGCCATGTCCTGGCCGTACAGGGTCTCCCACAGCTCGTTCTGGTTCCGCCAGGTGCACACGATCAAGAAGTAGAACGACTCACCGCACAGGTGGTGGATGACGAAGCCCAGCTCACCCTGGATGTTCAGCCGGCCGGCCGCCACCTCGGACCGCAGGAACTCCCGTGCGTCGGCCTGCAGCCCGTCCGGGATCTCGACGTCGGGGCGGCGCACCTCGTACCACTTCAGGTAGGCATCGGGCAGCGCCAGGCCGTCGGCCGGCGTGATCAGCTTGCGGATGTGCTGGTATTCGGCTGGGATGTTTCCGAGCTCGGTGAGGTCGGGCAGGCTGGTCGTCATCGCATCGCTTCCTTCTCGTCAAGTGGGCCCGTCGTTGGGCAGACCTGGTGGGTGAGGCGGCAGGACTGCCGGCTCAGGTCTGCCGCAACTGTGCCACTGCCTGGCGCGAGGTGGGCACCACGGTGGTGTGGTAGTCCACGATCATCTCCGTCAGCGGCTTGTCGAACTCCTCCCACTCCGGCACCTGGTAGATGACCTGGGAATGGGTCACCCGGTGCTCCTCGGAATCGAACGCCCGGATCAGGTAGTAGCCGTCCTCGTTGTTGATGGACGGCCCGAAGGCAACCACCTCGATGTCATGCTTGCGCATCAACGGGATGGTGCCCTCGGCGCTGATCCGGTGGAACTCCTCCCGGGTACCCGGCTTCACGTCGAACAGCCGGATTTCCAGAACGCAATCGTCGTCAGCCATGATCGTTCTCCCATTGGTCGGCCGCGCACGGCGCATGGCCACGCGGGTTATCCCTCAGCGGCTCGGCTCGGCACGGCGAGGGCGCGAGCCGTACTCAGTTGTGCAGCTCCGGCGCCGTGGCCGATCCGGCCGGCGGTACCTCCACCGGCAGGGGCTCCTCCACGACCGGTGGTTGTAGCACGGTCGGCACCTCGGCCAACTCGGTCTCGGCCAGCGCGGCCTCGGCCGCCTTGCTCGGCTGCCGCACGGTGGTCGCCACCACCAGCGCCGCGAGGAACGAACCCACCGCGACAACCGGCCAGACCCGGTGGCCCAGCACGGTGAACAGCAGGCCGCCGACCACCGGGCCGATCGCCGCGCCGGAGGCGAAGACGAACTGGAAGCTGCCGATGTAGCGGCCCTTCAGCCCCGCCGGCCCGGCGGTTGCCGGGTAGGCGAACAGGGCCGGCGCGCCGACGATCTCTCCGGTGGTCCAGATCAGCGTGCCGAGCACCACGACCACCGGTCCCAGCGGCAGCCCGTAGCTGGCCATCCCGAAGCCCACCAGCAGGAAGGCCGAGCCGATCGAGATCTTCAGCGGCCAGTGCTGGGAGATCTTGGTCAGCGGCAGCTCGAAGGCGATCACGATCGCCCCGTTCAGCGCGATCGCGACGGTGTACCAGAGCAGCGCCACCCCCTGTGCCTTGATATCCAGCGGCAGCGTGGACAGGTACTGCATGTACACCACGGTGTTGAGGAAGGTCGCCAGCAGGAACATCAGGTACCGCCGGTCGCGCAGCACGTCCAGATAGCTGTCGGCCTTGGGCTCGGCGCCGGCAGCACCGGCCTCGGCCGGCGCCTTCTCCCGGCGTGGCAGCGCATACAGCGCCAGGACGCCATAGATGACCGCCACCAGCCCCTCACCCCAGAAGAGCAGGGTGTATTGCTTGTCGCCCAGGTTGTAGAGCGCGAAGCCGAGCAGCGGCGAGGCGGTGGTGCCCACGTTGACCGCGAACCGGTACATCGCGAAGATCATCACCTGCCGGCTCTCCGGGGTGAGCTCGGAGAGCAGGGTGGCCGAGGCCGGCCGGAACACCTGGCTCACCAGGCCGAGCAGGGCGGTCACGCAGAACAGCAGCGCGTAGTTGGGCAGGTACAGCAGCGAGACGGTCAGCACGGCCGAGGCGGACATGCTGAACACCGTGGAGATCCGCGCGCCCAACCGGTCGGCGAGCACCCCGCCGATCAGGGTGCCGATCACGCTACCGACGCCATAGGCGCCTAGGGTGGCGGCCGCCGCCGCCGCGGAGTGGCCCTTGGAGGACACGAAGAGCACCAGGAAGATGCTCAGGAACGCGCCTAGCCGGTTGACGAACGCGCCGACGAAGATGGCCTTTGCCGCCGTCGGCGATTCGCTGAAGGTTTGCCAGATGCCGGCGGTCTGCGGCTGGGTGTCACTGGACATGCCACTGTCTCCGTCCGAGGCCGCCACGATTGACGACGTCATTTGCAGTTGACCTCGAGCGCCGCCTCTGCGGCATCGAGTGCTCGGGCGCATTCGGCGGCCGAGTCCGCGACCGCGATCGCGAACGCCACCCTGCCCCAAGCGGTGCCTTTGGGCGGTGGCGACACTATCGCACCCGGTTTGGCCACGGCTACCGCCTCCCTGATAGTCGCCGGCAGCCGGTCGGTGTGGAACTTGACCTCGGCGATCTCGCTGTCCTCCTTCGCCACGTAGAAGAAGCGCACGCCGGCGGTCTGCCGGTGCTGCGGGCTGACCTGGACCGGCAGCCCGCAGGCGGCCCGGGCGGCGGTGATACCCGGGTCGATGCCGGTGGCCAGCAGGCCCAGGTAGGGGATCAGGTCGCCGCCAAGCCGGCCGTTGACCTCGATCACCCGCGGTCCGGACTCGGTGAGCATGAACTCGCTGTGTGTCCAGCCGTCTCGGAAGCCCAGCGCGGCGTGCGTCTGTTGCAGCAACTCGCAGAGCCCCGGGTCGGTCAGCAGCGGGTCGTCGGCGCTGACGAAGTGCCCGACCTCCTCCGCGTACGGCGGGAAGCCGACCACCTTGCGGGCCACGAACAGCGGGCTGACCCGGCCGCCGCTGATCACCGCGTCGACGCTGATCTCCTCGCCGAACACACACTGTTCGACCAGCACCCGCTGCTCGGCCAGCACGTCCTCGGGCTCCGGCGAGCGGGTGTTGAAGGTGAACTCGAACCGCTCCCGCAGCTCCTTCTCGTCGTTCGCCCGGATCACCCCCAGGCTGGCGCCCAGGCCGCGTGGCTTCAGGATCGCCGGGTAGCCCACCTGCTCGGCGGCGGCCAGCGCCTGCTCCACGGTCGAGACCGGCACCGACTTCGGCTGCGGGAGACCGGCCGCGGCCAGCGCCTGCCGGGTCTGGCCCTTGTCCCGCAGCCGGGCGATCACCGCCGGCTCGCCGTTGGGCAGCCCGAGCGCCTCGGCGACCTGCGAGCTGGCATGGATCCGGGCCTCGTCCCAGCACAGCACGCCGGCGATCGGCTCGTCCTTGTCCAGCCAGCGAGCCTGCTCGGCCATCGCCACCCCGTCCACGGTCGACGGCAGCACCGACCAGCCGGCCAGGTACTTCATCTCCCAGGTCGGCTCGGCCTTGTTGAACAGGTGAATCCGGAACTGGCTGCTGATCGAGCGGAGCAGGTATTCCCGGTAGCTGTGCAGACCGGTTCCGATCACCAGCAGCAGCGGTCGCTGCTGTCCTGCGGTCATGGTGTTACCTCCGTTGGGGTACGCCGTACCTCGATTGTCGGCTTGCTGTCCGACGGTGTCGGATCGATCACCGGCGCCGGCTCAGCGGGCATCCGGTTCACCGCGGCGCGGAGCAGCGGCGGAGCCATCATCGAGGTGAATACCGCGATCAACACGATCACGGTGTAGGAGGCGGAGTTGAGCACGCCGAGCCGGAGCCCGACCACCGCCACGATCAGTTCGACCACGCCGCGGGCGTTCAGGCCGGCGCCGAGCGCGAGACCCTCCCAGTGGCCGAGCCGGCCGGCCCGCGCGCCGAGATAGCTGCCGGCGAACTTGCTCACCACGGCCACTGCCAGCAGCGCCACGCCGGAGCCGAGCACCGCCGGCCGGCTGAGTGCGCCCAGGTCTATCCGCAGCCCGGCGGTGGCGAAGAACAGCGGGGCGAGCACCGCCAGCACCACCGTGCGCAGGGCCAACGCGGCCTGCGGGTCGAGCAGCCCGGACGAACCGATCAGCAGGCCGCCGAGGAAGGCGCCGAGGATCGGCTCCATGCCCAGCGCCTGGGTGCCGGCGCCACACAGCACCAGCAGCACCACCACCACGGCCACCCGGGTGCCCGGGTTCGGGGCCGCATTGGCCAGCCGCAGCACGAACCTGGTCACCGGCCGTCCGATGGTGACGGTGACCAGCAGGATCAGCACCAGGAAGCCGACCGGCTTGCCCAGCGCGCCCATCCGGAAGCCGGTGGTCGCGGTGGCCGACAGCACCGACAGCAACAACCAGCCGGCGATGTCGTCCACCGCCGCCGACCCCATGATCAGCTGGCCGATGGGGCGGTCGAACAGCCCCATGTGCATCAGCGCGCTGGCGATCACCGGGATCGCGCTGATGCAGATCGCCACCCCGATGAACACGGCGAACTCGGCGTGGTCGGTGCCGGCCGGCCGCAGCATCGCCGGCAACAGGAAGCCGGTGGCCACGCCGAGTACCAGCGGGATCAGCAGCGCCCCGGTGCCGACGCAGGCGATGCCGCGCCGATGCCGCCGCAGCAGCCGCAGGTCGAGCTGGCTGCCGGCGCTGCCCACCAGCAGCAGCACGCCGAGCTGACCGACGCCGTCGAGCAGGTGCAGCTGGTTGGCGTTGTGCGGCAGCAGCCAGCCGGACAGGCCCGGCACGAGCCGGTGCAGCAGCGACGGGCCGAGCAGCACGCCGGCCGCCAGCTCGCCGACCACGGCTGGCAACGAGCAGCGGGTGGCCAGCGAGCCGAGCAGCACGGCGGCGCCGAGCAGCAATCCGATCTGCAGCAGGAACACCAGCAGCTGGTGACCGCCGAGGGTGGCCACCGGCGCCGCGGTGGCCGCCGTCAGGGAGGAAACCAGGGCCATTACTGCTCGTCTTCCTCGATGAAGTACCAGTTCTCCGGGTTGATGTAGCCGAACGGGTTGATCGGCTCGAAACCGCGCAGGTTGTTGGCCACCTCGAACAGCCGGACCGGGAAGTTCGGGGTGAAGATCACCGGAACCTGTTCGGCGATGTGGTCCTGGAACTTGTAGAAGTCCTCGATGTCGTCGCTGCTCAACGCCCGGTCGATGATCTCGTCGGTGACCGGGTCGGTGTAGAAGCCGAAGTTGCCGCCGGCGCCGGTCTTGAACAGGATCTCCCCGCTCGGGTGGTGATAGATCCAGCCACCGTTCCAGCAGGTCAGCTCCCACAGGCACGGGTTGTCCTCGCTCGGCGCACAGGGCCCGTCCTCGGCCACCAGGATCGAGCCGTAGACCTCCTCCAGCCGGATCTCGATACTGGCCTTGGCAGCGTCCTCGGCGAACCGGGTCATCAGCTGGGTCAGCGCGGGCCGCCCCTCGGCGTAGCGCATCAGCACGCTCAGCCGGGTGCCGGCCGGAATCCCGGCGCCGGCGCAACCCGGGCCGGTGCCCGGTCGGACGCACACCGCCGGGGTGGTGCTGGTGTCCCAACCGTTGTCGGCCAGCAGTTGCTTGGCGTGCTCGACGTCGAACGGCAGCGGCCAGGCGCCCTCCCGCTGCCGCGGCGAGACCAGGTCGGTGACCGGCAGCATCGGCACCGGGCCGTTCTGCCGGTAGGCGTAGCCCTGGTAGATCTCGCGAACCGCCCGGTCCTGGTCCAGGGTGCTCTGCAGCGCCTGCCGGAAGTAGGTCTGGGCGAAGATCTTGCCCATCACCGTGGGGTTGTTGTAGTTGAGGCAGAAGTAGCGGATGCAGTAGGCGGTCTGCGGAATCAGCTTGTAGGTGTCACCGAGCGGGTTGCCGCCGCCCACGCTGGGGTGGCTGGTCGGCTCGGTGGCGAAGCTCAGCGGCAGGTAGCCGACCTGGATCCCGTTGGCCGAGTCCGGGCCGCGCTTGAGCATCTCGAACTGCTCCTCGTCGGAGAACGTCGGCACCTGCCGGAACTCGTCCAGGCTGGCCTTGACCGGCCCGGAGTAGTGCTCGTTCGGCACGAAGGTGACGATGCCCTCGGCGGTGTAGCTCTTCAGCCGCCAGGGCCCACTGACGATGCTCCAGATCGGGCTGTCGGCCCACCTGGTGCGATGCGCGTTGCCCTCCTCGACGTGATCGCCCTGCTCGGCCATCAGGTACTCATAGACCGCCTCGACGTCGGCCAGCCCGCCCGAGGCGTTGGCCGGCCCGGCCGCCGTGCGGTCCCAGGCCTTGGGCAGCGGGGTGATCGTGCTGAGCTGGTTGAACAGCACCCAGCGCTTGTTGTAGGCCCGGTCGAAGGTGAAGTACACCTTGTCCTCGGCGAGCTTGCCGTAGCTGGTGCAGTTGTCCGGGAAGTAGCCGGGGACGTACTCGCAGTACCGGTTGCCCTTCACCTTCATCAGGTTCACCCAGAACAGCACGTTGTCGGCGCACAGCGTCTCGCCGTTGGACCACTTCCACGGCTTGACCGTGATCACCACGGTGCGGCCGTCCTCGCTCCACTCCGGCGGCTCGCCGATGCTGTTGGCGTAGTCCACCTCGGGCAGCCCGTCGCTGCCGAAGAAGTACAAGGTGCGATACATCAGCGCCTGGAACTCGATGATGTTGCGCATGCCCGCCCGTTCGGCCGGGGTGAACGGGAAGATCACTGCGGGTGGGAATCCGGGCGCGCAGGCCCAGGTCACCACACCGCCCTTGCGGCGCCGGGTCAGCGGCTCGTCCGCGACGGTCATCTCTGCGGTCATCAGGGTCTCCAGAGCGTCAGATTTGGTCTGCGGGATCCCGCAGTTCGAGGGTGCAGCACTTAGCACTGCCGCCGGACTTGAGCAGCTCGGAAAGGTCGACCCCGATCGGCACGAAGCCGTGCGCCCACAGCTCGTCGATCAGGTGCCGGGCCTGCTCGGCGACCAGCACGTGCAGCCCGTCGGACACCGCGTTCAGGCCGAAGGCCCCGGCATCGTCGTCGTCGGCCAGGATCGCGTCCGGGTAGAGCGTGCGCAGGATCTGCTGGCTGTGCTCGGAGAACGCCGGTGGGTAGTACATGATCAACTCGCTGTCCACGTCCAGCACCGACAGCGCGGTGTCCAGGTGGTAGAACCGCGGGTCGACCAGGGTCAGGCTCTGCACCGGCAGGCCGAAGAACCGCTCGGCCTCGGCGTGCGAGTGCGGCGCGGTCCGGAAACCGGTGCCGCCCAGGATCCGCGAGCCGGCGAAGAGGTAGTCACCCTCGCCCTCGTTGATGTGCTCGGCCATGTGTACCCGGTAGCCCCGCCGGCGGAACCAGTCGGCGTAGATGCCGCCCTCCTCGGCCCGCTGCGGGTAGCGGAAGCGGGCCGAGAGGACCTTGCCGTTCACCACGGTCGCGCCGTTGGCCGCGAACACCATGTCCGGCAGGCCGGCGGCGGGTTCGATGAACTCGACCTGGTGGCCCAGGCCTCGGAACAGGTTGACCAGCCTTTCCCACTGGATCAGTGCGAGATCCCGGTCGGTGGGCTTCTCCGGCTCCATCCACGGATTGATCGAGTAGACGACGTCGAAGTGCGCCGGCCGGCACATCAGAAACCGCCGGGCCCTTGCTACCCGGACGCGTCGTTGCGGGCGGGTGGGCATGCTCTGCAGTGTCATAAAGGGATCTCCTGGGTCAGGACTTCAGTGAGCGGCGGCTGCGGCTACGGCGGGCTCGCGGAATCGGACGTGGATCTTGGCGGCGAAGTCGTTCATCGTGTTGTAGGCCTCTTCGAAGGAATCGCCCTTGGTGCCGAGGAAGCCGAGGATGGTGTTGCCCTCCGGCGGCCGCTTGATCTTGTCGCCCGGCTTGGCGGTGATCTTGAGCAGGAACACCTTGTCGGAGTGCTGGACCTCGTCCGGCACGATCACCTCGTCGACATAGCCGGGATCGCTGATCAGGCACATCGCGGTGATGTGGGTGCCGGTCGGCTGGAAGTGCCGGACCTTCGGCTTGCGGCCGAGGCCGATGTCCACCGTCGCCTCGATCGGGTCGTGGTCGGCGGTCAGCTGGGCGATCGTCTCCAGGCCACCGCCGCCGACCCGGGCGGCGATCTCGAGCAGGTGCGGCTCGCCGTTGTGGAAGCGCACCTCGGCGTGCATCACGCTGCGCCGCAGGCCCTGCGCGTGCGCGGCGATGGTGACCGCGCGGTGCACCTTGGCCAGCTCCGCCGGGCTCAGCGTGGTCGGCGCGTGATGCACGTCGTCGTCGAAGTTGTCGCCCTCCTGGGTGATCCGGTCGACCACCGAGCCGAGGTAGACCTCGTCGTCCCAGGCGACTCCCTCGATCAGGTATTCCTTGCCGTCGAGGAAGGATTCCACCAGCAGGCCGTTCGGGCCGAGGTCCATGCCGTCGGCGTCGGCGAGCAGGTCGCCGAGGTGCGCGATGCCCTCCTGCGCCTGGCCGAACCGCTCGATCATCTCCTGCGCGCTGTGCACCTTGAAGACGTAGTAGCTGCCGGCGCCCAGGGTCGGTTTGAGGATCACCGGGTAGCCGAACTCCTCGCCGGCGGCCAGCGCGTCGGCCAGCTCGGCCACGTACCGGTAGGACGGGATCGGCGCGCCACCGCGCTGGTATGCCTGGCGCATCAGGTACTTGTTGCGGCTCTGGATGGCGGCCTGCACGTCGATGCCGGGCAGCCCGAGCGCCTCGGCCACCGCCGCGACCGCGGTCACCGCGAATTCGGCGAAGGTGATCACGCCGTCGAACTGCTCCTCGGCATGCCACCGCCGTGCCTCGGCGATGATGTCGTCGATGTCCTTGCTGCCCACCAGTCGGTAGCGGTCCTCCCGCCAGAAGTCGGTGGTGCCGATGCCGTTCAGCACGTAGACGTCGTGGCCGTACGTCTCGGCCCGCTGGTAGCGGCCCTGGTAGTAGTGCATGTACTGCTGTGGTTCGATCGCGAGCAGTTTCATCGCGTTCCTCCGATTAGATGGCGCGGGTTAGGCACGGCGGGCAAGCGCCGGCTCGGCGAGTTGACCGGCCCGGTCGCCGGCCCGAACGAACAACCGGGGCAGCGCGCGCACCGGCATGGTGTCCGGCGGCGTGCTGCCGAAGCCCAGCTCGAGTCCGTCGGCGCTGGCCTGCTCGGCCAGGTCGATCAGGATCGGCGAGGCACCGGCCAGCAACGTGCGGCTGGCCAACAGCAGGTCACCGGGCACCGTGCTGGTGTCGGTGCCGGCGAGCCGGACCAGCTCACCGGCGATGGTCTGGGCGGCCCGGGTCATGCTGAAGGTCGGCAGCTGGTAGCACTGCCGCAGCCGCTCCAGCATCTCCTTGGCCCGGCCCCGGCCGGCGGCGGTGGTGGGCAGGCTGACGGTGTCGGCCCGCTCGACGATCTGCGCCACCCGGTCGGCCAGCGCGTTCCACGGCTCGACCAGCCGGCGCCGGCTCAGTTCGTGCAGGCTGTCCACGGTGAAGTTGGTCCGGCGCTGCTCCGGCGCGGTCATCGCCAGGTAGAACCGGATCAGATCCCGGGGCAGTTCGGCCAGCAGCTCGCCACCCCGCATCAGGTGGTTGCGGCTGGTGGAGAACTTCGAGCCCTCCAGCTCGTAGAACTCGTTGCAGATGTTGGCGCTCGGCAACACGTACCGGTCGCCGTGGGCCATCAGCAGCGTGAGGTCCATCAGGCCCCAGTGGTAGGTGTTGTCGAAGCCGTGGAAGTACACCACCTCGGCGTTGCGCTCGGCCCGCCAGTAGCCGTCCAGCTCGGCGATCGGCGAGTCCAGCCCACCGGCGGCGTGCCAGGTGCTGTACATCGAGGCCGGCATCGCCTCGGCCCACGGGTAGACCACCTGGCCGGCGGTCGGCGCGAACGGCGCCGGAATGCCCCACCGGCCGGGCATGGTGATCGGGATGTCGGGCAGCGGCCGGGCCAGCAACTCCCGCACCAGCTGCATCGGATGCGGCCGCCAGCCGCTGGCGTGGGCGTGGAAGTAGCTGGTCAGCTGCTGGCGGTATTCCTCCATCGGCAGCACCAGGATCCGCTCCTGCCGGTAGCTCACCGGCTCGCTCGGGTCGAGGGTGTAGGTGGCGTCGAGCAACTCGTCGAAGTTGTTCGGATGCCCGCAGTCCTCGCAGGCGCCGCCGCAGCTGGTGGCCGAGCAGACCGGGCAGCGCCCGGTCACCAGGCCGTCGTAGAGGTAACGCTCGGACCGGGTCGCGTAGGGCAGCCGGACGGTCCGCTCCCGCAGCCGGCCGGTGGCCTGCAGCCGGGCCATGAAGTCCAGCACGCACTGCCGGTACTGGCTGTCGATCGGGGGCAGCGGCTCGATCGAGATGCCCATCTCGGCCAGCGAATGGCTGATCGCCTCGGTGGAGGCCGCGCACAGCTGATGCGGGCTGGTGCCGCGCCGGGAGGCGGTGGTCACCACGTAGCTCTGGCTGTCGTCGGTGCAGGTGGTGTAGCTGACCGGCCGCCCGCACGCCCGCAGGAACCGCGCGTACACGTCGCCGGCCAGGTACGGCCCGGCGAGGTGACCGACGTGCAGATCCCCGTTCGGGGTGGGGGTGGCCGCGATCAGGATCGATGGCCGCTGCTCGGTCATACTCGTTCCTCCTGCGCGGCGGTCGCCTCGTGTCGCTTGGCGAACTGGCCGGCCAGTTCGGTATCCCACCACACCGAGTACATCTGGAAGTCGGCGTCGGAGTCGTTGATCACTTGGTGCACCGAGCCCGGCGTGAAGTGGGCGATGTCCCCGGCCACGAACGGCACTTCCTCGCCGTCGCAGATGATCTTGGCCGTGCCGGTCATGGCCACCCAGATCTCGTACTCGTGGTGACCGTGCGGCCCGGATGCCGAGCCCGGCCGGACCAGGCACCAGGAGCCCTCGAAGGGGGCGTTGAGGACCGGCCAGGGCATCAATCGCTGCGCCTGCAGACCGTTGTCCAGGCGCAGGTTGTCGCGATCGAGGTTGCGGATCTCCATCATCGCAAGCAGTCCTTTTCTCAGCTGGGCATCGGGACGGTGGTGACCAGCTCGGGGGTCGGCTGGCGCTGGCGTAGGAGCATGTCCTGCACGATTTCCGAGGACCGGATCGCCAGCACGCTCAACAGCGAGTCGGCGATGCCGTGGGTGGCCTCGTTCATGCCCTGCAGGTAGCAGCCGGCCTGGACGTGCGGTGGCAGCTGCATCCGGTAGTTACGGTCAACCGAAACCTCGCCGACGCCGACCGACTCGGCGATGCCGCGGACCAGCTTGGGCATCTGCTTGGCGAAGCCGGTGCCGAGCAGCACCAGGTCGCAGCGCAGCCGGTCGATCGCGCCGGTCTTGCGGTCGGTCAGCGAGATCTCCACCTCGCCGTCGACCATCCGGGCGCCGGTGATCTCGACCATGGTGCGCATCCGCAGCCGGTCGGCACCGGTCACCCGGTCCAGGTAGATCTGGCGGTACAGCACCTCCAACAGTCCCGGCGCCAGGCCGGAGTAGTTGCTGCGGTGCATCTCGCGCAGCAGTTGCTCACGCGCTTCCGGCCGGGCGTTGTGGAACTCGTCGACGAAGGACGGGTAGTACAGCTCGTTGGTGAACCGGCTGCTCTCGTAGCAGTTCAGGCCGATCGAGCGCATCACCATGGTGCACTGCGACTGCGGGAACTGCTGGTGGGTGGCCCAGAGCATCTCCGCCGCGCTCTGCGCGCCGCCGACCACCACGACACGCTGAGCGGCGCCGGGGTCGATCGTCTCGATCCGGGTCGAGTACTCGGTGCTGTGGATCACCCGGTCCCGCGGCAGGCCCCGGAACTCCTTCGGCACGTGCGGGTCCCGGCCGGTGCCGACGACCAGGTTGCGGGTGCTGACCTCGCTGCCGTCGGAGAGCCGGACCAGCCAGGAGGAGATCCCCGAGTCATCGCTGGAGATCTCCGGCTCGATCGAGAGGCAGCGGCGGCCGCCCTGCACCCGCACCTCGGTGAGGTTGCGGGCGACCCACTGCAGGTAGTCCGAGATCTCCAACCGGTACGGGGTGAAGCAGCCCAGGTTGATGAAGTCGTTCAGCCGGCCGATCTTGTGCAGGTAGCTGATGAAGGAGAACCTGCTCTGCGGGTTGCGCAGGGTGACCAGATCCTTCAGGAACGACACCTGGCTCTGCGACCAGGGCAGCAGCATGCCGCGCTGCCAGACCACGTCCTCATGCTGTTCGACGATGATGGTCTCGTGGGCAAGCTCCGGGGCAAGTTCCTCGAGCGCCACCGCCAGGGCCAGGTTGCCCGGGCCCGCGCCGATGGCCAGAACCTCTACTTCAAGTCGATTCACGAATATCCTCTTTCCTAGGGCCCGGCTACCGTTGCCCGGCCGGGGTGCCGGCGCTGGACTCGGCGATCAGGGAAAGCAGGTCATCCACGGTGCGGGCCTGCTGGTAGAACCGCAGGTCGAGCGAGACGCCCAAACTGCTTTCCAGTTGGGCCAGCGCCTCCAGCATGTTGAGGCTGTCCCACTGGTAGCTGGCGAGCACCGGTTGCTGGCGGAGGTCCTCCGCCGGCACCCGGAGCACGTCACTGAGGATGGTCAGGACGGTCTGCTGAACTTCTGTCGGTTCGCTCATGCGAGCGCTTCCTTCCTTTCACGCACGGAAATCCAGATCGGCGCCGGGTTTCGGCGGTCCTGGAGGCTGAGGTGGAACACGCCGTCGGAGTCGGTGGCGGCGAAACCCGCCCGCGACCAGAAGTCGGCTGCCGCGGCGTTCTTCGGTGAGTTGACGAAGCGGCCTTCGACCGCGCTCGCCCCGGCGGCGACCGCCTGGCCGCACACCCAGTCCAGGGCGGCAAGTTCGATGCCCCGGCCGAGCACCCGGCAGCTGAGCACGAAGTTCAGCACCCGCCAGGTCGGCTCGCGGCGCTCGATGAACATCGCGCCGACGATGCCCTCATCACCGAAGCGATCACGTACCGACAGCGAGATGACCAGGTGCTCCGGGTCGGTGCTCATGCTGGCGGTGGTCGCCTCGTCGTAGCGAATACCGGTCAGGTTGAACTGGTTCGTCCGGGCCGCCAGCTGCGCCACCCGGGCTACCCCGAACTCGTCCACCTCGGTCACCGACAGCTCGATCTCCAGCGCCCGCAGGTACTCCTCGGAGGAGCCGAAGCCGCCGGCGAAATCCGAGCGCAGCGCCCGCGAGCGGTACAGCGCCGGGCGCTGCCGGTCGGTCTCGGTGAGCTCCAGCACGTCGAAGAAGCCGGGATTCAGCAGCGAGTCGGCCAGGTGGGCCGGGTCGCCATCGGCGGCGACCAGCGCCACCTCCGGCAGTTCGCTGCCGATAGCGCCCCGCTCGAAGCTGGAATCGTCCATGAATACGAACGAATCGGTGGACAGGCTGAGCGACTCGGCCGCCTGCCGGAGGTTGCCGTCCTTGGCCGACCAGTTCACCGCGAGCACCGCGAAGGCGTCCGAACGCAGCAGCATCTCCGGATGCTTGGCCAGCGCCTGCTCGACCAGTTCCGGATCGTTCTTGCTGGCCAGCACCAGGATCACGCCCTGCTCGCGCAGCCGCCGCGCGGCCAGCTGCAACTCGCGGTAGCACTTGCCGGGGTAGAGCCCGCCGAGCACCACCGAGTGCGCGCCGACCTCACCGAGCACGCCGCCCCACAGGGTGTTGTCCAGATCCAGCGCGAGCACCTTGCGGGACAGCCCGGTCCGGGCCTGCACCACCCGGGCCAGCTCGCGGGCCAGCGCGTTCAGCGCCGCGTCGGTGTAAGGCAGATCGGCGAAGCTGTGCAACCGGGCATCCCGGCTGACCGCCGGCAGATCGGCCAGCAGGTGCACCAGATCGAGCACCACCACCTGCCGGTGCTCCTCGGCCAGCGCGAGCAGCTCGGCGTTGAGCTGGTGCCAGGCCCGGGCCAGCGCGGCCCGGGCTCGCCAGCTGATCAGGCTGTTGCGCAGCCGGGCCGGCAGCGGCACGGTGTGCAGCACCACGGTGGCCGAGGTGCGCAGCACCGCCGAGTGAATCAGCTCGCGCAGCTGGGCAACCCGGTCGGCGATCGGCTCGGTGAGGCTGGCCACGTCCGCCGCGTCGAAGTCACTCGGCAGGAAGTAGGCGTCATCGAGCAGGCAGCACAGCAGGTCCGGATCGCCGTCGGCGACGAACTGGGCGCCGGCCAGCGACATCTCGAAACTGCCGTAGTCGCCGAGCACGATGTCCGGCTGAGCGCCGATGCCCACCAGCGCGGTGCGCAGCAGCTCGGTCAGCGGACCGACCGTGCAGGTTGCCAGCACGGCCAACCGAACCGGGCGCAGCTCGCCGCCGGTGGTTGGGAGATCCTTCAGCAGCCGGCCGGCCCGGCGGGCCAGCATCGGGTCGGTCAGCGCGGCCAGCGCGGTCCGGACGTCCCGACTTGGAGCCTGGGCGGCCGCGACCTGCTCGGCCAATACCGAAAGCAGTTCTTTGTCATTGATCATGTCTGTGAACAAATCGCCTTTACACCTGTACCAAGGTGCAGTACCAACGCATGCCGATTGAGATTCCGCACAGCGCCACCAGGTCACCCGGCTTGACGTCGCCACGTTCCACGTGCTGGCCGAGACAGACCAGCTGGTCGGCGGCGCCCATGTGACCGTGCTCGGCGGACAACTCGGCGTTGGTGTGCTCGACCGAGAGCCCGCACGGCTCTGCCACCTCGGCGATGGTGTCCGCGCTGTCGTTGATGTAGATGACGTGGGCGACGTCCTTGATACCTACGCCGGCTCGCTCGCAGGCGCCCTCGATCACCCGGGTCACGCTGTTGGACAGGTACTCGCTGAAGGTCCGAAGCCGCTGCGGATCCTTGCCGAAGTGGTTCAGCACCCGCTCCAGGCCGCTCGGCGCGGTCGCGGTGGACCAGTCCGCCGGCGGCAGCGGGGTCACCGCGCCGCCGTAGTCGCAGCGGAAGAAGTCACACAGGTCGGGGTTGGTGAACTGCTCGGTGGCCAGCCAGCGCAGCCGGTCGTGGCCACGCCGGAACACGGCGGCGACCGCGCCGTCGCTGTGCACGGCGTTGTTGACGTTCATCCGGTTGCGGTGGAACTCGCTGACCCGGTTCACCGCGACGAACAGGACCGTCCGCAATTCCGGTTGGACGGCGAGTTGTCCGGCTACGATGCCCAGGCCGGTAACGCCGGAGGCGCACCCTTCGTTGAGCAGCAGGGTTTGAACCTCGTCGATCTTGAGCTCGCGCGCCAGGCCGGCCGAGGTGTCCCAGTAGAGGTAGTCCGGCATCTCCGAGGTGGCCAGTACCACCAGATCGATGTCGCTGGCGCTCATGCTCAGCCGAGCCAGGGCATCCCGAGCGGCGTCGGCCGCCAGCATGGTGGCCGTGACGGAAGGTTCGGCCCGATGGAAGGTTCGGTAACCCCACCGGACTACCCGTTCCGGATCAGTAACGAAATTGCCCGCGGTTTCGGTCACGTCCTGGTTCTGACCGAAAGAGTAGCCGAAGCCCTGAATTCCGAATTTGACCAGCTGGTCGCGCATGTGTCCGCCTTCGAGACGAGAGAGGATTTTCCGCCATGACACCCGGGTATGACCGGCGGGTGCTGCCCAATCCTGTCTGTCACGGTTGCACTGGCCGCTGCACTGGGCACTGCACTAAATCTCCGAAACGAATGGTGGGTTTGATTGGCACTTCTTGTCGCACGCATCCGGCATCACTAACTTGATGACGATGGTCAGCTCGGGTGGCAAAAGCGCTGCCGCGTCCAGCGGACCGGCGTTGCGTTTCGACGTGCTGGGCCCGCTGCGGGTCTGGCGAGGCGATGTCGCGCTGCCCCTGGGGCCGGTGCAACGGCGGGTAGTGCTTGCTGTCTTGTTGCTGCAACGCAATCGCGCGATCGGCCGGCAGCAGGTGATAGACGCGGTCTGGGGCAGGGCACAACCGTCACACGCAGTGAACCTCGTGCAACGGCACGTGTCCGGATTGCGGATGATGCTGGAGCCGCAACGCTCGGCTCGGTCGTCCTCGGAGCTGCTCACCTGGACCGGCTCCGGCTACCTGTTCAAGGCGCCGCCCGGCTCGCTGGACCTGGACGTGTTCGACAACCGGCTGGCGACCGCCCGGGCCGCCCGGGCCGTCGGCGAGCTGGCGAAGGCCGCCGCTGAGCTGCACGCGGCGCTGCAGCTGTGGCGGGGTCCGGTCTGCGACGGCCTGTCCAGTCCGCTGCTGGACGCGCAGCGGGAACGGCTCAGCGAGCGCCACATCAGCGCGCTGGAAGAGCGCATCGACCTGGATCTGAACCTGGGCAACCACCAGGAGGTGATCGCCGAGCTGCGGCACCTGATCGCCGAGCACCCGCTGCGCGAGCGGCTGCGCGGGCTGCTGATGTCGGCGCTGTACCGATCCGGCCGGCAGGCCGATGCGCTGGCCGCCTACCAGGACGCCCGCAACCACCTGCGCGAGGAGCTGGGCGTGGAGCCGGCCGTCGCCCTGCAACGGCTGCAGCGCCAGATCCTGGCCGCCGACCCGGTGCTGGAGCCGGCGAGCCCGGCCAAGCGGGACAGCCTGGAGATCGAGCCCAGCCCGCCGTCGATGGTCCCGCCGCGCCGGGTGCCGGCCCAGCTGCCGCATGGCCTGGCCGGCTTCGTCGGCCGGGAGGCCGAGCTGGACCAGCTCACCGCGCTGCTGCCGGAGCTGGGCGGCGCGCCGGCCAGCACGGTGGTGATCACCGCCATCGCGGGGATGGCGGGGGTCGGCAAGACCGCGCTGGCGGTGCATTGGGGGCACCAGTGCCGCGAGCACTTCCCGGACGGCCAGCTGTACGTCAACCTGCGCGGCTTCGACCCGGCCGGCTCGCCGATGCGGCCGAGCGAGGCGATCACCCACCTGCTCGCCGCGCTGCAGGTGGCGCCGGAGGATATCCCGGACAGCCTGGAGGAGCAGGCCGCGCTGTACCGCAGCCGGACCGCGAACCGGCGGGTGCTGATCGTGCTGGACAACGCCCGCGACGCCGAGCAGGTGCGCCCGATGCTGCCGGGCACCGCCGGCAGCATGGTGGTGATCACCAGCCGCAACGACCTGACCAGCCTGGCCGCGGTGGACGGCGCGTTCACCCTGACGGTCGACCTGCTCTCACCGGCCGAGGCTCGCGGGTTGCTCAGCCGCCGGCTCGGCGAGCGCCGGGTGGAGCAGGAGCCGGAGGCGATCGAGTCGATCATCGCCTCCTGCGACCGGCTGCCGCTGGCGCTGTCCATCGTCGCCGCCCGCGCGATGCGTACCCCGCGCTACCCGCTGGCGGCGCTGGCCGACCAGCTGCGCCGGACACCTGGCGCGCTGGACGCGCTGGACGGCGGCGACCACGCGGCCAACGTCCGCGCGGTCTTCTCCTGGTCCTACCAGCAGCTCAGCCAGCCGGCGGCCCGGCTGCTCCGGGTGCTCGGCCTGCATCCGGGCCCGGACATCTCGCCCGTCACGATGGCGAGCATGTCCGGCATGGTGGCCGCCGAGCGGGAGGCCGCGCTGCTGGAGCTGCTGCGCGCCAACCTGGTCAGCGAGCCGACGCCGGGACGGTTCGCGCTGCACGACCTGCTACGGGCCTTCGCGGCCGAGCAGGCCGAACGGCAGGACAGCGCGGACAGCCGGATCGAGGCCGTCCGGGCGATGCTCGACCACTACCTGCAGACGGCGCTGCGTGCCGACCAGCTGCTGGACACCAACCGGGCCGAGACGGTGCGGTTGCTGCCGTTCGCCACTCCGCCGGACCAGGAGCCGCTGGCCGACCTGTCCGAGGCGCTGGCCTGGTTCGGCGCCGAGTGGCAGGCGCTGTCGGCGGCCCTGCGGCTGTCGGCCCGGCTGGGCTTCGACGACCATGCCTGGCGGCTGGCCAGCAGCCTCGCCTCGTTCCTCGACCGGCGCGGCCACTGGCGGGAGTCGGTCGAGCTGCAGCAGATCGCGCTGGCCGCGGCGGTACGGATCGGCGACATCGGCGCGCAGGCGGTCAGCCACAGCTCACTGGCCGATGTCTGCATCCGGCTCGGGGACTACTCCGACGCCCAGCATCACCTGCTGCGCTGCCTGCAGCTCTACCGGCTGGTCGGTGACCGGGCCGGCCAGGCCGAGGTGGAGCGCAGCGTGACCCGGTTGCTCGGCCGGCAGGGCAAGTACGGCGAGGCGCTGCCCCATGCCCGACAGGCCAGCGACCTGTTCTCCGAACTGGGTCAGCGGGCCGGGGAAGCCCGCGCGATGAACTCGATGGGCTGGTTCAACATCGAGCTCGGCCGGCTCGCCGAGGGTCTGCGGCTGTGCCAGCAGGCGCTGAACCTGCAGCGGCTGATCAACGACCGGTTCGGCCAGGCGGACACGCTGGACAGCCTGGGCCGTGCCCACCACCTGCTCGGCGAGTTCGAACAGGCCGCGACCTGCTACCAGCAGGCGACCGAGCTCTACCGGGAATTCGGTGACCGCTATCACGAGGCCAGCGCCCGGGCGGCGCTCGGCGACAGCTACCAGGCCGGCGGCTTTCCGGACCAGGCCCGGGAATGCTGGCTGACCGCGCTGCGCACGCTCGACGAGCTCGGCCATCCGAGCGCCCAGTTGGTGCGCGCCAAGCTGCCCGATCGGCTGGACCCGGCTGGCAGCTGACCCGGCGTTGCCGGCTTTCGAGGGCCGCCGGTCTGCCAGGATGGGGCGAGTACGCCGCCGGCCCGGCGGGGAGCCCGACGTGCGGATGGTGGTCATGCCCGGCAGCAGCGCCCCCTCGGTTGCGCCCGGCGCGCCGACGCTGTCCCGGCGGCATGCGGCGGGTTCGCCGAGCGCGCGCGGCCTATTGCTCACGGTGCTCGGTGAGTTCGTGCTGACCAACGGTGGCATCGCCTGGACCTCCACGGTGATCGAGGTGCTCGGCCGGCTCGGGGTGGCCGAGAAGGCCAGCCGGCAGGCGCTGATGCGCACCGCGGCAGCCGGTTGGCTGGCGTCCGAGCGGGTAGGTCGGCGAACCAGATGGCAACTGACCGGCAGCGCGCATCGGCTGCTCACCGAGGGCGCCGAGCGGATCTATTCCTTCATCGGACCGATGACCGGCTGGGACGGTCGCTGGCTGCTGATCTCGGCCCGGATCCCGGAGACCGACCGGGCTGCCCGGCACATCGTCCGTACCCGGCTGAGCTGGGCCGGCTTCGGCTCACTCGGTGGTGGGTTGTGGATCAGCCCGCATCCGGACCGGCAGGCGGAGGCCGCCGGGGTGCTGCGCGAGGCCGGCATCGCCGAGGACGCGCACATGTTCGTGGCGCACCGGACCGGGCTGGCCGAGATCGACCGGATGGTCCGCACCGCCTGGGATCTGGGCGCCATCGAGGAGCAGTACGAGCAGTTCCTGGCCGAGTTCCGGGGCCGCAGCCCGGCCGACGTACTGGTCCGGCAGGTCGAACTGGTGCACGCCTGGCGCCGGTTCCCGGCGATCGACCCGGCGCTGCCCCGAGAGCTGTTACCGGCCCGCTGGAGCGGGCTGACCGCGGCGACGCTGTTCGACGACCGGCATCGGCGTTGGGCGGCCGGTGCTCAACGGGAGTGGCTGCGGCTCAACGACGGCGGCTGAGCGCCGGCCGCCGGCGGCTCGGCTGGTTTGGTCGAACCGCTAGAACCGCTAGAACCGCTAGAACCGCTAGCGAGGTCATCGCCGGCCCGGCCGGCGAAGGCCGCGCCGGTGCCGCGCAGTGGCACCTCCTTGATGAACAGCGTTAGCACGAAGGCCAGCAGCAGCACCGCCGTGCCCACCCCGAAGGCGGCGGTCAGCGCGCCGGTGAAGCCGACCCGGAACGGGTGCGCCAGCGTCGGCACCACCCGCGCCAGGAAAGAGGTGTCGTCCAGCGTGCCGGACCGGCTGGACTGGGCCGAGGTGAGCAGCCGCAGCTGATCGGGATGGGCCCGGGCCGCCGCCTCGAACCCGGTGTTGTCGCGGACCGAGGCGTACGCGGCGCCGATCCGGCCGCCCGCGCCGGAGTAGACGATGGACAGGAACACCGCCACGCCGAGCGTGCCACCGGTCTGCCGGAAGAAGGTGGTGCTGGCGGTGGCCACCCCGATGTCGCGCGGGGACACCGCGTTCTGCACCGCCAGCACGATGTTCTGCATGTTCAGGCCCAGCCCGGCGCCGACGACGAACATGGCGGTGTCCAGATAGCCGAGGCTGCTGTCGGCCGAGAGCCGCCAGAGCAGCAGCATGCCGATCGCCATGGCCAGCGAGCCGAACACCGGAAAGATCTTGTACCGGCCGGTGCGCGCGGTCAGCTGGCCGGACAGCAGGGAGCACATGATCATGCCGAGCACCAGCGGCAGGGTGAGCAGGCCGGCCCGGGTGGGGGAGTTGCCCTTGACCAGCTGCAAATAGAGCGGCAGCAGCGCGATGCCGCCGAACATGCCGATTCCGATGATCGCCGACTGGGCGGATCCGAGGGCGAAGACACCGTTGCGGAACAGCCGGGGCGGCAGCAGCGCATCGTCACCGGCCCGGCGCTCGGCCCGCAGGAAGCTCAGCACGCCGAGGCCGCCGACCAGGTAGCAGGCGATCGCCGGGGCGGCGCGCCAACCCCAACTTCGGCCCTGCTCGGCCACCAGCAGCAACGGCACCAGCGCGATGACCAAGCTGGCGGCGCCGAGGTAGTCGACCCGGGCCGGCCGGCGCTGGTGGTCCAGGTGCAGCACCCGCGCCACCACGATCACCGCCGCGATGCCGACCGGCACGTTCAGCAGGAAGATCCAGCGCCAGCCGGCGATGCCGAACAGCGAGTCCTGGCCGGCCAGCGCGCCACCGACCACCGGGCCGAGCACGCTGGAGGTGGCGAACACCGCCATGAAATAGCCCTGGTACCTGGCCCGCTCGCGGGGCGGGATGATGTCGCCGATGATGGCCAGCGCCAGTGAGAACAGCCCGCCCGCGCCGATGCCCTGAAAGGCCCGGAAGCCGGCCAGCTGGTACATCGAGGTGGCCAGCGTGCACAGCGCGGAGCCCAGGACGAACACCGCGATCGCGAACAGGAAGAACGGCTTGCGCCCGTACTGATCCGAAAGCTTGCCGTAGATCGGGGTGGCGACGGTCGAGGTGATCAGGAACGCGGTGGTGACCCAGGCCTGCGCGGTCAGCCCGTCCAGGCTCTCCCCGATCCGGTAGCTGGCGGTGGCCACCACGGTCTGGTCCAGTGCCGCCAGGAACATGCCGAGCAACAGGCCGGACAGCACCACCAGGATCTGACGGTGGCTGTAGCCGGTGACCGGGCCGGCCTCGGTGGTGGTCATGGTCGCCGCCCGGACCGGCCGGCGGTCGGGGTCCAGCCGCTGCCGGTCAGCCGGCTCCGGTAGTTCTCGAAGTCCTCGGCGAACCGGCCGAGCAGGTCGGCGAACCGCTCGCAATCGTCCGGATCCCAGTCGCGCAGCATCTGCCGGAAGTGCTCGTCGCGGATCTGCTTGCGCTCGGTGACCGTCCGCTGCGCCTTCGCGGTGGGTCGGAGCAGGCTGGCCCGGCCGTCGTGCGCGTCGGCGAGTCGCTCGACGAAGCCGTCCCGGACCAGCTGGGCCACCTGCCGGCTGACCGTGGACGGATCCAGCTGCACCTGCTCGGCCAGCTCCTTGGCCCGCATCGGCCCCTGCCCGACCAGCGTGCTGATCAGCAGCTGGGCGGCCCAGTCGACGTCTTGCTGTGCCTTGGCCAGCAGCTGCGCGCGGGCCCGAGCGAACAGGTGCATCAATCGCGCCGAGTTGTCGGCGAGCTGACCGATGCGGTCGGTCTGCGGTGCGGCAGCGGCGCGTCCCATCCGGTCTCCTCAAATACATGTACGAGCCAACTAAATGTATCAAGCAACTAGATGTATTTGTCAACCATTATGACCTGCTACGAAAGCTTGACGGCATCGGACATCTACGTAGAACATGAAGGCGAACTCACGGGGAGCGCCGATGACCGGACCAGGCACTCAGCCGGCGGGCGATCGTGAGGCTGGCCAGCCGCTGGTCGACTTCCGCACCCAGCCGGCGGCCTACCGGCACTGGCGGCTCACCGTCGCCGGGCCGGTGGCCACGCTGGCCATGGACGTCGACGAGCAGGCCGGCCTGGTTCCCGGATACGAGCTGAAGCTGAACTCCTACGACCTCGGCGTCGACATCGAGCTCTACGACGCGACGCAGCGGCTCCGGTTCAGCCATCCCGAGGTGCGCGCGGTGGTGCTGACCAGCGCCAAGCCGAAGGTGTTCTGCGCCGGCGCCAACATTCGGATGCTGGCCGCCGCGCCACACCCCTGGAAGGTCAACTTCTGCAAGTTCACCAACGAGACCCGCAACGCCATCGAAGAGGCCGGCACAAGCTCCGGCCAGAGCTATCTGGCCGCGGTGAACGGCACCGCCTCCGGCGGCGGTTACGAGCTGGCGCTGGCCTGCGAACGGATCCTGCTCATCGACGACCGATCCGCCACCGTGGCGTTGCCGGAACTACCGCTGCTCGGCGTGCTGCCCGGCACCGGCGGGCTGACCCGGCTGGTGGACAAGCGGTACGTGCGCCGGGACCTGGCCGACTACTTCGCCACCAAGGCCGAGGGCATCGGCGGCCAGAAGGCGGTCCGCTGGCGGCTGGTCGACGAGGCGGTACCCCGGTCCCGGTGGGAGGAAACGGTCGCCGAGCGCGCCCGCGAGCTGGCCGACCGATCCGGCCGGCCGGCCGCGGCCGCCGGTGTCGAACTCAGCCCGCTGGCCAAGACCCGCACCGAGGACCGGGTCGGTTACCGCTACCTGACCGCCGAGCTGGATTCCGCGCGCGGGCTCGCCGAGCTGACCGTCCACGGCCCGACCACCGATCCACCGGCCGACCTGGCCGAGCTGCACCGGCAGGGCGCGGAGTTCTGGCCGCTCGCGCTCACCCGCGAACTGGACGACCTGATCCTGGATCTGCGGACCAACGAGCCGACGTTGGGCACCTGGACCCTGCGCAGCCGCGGCGAGCCGCGCGGGGTGCTCGGCTACGACCGGTTGCTGACCGAGCATGCCGATGACTGGCTGGTGAATGAGATCCTGCACTACCTCAAGCGCACCCTGAAGCGACTGGACGTGACCAGCCGCAGCCTGATCGCGCTGATCGAGCCGGGCAGCTGCTTCGCTGGCTCACTGCTGGAGATCGCGCTGGCGGCCGACCGGTCGTTCCAGCTGACCGGCGTCTTCTCCGACATCGATCCGGACGCTCAGCCGGCCACCGTCACGGTCGGCCCGCTGAATCTCGGCCGGTTGCCGATGGCCAACGGGCTGAGCCGGCTGCAGACCCGGTATCTCGGTGACGACGGCGGGCTGGCCGAGGTGACCAAGCGGGCCGGTGAGCCGCTGCCGGCCGAGCTTGCCGAGCAGCTCGGGCTGGTCACCTTCGCGCCGGATGACCTGGACTGGGACACCGAGATCCGGATCTGCCTGGAGGAACGAGCCAGCTTCAGCCCGGACGCGCTGACCGGGCTGGAGGCCAACTATCGCTTCGCCGGCCCCGAGACTCTTGAGACCAAGATATTCGGCCGGCTTTCGGCCTGGCAGAACTGGATCTTCTACCGGCCGAACGCGTCGGGCCCGGACGGCGCGCTGCGCCGGTTCGGCACCGGCCAGCGAGCCGACTTCGACCGAAGGCGGGTGTGAGCGCGCGAGTGAGCATCGCGATGAGCGCTCGCGCGAAGAGTCCAAGGAGCACCGATGAACAGCCCTGACTACACCGAGAAGATCCCCAACAATGTGGATCTGCATACCGATCGCAGGCTGCGGCGGGCGCTGGAGTCCTGGCAACCGAACTTCCTGAACTGGTGGGAGTCGATGGGGCCGACGCTGCCCACTCGGGACGTCTACCTGCGCACCGCGGTCAATGTCGGCCGGGCCGGTTGGGCGCACTTCGACCACGTGCCGATGCGGGACTACCGGTGGGGAATCTTCCTTGCCGAACGGGACGAGGACCGGCGGGTCGGCTTCGGTGAGCATCGCGGCGAGCCGGTCTGGCAGCAGGTGCCCGGCGAGTACCGGGCGGAGCTGCAGCGGCTGATCGTGATCCAGGGCGATACCGAGCCTGCCTCGGTGGAGCAGCAGCGCAACCTGGGCGCTACGGCGCCGAGCCTCTACGACCTGCGGAACCTGTTCCAGGTCAATGTCGAGGAGGGCCGGCACCTGTGGGCGATGGTCTACCTGCTGCACGCCTACTTCGGCCGGGACGGCCGGGAGGAGGCCGAGGAGCTGCTGCACCGTAACTCCGGCAGCGCCGAATCACCAAGGATCCTCGGCGCATTCAACGAGGAGACGCCGGACTGGCTGTCGTTCTTCATGTTCACCTACTTCACCGACCGGGACGGCAAGTACCAGCTCGGCACGCTGAAGGAGTCTGCCTTCGACCCGCTGTCCCGGACGTGTGAGTTCATGCTGAAGGAGGAGGCTCATCACATGATGGTGGGCACCACCGGGGTGGATCGGGTGGTGGAGCGGACCGCGCAGGTGATGGTGGAGCAGGACACCGACGACGTCGCCGGGCACGGCGTGATCCCGCTGCCGACCCTGCGGAAGTACCTGAACTTCCACTACTCGGTGTCGCTCGACCTGTTCGGCGGCGAGACCTCCACCAACGTCGCCAACTACTACACCGCCGGGCTCAAGGGCCGCTGGCTGGAAGACCGGCGCACCGACGATCACCGGCTCACCGACGACGCGATGCGAGTGGACGCACTGGTGGACGGCGATATCGGCCAGGTAGAGGTGTCGGCGCTGATCGGACTGAACACCGACCTGCGGCGGGAGTACATCGCCGACTGCCAAGCCGGGGTGAAGCGGTGGAACCGGATCCTGGAACTCGCCGGCCTGCCGCACCGGCTGCGGCTGCCGCACGTGGCGTTCAACCGCAAGGTCGGCGCGTTCGCCGGCATCGAGGCCAGCCCGACCGGCGAACGGTTGTCGGCCGCGGAATGGCAGCTGCGCAGCAGCGAATGGCTGCCCACCGAGGTGGACAAGACCTTTGTCCGTTCGCTGATGCAGCCGGTGCACGAACGCGGCCGGATCGCCGCCTGGATCGCACCGCCCCGTAACGGCATCAACGGCAAGCCCTTCGACTACGACTACGTCCACCTCAGCTGAGGCTGGTTCCACTCAGCTGAGCAGCTGGGCGGTGATGTCATTCCGGGTCACTCCGTTTGCTGATGGCTTGCGTCGTTGGTAAGTAGTTCGGGGTGGTGGAGGTGGTTGCGTTGGGGTCGTTGGATGGGGTGCCAGTCTGGTGGTTGCCAGTGTGGGATGCCGTTGAGCATGACGGTCCGCCAGCCACTTTTGGGTGCCTGGTTGTTGTGGTAGCCGCAGGCGATCGCCATCGAGTTCAGGTCGGTTAGTCCGCCTGTTGCCCAGTCGGTGGCGTGGTGGATCTCGGACCGGGCGGCGGGGCGGTCACAGCCGGGAAAGGTGCAGCCACGATCCCTTGCGAAGAGCGCTTTGCGTTGGCCGGGTGAGGCCAGCCGCCGGCCGCGGCCGTAGGCGAGGATGCCGCCGGTGTCGTCGAGCACGGCGGGCAGTAGACCGCCGTCGGCGGCCAGCCGCAGCGCGTCGTCGATGGTGAGGGTGCCGCCGTGGTGGGTGGTGGCCCGCCCGGCTCGGCGTTCCAGGTCGGTCAGGCTCAGGGTGATGATCAGCTGGCTGGGTAGCCCGGCGTGGTTGGGCAGATCGCCGGTGGCCAGGAGTCGTCGGCCGGCTTCTTCGAAGGCGTCGTGCAGCCGCCGACCTGGGCTTCGCTCGTCCGCACCGAGCGCGTCGTCCGGTCGCTGAGCCGCGAGCGGGGTGAGCACCGCTTCCCAGATCGCTTGGCAGGCCGGGGTCAAGTGGCCGTCCAGCAGCCCGGTCGAGTCGGGGTTGCGCGACAGCGTCAGCCGCCGGTGGGTTTGCTGCAGCCGCCGCTCGTCGGGGCTGGGGCCGTCCGGGTCCAGATGGGCGAGGATCCGCTGGCCGAGCAGCCGAACGGTGCGCGGATCGCCGGTCCGGGCGTGCTCGAGCAGGGTCGACTCCACCGGTGCCGCGTGTGCGGCCCGCTCCGTCGCGGGGATGGCCTCAACCGTCTCGGCGATAGCCGCCGCGTGCTCGCAGCCGATCTCGCCGGTCGACAACGCCTCGGCAGTCACCGGCAGATTCGGCGGCAACGGCTCGCCGGTCAAGCTGCGCCGGGCACCGAACCGCTCCACCGCCTGGGCCCGCTTCCGCGCCTCCGCTCGGGTGCAGCGCAGCTGGGCCGAGATCAGATCCGACAGCCCACGAAAGCCCAGCGTGCCGGGCACGTTGCGGGAGTTGAGCTCGGCCAGCACCGAAAGCTGCCGGTATCGCAGCCGGGCCAGCTCGGCTTCCAGCTCGACGGTCTCGGCGAGCAGCTGAGCGTCCGAGGCGGTTACCGGCTGCTCGCTCACATGTTCGATTCTACCTACCGAACGACGATAGGCAAGCAATGCCAACGTCGAATTGCCTTGCCCTCAAAGGGCAAACGCAAGTCGCAATCACACCACCGCACCCTCGCCGCCTCGCCATCGACCTGCTCACACCGGCAAGCCGCCGGTATAAGCCGCCGGTATAGGCGGCCGGTATAAGCCGCCGGGATAGGCTGGAATCCCGATCCGAATTCCCGCGGGAGTGCCATGCTCAGCGTCCAGTACCGGCGAACAGTGCGATGACGGCCACCGAGATCCCCGGCGGCAGCATCCTCGGCACTCGGGTGCAGCGCCTGGAGGATCCGGAGTTTCTGACCCGGGGCGCCACCTACACCGAGGACCTGGTGGATGACCGGTTGGCCGGCGCGGCCCGGCTGACCCTGGTTCGGGCGCCCGTCGCGCATGCCCGGATCGGCGCGATCGATCTCACCGCCGCCCGGCAGGCGCCCGGGTTCGTCGCCGCCTTCGCCGCCGCCGATCTGGACGTGCCGGCGCAGCAACCGATGCTGCCCAGCTATCCGGCCGCCATGAGCCAGCCATTGCTGGCCACCGACACCGTCCGGTACGTGGGCGAGCCGGTGGTCGCGGTGCTCACCGACGAGCTGTACTCCGGTGAGGACGTGGCCGAGCTGGTCGAGGTCGACTACCAGCCACTGCCGGCCGTGGTGCGGCTCGCCGACGCGCTGGCTGGCGAGGTCCTGCTGTTCCCGGAGTCGGGCAGCAATGTCTGCTACCAGAAACAGGCCAAGCCCGGGTCGGACATCTTCGCCGACTGCGAGGTGGTGGTGACCCGCGACATCGTCAACCAGCGGGTCGCCGTCGCACCGCTGGAGGGTCGCAGCGCCGCGGCCTGCTGGGGCTCCGATGACCGGCTCACCATCTGGTTGCCCAATCAGGGCGCGCAGGGCTCCCAGAGCCGGTTGGCCACCATGTTGGGCTTGCCGCGTCAGCAGATCCGGGTGATCACGCCGGCGGTCGGCGGCGCGTTCGGGGCGAAGTTCGGTGCCGACACCGAGCACGCCCTGGTCGGCTGGCTGGCTCGTAGGTTGGGCCGTCCGGTCACCTGGCTGGAGACCCGGTCAGAGAACATGGTGGGAATGACCCACGGCCGGGCCCAGCTGCAGACGGTGACCATCGGGGGAGATCGAACCGGCAAGGTGCGGGCCTATCGCCTGCACGTCGTGCAGGACAGCGGCGCCTACCCACGTTTCGGTGCCCTGCTGCCCAGCCTGACCGCGTTGATGGCGCCGGGCGTCTATGACATCGAGCGGCTGGAAACCTCCTTCGTCAGCGTGGTCACCAACACCACGCCGGTAGGTGCCTACCGCGGCGCCGGCCGGCCGGAGGCGACGGCCGCCATCGAACGGGCGATGGATCTGTTCGCCGCCGAGATCGGCATGGACCCGGCGGAGCTGCGCAGCCGTAACCTGCTGCCGCCGTTCACCGAGCCGATCACCAGCAAGGGTGGCGCGAAGTATGACTCCGGCGACTACCCGGCAGCGCTGGCCACCGTGTTGGCCGCTGCCGACTATCCGGCCTTGCGTGCCGAGCAGGCCGCCCGGCGAGCCCGCCAGGATCCCGAGCAGCTCGGCATCGGGCTGTCGGTGTATGTCGAGATCACCGGCGGCGGGGACGAATCCGGCCCGCCGAAGGAGAACGCCACCGTCGAGATTCACCCTGACGGCAGCGTGACCATCCTGACCGGCACCTCACCGCACGGCCAGGGCCATGCCACCGTGTGGGCGATGCTGGCCAGCGAGCAGCTGGGCATCGACGTCGAGAAGATCACCGTTCGCTGGGGCGACACCGACCTGGTTCCGGTCGGCGGCGGCACCGGCGGCTCGCGCAGCCTGCAGCAAGGCGGCGCGGCGGTCCGGCAGGCCGCGCTGGAGCTGGTCGAGATCGCCAAGCAGCGCGCCGCCGACAAGTTGGAGGTGAGCCCGGACGACCTGGTGGTGGATCGACGACTGGCCGGCCTCAGCGTGCGCGGCGTGCCCGGAGCCGGTATCAGCTTCGCCGAGTTGGCCGAGCGGGAGCCGTTGCAGGTTCGCGCGGTGTTCTCGGCGCCTGGCGCCACCTACCCGTTCGGCGCGCATGTTGCGGTGGTCGAGGTGGATGTCGAGACCGGCAAGGCGCGGTTGCGTCGGCTGATCGCGCTGGACGATGCCGGGGTGGTGATCAATCCGCTGATCGCGGAGGGGCAGCGGCACGGTGGACTGGCCCAGGGCGCGGCCCAGGCGCTGCTGGAGGAGGTCTGCTACGACCCGGACGGCAATCCGATCACCACCACCTTCGCCAGCTATCCGATCGTGTCGGCGACCGAGCTGCCGAGCTTCGAGCTGGTCACCACCGAGACCCCGACCTCCTACAACCCGCTCGGCGCCAAGGGCATCGGGGAGGCCGGCACCATCGGCTCGACCCCGGCGGTGCAGAACGCGGTGATCGACGCGGTGGCCCAGCTGGGTGTCCGGCACATCGACATGCCGACCAGTCCCTGGCGGGTGTATCAGGCCATCGTCGCGGCCGCGGCGGATCAGCCCGATTCGGAAAGGACTATCGGTTAGATGCTGCTGTCCATCGCGGTGAACGGGCAGACTCGCCAGGACGAGGTCGAGCCCCGGCTGCTGCTGGTGCACTACCTGCGCGAGGTGTGCGGGCTCAAGGCCACCAATATCGGCTGTGACACCACCTCGTGCGGCGCCTGCACGGTGCACCTGGATGGCGAGTCGGTGAAGTCCTGCACGGTGCTGGCGGTGCAGTGCGCGGGCAGCTCGGTAACAACCCTGGAGGGGTTGGCTCGCGATGGTGAGCTGCATCCGGTGCAGGCCGCCTTCCGGGCCGAGCACGCGCTGCAGTGCGGCTTCTGCACGCCGGGCATGGTGATGGCGGTGGCCGCGCTGCTGGCCGAGTGCCCGAACCCGACCGAGCAGCAGATCCGGGAAGGCTTGGAGGGAAACCTCTGCCGGTGCACCGGCTACCACAACATCGTCCGGGCCGCACTGGCCGCGTCGGCCAGCGCGGTCGAGCCGGCATGATCACCGCGCCGTTCGACTACTACCGCGCCGGCTCGGTGGCCGAGGCGGTGGCGCTGCTGGGCGAACATGGCGAGGATGCCAAGCTGCTGGCCGGCGGTCATTCGCTGCTGCCGATGATGAAGCTGCGGTTGGCGTTCCCCTCGGTTCTCATCGATGTCGGACGGCTCACCGAGGCCAGCTACCTCCGGCTGGACGGCGAGGTCGTCGCCATCGGCGCGCTCACCCGGCACTGCGAGCTGGTGGCCTCGGAGTTGCTGCGGGCCGAGGCGCCGCTGCTGGCCCGGGTGGCGTCCCTGGTGGGCGATCCGCAGATCCGGCACCGGGGCACCATCGGCGGCTCGCTGGCGCACGCGGATCCGGCCGCCGACCTGCCGGCGGCAGTGCTGGCCAGCGACGCGGTGCTGGTCGCCGAGGGGCCGGCCGGCCGGCGGGAGATCGCCGCCACCGAGTTCTTCCTGGGCTACTACCAGACCGCGCTGCGGCCGACCGAGGTGCTGACCGAGATCCGGATACCGCGGACGGGTGGCCAGGGCTGGCACTACGAGAAGTTCGTCCGCCGGGCCAACGACTGGGCGATCGTGGCGGTGGCGACCGTAGCCGGCCGGATCTCTCTTGCCAACATGGGCAGTCGGCCCATCCGGGCGGCCGCCGCCGAACGGGCGCTGGCGGCCGGCGCGAGTCCTGCCGAAGCCGCCGAACTGGCCGCGGCGGACACCGAGCCGATCGAGGATCTGAACGCCGATGCCGACTATCGGCGGCAGTTGGCCCGAGTGCTCACCCGGCGCGCGTTGGTTGCCGCGAGCCGCTGAGATCAGCCGGTCCCGCTGACCTGCTGAGCAGGGAGGCAACGGGTACTGTCGAAGACAGACGAAGCCGCCGTCAATCGTGCCTTCGAGGATTCGAGATCGAAATGACTACTCCGATCGATCCACCGCCGCGCCAGCCAGTGCCCGATCGGCCCGGGGCCGGCCCGTTGGACCAGCCGGCCGGATACGAGTACCGGCGGCCGACCGCCGATCCGGAGCCCGGGCCGAACGTCTCGGAAACCAACCAGGCCGGGACCGGCGCCGCGCCCGGCTTCGACGAGCATGGCCGGGTGAAGACCGGTCGGGTCAGCGCGACCTGGGTCGGACTCATCGGCACCGCGGTATTTCTCATCCTGCTGATCATCTTCATCGCGCAGAACTCGCATAAGGTGTCGCTGCACTTCTTCGGTTGGCACGGGCAATTCTCGCTGGCCCTGACGATCCTGCTGGCCGCGGTGATCGGCGTACTGCTGGTCGCGATACCCGGCTCGCTGCGAATCCTGCAATTGCGCCGAGCGCTGCGTCAGAACGGTCCGGCTAGGGTCTAGCCGGTCCGGTTGCCGTGAGCCGGGCGGTATCCGGACGTCGCGGTGTGCAGTCACGGTGGGCAGCGTCGGGGTCGGTGTTATGACCGCGTTCAGGTTGGCCGAACCCGCCGAATTCGGCCCGACAAAGAGGTATCGTTCCCGCGTGACTACGTTGCCGTCGTCTGGTGCCGAGTCCGGAACCGGATGGGCCGGCCCCGCTGAATTGAACTTCCTGCTGCAGGAGGTGCGGACCGCGCGCGCGAACATCGAGGCCCTGCGCGCCCAGACCCGCAGCCTCGCCGCGAATCCGGAGCAGCGTCGGTTGTTGGAGTCGCTGGAGAACTATGTCGCCGCGCTGCAGGCCCGGCACCTGCCGGTGCCACCGGCGATCCGCGACGAGCTCGCCCTCCAACGGTGTCTGGTGCCTGGTCAGCCGATCGGCCGGGGTGCCGGCCGCCGGGCCGGTCGCCGCTAGGTTGCTGGCGCCGGCAACCAGGGCCCGCCGGCCGGTGCCTGGTGCCCGCCGGTGTACCCAGCTCGCCACCCCTGGCTGGGGCTTGCGGCTACCGTCGGAACTTCCGACGGCCGATCGGTCGTTGCACGCAAGTGACGCGGACGGATGAGGTGGACGTGGCCGAGGAGGTGGCGAGTGATGCCGAGACGGGGCCCGCGCCGCCACACTGGCTGAGGCCGGCCCGGAACTGGGTATCGCGCCGGCCGGCCGGACTGCTGATCTGGCGCATCGGCATCGCGGTGCTCGGCGGCGCGATCGTGGCCGGCGGCTTGCTGCTGATCCCGCTGCCCGGGCCCGGTTGGGCCATCGTCTTCCTCGGGCTGGCGGTATGGGCGACCGAGTTCGTCTGGGCGCAACGGCTGCTCCGGTTCGGCCGCCGGGTGCTGCGCCGATGGACGGACTGGGCCAGGCGGCAGTCGCTCTGGGTACGCGGGCTGCTGGGCCTTGCCGGGCTGTTGCTGCTGGGCGGCCTGGCCTGGTTGGGCTGGCAACTGGTGCGTTGAGGCCGTCCGGCCAGCCCGAAGCACCGGATCGCCGGCGTGTAAGCTATCCGAGGTTTGCCGCAGTCTTTGCGGGCGATTAGCTCAGCGGGAGAGCACTGCCTTCACACGGCAGGGGTCACTGGTTCGATCCCAGTATCGCCCACCGACGATCTGACCACTGGGCGAACCCTGCCGCAGTCCGTGGGGGAGGACCATGCCGAACGCGTCGGTCATGGCTCGTCGTCTCGGTCCTCGATGCGTAGCCACTCCGTGGGCTGGCTGGTGAGGTCTGCGATGAGCTCGAAGTCCTTGTCCGCGTGCAGGACGATCATGCCGAGTTTCTCCGCGGTGGCGGCGATCAAGAGGTCAGGGATACTCGGCGCGCGGTGGCGGCCGCTTTGCGTGAGCAGCATCTGTACTTCGACCGCACGGCCCTCGATCGCCGGTGTCAGATACGTGATCGGCATTGTGATCAGCGGCGGCGAGGACACCTCGCGCGTGGCTTCGCGCAAGGTGCGGAAGGAGAACCCGACCTCCAAGCGGGTGAGCGAGCTGATCCGCACCAGGCCGCGCTCGATGCGCGCGGCCCAAAGATCACCGTCGGGTGTGCTGCTCAGTCGTGCGTAGGCGGACTTGTCGATGAGCCAGAACTTCAGCGCCACGCTTCGGCCAGGACATCAGGGTCAAGCAGGTCGCTAGCGGCCTCCGCTGCGCGTCGGAGGTCGCTAGCTGTCACCACTGGACTGCTGCTTGGCGTCGCAGTCTCGAACTGGCGTCGCAAGAACTCGTTGCGAGACAGGCCCACAGCGGCCGCGGCCGCATCAAGCTGTGCCACGGCCTGGTCGCTCAGACCTCGGATCAACACATCGGCCATCGCACTCTCCTAGAGATAGCAGGATATCACGATAGCAGGGCGCTGGGCCGTGGTGGCCCGGCTCCGGCGATCCGTCCCATGAGCCGGCACTCGGCACCGCCGGCTAACAGGTGGCGCAGTCGCCAAGGCCAGCACCGCTGCCCGGCCCGGACCTCGTGAAGATGATCGACACGGAAGCCGTCAAGACGGCATAGTCGGCACCGGCAAACAGCCAATCTAAACGGTGCCAGCCGCGGCCACGGCGCGAGCAGGTGCCGGTATTCGATAGGGAGGAAAGCAACGTGGCGAATGAGTCTTTCGAACTCGTTCGATATCACCATGTTCAACTGGCCATACCGCCTGGTGCCGAGGACGAGTGCCGTGGGTTCTGGGCCGGGCTGCTGGGGATGGCCGAGTTAGCGAAACCCGCGGTGCTCGCCGGGCGGGGCGGTTGTTGGTTCCGTGGGGGAGGCGTTGAGGTCCATCTCGGGGTGGAGCAGGAGTTCCAGCCAGCCCGCAAGGCCCATCCCGGCATTCTCGTCTCGAACCTGCGTGCCCTTGCCACCCGGCTGGAAGAGGCCGGTGCGAAGGTGCAATGGGATCCCGAGTTCCCGGGTTACGACCGGTTCTACAGCTGGGATCCGTCGGGCAACCGGGTGGAGTTCATGGAGGCGTCCAGCTGACCGATCCCCGGAGCCGACTCGGCACGCTGCCGTCCTGGTCCGAGGACGGCCAGGACGGCAGCTGATTGATTGCGCGGTGCGGGTCGGTGCGGAAGGTCAGCCGACCAGCGCCGGCTGATGGACGGCGGACGAATCGGTGCAGGTGAGCGGCGTGGGCCTGAAGCCCTTGACGGTAAGCCACATGCCGAGGGAGAACTCCCACGCGGCGACGGGCAATGCGCAGACGGCCGCGGGGGTGGAAATCTGGTCCCAACCGCCGAAGATGGTCGCGGTCGCCGACATGAGGATGATCGGCGCGCCGATGAGGCCGACGGTCGGGATGATGCGGGGCACGAGCCGCCCCCGGTACATGGCGTAGCCGAGGAACAGGGCGTTCACGCCGGCGATCAGGCCGGGGCCGAGCAGGAACGTCCACTGCCGCATCGCGACCAGCGAGTGGCCGGTGACGACGAGCGCGTCCGCCTTCGCGCCGGTGGCACCGGCGAAGTCCTGGCGCAGCGTCACGAGGGAGAGCAGGCTCATCACGCCGACGACGATGAGGGTGGCCTCGACGACGCGGGAGGTGACGAAGCCGATGGCGGCGGTCTGGCTGACTCGCTTGGTGACCGGGTACAGCGCGACAGCGGTGCCGATGCCGGCGGCCGCCGTGATGACTTCGAGCAGACAGCCCCACAGCAGCGATGTATTGCTGCCACTGGTTCGGATGAAGTCACCGTTATGGATGACGTCGTGGAACAGCTTGAGCTGCGGGAGCGAGGCGGCGAACGTGATGAGGTAGAGCACGCCGCCGGCCAGGCTGATCTTCCTCATCGGGTCCATTCGCCGGTCACCGCGGATCGATCGGGTCTTCATGGTGCTGGTCATCTCGTACTCCTTCGGGTGGGTGGATCAGAGCTGTTCGGTCGGTGCGCCGCTGTCCGGGGCCGAGGCCGTGGTGAGGGACACGAGCGGTACGCCGATGTCGTTGAGCTTGCGAAGCAGGCCATGCAGCGCGGACTGGTCGGTGACCGTGCCGTGGATGACGGTGGTGCCGTCGTCGTGACGGATCAGCGTCATGCCGTCGAACCAGGCTTCCCAGCGGGACGCAAGGTGCCCTCGGACGCGGATCTCATACCGCCCCGCACCGTGGTCCGGGCCGGCGGGGAGGTCAGTCATGCTGGCCGCCTCCTTCGGTATGCGGGCTGTTCGGCCACGGCTGGGACAGCACGAACGATGGCGCGCGATCTGGTGAGCGGTCATCACCACAGGTGGTGATTGGTGTGGTGATCCGAGGCGTCCGGCCGCGGGGTCAGCTGCGCCGTTGGCGCGGGAGCAGGTTGAGCTCGTGCGCCTGGCGGACGGCTGCCCGGCGACTGGTAACGCCCAGCTTCGCGTAGATGTTCTTGGTGTGCGTGCGCATCGTGTTGAGCGAGACCGATAGCTGCCTGGCGATGTCGGGCCCGTCGAGGTCGGTACCGAGCAATCGGAGGACCTCGAGTTCCCGAACGCTCAACGGATCGAGCAGCGGTCTGGAATGAACAGGCCGGAAGTCGGTGCGCGTGGTCGCGGCCAGCAGGCGGCGGACGTGGCCCGGGGCGGCTGGCTGCTTCGAGAGCGCCTTCAGCAGGGCGGCCATCGCCGGCCCCTCGTCGGCGAAGATGCGGACGTATCCCTCCGGCTGCGCCAGTGTCGCGGCCCGCTGCAACGCCGCGAGCGCGGCCGGCAGGTCCCCTCGGGCCTGCTGCGTCAGGGCCAGCAGCACCAGGAGCTCGACGACCGTACCGTCCCGGCCGCCATCCTGCGCCGCGGCCAGCAGCCGTTCGAGGAGTGCGCGCGCCTCCTCGAGCAGGGCGTCGGCCCGTTCGGCACGGTAGCCGGCGAGCAGGAGCCGGACGAGGGTCACGTGCTCGTACTCGCGCAGATAGGACAGCGGGTCGGCGGCGGACAGCTGCCGGTCCCGGGCCCACGCGCGAGCGTGGCCCAGCTCGCCGCGCCGCAGTCGTAGTCGCGCCCGCACCGCGGGAACGGGTCGCACGTTGGGGGAGTAGTCACCGGCATAGACCCGGTCGGCCTCGTCGAGCAGCTCGAGCGCGGCGTCGAGATCACCCTCGGCTTCTCGCAGCCGGGCCAGCACGACCCGCGAGCGGTACGGGTTCTGCGGCAGGCCGTTGTCCGCACCGAGTCCCTCGCCGAGTGCCAGGTGTTGCGCGGCGGCTGGCAGGTCGTCGCGCTCGATCAGCACCTCCGCCATCGCGACGTGCATGTCGGCGGTGCCCCGCAGCGGCCCACCCGCCGGCTTGGGAGCTGCCAGGTCAAGTGCCCATCGGTAGGTGCGCATGGCCTCGTCGAGCCGGCCCTGGGTGCGGCGGATGTCGCCGAGCGTGATGCAGCAGCCGAGGACGTCGGCGAGCGAACCGGCGCCGGCGAGCCCGTCGACCGCCTCGGTGTAGGCGGCGTGAGCCCCGACGAGATCACCGGTGGTCCACGCGGCGAGCCCGGCCAGTGCGCCAGCCGCGGCTCGGGTGAGGTCGTCGTCCGGCGGCGTCAGCGATAGCGCCTGCCGAGCGTGCGCCAGGGTGCCGTCCAAGTCGGTGGCGGCGAGCGCCAGCGCGGCCCGGTACAGCTCCACGCCGGCCGGAAGCGATCGGTACCCGGCTTCGTCGAGGACGACCAGGCCGGGCGGTGGTTGCGCCGGCCAGCTCCCGTCCGCTGATCGCACAGCGCCTTCGATGTCCGACAGCCGTTTGCCGACCTCGGCGAAGTCCGAGACCTGTGCCAACGCGCCGACGAATGCCATGGCGAGCACCGGCCGCGCCCGCACCACCTCGTCGGGCAGTGCGCGCACCCAGCGGGCCAGCTCGGCCTCTCGCCGTTCCCGGCGCATCACCGGCATGGCGGACTCCATGAGGTCCGCGGCTCGATCGAGGTGGCCACCGGCAAGTGCATGGCTGATGGCCTGCGAGGCGTCGCCGTTGGCCTCGAACCAGGCGCTGGCCCGCCGGTGCAGCTCGGCAACCCCGTCGCCCTGCTCCTCGAGCAGGTGCGCGCGGAGGACGTCGGCGAACAGCTGGTGGTACCGGTACCACTGTCGTCTGTCATCCAGCGGAACGAGGAACAGGTTGGCCCGCTCGAGCTCCCCGAGGGTTGCCTTGCCGCCGCCCTGCCCGGTGACGGCATCGCACAGCGGGCCGGTGAGCCGATCGAGGACGGACGTCGCGAGCAAGAAATTCCGGATGTCGGTGCGCTGGCGGGCCAGCACCTCCTCGGCGAGGTAGTCCACGATGTAACGGTCGTCGCCGGCGAACCCGGCGATGAACGCGCTGACGTCCGCACGGCCCTGCATCGACAGCGCCGCCAACTGCAAGGCGGCGATCCAACCCTCGGTGCGTCCGTCCAACGCCGCGATGTCACCCTCGCTCAGCCCGAGCCCCATCGGGCCGTTGAGGTATGCCGCGGACTCCTGGGCCGTGAAGCGCAATTCGGCCGCCCGCACCTCCCTGAGCTGACCCTGCGCGCGCAGCCGTGCCAATGGGAGCGGCGGGTCGGCCCGGGTGGCAAGAACCAGATGCAGCCGCGGCGGCCGGTGCTCGAGTAGGAAGGTCACCCCTGCGTGCACCTCGGCTGCCTCGATCAGGTGGTAGTCGTCCAGGACCAGGAACAGATCCGTCGACAGTCCGTTGAGCTCGTTGAGCAGGACCGCCAGCATCGACTCGATGGCTGCCGACGACCTCAGCAGCCGCAACGCCGCATCGCCGACACCGTCTATGACCTTCCGCAACGCGGTGACGACGTAGGTCCAGAACAGCGCGGGGTCGTTGTCTCGGTCATCCAGCGACAGCCACGCGAAGCTAGCCGCGTCGGCTGGGACACTGGTCAGCCACTCGGTGAGCAAGGTCGTCTTGCCGAAGCCAGCAGGCGCGGACAGCACTGTCAGCGCTGACGGTGACGCCGTGCTCAGCCGCTCCGCCAGCCGTGGCCGTGCGACCGCGGTGGGCCGCTCGCTGGGGATGCGGTACTTGCTCTCCAGGAGCGCAGTCACCACGCCCATACCAGGCAGGCTGACCGCAAGTCCTCCATGCGGCCCATCAGACTCCGGTTTTCCACTTTCAGCAACGGGCAGGCGGCGGGCGAGTTCGCACGATTCGAGCTGGCGAACGACGCTAGCCGTGGGGCCTGCCACAGGTTAGTGGTAACGGGCTTGAACACTGTCTGCTAAGCAGACATGCTGGTGTCCCGCTGCCAGGGCCATCGGCCGGTGATCTCCAACTCCAGGGAGAAGCTCAAGAAGGTTCGGATCAGAATGATGCCGGCGAGTACCGCAATGCTGGTCAACGTCGGGGTGATGGCGACCGTCCGGATGATGTCGCCCGCAACGAGCAATTCGAGGCCGAGCAGGATGGAGCGGCCGATTCGCCGGCGGGTGAGCTGGTAGTTGTTCGGCTCACCGCGCAGGGCGCCGCGCCCGGCAGCGGCTGCCGCGAGCAGGATTCCGATGATGGTCACCGTCGCGCCCGCGCCGTCCAGGACCTTCCCCGCCGTTTCGATCACGTCGTGGAACGCCATCGCAGACCCGCTTTCGCCAGTGAGCGCCCGGTCGAGGGTTCGAGGAGAACTCAGGGTCAACGTATCGCTCACAACCATCCGGCGAGGCGTTGCCGCTGCCGAAAGCCGCCGCGATCCTGGCTCACCCTAGGTGCCGCCGTTATGATAATTCGCAAAACAGATAATCTGCTTGATTGACGCCAGCCGAGAACACGGAAGGCTTCGCGTGACTCCTCCGCCTAGCGAAGTTCGAGGTCGAAATCAGTTTCGAAGATAAAATTTCGGAAATGCTATTCGCGCCCGCCGGAATTGCTCCCTCAGCTGCCGGGGTACCTGTTTCGAGCGGGTGAAGCCGTCGGGGGTTCAAGTTGATGGCGAAACCAGTGGCTCGGTATAGTATCGCCGCAACCGACTGATTGCCGGTATAGAACCTTTCGCCAAATTTAGCCTAGATTCACACGCCAAAATAACCCGTTCATCGCTTGTCCGACTGGGCCGCTTGAGTCCATAACGCAAAGGACATGTCGTATTGGCCGATCTCGATGGAAGACTTGGGCCCATGGACGAGATGGCGTGTCAGGAGTTGGTCGAATTGGTAACGGACTATCTCGAGGGCGTGCTCGGCCCGGAGGAGACCGTGCGACTGCAGGAACACCTACTGGTATGCACCAGCTGCGACAACTACATCGCTCAGGTCCGCGCGACCATCCGGACTGCCGCGAGCCTGCCTCCCGAGACCCCGAGTACCGAGGTCGAGCAGCAACTGACCGACCTGTACCGGCAATGGTCAGCGAATCGGGATACCCAATGACCGAGGTTGACCTGCAGGCACTGCGCCGCGGCGACGAAGCCGCTTTCCTGGACCTGGTCAATAGCTACCACTCTGTGCTGTTGCGACTGGCGCGTGTCTACTCACCGACCCGAGAGGCGGCGGAGGAGGCGGTCCAGGAAACCTGGATCGCGGTATTGCGCGGCCTCGACGGATTCGAGGGCCGGGCCGCGTTACGCACCTGGATCTGCCACATTCTCGTCAGAATCGCTCGCCGCCGTTCGGCCGCGGAAACCCGCAGCGTGCCCTTCTCCAGTTTCGCCGATGGCGACGATGCCGCGGCCGCGGTGGACCCCGACCGTTTCCAGCGCACCGGGCCCTACGCCGGCCACTGGGTGAACCCGCTGCCGGACTGGGCCACGCTGCCCGAACACGCCCTGCTGTCCCAGGAGGTCCAGGACGTGGTCGCCAACGCCATCGCGGAGCTGCCCCGTAACCAGCGGGTGGTGATCACCCTGCGCGACATCGAGGGTTGGAGCTCCGGCGAGGTCTGCGAGCTGCTGGAGATCGAGGAAGGAAACCAGCGGATTCTGCTGCATCGGGCACGCAGCCGAGTCCGATCTGCCCTGGAGGGCTACTTTGCTCCGGGTGTAGTCACAATTAAAAAGTAACTTCCCAAGGCCGAGTGTGTAACGAACGCCGCTGTTTCCCCTACTGGATAGTCACGGCACCGTGCACGCCGCGCTACGCAGCGGGCCAGGAGGGGGAGGACACACTATGTCGAGCACAGCGGATGTCGCAGAGCATCCGGCGGGCGCGCCCGAGAGCGGCCTGCGTGGGTATCTGAGAGTCGCGAAGACCCCCGGCATGCCGGCTTGGACGGCCGTCGTGGTGTGTCAGCGGCTGCCGGTTGCGATGTCTCCGCTGGCCTTGGTCTACCTCGGCAAGGTCACCACCGACTCCTATTCCATCGGCGCCGTGCTGGCCGGGGCGAATGCCCTGGCCGAGGCCGCCACCGCCGGCGTGATGGGGCGTCGGTTCGACCGGAACTCGCCCCGCGACGAGGTTCAGCTGGTGCTGGTGCTACAGGCGCTGATGCTGCTCACGCTGGCCATTCCCACCCTGTTCGACTCCGGCAGCCTGCCCATCTGGGTGATGCTGCTGCTGGCCGCCGGCTCCGGCGGCATCGCCTCCGGCGCGCACGGCGGACTGCGGGCGCTGCTGGTGCGCACCGTGGACCGGTCGGCGCATCATGCCGCGCTCAGCCTGGAATCGACCCTGACCACCTTGGTATGGGCGGTAGGGCCGGGAATTGTCGGCCTGGTGGTGCTGTTTGCCGACCAGGCATGGCCGCTGCTCGTCTGCGGCGTGCTCGCTCTGGGTGGCGTCTTCGCCGCCGACGCGCTGTCGGAAACCCATCCGGCGGAGGCGGTCGACACCACCCGGGTTCGGGTATTGCAACTGAGCTGGCCGGCGCCGTTCCAGGAAGCCGCGGTGCTGGTCTGCGTCGGGGCGGCCTATACGGGCCTGCCCACCCTGCTGGACAAGCTCGGCACCGACGCCGGGGTTGCCGGCCCGGTGCTGGCCGGGTTCGCGGTGGCCGGCATCCTGGGTGGCCTGATCTACGGCAGCCGGAGCTGGCCGGGCGCCTACCGGCACCAGAGCACGGTGCTGGTGCTGGCCATCGTCGCGGTGGTCGGGCTGGCCGTGGTGATGCCCACGGTGTGGCTGGTCATCGGGCTGATGATCCTGTCCGGGCTGGTCGGCACGCCCGCGCTGGCCGCCCGAGCGGCCGGGCTGCAGGAACTGCTGCCCGAACGCGCATGGGCCGCCGGCTTCTCCGGCCTGTACGCCGCGGGGGGAGTGGGCTTCGGCGCCGCCGGCCTGATCGTCGCCGCCCTGCTCGGACCGGCCGGCATCCGCACCGCCCTGCTCACCTGCGTAGCCCTCGCCGGAGTCGCCGCCATCGTCGGCGCGATCGGTGAGGCCCGGTTGACGGCAAGGTTGCCGCTGAATCCGGAGAACTGAAGGCACTTCCGTAGCAGAAAGCTGATCCGCGGTACCACCCTCGCTCGATGACCAGTGCGGCATGCGCTGCCCTGGTCAGGCCCCCGCGCTGCCTGTTCCTGGCAGCAACAAACGACCGCACTTTCACGTCAGGAGAGACAGCATGTTGCCATCCGCGCTGAATGCACACCCGCTGCCGTCGAACGACCGCGCCGTCTCGGCCGGCCGGCCGGCGGCGACACCGATCCGGTTGGTCTCCCCGCCGGAGTCCGGACCACGCGCGCCTGGGCGCTGCGAACTCAGCCTGCTGGGCGGCTTCCGCCTGATCATGGACGACCTACCGGTGTCCACCGGCCCCACCGTGCAGCGACTGCTCGCGGCGCTGGTCTGCCTCGGCCGGCAAGCTCCCCGGAACAAGTTGGCCCACACGTTGTGGCCGGACGCCGCCAACCAGCGGGCACAGTCCAACCTGCGCACCACCCTCTACCGGCTACAGCGACAGGCGCCCGGCCTGATCCGCTCGACCAAGTCCGACCTGCAGTTGGCGGCGGAGGTCCGGGTCGACGTGGACAGCACCCGCTCGTTCGCGCTGACCCTGCTGAACATTCGCCCGTGTGAGGAGACCGCCGCGCTGCGGCTGGTGCCCTGGACCGACCTCGGCCGGGACCTGTTGCCGGACTGGGATGACGGTTGGCTCATCGACTACCAGTCGAGCTACCGGCGGCTGCGGCTGGACGCGCTGGAACGGCTGGCCGACCTGCTCACCTGCAAGAAGCAGTACGGCGCCGCCGTGCAGGCCGCGCTCGCGGTGATCCATGCCGACACCCTGCGCGAGACCGCGCACGAGCAGCTGATCCGGGCCTATCTGGCCCAAGGCAACCGGCACGACGCGATCTCGCACTACACCGGCTACTGCCGGACGCTGCGGGACGAGCTGGGCCTGGATCCGGCCTCATCGCTGAACGAACTGCTCTGGAGCAAGGCCAGCTGAACCACGCCCGGCCTCTCGGCCGCCGGTTGTCACGTCCTCACTACGCAGGTGCGACGGCTGATCTTCGATCGTGGACTTCCATCTTCCCGTCGCGCGCAAGCACCACGGCGAACCACTACGACCAGGCGGTGATCAAAGATGACCGAAGTGATCGACGCCCATTCCGGGGCTGAGCAGCCTGCTGCCACCGAGCTGCCTTCGTCGCTCTACGACAGTGACTTCTGGACCGACGAGATGGTCGCCGCGGCGGGAATCGCCAGCTACGACATGCCGATCGTCACCGTCGGTGGCGGCATGGGCTCGTTCATCACGGCCGACTACCTGCGGATCGCCGGCGGCCTGTCCACCGCCGATATCCAGGTGATCTCCAACCTCAGCCATCCGTGGCAGACCTACGAGCGGCTGGCGACCGTCTCCCAGATCGCGCAGGAGGACCGGATCCGATCCGATTCCGCGTCCCGGCCGGACAACCTCTGGGGCTTCCCGTCCTACGCCCTGACCGAAGCCATCCGTGGCAGGACCCTGGCACCGCTGTGGCAGGTGCTGATCGAGCCGGTATTCGCCGACTTCTACACCCCCAAGCTGCGGATGGTGATGGAATCGATAGCCGTCGAGGCGCGCCGCATCCGGTACTGGGACATGCTGCGCCGCGGCGACGTGGAACTGGTGCGCCGGCGAGTGGGCGGCGGCTACTTCGTGCTGTTCGCCGATCGCCGGCTGGAAAACCCCATGCTGCAGGCGGTTCGCTGCCGGGACGTGCACCTCGCCGTCGGCTACACCGGCCTGAAGTTCCTGCCCGAACTGCAGGAGTTCCGCACCGCCATGCACGACTACCACCATGTGGTCAACGCCTACGAGAACCACGAGCACATCTACCACTCACTGGCCCGCCGGCCGGGCACCGTGCTGGTCCGCGGCGGCGGCATCGTCGCCTCCCGGGTGCTGGAGCGGCTGATCCGGGACCGGCTCACGCTCGGCCTGCAGACCCGCATCGTGCACGTGCTGCGTACCTATTTCGACGGCCCCAACGGCAAGCAGTGGGTGGCACGCCGGCGTGGCCAGGACGGCTTCGCCTACCAGGGCTTCAACTATCCCAAGTCGGTGTGGGGCGGCCAGCTCAAGGCCGAGATGCGCAACATGCACGAGACCCGGCGCAGCAAGGTCTACTCCGACATCGGCGGCACCACGACAGCATGGCGGCGGGAGTGGCAGCGGCAGCTGCGGATCGCCCGGGACGGCGGTTGGTACCGCGCGGTCAACGGCGCGGTGGTCGAGGTCCGGCCCGACGGCGACGGGGTGGCCACCCGGCTGCAGACCGCCGACGGTGAGCTGGGCGTGCACGCCGACTACATCATCGACTGCACCGGCCTGAACGCCGACGTGACCGAGCACCAGGTGCTGGGCGACCTGCTGACGCACGGCGGCGCCCAGCTGAACAGCATGAAACGCATCGACGTGGACGAGGCGTTCGGGGTACGCGGTTCCGACAGCGGCATGGGCCGGCTGTACGTCACCGGCGCCGCCTCGCTGGGTGGTCCGTTCCCCGGCGTGGACACCTTCCTGGGCCTGCAGATCGCCGCGCAGGAGGTCGTGGACGACATCGCCCGGCGTGGCTTCTGCCGGCGAATGGGCCCGGCGCAGTCCTTGGCCGGCTGGTGGCGGTGGGTCACCGGCCAGCAGATCTGACCACCGGCCAGCAGATCTGATCACCGATCGGCAGATCTAACCAATAGAGAAAGGGAGAACAGTCATGGTGCCAACCCTGGTCGGGCGCATTCAGACGCGGGTGTTCCTGCTCGCGTTGATCGGCGCGGCGATCACCGCGGTGATCACGCCGGTGCTGCCGGTGGACGGTCCGATGCGTGACCGCTATCAGGCCACGTTCGTGGTGCTGGGCACGGTCGCGGTGCTCGGCATTGGCTGGGAGCTGGTCTATCACATGTGCATGCAATGGCGGTGGGAGAAGGACTGGCCGACCATGTTCGGCCTGCTCACGCTGGTGCCGGAGGGCATCCTGGTCGGCTTCCTCGCTGTTCTCGGCATCCTTCCGCTGCTGCCGGCCTCGGTGCCGGCGTGGGCGTTCATCGTGCATTTCACGGTGGTGTGGGTAGGCGTCTGGTTGTTCGCGAACGGGCCGATGCGCGCGCCGTTCATCCGGTGGCGATTCCGTGGTGGGAGGTTGGTGTGAGCACTGTCAGCGAATCCGCCCTGGCCCCGTGGTTGCATACGGGCGAGGGAACCTTGGCGAGATATCGCGGGGTGACGCTGCTGGTCGGGCCCGGCGATGAGCTGGTCACCGGGCAGCTGCTGGCGGCTGCTCGCGCCGCCGCCGGCGAGGGCAGCGCGGAGCCGGATCACCGGTTGTGGCAGATCGCGGCCCGGCTGATCGCCGCCAACGGCTCGGCACCGGCGCTGTGCGCGGTAGGCGAGGTGGCCGGCGGGGTGGCCGCGCTGGTGCACGGCGCGGCGAAGGTCACCGTCCATACCGACCGGGGTGCGCTGAGCCTGGCCGGCTGCCGGACACAGGCCGTGGTCGACGGCTTCCTGGCCGGTCAGATCCGTGGCGTCGAGGCTGACCTCGATGGGGTTGAGCCGGTCGTGGAAGCAGAACTGACCTTGCCGGAAACGGTGATCTCGACAAACCTGGAAGTGGTGGCCGGCCCGCCGATCGCTGAGCCGGCGGCGCTTTCGCCGGTCGCGCAGCCGGCTGACCTGCCCACGGTTGCCGACCTGCCCACGGTTGCCGGCATGCCTACCCTTGCCAGCATGCCCACGATTGCCAGCATGCCCACGGTTGCCAGCATGCCCACGGTTGCCGACATGCCTACGGTTGCCGACGTGGTCGCGGCCGTCGCGGATGTGGTGGCCGCCGTCGAAGAGGCGCTGACCGCGACTCCGGCCGCGGCCGCCGCGCCACCGCTCGAGGAGGTGGTGGCGGCCGTCGCCGAGGTCAGCCCGCCGACCGGCGAGATCCGGGCCGGAATCGCGGCGATCAACGGCGTGCGCTGCCGCAAGGGACACTTCAATGATCCCAGCCTGGCGTACTGCGTGGTCTGCGGCATCGGAATGACCCAGGCCGGCCGGATCCGCGCCCAGGACGAGCGTCCGGTGCTCGGCGTCCTGCTGCTCGACGACGGGCGCTTGCTGCCGCTGGATCGTGACCATGTGCTGGGCCGCTCGCCGGACCTGTCGGACCAGGTCCAGCGGGGCGAGGCGACGGCGGTAGCGCTGGAGGACCCGCTGGTCTCCGAGGTGCACGCGTGGGTGAGCCTGCGCGGCTGGGAGGTCAGCGTGGCCGATGCGGGTTCGGAACATGGCACCTTCGTGCGAGAGCCCGGCGCGGAGAGCTGGGAACCACTGGTGGTTGGTGGCGAGCGCACGTTGCGGCCCGGGGCGCTGATCGCGATCGGCGCACGACAGCTGCGATTCGAGACCTATCGCAAGTAGTCAATCGGCAACGACCTGAGAACACAAGGGAGGTGAGGATCCGATGAACGGACTCTTCCGCCGGCACGGCACACCGGCGTCAGACCAGGCAGGTCTGGTGCGTGAATTGGGCCGGCGACGCGCTGGCGTGCTTTGCTTCAGGCCGCACATGCTCGGGGTTGCACCCCAGCTCGGGGTCGAACCCCAGCAGCATGCCGCCGCGCCGGGCCGGGAGGTCCAGCGATGAGTGATCTGATGATGCTGGTCGACATCGCGGTGATCATCATCGCCGCCAAGACGGCCGGCCAGCTGATGATCCGGATCGGCCAGCCACAGGTGGTGGGCGAGATCTCGGTCGGAGTGCTGCTCGCGGCGCTGCTGCGCGGCCACTCGGTCAGCGGCGTGGTGCTGGCCTCGGACGTCAAGAGCGCACTGCATACCATCTCAACCCTGGGCATCGTGCTCTTCATGTTCACCGTGGGCTACCACTGGGAACCCAATCGGATGGGCGGCTTCGGCCGGGTGACGGCAGGGATCGCCACCGGCTCACTGGTATTGCCGTTCCTGCTCGGCACCGGCCTCGGGTTCTACTTCGCCGGCCACTACCACCCCGCGGACCGGCTTCAGTTCCTGCTCTTCCTGGGCACCACGATGTCGATCACCGCGCTGCCGGTGCTGGCCCGGATCGTCGAGGACCGTGACCTTCGCGGCACTGTGGTGGGCGGGGTCGCTACTGCCTCGGCGGCGGCGGTGGATGCCACCAGTTGGGCGGTGCTCGCTGCCATCGTGGCGCTTGCCGGCGGCGCGCCGGTGTGGCACCTGCTGCTGGCGGCGCCGTACCTGGTCGCGCTGTTCCTGCTGCGGCCGGCGTTCGGCTATGCGCTGCGGCGCTGGCCCGGCACCACCGGTTTCGGCGTGATACTGGCCGGGCTCTTCCTTTCCGCGGCGGCCACCCAGTGGCTCGGTCTGCACGTGGTGTTCGGCGCGTTCCTGTTCGGCGCGATGCTGCCGAGCCAGAACAGCACGGCGCTGCGGGAGCAGATGGACGAGGTGGCGCGGCTCTGCCAGCTCTTCCTGCTGCCGGTCTTCTTCGTGGTCGCGGCGTTGGACGTGAACCTGGCCGGCATCGGCGTGGCCGGGCTGGGAGATCTCGGCCTGATCCTGCTGGTGGCGGTCGGCGGCAAGATCTGCGGCGCCTACGCCGGCGCTCGGGTCGGCGGGATGCGTGGCGCGCAGGCGATCTCGGTGGCCACCTTGATGAACGCGCGCGGGGTGACCGAGATCGTGGTGCTGCAGGTCGGCCTGCAGCTGCACGTGGTGGACGAGCGGCTGTACTCCCTGATGGTGCTGATGGCACTGCTCACCACCGCGGCGACCGGTCCGCTGCTGTCGCTGATCGCCCGGCGAGCTCGGCGGTCCGGCGCAGCGATCGCCGGAACGTCCTCGTCGATGCTGGAGGCGTTGCCGGCCGCCTCGGTGCTGGCATTGCCAGAGCCGGGCGATGAGGTGTCTTCACCGGCTGCCGAGGTGGAAGGCGGTCTGCAAGCGGCCTAGCCCGCGACTGAGCATTACCCGGATGGCGAGAACCCCAGTAGAACCCACTGCTGGGGTTCTCGCCATGTGCTGTATTGGTCGGCGTTGGCCGCACCCGGCCGGTGATCAGGACCGCTCCGGCAGCTCGCGGCTGGCGCGAGCGCGGTGTCGGGCCGGCGCTCAAGCAGCCGCGCTACGGCGTCCGCCGTGGGAGGCGACCAACGCATCGGCCACGATCGCCGCGTCGGCCTCGGCCAGCTCCGCCGGGTACTCCGGCAGCAGGTCGTCCCAGACCGGCAGCCACGACCCGTACAGCTGGGCCTGCCCGTCCGGCCTGGCGAAGAACCAGACATGCAGATGCGCACCACCATCGCCGATCCGGTAGACGTGTGCTCGTGCGATGTGCGCAAGTGCCTGCACATGGCGGGCGATATGAGTGCATAGCACGCCCAACTCGCCGGCCAGCTCATCGGGCAGGTCCGCCAGGTCGTAATGATCGCGCGGGTGCAACATCAGGACCAGCGGCACCCCGACTCCGGTGATGCGGGTCAGCCGCCACCGGTCATCGAACCAGATTCCCTCATCGCGGCGGTGGCAGGAGCCGCACTCGGCCGGGTCGGTACCGTGCCGCGCCGGCTCCGGCAGCACCGGCGGGCGCAGCGGCGCAACCCGTAACCCGGTTTCCTCGAACGGACTGATATCCCAGCCCGTCATGCGTGACAGCGGGAGCCGGCGCTCATCGTCCGCGGCGGCAATCGCGTGCTCATAGAACTCGTCAGGACGTAATGCCATGGTCGAAGACTAGGCCGCGCGCAACGATGCCCGGCGCCGGGGGAAAGCGCCGGGCATCGTCTCGAACCGGGTTGGAGATGACCACCCGGGGTCTTGGCGGCTAGGCGGCGGCCGGCCGATTCTCCTTGGCGGCGAGCCGGAGCAGGAAGTTGCCGCGGCTCACCACCGCGCGGGTATGCCGGCCGCGCAGCACCACATCAACGCCGTCGTGCGCGCTGACCTCGAACACCAACCGATTCCCGCGCCGCTCCACCAGCACCGCGGTCAGCGATACCTCCTGGCCGACCGGCGTGGCGGCCAGGTGGCTGGAGTCGTGGCTCAGCCCGACCGTCATCTCGCCCTCCTCGAGATAGCCGGCCAAGGCTTCCATCGCGGTGATCTCGCTGAGCCACAGCAGCACCGGGGTGGCCAGCACCGGCAGGTCGTTGCGCCACCGGCTGGCGGTGTCCTGCTCGGTGACCTGATGCCGGTATCCGGCAGCGACATTCTCAGGCAGCTCTCGCACGATGCAGCTCCCTTCCAGTCAAAGGTGATTCGGTAGCGACCGACTCGACCAGATCCAGCAGTCGGTCCAGTTGCGCCTGGCTGACATCGGGATTCAGCAGGGTGAGCTTGAGCCACACCAGGCCATCCTCGATGTTGCTGGCCCGGCCGAGCACCGCCGTGCCGTCAGTGAGCAGCGTCCGCCGGATGTCGGTGACCAGCTCGTTGCCGGCGTCGGTGCTCAGCAGATCCGCGGCGACCGGACGGAACAGCACGGTGCTGATGCCGGGCCGGTCGAGTAGCCGCAGTGCCGGCCGACTCTCGATCAGGTCGGCGGCGGTGACCGCCGCGGCCAGGCACCGGTCGGTCAGCTCGGCCAGCCCGGACCAGCCCAGCGCCTGGAACGTGACGGCGATCTTGAGCACGTCCGGCCGGCGGGAGGTTCGGATCGAACGGCCCAGCAGATCCGGGTAGCCGGCCTCCTGGTCGTCCTCGGCGTTGAGGTAGTCGGCGGTCAGCGACAGCGGCCCGAGCAACTCACCGGCCCGCACCGCGAGCAGGCCGGCCGGCAGCGGTTGCCAGCCGAACTTGTGCAGATCCAGGGCCACCGTGTCGGCCCGCTCGATGCCGTCGATCAGCTGCCGCCGGGAGCTGAACAACAGCCCGCCCCCGTAGGCGGCGTCGACATGCAGGTGCCCACCGCGCCGATGGGTGAGTTCGGCGATCGGGTTGATCGGATCGATAGCTCCCCGGTTGGTGGTGCCCGCGGTGGCCACCACGAACGGCGGTCCGGCGATCGGCGCCAGCAGCTCGACCAGCGCCTCCAGATCCATCGTGCCGTTCCGGGTCGGCACCCCGATCGGCGGCGGCAGCCCGAGCAACCAGGCGGCCCGCGCCACGCTGTGGTGCGAGTCGATCGAGCACACCACCTGCAGCCGCGGCCCGAGCCGCTCCCGGGCCAGCAACAGCGCCACCAGGTTCGACTCGGTGGCCCCGGTGGTCACCAGCGAGTCCGCGCCGCGCCGACCCGGGTAGGTCAGCTGCGCGATCGCCTTGGTGACCAGGCGTTCGAGCTCGGCCGCCGCCGGTGCCTGATCCCACGAGTCCAACGAGGGATTGAGCACGCTGGCCGCCAGGTCGGCGGCGGCCGCCACCGCCAGCGGGGCGGTGTGCAGGTGCGCCGCGCACAGCGGATCGGCCGGGTCGGCCGCGCCCTCGGCGACCACGCCGACCACTCGGCGCAGCGCCTCGTCGGCGCCGACTCCCCGCTCCGGCAGGATGTTCGGCAATCGAGCGCGTACCGATTCGGCGACCGCGGCCGGACCGCCGGCCGGTACCGGACCCTGCCGCCGGCGTCGCCCCTCGCGGAGCGCGCTGATCGTCACCTCGGTCAGTACCCGCAGGGTGTCCAGTCCGGCCGGGGTCGCCGCCAAGGCTGGCATTGCTCAGGCCGCCCATGCTTCGAAGGCCGCCCGGTCGACGCGGCTCGATCGGGCCACCGCGCCGGAGACCACGTCGTCGATCCGGCCGGCCACCTCGGCCCAGTCCGACAGGGACATGGTCAGCGGGGGAAGGAGTTTGACCACCCGCCCGCCGCCGCAGGTCTCTGCGATGATGCCGGCCCGGAAAAGATCATCACGGACCTCGGTGGTCAGCTGCGAGTCGGCGAACCGCAGCCCGCTCAGCGAGCCGCGGCCGACCGGAGTGACCACACCCGCCGGCTGCTGGGCCGCGATGTCGCAGACATCGGTCTCGATCACAGCCGCAAGGTCGGTCACGTGCGCGGCGAAGGATGGGTCGGCCCAGAAGTCCAGTGCCGCGGTCGCGGCGACGAAGGCGAGGTTGTGCCCGCGGAAGGTGCCGTTGTGCTCACCCGGTGCCCACACGTCGCGCTCGCGCCGGATCAGCAGGGCGGCCAGCGGCAGGCCCATCCCGCTCAGCGACTTGGACAGGCAGACGAGATCCGGCTTGAGCTCGGCGACGTGCTCGAAGCTCAGGAACGTGCCGGTGCGGCCACAGCCGGCCTGGATGTCGTCCACGATGACCAGCGCGCCGACCTCGTCGGCGATCCGGCGTACTTGGGCCAACCAGGCTGCCGGCGCGACCACCAGGCCGCCTTCGCCCTGCACCGTCTCGAGCAGGATGGCAGCCGGTGGCCGGACCGGGCCGCCAGGTAGCAGTGCCTGCTCCAGCAACTCGATCGCGTTGTCGCCGGCGGCTGCCGGATGCGGCAGGATGCTCACGCCAGGCAGGCTGGTGCCGGCCGCGCCGCGCAGCAGCGGTGAACTGGTGGCGGCGAGCGAGCCGAGTGACGCGCCGTGGAACCCGCCGCGGAAGGCCACGATGTTGGACCGTCCGGTGTACTTGCGGGCCAACTTCATCGCGGCTTCCACCGCCAGCGTGCCGGCCGGGCCGGGGAACTGCACGACGTGGTCGCCGAGCCCACGAGGGGTGAGGATCTCGGCGGTGAATCGCTGTAGGAACGCGGCCTTCGCCTTGGTGTAGAGGTCCAGTGACTGCACCGGGCCGCCGTCGAGCAGGTAGTCGATGACCGCACGCACGATGGTGCCGGGATTGTGGCCGTAGTTGAGCGCGCCGGCACCGCAGAGCAGATCGACGTAGCGCCGGCCGCCGGTGTCCCAGAGATGGTGTCCGCTGGCCCGCTCGAAGACCGCTGGGAAGCTGCGGCAGTAGCTGCGCACCTGTGATTCGTGAGCCTCGAAAATGCGGTGTTCGAAGCTGTCCGGTGATTGCGCGTGCGGCATCGTATCACTCTCCAATCAAAGGGTTTCGGGTCCTCAGGCGGCCGCGCGAGCGGTCCCGCCAGCCGCGGTGCTATCGGTGGCAGGGCGCCGCCGCGCCGGCCGTTCGGCCACGGCTGACTCAAGGCCGGCCGCCGGCCGTTCGGCCACGGCTGCGGTGGCCGCCGCGTACTCCAGATTGGCTGCGTGCAGGTGGGCGTAGGCGGCGGCGATCCACCGGTCGCACTGGCCGACCTCCTCGCTGCCGGTCGCACCCCGGGCCGCCTGCAGCGCGGTGTGCAACGCGCACTCGGCGTCATAGACATGATGTGCGGCGACCTGGCGGACGGCCAGCAGCGCGCTGCGCTCGGTGGACGTCAGGGAGTTGGGGTTGGGGGTCGGACCGCTGGTTTCCATCACTCCTCCTTAGGAGTTTCCACGATGGCCGGTGCGCGCTCGGCGCACCCGTGGGTGGTGACCGGAGCCGCCGCGGGTTCGGCCTGGCGGCACCGGAACTTGGTTCGTACGACCCGACCCGGCGTCAGGCTGCTGACTCGAATGCGCCCAGCGCCCGCTTCTCCAGTTCGCGGGCATGCTCGACATCCAGGCCGATCACCATGTAGTCGATCGCGCCGCACCGGGCGACGTCCTCGACGGCGATGATCACGCCCGTCTTGGTCTCCGGATCGAAGGCGGCGCCGGCCGACTCGAGTGCCTTGACCGCGGTGTCGAAGTCGCGCACGTCGATCCAGTTGTAGGTCAGCACGACCCGCTGGCGGGTGTAGTCCTCACCGACCAGCACCCGGGCCAGGTAGTCGATGTTGGTGCAGCAGCCCATCCGGCCGTTCACCTCGTTGAAGAACAGTCGGCCGTCCACCGTGGTGATCGAGTCGATGTTGATGTAGCCGACGAAGCCGCGCCGGCCGGCCTCCCGAGCCAGGTTCATGCTGTGGCCGGTCATGTCACCCAGATCGGCCGGCAGCATCTGCTGGCCGGGAATCTCGAAGCCGATGAAGGTCGGCTCCATCCGCATCTCGCCGAAGTTCAGCAGCCGAGGCGAGCCGGCCGGGCCGGGCACCCACAGCTCGCTGTAGTAGACGTGCGCGGCCTGGTGGTATGCCTCGGCGACCACCCGCACATTGCGCTGGCGGGCGACCAGCGGCCACAGCTCGGCCGCCACCGCGGCGAACTCCTCGGCGCTGTCGGCATCGGTCTGCAGCACCCGGGAGGCGCCGGTCAGGATCGTCTCGTCGTACCGGGTGACCACCGTGTTGCCGGCGCCGCCGGAGTTGATGTCCTGCTTGATGATGACCCGGCCGGTGTCCGGCAGCAGCACCCGCAGCGCGGCGGCCAGTTCCTGCGGGCTGCTGGCCACCCGGCCGGCCGGCACCGGCGCTGCCACGGTGGCCGCCAGCTGGCGGAACAGCACCTTGCTGTTGAAGGTCTCCGCGCCTCCGCAGCGCAGGAAGTCGCGGCAGGCCTGGTCGGTGCCGGGATCGATGCCGGCCAGCGGGATGCCGAGTTCGTCGGACAGTGCCATCACCGGACGGTCCAGGAAGTACGCCTCCAGATGCCAGCCGGTCAGATCGCCGGCCCGCTCCCGGATCTGCGCGGCGACCGAGCCGGAGTTCAGCGAGGCGTCGTTGAGGATCAGCAACCGCTCGTCGCCGCCGTCCGGCACCACCACGTTGCGCCGGCTCAGCTTGCGGCCGAGCAGCGTTCCGACGTAGTCGAGGTAGGCATCGCTGACCGAGTGCGGCAGCACCACCAGATCCTCGGCCTCGGCCATCACCAGCAGCCGGTCACAGCACATCGAGCTCAGGGCGTGGATCTCCGGCGGCATGTCGGTTCCGCACATCGAGTCGCTGTCCACGTTGGCCACGATTACTTTGGGCATCGGAGGTGTCCTTTCTACAGGCGGCGAGCGCTGGCTAGGCCGCGGCGCGGTTGAGGGGGATGACGCCGGCGGTCGCCGGCAGCGGCGCGCGGGCCGAAGAATGCAGTTTCACCATCTGGGTGAAGATGTTCTTGCGCTGGATGTCCGAGGTGCCGCCGGCGATCAGGGTGCCGAGCGCGTCCTGGACGTTGCGCGAGTGCCGGCTGACCTCATAGCCGGCGTGGCCGAAGACCTGCATCACGTCCAGCGCCGCGCCGGCCAGGCCCTCCGAGCCGATCAACTTGGCGGTCGAGGACATCAGGGCCGCCTCCGGCTGCTCCTCCATCAGCGCGCCGAGCGCGGCGTAGGACACCCAGCGGGTGGACTCGATCGCCAGCTTGATGTTGGTGATCCGCCGTTGCACGTACTGGTAGTCGGCGATCGGGCTGCCGAACGCGGTGCGGTGCTGGGCGAAGTCCATCGCGTCGCTCATCAGGCTCTCCAGGTACGCCGCGCCCACCACGCCGTAGAGCAGCCGGTCCAGCGCGATGGTGGCGTAGGTCAGCCGCAGCCCGTCGCCCGGCTCGCCCAGCACCTGGTCGGCGCCGATCGGCAGTTCCGCGAAGTTGATCGGGCCGGTCGGGCTGGTGCGGTTGCCGAACATGTGCTCGGCCTGCCCGGTGGTCATGCCGTGGTCCTGCCGCTCCACCACGAACACCGAGATGTCCCGCTTGGCCGGCAGCTGGGCGATCCGACCGAGCACCCAGAACAGGTCCGCGACCGGCGCGTTGGTGATGTGCACCTTGGTGCCGACCAGCTTGTACCCGGTCCGGGTCGGATGCGCCGTGGTGGACACCCGGGCTACGTCCGAGCCGCCACCGTCCTCGGTCAGCGCGGTGGCGCCCACCGCGCCGCTCAGCAGCTTCGGCAGCGCCACCTGGTGGTGGTACTCGGTGCCGAAGTTGAGCAGCGAACGGACGAAGCCGGCGTGCGCGATCAACGAGAGGGAGAAGCCAAGATCCTTGCTGCCTCGGGTGATGCCCTCCAGCGCGGCGCAGAAGTCCCACCAGGTCAGGCCGTGGCCGCCGAGGTACTTGGGTACCGGAATCCGCCACAGCCCGTCGGCGGCCAGCGCCCGCCAGGCCGACACGTCGAGCTGCTCGTGGCTGTAGTGCCATTCCGAGCGGGGCGCGACGTGCGTGCGGGCCAGTTGTTCGTAATGATCTGACAGCGCGCGCTGGGACAACGTCCATCCGAGTTTCATCGGACGGCTCCTTCCATCGGACGGGTTGGCTCATTGGGACGGTTGGTCAGCGAATCGAGCGCGACCGCGAACAGCCCGACAAGCTGGTCGAGTTCGGCGGGCGTGATGGTCAGTGGCGGGGCCACGATCACCACCTGGGGAACCGGTGTGACACCAGCCGGGTAGAGCAGCAGCCCCGCTTGCCTAGCGGCCGCGGCCAGCGCGCCGGCGGTGATGCCCGGTTCGGCCTGGCTCCGCGGTCCGGGCTGGCCCTGCCGTCCGGGCTGTTCGGGTGGTCCGGGTGGTCCGGGCGGGCCGAAGTCGACCGCCAACAGCAGGCCGCGGCCTCGGACGTCGGCCGCGATGCCGCGCCGGCTCAGCACGTCGCGCAGCGCGCCGGCCAGCACCGGCCCCAGCGTGCGAGCCCGCTCCGGCAGGTCGTGCTCGCGCACGTAGCGCAGCACCGCCAACCCGGTCGCGGTGGACAGCGGATTGGCCGCGTAGGTGTGCCCGAGCAGGAACTGCGCGCTGCCGTCCTTGATGGCCGCGTGCAACCGGCCGGTGAGCAGCACCGCGCCCAATGGGGCGTAGCCGCCGCTGACCCCCTTGCCCAGGACCAGCAGATCCGGCTGGACGCCTTCCTCGTCACAGCCGAACCAGCGACCGGTCCGACCGAGGCCGGTGATCACCTCATCGGCGATCAGCAACACGTCGTGCTGTCGGCAGATTCGCTCGACCTCGCGCAGGTAGCCGGCCGGGGCCGGCACCGCGCCGCCGGAGGCGCCGACCACCGGCTCGATGACCACGGCCGCCACCCGATCCGGACCGGCCTGCAGGATCGCCTGCTCGATGGAGCCGGCGCAGTCCAGCGCGCAACTCGACCGGGTCTTGCCGAACGGGCAGGAGTAGCAGTTGGCCGCCGCCGCCCGCGGCCAGTCCGGCAGCATCGACTGCACCGGCCGGCGGCGGGCGGGGTGCCCGGACAGCCCGATCGCGGCCAGCGTCGCGCCGTGGTAGCTGGCGTCCCGGGAGACCAGGACGGTGCGCTGTGGCTGACCGAGTTCCTGCCAGTACTGCAGCGCCAACCGGACGGCGGCCTCGATCGCCTCCGAACCGCTGTTGGTGAAGAAGGCGTGGTCCAGCTCGCCCGGCGCCAGGCTGACCAGCTCGGTGGCCAGTTGCTCGGCCCACGGGTTGGTGAACTGCAGCCGGGTGACATAGGTGATGTCCTCGAGCTGAGCCCGGATGGCCGCGGTGACCTCGTCCACGCCGTGGCCGATGTTCATCACGATCGCGCCGGAACAGCCATCGAGATAGCGCTTTCCGGTGCTGTCATAGACATAACTGCCCTTGGCCCGGACCGCTGACGGGTAGTCGTGGCCGAGCAGCGGGTAGAGCAGGTTGCTGGTCATCACGCCGCTCCGAGGTTGGCCGCGGCCGTGCTGCCGGCCCAGCGGTGCAGCGAGGCGCCGGCGCTCATCCCGCCACCCACGCCGAGCAGCACCACCAGCGCGTCCCGTTCGATGCCGCGGCGGCGCACCACCTCGTCCAGCGTGAGCGGGATGGAGGCGGCGGCGGTGTTGCCGTACCGGCTGCAACTCAACTGCAGCTTCTCCAACGGCAGCCCTACTGCGGAAAAGGTTTCCCGCAGCAGGACTGCGTTGGCCTGGTGCGGCACCACCAAGTCGATGTCGTCCAGCGTGAGCTCGGACTCCTTGAGCAGGTTGGCCAGCAGGTCGGGCACCGTGGTCATGACGTAGTCGCGCACCGCTCGGCCCTGCATGGTGAAGTACCCGGCACCGGACATCAGGGAGGCCGGTGTGAGCGGGTTTCGGCTGCCGCCGCCGGCCACCTTGACCAGCTCCTGCAAGCGGCCGTCGGAGACCAGCCGGGAGGCGAGCATGCCGTGCTCGGCGTCGACCGGCCCGAGCACCACGGCGCCCGCCCCGTCCCCGAACAGCACCGCCGATCGGTGGTCGTCGAAGTCGAGCTGCCGGGAGTAGATATCGGCGCCGATCACCAAGGCGTAGCGCGCCTTCTCATCGGCGGTAAGCAGACCGCGGGCGACATCCAAGGCATAGACGAAACTGGTGCAGACCGAGTTCACGTCGAATGCCGCCGCGCGATCAGCTCCGATCGCGGCTTGGACCACCACCGCTGTGGCGGGCTGCGGGAAGTCCGGAGTCGATGTTCCCAGGATCACGAAGTCGAGCAACTCGGCGGGCAGGTCCGCCGCCGCCAGGGCCTGCCGGGCGGCCAGCTCAGCGAGGTCGCTGGTGGCCTGCCCCGGCTGGGCGAAGCGCCGTTGCAGGATTCCGGTGCGCTCGGCGATCCAATGTGCCGCGACACCGGTGCGTTCGGCGATGGCTGCGTTGCTGACTACCGTGGGCGGGAGGTACGAGCCCGTTCCCACAATTCCGTACCGCATGGGTTTCCTCGCTTCCTTTCGGGTCAGGAGGTAAGGAGGGAAATCAGATGGCCGCGATCCCGAACGGCGATGCCTCGCCGCCGGCACCGAATGGTTCGAGGGTGAAGACCTGATGCGTCTCGACGTGGCTGAGCAGGCCGGTCGCCTCGTTGACCTTGAACACCACCAGCTCGCCGGTGAAGGAGTTGAGCTGGTACAGGTAGTGGCTGTCGTAGCTCAGGGCCAGGTCGGTGGCACCGTCGGTGATGTTGTCCTTGGTGGAGCTCTTGCCGTCGGCGGCGCTGGCCACCATGTGCCGCAGGCTCAGCTGGCCGGTCGGCGAGACGGTGTAGGCGGCGATCCGGCCGTCACCGAACGGGCTGGCGACGTAGGCCAGGCGCCCGTCGCCGGTAACCGCGATCCAGCACGAGTCGGTCTCCCCGTTGGCAACCGCCTTGCTGATCCGGTTGAGGGTGCCGTCGGCGTTGATCGTGTAGCTGGACGCCTCGCCGTGGCCGGGGTTGCCGAAGCCGCCGTTCTGCTCGGAGGTGAGCAGCTTGCCGTCCCGGGTGAAGGTGAAGCCGAACGGGCCGGCGCCACTGGGGACGTTGATCTGCCGGTTGCCCAGCGTGCCGTCGTACTGCACGTCGAAGATGTCCAGCGCGCCCTTCTCCGGGGCGGCGACGGAGGTGATCCGCTCGCTGACCACCAGGTGCCGGCCGTCCGGGCTGAAGGAGACCTGGGCGCAGCCGGATCGCTGCAGGCCGCTGAGCAGCCGGGTGGAGCCCGGGATCGCCTGCAGGGTGCCGTCCGGGGTGACCCGGAAGCCGGTGACCGACGGCAGGGTGTCGTGCGCGCAGTTCTCCAGGGCGGTGGTCGGGCCGAGGATCAGCCGGCGGTCGATCTCACCACTGTTGAGCACGTACAGCAGGCCGTTGTTGACGGTCAGGCTAACCGGCCGGTGGCCGCCGCTCGGCGTTTCGCTGATCTTCTCCAGGCCGTTCGGACGGACGTGGAAGACGGTGATGGTGCTGCTGCCGGCGTTGGAGACGAACAGCAGCTGCGGGGTCTGGGTCAGGTTCTGCACCGGCGAGGACTCGCCGTCGGCCGAACCGAGCACGATGCCGTCGGCACTGTCCTCGAAGCTGCCGGTGCCGGTACCGCCGGTCGGGTAGCGACCGACCTCGGTCAGCCGGCCGTCGGCGCCGCGGGAGAAGGCGACCACCTTGTTGGAGACCTCGTCGTTGGACTGCAGGAAGACCGCGCCCTTGGTCAGATCCACGCCGGTCAGGTTGAAGCCACTGCCGTCCGCGGCGGCGTTGACCGCCCCGCCGGTGTCGCCGCCGTCGGCGGTGGCCGGCGCGGCCGCGCCGCCGTTGGCCGCGGCGCCGTCCGAGGTGCCGCCCTGGGCCTGCCGGGCCAGCTTGGCCGGCGCGGTGTTGTCGTCGCCGGTGACTTGGATGGTGATCAGCACGGCGACCGCGATCGCCGTCGCCACCGCGGTCAGGCCCGCGAGCCGGTAGGGCCATCTGCGACGCCGGCGTGGGGTGCCGACCGTGGTGGCCCACGCCGGCTGGGTGCCACCGGAGACCGGGTATGGATGGGGTGCGAAGCTCTGCGGTTGCTGCTGGGGCTGCGACGTAGCGCCCCCGGCGCTACAGCTGCAACCGTCTCCGTGACCGCACTGCTCTGGCATGGCAAACCTCCTCGGGCTGGTCATCTACCTCACCGAGGGTGGTCGGGGTGGCGTGGCTCACTCGTGACGCGCGCGCCTCAACCGGGCGGTATCGCCGCTGGCTGTTGTCGGACGGTTGTGCCAGGCTGACGCCGATGACCGAACACCTCCTTGCCATCGGCACCGCGAAGGGCCTGTTCCTGGCGCGCAGCCAGGACCGGCGCAGTTGGCAGCTGACCGGGCCGAAGTTCCTGATGAACGCCGTGTACGCGGTCGCGATCGACACCCGGGCCGGCCGGCCACGACTGCTGGTCTCGGCGACCAGCGAGCACTGGGGGCCGTCGGTGTTCGCCAGCGATGACCTGGGCCGGTCCTGGCAGGAGCCGGCGGGCGGCTCGCTGGCCTTCCCGGCCGACACCGGGGTCGCGCTCGAACGGGTCTGGCAGCTGGCCCCGTCGCCGACCGAGCCGGACGTGGTGTGGGCCGGTTCGCAGCCGAGCGCGCTCTGGCGCTCGACGGATGGTGGCGCGCATTTCGAGCTGGTACGCGCGTTGTGGGACCACCCGCACCGGCCGCTGTGGCACGGCGGCTACGGCGGGCAGGCGATCCACACCGTGCTGCCGCACCCGACCGATCCGGCGCGGCTGATCGTGGCCATGTCCACCGGCGGGGTCTACCGAAGCGAGGACGGCGGGCAGTCCTGGACGCCGTCCAACACCGGCGTGAAGGCATACTTCCTGCCTGACCCGTGGCCGGAATTCGGTCAGTGCGTGCACAAGGTTGCCCGGGACAGCGGCAACCCGGACCGGCTCTACCTGCAGAACCACCACGGCGTCTACCGCAGCGAGGACGACGGGCATAGCTGGACCTCGATCGCCGACACGCTGCCCACCGACTTCGGGCTCACCATGCTGGCTCATCCCAGCCGTACCGGGGTGGCCTACAACTGGCCGATCACCGCCGACGCCGAACGACTTCCACCGGACCATGCCTGCCGGGTGTACCGGACCTCCGATGCCGGCCAGACCTGGTCGCCGTTGTCCGCCGGCCTGCCGCAACAGCAGTACTACGACATCGTGCTGCGCGACGGGATGTGCGCCGACGATGCCGACCCGGCCGGCATCTACTTCGGCACCCGTAACGGGCAGGTGTACGCCAGCGCCGACGAGGGGGAGTCGTGGGGCCTGGTCACGGGCCACCTGCCGAGCGTGTTGTGCGTTCGCGCCGCCGCACTGCCCGAGGTGCTCAGCTGATGTGCCGGGTCGTCTGATGTGCCGGGTCGTCTGATGTGCCGGGTCGTCTGATGTGCCGGATTGTCGTGCCCGGGGCGCTGCGCCAGTTCACCGACGGCGCGGCATCCGTGCGGGTCGAACACGACGACGGCGCGGCGCTGTCGGTAGTGCTCGACGGGCTGGCGGCGCAGTGTCCGGCGCTGATCCGCCGGATCCGGGACGAGCAGGGTGAGCTGCGGCGCTTCGTCAACGTCTACCTCGACGGCGAGGACGCCCGGCGGCTGGACGGGCTGGCAACCCCGGTGGCCAGCCAGGCCGAGGTGCTCATCGTGCCCTCGGTGGCCGGCGGCTGAGTCGGTGGCGGCTAAGCCGCCGCCCTGCTCGGCGCCAGGGGCCGGGCTTACGCGCACTCGTTGATTGCGGGGAAGGCTTATCGGAAAAGGCTGATCCGGCCTGCTCGACGGCCGCAACCGCCGAACAGACCGGATCAGGATGACTATCCGCGTCGGCTCACCAGTCCTCGGACGACCAGCGCGCGGAGGACCACCGAGCCGAGGACCACCGAGCCGAGGACCAGCGCGCGGAGGACCACCTGGCCGAGGACCAGTCGGCATCGCTCCAGCGAGCCGAGGACCAGCGCGCCGAGGACCAGCGGGCCGAGGTCAGGCTGAGGCCGAGCAGGTTCAGGTCGAGCTGCCAGCCGTCGCCGGTCCAGGTGCTGCCCAGCCACTGGCCGCCGGACCATGCGGTCAGCGAGGAGGATGCCTGGTACCAGGCCGCACCGTTCCACGGATTGCCCAGCGCGTCGATCTCACCGGTCAGGTCGTTGCCGTCGGCATCGACCATCACCGCGCCGCCGCGGGCCTCCTCGATGGAGCCCAGGCCGGTGGCCTGGGGGAAGGACTGGACCGCCGCGGCCCGCAACTGGGCCCCGGTGCTGTCGGTGCCGAGCAGGTGGCTGGCCTTGTCGTAGGCCTGCGCCACCGCGACGATGCCGGCTCCGGCGCTGGCCGCGTTGCCGTTGTTGATCTGCTGCGCGCTGGACACCAGCGCGTACTTGACCTGGTCCGGGGTCAGCGCCGGGAATGCCTGCAGCAGGTCGGCGACCACGCCGGTCACCACCGCGGCGGCCTGGCTGGTGCCGCTACCGCGGAACAACCGTCCGCTGTAGTCGCCGGCGACCCGGCCCTCGGGGTGGTTGGTGTCGATGTAGGAGCCCGGGTCCCGGGCCGACACCACGGAGGTGCCGGGCGCCAGCAGGTCGGCGTGCCGGCCGGTGCTCACGTTGGAGAAGGCGGCCGGCCTGGTGTGGTCGTGGGCCCAGCCGTCGGTCCGCGCCTGGCTGTCGGCAGCGCCGACCGCCAGCAGGTACGGATCGGTCGCCGGGTCGGTCAGCCGGCCGGTGGCGGTGCCCGCGTTGCCGGCGGAGGTGACCACCACGATGCCGTGCCGCCAGGCGTTCTCGGCGGCGGCGGCCAGCGGGTCCAGTTGGTAGGCCTGGCTGGAGTCGGTGCCGTAGGACAGGTTGATCACCCGGATCCTGGTGCCGTCCGGCAGCACCGGGTGCTGGACGACCCAGTCCAGCCCGGCGATGACCTGGCTGACATCGGTGCTGCCGTCGGTGGTGGCAAGCTTGACCGCGAGCAGTTTGGCGTCCGGCGCCACGCCCAGTTGGACGTTCGCCGGCGCGCTCGGCAGGTCGTTGGACGGATTGCTGGTGGTGCGGCCGGCGATGATGCCGGCCATGAAGGTGCCATGGCCGAAGGTGTCCGTATCGGCCAGCACCCCATTGCCCTCGACGGACAGGTCCGGGCCGTAGCTCACCTTGCTGGGCGAGTCCAGGCCGGGCACCGGGCTGATGCCGGAATCCAGCAGCGCCACTCCGACGCCCTGTCCGGTGACGTTACGACCGTGCGAGTCCTTCTTGCCCCAGACGCCGCGCACGCCGATTGCCTTCTCCACCGTGAACAGTGATCCGGCGTCCTGCTGGGCGGCGTTCTGGCCGTAGGCGTCCTTGGCGACGGTGTCGGCGAGCAAGTCGCCCCAGATGCCGCCCGACCAGCCGGCTGCCGACCCGCTGTCCGGCTGCCGGGCGGTCACGGTGCCGGCCTGGGTAGCGGGAAGACAACCGAGGGCGGCGACGGTTGCGCCGGTGGCCACCAGGACCGCCCAGCGGTTGAGATGAGGGAATGCGAGTGGTGTATCCATCCGTGGCTCCTGCTGTCGAGTCCATTCGAGCTAACACAGATCATATGCCGCTGGCGACAGCCGGAACAAGCAAAACCTAACAATTACTTTATGTTATCGAGGCATCGTGAGCCGCCTCCGAGAATCCGGGCTCGGCATGCGTGGGACGGAAGGTACCGATCACTGGCGGTGACCAATACGCGACCTGCGGTGGCTGATGCCGGGATAGCTAGCCGGCCGGCGGCACTGCCGGGGCGGGCAGCTCGCCGGTCAGGATCACCTCGTGCGCCACGTCGCGCAACTTGACGTGGCCGTGCTGGGAGGCTGTCCGGAGTAGGTCGAAGGCCTTCTCCGAGGTCACCTTGTGGGTGGCCATGATGATGCCCATCGCCTGGCCGATCTCCCTGCTGTTCGCCAGCGCGTTCGTCAGATGCTCGGCCTGGTACCGGCTCGCCAGCAGGCTGAGCCCGATCGCGGCGTGGTCTGCCAGCGCGGCGCCCAACTGGCAGTGCTCGGCGGCGAAGAAGCCGGCGTCGGTCGAGTACAGGATGAGCACGCCGAGATCGCAGTCGGCAAGCCGAACCGGGTAGGCCTGTGCCGACCGGACCGGCGTTTGCGACAACAGCACACTCGCGTATTCAGGCCAGCGTCGTTCCTGCGCGAGGTCGGGGCTGCTCACCGGCTCGCGCTGAGCCAGCGCCGCCGCGCCGATCGCCTCCTCGGCCTGAGCGAGCACCGTGGTGAGCCGGTCCACCAGCTCGGCCGGCCCGCTCCAGCTGAATTCCAGCGCTCCGCCGGCGGTGCGGCGCCCGAACGCGGCGGCGGCGCAGCCAGCCACGGTTACCGCCTGCCGGGCCAGGAACTGCCTGGCGTCGGCCTCGGTGCGCAGCTCGCAGAGTTGCCGGGCCAGCGCCGCGATCTGGCCGGCGGTCGTCAGCTCGGTCTTGTCCAGCACTGCACCTCGTTCCGGGTTTATGCCGTGAGGCAAAGCGTTTACAGGCACAGAGTACCCGCAGTTCAGGGTGTGGCCTACCGTTCGGCGGCCCTCCTCGGCCGGCTTGGTGAGGCCTGCTGCTGGCTGCCACGCTGCGCCGGCGGGTTGGCCGAGGACCGCTTCGAGGCGGAGTTCGAGTCGGGCCTGCGGGCGATGCTGGACCAGAGCGGCGCCAGGCCGGGTTGACTCCGGTAGGCCGGCGAGTGCCTCCGTACTGTCGGGGAATGGACTACAAGCTCGAGCTGGTGCTACTTCCGGTCGCCGATGTGGACCGAGCCAAGGCGTTCTACAGCGAACAGCTCGGATTCGCGGTGCACGTGGATCATCGGGCCGGGGAGAACTTCCGGGTGGTGCAGCTGGATCCGCCGGGCTCGGCCTGCTCGATCTCGATCGGGGTCGGCATCACCGCCGCGGCACCCGGTACGGTGGTCGGGCTGCACCTGGTGGTGACCGATCTGCAGGCGGCCCTGGACGAGCTGTCCGGCCGCGGGGTGCCGGTCAGCCAGGCACGGCACCTGACCGCCGAGGGTTGGCAACCCGGCGTGGATCCGGAACACCAGGACTATGCCTCGTTCGCCGATTTCGCCGACCCGGACGGCAACAGCTGGGTACTGCAGGAGGTCGGCCACCGCCGCGCGGGGTAACCGAGGCGGAGCGAGCGAGCGATGAGCGCTCGCGCGAAGAGCAGATCAACCAGAATTCGGCGTAATTTCGGATCGCCGGGGATCGGCGTCGTTGCTCCCGGTTTCGGCGGCGGTCCCGTTGCAGTCAGCGACCGAGAACGGCCGGACCAGGCGAGGCTAATGACTGCAACATTTACCCTCGCTCAACTTTTTCCCCATTCCGCCGATGGAATCACTGGCACGTATCGACCCGGCATCGTCCGAATTGCCGTAGTTGAGCATGCCAGGGCAGGTTGTGAGGTCGAGCCGGCAGGCTCGGTTGGCAGGGGTAAGTGAATAGGTGACGGCGTCCGGGCCCTCCTGGCGCACACCGTCACCGCAGACGGGGAAGGGGCCACGGATGGCCGAGTACATGAGGCCGGCGAGGCGTTTCGTCGTCGGCTCATGCGGACTGGGTCTGTTCGCGCTGTGGATCTGCGCGAACGCTACGGAAGGTGCTGCCGCCGCGGCACCGGCCATCCGTGCCCCACTCTCCGTCAGCGTTCTGATCGCGACCGCACTGCTGTCCGTCATCACGCTGCTGTCCGTCACCGCCCACACCACTCGCTGGTCCTCGGCCCGTTGGTCCTCGGCTCGCTGGTCTGATTCCGACTGGGACTAGCCGCCATGCAACGAACTCTCTCCGCCGGCCAGTGGACCCTGGCACTCAGCGGCACGCTCGGTATCGGGGCCATCGGCTTGAGCTTGGGGGCGTCGTCGCCGGCCATCCTGCACCTGGCCGTGCCCGAGGTCGTGGTGCTGCCGATGCTGGTCGGGATGTTCCTGATCGCCGAACTGTTCCTGATGAACGTGGAGTTCCGCCGGCAGGCGCACTCGCTGACCCTGGCCGGCGTGCCGCTGGTGCTCGGCGCGCTGCTGCTGCCATCCCACCTGTTCATCATCACCCGGGTGCTGGGCACGGTGATCGCCTTTATCTACCAGCGGATCGGCCCGGTCAAGTCCTGCTACAACATCACCGCGTACGCCTTCGAGGCGGCCGTCGACAGCTACCTGCTGTGGGGGCTGCTCGGCTCGCGGGACCGGCTGGACATCTGGGTGGTCGCCACCATCATGCTGGTGGTCGCCTGCGTCGACCAGTTCATGAGCGTGCTGGTATTCATGCTGATCCGGCTGCACAGCGGACCGCTCAGCCGCCGCGAGATCGGCGAGGTGCTGATCTCGGCCGGCCTGCTCAGCATGGTCGCCACCGCGTTCGCGACCATCGTGCTGCTGTTGCTGTCCGACGGGCTGATCGGCGCGCTGCTGGTGGGCATGCTGATCGTGCTGGGCACCGCGATCTACCGCAGCTATGCCTCGACCCGTCGTCGGCACCAGGCGTTGGCGCTGATGCACGAGTTCGTGGCCGGCGGTGTCGGCGCCGAGTCGCTGATGGCGCTGGCCGAGCAACTGCTGTCCCGGATCCGTAGCCTGTTGCGGGCCGCCACCGTGCAGGTGATGATCGCGGAGTCCGAGGACCGACTGTTCGAGCAGCCCGACGGCAGCGTCGGCGACGCGTTGCGGCTGACCATCGGCGAGGACGAGCAACTGGTGGTGGGCGAGGCCCGGGTGGACCGCTCGGACTGGGTGCTGGTGCGCGCGCTGGCCCAGCAGGAACCGACGCTGGCCCCGCGCACCACCAAGGACCGGGCGTTGAAGCGCTGGCTGGTCGACCGGGACATCCGCGATGCGCTGGTCGTGCCGCTGCCGGAATCCACCGGCGCCACCGGCACCCTGACGGTCACCGACCGGCTCGGCGAGACCGCCACCTTCACCGAGGAGGACCTGACCCTGCTGCAGACGCTGACCGGCCACTTCGGGGTCGCCGTGCGCAGCACCCGGCTGGTCGAGCGGCTCGGCTACGAGGCCACCCACGACTCGCTGACCGGCCTGATCAACCGCACCTACCTGGTCCAGCTGGTGGCCGAGGAACAGGCCACCGACTCGGCCACCGGAGTGCTGCTGCTCGACCTGGACCGGTTCAAGGAGGTCAACGACGTCCTCGGCCACGAGGCCGGTGACCGGCTGCTGCAGGTGGTCGCCGACCGGTTGCTCGAGTCGGTGCCGGAAGGTGCCTCGGTGGCCCGGCTAGGCGCGGACGAGTTCGGCGTGTTGCTGCCCCGGCTGACCGGCGGGGTGGACACGCTGGCGCGGCTGGCCGACGAGTTGCACCAGGTGCTGACCCAGCCGATCAAGTTCGCCGAGGCGACGCTGTCGGCCGACTGCAGCATCGGGGTGGCGGTCAGCGAGCCGGGCGACGGCAAGGTGGACCTGGTCCGACAGGCCGACACGGCGATGTATGAGGCCAAGGGCAGCGGCCAGCGGCTGGCCGCCTACGGCGCGCACATGGATCAGGGCCGGATCGAGCGGCTGGCGCTGTTGGCCGACCTGCGCACCGCGTTGACCACCAATCCGGAACAGCTGATCATGCACTACCAGCCGAAACTGGACCTGGCCACCGGTGCCATCGTCGGGGTGGAGGCGCTGGTGCGCTGGAACCACCCGGTGCTGGGCCTCATCTCACCGGACCGGTTCATCCCGCTGGCCGAGTCGACCGGCCTGATCGAGGCCCTCACCCCGCTGGTGCTGGACCTGGCGCTCACCCAGTGCCGGGACGTGACGGTGGACGGCAAGCCGCTCTGCGTGGCGGTGAACCTGTCCGCGCGCAACGTCAGCGACACCGAACTGCCCGCGCGGATCGCGGCGGTGCTGGAGAAGGCCGGCATCCCGTCGTCCCAGCTGGTGCTGGAGATCACCGAGAGCAGCGTGATGGGGGACCCGGCGCAGACCCTGCCGGTGCTGCACGCCCTGCACGAAATGGGTATCTGCCTCTCGCTGGACGACTTCGGCACCGGCTACTCCAGCCTGTCCTACCTGCAACGGCTGCCGGTGTCGGAGGTCAAGATCGACCGGTCGTTCGTGAGCGGCCTGGCCGGCGACGAACCGGTCAGCACCCGAGCGCTGGTCTCGGCCGTCATCGGACTGGGGGATGCGCTGGGGTTGCGCATCGTCGCCGAGGGCATCGAGGACCAGGCCACCCTGGAGGAACTGCGCAACATGGGCTGCGACGTGGCGCAGGGCTACTTCATCGCCCGGCCGATGGGGCACCTGGAGCTGTCTCGCTGGCTGGCGCAGCACGCCCGCGAGGGCGGCCCTCGGCTCCGGCTGGCCAGCGCCAAGTAGCACCGGCCGCCGCGGGCCCCGGCTTACATCAACGACACACCGTCTATTGCCTGACCTCGGTTTGTTGTGCAATGTGCACTACGCGTGTTCGGTGCCGGTCTGCGTGACGGGCTGAGCCGGTGCGCACGGCGAGCATGGCGTCGGCGTCGGCAGGCGGGGGACACGGTGGGCCGAGCACGGCACGGCGAGTATGCCGATGCCGTCGCCGTGCTTGCCGACACGTTGCGGGCCAGGCGGGACCAGCTGGCCGAGCAGATCGTGACCGCGGTCAGTGAGCAGTCGCCGCGACTGCCGGGCGAGTACTCACCGGCGCTGCTTCAGGTGGTGACGCAGGCCATCGACCACTTCGTCAGCGCGATGCTCGACCCCGACCCGCCGGTCGACGGGGTGTACGACCGGTTCCGGCGGATCGGCCTGGCACAGGCCCGGGTCGGGCGCAGCCTGGAGTCGCTGCGCAGCGACTACCAGCTCGCCACCTCGATCGCCTGGAAGAACCTGCGGTCGATATCGCTGGAGCTGGGGTTACCGGCCAGCCTGGTGGGCGAGCAGGCCGTCGCGGCGTTCGAGTTCCTCGACTCGCTGTCCGAGCGGTCGGTGCTCGGCTACCGGCAGCGGAGCGAGCCGGCCGGCCGATGGCGGGAACGGCTGCTGGACACCATCCTGCGGCCGGATGACCACCCGGCGTGGCTGCTCGGTCAGCTCGCCGATGCCGGCAACTGGCCGGTGCCCCGGCAGGTGGTGGCGGTGGCGGTGCAGCGCGCCCCGGGCGTCCCGCTGCCGGCAGCCAGCCGGCTGCCGGCAGCGGCCCTGCCGGATCTGCGCCGGACGCCGGTGCTGTTGCTGTACCCGGCACCGTTGGCTGCCGAGACCCGGGCCGAGTTGGCCGCCGTCTTCGCCGGGCACACGGTCGCGATCGGTTGCCCGGTCGGGCTGGCCGACGCGGCGGCGTCGCTGCGCTGGGCCCGGCGCTGTCTGGATCTGGTCGGCGCCGGGGTGATCGATCGGCAACCGGTGCTGGATTGTGCCGAACACATGGCGATGCTGTGGCTGCATGCCGAACCGTCGTTGCGCCAGCAGTTGAGCCGCTCGGTGCTCGCGCCACTGCTGCGACAACCGCCGCACAGCCGCCGGATCCTGGCCGAAACCATGCTGGCATGGCTGGAGACCCGGGCCAGCGCGCCGGTGTTGGCGAGCCGGCTGGGCAAGCATGCGCAGACGGTGCGCTACCGGCTGCGCCGGCTGCATCAGATCTTCGGCTCGGACCTGGACGATGCGCAGCGTTGCTTCGAGATCTACCTGGTGCTGCGGGCCAGCATGCCGCTCTGGCAGGCCGGCCAGGCCATCGACGAGCTGGAGCGGCCGCCGAGCACCGGGCGCGAGCTGCCGGCCTGACCGGCCGCCCGGCCACCGCCCGGTGCCGGCGAGCCGGCGGTTCTCCGGTCGTTGCTGGCCTGCGGCATAGGGTTGCTGTACTACCCTCACAGCCAGTCGGTATGGCAGATTCACACGGTTGGCAGGGGCGCAGATCAGATGGAATCAGGCGCTGCCGTCGCTCCCGGTTCGGCGGCCGCGGAGCGGACGACGGTCATCATCGACTCGCACAAGCGTCGAGTCCGGCGACCGGTTGACCTGATTCGGCTCGTCGGCCTGCTGTTGCTCGGCCTACTGCTGTGCGGCATCGCGGTCATCGCGCATGACACCACCCAGGGGGCGAACTCCGATCTCGCCCGGCTGCTCGGTCGAATTCCGCACGTCTTCATCAGGACGTTCAGCTGGCTGGCCGCGTTCGGCGCGTTGGCGGTGCCGATCGCCTTCATGGTCCGGGAGCTGGCTCGCGGCCAGACCCGGCGGCTGATCGAGGCATTGCTCACCGGCCTGCTGGCGATCGGCGTGATCGAACTTGCCGATGCGATCGTCGGACACTATCCGGACAGCCAGCTCTATGAGTCGCTGACCCGGGTCGGCGCGCAGGGCTCGGTACGCCCGTTCGACACCTATCTCACCGCGTTGCTGGCGTTCGCCGCCGTGACCGGGGTGGCCAGCGAGCCGCTCTGGAGCGGGCTGCTGGTCGGCGTCACCGCGCTGTACGTGCTCTCGGTCTTCACCGCCACCCAGGCCTCGATCATCTCGCTGGCGCTGAGCCTGGTGATCGGCAGCTTCGTCGGTATCGCGTTCCGGTACGCCGCCGGCCGGGTGAGCAATCGGCCGCCGGCCCAGCAGGTGGTGGCCGCGTTGAGCAGCCGCGGCTTCGGCATCCTCCGGTTCGAGCGGGTGCCGATGCAGCGCGATGCCCGGCGGGACTACCTGGCCACCACCGACACCGGTCAGCGGCTGGCCGTGCAGGTGCTGGATCGTGAGCTGATCGCCTCCGGCGCGATCTACAACGTCTATCGGTTGATCCGAATCCGTAAGGAGATCGCACCGGCACCGGCGCTGTCCCTGGAGCGGGTGGCCGAGCACCGCACGTTGCTGGCGATGGCGGTGGCCCAGGTCGAGGTGCCCATCCCGGCGCTGCTGGCCGCCGTGCGGTGCGGCCCGGACGCCATCGTGCTGGTGTACGAGCACCGGGTCGGACGCCCGCTCACGGCACCCTCGGCGCAGCAGCTGGACGTCCTTTGGCAGCTGACGAACCGGCTGCACCGCAACGGAATCACCCACCGCGGCCTGATCGCGAGCCAGGTCAGCGTGGAGCCGGACGGGCAGTTGCTGCTGCCGATCCCGCAGGACGGCACGGTGTTCGCCACCGAGTTGCGGATGGCGCTGGACCGGGTGCAGCTGCTGATCACCACCGCCCAGCTGGCCGGCGTCGAGGAGGCGGTGGCCAGTGCCCGTCGGATGCTGTCGGAGGAGGAACTGGCCAGCACCGTCCCGCTGCTGCAACCCATCGCGCTGAGCGGCGAGGCCCGGGCCGCGCTGCAGGAGGACCATCGGCTGATCGAGTCGGTGCGCGACGCGGTGCAGGCGCGCAGTGGCAGCGCGCCGCCGGATCCGATCCGGGTGGAACGGGTACGCCCGCGCACCATCGTCTCGATCGCCGCGATCCTGGTTGCCGGTTACCTGATCGTCGGCCAACTCAGCTCGGTTCCGGTGGGCACCGTGCTGTCCAGCGCGCGGCTGCGTTGGCTGCCGCTGGTGTTGCTGGCCTCGGCTGCCAGCTACCCGGCCGCCGCGCTGTCGTTGACCGGCTATGTGCGGGAACGGCTGTCCTTCCCGCGAACCACCCTGGTGCAGGTGGCCGCCGCGTTCACCGGTTTCGTCACCCCGCCGGCCGTCGGTGGCCTGGCGGTGAACATCCGATACCTGCGCAAGACCCGGGTGAGTATCGCCGGCGCGGCCACCAGCGTCGGCATGTCCCAGGTGGTCAACGGCGCCTCGCACGTGCTGCTGCTGATCGCCTTCGCCGCCGCGACCGGCGCGTCGGCCCAGCGCAGCTTGCCGATCCCGGGGTGGGCGTTCGGCGCCATCGGCGCCCTGGTGGCACTCGCCGCGCTGGTGATGGCACTGCCGATGCCCCGTCGCTGGGTGCTGCACCGGGCGCTGCCGCCGCTGCGCGAGGCGACGCCTCGATTGCTGAACCTGCTGACCAATCCGGTCAAGCTGATCGAGGGCGTGGGCGGCTCGCTGCTGCTCAACGGCTGCTACATCGCCGCGCTCTGGTTCTCGGTGCACGCCTTCGCCGGCGACGTCCGGTTCACCCAGGTGGCGGTGGTCTACCTGGCCGGTGCCGCGATCGGGTCGGCGGTGCCGACGCCGGGTGGGCTGGGCGCGGTGGAGGTGGCACTGGCCACCGGCCTGGCGGCGGCCGGCATGGCCAGCGCGGCAGCGGTCAGCGCGGTGCTGCTGTTCCGCCTCGCCACCTTCTGGCTGCCGGTGCCGATCGGCTGGTTAGCCTTTCATTGGCTGCAACATAGGGATGCGATCTAGTCCGGATCTCCCGGACCGGGCGACGGGGCAGGAAGGGCGGGTCGTGGCGGCAGCAGGACAGGTGTACGCCGCGGCGCAGGTGTTGGCGCGGCGGATCCGCGACCGGGGCGCCGAGATCGAGCAGGCCGGCAACCTGCCGGCGGACATCGTCGCCGCGTTGCGCGCCGCCGGGGTGTTCCGGCTGTGGATGCCGATCGAACTCGGCGGCTACGAGGCAACGCCGGCCGAGGTGCTGCGGGTGGTGCAACTGCTCGCGGCCGCCGACGGCTCGGCCGGCTGGTGCGTGGCGACCGGGGTGGCCAGCAACATCGCCGGCGCGCTGCTGCCGGAGCCGACCGCGCGGGAGATCTTCGCCGATTCGACGGTGCTCTGCGGCGGTGCGCTGATGCCGGGCGGCCGGGCGGTGTCCCGGCCGGGTGGTGGCTACCTGGTGAACGGCCGGTGGAGCTTCGGCAGCGGCACCCAGCACTGCGACTGGGTGATCGGTGCCGCCCAGGTCGTCGAGGACGCCGGCGACCGGCCGCCGAGGACGATCGCGGTGCTGATGCCGGCCGCGGCGGTGAAGTTCCTGCCGACCTGGCAGGTGATCGGGCTGGAGGGCACCGGCAGCGTCGATTACGAGGCCAGCGGGTTGCCGGTGCCGGCCGAGCACTGCATCGAACTCGGCCAACTGCGGCCGTGGCCGGCCGGCGCGATGTGGCGGATCCCGTTGCGTTCGCTGCTCTATCCGATCCTCGGCGCGGTGCCGCTGGGCATCGCGCAGCGGGCGCTGCAGGAGCTGCTGGCGGTCGGCGATCGGGTTCGCTACGGTTCGGCGAGCCGGCTGGCCGATCGGGAAGCGGCGCAGTTGGCGGTGGGCCGCGCCGAGGCAGCCATCGGGGCGGCGAGCAGTTATCTCAGCGATTGCCTGCATCGGTTGTACGAGGTGGCCAGTGCCGGGCAGGTGCCGTCGGCCGCCGACCGGGCGGCGGCGCGGGCAGCAGCCGCGCAAGCCGCCGAACAAGCCGTCGCGGTGGTTACTCTCTGTTATCAGACTGCGGGCACGGTAGCCATGTACCGCCAGCACCCACTACAGCGAGCGCTGCGTGACGTGCTAGCCGCGGTTCAACACTTCGCGCTCAGCGCGCAGGGTTTCTCCATTGCTGGCAGGGTAGCCTTCGGCCTCGAACCAGATCCGATGCTGTAATTCGAGCCGCTGGACGGGTGGGAATTGAATCGCCCCGCCCTCATGCCACGGGGGAGACATCAGGGACGAGGCGACTTCGTCGTTCACTCTACGTGATCGCATTCGCGTGTCAAGGTCTTTGCCGGAACTGGCGCGATCCGGTGGCAAGACCGTCAAATCGCACCGGCTGGCCGCTAGCGCAGGGCTGCGAAGATGTCGCCGCTGACCGGTCGGGCCGCCGGCCGGCCCGGTTCGACGTACCACTCGGCGCCGAAGGCCAGCCGGTACAGCGGCCGGGGCAACCTGAGGCAGTAGGCCAGGGTCCGGGTGTCGGCGCCACCGGCCGCCTGGCTGGCATGCGCCCGCATGGCCGCTCGCTTGGCATCGAGATAGCGGCGCACGTCCACCCGGTGGGTGATCTCGGCGCGCGCGGTGTAGGCCGTTCGCATCCGGTCCGGGCGGAAATCCGGCGGTGCCAGCTTCGCCTTGTCCAGCAGCCACAAGGCGCGGAGCAGCGCGGTCCGGTCCACGGTTGCCTCCAGCAACGCCGGCCGGCTCGCGCCGGCAAGCTGCTGGGCGTGCCGGGCCACCCGGTGCACCTGGAGGTGATCCGGATGGCCGTAACCGCCGTTGGCGTCGTACCCGATCAGCAGGTCGGCCCGTTCCTCGGCCAGCACCTCGGCCAGCCGGGCCGCCGCCCCGGCCACCGGGACGCTGGCGAAGCCGGCCTGCTCGCCATGCATGCCGGAGTCGGAGTAGCCGAGCCTGACCACCCGGTGCACGCCCAGCACGGCGGCCGAGCGATCCAACTCGGCGGCTCGCCGCTCGGCCAGTGCCGGTCCTCGGCCGGTGTCGGCCAGGCCGGCCGCGCCGTCGGTCGCCATCACCAGGGTCACCCGGTGGCCCTCGGCGACCGCCCGGGCCAGCGTTCCGGCGGTCAGCAGCGCCTCGTCGTCCGGATGCGCGTGCAGACAGACGACGGAGAAGCTCATCCGCCGAGGTTGACCGGCAGGGCGAGCCGGCCGACCCGGGCGAAGGCCTGCTGGTAGACCTGCTCGCAGGCCCGGAGCACGCTGGGCCAGCTGAAACCGGATTCGGTGCTCAGGTTGTGCCGGGTCAGCCGCTCCCGCTCGGCCGGCTCGGTCACCAGCCGGCTGATCGCGGCCACCATCTCCGCGTCGCTGCCGACCAGCAGTCCGTTGTGGTCGTGCCGGATGAAGTCGGCCACTCCGGTGCCGGCGAACGCGACCACCGGCAGCCCGGCACAGCGGGCCTCCAGCGCCGCGATGCCGAAGGACTCCAGGGTCGCCGGTGAGAGGTAGAGGTCGGCGTCGTCGAAGATCTGACGGATGGCCGGCTGGTCCAGTTGGCCGGTCAGCTGCACCCAGTCGGTCATCCGGTGCCGGCGCAGGTAGCTCTCCAGCGCTGGTCGCTTCGGCCCGTCGCCGATGAGCTTCACCTCGATCCGCAGTCCGGCCGGGGTGCGTTCGCGGACCGCGCGCAGCATCCTGAGCAGCTGCAGCGGCCGCTTGCGGGCAGCCAGCCGCAGCACGCTGACCAGCACCACCCGGTCGGGCCGGCGGGGCAGCCGGCTGGGCCGCCACAGCTCCGCGTCGATGCCGTTTCCGATGACCGGGATCGGCTCGGCCGGCCGGACCACCTCGGCCAGGGTGGCGGCAGCGACCTGGCTCACCGCGGTCCAGGTGATCGGCCAGCGTCGCCAGTCCAGCGCCAGGTCGAAACCTCGGAAGATCGGGGTCGCCCAGGACCAGAACGAGTGGGCGGTGGCCACCGTCGGGATGCCGGCCGCGGTGGTGGCGGCGATGGTGAGCCAGCCCAGCGGCGACCAGGTCGAGGCATGCACGTGAACCAGGTCGTAGTTGCCGGCCAGCACCGCGTCGCGACCGGTGAAGGTGGCGAGGTAGCGGATGGAGCCGGGCCGGCCGCCGGATCGGGCCGGCCCGATCACCGGCACCGTCGAACGGTGGCCGGCCGGCGTGACCGAGGTGATGATCTCCACCTGGTGCCCGAAGGCCGCCTGCGCGCGGGTCAGTCCGTCGACCTGGCGTTCGATGCCGCCCATCCTGGGCAGGTAACCGTCGCTGACGTGCGCGATCCTCATCCGCGCCGGGCCGGCGCGCGTGCGGACTCCTGGGCAGGCACGGTCGCATATAGTACGCGGCGGCGTGCACTGCCGGCGCCACGACGCGGTCCGGGCGCTCGGCGCTCAGCATCGGCTCAGGGCGAGGTGGGTGCCGGAGCTGAGAAACGCCGGTCCGGCGGCGACGCGGCCGGCAGCTGCCGGGTTAGTCTTCGAGGGGCTTGGCGAGAAGCCGCCCGCGACGACGGAATGGAGCAGCGCGTGGCTGTGCCGTGGCTGGTCGTCGGGCTCAGCCTGGGTTCGGCGCTGTCGTTCGCGGCGTCCACCAACCTCAAACACTCCTCCGCCCGTGAGATGCCCGAGGTGCCCCGGATCCGGGCCGGCACGCTGGCCCGGTTCGTGGCCGCCGCCCTCAGCCACCGGCTCTGGCTGGCCGGCACCGTGACCGACCTGGTCGGGCTCAGCCTGCAGGTGCTGGCACTGCACTTCGGTGACCTGGCGGTGGTGCAGCCGCTGCTGATCTCCGGCCTGCTGTTCGCGCTGTTGCTGCGCCGCAGGCAGGGCCGGCCGGTCACCGTGCACGAGGTGCGCTGGGCGCTGGTGCTCACCGGCTGTCTGATCGCCTTCCTGTTCCTGGCCGGCACCGAGCCGACCGGGCCGCATCTGACCGGGCCGGACCGGTTGCCGGCCGTGGTGGCGGCTGGGGTCGGCGCCCTGCTGGCGCTGGCCTGTGTCGGGTTGGCGCACCGCCGCAAGCCGGCTGCCGATGCCGCCGCGCTGATGGGAGTGGCGGTGGGCGTGGTGTACGCCGCCACCGCCGCGCTGCTCAAGGCGCTCACCGACCGGGTCGTGCACGGGCCGTGGGTGGCGCTGACCAGCTGGCAGCTGTACGCGGTGATCGTGGTCGGCGCGGTCGGGCTGCTGCTCAGCCAGCTTGCCTTCCAGGCCGGCCCATTGACCGCCAGCCTGCCGGCCATCGCAACCGTGGACCCGCTGCTGTCCATCGTGGTCGGGATCCTGGTGTACGACGAGCACATCCACCGTGGCCCCTGGTCCGGGGTCGGCCTGGTGGCGCTGATGCTGCTGCTCGGGCTGGCGGTCATCGAACTCGGCAAGGTGGACGTGCTCGAGCGTGAGCGGGACGGCGCCGGGGCACGCTCCGCAACCGCGGTTGCAGCCGCTGCCGAGCCGAGTGGTGCGAACTCGGCGGTTGGTCAGCGCAAGCTGATCTCCGGTGGGCAGCTACTCGGCCGGCGCCAGCGCTCCGGTGACGGCCAGCATCCTCAAGACGGCCAGCACCCTCAAGACGGCCAGCACCCTCAAGATGCCCGGCACTCCCGAAACGCCCAGCGGTCGGCCGGCCAACTGTCCAGCCCTCGCTGAAGCCAGCCGGCCTGGAAACCGGCCTGACCCAGCGCTGCCGCGAGCGGTAGGGCAAGATCGAATACCGTGAATTTGCCGCGGGAGGAGCTGCGAGCCGAGCAGCTCCGGCTGGACCAGCTGTATGCCCGGCTCGACGAGCTGCTGGTAGCGGCGGCGAACGAGCTGGCCAGCTTGCGCCGGTCGGCAACCGCCGGCACGCCGGCCGCCCGGATCGAGCGGGACGCGCTGATCGCCCTGCGGCAGAACAACCTGGACCGGCTCGGCGCGGTGGAGGAGCGGCTGTGCATCGGCCGGCTCGATCTGCTCGACTCGAGCCAGCGCTATATCGGCCGGATCGGCCTGACCGATCCGGCCGGTAACCGGCTGCTGGTGGACTGGCGCGCCCCGGCCGCCACCCCGTTCTACCGTGCCACCCGGGCCGAACCGGACGGCGTGCTGAGCCGGCGCCACCTGATCAGCCGCGGCCGCACGCTGACCGGCCTGCAGGACGAGGTGTTGGACCTCGCCGCGTTCGCCGCCAGCGGCCGGCAGGCCGACACGGTGTCGGCCGACGACGCGCTGATGCTGGCGCTCAACGCCCGCCGGACCGGCCACATGCGCGACATCGTGGCCACCATCCAGGCCGAGCAGGACCGGATCATCCGCGCGCCGGCGGCTGGCGTGCTGGTGGTGCAGGGCGGTCCGGGCACCGGCAAGACGGTGGTCGCGCTGCACCGGGCGGCCTACCTGCTCTACGCGCGCCGGGAGCGGCTGGCCCGTAGCGGGGTGCTGGTGGTCGGGCCGAACCACCGGTTCCTCGACTACATCTCCCAGGTGCTGCCCAGCCTCGGCGAGACCGGCGTGGTGCTGGCCACCGCCGGCCAGCTCTATCCGGGAGTGGATGCGCGGGCCAGCGAGAGCGACGCCGCGGTGGCGATCAAGGGCGACCTGCGGATGACCGGTGTGCTGGCCGCGGCGGTGAAGGCTCGCCAGCGGGTACCGCACCGGCCGATCGAGCTGACGGTCGAGGGCAGCAGGATCCGGCTGGTGCCGGCCGAGGTGGCAGCCGCCCGGCACCGGGCGCAGCTGTCGCGCAAACCGCACAATCAGGCGCGGCTGCGGTTCGTCAACGACGTGCTGGCCAAGCTCGCCGCACGGCTGGCCGCCGAGCTGCACACCGAGCTGGATGACGATACCCGGGGCGAGCTGCTCGACGCGCTGCGCCAGTCGCCGGACGTGCGGCGCGAGGTCAACCTGTGCTGGCTGCCGCTCACGCCGGAGAAGCTGCTGCGCGACCTGTACGCCGAGCCGGCCAGGCTGCGGGCCGCGGCGCCGCGGCTCACCGAGGCCGAGCGCGAGGCGCTGTATCGAGATCGGGCCGCGCCGTGGACACCGGCCGACGTGGCGTTGCTGGACGAGGCCGCCGAACTGCTCGGCACCGAACCGGAACTGCTCGATGCGCAGGCGGCGGCCGACCGGGCGGCCGAGGTGGCCTATGCCGGCCGGGTGCTGGATCTGGTGGCCGAGCTGTCCCCGGACGCCGTCCAGATGACCACCGCGGCCGAGCTGGCGGAGCGGTACGGCCCGGAAGCGTCGAGGAAGTCGCTGCTGGCCGAGGCGGCAGCCGACCGCGGCTGGGCCTTCGGCCACGTGGTGGTGGACGAGGCCCAGGAGCTGTCGGCGATGCAATGGCGGCTGCTGATGCGCCGCTGCCCGTCCCGTTCGATGACCGTGGTCGGCGACATCGCCCAGACCGGCTCGGCGGCCGGCGCCCGGTCCTGGCACGAGGTGCTGGCGCCGTACCTGCACGATCGGTGGCGGCTGGCCGAGCTGACCGTGAACTACCGCACGCCGGCCGAGATCATGCACGCGGCGACTGCCATGCTGGTCGCGGCCGGCATCGGCTCGTCACCGATCACCTCGGCCCGGTCGGTGGATTCGGCGCTGCGCAGCGAGCGGCTGGCCGGCCCGTTGCCGGCCCGGCTGGCCGAGCTGGTGACCGCCGAACTGGCCACCGGCGCCCAGCTGGCGGTGATCGCGGCCGACCCCGAAGCCGTACCGCTGGACCCGAGCCCGAACCTGGCCGTGCTCAGCCCGACGCAGGCCAAGGGCCTGGAGTTCGACTCGGTGCTGCTGCTCGAACCGGCCGAGATCCTCGCGGCGTCCGGCCACGGCGTCAGCGACCTGTACGTGGCGATGACCCGGGCCACCCAGCGGCTGCACATCCTGCACGCACGCGAGCTGCCGGCCGGCCTGCCCGGCGGCCGGTAGGCCAGCGGCACCGGACGCCTACTGGTGCGCCAGGAAGATCGCCGACAGGTCCCGCTCGCCATGGCCGGCATCGAGGGCCCGGCCGAAGTAGTCGTGCACCGCCTCGGTGATCGCCATTCGTACCCCGGCCCGCCGGGCCGCCCGCAGGATCAACTCGGCGTCCTTGTCGGCATTGCGCAGGCCGAACGATGGCGCCCAGTCCGCCGCCAGCATGCCGGCACCCTTGAGCTGGACGTACGGCGAGTCCACCGAACCGCCGCGCACCGTGTCCAGGAACAGCCTCGGATCCAGGCCCAACGCCCTGGCCAGCGTGAGTGATTCGGCAACGCCCTCGGTGACCGCGAGCACCCAGGCGTTGACGACCAGCTTGAGCCTGCTGGCCTGGCCAGCCTCGCCCAGCCAGACGGTGCGTGAGCCGATCGCGTCGAACACCGGCTGGCAGGTCGGCCTGGCCTCGGCCGGTCCGGCCGCCAGCACCACCAGCGCTGCGTCCTCGGCCGGCTTCTTGGTGCCGAGCACGGGGGAGTCGACGTAGACCAGGCCCAGCTCCGCGGCCAGTTCGGCCAGCTGCTCGGCACCGGCCACGCCCACCGTGGTCAGCTGGATCCAGGTCGCCGACGGGGCGAACCGGCCGGCCGCCTGCCGCATCACCTCGGCAACGCTGTCCGCGTCGAACAGCATGGTCAGCACCAGGTCGGCACCGGCCACCGCGTCGCCGGCCGAGCCCGCCAGCGTCGCGCCCTGCTCGGCCAGCGGGCCGGCCTTGTCCGGATGGCGATCCCAGGCGCGCAGTGGCAGCCCCGCCTTGATCAGGTTGCTGCCGATGGCCAGCCCCATCGTGCCGGTGCCGAGCAGTGCGATGCTGGGTGCGTCAACCGTCATCGCTCCAGAGTGCCACCGCCGCGAAGTCGCGATCAGCGTCGGACGGGTGGTCGCGGCGCTATTTCAGTTGGCTCACCGCGTAGGCGATCACCAGCACCGACATGGCGAGCGCCGAGACCGACTCGGTTGCCATCAGCAGCTTGGCGCGCGGCGACAGCGGCATGGTGTCGGTCGGGCTGAACGCCGAGGAGTTGGTGACCGAGAGGTAGAGGTAGTCGACGAAGCCGGGCGCCCAGCCGGACTTGGCGGCCGACCGCTTGGCGACCTCGTTGATCGCGTCGTGGTCCTCGTCCTGCGGGAACCGGAAATCAGCGGCCGGCAGCCGGGGCCGAGCCACCTGGGTACGGCTGACCGGGCCGCCGCGGTCGAGCGTCCAGTACGCCAGGGCGAAGACCAGCACGTTGGTCAGCCAGATCTGGCCGGCCGCGAGCAGCAGCATGCTGCCGCCGGCCTGAGCGCCGCCCAGCATCCGGTGGATGAGCAGCACCAGCGCGGTGGCGTTGCTGGCCGCGATCAGCAGCAGCAGGGCGATGTCCAGCCGGCGCAGCGCCCGGTTCTGCTTGTTCATCCGGCGCGGGTTGGCGCTGACGATCGGAATGAACAGCAGCACCTCCAGCACCGGAACCACGAACCGGGGCCCGATCAGCAGCCGGTTGGGCAACAGTGTGTAGAGCGCGATGGCAACGACGATGGCGACGGCGGCCGGCAGCCGCGGCTCGCCGGGATGCTGCTGGGTCTGCTGCTGGCCGATCACGGACTCACTTCTACCGCATCGCAACCCGCATTTCCGGCAGGTAGGCCGGATCAGTCGGTGCCGCCGCCGGCCAGCGGACGGTATACGGTTGAACCGCGTTCGAACCGAAGCGCGCAGCGACGCCTGCGGCGTTCGGAGGCGGAATGAACCGACCCGATCAGAGTGACAGCCGGCAGCTGGCCGCTGTCGAGCCGGACGCGCCCAAAGCGGTGGTGGTGATCGGCGGCTCGGCGGGCAGCTTCTACCCGCTGCGGGACCTGATCGCCGGGTTGCCGCCCGAGTTGCCGGCCGCCGTGCTGGTCGTGATCCATCGCGGCGAGCGCACGCCGAGCCACCTGGCCGAGATTCTGACCCGAGCCGGGGAGCTGCCGGCCGAGCCGGCGGTCGACGGCGAGGTGCTGCGGTCGGGCCGGGTCTACGTCGCGCCGCCCAGCCGGCACCTGATCACCAACCGGGGCCGGCTGCGGCTCACCGGCGGCCCCCGGGTGAACCGGCACCGGCCGTCGGTCGACGTGCTCTTCGCCAGCACCGCCCGCTGGGCCCGCGACCGGACGGTGGCCGTGGTGCTGTCCGGCGTGCTGGACGACGGCGCGGTCGGCGCGGCGCTGGTGGCGCATGCCGGCGGCCAGGTGCTGGCACAGCAGCCGGCCGAGGCGTACTTCGCCAGCATGCCGGCCGCCGCGCTGGCCGCCGCGCCGAATGCCAGGGCGCTGCCCAGCACGGAGCTGGCCGGCGCCGTGCTCGAGCAGGCGCTGGCGGTGGCCCGCACGGCCGATCAGCACCCGATGCATCCGAGGGAGCCAATAATGAACATGGCCGACAGTGACGACCCGGGATTCCTGGACGAAGGCGAGACCAAGCTGACCCGGCTGGCCTGTCCGGAGTGCGGCGGCGGGCTGGCTGAGGTCGACCTGCCGCAGATCACCTACTTCCGTTGCCATGTCGGACATCAGTACGCGCCGCAGACGCTGGTCGCCGCCCAGGCCGAGGCGGCCGAGGCCAAGCTGTGGAGCGCGGTCGCGGCGCTGGAGGAGCGGGCGGCACTGCGGCGCTATCTCGATGAACTCGACCTGCTGCACCGGCCGCCGGTGGCACCGGGACAGCCGGAGCCGGCCCAGCGGATCGCCGACTGGGCAGCCGTGCTGCGCGAGCAGGTCCGGCAGTGGACCGGGCAGCCGACCCAGCTCGACGAGTCGACCGGCTAGCCGGCTGGGCTACCCGCCGACCGGAATGGCCGGCCGGGGTCAGTCCGCGGGCTCGCTGACGTCCTCCATCAGCACCAGCGCGCCGGCCGGCAGCTCATCCTCACCCTGCAGGGCGGTCACGGTGACCCGCAGCTGCACGGTGCGGCCGCGCCGGTTGACCGCCTGAATCCGCTCACCGGCCACCACGGCCTGCTGGCCGGTGATCACCGCTCGCAGCCAGGGGTGCAGCTCGGCGGTCGGCAACCCGCTGTCCAGGTTCAGCAGATGCTTACCGACCGTCTCGTCGTCGCGCAGGCCCCACAGGTCACGCGCCTGCCGCGTCCAGACCTGCACCACCAGGTTGCGGTCCAGCACGATCACCGCCGCGTCCAGGCTGCCCAGGATGGACTGCATGAAGCGGTTCAGCAGGCCGATCTCCAGCGTCCGGTCGCGCAGCTCGTCGTTGGTGACCTGCAGCTCGTCGTTGGCCGACTGCAGCTCCTCATTCATGGTTTCGAGTTCTTCGTTGGTGGATTGCAGCTCCTCGTTGGTGGTCTCCAACTCCTCGACGGTGCTCTGCAGCTCCTCGTTGGTGGTCTCCAGCTCCTCGTTGGTGGATTGCAGCTGCTCATATGCCGACTCGAGCTGCCGGTTCGCGGTCTCCACCTCGACTCGAAGCTGCCGCGCCTGGGTCACGTCGGAGAAGCTGACCGACGCGCCGAGCACCTCGCCGGTGTGGTCGACCAGCGGCACCACCTGCACATCCAGAAACATCGGATCATGCCCGAGCCGGCGCCATTCCACCTCGGCCAACCGGGCCGGACTGCGGCTCTCCACCACGGCTGCCAGGTGCGGTCGCAGCTCCATCGGCCGGTAGGAGATCTCCAGATCCTGGAACGGCCGGCCCAGATCCCGGTCGGACAGGCCGAGCAGCAGGCTGGCCCGGTGGTTCACCACGGCCAGCCGACCGTCCGACCCGATCGCGATCTGGGGTACCGGGTTGGTCAGGATCAGCTCGTTGCGCAGCCGGACCGCGTCGTCGCCCAGCTGGGTTCGGACCAGTGGCCCGGCCGAGCCGAAGCCGGCGCCCTCGGCCACGTCGGCGCGAATCCGGCGGAAGAAGCGGCGTTTCAGGTCGACCGGGTCGAAGATCGCGGAGTGGTTCAGCAGCATCTCCGCCTTGCCCATGAACAGCACCCCGTTCGGCCGCAGCGCGAACGCCAGCCGGCTGACCACCCGGGACTGGGTCTCGGCGTTGAAGTACATCAGGGTGTTGCGGCAGAGCAGCAGGTTGATCCGGGAGATCGGCGCATCCCGGGTGAGGTCGTTTCGGCCGAAGATCACGCTGCGCCGCAGGTCGGGCGCGAAGACGTACCGGTCACCGACCTTTTCGAAGTACCGGTCCCGGTAGTGATCCGGCACGCCCCGCATCTCGCGTTCGGTGTAGCTGGCCTGCCGGGCGTAGGCCAGCGCCTCCTCGTCCACGTCGGTGGCGTAGATCTTGACCCGCTCGCGGAAGCCGACGCCCATCAGGTCGTGCAGCAGCATGGCCGTCGAGTAGGCCTCCTGGCCCGCCGAGCTGCCGGCGCTCCACACCCGGATGGGGGCTCCGTCGGCGGCCTTCAACAACTCCGGCAGGACCTCCTCGCGCAGCGCCTCCCATGCCTCGCCGTCCCGGAAGAAGCCGGTCACGTTGATCAGGATCGTGTTGAACAGCGCGGTGAACTCGTTCGGATCGAGCTGCAGGACGTCCTGGTAGTCCTCGAATGCCTCGATCCCCAGCTCGCGCATCCGGACCCGGACCCGGCGCACCAGGCTGGGCCGCTTGTAACCGGTGAAGTCGAAGGCGCGGGTCTCCTTGAGGAACTGCAGCAGGCGTTCGAATTCCGGGCCCGGCTCGGTCGCCTCGGCGTCGTCGCTGCCTTCCAGCGGATCCGAGTCCGGCTCGTCCAAGGACTCGAGCTCGGCCTCGCCGGCCGCTGGCGAGTGGTCGGAATCTGGCATGGCATCCTCGCTGTGGCAAACGGTCAGTTTTCGCTTGCAGAGCCTAACGTCGCTGCCAGATCGCTAGCCGGCGGCGCTTCCAACAGCCGCCGAACCAGGCCAGCGGAATGAGTGGCGTCACCGGCTTGGTCCAGGAATCGCTGCCGGCTGAGCATGCTGCCCCGCCGCTCGGCGCGATCAGCGAGCTGCCGGCCGAGCGATGCCCGGTCCTCCAGCGCCCGCAGCGCGGTCCACAGCGCGGTCTCCAACGCCTCCTTCGGTGCGGCCGGCGGCGGCTCGGCCGGGGTCCGGTCAGGCGGCGCCGGCACGGGCAGCTCTCGCGTCGGCGTCCCGGCCAGTTCGCCGGCCAGTTCGCCGGCCAGCTTGCCGAGCACGGCTGCCGGTGCCACCGCGTCCACCGTCAGCTGGTCGAGCACGGACTGCGGCATGCTGGGATAGCTGGCCTCGGCCGGGTCCTGCACCAGCACCAGGCCACCCCGTTGCTGGACGACGGCCGCGCCGGCCGTGCCGTCGTCCAGCCCGCCGGACAGCACCACCGCGATCACCCGGTTGCCGGCCGCGCGGGCGGCGCTGCGAAAGAGCACGTCCACCGCCGGCCGATGGCCGTTCTCGCGAGGTCCGTGACTAAGGCCGACCTGCCCGTCGGTCACCACCAGGTGCTGGTCCGGCGGCGCCACCACCACCCGGCCGGGGCGCAGTGGCTCGGTTGCGCCGCAGAAGGCGGCCGGCAGCGCGCCGGCGCGCTGCAGGATGCTGGGGAGCACGGAGCAGCCGGTCGCCGGCATGTGCAGTACCACCAGCACCGCGGCCGGCAGGTCGGCCGGCAGCGCGCCGATGAACGCGCGCAGGGCTTCGACACCGCCGGCGGAGGCGCCGATCACCACCAGATCCCGACCCGCAGGGTCGGAAATCGGTGGTTGGTCGGTCATCGCAACCTGATCTGCGCCGGGTCCTGGCCGGTCTCGACCACGATCCTGGCCACCTCGCGCAGCTTGATGTTGGTGTGCTGCGAGGCGCGCACCAACAGCCGGAACGCCTCGGCGCTGGTGATCCGGCGCCGCTCGATGAGCACCCCGACCGCCTCGCCGATGATCTCGCGGCTTGCCATGCCATAGCGCAGGTTCTGCTCGAGGCGCACATGCCGCAGCGCGATCCCGGCGTGCATGGCCAGCATCGAGATGACGAACCGGGCGGACTCGTCGAAGGCGGTCGGCCGGCCGCTGTAGCCGGTGAGCACACCCAGTGCGGGTGCCCCGTCGCCGAGCACTGCCGAGAGCACGCTGTGCTGGTCGAAGGTGGCCGCCTGCGGCACGAACGCCGGCCAGCGAGCCTCTTCATCGGCGATCCTGTCGACCAGCACCGTCGAATGCCGCTCGAGCGCGGCGAGCGCCGGGCCTTGTCCGGCGTCGGCCTGCACCTGGTCGCAGGCCAGCGCGGCGTCACTGCTCCAGGCGGCCGGATACAGCGCGCTGCGGCGGCCCAGCAGCAGGATGCCGAACCCGTCAGCGGCCGGGATCAGTTCGGTCGCCCGGGTTGCCAGCGTGTCGAGCAGTTGCTGCTCGGAGGTCGCCTCGGCCAACTCCGTCGCAACCGCGGCCAGCTCGGCTACCAGCCGCTGTTCGGGCGGCGGTGGGTTGACCGGGTCGGTCACCAGCCGCAGCGTCGGGCTGCTGGCTGCCGGCTCGGCGGTGGCCAACTCCCATTGCAGCACGGTGCGTCCGGTTTCCTGATCGGCCGCGGCGGTGACCGTGATCGCCACCTCGACGGTGGTCCGATCCGGCCGGCGGATCACCGCCCGGGCCTGCCCTGCCGGCTGTCGGCCGGCGGCCAGCGCGTTGATCAGGGTGCGCACCGTGGGACGGTCGGCGAGCTCGAACCAGGTGGCGATCGGCCTGGGGGTAATGCGGGCGCGCGGCTGCAGGATGAGTTGTTGCGCCGCTCGGTTGGCACGCAGCACCACGCCGCGGTCGTCGGTGAGCACGTAGGCGGCGGCCGATTGGAACAGCGACTCGCGCTCGTGCGCGAGTCGGGCCAATTGCTCGCGGGCAGCGGTGAGTTCCTCCTGCTGGACCCGCAATTCCTCCTCGGCGACGATCAGCTGCTCGCCGAGTTCGGTAAGTTCCTCGATCAGCTCGGCCCGGTCGGCATCCTCGATCGTCGGAACCAGTTCCAGCAGCCGCTCGCGCCGGACGCCCAGTGCGGCCAGGAATCGCTCCAGTTCCACGGGCGAGGTCATCTTTGCCTCCATCGGGTGGACCGGTCCCGGCGATGCCGGTCTCGATGGTGCCCAAGTCACCACGAATCGACACGCTGGCTTCGCCCGATCCACTACCGATCCTAGCGCAGGTAGCCTGTGACGGCGTTCGGGAAGACAACGGGTCAAAAGCCTTATATCACGTGCTAAAGGCGGCTTCGGAAGCTGTTGGGTCCAACTTCCGAAGCCTTGAGCCGCCCCGGTCCGGGCCGTGACGACCCCACACCATGATTGCCTAGCTACTCGGCCACCCGCGCGGCGGGCTGCCAAGCACCGCGGTCACCCGGTCCGACCGGGATGGATTTCGTGCCGCCGGCAGTGCCTCCTGGTGGCTCAGTCGCAACCGGCGGTGCCGACCGGGTTGGTGGCGGTTCGGCCGGCGCGGGCGGCAGAGGCGATCTCGGCATTGGTGAGGGCGTAGCCGACCTCGGACTGGTCGACGCTGGCGGCAAAGACCACGCCGTAGACCTGCCCGGCCGGGCTCAACAGCGGACCGCCGGAGTTGCCCGGCCGAACCTTGGCGCGCACCGTGTACACCTGCCGGGTCACCGTGCGGCTCTGGTAGATGTTCGGGCCGGTGACGTTGGTACGGGCCGCGATCCGGGCCGCCACCGCGGTGAACGGCCCGTTCTCCGGATAGCCGGCCACCACTGCCGAGGCACCGCTGCCGACAGCATCGGTCAGCGCCAGCGGTCGCCGGTTCAGGCCCGGCACGTACAGCACCGCGATATCCCGGTTCGGGTCATAGATCACCACCCGGCCGGTCAAGGCGCCGCCGCCTGGCAGCGACACCCGAGGGCCGCTGACACCGGCCACCACGTGCGCGTTGGTCAGTACCCGCTCGTCGCTGTAGACGAACCCGGTACCCTCGACCGACCTGCCGCAGGACGGCGCGTTGCCGGTGATCTTGACGATCGACTCGGCCGCGGCTCGGGTGGCCGCCGGGACCACCGCCGGGTCGGGCGGCGCGACCGAGGGCGCCAGCAGCGTGGCGAACGGCCCGGACACCGCCGGCAGGTCGTGCTGCTGCACCTCACGCAGCAGCGTGGCGACCACCTGCTGACCCTGGTTGGGAACCGCCCGGTCGATGGTCTGCAGCACCACGCTGCGATGGATCTGGCGCGCCAGCGGGGGAGCCGGCGCGTAGGCCAGCGCGAGCGCGAACAGCCAGGCCACCGCGAGCAGCGAGACCACCGAGATGATGGCGCCGCCGACGCCGTCGGCCGGCCCGAGCGGGGTGGCCGCGATCAGCGTGCGCAGCTTGCCGCCGATCCACTGGCCGGCGAAGTTGCCGGCCGCGGCCAGCACCAGCACCACCACCAGGGTGACCATGCGCTGGCCGATCGCCTGGTCCGCGGCGATCGCGTTGCTGGGCGCCGAAAGCAGGCCGCGAGCCAGCCGGGGCGCGACCTGCACGCCGATGATCGCGCCGGCCGCGAAGCCGAGGAAGGAGGTGATGGAGCAGATCAGCCCACGCCGGAAGCCGCCGAAGCCGGCGAGGACGGCGAGGGCGATCAGCAGCAGGTCGAGCAGATCACCGTGCACGTGCCGTCCTTCCCGGTAACTGGAGCACAAGTGTGCAGCACCGGCTGTGGTCCCGCGCGGCCGGCCGGGGGAAGCCGGCCGTGTCTTATCGGGCGATGCGCGCTGGGGCGAGGAGCAGGATGAATCGTCCGGGCAGCGGGTGGGCTCAGGCCGGCTGCTCCGGCGCGGGCGTTGGCCGGTCCTCGGCAGCTGGCGACTCCGGCGCGAGGGTCCCCGGAGCCGGGGGTTCCGGGGTCGCGGCCTGGCGGGTCAGGGTTTCCGGAGCGCGGGCGCCGAGGCCAGCGGCGACCACCAGCACCGCCGCGGTCACTCCGAACGCCGAGCCGTAACCGGCCGTGTCGGCAAGCAAGCCTGCGATCAGCGGGCCAGCCAGGCTGCCGATATCGCCCGCCATCTGGTACGTCGCCACCACCGTGCCGCCGCGGCTGCCGACCACATCGCCCATCATTGCGCCGGGTGCCACGTCCAGCAGCCCGCTGCCGGCGCCGAAGACCGCCATCGCGACCAGGAACAGCGGCAGCGACGAGACCGGAACCAGCAGCAGGCAGCCGGCCGCGCTGCCCAGGCAGCCGGCCAGCAACACCGGCCGCCGGCCACGCCGATCGGTAAGCCGGCTGCCGAGCAGCAGGGTTGCCACGTTGCCCGCGGTGAACACGGTCAGCCCGATACCGGTCCAGATCGGCGAGCGGTGCAGCACCTCCACCACCAGCAGCGGGACGATGGCGGCCCGGACGCCGAGCGAGGCCCAGCTGTCGGCGAGGTTGGCAAACGCCGCCGCGCGGAACGCCGGCAGTCGGAGCGCCCGGCCGACGGTCATGCTGGGCGGCTGACCGGCGCCCCGGCCGGCCTCGCCGCGCTGGCCGCGGCGCGGCAGCAACGCCAGGCCGACCGCGCCGGCGGCGGCCAGGGTGCCGGCATAGAGGAAGAACGGCGCCCGCAGCGACCAGCCGGTGATCAGCCCGCCCAGCCCGGGGCCCGCGATGCCGCCGACCAGGAAGCCGCCGCTGAATGCGCCGACCGCGCGGCCCCGCTGGCTGGACGTGGTGACCCCGATCAGGAGCGAGTTGGCCGAGACCGAGAACATCGCCGACCCGATGCCGCCGGCGCCGCGCAGCACCAGCAGCTGCAGGTAGTCCGAGGCGAAGCCGGCCAGCGCGCTGCTCACCGCGACGATGCCGATGCCGATGCCGAGCACCAGCCGCTCGCCGATCCGGTTGACCAGCCCGCCCACGCCGAGGGCCGAGCTGAGCCGCATCAGCGCGAACGCGCTCACCACCGCGCCGGCCGCCGTACGGGACACCCCGAAGCTGCGCGCGAACAGCGGGATCGCCGGCGCCACGATGCCGAAACCGGCCGCGACGAAGAACGCCACCGCCGACAGCACGGCCACCTCGATCGGCAGGCCGCGCAGCGGACCGGTCGAGATCAGCCTTGGCTGCGAGGGCTGTTCCGGATCGGCCCGGTTACCAGCGCTGGTGGACATCGGGGGCGATCCGGCGGTCGTACAGCTCGGCGATGGCCTGGTGCAGCTCGTTGCCCAGCGGCGGCAGCTCGGCGGCCGCCGCGTTCGCCCTGGCCTGCGCCACGGTCCGGGCACCCGGGATCACCGTGCTGACACCGGGCTGGTCGATCACCCAGCGCAGCGCCGCGGCGGCCGGCGACAGGCCGTCCGGCAGCAGCTCGGCGAACTCGCGCGCCGCCTCCACACCGGTGTCGAAGTCCACCCCGGCAAACGTCTCGCCGACGTCGAACGCCGCGCCGGACCGGTTGTAGTTGCGGTGATCATCGGCCGGGAACCGGGTGTCGTGCCGGTACCGGCCGGAGAGCAGGCCGGAGGCCAGCGGCACCCGGGCGATGATCCCGACGCCGGCCCGGACGGCAGCCGGCAATACCTCCGCCAGTGGCTTCTGCCGGAACGCGTTCAGGATGATCTGCACGCTCGCCACGCCCGGCCGGCTGATCGCGGTCAGCGCCTGCGCGCAGGTCTCCACGCTGACGCCGTAGGCCCGGATGCGCTGCTCCTCGACCAGGGTGTCCAGCTCGTCGAAGACCCGATCGCTGAGGAACACCGCATCCGGTGGGCAGTGCAGCTGCACCAGATCGAGCACCTGCACGCCCAGGTTGGTCCGGGACCGGTCGGTCCAGGCGCGGAAGTTGGCCAGCGTGTACGCCTCGGGCTGCTGCTCGACGCGCCGTCCCATCTTGGTGGCGAGCAACAGCTCCAGCTCTGGATGGGCGGCCGTGAACGCACCGATCAGCTGCTCGCTGCGCCCGTCGCCATAGACGTCAGCGGTGTCGAACAGGCTGACGCCGGCCTCGGCCGCGGCCGCCAGCACGGCCAGCGCGTCCTGCTCGCTGACCGCTCCCCAGTCGGCGCCAAGTTGCCAGGTGCCCAACCCGATCACCGATACCGAACGCCGCAGCCTGCCGATCTCGCGCTGTTCCACCCTCCAACATCTACCCCATGCGAGGCGACACCGGTCGGCCGCGGGTGTCCGCCGCCCGCGGCCGACCGCCTGGGTCAGCTGCCGCCGGGCTGCCGGCGCAGGCACATTCCGGAGCCGAGGGCCAACATCAGCAGGCCGATCAACCCGGCCAGCAGCGGCTGGGCGCCGGTGTGGGCGAGCCCGACCGGTCGCGACGCCAGGGCATGACCGCGACTGGCCGCCGCACCCTCCATGCCGGCCGACACGCCGCCGATCCCGCTGCCGGTGCCCGGCTGGCCCGGCTGGCCCGGCTGACCGGGTTGACCAGGGGTGCCCGGGCTGCCGGCGCAACCCGCGTTGGCGGCGCCGAACAGGCCGACGGCGTTGCCGCAGGCGGTGATCGGCGCGCTGACCGGGGTGTTCACGGTGCCGGTGCCGGTGCCGGTGCCGGCGGTGCCGGTGCCAGCGGTGCCGGAGCCGGCCGCGCAGCCGGCGGTGGCGTTACCGGCGGCATTCCCGCAGACGGTGACCGGCGCCGCGATCGGGGCGTTCAGCGCGGTGCCGCCAGGGGTGCTGGTGGCGCCGCTGCCCGGGTTGTCGCCGCCGCAGCTGGCGGTGCCGCTGCCGATCAGGCCGCCGGCGTTGCCACACACCGTCACCGGCGCGTACACCGGCGCGTTCACCGCGGCCCGGTGCCGGCTCGCCGGTTGGGTGCTCGAAGTGTCCGCCTGGCGGGCGCAGGAGGCCGAGCCGCGGCCGAGCACGCCGACCGCGTTGCCGCACACCGTCACCGGCGCGTGCACCGGCGCATTCACCACGGCACGGTGCCGAGCGGCTGGCGCGGACGTGCCGGCCGAACTCGACGTGGCCGTGCTGGGGTGGTGGCCGCTGAGGATCGAGACCACGTTGCCGCTGACGGTGACCGGCGCGGTGACCGGGATGCTCACTACCTGATGCGCGGACGGATGGGCGGTGTCGGCGGCCGCGATGCCGGACCCGAGTACCCATACCCCGCCGATGAAGATGCCTGCCTGCAGGCAGCGTTTGGTCAGATGTTTCATGCCAGTTCTCCTGAGTCTGAACGTTGATGGGGGAGTGGATGCCGGCACGAACACAGCCGGCGGTTCCCCGGTTCAGTCAGGTGCGACGTCAGGCGTGCGGGAACGCGCAGGCAGCGCCGGCGAGCCGGTAGCCGACCCGGCGCCGCGCCGGCCCGCCGGGCCGGCCGGATCGGTCGCGGGCAGCACGGCCAGCGGCAGGTGCCGCTCGAATTCGGCGGAGCCCGCCGGGCCCGGGCCAGGCAGCGCCGGCGGCGGCAGGTTCGGCCGTCCCGGTGCCGGCTGCCGAGCCGGCCTTCCGATCGCCGGCCGAGCCGGGCCGGGCCGGTCGGCAGCGCCGGTGCCGAACACGGCCTCGCCGAGGGTGGCCTCGCCGGTCGGTGCGGTCCAGCGCGGCGAACCGTACGCCAACGCGCCTGGCCGGACCTGGCCGCCGGCCTGGCCCAATGCGGCTGGCAGCACCGCTGGCAGCACCACCACGCGGATCGGGTCCAGCAGGCTAGGCAGCAGCGCCGGCTTCGGCACGCTGTCCAGCCGCGGCGCGCTCAGCGCCGGCAGCCCGGCGGCGGTCGCGGTCACCGGCGCTGGCTGGACCACAACCCCCGATCCGGCGACGGTGATCCGCGCCGCGGTGGTCGGCGCGGCGAGCTGTGCGGTGCGCGCAGTCCCGGCCGGCCGGGCTCGGTGCGGCACGGGGACCGGCTGCCCCACCGGCAGCCCGGTCAGCTGGTTGCTCACCGTGCTTGCCGGCGGGGCCGCCGGTCGGGGCGATACACCCTCGGCATCCGCCGCCGAGTGGCCCAGGCTGCCCAGCAGCCAGATGCCGGTGGCAGCGGCTCCGACCAGCAGCAGGCGCCGGCCGCGGTGCAACCGCGGCGGAGCTGCCAGGACCCGGTCGGCTCGGTCAACGAGGGTTCGCCCGTGAGGGACCACCGGCGCGGAGGGTGCTGCCGGTGGCGATGGCCGAGTCGGCGCGCAGGCATGCGGCGGCATGCCAGTGGCCCGCACCGCCGGCAGTGCCGGTGGTCGTGCCGTCCGCTCAGCCATCTGTCTCTCTCCGTAGTGATTTATGCTACGCACAGTCATCAACGAGTGATAAAGCAGTCGGTAACGCCGCCGCCGCCCAGCGAGCCGATGAGCTTGGCCGAGCGGCTGGCAACAAGGCTCGGCGCAGCGAGCCCGGCGACCCGGCGCCACTAGAGTGCAAGCCATGATCGAGCTGGCTGAAGCCCGCCGTCAGCTGCTCGCCGCCTGCCCGCCGGTGTCGCCGGCCGAGCTGCACGTCGCCGACGCGGCCGGCTGCGTGCTGGCCGCCGACGTCTCGGCAGCCACCGCGGTGCCGCCGTTCGACAACAGCAGCGTGGATGGGTACGCGGTCCGCTCGGCTGACGTGCGGGCCGCCGCACCGGAGCGCCCGGTCCCGTTGACCGTGCTCGGCACCGTGCTGGCCGGCGCGGTTGCCAGCTCGCCCGTGCTGGCCGGCACCACCTGGAAGGTGATGACCGGTGCGCCGTTGCCGGCCGGCGCCGACGCGGTGGTCATGGTCGAGCGGTCCTCGGCATCCGGACAGCGGCCGAAGGGTCAGCCCGGCGACCAGGTCGAGCTGTTCGCGGCGGCGGCGCCCGGCGCCGGGATCCGGCTGGCCGGCAGCGACGTGGCCGGCGGCGAACGGGTGCTGGCGGCCGGCACCGTACTGCGCCCGGCCCACCTCGGGGTGCTGGCCAGTGTCGGCGTGCCGAAGATCTCGGTGTACCCGCGGCTGCGGGTCGGCGTGCTGGTCACCGGCGACGAGCTGGTTGCCGACGGGCAGCCGCTGCAGCCGGGACAGATCTACGAGTCCAACCGGGCGATGCTGATGGCGCTGGTCCGGCGGGTGAACTGCGAGCCGGTCGACCTGGGAGTGGCCCGTGACGACCCGGCCGGCCTGCAGTCCCGGCTGGCCGGGGCGATCTCCGAATGCGACGTGGTGCTGACCTCGGGCGGGGTGTCGATGGGCGACGCCGATCCGGTCAAGGCGGTGCTGGACCGGCTCGGCCGGCTGAACTGGCTGCAGGTGGCGATCCGGCCGGCCAAGCCGTTCGCCTTCGGCGTGCTGGACGGCCCGACGCTGCTGCTCGGGCTGCCCGGCAATCCGGTCTCCTCGCTGGTCAGCTTCGAGCTGCTCGCCGCCCCCGCGCTGCGCCACATGATGGGTCACCGGCAGCCGTTCCCGCCCACCGTGCGGGCGATCGCCGAGGCCGGCTTCGGCGCTCCGCACGCCGACGGCCGTACCGGTTACCTTCGGGCGACCGCCGAGTTCGGCCCGGACGGCCGGCTGCGCGTCCGGCCGGTGGCCCGGCAGGACTCGCACCAGCTGTCGGCCAGCGCCGGCGCCAACGCGCTGGCCCAGGTGCCGGCCGGTAGCCAGCCGCACGCCGGTGACGAGGTGGACATCGTCCTGCTGAGCTGACGAGCGCAGCTGCAGCTGAATTCCGATCGGCTCACCGATTCTGCGGGCAATAGCTGGCTTGGACTCGGCGGATGCGGCTACCATGCGACGATGCCGAGTTACCGGATCCGGGAGGCCGCCCAACTGCTCGGGGTCAGCGATGACACCGTGCGGCGCTGGGCCGACGGCGGCCGGTTGCCCACCAGCACCGAGAACGGCCGGCTGGTCATCGACGGCGCCAAGCTGGCCGAGTTCGCCGAGTCGCAGGCGGCCGGTGCCGAGCGGCCCGCGGTCACCGCGATCGGCGGGGCGTCGGCTCGTAACCACCTGGTCGGGCTGGTCACCCGGGTGGTCCGGGACACCGTGATGGCGCAGGTGGATCTGCAGGCCGGCCCGTTCCGGATCGTGTCGCTGATGAGCCGGGAGGCCGCCGACGAGCTCCGGCTGGAACCGGGCAGCCTGGCAATAGCCAGCGTCAAGGCGACCAATGTGGTGATCGAAATCCCCTCTGCGCAATGAGCACCGGGAGGCCGCCGCCGAGCAACCACCCGCGCAGTTTCGCCGGCGTGCTCGTCGCGCTGCTCGGCCTGATCGCGCTGACCGGATGCGGCTCGAGCCGGTCGAACGGCAGCGTCTCGGCCGGCGGTTCCGGCGGCTCGTCCCTGCACGGCAGCGTGACGGTGCTGGCCGCGGCCTCGCTCACCGAGGCGTTCGGCACGCTGGCCAAGCAGTTCGAGGCGGCCCATCCCGGGGTCTCGGTCAGGCTGAGCTTCGGGGCCAGCTCCGCGCTGGCCCGGCAGATCAACGCTGGCGCCCCGGCGGACGTGTTCGCCTCGGCGGCGGTCAAGAACATGCGGCAGGTGATCTCGGCCGGTGGCGCGTCGGCGAGTAGCAACTTCGCCAGCAACGTCATGCAGATCGCGGTGCCGCCGGGCAACCCGGCCCACTTGGCCCAGCTGTCCGACTTGGCCCGGCGCGGGGTCACGGTGGCGCTGTGCCAGGCCCAGGTGCCGTGTGGCGCGGCCGCGCAGGCGGTCTTCGCCAAGGCCGGCCTGACGGTCACGCCGGTCACCGAGGAGGCCGACGTCAAATCCACCCTGACCAAGGTGGAGACGAACGAGGTGGACGCCGCCATGGTCTACGTGACCGACGTCCGGGCCGCCGGCAGCAAGGTGCTGGGCATTGCCATCCCGGCCTCGGTGAACGCCGCCACCGAATACCCGATCGCGGCGCTGAGCAAGGCCGCCAACCCGGCCGTGGCGCGGGCGTTCGTGGACTACGTGCTCTCCGCCGCCGGCCAGTCGGTGCTGTCGGCGGCCGGGTTCGAGAAGCCCTGATCAGCACCCAGCGACCTGACGGCACCGGCGCTCCGCGACCCGACGGCACCGGTGCTCGGCGGCGCGGCCGCACCGGCGCTCCGCGACCCGACCGGACCGGTGGCCGGCGATCAGACCGCACCCCCAGCCGCGGCGCGCCGGCGCTGATCGCGGTGCCGGCCGCGGTGGGCTTCGCCTTCCTGTTCCTGCCACTGCTGGCCCTGTTGATCCGGGCACCGTGGCATGGCCTGGACCGGCTGCTCGCCGGCTCGTCCGGGCTGACCGCGCTGCGGCTGTCACTGGAATGCGCGACCGCCGCGACCGTGCTGTCGCTGCTGCTCGGCGTCCCGCTGGCCTGGGTGCTGGCCCGGGCGCGGTTGCCGGGGCTGGCGCTGGTGCGGGCGGTCGTCACCTTGCCGCTGGTGCTACCCCCGGTGGTCGGCGGCCTGGCGCTGCTGCTGGCGGTGGGCCGCGGCGGCGTGTTCGGCCGGTTCCTCTACTCGGGCTTCGGCTTCTCGCTGCCGTTCACCACCAACGGGGTGATCGTGGCCGAGACGTTCGTCGCGATGCCGTTCCTGGTGGTCACGGTGGAGGGCGCGATCCGCTCGGCCGACCGGGAGCTCGAGGAGGCCGCGGCCACCCTGGGCGCGAGCCGGAGCACCGTCTTCGGCCGGATCACGCTGCCGCTGATCTCGCCGTCCCTGCTGGCCGGCGCGGTGCTCTGCTGGGCCCGCGCGCTAGGCGAGTTCGGCGCCACCATCACCTTCGCCGGCAACTTTCCGGCCACCACCCAGACCATGCCGCTGGCCGTCTACAACGCGCTGGAGACCGATCCGGAACCGGCCATCGCGCTCAGCATGCTGCTGCTGCTGGTCGCGGTCGCGGTGCTGGCCACCCTGCGCGACCGGTGGCTGCGACCGGGGCCCACGCTGTGACCGAGCAGCCCGCCCGGACCGATCCCAGGCCCGCTGGCCGGCCGGCGGGCGGCCTGCGATTCACCGGCTCGATACGTCGTGACAGCTTCGAGCTGCGGGCGGAGTTCGCGGTGGCCGACGGTGAGGTGCTGGGTGTGCTCGGGCCGAACGGGGCCGGCAAGACCACCCTGCTGCGCGCGCTGGCCGGCCTGCTGAGGTTGGACAGCGGCCAACTCCGGCTCGGCGACAGCGTGCTGGACGACGGCGCCACCGGCGCCTTCCGGCCTGCCGAGGACCGGCCGGTCGGCCTGGTGTTCCAGAACTACCGGCTGTTCCCGCATCTGAGCGTGCTCGACAACGTCGCCTTCGCAAGCCGGTCGCGCGGGCTGTCCCGTCGGGCCGCCCGGGCGGTGGCCGAGCCCTGGCTGGGCCGGCTGGGGCTCACCGAGCTGGCCGGTCGCAAGCCGGCGCAGCTGTCCGGCGGCCAGGCGCAGCGGGTGGCGCTGGCCCGCGCGCTGGCCGCCGAACCACGCCTGCTGCTGCTGGACGAACCGCTGGCCGCGCTGGACGCCCGGACCCGGCCGGGGGTGCGCACCGTGCTCGCCGGGCAACTGGCCCGGTTCGCCGGCCCGGCCCTGCTGGTGACCCACGACCCGCTGGAGGCGATGGTGCTCGCCGACCGGCTGCTGGTGCTGGAGGACGGCCGGGTGGTGCAGCAGGGCGCACCGGCCGAGGTGGCTCGCCGGCCGGTCAACCAGTACGTGGCGCGGCTGGTCGGGCTCAACCTGTACGCGGGCTGGCTCGCCGACGCCGGTCCGGCGCGGTTGACCGGTCCGGCGCAGCCGACCAGCACGGCGCAGCCGACCAGCACGGCGCAGCCGACCAGCACGGTGCGGCTGGACGGCGGCGGCACACTGGTGGCGATGGCCGAGGACGGCGCGATGGGCCGGCCGGGCCAGCGGGTGCTGGTCGCGGTGTCGCCGAACGCGATCCTGCTGCACGCCGAACGGCCGGAGCGACTCAGCGCCCGTAACGTCTGGCCGGCCACCGTCCGCGGCCTGGAGCTGCTCGCCGACCGGGTCCGGGTGCGGCTGGACGGGCAGCCGCCGGCGCTGGTCGACATCACCCCGGCGGCGTTGGCCGAGCTGCGGCTGACCGAGGGCAGCTCGCTCTGGCTCAGCGCCAAGGCCACCGAGCTGACCTGCTATCCCGAATAACCCCCGGGGTGGCACCGCTATCAGGCGAACCCGCGCGCCGGCTACTCGGCGTGTGAGCCGGCGCGGACGGCGTCGCCCTCGCCCACCCAGACCGTCTTGATGTTGCAGAACTCCTTGATGCCGTGCGCGGACAGCTCCCGGCCGTACCCGGAGTTCTTCACGCCGCCGAACGGCAGCTCGTTGAAGGAGGTCGTCATGCCGTTGATGAAGACCGCGCCGGCGTCTAGATCCCTGGCGAACGCGGCCTGTTCGGCCTCGTCGGTGGTCCAGGCGTTGGAACCGAGGCCGAACTCGGTGCCGTTGGCCAGCTCGATCGCCTCCGCATAGGAGGACACCCGATACAGCCCGGCGACTGGGCCGAACACCTCCTCGGCGTACATCTCCATCTCCGGTGTCAGGTCGGCCACCACCGTCGGCGGGTACCACCAGCCTGGCCGGTCGATCCGCTCGCCGCCGCACAGCACGCTCGCGCCCTTGGCCACCGCGTCGGCCACCTGAGCGGCCACGTCCTGCCGACCCTGCTCGGTGGCCAGCGGCCCGATGTCGGTGTCGTCGTCCATCGGGTCGCCGATCACCAGTGCAGACATGTTCTTGGTGAACGCCTCGGCGAAGGCGTCATAGACATCGGTGTGCACGATGAACCGCTTGGCCGCGATGCAGGACTGGCCGTTGTTCTGGCAGCGCGCGGTGGTGGCCACCTTGGCGGCCCGCTCCAGGTCGGCCGAGGGCATCACCACGAACGGGTCGCTGCCGCCGAGTTCCAGCACGGTCTTCTTCAGGTGCTTGCCGGCGATCTCGGCCACCGCCCGGCCGGCGCCCTCGCTGCCGGTCAGGGTGGCCGCCACCACCCGGCGGTCGGCGAGCACTCGCTCGACCTGGCCGGAGCCGATCAGCAGGGTCTGGAAGGCACCCTCCGGAAAGCCCGCCCGGCTGAACAGTTCCTGCATGAACAGCGCAGTCTGCGGCACGTTCGAGGCGTGCTTGAGCAACCCCACGTTGCCGGCCATCAGCGCCGGCGCGGCGAACCGCATGGCCTGCCAGAGCGGGAAGTTCCACGGCATCACGGCCAGCACCGGTCCCAGCGGCTGGTAGCTCACGTAGCTGGCGGTGGCGTTCACCGCGCTCGGGTCGACCTGCTCCTCGGCCAGCAATCGTGCGGCGTTGTCGGCGTAGAACCGGCAGGCCTTGGCGCACTTGGCGGTCTCGGCCTTGGCCGAGTTGAGCGTCTTGCCCATCTCGGTGGTCATCAGCCGGCCGATCGCGTCCTGCTCGGCGTCCAGGATGTCGGCGGCCGCGCGCAGCCAGCCGGCCCGATCGGCGAAGCTGGTCCGGCGCAGTGCCTGGAAGGCGTCGGCCGCCGCCCGCAGCCGCGCGTCGATCTCGGCGTCGGTGAGTGCGTCGAAGGTCCGCTCGACCTTGCCGGTTGCCGGGTTCGTCGTTGCGATAGGCATCTGCGGGTGCCTCCTAGCGTCGTCGCTGATACGGCGTGCACTACGAACGCTAGTCCAGCAACCGGCGGCGCCGTGCCGGCAGGCAGAGCGGCGGCGGCGCGCTTCGCCAGCCGACCCGAACGCGGATTGCGCCGACCCGGGCCTCGCCAAGATCACCGTCAACACCAAGTAGGCGCCCAACCCGGTGCACGGCAGCCGCGGACCGGTATAGCCTCGGATCCATGGCCCGCCCGGCCCGGTCGCCGCTGCAGGTGCTGGTGGTCGATGACGAGCCGCCGGCCCGGGAAGAGCTGGCCGGCCTGCTCCGGCAAGACCCGCGGGTCGGCGACGTCCGGCTGGCCGCCGACGGCTTGAGCGCGCTTCGGGAACTGGAGAAGTACCCGTTCGACGCGGTGTTCTGCGACACCGGGCTGCCCGGCCTGGACGGCCTGGAGCTGGCCCGGCTGATCGGCCGGTTCGCCGACCAGCCGCGGGTCGTCTTCGTCACCGCGTCCGCCGAGCACGCGGTGGACGCCTTCGCGGTGCGCGCCGTGGACTACCTCCTCAAACCGGTCTCGCGGCACCGGATCGCCGAGGCGGTCGGTCGGGTTGCCGAGGCCGGCGCCTGGGCCGATCCGCCGGACGAGTCCATCGCCATCGAGCTGGCCGGCGTGACCCGCTTCGTGCGCCGTTCGGAGATCCGCTACGTCGAGGCGCAGGGCGACTATGCCCGGCTGCACACCGGCCACGGCAGCCACCTCATCCGGGTGCCGCTGGCGACCGTGGCCGAGCGCTGGGCCGGCGCGGGCTTCGTCCGTATCCATCGCGGCACGCTGGTCTCGGTTGCGCACGTGGACGAGATCCGGATGCTGGACGGGCACTGCAGCGTGCGGATCGGTCCGGACGTGCTGCCGGTCAGCCGGCGACACACCAGGCAGGTGCGGGACCGGCTGATCCGGGCCGCGCGTTGCATCAGGGCGGCGACACCGGCACCCGCGTCAACCGCTCGTCGAACGGAACCGACCGCTTGGCGCTCTGAGCGAGCCGGTCAGCGCTTGCATGCTCACTCGATGCTGATGCCGCGCGGCGGATGGGCATCGTCATCGACAGGGCAGCCGTTCGCCTCGGGAATCGACAAAGGAGTGCACGAGATGGCAGCAGCCGACGTCACTACCGCGACACCGACCTTCGGCGCCGCGTTCGCGGATCCCGGTCCGCTCGGCCTGGCCGGCTTCGCGATGACCACGTTCTACCTCTCCAGTGTCAACGCCGGCTGGCTGGCCAAGTCGGTCCTCGCCGGGGTGCTCGGGCTGGCGCTGTTCTACGGCGGCCTGGCCCAGCTGCTGGCCGGCATGTGGGAGTTCGTCAAGGGCAACACCTTCGGCGCGCTGGCCTTCAGCTCGTTCGGCGCGTTCTGGCTGTCCTACTGGTACCTGGTCGCGCACACCGACCTGTCCAAGGCCAACGCCACCAACCTCGGGCACGGCTTGGGGTTCTACCTGCTTGGCTGGACCATCTTCACGCTGTACATGTTCGTGGCCTCGACCCGCACCAACCTGGCGCTCATGGTGGTCCTCGGGTTGCTGACCTTGACCTTCTTCTTCCTGTTCCTCGGCGAGTACACCACCACCTCCGGGCTGACCAAGGTAGGCGGCTACCTGGGCATCCTCACCGCGCTCGCGGCCTGGTACACCTCGCTGGCCGGGGTGATGAACGCCACCGCGGGCCGGGTGATCCTGCCGGTTTTCCCGCGGGACGAGGCCAGCCGCGCCGGCACCGGACCAGCCAACCGGCTAGGGCGCAACGGGGGTACCAGGCGGCGCTGATCAGCGCGGCGGGCTTGCGGACAGCCCGGCGCAGTCGCGGGCCCGGCCGAACTCGGCGTCGATGCGGCGCGCCTCGGCTCCGGTGGCCGGCGGCGAGGTGCCGTCGGCAGCCAGTTCGGACGGCTGGAACCGGGCCGCCACTACCCGGTGCCGGGTGAAGGTCAGGGTGAGCACGCCGTTGTCGTCTTGGGCGTTGCCGAAGGACTTCCACCAGTAGTAGTTGCCTAATCCGTAGGCCAGGTAGGCCCCGTCCGGTCGCCAGCCGGCGCCCTGCAGCACGTGCGCGTGGGTGCCGATGATGGCCGTCACGCCGGCCGCCGCCAGCCGGTCGGCCAGTGCCCGCTGCTCGGCGTTCGGGCAGCTGGTGTACTCGGTGCCCCAGTGCAGGTAGCTGATCACCACGTCCGCATGCGCCTTGGCGGTGCGGACCGCGGCCAGCAGCCGGTCGGAGTCGGCGCTGGCGATGCCCGGGCTGGCATCGCCGGCGGTGAAGTGCGCCTCGGTCTCGTCGTGCACCTGGCTGGCCGCCACGATGGCCACCCGCACGCCGCGCACCGTCCGGTAGTACGGCGCGTACGCGGCCGCCGCGTCGGCTCCGATGCCGATCACCGGGAAGCCGCTCTGCCGGATCGCGGCCAGCGTCTGGGCCAGGCCGGCCGCGCCGTAGTCCGCGCCGTGGTTGTTGGCCATCGTCGCCACGTCCACGCCGGCCGCGGCCAATGCGGTCAGCGCGGCCGGCGGCGCGGCGAAGGTGAACGACTTGGCCTCCGGCCGACCGCCCACCGCGATCGCGGTCTCCAGGTTCACCATGGTCAGGTCGGCCTGGCTGAGCACTGCCGCGGTCACGCCGAACGCGGTCGCCGGATCCCGGGCCAGCAGGGTGGCGGTGCGGCCGGTGAAGTGCACGTCGCCGGCGAAGGCCATGGTGAACTGACCGGCTGGCTCGGCAGGCTGGCTCTGGCCCGGGCTGGTCAGCGCGGTGCCGTTCGGCGAACCCGATCCGGATTCGGACTGGCTCGACCCGCTCGATAGCGGCCGCCGGGACGCCGCCGGGCCACTCACCTGATCGCAGCCGACCACCAGCGCGACGGCGGCGCAGGCCAGCCCGGCGGCGGTGATATTGCTTCGGGCGGTTCGGCGCACCGCACTAGCATGCATGCTGGGGCGCCGGAGGTGGCGTCTTGAGCCACCGCTCGCCGATCCTGAGGAGAGAAGTTCGTGTCCAGCGACGCGTCCCAACCCACCGCAGAGCCGGATTCCCGGCAGCTGGTACTGGTGACCGCGGGCGTGACACCGCGGCTCGCGCTGGAGGTGGCCGGCGTCGAGCTGACCGGGCCGTCCGGCGCGGTGGTGGTGCGGGATCCGGCCGGCCGGCTGCGCGACCTGGACGTCCCCTTCGAGCATGAGGAGCAGGTCGAGCCGGTCCCGCTGGACTCGCCGGACGGGCTCGCGGTGCTGCGGCACTCGACCGCGCATGTGTTGGCGCAGGCGGTGCAGCAACTGTTCCCGGACACCCTGCTAGGCATCGGGCCGCCGATCGAGAACGGCTTCTACTACGACTTCCTGCCGGCGCGGCCGTTCACCCCGGAGGATCTGTCCGCCATCGAGAAGAGGATGACCGAGATCATCCGGTCCGGCCAGCGGTTCGCCCGCCGGGAGATCAGTGACGAGGCAGCGCGGACCGAGCTCGCGCACGAGAGGTTCAAGCTGGAACTGATCGGGCTCAAGGGCGGCTCGGACGGCAATCACACCCCGACCGAACTGGACGCCGAGGAGGCATCCCAGGTGGGCGGGGGAGCGCTCACCATGTACGACAACCTGACCGGTGACGATGAGCTGGCCTGGACCGACCTGTGCCGTGGCCCGCACCTGCCGACCACCCGGCGGATCCCGGCGTTCAAGCTGATGCGTTCGGCCGCCGCGTACTGGCGTGGTGATCAGAAGAACGAGCAGCTACAGCGGATCTACGGCACCGCATGGGCGACCAGGGACCAGCTCAAGGCCTACCTGAACCGGCTGGCGGAGGCGGCCAAGCGCGATCACCGCAAGCTCGGCGCCGAGCTGGATCTGTTCAGCTTCCCGGACGAGATCGGCTCCGGCCTGGCGGTCTTCCATCCCAAGGGCGGCATCCTGCGCCGGGTGATGGAGGACTACGTCCGGCAGCGGCATGCCGAGGAGAGCTTCGAGTTCGTCAGCACCCCGCACATCAGCAAGGACGGCCTGTTCCACACTTCGGGCCACCTGCCGTACTACGCCGAGAGCATGTTCCCGCCGATGGAGCTGGACAACGCCGAATACCGGCTCAAGGCGATGAACTGCCCGATGCACAACCTGATCTACCGAGCACGCGGACGGTCCTACCGGGAGCTGCCGCTGCGGCTGTTCGAGCTGGGCAACGTGTACCGCTTCGAGAAGTCGGGCGTGGCGCATGGGCTGACCCGGGTACGCGGGCTGACCATGGACGACTCGCACAGCTACTGCACCCCCGAGCAGGCGCCGGCCGAGATCCAGCACCTGCTCAACTTCTGCCTCGGCCTGTTCCGCGACTTCGGCCTGACCGACTTCTACCTGGAGCTGTCCACCCGGGACGACTCCAAGCCGGACAAGTTCATCGGCACCGAGCAACAGTGGGAAGCCGCCACCTCGATCCTGCACACGGTGGCCACCGAGTCCGGGCTCGAACTCGTCCCCGATCCCGGCGGCGCCGCCTACTACGGCCCGAAGATCTCGGTGCAGGCTCGCGATGCCATCGGCCGCACCTGGCAGATGTCGACCATCCAGTACGACTTCAACCAGCCGGCCCGGTTCGGGCTGGAATACAACGGCGCCGACGGCGAACGCCACCAGCCGGTGATGATCCACTCGGCGAAGTTCGGTTCGATCGAGCGCTTCATCGGCGTGCTGATCGAGCACTACGCCGGCGCGTTGCCGGCCTGGCTGGCGCCGGTGCAGGTGGTCGGCATTCCGGTCACCGAGGATCAGGTGAGCTACCTGCGGGGCGTCGCCGGCCAGCTGCGGGCGCGCGGCATCCGGGTCGAAGTGGACGCCGGCGACGACCGGATGCAGCGCAAGATCCGGGCCGCGCAGCAGGCAAAGGTGCCGTTCATGCTGATCGCCGGTGGCACCGACGCCGAGCAGGAGGCGGTGAGTTTCCGGTTCCGCAACGGTGAGCAGTTGAACGGGGTGCCGGTGTCGTGGGCGGTGGACGCGATCGCCGGCTTCGTGGCCAGCCGGCAGAATTCGTCGCCGGCCGCGGCCGATCTCTCGCCGGTGTTCCGCGAGGTGCCCTGATGGTGCTTCGCGAGGTGTTGTGATCGGCGAGGTCGAGGAGCCGGCGAGCCACGAGTTCGCCGGCGTCCCGGATGCCTTCCAGCGGCTGTGGACGCCGCACCGGATGGTCTACATCGCCGGCGAGGGCAAGCCCGCCTCCACCGATGAGCGGCACTGCCCGTTCTGCGAGGTGCCCAAGGGCCCGGACACCGACGGGTTGATCGTCGCCCGTGGCGAGAACGTCTACGCGGTGCTGAACCTCTACCCGTACAACCCGGGCCACCTGATGGTGGTGCCGTACCGGCACTTCGCCGATTACACCGAGCTGACCGAGCCGGAGTCCAGCGAGCTGACCCGCTTCGTGCAGCAGGCGATGACGGTGATCCGGGCAGTCGCCCGGCCGCAGGGTTTCAACCTCGGCGTGAACCAGGGCGCGGTGGGTGGCGCGGGCATCGCCGCCCACCTGCACCAGCACGTGGTACCGCGCTGGAGCGGCGACATGAACTTCATGCCGGTGGTGGGCAACACCCGGGTGCTGCCGCAGCTACTGGCAGACACCCGGGCGATATTGGCAGCGGCCTGGTCGCAGCCGGCCTGAGCCTCGCTCGGGTCAGTGCGCCGGCTGACCCGGCTGATCCGATTCCGCCGGCTGACCCGATTGCGCCGGCTGGGTCGCCTTCGCGCTGCGCACCGCGACCGCCGCGACGGCGGCCAGCAGCAGCGCGGTGCCGATGGTCTTCTTCCGGCTGCGCCTGGCCGGCCGCACCCGGTCGCTGGCGTGCGCGAGTGCGTCGGCGACCTGGCTGCGCACGTCGTCGACCCGGTGCTGGGCCTTGTCGCGCGCCTCGGCCACGTTGTCGTTGGCCTTGCCCTTGGCGGCGGCCACGCTGCTGACCGCCTTGCCCTTGGCGGCGGCCACCGAGTCGTTGGCCCTGCCCTTGGCCGCGGCCACCGAGTCGTTCGCCTTGCCCTTGGCGGCGGCCACCGAGTCGTTCGCCTTGCCCTTGGCCGCGGCCACCGAGTCACTGGCCCGGCCACGTGCCTCGGCGATGGCGCTGGTGCCCAGCTTCCGGGTTCGCCGGGACTGCTTGCGAGCCTGCTTACGGCGACGGGCGGCTTCGGCGCGGGCTTGTTTGCGGGCCCGCCGGCCGCGCTCGACCACGGCTTCCACGCCGGTACCCACCGCCACCGTCACACTGCCGGCGGCAACCCGGGCGCTGTCCGACACCACCGCGCCGGCCGTCCGGGCGGACTCGGACACTGCCGCGCCGGCCGTCCGGGCGCTCTCGGACACTGCCGCGCCGGCCGTCCGGGCGCTTACGGCAACCGTGCGCGCGGCGTCCTGCACCGCCTCGCTGACCTCGGACGTGCTGTGACTGCTCACACCAGTACTCCCATCCAATCTCGACCTGCCATTGCTCGGCGGCCGTGGGTCGTGGAACACCGAACCCGGTATTGAACCTACCCAATTCCAGCGATGACCCGCCGCGCAGCCGAGCCGGGCTCGAAACCCACTCGACGGCCGCGGGCCCCGGCTGCCAGGCTGGCACCGGTCCGTTCACCAGACGGGAGTGCGGCATGGGCTGGGTTTTCACCGAGGATCCGGAGGTCTTCGCGGCTGCCGCGGTGCCCCTGCTGTTGACCGAGCCGGCGTCGAACACGGTCGCGCTGACCGTGCTGGACACTCTGCGGGCCGGCCACCGGTTCTCCGATCAGCCGATCACGCTGGCCTGGTATGCCGAGGGCGAGCAGGTCACCGGTGCCGTGCTGATGACGCCGCCGTGGGGCCTGCTGCTCGCCCACCTGCCGGTCGGCAGCGAGGTCAGCCTGGTCGAGGAGCTGCGCGCCCGCGACACCGTGGTGCCGGATTCACATGGCACGGTCGAGGTGGCGCGCCGGTTCAGCTCGTACTGGCTGGCCGGCACCGAGCTGACCGCCGAGCCGCTGGTCGAGCAGCGGCTGTTCCGGCTGGGCGAGCTGGTTGCGCCGGATCCGGCGCCGACCGGCTCCGCGAGGTTGGTGACCCGGGCCGAGCTGGACCTGCTGCTGGACTGGATCCAGGCGTTCCAGGACGAGGCCGAATCGAGGGCGGCGACCCCGGAGCGGTCGATCTATGAGCGCCGGATCGACCTGGACCTGTTCTGGTTCTGGCTTGATGAGCAAGGCATTCCGGTTTCGATGGCCGGCCGGAACGTGACCATCGCCGGAGTCAGCCGGGTCGGGCCGGTGTACACCCCGGCGGAGCATCGCAAGCACGGCTACGCCGCCGGCGTCACGGCGGCCTGCAGCCAGCACGCGCTGGACACCGGTGCCCAGCAGGTGGTGTTGTTCACCGATCTGGCCAACCCCACCTCGAACGGCATCTACCGCCGGCTCGGGTACCAGCCGCTGGAGGACCGGCTGGTGCTGCGTTACGGCTAAGGCCGTGCGCCGGGTTTGCCGGTCTTCGGCGCGGAGTGGGCAGGCACCACCAGGACCGGGGTGTCAGCACGTTCCAGGCTGTGCGTGACCGAGCGGGCGGCGCTGAGCACGCGGTCCAGGGCGGCACCGAAACCCGAGCCGCCCCGGCTGCCGACCACGATCATCCGAGCGTGCTCGCGGGCCGCGATGTCGGCGATCGCCCGGGCCGGCTCACCGCGCACCAACTCGTACGTCCACTGCCCGGACCAGTTGGCCAGGATGCCTTCGACCTCGGTCCGTTCGGCGGCCAGCCGGGCGGCTCCCGCGCCTTCCCAGTCGGGGAGGTCCGGATCGGCCGGGTAGTCGCGGAGATCGACGACATGAACGACGGCCAACCGGGCGCCGAGGTCGGCGGCCAGCTCGGCCGCGACGGTCAGTGCCCGGCGGCTTGCCTCGGAATCGGCGTAGCCGACGACGATGGCTCTTCCCGGCCGCCCCCGCATCGTCACTGGCGCCATCGCCGCCGGTCAGCCGAGCAGCGCGGCGGCCACCGGCGGCGGCGCCGGATCGTGCCGCAGGTACTGCCGGGTGAAGTTGCCCGCGCCGCCGGTGATCGAGCGCAGGGTCGCGGCATAGCGGAGCAGTTCCAGCTCGGGAATCTCGGCGTGGATGACGCTGCGAGTGCCGGGCCGTTCCGACTCGACCGGCTCGGTGCCGGTGACCCGCGCACGCCGGCCGGACAGGTCGGACAGCACCGTGCCGATGTGGTCGTCGGCCACCGTGATGGCAACCGAGTCGACCGGCTCCAGCACCTGCACCGAACCCTTCGCCGCGGCGTCCTTGATCGCCAGCGAACCCGCCGTCTGGAACGCCGCGTCGGAGGAGTCGACGCTGTGCGCCTTGCCGTCGAGCAGGGTGACCTGCACGTCGGTGACCGGCACGCCGGCCTGGATGCCCTGCTCGAGCTGGTGCCGGACACCCTTCTCCACCGAGCCGATGTAGTTGCTGGGCACCGCCCCGCCGACCACCTTGTCGATGAACTCGACGCCGGAACCGCGCGGCAACGGTGCCACCTCGATGTCGCAGACGGCGTACTGGCCGTGGCCGCCGGACTGCTTCACCAGCCGGCCGTGGCCGCTGGCGGTGCTGGTGAAGGTGGCCAGCAGGCGCACCCGGACCGGTTCGATCTCGATCGCCGCGGCGGCCCGCAGCCGGGACAGCACCACGTCGGCGTGTGCCTCACCCAGGCACCAGAGCACCAGTTGCCCCGTCTCAGGGCTGCGGTCGATGCGCAGGCTCGGGTCGGCGGCGGTCAGCCGGGTGAGTGCCTTGGCCAGCCCGTCCTCGTCGTTGCGGGTGGCCGCCTTGATCGCGACCGGCAGCTGCGGATCAGGCATCTGCCAGGGCAGGATCGCCAGCGGCAGGCTCTGCGCGGACAGCGCGTCGCCGGTCTCGGCGCTGGCCAGCCGGGCCACCACGCACAGCTCGCCGGCGATCGCCGCGTCCACCGGATTCAGGCTGGCGTCCAGCAGGATCGCGGTCTTCTCGTCGTCGTCGTGGTCCGGATGCCCGCGCTCGGCGCCGCCGTGGCCGGAGGTGTGCAGCGGGGTGTCGATCCGGATGGTGCCGGAGAACACCCGGACCAGGGACACCCGGCCGAGGTACGGGTCCACCCAGGTACGAACCACCTCGGCTGCCAGCGGGCCGGCCGGATCGCAGGCCAGCTCCGGGCCGGGCGCGCCAGCCGGCGTCCAGGCCTTGGGCAACGGCCGCTCGGTCGGGTTCGGGAAGCCGTGCACGATCAGATCCAGCAGCTCGGTCAGACCGAGGTCGGTGCTGGCGCACACCGGCACCATCGGGTGGAAATGGCCGCGGCCGACCGCGGTGTGCAGGTCGGCCGCGAGCTTGCCCGGCTCCAGTTCCTCACCACCGAGGTAGGAGTCGAGCAGCGACTCGTCCTCGCTCTCGGCGATCACCGCCTCGATCAGCGCGGTCCGGGCGGTGGCCTGGTCGGCGGTCAGCTCGTTCCCGGCCGGACCGAGCAGGTCGATCAGAGCGGTGTTGTCGGCGTTCGGCAGGTACAGCGGCAGCACCGCGTTGCCATCCACGCCGCCGAACGCCGCCCGGCATGCCTCCAGCGTGTGCGCCAGATCAGCCCGCGGCACGTCGAGCCGGTTCACCACCACCGCCCGGGGAGTGCCGAGGGCGGCGCACTCCTCCCACAGCGCCAGCGTGGTCTGGTCCAGATCCTCGGCGGCCGAGACCACGAACAGCGCCGCGTCGGCCGCCCGCAGGCCCGCGCGCAACTCGCCGACGAAGTCGACGAAGCCGGGCGTGTCGAGGAAGTTGACGACGGTGTTGCGATGGGTGGTCGGGCAGACCGAGAGGAACACCGAGCGCTGCTGGGCAGTCTCGACCGGGTCGGAATCCGAGACGGTGCTGCCGTCGGTGACCGAGCCGGGCCGGCTCAGCGCGCCGGTGGCAGCCAGCAGGTGCTCGACCAGGGTGGTCTTGCCGACGCCGCTATGGCCGACCACCGCGACGTTGCGGATCTGTTCCGGCGTGGAGGCGGTCGCTGCCGGCAGCCGACTCGAGCTCTTGCCGGACCTGACCGTGCTGGCCTTGGTGGACATTCACCGATCACCTCTCCTGCCGGATGCGCGGCTGGGGTCTGCTGGTCGATCCCGGGGGGACGGGCCGCGGCGGCCTTGGCCCCTGATTCGACACCCGGACGCCGATAGCTGGCAAGCCCGAGTGCAGCCGGTTCCCCGGCCGGTCACGAATTCGCGCGCGGGCTGCCCGGAACGGCCGTGCCCGATCACGGTTCGGTCGTCAGCGCCGGCCGATAGCTTGCCCGGTATCGCCGCCGACCGCACCATCAAGCGGTGTTCAACGCATTCGTGCTGATAGTCATCGTGACGTTCGTGCTGATCACCTGCCGGACCTACTACCAGCGCTGGCGCAACGATCGGAGCCGGGTCGATCCCGGCTCCGGCGCGCGCTCCGGGCCGCGGCGAGCCGAGGACGACAGCCATCCGGACATCGGGCCGCACCGCGGCGGTCCGCCCAACTCCGGCGGCGGCGGTTTCGGGCCCTAGCCATTGGCCAGCCCAGGTCAGGCCCGACACCCGCGACGGCAGCCGGCCGACCGCCTGCCCGCTATCGTTGTCCGGTGCTGAACCTGCTGCGGGCGCCGATCGGCAAGGCGATCACCCCGCTGGGACGATCCCTGGCCAGGGCCGGGGTTACCCCGGACATGGTCACCGTCGCCGGCACCGTAGGTGCCACCGTGGCCGCGCTGATCTGCTATCCACGTGGCCAGTTCTTCGTCGGGACGCTGTTCATCTGGGGCTTCGTCATGTTCGACATGGTCGATGGCGCGGTCGCCCGGGCCCGCGGCGGCGGCAGCCGGTTCGGCGCGGTGCTGGACTCCAGCTGCGACCGGGTGGCCGACGCGGCCGTGTTCGGCGCGTTGGCCTGGTGGTTCGCCCGGCAGGACCAGCCGGCCCTGCTGTTGGCCAGCCTGCTCTGCCTGGTGCTCGGCTCGCTGACCTCCTACATCAAGGCCCGTGCCGAGGGCGCCGGCTTCACCTGCAACGTGGGCATCGCCGAGCGGTCGGAGCGACTCATCGTGGTGCTGGTCGGCACCGGGCTCACCGGCTGGCCGTTCCGGGTGCCGTACGTGCAGGCGATCGCGCTCTGGCTGCTGGTGGCCGCCTCGACGATCACGGTCGGCCAGCGGATCGCCACCGTCTGGCAGCAGTCCCGGGCGACCGCCGAGTGAGCCGGCTGGGCAGGCTCGCCAGCGGCGCCGGCACGTACGGCTACCTGGCCGGCTGGCACGGCGTGCGGGCACTGCCGGAGCCAACCGCGGCGTGGTTGTTCGGCCGGGCGGCCGACCTGGTCACCCGGCTCGACGGCGGCTCGGTCCGCCAGTTGCGCAAGAACCTGAGCCGGGTGACCGGCGGCCGGCTGACCGAGGACGAGCTGGACCGGCTGGTCCGCGACGGGCTGCGCTCCTACGCCCGCTACTGGATGGAGACCTTCCGGCTGCCCAGCATGGACGTCGAGCAGACCGTGGCGCGGGTCCGGACGGCTGGTTGGGAGCATGTGCAGGCCGGCATCGACGCCGGCCGGGGGGTGGTCGTGGCGTTGCCGCACAGCGGCAACTGGGACGTCGCGGGGCTGTGGCTGGTCCAGCATGGCTATCGGTTCACCACGGTCGTCGAGCGACTCGATCCGGAGGTCCTGTTCGACCGGTTCGTCGGCTACCGGGAGAGCCTCGGCATGCGGGTGCTGCCGTTGACCGGCGGCGGGCGCTCACCCACCGAGGTGCTCAGCGAGCGGCTGCGGGCCGGTGAGGTGGTCTGCCTGGTCGCCGACCGGGACCTGTCCCGGCATGGCGTGCAGGTGCGGTTCTTCGGCGAGCCGACCCGGCTGCCGGCCGGCCCGGCGCTGCTCGCCGCGACCACCGGAGCGGTGCTGCTGCCGGCGCACACCTACTACCTGGCCGATGGCTGGGGCCAGTGGATAGGGCCGCCGGTGGAGCTGGGCGATGGCCGGCTGCGCGATCGGGTGCAGCGAGCCACCCAGCGGCTGGCCGAGGTATTCGCCGAGCGGATCGCGGCGTACCCGGCCGACTGGCACATGCTGCAGAAGCTATGGCTGGCCGACCTGGACAGCGCCCGGCTGCGACCGGTCGAAGACCTGGCAGAGCCGACGGGTGAGCCCGGTTCGGAGTCGCCGGCGCCGGCCACCGAGTCGGGCTAGCCGGCACATGCGGATCGGCATCGTCTGTCCTTATCTGTGGGACATCCCGGGCGGGGTGCAGAGCCACGTCCGGGATCTGGCCGAGACCCTGATCGGGCTCGGCCATCAGGTCTCGGTGTTGGCCCCGGGCGATGAGGACTCCCCGAACCTGCCGAGTTACTTGGTGGCGGCCGGCAAGACGGTGCCGATTCCGTACAACGGCTCGGTGGCCCGGCTGCAGTTCGGCCTGGTCTCGGCCACCCGGGTGCGTCGCTGGCTGCGGCAGGGCGACTTCCAGGTGGTGCACGTGCACGAGCCGGCACCGCCCAGCCTGTCCCTGCTGACCGTGCTGCTGGCCGACGTGCCGGTGGTCGCCACCTTCCACGCAGCCTCCACCCGATCCCGGTTCCTGGCCATGTTCGACAGCGTGGTGCAGGCGGTGCTGGAGCGGCTGTCCGGCCGGATCGCGGTCTCGCCGGCGGCCCGCAAGCTGATCGTGGAGCATCTCGGCGGCGACGCGGTGGTGATCCCGAACGGCGTGTCGGTCGCGCGCTTCGCGCAGGCGCCCGTGCTACCCGGCTATCCGCGAGATCCGGCCGCCGGCGGCACGGTCGGCTTCATCGGCCGCTACGACGAGCCGCGCAAGGGCATGACGGTGCTGCTGATGGCCATGCAGCAGCTGGTCCGGTCCCGCCCCGGCGTCCGGCTGCTGGTCGGCGGCCGGGGCGAGCAGCAGGACTTCCTGGATGAGCTGCCCCGGTCCTTGCAAGGCGTGGTCGTGATGCTGGGCATGCTGTCCGAAGCTGACAAGGCGAGCATGCTGCGCAGCATCGACGCCTATGTCGCACCGAACACCGGCGGCGAGAGCTTCGGCATCATCCTGCTCGAGGCGATGGCCGCCGGCGCGCCGATCATCGCCAGCGATCTGCAGGCGTTCCGCCGGGTGCTGGACGAAGGCGAGCTGCCCACCGGCCTGGACGGCCCTGTTCGGAGCTCGGCCAGCAACTGGCAGTTGGCCCGGGGCGGCGTGCTGTTCCCGACCGGCGACGCCGATGCGCTGGCCGATGCGCTGGCGGCGGTGCTCGGCGATGAGCGGCTGCGCCAGCAGCTGAGCATAGCCGGCGGCCAGCGGGTGCAGCCCTATGACTGGAGCGTGGTGGCCAGCCAGGTGCTGCGGGTGTACGAGATCGCCATCGCGGCGGCGGTGCCGGGTTAAGCGGGAATTAGGAGACGGGCCGGCCGCCGGGGCGCCTGATCGGTGGCTGCGGGCCCGCTTTGTACCCTGACCCCGTGCTCTCGGCAGGGTGGTTGGTACTCGCGGTCGTGCTCACCGTCCTGCTGACGGCCTGGGTGGTCCTTACCCTGACCCGGCTGGACCGGCTGCACGCCCGGGTGGACGCGGCCCAGGCGGCGATGGACGCCCAACTGGTCCGCCGGGCCGCCGCGCTGCAACACCTGGCTGAGATGTCGGGTAACGGCGTGCCGCCCGAGCTTGCCGGCCGGCTGGCCAGCTCGGCCCGGACCGCGTTGGCCGCACCGGGCGCCGACCCGGCCGCCCTCACCCCGGCCAGCGAGCGGCAGCGCGCGGAGAACCAGGTCGGCCATGCCATCTCCGCGCTCGCCGAATACCGCGACCGGTTGCCGGCGGCGGCCGCCGAGGAGCTGGCCGAGGCGGCGGAACGGGTGCTCATCGCCCGGCGATTCTTCAACGATGCCGTGCGTGACACCCGTACGCTGCGGGCGCGCCGGATGCCCCGCCTGCTGCACCTGGCCGGCCGGCGTGAGCTGCCGCGGTTCTTCGACATCGACGACAGCAGCCTGTTCGGCCCCGGGGCAGCCAAGCCGGACTCGCCCGGTGCCGATCAGCCCAATACGAACTCGCCCAGAACGAACTCACCCAGTACCGATCCACCCAGCACCGATCCACCCAGCACCGATCCACCCAGCACCGATCCACCCAGCACCGAGTTATCCAGCACCGATTTGCCCAGCACCGAGTTATCCAGTAGCGATTTGTCCAGCACGGGTTCGCCCACCGCGGGTACGCCCCAGCCGGGTCCGTCCACCGCGGGTTCATCCGATGTGGATTCGCCCACCGCGGATTCGCCCAGTACCGAGTCAGGAGTCAGCACATGATCGGCCGCCTGTCCAGGAACCAGCTGTTGGTCGTCGGCGGGGTGGTGATCGTCGTCGCTGCCGCGGCCGTCAGCGCGTTCGCGCTGGCCGGTGGTGACAAGAAGAGTGCCGCGCCGCCGTCACCGGTCGTGACCTCCTCCTCGGCGCCGACCAGCGTCACGCCAAGCCCGACGACCAGTGCGCCGGCGCCGAAGCCGACTCCTCGGCTCAACCCGCTGACCGGGGTCGGTCCGGCGCCGACCGGGCCGATCATCGCGGTCAAGGTGGACGACACCGCCAGCGGCCGGCCGTCCCGGGGCATCGATCAGGCCGACGTGATCTACATCGAACAGGCCGAGGGCGGGCTGACCCGGATGGTCGCGGTCTTCGGCACCCACCTGCCGGTGGTGGAGGCGGTGCGCAGCGTGCGAGCCAGCGACGCCGAGCTGCTGAGCCAGTACGGCCGGATCGCGCTGGTGGCCTCCGGCGGCGGTGGCGACTCGCTCAGCACGCTGGCGCACTCGATCGTCAGGGGCGTGATAAACGACCGGGGCGGGCCTGGCTTCTCCCGAGACGGCGGCCGGCCGGCCCCGTACAACCTGCAGAGCGACCTGGCCCAGGTCGCCTCGGCGACCCGCACCGCCGGCTCCAAGGCGATCGGCTTCACCTTCGCCAAGAACTTCCCCGGGCTGTCCGGTGCGCCGAGCGGTGCGGCGGTGAACACCGTGGTGGGCAGCACGACGGTCACCTTCCAATGGGTTCCCAGCATCGGCAAGTACGTCCGGCTGATCGGCGGTGAGCAGCTGCATGCCGCCAACGGCAGCCCGGTGGCCAGCCCCAACGTGCTGGTCCAGCTGTGCAAGGTCTCGGTGAACCCGAACGACGTGGACGTGGAGGGCAACCCGTCCCAGTACACCCACACGGTGGGCTCCGGCACGGCGGTGCTGTTCCGCAACGGCAAGCGGGTGGTGGGCAAGTGGTCGCGGCCCAACACCGCCTCCGGCACCACCTTCACCACGCTGTCCGGCAAGCCGCTGCTGATGGCGCCGGGCGGCGTCATCGTGGTGCTGGCCACGGTAGGCGCCCCGGTCTGAATCGGCCCGCGGCCCGTAGAATGCACGGTATGACTTCTGCGTCGCAGCACAGCGAGAACAGTCCCGCCGTCGGCACCGCCCGAGTCAAGCGCGGCATGGCCGAGATGCTCAAGGGTGGCGTGATCATGGACGTGGTCACCGCCGAGCAGGCCAAGATCGCCGAGGAGGCCGGCGCGGTCGCGGTGATGGCGCTGGAGCGGGTGCCGGCCGATATCCGCGCCCAGGGCGGCGTATCGCGGATGTCCGATCCCGACATGATCGAAAAGATCATCGGCGCGGTGTCCGTCCCGGTGATGGCCAAGGCCCGGATCGGCCACTTCGTCGAGGCGCAGATCCTGCAGTCGCTCGGGGTGGACTACATCGACGAGTCGGAGGTGCTGACACCGGCCGACTACGCCAACCACATCGACAAGTGGCAGTTCACGGTGCCGTTCGTCTGCGGGGCGACGAACCTCGGCGAGGCGCTGCGCCGGATCACCGAGGGCGCGGCGATGATCCGGTCCAAGGGCGAGGCGGGCACCGGCGACGTGTCCAACGCGACCACCCACATGCGCAAGATCGGCGCCGAGATCCGGCGACTGGGCTCGCTCGGTGCCGACGAGCTGTACGTCGCGGCCAAGGAGCTGCAGGCGCCCTACGAGCTGGTCGCCGAGGTGGCCCGAGCGGGCAAGCTGCCGGTGGTGTTGTTCACCGCCGGTGGCATCGCGACCCCGGCCGACGCCGCCATGATGATGCAGCTCGGTGCTGAGGGAGTGTTCGTCGGCTCCGGCATCTTCAAGTCCGGTAACCCGGCCCAGCGGGCCGAGGCGATCGTCAAGGCGACCACCTTCTACGACGATCCGGACGTCTTGGCCAAGGTGTCCCGGGGCCTCGGTGAGGCCATGGTCGGCATCAATGTCGAAGAGATCCCGCAGCCCCATCGGCTCGCCGATCGCGGCTGGTAGCTGCCCGAACTAGGAGTCAGGACCATGTGCCGGAGCATCAAGACCCTGCGGCCGCCCTACACCGAGCACGCTACCTCGGACGACTCGCGGGCGGCGGCCTTGCAGTACGTGCGGAAGGTGTCCGGCATGCGTAGCCCGTCCCGGGCCAACACCGAGGCGTTCAACCAGGCGGTGGACCAGATCGCCCTGGTCACCGACGAGCTGCTGGGCCGGCTGGTGCTGTCGCGACGAGCGCCGACCGCATCTTGAACCTGCCGAAGTCCTCGGTGCGCCGCGGCCAGCCGTGCTGACGCCGACCATCGGGGTGCTGGCCCTGCAGGGTGACGTGCGCGAGCACCTGGCGATGCTGGCCTCGGCCGGCGGGCATGGCGTGCCGGTGCGCCGGCCGGCCGAGCTGGCGCAGGTCGACGGGCTGATCCTGCCCGGCGGTGAGTCCACCACCATCGTCAAGCTGGCCGGCTTGTTCGACCTGCTGGATCCGATCCGGCAGCGGATCGCCGACGGCCTGCCCACCTACGGCTCGTGTGCCGGGATGATCCTGCTGGCCGACCGGATCGCCAACCCGGCGACCGGGGCGGCCGGGGTGCAACCGAGCTTCGGTGGCATCGACATGACGGTGCGGCGCAATGCCTTCGGCCGGCAGGTGGAATCCTTCGAGGAACAGGTCAGCATGGTGGGCATCGAGGGTGGCCCGCTGACCGCGGTCTTCATCCGGGCGCCCTGGGTGGAGCAGGTGGGCCCGGCGGCCGAGGTGCTCGCCCGGGTCGAGGCCGGTCCGGCGACCGGTAGAATTGTGGGGATCCGCCAGCGCCAGCTGCTCGCGACCTCGTTCCACCCGGAGCTGACCCACGACGCGCGGGTGCACTGTTACTTCGTGGAGATGGTGCGCGAGCACCTGCGCGAACGTCTGCCAGCGCGTGAAGAGCAATAGGAGATATCCGTGAGTGGGCATTCCAAGTGGGCCACCACCAAGCACAAGAAGGCGGTCATCGACGCCAAGCGCGGCAAGATGTTCGCCCGGCTGATCAAGAACATCGAGGTGGCCGCGCGCACCGGCGGCGGCGACCCGGCCGGCAACCCGACGCTCTATGACGCCATCCAGAAGGCCAAGAAGTCCTCGGTGCCGGCCGACAACATCGACCGCGCGGTCAAGCGGGGCTCCGGCGCCGAGGCCGGCGGCGCGGACTGGCAGACCATCATGTACGAGGGCTATGGCCCGTCCGGCGTCGCGGTGCTCATCGAATGCCTGACCGACAACCGCAACCGGGCGGCCACCGAGGTGCGGACCGCAATGACCCGCAACGGCGGCAACATGGCCGATCCGGGCTCGGTGGCCTACCTGTTCAACCGCAAGGGCGTGGTCATCCTGGCCAAGGACGGCCAGTCCGAGGACGACGTGCTGCTCGCGGTGCTGGACGCCGGCGCCGAGGAGGTCAACGACCTGGGTGATGAGTACGAGGTGATCTGCGAGGCGAGCGATCTGCTGCCGGTTCGGCAGGCGCTGCAGGACGCCGGCATCGACTACGAGTCGGCCGAGTCGTCGTTCCTGCCCAGCGTGCAGGTGCCACTGGACGAGGACGCCGCCCGCAAGGTGTTCAAGCTGATCGATGCGCTGGAGGACTGCGACGACGTGCAGAACGTCTTCGCCAACTTCGACGTGCCCGACGACGTGATGGCCGCGGTCGGCTAGGCGCCGCCGATCGAGGAGGGCTTCCACCGCCAGAACCTGAGATGGTTGACTCGCCGCACTCCGCGCGGGCTAGAACGGGTGGTGCCAGAACTTCAACAGTTCCTGGCCGATCTGCCCATTCTGGTGTGGCTGGCCGGACAGGTCGTAGAGCCAGAAGATCAGCTGGAAGAAGGCCCGGTTGATGCTGTCCACCTGCAGCAGGGCGAACACGATGAGCATCCCGAACGGTTTGACCTGATCGGCGAACTGCCGGAAGTTGCGGTCCAGCGACGGCTCGATGGCGCCGTACCCGTCCAGGCCGGGGATCGGCAGCAGGTTCAGCACCGCCGCCATCAACTGCAGCAGGCCCAGCCCGGACACCGCCAGCCAGAAGATGAAGTGCGCGCTGCTCGGCGCCTGCCGGCCGGCCAGCATGATCAGCACCACCGCCAGCACCGCGTTCACCAACGGCCCGACCGCCGCCACCAGGGCGCGCTGCAGGTCTGAGCGGAACCGTTCCGGGTGCACCCAGACCGCGCCGCCGGGCAGGCCGATGCCGCCGATCGCGATGAACAGCACCGGCAGCAGGATGGACAGCACCGGGTGCGCGTACCGCAGCGGGTTCAGGGTCAGATAGCCACGCGCCTCGATGTCGTGATCGCCGAACCGCCAGGCCAGGAAGGCGTGCGCGAACTCGTGCAGGCTGAGGCTGACCACCCAGGCGGCCACGATGAAGACGAACACCGCCACCCGGGTGTTGCGGCTGTCCGCCGTCGCGTTCCAACACACCCAGCCACTGAGCACGCTCAGCGCCAGCACCAGGAGGAAGATCGGGCTGGGCCGGACGCGCGCCCGAGGCCGCCGGAACGGAATGGTCACGGTCGGGCAGTCTATGGGCAGGCGTGTCCTGCGCCGGGGAGCCGAGCGGTGGCGGGTAGGCTCATCGAACGTCCATTCGAATGACCGAAAGGCTGGCCAGTGCGGGTGCTCGGCGTCGATCCCGGCCTCACCCGGTGCGGGCTCGGCGTGGTCGACGGCCAGCCGGGCCGGCCGCTCAGCCTGGTGCACGTCGAGGTGTTGCGTACCCCGACCGATGACCGGCTGGAGCGCCGGTTGCTGGCCCTGTCCGCCGCCTTCGAGGAGGCGGTGCAGGCACACCGCCCCGACATCGTGGTGGTCGAGCGGGTGTTCGCCCAGCACAACCTGCGGACGGTGACCGGCACCGCCCAGGTGGCTGGCCTGGCCATGGTTGCCGCCGCGCGGCATGGCATCGGGGTGCAACTGCACACGCCGTCGGAGGTCAAGGCCGCGATCACCGGCTCCGGCTCGGCCGACAAGGCGCAGGTGACCGCCATGGTCACCCGGATCCTCCGGCTGCCCAGCGCACCTCGGCCGGCCGACGCGGCCGACGCGCTGGCGCTGGCGATCTGCCAGATCTGGCGCGGCTCCGGAATGGCCCGGCTGGCCGAGGCGGCGGCCGCCAGCGGCAATCGAGCCACGATCGGAGTTCGCCGATGATCGCCAGCGTGCACGGCCGGGTGGCCGCCGTCGGACCGGACGGCGCCGTGGTGGAGGTCGGTGGAGTCGGCCTGGCGGTGTCCTGCTCGCCGGGCACGCTGGCCCGGCTACGGGTCGGCGAGAGCGCCCGGCTGTCCACCAGCCTGGTGGTGCGGGAGGACTCGCTCACCCTGTACGGCTTCGCCGACGACGACGAGCGCGGGCTGTTCGAGCTGCTGCAGACGGCCAACGGGGTCGGCCCGAAGCTGGCCCAGACCATCCTCGGGGTCTACCCACCTCGTGAGGTACGCCGGGCAATCGCCACCGGCGACTATCCGGCGCTGGTCAAGGTGCCCGGCATCGGCCGCAAGGGCGCGGAGAAGATCGTGATCGAGCTGCGCGACCGGATCGGCGCCATCGACGGCAGCGACGGCTCGGCCGGGCTGGCCGGGGTGACCGCGATCGCGCCGTGGAAGGACCAGGTGCTGCACGCCCTGGCCGGGCTGGGCTTCACCGGCAAGGAGGCATCCGAGGCGATCGAGGCGGTAGCCGCGGACTCGACGGACAACCCGGAGGTGTCGGTAATCCTGCGCCGGGCCATCCAACTGCTGGGCCGGGCTCGATGAGCACCGACGGCACCGCCCCCGGCGGCTGGGACGGATCGGCCCGGGACGCGCTGGCGCGCGAGGCCGTCGTCCGAGATGTGGTCTCGCCGCTGCCCGAGCTGGACGAGAGCGAACTGGAAGCCAGCCTGCGGCCGAAGTCGCTGACCGAGTTCATCGGCCAGCCCAAGGTGCGCGAGCAGTTGCAGGTGGTGCTGCAGGGTGCGCTGCGCCGGCGCCGGCCACCGGACCATGTGCTGCTGTCCGGGCCGCCGGGGCTGGGCAAGACCAGCCTGGCCATGATCATCGCCGCCGAGCTCGGGGCGCCGTTCCGGCTCACCTCGGGGCCGGCCATCGAGCGGGCCGGCGACCTGGCCGCGCTGCTGACCAGCCTGGCCGAGGGCGAGGTGCTGTTCATCGACGAGATCCACCGGATCGCCAGGCCGGCCGAGGAGCTGCTGTACCTGGCGATGGAGGACTTCCGGGTGGACGTGATGATCGGCAAGGGCCCTGGCGCCACCGCCATCCCGCTGGAGCTGGCGCCGTTCACCCTGGTCGGGGCCACCACCCGGGCCGGGCTGCTGACCGGCCCGCTGCGCGACCGGTTCGGCTTCACCGCGCACATGGACTTCTACTCGCCGGCCGAACTGGAGCTGGTGCTGGTCCGGTCCGCCCGGCTGCTCGACGTGCGGCTGTTGCCGGCCGGCGCCAGCGAGATAGCCAGCCGGTCCCGCGGCACGCCGCGGATCGCGAACCGGCTGCTGCGCCGGGTCCGCGACTTCGCCGAGGTCCGTGCCGACGGGGTGGTGACGGCCGAGGTGGCGCACGCCGCGCTCGGTGTCTACGACGTCGACTCGCTCGGCCTGGACCGGCTGGACCGTGCGGTGCTGGACGCGCTGGTCCGCCGATTCGGCGGCGGTCCGGTTGGCGTCGGCACCCTGGCGGTGGCCGTCGGCGAGGAGATCGAGACCGTGCAGGAGGTGGCCGAGCCGTTCCTGGTGCGGGCCGGCCTGCTGGCCCGCACCCCGCGTGGTCGGGTGGCGACCCCGGCTGCCTGGCAGCACCTCGGCGTCGCGGCACCGGCCGAATCCCTGCCGCCGACGCTGTTCGACAGCTGAGCGGACGGCTTCGGAAAGCCGCCTAGACTGGCCGGGAACCCACCACAGCGGCGTTTCGTTCAGCTGCTACCCGTCCGGCCCGCATCCGTCACGTCCCTGGAAAGCATCGTGAACCTACTGCCGATCATCATCCTGGCCCTACTGCTGGCAGGCATGATCGCCTTCACCCGGCGTAATCGCACCCGCGCCACGGTGGCCGACCAGCAACGCCGGCAGAGCCTCGCGCCGGGCGTGGAGGTGATGACCACCTCGGGCCTGTACGGCACCGTCGTCTCGGTGAACCAGGAGGACGACAGCGTGCTGCTGGCGATCGCGCCGGGCGTGGAGGTGAAATGGACGATCGCCGCGTTGCGCAACGTCGGCGAGCTGCCACCCCAGTACCGGGATGCCATCGATGGCGCCCCGTCGTGACCGCTCGAGCGGCGCCGGTGCCGGAGTTGGCGGGACGGGCGATGCGGCAATACCCAGTGTGATCGGTCATACTGTGCGCCGAGCCCGCGACCTGTCGCGTCGGCTGCCCGGGTGTTGACCGCGGGCAGGTAATAGAGAACAACTGAGGAGATCAACTCTCGTGGCACCATCTGCCGGAGCGCTGCGCGTCGGGCGTTATTTCGCCGTGCTCCTGGGCCTGTTCGTCGTGCTGTACGGCATCGTGTTCTGGCCCCACCAGCCCCGTACCCCCAAGCTCGGCCTGGACCTGCAGGGCGGTGCCCAGGTCATCCTGAAGGCGCAGACCATCAACGGCAAGGCGCCGTCGAAACCCTCGCTGGACCAGGCCCGGCAGATCATCACCAATCGGGTGAACGGCCTCGGCGTCTCCTCCGCGGAGGTCGTCACGCAGGGTAATGACCGGATCGTGGTGTCGGTGCCGGGTGCCAGCGCGAACGACATCAAGGACGTCGGCGGCACCGCGTTGCTGCAGTTCCGCCCGCTGCTGCCGATCTATGACCAGTCCGGCCAGCAACAGCAGTCGTTGCCGGTCACCCCGCCGGCCAGCGCGGTCCCCAGCGGCTCGGCCAGCCCGTCCGGCAGCGCCACCGCGAAGCCGACCGCCAGCGCGACGGCCAAGGCCACCGCCAAGCCGACCAGCTCGCCGTCCCCGCACGGCCGGGTGGTGCCCCGGGCGGCCAGCCAGCTCGTGCCGAAGGCGGCCGCCAGCCCGAGCACGCCGGCGCCCACCGGTTCGGCCACCCCGCTGACCAGCCCGTCGGCCTCGCCGTCCGGTTCCACCGCACCCAACAACGGCGCTCCGATCGACCAGTGGAAGATCATCGGTTTCACCCCGCCCAGCACGCCGGAGGCGGTCGGCGCCATGAGCGCCGCCCAGAAGCAGCAGCTGTACGCGGCGATCCAGTCCTGGCCGTGCAACAGCACCGTCAAGCCGCTGGACGTTCCGGAAAAGCCGATCATCACCTGCGACGAGCAGAACACCACCCGGTACCTGCTCGGCCCGGTGATCGTGAAGGGCACCGAGGTGAAGACGGCGGCCGCCATCGCGCCGGGCGCGGTGCAGGGCCAGTTCGAGTGGACGGTGAATGTCGACCTCAAGCCGAGCGGGCAGACCAAGTGGGCCAACTACACCGCCAAGCACAACGAGGCGGCCAAACCCGGTGACATCGCCAACGTGGTCGCCGACACCCTGGACAGCAAGGTCATCGTGGCCTCGACCATCCAGAGCACCATCAACGGCACCACCCAGATCACCGGCAACTTCACCCAGCAGTCGGCCACCAACCTGGCCAACTCGCTGAAGTACGGCGCACTGCCGCTGAACTTCATCCAGCAGGCGGCCACCTCGGTCTCGCCGACGCTGGGCACCGACCAGCTCAAGGCCGGCATGCTGGCCGGTGGCATCGGCCTGATCCTGGTGGTGGTCTACTCGCTGATCTACTACCGGGCACTCGGCCTGGTCACGATCGCCTCCCTGATCGTCTCCGGCGGGCTGACCTACGCGATGCTGGTGATCCTGGGCAAGCAGATCGGCTTCACCCTGACCCTGGCCGGCATCGCCGGTTTCATCGTCGCGGTCGGCATCACCGCCGACTCGTTCGTGGTCTTCTTCGAACGAATAAAGGACGAGGTGCACGAGGGCCGGACGGCCCGGGTGGCGATTCCGCGGGCCTGGCTGCGAGCGCGGCGGACCATCCTGTCCGCCGACACGGTGTCCTTCCTGGCCGCGGCCACCCTGTACTACTTCGCTGCCGGTGACGTGAAGGGGTTCGCCTTCACCCTCGGCATGTCGACCATCCTGGACCTGGTCGTGGTGTTCCTGTTCACCCATCCGCTGGTGTCGCTGTTCTCGCGCAGCGCGGCATTCGGCTCGGCCCGGTTCACGGGGCTGAGCAACGCCCGGGCCGGTGGCGTGGCAACCCGCGAGGAGACGGCGCCGGCGCCGGATCTGGTCACCGTCGGTGGCGGCACCGCCCGGGTGACCGAACCGGCGGCGCCCAGCGACTCGGTGTCATCGGCCCGCGCCACCGAGCGCGGCCGAGCGCCCGCCCGCCGGCCGGCC
>JBJMIB010000002.1:0-1791 GCA_045807085.1 Jatrophihabitantaceae bacterium
GATCGCCTACGTGTTCGACCAGAACCGGTTCAACACCCCCGCGAAGAACATCGCTGACACGATGAAAGCAGCGATCATCGCCATCGAGGACCGCCGGTTCTTCGAACACAACGGAGTGGACTGGCGGGGGACCGCGCGAGCCCTGATGACCAACCTGTCTTCCAGCGGCAGCGCACTGGAGGGCCAGGGCGCCTCGACCCTGACGATGCAGTACATCAAGAACTACATGCTCTACGCAGTCGCACAGAATGACGCCGAACGGGCTGCAGCCGTGGAGAGCACCCCAGCGCGCAAGCTGCGCGAGGTCCGGGTGGCCCTGCAGCTGGAAAAACACCTGTCCAAGGACGAGATCCTGGCGCGGTATCTCGACATCGTCTTCTTCGGCCACAACGCCTACGGAGTCGCCTCGGCAGCGAGAACCTACTTCAACACCACCCCGGACCGGCTCACCATCTCCCAGGCCGCGCTGCTGGCCGGGATGGTGCGCTCAACCAGCTTTTACGATCCGGTGGAAAATCCGGTGCAGGCGCTGGCCCGGCGCAATGTCGTGATCGATGAGATGACCAACGTCGGGTCGATCACCCCCACTCAGGCCGAGGCGGCCAAGGCCGAGCCGTTGGGCGTGCAGCGTCCGCTGACCGGGCTGACCAACGTCTGCGTCGGCGCCGGCCCCGCTGACGGTTTCTACTGCCAGTACGCCTTGGACTACCTCGCCACCGTGGGTTTCCCGGAGGACAAGCTGCGCCGCGGCGGGTACCTGATCCGCACCAACCTCGACCGGCGGGCCAGTGACATCGCCAAGCGTGCGGCCACCGCGGAGGTCCCGACCCAGACGCCGGGAATCGCCAACGCGATGGCCATCGTGGAGCCGGGTCGCGACCGGCACGCGGTGCGGGCGCTGGTGGCCAACCGTGACTACGGTCTCGACGCCGACGCCGGCCAGACGTCCTATGCGCTGCCTTCTCTCGTGCAGGGCTTCGGTGCCGGGTCGATCTACAAGATCTTCACCTCTGCCGCCTTGCTGGAGCGCGGCATGGGGATCATGAATCCGGTGCCGGTGATGGACGCGTACACCTCGCGGGTGTTCCGGGACAACGGCGGCCCGTACACGGTGACCAACGCCGGCAAGTACCGCACCGGGTCGGTGTCCTTGCAGACCGCGCTGGCGATCTCTCCGAACACCACTTTCGTCGCGCTGGAAGACCGGATCGGCAAGATCGATCCGGTGGTGGACATGGCCTACCGGCTGGGCATGCGGCAAAGCTTGAACTTCAAGGACTCCGCGGGTCGGACTATCGCTGACGCGGTGAAGAAGGAAAAGCGCGGCTCCTACACGCTGGGCGCCGAGCCGACCAGCCCGCTGGATCTCGCCAACGTCGGCGCCACCTTGATGAGCGGCGGCAAGTGGTGCCCACCGACCCCGATCGACGCGGTGCTGGACCGCAACGGCCATCACGTGCCGGTACCCGAAGCGCCCTGCGAGCAGGTCGTTCCGGACGGGTTGGCGAACTCGCTGGCAGTCGGGTTGAGCAAGGACGACCAACCCGGCGGTACATCCTTCGCCGCGGCCCAGGCCGCGCATTGGAACCGTCCGATGCTCGGCAAGACCGGCACGACGCAGGAAAACCGGTCCGCCGGGTTCGTCGGTGCGACGCCCCAGTACTCCGGCGCGGTGTTGGTGTGGCCGGACGGATCACATCCGGCACCGATCTGCGATACCGACCCACCCCGGCTATGCAGCAGTGGGAACATCTTCGGCGGCAAGGTGCCGGCGCGGACCTGGTTCGACGC
>JBJMIB010000003.1:0-310704 GCA_045807085.1 Jatrophihabitantaceae bacterium
GCAGGCGCACCGGCGACTCTCCCTGACCCGCCTCCCGGATTCGAGCGGGCTGCTGGATGGCCGGCTCAGCCCGGCCTGCCAGGCGATCTGGGAGGCCGTCCTCACCCCGCTCGCGGCCCAGCGCCCGGCCGACGCGCTCGGTGCGGACGAGCGAAGCCCGGCGCAGCGGCTGCACGACGCCTTCGAAGAAGCCGGCCGCCGACTCCTGGCAGCAGGCGAGCTGCCCGACCACGCAGGGCTACCCAGCCAGCTGATCATCACCATGACCCTGACAGATCTGGAACGGCGAGCCGGGCGGGCCACCACCCACCACGGCGGCACCCTCACCATCGACGACGCGCTACGGCTGGCCGCGCAAGGCAACGTCCTGCCGGCCGTGCTCGATGACGCCGGCGGCATCCTCGCCTACGGCCGCGGCCGCCGACTGGCCTCACCCGGCCAACGCAAAGCACTCTTCGCCCGCGACCGCGGCTGTACCTTCCCCGGCTGTGATCGCCCCGCCGCGAAGTCGGAGATCCACCACGCCACCGACTGGGCCACCGGCGGCCACACCGACCTGAACTCGATGGCGATCGCCTGCGGCTACCACAACAACCTGGCACCCGCGCAAGGCTGGCAAACGGTCATGATCAACGGCGTCCCACACTGGCAACCACCAGACTGGCACCCCATCCAACGACCACTACGCAACCACCTGCACCACCCCGAACTACTCACCAACGGCGCAAGCCATCCGCAAGCGGAGTGATCCCGGATAACGGCGGCCAGCCGTGGTCGATGCTCGACGGTCCGGCTGTCGCCGACTTGGGATGATCTGGCTGCTCCACGGGATCGACTGACACGCAAGCCACAAACCATGCTCACAGCTCGTTGAGCACCGCGTGGCGCAGCACGTCCAGTCCCATGCTGCCCAGGTTCAGCGCCCGGCGGTGGAACTCGCGCAGGTCGAAGTCGGCCCCGGCCCGGGTCCGGGCCTCGTCGCGCAACTCCAACCACAGCTTCTCGCCGAGCTTGTAGGACGGCGCCTGCCCCGGCCAGCCGAGGTAGCGCTCCAGTTCGAAGCGGAGCACCTCGGTGGACATGTGGCCGTGGCTGCTGAGCAGTTGCCAAGCCTTGTCGTAGGTCCACTCACCGCCGCCCACCTCGGCCGGCGCCGGGAACCGGCAATGCACGCCGACATCGATCACCACCCGGGCGGCCCGCAGCGACTGGCCGGCCAGCAGGCCCATCCGGTCGCCGGGGTCGTCCATGTAGCCGAGGTCGGCCATCAGCCATTCCGAGTACAGCGCCCAGCCCTCGCCGTGCCCGGACACCCAGGCGCCGAGCCGGCGCCAACTGTTCAGCTCGGCCCGGTTGTAGATCGATTGCCCGATCTGCAGGTGATGTCCGGGCACTCCCTCGTGGTAGACGGTGGTCAGCTCCCGCCAGGTGGAGAACTCGGTCACGCCGGCCGGCACCGACCACCACATCCGGCCGGGCCGGGAGAAGTCGTCGGAGGGGTTGGTGTAGTAGATGACGCCGGTATTGGTGGGTGCGATCCGGCATTCCAGCCGTCGCACCGGCTCCGGGATGTCGAAGTGGTCCGCGCCCAACGCCTCGACGGCCTCGTCTGCCCGCTGCTGCATCCACGCCTGCAGCGTGTCGGTGCCGGACAGCGTCCTGGCCGGGTCGGCGTCCAGCAGGGCAATCGCCTCATTGATGGAGGCGCCGGGTGAGATCTGCGCGGCGGTCCGGCGCATCAGCTCGGTGATCCGGGCCAGTTCCTGCTGCCCCCACTCGTACACCTCGGCCAGCTCGATCTGAGCGCCCAGGAACATCTGGGACAGTGGCGCATACCGTTCGCTGCCCACCGCGTCGTCGGCCGGCGCCTGCGCCAGCAGCGCGTCGGCCAGGAAGTCCCGCAGTCGCTGGTAGCCAGCCTGCGCGGCATGCGCACCACGGTCCAGCTCGGCCCGCAGCGTGTCCGGGATCGCCGCCCCGTCGCTGCCGGCCCGGCCGACCAGGCTGGCGAAGAAGCCGTCCGGGCCGAGGTTGGCCTCGCTCTGCACGATGCAGGCCTGCACCTGCCGGCGGGGCGCGACGTCGCCCTGGCTGGCGGCCTGGCGCAGCGAGGTGAGGTAGGAATCCAGGCTGGCCGGCACCGCCGCCAGCCGCTGGGCGACGATGGCCCAGTCGGCGGGGGTATCGGTCGGCATCAGGTCGAACACCGCCCGGACGTCCTGCACCGGGCTGACGATGTTGTTCAGCTCGGACAGCGGCATGCCCAGGTCATAGATCTGGCGCAGCACGCCGAGCCGCTCCCGCATCGCGGCGATGGTCACCCGGTCGATGTCGTCGGCCGGCTCGGCGGTGTCGAGCTTGCTCAGCGTCCGGCGGGTCAGCTCGTCGCGGGCGGCGTGCCCGTCCGGCGACAGGTCGGGCAATAGGGCGTCATAGCCGGCGATGCCGACGTTGGTGGCCATCATCGGGTCAAGCTCGGCGTAGCCGGCCAGGTACTCCTCGGCGAGGGCATCGACGACGGTGGCGTGGCGCGGGGCGGTGGCAGTCACGAATGCAGAACCTAGTCCCCGTCGCGATTGCGACCAACCCGGCATCCCGGTACCGGCGCTGGTGTCCGGCCTGGGCCGAGTCGGCGCCGAGCCCGCCGGTAAGCTCGCATACCAGCAGGCCGCAGCCCCGCCGCAGCCCGACCCCGGCCTCGTGGCGGTCGGCGACTGGCCCTGGCACTGGTACTGACCCACAGCTTTCCGATCGAAGGGTTCCTACATGTCGAAGATCAAGGTGACCGGCACCGTCGTCGAGCTCGACGGCGACGAGATGACCCGGATCATCTGGCAGTTCATCAAGGACCGGCTGATCCACCCGTACCTCGACATCAACCTGGAGTACTACGACCTGGGCATCGAGCACCGCGACGCCACCGACGACCAGGTCACGATCGATGCCGCCAACGCCATCAAGCGACACGGGGTGGGCGTCAAGTGCGCCACCATCACCCCGGACGAGGCGCGGGTGGCCGAGTTCGGGCTCAAACACATGTGGCGCTCGCCGAACGGCACCATCCGCAACATCCTGGGCGGGGTGATCTTCCGCGAGCCGATCATCATGGCCAACGTGCCGCGGCTGGTGCCGGGCTGGACCAAGCCGATCGTGGTCGGCAGGCACGCGTTCGGTGACCAGTACCGGGCCACCGACCTGAAGGTGCCGGGCGAGGGCACGCTGACCCTCACCTTCACCCCGAAGGACGGCAGCCAGCCGATCGAGTTGAACGTCTTCGACTTCCCGGGTCCGGGCGTGGCGCTGGCCATGTACAACCTGGACGCTTCCATCCGCGACTTCGCCCGAGCCTCGATGCGCTACGGCCTGGACCGCAACTACCCGGTGTACCTGTCCACCAAGAACACCATTCTCAAGGGCTACGACGGACGGTTCAAGGACATCTTCGCCGAGGTGTTCGAGGCCGAGTTCAAGGCCGACTTCGAGGCGGCCGGCATCACCTACGAGCACCGGCTGATCGACGACATGGTGGCCGCGTCGCTGAAGTGGGAGGGCGGCTACGTCTGGGCCTGCAAGAACTACGACGGAGACGTCCAGTCCGACACGGTGGCCCAGGGTTTCGGCTCGCTCGGGCTGATGACCTCGGTGCTGATGACCCCGGACGGCCGGACGGTGGAGGCCGAGGCGGCGCACGGCACGGTGACCCGGCACTACCGGCAGCACCAGCAGGGCAAGCCGACCTCGACCAACCCGATCGCCTCGATCTTCGCCTGGACCCGCGGCCTGGCGCACCGCGGCAAGCTGGACAGCACCCCCGAGGTGACCCGCTTCGCCGAGACCCTGGAACGGGTGTGCATCGAAACGGTCGAGGGCGGCCAGATGACCAAGGACCTGGCGCTGCTGATCTCCAAGGACAGCCCGTGGTTGACCACCGAGGAGTTCCTGGACGCCATCGACGCCAACCTGCAGAAGGCGATGGCGTCCTGATCGCTGGTCCGCGCCGCGCCGCGCGGCTGGGCTGAAGATGCTTGCGGGGTTTGATGCCTGAGGGGCACACGCTGCACCGGCTGGCGCGCGAGCAGCGCAGGCTGTTCGGCGGCCGGCCGGTGCGGGTCTCCAGCCCGCAGGGCCGATTCGCCGACGGGGCGGCGTTGCTGGACGGGCAGGTGCTGGCCCGGACCGAGGCGTACGGCAAGCACCTGCTGCACTACTACGAGGACGCGCCGACCCTGCACGTGCACCTCGGCCTGTACGGCAAGTTCACCACCGGGGCAGGCTTGCCACCGGAGCCGGTCGGCGCACTTCGGCTGCGGCTGGTGGCCGGCGGTGCCTGGACCGATCTGCGCGGCCCGACCGCCTGCGAGCTGCTGCAGCCAGCCGAGGTGGCCGGCCTGTTCGGCCGGCTGGGCCCCGACCCGCTGCGTCGCGACGCGGACCCGACGCGGGCCTGGCAACGGATCCGGCGCAGCCGTACCTCGGTCGCCGCGCTGCTGATGGATCAGGCGGTGATCGCCGGAATCGGCAATGTCTATCGAGCCGAACTGTTGTTCCGGCACCGGATCGATCCGTTCCTGCCCGGCCAGTCGCTGCCCCAGGTGGTCTGGCAGGCCATGTGGCTGGACCTGGTCGCGCTGATGCGACACGGGGTGCGGGTGGGCCGGATCGAGACGCTGCGACCGGAGCATCGGGTCCGGCTGCGACCGCCGCTGGCTCGCGGCCAGGCGAACTACGTCTATTTCCGCGTCGGACTGCCGTGCCGGGTGTGCGGAACCGAGGTCCGCAAGGAGGAGCTGGTCGGCCGCAACCTGTACTGGTGCCCGTACTGCCAGCCGCCGGGTTCGACCGGGCTTGGCTGAGGAGCCTCAGCCGGTGACCTGCAGCCGGGAGGTGCCGTCGACGTTGCGGATCACCCGGATCTGATCCGCGATTCGCATCTTCAGCTCGCTGACGTGGCTGACGATGCCGACCGCGCGGCCGCCCTGTCGCAGCGAGTCCAGCACCGAGATCACCCCGTCCAGCACCTCGGCGTCGAGGGTGCCGAAGCCCTCGTCGATGAACAGGGTGCCCAGGTCGATCCCGCCGGACTCGGCCCGCACCACGTCGGCCAGCCCGAGCGCCAGCGCCAGCGACACGTAGAAGGTCTCGCCGCCGGACAGGGTGGCCGGGTCCCGGGGCCGGCCGGTGTGCAGGTCCAGCACCCGCAGGTTCAGCCCGGAGCGGGCGTTGCCGGTGCGCGCGTCGGTGTGCTCGAGCTGGTAGCGACCCTGGGAGATGCGGTGCAGCTGGGTGTTGGCCGCCGCCAGCACCTCGGCGAAGCGGCGGATCAGCACATAGGTCGTGAGTTCCATCTTGAGCTGGTTATCACCGAGGCCGGACACCAGGTTGCCGATCCGGATGGCCGGCGCGGTGCGCTCCAGCACCTCGGCGCCCTTGCGCACCGCCCGTTCCAGCCGGCCGGACAGCTCGCCAGCGATGGCCAGCCGGTCCTGCGCCGCGCCGTGCCGGCCGGCCGCCGCCTGCTCCTCGGCTTCAGCCGCGGCGGCGGCGGCAACAAGTTCGGTCAGCTCGGCCGGTTCGTCGTCCAGCGCCGGGTCGATCAGCTCGTCGGCGGCCAGCCGGGCCTGCACCCGGGCCAGCTGCTCGGCGTAACCGCGCAGCTCCTGCCGCAGCTCGGCCAGCCGGGCGCTCGACCGCTCCGCCTGCTGCCAGGCCTGCTGGTCGCCGAAGTCGGCCGCGGTCAGCGCGCCGCTGAACAGCTCGCCGGCCGCCTCGGCCGCGGCCAGCGCGCTGGCCTGGTCGGCGGCGGCAGCAGCAGCCGCTTCGATCGCGGCCAACTCCTCTCGCAGCGCGGCGACCCGGTCGGCCACCGACCCATGACCGGCGCGGGCCTGCGCCAGCCTGGTCTGGTCGGAGTCGATGGCCCGCCGCAGCCCGGTGCAGCGCTCGGCCAGCGCCGCCCGTTCGGCGTCGGCGGTGCGAACCTGTTCCTGCAACTCCGCCTGCTCGCGCCGCAGCCGTGCTAATGCCTGCTCTACCACCGGCAGCTGATCGGCCGCCTGCTGGGCGCCGGCCAGCGCGGTCGAGGCCCGGGTCAGGGTGGCTTCGGCCAGTTCCGGGCTGAGCTGATCGGCGGCCACCTGTAGCTGGACCAGGCTGGCCTGCAGCTCGGCGAGCTGGGTCTTGCGGCCCTGCACCGCTCCGGTCAGCCGGCCCAGCTCGTCCTCGGCCCGCTGCAGCTGTTCCTGACTGACGTGATCGGCGCTCGGCCGGGCCGGCTTCGGATGCTCCAGCGATCCGCAGACCGAGCACGGATCGCCGGCCTGCAGTGCCAGGCCGAGTTCACTGGCGATGTTGGCCCGCCACGCGGTACGCAACGACAGCACCTTCTGCTCGGCCCGCTGCTCGGCGTCGAACAGCTCCTGCACCAGCTGTTTCTCCTCCGCCGCTTCCCGAGCGGCGGTCTCGGCCTGCCGCGCCGCGACGAGCCGGGCGGCGGCCCGATCCCGCTCGGCGACCAGCCCGGCCAACTGGGCCGCCGCCTGCTGCGCCGCGGTGTGTGTCTCGGCAAGTTCGCGCTGCTGGCCGGGTAGTTCGGCCAGCAGCGCCTCGGCTCGTTCGATGCCGGCCTGCCGGGCCGCCTGCTCGGCAGCCAGCTGATCCAATTCGGCAACCCGATCGGCCAGCGTCAGCTCCCGGCGCAGCTCGTCGGCCAGTGAGCCGAGCGTGCCGTGCCGGCTGGCGGCCGCCGTGCGCAGCGCGGGCTCCGCCGCGTCGGCCAGCGGTTCGGGCAACCGGGTCCGCGCGGTGGCGGCCACCTGCCGCGCCCGGTCCAGGGCGCCGACGGCGGCCCGGGCGGCCTCGAACGCCGGCCGCACCGTCAGCGCCCGCTCGGCGGCGGCCAGCTCGGCCTGGCCGGCCTCGTACTGCTCGGCCTGCGCCAGCAGCCGGCGCAGTTGCTCGCGCAGCGTCGCCCGCAGCGCTCGCCGATCGGCCAGCACGGTCTCGGCCTGCACCACCCGGTCGGCGGCAGCTCGGCGCCTGCTCGCGACGGACAGCCGGCCGGCGGCGTCGGTGACCTCGTCCTGCAGCCGGCGCCGGCTGGCGGCCAGCTGCCCGGGTACCCGGTCCGCATCGCCGGACTCGGCCACCACCAGCAGCTCGGCCAGCTCGGCCTCGGCCAGCGCCACCGATCCGGCGAAGGCGTGCACCGCGTCGCGCACCGTTTCCACCGCGGCCCGGCGTGCCTTCTCGGCGGCGGCCCGGCCCTCGACCAGCTTGGTCTGGGTGCGGTCCAGCAACTCGGTGCCGAACAGCCGCTGCAACAGTGCCCGCTTGACCTCGGTCTTGGCGCTCAGGAAGCTGGCGAACTCGCCCTGCGGCAGCAGCACGGTTTGCACGAACTGGGTGTGGCTGAGCCCGACCGCCCGGGTGATCTCGTCTTCCACGTCGGCCAGGTTGTGCGAGATCAGCTCGCCGCCAGCGACGGTATCGGCTCCGGTCAGCCGGTAGAGGCGCACGGTCATGCGCATCGGGGTGGTGCCGGCGCCGCGCTTCTTCGGCCGGTCGTAGCTCGGCGTGCGCCGGATCCGGTAGCGGCCGCTCTGGGTTTCGAAGACCAGCTCCACCGCGGGCTCGGTGCCGGCCGGGGCGTGGTGGGACTTCAGCCGCTCCAGCGTCGTCGAGCTCTGCGCGGGCTTGCCGTACAGCGCGAAGCTGATCGCGTCCAGAATGGTGGACTTGCCGGCGCCGGTCTGGCCTTCGATCAGGAACAGCCCGGCGTCGCCGAACCGGTCGAGGTCCAGCTCGGCCCGCTCGGCGAACGGGCCGATGGCGGTCATGCACAACCAGTGCAGCCGCATCAGCCGGCCGCCGCGTGCTCGGCCAGGGCAGCCACGTAGGCGCCTTCGAACAGCGCCAGCTCGACCTCGGACGCCTCGACCCCGGTGACGTGGGCGATGAAGTCGCCGGCCAGCTCGCGCGGGCTCGGCTCGACCGCGAGCCGGGCGGCGACGACCCCGGCCGGCTGCGCGCCGTCCGGTGCGAAGACCACATTCAGCAGGTACGGAAAGCGCGCCTTCAACCGGTCGAAGAGCTGATCCGGCCGGGCCCGGTCGGTGATGGTGACCCGCACCCAGTCCTGCTCGTGGCCGGTGCTGGCCAGCAGTTGGTCAAGCCGGCCGGTGAGCTCGGCCATCTGGCGTGGCTGGACCAGCGGCACCTGAGTGACGGTGACCGGCCCGGCGGCCGGCAGATCCACCAGGTTGACCGACTTGGTCTGGGCCAGCTCGGAGAAGGAGTAGCGCAGCGGCGAGCCGGAGTAGGCAAGCACCGCTGGGCCGCTGCCGCGCGGCTGCTGCGCGCCGTGCAGGTGGCCGAGTGCGACGTAGTCGGCGCCGGCGAAGGTGTCGGCGGCCACGCTGTCCACGCCGCCCACCACGATCGAGCGCTCGCTCTCACTGGGCTGGCCGCCGACCACGAAGGCATGCGCCGCCACCACGCATCGATGACCGGGCCGGCCGGCCAGATCGGCCCGGACCCGATCCATCGCGGCCGACATCACCGCCTGGTGCGACCGGGCCAGCGGCTCGCCGTCCGGGCTGAGCGCGAACCGGGCCGAGTCCGGATCCAGGTAGGGCAGCGGGTAGATCGCCACCGGCGCCTCGGTGCTACCGAGCAGCACCGGCGTGCCGACCTCGGCCAGCTCGGTCCGCAGCCGGATCCGGTCGGTGAACAGCCGGGACCCGAAACCCAGCCGGATCGCCGAGTCGTGGTTGCCGGAGCTGACGATCACCGTGCTGTGCCTGGCCAGCTCGCCCAAGGTCCGGGCGAACAGCGCGACCGCCTCCACCGGCGGCACCGCACGGTCGTAGACGTCGCCGGCCACGATCACCGCGTCGACCGCGATTCCGTCCGGTGGCGCGGCCACCAGACCCTCGATCTGACCGAGCACCGCCGCCTGCGCCGACAGCAGGTCGACGCCGTGCAGCGTGCGGCCCAGATGCCAGTCGGAGGTGTGCAGCAACCGCATGGCCCGACGCTACAAGTCGGTGCCCTCGGAACCGGGTAGCGACGCCGGGCGGTCGGTACCGGGCCGGCCGGGCCCAGCCAGCGAGCCCGCCCGGTGGCTCAAAGCCGGCGCAGGCCGTCGGCCGGCCGCACCTCGAAGCTGACCGGCGGCTGGTAGCTCCGGCCGGCGAAGGCGCCGTCGATGGCCACCGCGGCGGCCCGGGCCTGGCGGGGCTCGAACAGCCCGATCACACAGCCGCCGAAGCCGCCGCCGGTCATCCGGGCGCCGAGCGCGCCGAAGGCCAGCATCACCTCGACCGCCAGATCGACCGCCGGCACGGTGTTCTCGAAGTCGTCGCGCATGCTGACGTGCGAGGCTATGAGCAGCGGGCCGATCTCGTTCAGCCGGCCATGCCGGAGCAGCTCGGCGCAGGCCAGCGTCCGGTCGTTCTCGGTGATCACGTGTCGGGCCCGCTTGCGCAACCGGTCGCTGTCCAGCCGGGCCAGCGCGGCGGCCAACCCTTCGGCCTCGATGTCGCGCAGCGCCGGCACGCCGAGCTGCCGGGCGGCCGCCTCGCAGTCGAGGCGGCGCTCGCCGTACTGGCCGTCGGTGAGCTGGTGCGGTGCCCTGGTATCGGTCACCAGCAGCGTCAGCCCGGCACCGGCCAGGTCGAGCGGCACCGCCTCGACCTCGAGCGAGCGCATGTCGCAGAGCAGTACGTGCCCGGCCCGGCCGAACACCGAGGCGAGCTGGTCCATGCCGCCGGTAGGCGCGCCGACGAAGTCGTTCTCCGCCTGCCGGGCGACCGACACCAGTTGCTGGCGGCTGAGGCCCAGGTCGAACAGGTCGTTGACCGCGCCGGCCACCGAGCATTCCAGCGCCGCCGAGGAGGACAACCCGGCGCCGGTGGGCACGTCGCTGTCGATGCTGATGGACAGCCCGGTCAGCCGGTGCCCCCGCTCGGCCAGCGCCCAGACCACGCCGGCGGGGTAGCCGGCCCAGGCGTCCGGCCCGGCCAGCGCCCCGGGCGCAAGCGCGTCCAGCGGCAGCTCGACCGGATCGGCGCGCTGCGCCGACACCACCTCGAGCACCGGTTCGTCCAGCTGCCCGGCGGTCGCCACGCAGCCGGCCGCAATCGCCAGCGGCAGGCAGAATCCGTCGTTGTAATCGGTGTGTTCGCCGATCAGGTTGACTCGGCCGGGAGATCGCCAGCTGATCTGGTCTGCCAGCTTTTCAGCCATCAGACAACTGGGTGAACGCCCAGGCGTCGGTGACCATCGTGGCCAGATCCCGGCTCGGCTGCCAGCCCAGCACCTGCCGGGCGCGGTTGTGCGAGGCGACCAGCACGGCCGGATCACCCGCCCGGTTCGGCGCGCCTTCGGTCGGGGTCGGCCGGCCGGTTACCCGCCGGACGGTGTCGGCCACCTCGCGCACCGACGCGCCCGAGCCGGACCCCAGGTTGCACACCAGGTGGCCGCTGTTCGAGGCGGTCCAGTCCAGCGCTCGCAGATGCGCCTCGGCCAGGTCCAGGATGTGGATGTAGTCCCGCACGCAGGTGCCGTCCGGGGTCGGATAGGAGGTGCCGTTGATCCGCAGCACCGCCCGGCTGCCGGCCGCCACCTGCAGCGCGATCGGGATCAGGTGGGTTTCGATGGTGTGCCGCTCACCCAGCGGCGACGGCCGGGTCAGCTTGGCGCCGGCGACGTTGAAGTAGCGCAGGCTGACCGCGCTGAACCCGTGCGCGGTGGCGTAGCCGGTCAGCATCTGGTCGACCGCGAGCTTGCTCGCGCCGTACGGACTCCTCGGCCGGGTCGCGGCGTCCTCGGTGATCGGCACCGTCTCCGGTTCCCCGTAGGTGGCGGCGGTGGAGGAGAAGACGATCCGCCGCACGCCGGTGGCCCGCATCGCCTCCAACAGCGCGAGGGTGCCGCAGACGTTGGTGTCCCAGTACCGTTGCGGCGCGGTCATCGACTCCGGCACCAGCGACTTGGCCGCGAAATGCAGCACGGCGTCGTAGCCGGCATCGGCCAGCACCGGTTCGGCTTCGGTGACCGAGGCCGGGACGAACTCCGCGCCGGCCGGCACCGCGTCGGCATGGCCGGTCGACAGGTCGTCCAGCACGGTCACCCGATGACCGGCCTCGATCAGCTCACTGGCCACCACGCTGCCGATGTAACCGGCACCGCCGGTCACCAGTAACCGCATCGCTGAAGAGCTTCCTGTCCTCGTCGCCGCCAGCGCCGACCATACACTTGCATTGGGAATGTCGGAGATGGCTCTCGGACGGAGAAGATGAACAGCACCGTGCTCAACGTGTGCATCGTGCTTGCCCTGATCCTCATCGAAGGGCTGTTCGTGGCCGCCGAGATCGCGCTGGTCTCGCTGCGCGAGGGACAGGCCCGCACGATGGCCGAGGCCGGCCGGCGCGGGCAGGCGGTGGCCCGGCTGGTGGCCGACCCGAACCGGTTCCTGGCGGCCGTCCAAATCGGGGTCACCTCGACCGCGTTGCTGTCCTCCGCCTTCGGCGCGGTGACCCTGTCCGAAACCGCGAAGGACAGCCTGGTCCGGCACGGCCTGGGCAAGGGGCCGGCCAGCGTGATCGGCATCATCGGCGTCACCCTGGTGATCTCCTTCGTGACCCTGGTGGTCGGCGAGCTGGTGCCGAAACGGCTGGCGCTGCAGCGCGCGGAGGGCGCCGCGCTGCTGTTCGGGCCGACCCTGGATCGGCTGGCCACGGTGGCTCGGCCGGTCATCTGGCTGCTGTCGGCCTGCACCAACGGCATGGTCCGGATACTGGGCGGTGACCCGCGGGCCGGCCGAGAGGCGATCAGCGAGGACGAACTGCGCGGCCTGGTGGCCGCGCACGAGGCGCTGTCCAGCGACGAGCGAAGGCTGATCGACGAGGTGTTCGCCGCCGGTGAGCGCTCGGTCAGCGAGGTGATGATCTCGCGCACCGAGGTGGTGTTCCTGGAGGCCAGCACCACGGTCCGCCGGGCGGCCAAGCTGGCTGGCGACACGCCGCACTCCCGGTACCCGGTGATCGGGCAGAACAGCGACGACGTGCTCGGCTTCGTACACATCCGGGATCTGCTGCTCGGTGGCGGCGGCGGCGAAGACCGGTCGCGGGTGGTCGGCGATCTGGCCCGTGAGGTCAAGCGGCTGCCCGGTTCGAAGAAGGTGCTGGCCGCGCTCAGTGAGATGCGGCGGGAAGGTCACCACCTGGCGATCGTGGAGGACGAGTACGGCGGCACCGACGGCATCGTCACGCTCGAGGATCTGATCGAGGAGGTGATCGGCGACATCCGGGACGAATACGACGAGGACTCCGAGGCCAGCCACCGGCTGACCGGCGGCGTGGTCGAGCTGGACGGCCGGTGCAACCTCGACGAGTTCGCCGAGTTCACCGGAGTCGCGCTGCCGGACGGTCCGTATGAGACCGCGGCGGGTTTCGTGATGGCCGAACTGGGCCGGCTGCCCACGGTCGGGGACCGGGTGCTGATCACGGCCCACACGCTGGTGGTGCTCGAGGTGGACGGCCACCGGGCTGCCCGACTCCGGGTGGAGCCGCTGCCGGAGCCCGAGCCGGCCCCGGAACCGGTGATCTGACCCGCCGGAACCTGTGGTCTAACCGGCCAGAACCTACGGTCTGACCCGCCAGAACCGGTGGTCCAGGCGTCCGGGAACCCGCCCGGCCGGGTCTAACGCCAGCTGACCGGCTCATACCCAGGGTTGCCTCAACCGGGACCTTCGGCCTAACTTGGAATTCAAGCCGGCTTTTGGCTGGCGAATCGGCAGGGTCTTGCCGATGATGAGATCGAAGACGCCGCAAGCAGTGCTGCATATACAGACGTTATTGCAAGGGGTTTTGCTCGTGTCACACCCGCGGTACGCACCCGCCGGATTCCAGTTCTCGCTGAGGGGGACGCTGTTCAGCATCACGGTGCTGATGCTCGGAGCGTTGCTCGGACTGCCCGCTGTCAGCCGGGCCGCCACCAAACAGGCCGCGCCGCCCGCCGCGGCGCAGGCCGGGCAGGCCGCCGGCATTCCGGCCGGCAGCGGCCGCACCGATGCACAGGCCGCGGCCGGTCTCGGCCCGATCGTCATCCATCCGCTGCCGGTCAGCACCAATCAGCCGGCTCAGCCGGTGTCCGTCATCGACGGCGTGTTCGGCCCGGCCGCTGACATGGGCCAGCTGGGCATTCCGGCCATGGCGTTGCGGGCCTACCGGCTGGCCGCGGCACAGCTGGCCGTCGAGCAGCCGGCCTGCCACCTGCCCTGGTGGCTGCTGGCCGGCATCGGGCACACCGAGTCCGGCCATGCCGAATCCGGCCGGCTGTACGCCGACGGCACCACTCGCGGCCGGATCCTGGGCCCGGTGCTGGACGGCACGTTGGCCGACAACGCCGTCATCACCGACACCGACCACGGCTTCTACGACGGTGACCCGGTCTTCGACCGGGCGGTCGGTCCGATGCAGTTCATCCCGTCCACCTGGGTGCACTGGGCCGCCGACGGCAACCACGACGGCAAACGGGACCCCAACAACATCTTCGACGCCACCGTGGCCGCCGGCCGCTACCTGTGCGCCGACGGGCGCAACCTGGCCACGCTGCCCGGCCTGCAGGCCGCGGTGTTGAGCTACAACCACTCGCAGGCCTATCTGGACACCGTGCTGGCCTGGGGGCTGGCCTACCGCAATGGCGCCGCCGCGGTCGCCGACGTCAACGCGCCGGTGATCAACGACGTCACCAAGGTCCGGCCGCCGCTGACCGCCCGGCCGCCTAAGAAGCCACAGAAGATCGCCCCGACCAGCTCGGCCAGCGCCTCGCCGTCGGCCGCGACCAGCGGCTCGCAGCCGGCCTCGGCCGACTCAGGATCGTCGGCCGCCACACCTGGTTCGAGCGCGGCGGCATCCAGCTCGGCGCCGGCCTCGGCCAGCCCGACCGCGTCCTGCACCAGCTCGGCGGTGCCGAGCGGCACCGTCACCATCAGCGCCGGCACGGCCGCCCAATCGGCCAGTAGCCAGGCCGCCGCACCGGCCAGCTCGGCCGACGGGGGCAGCGCCACCGCCGGCGTCGTCACCAGTGGCTCGGTGGCCTCGACCGATCCGCAGAGCTCGGCCGCCACGCCGGCGCCGACCGGCTGCGCTCGCTGAGGACTGGGCACGGGTCACCGGCTCGACCGCGCCGGTGACCGGCTCGGCTGCTGAGCTGACCGGGCCGAGTGGGAGGATCGGCGGGTGAGTTCGCAACAACGGGTCCTTTCCGGCATCCAACCCACCGGTGAGTCCATGCAGCTGGGCAACTACCTGGGCGCGGTGCAGAACTGGGTGGCCATGCAGGACGGCTACGACGCCTACTACTGCGTGGTCGACCTGCACGCCATCACGCTGGATCCACCGGAGCCGGCGGCGCTGCGCCAACGGACCCGGATCGTCGCCGCGCAGTTACTGGCGGCCGGCCTGGATCCGGATCGGTGCGCATTGTTCGTGCAGTCCCACCTGCCCGAACATCCCCAGCTGTCCTGGGTGCTGGAGTGCCTGACCGGTTTCGGGGAGGCCGGCCGGATGACCCAGTTCAAGGACAAGTCCGCCAAGTCCGGCGCTGACCGGCAGGGCGTCGGGCTGTTCACCTACCCGATCCTGCAGGCCGCCGACATCCTGCTCTACCAGGCGGAGCTGGTGCCGATCGGAGAGGACCAGCGTCAGCACCTGGAACTGACCCGCAACCTGGCGCAACGGTTCAATGCCCGCTACGGCCAGACCTTCGTGGTGCCGGAGGCATACATCCCCAAGGCGGCGGCCAAGATCCTCGATCTGCAGGATCCGAGCGCCAAGATGTCGAAGTCCCGGCCGGATGCGGGCACCGTCTACCTGTCCGACGATCCGGCTCTGATCACCCGCAAGATCAAACGGGCGGTCACCGACACCGACAACGAGATCTCCTACGACCCGCATGCCAAACCGGGCTTGTCCAACCTGATCGCGATCCACGCCGCGGTCACCGGCAGCGATGTCGACACGGTGGTGAAGAACTTCGCCGGACAGGGCTACGGCCACCTGAAGGCGGCGGTGGCCGAGGCGGTGGTCGCCTTCGCGCAGCCGTTCGCCGACCGTACCCGCGAGCTGCTCGACGATCCCGCCGAACTCGACCGGATCCTGGCGCGGGGTGCCGAGCGCGCTCGCCGGATGGCTGGCCCGGTGCTCGCCGACGCCTACGCCAAGGTCGGCTTTCTGCCGGCTCGCGTAGGGTGAGCGGCGATGACGAGTACGGTGCGGATCGGCGTGGCGGTGCAGGTACCGGAGCCGCATGCTTCGGTGCTGGTCGGCTGGCGCCGCCGGATCGGTGATCCGGAGGCCGGCAAGATTCCGCCGCACGTGACACTGCTGCCGCCCACCGACTTCGAGGCCGATCAGCTGGAGTTGGTGGAGAAGCATCTCGCCGAGGCCGCCGCGACGGTGCCGCCGTTCACCATGCGACTGGCCGGCACCGGCACCTTCCGGCCGGTCTCCCAGGTGGTGTTCGTGCAGGTCTCGGCAGGTATCGCCCAGTGCGAGCTGCTGGAGGAGGTGGTGCGCCGGCATCCGATCGAGCGGCAGGTCGACTTTCCGTACCACCCGCACGTCACGGTCGGGCACGATGTCGCAGACCGGCAGCTGGACGAGGCCTTCGACGGCCTGCGGGAATTCGACGCGCAATTCCAGGTCGATTCCTTCCGGATGTACACCCAGGACCCGAACGGAGCCTGGCGGACCTGTCGGGAATTCCCGCTGACGGGAAGCTAACCGATGCCCGGCCTCGCCGCGTTCGGCCGGCTGAAGGCCGGCGCTGCCCGGCGTTGGCAGGCAGCGCAGCGTGACCATGCCTGGCTGGACCATCTTGGCCGCGGCTACCGCCACTACCAGGCCCGGCATGGCGACCAGCTGGCCGCGGCGATCACCTACTTCAGCTTCCTGGCGCTGTTTCCGTTGATCCTGCTGGGTGTTTCGGTGACCGGGTTCGTGCTGGCGGCCTCGCCGGATCTGCAGCAGCAGCTGTTGGACAACATTGCCCAGCAGGCACCCGGTGGCTTCGGCGACACGATCAGCACCGCGATCAAGACCGCCATCAACCAGCGGGCCGTGACCGGGGTGATCGGGCTGGTCGGGGTCGCGCTGATCGGCTTGGGCTGGATCGGCAACCTGCGGACCGCGCTGGACACGCTGTGGGGTAACGAGGCGCGCCAGCGATCCTTCCTGATCCGCAAACTCTCCGATGCGCTGGTGCTGGTAGGCCTTGGGCTTGCTCTGGTGATCTCGGTGGGCCTTACCGCCATCGGCACCGCGGCGGGCCACTGGTTGCTGGTCTGGACGGGTCTGGACGGCACTACCGGTGCCGGCACGGTCACTGCGGCGTTGGCGATCCTGCTGGCAACGATTGGCAACGTGCTGATCTACGGCTGGATCCTGATCCGAGTACCGGGCGCTCAGGTCAACCGCCGGACGGCATTCCGGGCCAGCCTGCTGGCCGCGGTGGGCTTCGAGATCCTCAAGCTGATCGGCACCTATTACATCGCCCGGGTGACCAGCTCACCCGGGTACGCGGTGATCGGCCCGGCGCTCGGCGTGCTGGTCTTCCTCAACCTGGTGTCGCGCTACTCGCTGTTCTGCGCGGCCTGGGCAGCCACCGCTTCGGCCGCCGAGCCGGCTGCCGATCCGCTCCGGCAGCCGGTTGCCGGCCCGCCGGTGGCGCCGGCCCGTACCGGATTCTCACCCGCCGCGGTGGCGACCGCGCTGCTCACCGCCGGCGCGACCCTTGGTGCAACAGCATTCGCCGTCCTCCAAGAGCAACGCAGCCGAGCCAGAGACCACCGGCCACCGCCGCGGTGACCGGGATCAGGATGGTCCAGCCGCCGGCGCCGATCGAGTGAGTACCGTTCGTCGCCATGGCCAGCGCCGGGCCGAGGCTGGATCGGGGCTGCGGCGGGTTGGTCACGACTGAGCCCGCCAGCCGGCCGACCGGGGCCACGTTGGCATTGAGCGCGAAACCCCAGTCGAGCAGTTGACCAGCCTGCACGTACTGGTCCACCGGCAGCCGGGAGTTGCGCAGCAACACCACGCCCAGGGTGTGCCCGTTGCGCCGGGCGGCGGCCACATAGGTGTGCCGGGCGGCATCGGTGTAGCCGCTCTTGGCGATCAACGCGCCGGGCACGGTGGTCAGGAAGTCGGTGTTCTGGTTGGCGAAGGCATACCGATCGACCCGGCCGATCTTGCCGGCCCGCGGCGGGTAACCCGCCGTCGGCAACCGGTCGTAGCCGATCAGCCGTGGCTGCCGCACCGCCTGCCGCAGTACCAGCGCCATGTCGTAGGCGGAGGTCAGCTGCTGCCAGCCGTCCAGCCCGGACGGCGTTTGCACATAGGTGTCGTAGGCGCCGAGACCGGCTGCCACCGCGTTCATCTGGGCCACCGTGCTGGCCACCCCGCCGTTGGCCTCGGCCAGCGCGGTGGCGGCGTCGTTGGCCGAGATCAGCATCAGCGCTTCGAACAACTCATCGACCGTGTAGCGGGCACCGGTGAGCAGGCCCACCGCCGAGCCTTCGGCGCCGGCCGCCTGAGCCGACACGGTGACCAGCTGGTCGCCAGGCAGATGTGGCAGCACGGTGATCGCGGTGAGCAGTTTCAGCGTGCTGGCCGGCTGGTATCGGCCGTGCGGATCGCGGGCGGCCAGGATGGCCCCGGTGTCCAGGTCGGCGAGTAGCCAGGCACGGGCGTAGATCTGCTTGGGCAGCGGCGGCGCGCCGTCCGGCAGCACGGTGCCCCGGCTGGCCAGCCGGCTGCCACCCGGCACCACGCCGTCGGCTCCGTGGCCACCGGCTGGCGGATGCGGATCCGGTGCGTCGGGGGAGGCCGCGGTCGAGGTGGGCTTCGGCGCGGCCGGCACCGCGCTGGCCGGCGGGGCGATCGGCGTCCAGACCAGCAACGCGGCCAGCGCGATCAGCCAGCTGATCGCGCGCGGTAGCCGTCCCCCGGGCACTGTTCCAGGCTAACCAGCCGGGGAGCCGGCCGGCCCGATCATGCTCCCGACGCGCCGAGGCTAGCGGTCGCGCTCCACTCGACCCGGCTCGAATGCCAGCACTCGGCTGCTGTTAGCGCGCAAACGATGGCCTCTTTGTGGCTGGTTTAACGTACCTGGCTCGGCAATGCCGATGGATCGCCCTCGGCGCAGGTCGCAGAGTCGCAGGTCCGATACTGGACGGCATGGTGCTGTCCAAGCGAATATCGGCCTTCCTGGTTCTCTTCGGGGTGTGGTCGTGGCTCATCTGGCCGACCTTTCTCCATAACATCTGGCGGGATCCACGATCCTGGCAGGACGGGCCGACCGCCTTCTTCGGCGTACATGCGGTGCTGACCGCGGTGTCGCTGCTGCTCGGCACCGCGGTGGGCGTGCTCGGCGTGCTCGGCTGGCGGGCGGCTGCTCGGCACCACGCGAACTCCGGCCAGCCGGCGAGCGCGAACTCCGGTCGGCCGTCGGCCGAGGAACAACCGAGCTCGAGGTGACCGATTTCGTGGTAGCGATCGATCAGGGCACCACCAGCAGCCGGGCCATGATCTTCGACCATGCCGGCAACGAACGCAGCCGGCAGCAACTGGAGCACCGCCAGATCCTGCCCCGAGCCGGCTGGGTGGAGCACGACCCGATGGAGATTCTGCAGCGCAGTAAAGCAGTTCTGGAATCGGTTCTGGCCGACGCCGGATTGTCGGCCGCCGACCTCTGCGCGTTGGGCATCGCCAACCAGCGGGAAACCACCGTGGTCTGGAATCGCGCAACGGGCCAGCCGTACTACAACGCGATCGTCTGGCAGGACACCCGTACCGATCGGATCGCCGCGGCATTGGAGCGCGACGGTCGCGGTGAGGTGATCCGGGCCAAGGCCGGCCTCCCGCCGGCCACCTACTTCTCCGCCGGCAAGATCCAATGGATCCTGGACAATGTCGACGGGGCCCGGACGGCGGCCGAGGCCGGTGAGGCCATCTTCGGCACGATCGACAGTTGGCTGCTGTGGAACCTCACCGCCGATCGGGTGCACGTCACCGACGTCACCAACGCCAGCCGCACCATGCTGATGAATCTGCAAACCCTGGACTGGGACGACGAGCTGCTGTCCTTCTTCGACATTCCTTCCTCGATGCTGCCGCGGATCCGGCCGTCGGCCGATCCGGCCGGCTACGGCGAGCTGGCGGGGCTGGACGGCGCCGCCGGCATTCGGCTGACCGGCGCGCTGGGCGATCAGCAGGCAGCCACCGTCGGCCAGGTGTGCTTCGCGCCGGGCGAGGCCAAGAACACCTACGGCACCGGCAACTTCCTGCTGCTCAACACCGGCCATGAGCTGGTGCGCAGCGGGAACGGCCTGCTCACGACGGTGTGTTATCAGTTCGGCGACGACCCGCCGGTGTATGCGCTGGAAGGCTCCATCGCGGTGACCGGTTCGGCGGTGCAATGGCTGCGCGACCAGCTCGGCATCATCACCGCCGCGGCCGAGATCGAGCAGTTGGCCGGCACCGTGGACGACACCGGCGGAAGCTACTTCGTGCCGGCGTTCTCCGGGCTGTTCGCGCCGTACTGGCGCTCCGAGGCGCGCGGCGCGGTGGTCGGCCTGTCCCGCTTCCACACCAAGGCCCACCTGGCGCGGGCCACCCTGGAGGCGATCTGCTACCAGAGCCGGGACGTCTGCGATGCGATGACCCGCGATTCCGGCGTCCGGCTGGACGTGTTGAAGGTCGACGGCGGGGTGACCGCGAACAGCCTGTGCATGCAGCTGCAGGCCGACATCCTCGGCGTTCCGGTGAGCCGGCCGGTGGTGGCCGAGACCACCGCGCTGGGCGCGGCCTACGCGGCCGGCCTGGCCGCCGGCTTCTGGCGGGACACCGACGAGCTCAGGGCCAACTGGAACGAGGACCGCCGGTGGCTGCCGGCCTGGACCGAGCAGCAGCGGGCGGCCGGCTACGCCGGCTGGCAGAAGGCGGTCGAACGTAGTCTGGACTGGGTCGAGGTTGACTGACGACCTGTTCCACCGGTTTCGAGAGGCACTGCGCGGTAGATGATCCCCACCAGCACGACCTGGCCGGCCCTGTCGCCGCGGCAGCGCGCCGATGCGCTGGCTTCGATGCGCGATACCGCCGAACTGGACGTGCTGATCGTCGGCGGCGGCGTGGTCGGCGCCGGCGCCGCGCTGGACGCGGTGACCCGGGGGCTGCGTACCGGCATCGTGGAGGCCCGGGACTGGGCCAGCGGCACCTCCAGCCGGTCCAGCAAGCTGGTGCACGGCGGGCTGCGCTACCTGGAGATGCTCGACTTCGCACTGGTACGCGAGGCGCTGGCCGAGCGCGGGCTGTTGATCCAGCGGATCGCGCCGCACCTGGTGCGGCCGGTGCCGTTCCTGTATCCGCTGACCCACCGGGGGTGGGAACGTCCCTATGTCGGTGCCGGCGTGCTGCTCTACGACATGCTGGGCAGCGCGCTGGGCAGCAACCGTGGGCTGCCTCGGCACCGGCACCTGTCCCGACGCCGGGCGTTGCGAGAGGCGCCCTGCCTGAAACCGGATTCGCTGGTCGGCGCGGTGCAGTACTGGGACGCCCAGGTGGACGACGCCCGGCACACGATGACCGTGGTACGCACCGCCGCGGCCTTCGGCGCACTGGCCGTGAACCGGGCCCGGGTCACCGGCTTCCTGCGCGCGGACGATCGGGTGGTCGGCGCCCGGATCACCGACCTGGAAACCGGAAACCGGTTCAGCGTGCGCGCCAAGCAGGTGATCAACGCGACCGGCGTGTGGACCGATGAGACCGAGCAACTGGCCGACACCCGCGGCGGGTTCCACGTCCGGGCGTCCAAGGGGGTGCATCTGGTGGTGCCGCGAGACCGGCTGCGGTCGAGCACCGGGATCATCCTGCGCACCGAGACCAGCGTGCTGTTCGTCATCCCCTGGGGCCAGCACTGGATCATCGGCACCACCGACACCGACTGGAACCTGGATCTGGCGCACCCGGCGGCCGCCGCCAGGGACATCGACTACCTGCTCGAGCACGTCAACGCGGTGCTGGCCACGCCACTGACCCGAGCCGACGTCGAGGGGGTCTACGCCGGGCTTCGGCCGCTGCTGTCAGGGGAGTCCGAGCTGACCTCCAAGCTGTCCCGCGAGCATGTGGTGGCCCATCCGGTGCCCGGCCTGGTGGTGGTGGCCGGTGGCAAGTACACCACCTACCGGGTGATGGCCCGCGACGCGGTGGACGAGGCGGCGCGCGAGCTGGCGGGCGACGTGCCGGCGTCGGTCACCGAGCAGATTCCGCTGCTGGGTGCCGAGGGCTGGCCGGGTATCCGCAACCAGCGGCTGCGGCTGGCCGCGCGCTCCGGGCTGCCGGTGGCCCGCATCGACCACCTGCTCGGCCGGTACGGCAGCCTGATCGGCGAGCTGCTGGACCTGATCGCCGCCGACCCGGCACTGGCCGAGCCGATGCCTGGGGCGGCGGAGTACCTGCTGGCCGAGGCGGTGTACGCGGTCAGCCACGAGGGTGCTCGGCATCTGGACGACGTGCTGGCCCGCCGGACCCGGGCCTCCATCGAGGGCTGGGACCGTGGCGTGACCGCCGCCCCGGTGGTGGCCGAGTTGATGGCCCGCGAACTGGGCTGGGACGCCGAGCACACCGCTACCGAGGTCGACCACTACCTGGCCCGGGTGGCCGCCGAGCGGGAGTCGCAGCTGCAGCCGGACGACGCCACCGCGGACGCCGCCCGGCTGGGCGCCGCCGACATCGTTCCGCTCCGCTGAGCGGGATTCTTTCGTATCCGATTTGCTCGCCCAGGCGTTCGAATCGGATACGAGATCGCCGGCGGCTATCCACAGATTGTCGCTGAACGTCGTCTCGGCTGCTGGTTACCAGCACGCTGGCTGGATGCTGACCGGCTCCGCGCGACGAGCTGAGGCACTACGCCGCGGCGTGTCGGTCAGCACCACCGCCCGGCTGATCCGGGCCGGCGCGACTCGATCACGCGTGCAGGCGAATCTCGACGCGCGACGCTGGCAGCGGCTGGGCCGTGCGATCGTGTTGCACGCCGGTCCGTTGACCACGGCTGAGCGGTGGCACGCCGCGCTGATCAATGTCGGGCCGCGCAGCGTGCTGACCGGGTTCACCGCAGCCGAGTTCGCCGGGCTTGCCGGCTGGACTCGACCTGAGATACACGTCCTCGCACCGTACGGAGCCAAGGTCCGACACCTTCCCGGCCTCGCCATAGTGCTGCACCGGTGCCGGGCCTGGCCCGTCCCCGCCTGGTCGAACTATCGCTGCGAGGAACTGGGCTCGGCCCTGGTGCGCGCCGCCGGCTGCCTCGACCGACGGCCGGCCTGCGGGCTGCTGGCCGCAGCGGTGCAGCAGCGCCTGATCACGCCCGCTCGGCTGCGAGCCGCTCTTGCCCGCAGCAGCCGGGCACGTCACCGGCCGGCGCTGCTGGCCGCGGTGGCCGATATCGAGGGCGGCGCGGACGCGCTGAGCGAGATAGATTTCATCCGGTTGTGTCATCGATACCGATTGCCTCGACCGGAACAGCAGAAAGTACGCCAAGACAGCACCGGGCGCAGACGTTACCTGGACGCCACCTGGCGGCGTGCCGACGGCCGGTTGGTCGTGGTTGAGGTGGACGGAGCGCTCCACCTGAGCGTCCGCCGATGGTGGGACGACCAACTCCGGCAGAACGAGCTGTCGCTGGCGGATGCTCTTGTGCTGCGGTTTCCCAGCGTCATCGTGCGTACTGCGCCAGACCTTGTTGCCGCTCAGCTACGCCGCGCGCTCCAACTCTGACTTTCGTATCCATTTTGACCGCCAGGGCGTGCAAATCGGATACGAAAGACGGACCACAAAGCAGTGGGGGTGCCCGCTGTCCTCGGCGAGCACCCCCACTGGGTGGAACGGGGTACTACGGGGTGGTTACCGCCGCGAAGAAGCCGGCGCCGTTCGGCGTGCCCACTCCGGTCGCGGTGTCATAGCCACGGGTGCTGTGCAGCGTCTGGTTGGGCTCTTCCTCGGTACGGAGGCTGTAGCTCAGGCCATCGGCGGCATTTTCGCTGTTCTTGTAGTTGACCCGCATCATCGACGGCAGCGGCGAGTTCACCGTGGTGCCGAAGTTGTCCGCCTGGTCGACGTCGTAGTACGCCGAGGAACCGGCCGAGTACGTCTGGTAGATCCGCGGGTTCAGGAAGCCCAGCGGAGTACCGGCGATCTGGTTGGCCACGGCGGCCATGCCGGCGGTCAGCGGTGCGGCGACCGAGGTACCACCGATGCGGTACTCGTCGTAGTAGGTGCCATCGCTGAACGTCTGGGTCTGGCCCTCCAGGAAACCGGTCGACGGGTCGGCCAGCGCGCTGATGTCCGGAACGGCCCGGCCCGAGTACGACCCGATCGCGTTGCGCTGGTAGCTCGGCTCGGCGAACACCTGGCTGACGCCACCACCGCCACCGCCGTTGAAGGAGCCCGGCAGCGGCGCTGCGAAGGTGCCGTCCAGCTGGTACGGAGCACCGGACAGGTGATCCGTCGCCGTCGGGGTGATCGGGTCGAGCCCGGTCTGCCAGCCGACCTCGAAGCTGCGCTGCCAGCCCGGCTGGTTCAGCGCCGAAGCCGGGTCATCAGCGGCACCGTAGCCGAGTCCGGCCGGCGCGGTGCCGGACGGAACCACGGAGGCGGAGGTGCCACCGACCGCGGTCACGAACGGGCTGTCGGCGTAGAAGTCGACCTGCGGCGAGCCGAAGTTGCCCACCTCGTCACCGCTGTCACCACTGGAGACGTAGACGCCGATGCCGGTGGCGACGGCCTGGATGAAGGTGTCGTTCAGGCTGTTGATGAAGCCACGCGGCACGCCCTCACCGGCGAAGCCGTAGCTGATCGAGATGATGCTCGACAGGTGCTTGTCGACGATGTGGTTGATCGAGACGTCGAAGTCCTGGTAGGCGTTGGACGAACCCACGTAGAGCAGCTGCGCGCCCGGCGCGGTGGTGTGGATGGCTTCGGCGTCGAGGGTCTCCTCACCGTAGAAGTCACCGGGGACCTGCTGCGGGGTGTCCGGGTGCCGGTAGACCCCGGGTGCCACGATCTCGGTGATCGAGGGGGCCGGCAGGTTGTGCAGCGAGCTGTACCTGGTCACGTCCTGCACCAGGGTCGGGCTGGCCGTCGCGCCGACGAACGCAACGGTCTGGCCGCTGCCGTTGGCCGACACCTGGTCCAGGCCGTAGAGGCCACGAATCTGGGCCGGGGTGTAGCCGCACGGGGCGATCGGCTTGCTGCTGGTGCCGTAGGCGGGCGCGTTCGGCATGGCGACGGTCTTCTCGCCGTACCACAGTGAGCACGGCTGACCGGCCCGGAACCCGATGCCCGGAGCGCCGTGGTTCTGCTTGGCCGAGTTGCCCTGGCTGTTGTCGGCGCCGAGCAGCTCCGAGCTCTGGTCGAGCCCGGTGACGCTCGTCACGATGCCCGCCAACGAGGACGGCACGGACACCGCGGACTCGGGGGCCCGCAGGGTAAGGCCGTACGCGGAGTACTCGCCGAGCTTGACCGCGAACGCGGCCTGGGCCTGCGCGACGGTGCCCTCAGCGGCCACGTAGTGGTTGTTGGACGGGGTGTTCACGATCGAGAAGCCGGCGTTGCGCAGGAACTGCTGGACCGCGGTGACATTGGCCTGGCTCGGTGCGAACTGCTGCCGGAACTGGGCCGGCGTCAGGTACTTGTGGTAGCTGCTGGAACCCGGTGTAGAGACTGCCAGGGCCACCTGCTGGGCGGCGGCCTCGTCGCGCCAGCCGAGGTTGACCCGGATATTGACATAGTCGGTTGGTTGAGCGGCTGACTTCAGCGCCTTGGCGTTGGCCCAGGCGGGCTGACTGCCGGCCAGCGTGCTGCGACCGGACGCGGCGGCGCCGGCCGGCAGCGCCATCAGTCCGGTTGCGAGCACCGCGGCACCGGCGAGTGCGGTGGCCGCGGTGAGTGAGCGTGCAGATCTGTGCACGTACGTCACCCTTTCCTAGCGGTTGACGGTGCCCGGACGGGCACCGCAGCCGATATAACCACGTTAGTAAGAAAAACGAAGTACTAGTTTCAAAAAAGTTTCCCGAATCACCACCGGAATGTCGAACGTCGGGCATGCTGGCATGTTTCAGTGATCGTGTCGCGACAGAGCGTGCCCACCAAGCCGGTGTGCTCGGCTGGCGTGTCCGCCGGCGCCGGTGGAGCCGGGCAGCACAACAATGTGGTGACGGACGGGGTGCCGGGTTCTTGCTCACCAGCGCGGCGGACTAGCGTACGGCGACCGGGGGATTGTTTCTCCCCGCGACCGGACACGAAGAGGGAGAGGGTCTTGCCTCAGTTTCTGACCACCCGTCGAACCACGGCGGTGCTGGCAACCGCCACCGCGGCGGCGCTGCTGCTCGCCGGCTGTGGCTCGAAGAAGAGCAACACCAACAACGCCGGCAGTTCGGGCTCGAACAGCACTAGCGCCGCGGCGGCCAGCTACAAGGCCTGCATGGTCACCGACACCGGCGGCATCGACGACAAGTCCTTCAACGCCGCTGCCTGGCAGGGCATGCAGAAGGCCCAGTCGGACGGCAAGGCCCAGGTCTCCTACGTGCAGTCAAAGCAGGAGACCGACTACGCCACCAACATCTCCTCGCTGCTGGGCCAGAACTGCAAGCTGATCGTGACGGTGGGCGGCCTGATGGGCGACGCCACCACCGCCGCGGCCAAGGCCAACACCGACCAGCACTTCGTCGAGGTGGACGCCGGTGGTAACGGCAGCAACCTGCAGGGCCTGCAGTTCAACACCGCCCAGGCCGGTTTCCTGGCCGGCTACCTGGCCGCCGGCTACTCCAAGAGCGGCAAGGTGGCCACCTACGGCGGCCTGAAGATCCCGCCGGTGACCGTCTACATGGACGGCTTCCAGGAGGGCGTGAACTACTACAACCAGCAGAAGAGCAAGAGCGTCCAGGTCCTCGGCTGGGACGAGAAGAAGCAGAACGGCAGCTTCGCGGCATCCTTCACCGACCAGAACAAGGGCCAGCAGCTGGCCACCAACTTCGTCAACCAGGGCGCCGACGTGATCTTCCCGGTCGCCGGCGGTACCGGCCTGGGCAGCGCGGCGTATGCCAAGTCCTCCGGCAAGGCCACCGTGATCTGGGTGGACACCGACGGCTTCGTCTCGGCACCGCAGTACGCCTCGGTGTTCCTGTCCACCGCCGAGAAGAACATGGCCGACGCGGTGACCAAGGCGGTCGAGGACGCCTCGGCGGGTAACTACGCCACCAGCGACTACATCGGCACGCTGCAGAACAACGGGGTCGGACTGGCGCCGTTCCACGACCTCGACAGCAAGGTGGACTCCTCGCTGAAGACCGAGTTGGACCAGGTCAAGGCCGACATCGTCAGCGGCAAGATCACCATCACCTCACCGTCCCAGCCGAAGTGATGCCCTCGCCGTCGGGCCGGATCTCCAGATTCCGGTCCTGACGCCCGAAGATCCTTTGAAGAACGACGCTGCGCTGGTTTGATGACCAGCGCAGCGTCGTTCGTATCGGGGATGATCCGGATTCGCTGCCGGCCGGTACCGGATCCTAGGTAGGGAGTGAGAGCGTGCGCCTGGAACTGCGGCAGATCACCAAGCGGTTCGGCTCCCTGATCGCCAACGACGCGATCGACCTGGTGGTCGAGGGCGGCGAGATCCATGCCCTGCTCGGCGAGAACGGCGCCGGCAAATCGACCCTGATGAACGTCCTGTACGGCTTGTATCAGCCGGATAGCGGGCAAATCCTGCTGGACGACCAGCCGCGGCACTTCGCCGGCCCGGGGGATGCGCTCGCTGCCGGGATCGGCATGGTGCACCAGCACTTCATGCTGGTGCCGGTGTTCACGGTGGCCGAGAACGTGATGCTGGGTCACGAGTGGACGGCCGGCCCGTTCGGCCGGCTGGATCGGCGCACCGCGCGGGCCCGGGTGCGCGAGTTGTCCGAGCGGTACGGGCTGGATGTCGACCCGGACGCGCTGGTGGCCGACCTGCCGGTCGGCGTGCAGCAGCGGGTAGAGATCCTCAAGGCCCTGCTGGGTGAAGCCAAGGTGCTCATCCTGGACGAGCCGACCGCGGTGCTCACCCCGCAGGAGATCGACGACCTGATCCGGGTGATGAACGAGCTGCGCAGCTCCGGCACCTCGATCGTCTTCATCACCCATAAGCTGCGCGAGGTGCGCGCCATCGCCGACCGGATCACGGTGATCCGGCGGGGCAAGGTGGTCGGCTCGGCCGAGCCGACCACCTCCGAGGGCGAACTCGCCGCGATGATGGTCGGCCGCAACGTCAGCCTGCTGATCGACAAGCCGCCGGCCGAACCCGGGCCGGTCGCGCTGGAGGTACGTGGCCTGACCGTCGCCGACGATCGAGGTCAGACCACCGTGAACGACGTCAGCTTCTCCGTCGCCGGTGGCGAGATCGTGGCGCTGGCCGGGGTGCAGGGCAACGGGCAGGAGGAACTGGTCGAGGCGATGCTGGGGCTGCGGATCCCGGCGGCCGGCTCGATCCTGATCGAGGGCAGCGACATCGCCGGTTCCTCGATCAGCGACATCCTGGCCCACGGCGTCGGGTTCGTGCCGGAGGACCGTCAGCACGACGGGATCGTCGGCGGCTTCACCGTCGCCGAGAACCTGGTGCTGGATCTCTACGACCGGCCGGAGTTCTCCCGTGGCCTGTCGCTTCGGCTGGACCGGATCGCCGACAACGGCCGGGCCCGGGTGGCCGAGTTCGACATCCGCACGCCGTCGGCCGAGCTGCCGGCCGCGACGCTGTCCGGCGGCAACCAGCAGAAACTGGTGATCGCCCGCGAGATGTCCCGGCCGCTGCGGGTGTTCATCGCCTCGCAGCCGACTCGTGGCGTGGACGTCGGCGCCCAGGAGTTCATCCACCGGCGGATCGTGGCCGAGCGGGGCAACGGCACCGCGGTGGTGATCGTGTCCACCGAGCTGGACGAGGTGCTGGGGCTGGCCGACCGGATCCTGGTCATGTATCGCGGCCAGATCATCGGCGAGCTGCCCGGCGGCGCATCGCGGGACGAGGTCGGCCTGATGATGGCGGGGGTGCCGGCCGAGCAGGCGGCGGCCGAGGCTGCCGAGCGGCACAGCCTGCTCGCCGAACAGGACCGGTTGTCCGAGGCCGAGCAGGCAACCGAGCCGGTCGCGGACGGACGGGCAGCCGGTGACCCCGCGGTGCCGCCGGCCGGGCCCGACAACCAAGGAGGCACCTCGCGATGACCACCGAGTTGTCCGTCGCGCCCACTGCGGCCGGCCTGCCCGACGAGCCGCGACCGCCCGGCCGGCACAACCGGTCCTGGATCGTCACGGTGCTGGCCATCGTGCTGGCGTTGATCATCGGCAACCTGATGGTGGTCTTCTCCGACCAGCAGGTCCGTACCGACCTCGGGTACTTCTTCAGCTCCCCGGCCGACCTCTTCAACGACGGCTGGTACACCTTCCGCGACGCGTTCGTGGCGCTGTTCGAGGGCGCCATCTTCGACCCCACCCATGCCAGCTCGCTGTCGCAGGTGCTGAGCCCGATCAGCAGCTCGATCTACGCCGCGACCCCGCTGATCGCCGCCGGCCTGTCGGTGGCGTTGGCGTTTCGGGCCGGGCTGTTCAACATCGGTGGCAACGGCCAGGTGATCGTCGGTGCCTTCGCCTCCGGCTACGTCGGGCTGATCGTGCAGCTGCCACCGGTGATCCACCTGGTGGTGGCGATCGTCGCCGGGATCGCGGCCGGTGCGTTCTGGGGCTTCATCGCCGGCTTCCTGAAGGCCCGGGCCGGCGCGCACGAGGTCATCACCACCATCATGCTCAACTACGTCGCCGGCTTCGGCCTGCTCTACCTGCTGGCGCGCAAGTCCATCGTGGCGCCGACCAATCCGCAGGCCAGCAAGCCCATTCACGGCACCGCGCGGCTGCCGCACCTGTTCGGCGGTGGCGAGCGGATCGACCTGGGCATCTTGCTCGTGTTGGCCGCCGCGGCGTTCGTCTGGTGGCTGCTCGGCAAGAGCACCATCGGGTTCCGGTTGCGCGCGGTCGGGGTGAACCCGGCAGCTGCCCGGACGGCCGGCATGAGCGTCGGAGCGGTCACCATGCTGGCCATGTCACTGGCCGGTGGGCTGGCCGGCCTGGGCGGCACCACGCTCGCCCTCGGCGGTGGCACGTCCTACGTGGTCACGCCGAATATCGCCTCCAACGTCGGTTTCGACGCGATCACGGTGGCGTTGCTCGGCCGCAGCCGACCGTGGGGCGTGGTGGCGGCCGGCCTGCTCTTCGGCGCGCTGCGTACCGGCGGTGCCCGGATGCAGGCCTCGGCGAGCGTGCAGGCCCCGGTGGACATCATCACCGTGGTGCAGGCGCTGATTGTCATCTTCATCGCCGCGCCCAAGCTGATCGAAGGACTTTTCCGGTTGAAGCGACTGGGCATTCCGCCGGTCGCGACGGCGACCACGAACCTGGCGATGGCCATCGGCGACATCCGCAGCCCGCGGATCCCCCGGCACATCTCGGCCGGTGTGACGATGATCGTGCTCGGCCTGTTGGCCGGCTGGCGGTTCGCGCTGGACTCTCGCTCCAGCCATAAGGCGTTGTTCGAGTTGTTCCTCAGCGGTGAGAAGTGGCATCTGGGCACGCTCGGCTTCACCGCCCGGCCGGTGATCCTGGTGATGTGCCTGCTGGTCGTGCTGGCCGGGGTGGCGCGGCTGACCCAGGTGCTGGCGGCGCGCTGGTGTTCGTCGATCGCGATCGTGGCGCTGCTGATCGCGTTCGTCACCTGGGGGGTGGCCGGCAACATCAACGGCCTGAACGTGGTCTCGCTGCTGCAGGGGGCGCTGTTCCCGGCGGCGATCCCACTGATCCTCGGTGCGCTGGCCGGTGTGATGGGGGAGCGCTCGGGCGTGGTCAACGTCGCCATCGAGGGGCAGTTGCTGCTCGGCGCATTCGTGACCGCGGTGGTGGCTACCGTGACCGGCAGCATCTGGTTCGGCGCGCTCGGTGGCATGATCGCCGGCCTGTTGGTCGCCGTGGCGCTGGCCGCGCTGGCGATCAAGTACCTGGTCGACCAGGTGATCATCGGCGTGGTGCTGAACGTGTTCGCGCTCGGCATCACCAGCTTCCTGTTCAACAAACTGCTCTCGCCGCAGGCCGAGACCTTTAACCAGCCGGGCAACTTCGGCATCGTCAAGATCCCCGGGCTGAGCGAGATTCCGATCATCGGCCCGGTGTTCTTCCAGGGCACGATCTTCCTCTACCTGACCTACCTGCTGGTCGCCGTCGTGCACTTCGGGCTGTTCCACACCCGATGGGGGCTGCGGGTGCGCTCGGTGGGTGAGCATCCGCGGGCGGCGGATACCGTCGGCATCAGGGTGGGGCGGACCCGGTTCTGGACGGTGGCGATCGCCGGCCTGGTCGCCGGCCTGGGCGGGGTGGCACTGATCTGGGGCGCCGGCTCGGCGGTCACCTTCTCGATCAACATGTCCAGCGGCAAGGGGTTCATCGCGTTGGCCGCGGTGATCTTCGGCCGCTGGCGACCGTTCGGCGCGCTGCTCGCCGCGCTGCTGTTCGGCTTCGCCGACCAGTTGCAGTCGCTGCTGTCGCTGGCCGGCGCTCCGGTCGACTCCAACCTGCTGCTGATGCTGCCCTACATCGTCACGCTGCTCGCGGTGGCCGGCTTCATCGGCCGGGTCCAACCGCCCGCCGCGGACGGCCAACCATACGTCGCCGGCGCCTGACCGGACCGGCAGGCAGAGCGGATGACCGAGATCGACTGGGACGCGCTGCGGACCGCCGCCCGCGAGGCGATGCGGCACGCCTATGTGCCGTATTCGGGCTACCCGGTGGGCGCGGCGGCGCTGACCGACGACGGCCGGATCGTCGCCGGTTGCAACGTGGAGAACGCCTCTTATGGCCTCACCCTGTGTGCCGAGTGCGGGCTGGTGTCCAGCCTGCACGCGACCGGTGGTGGTCAACTGGTGGCATTCGCCTGCGTGGACCGGCACGAGGCGGTGCTGATGCCATGCGGCCGCTGCCGTCAACTGCTGTGGGAACATGCCGCGGCGGGCCTGCTGGTCGACACCGAAGATGGTCCGTTGCCGATCGCCGAGTTGCTGCCCCGGGCCTTCGGCCGGGCTGATCTTGACACCTAGCGCCTGCCATGCTCAGCTCCAGCGGCGCCATCGCGGTCCGCAGCTCGCAGAGATGAACTGCTGAGCAGGGATCGGGATTTCAGCCGGTATCCCTCGCTGAACGCGCGCAGCCTGATCGCGTGAGAAGCTTTTCCCCGTGTTCAGCGAACCTGTGGCTAGCGAACCCTTCGACGCCGTCGGCGTGATCCGGACCAAACGGGACCGGGGCCGAATTCCGGACCCTGAGATCGACTGGGTGATCGACGCCTACACCCGCGGCGTGGTCGCCGAGGAGCAGATGGCGGCGCTGGCGATGGCCATCCTGCTCAATGGCATGCAGCCGGACGAGCTGTCCCGGTGGACCGATGCGATGATCGCCTCCGGCGACCGGCTGAACCTCTCCGGGGTGGCCCGGCCGACCACGGACAAGCACTCGACCGGCGGCGTCGGGGACAAGATCACGCTGCCGCTCGCGCCGCTGGTGGCCGCGCTGGGCGCCGCGGTGCCGCAGCTGTCCGGCCGTGGCCTCGGGCACACCGGCGGCACGCTGGACAAGCTGGAGAGCATCCCGGGCTGGCGGGCGAACCTGACCAGCGCGCAGTTCCTGGCGCAGCTGAACACGGTGGGCGCGGTGATCTGCGCCGCCGGTGACGACCTGGCGCCGGCCGACCGCAAGCTCTACGCACTGCGGGACGTGACCGGCACCGTCGAAGCCATTCCGTTGATCGCCAGCTCGATCATGAGCAAGAAGATCGCCGAGGGCTCCTCGGCCCTGGTGCTGGACGTGAAGGTCGGTACCGGCGCGTTCATGAAGAACCTCGATGACGCCCGGCAGCTGGCCGAGACCATGGTGGCGCTGGGCACCGCCGCCGGCACCCACACGGTCGCGCTGCTCACCGACATGAGCACGCCACTCGGCCGCACGGCCGGCAACGCGCTGGAGGTGGCCGAATCGGTCGAGGTGCTGGCCGGCGGCGGCCCGGCGGATGTGGTGGAGCTGACGGTGGCGCTGGCCACCGAGATGCTCGCCGGCGTCGGCATCACCGGCGTGGATCCGGCCGCCGCGCTGGCCGACGGCCGGGCGATGGACGTCTGGCGGCGGATGATCGGTGCCCAGGGCGGCGATCCGGACGCGGCGCTGCCCACCGCGGCCGAGCGGCACCAGGTGACCGCGCCGGCCACCGGCGTGCTCAGCCGGCTCGATGCCTATGCGGTCGGCGTCGCCGCCTGGCGGCTGGGAGCCGGCCGGGCGCGCAAGGAGGACGCCGTGTCGGCCGGTGCCGGCGTGGTGATGCTTGCCAAGCCGGGTGACCGGGTCAGCGCCGGCCAGCCGCTACTGGAGCTGCACACCGATGACCCGAGCCGGTTCGGCCGTGCCGAACAGGCCCTAGTGGGCGCTTTCGACATCGAGCCGACCGGTTCGGTCCGCTCGACCCCGCTGGTGCTCGACCGGGTCACCGCGCGACGGTGACCCGGTCGCTCCCCGAGGTCCCGCCCGATGCCCGCCGGGTCACCGTGGCAATTCGCCGATTGCCCCGCTGGTTGGACGGATTTGCCGACAATCACGGTGGATTGACCACCGAGGCCGGCGACGAGCAGGTGCTGGTGACCGCCGCCGACGGGGCTCGGGTCTGGATCGAGGTGCCGTTCCAGCCCTGGCAGCCGCCGGCCTCCCGGCCGCTCACCGCGCTGCAGGTGCATCTCAATCGCGGCAGGCGGATCGGCGTGCTGCTGGTCCGGCGCGGTGGCTACGCGGCCGGCGTCTTCGAGGGCGTCAAGCTGGTCTCCTCCAAGGTCGGCTCGGCCTATGTGCAGGGCAGCACCCGGGCCGGCGGCTGGTCGCAGCAACGGTTCGCCCGGCGCCGGGAGAATCAGGCACGGCAGGCCTTCGCGGAGGCCGCCGAAGCCGCGGTGCGGATTCTGCTGCCCCGCTCGGCGGAGCTGGCTGCGTTGATCTGCGGCGGCGACCGGGCGGCCGTCGACGCGACGCTGGCCGAGCCGCGGCTGGCGCCGCTGCTCGCGCTGCGCACCGGGCCGTTCCTGCCGGTGCCCGATCCCCGGCTGCGGGTGCTGCAGGCCACCCCGGAGCAGTTCCTGACCGTACGGCTGGCCATCCACCCCTGAGACCGGCCGTGCGTGACGCTGCCGCCCGGCGCCGCCCGGAGTTTCGCGGCAGCCACCGGGCAGGCATGATCGAGGGCGTGGCCGACCGCGTCGAAGAGGACTGGCTGCCGCTGGAATCGGCGGAGTCGGCGCTGGCTGCCGAACTTGCCGGCGCGGCGGCAGCGGCTGCCGAGGCTGCCGAGGCCGATTCCCCGGACGAGCCGCCGCCGGTCGAGTGGGCAAAGGGCGCGGTCGACCAGGACGGCAACACCATCGTCTACACCGACCTCGGCCCCGCCGACGGTCCGGTGATCCTGCTGGTACACGGCATGATCTCCGACAGCACCACCTGGGCCCGGCCTGCGCGTGGGTTGGCCGCTGCCGGCTTCCGGGTGATCGCCCCCGACCTGCTCGGCCACGGGGAGTCCAGCAAGCCGGTCGCCGGCGGCTACCTGCTGCCCGACTTCGCCACCAGCCTGCAGCGGCTGCTGATCGAGCTGCGGGCCGGGCCGGCCACCGTCATCGGTCATTCGCTGGGCGGTGCCATCGTGATGCAGCTGGCGAAGGACCATCCCGAGCTGGTTCGCCGGCTGGTGCTGGTGTCAGCCGGCGGGCTGGGCCGCCGGATCCATCCGGTCTTCCGGGCGGTCACCCTGCCTGGCGCGCATCCGCTGTTCCGGCTCACCCTCAACGAGCGCACCGCGCCACTGCTCCGGCGGCGACGGCTGCACCGGTCGCTGCGGCTGTCCGAGGACATGCTGGCCAACCTGGGTCGGGCCGGTCGCGGGCTGATCACCCCGAGCGGTCGGCTGGCCTTCTTCCAGACCCTGCGCGGCGCGATAAATTCCACCGGCCAGCGCGGCTCGCTGATCGACCTGGGCTATCTGCCCCGCTCGTTGCCGGCGCTCATCGTCTGGTCGGTCGACGACCCGATCGTGCCGGTCGAGCACGCCCACCAGGTGCACGCACACCTGCCGGCCAGTCGGCTGGAACTCTTCCCCGGCTCCACCCACCAGCCGCACCACCTGCACGCCGACCGGTTCGTGGCGGCGGTCGCCGACTTCATCCGGACGACCTGAGCGCTACTTCGCCTCCGACCAGCGCTCGAGCACGCTGAGATCGGCGACGAAGTGCACCGATCGATCCGGCGCCCACCGGTGCACCGCCTCGGCCAGGCAGTCGGCCAGCAGTTGCCGTGCCTGCTCGCCGACCTCGGCTGGCGCGTGCACCAGCAGCTCGTCATGCAGGCAGAGCACCACCTGGCCGCCGAGCGCCGCCGCGCGGGCCCGCACGGTTACTGCCCATACCTTGAACAGCTCGGCCGCCGGGCCCTGCACCACCACGTTGCGGGCATACCGTCCGCGCGCCGCGGCGTTGGCGCGCTCGGCCTCCGGGGTCAGGCCGGGCTGGCTCCGCCACATCCGCACCAGCCGGCCGCCGTAGGTGCGCACCGATTGGCCGGCCCGGCCGGCGTCGCTGGCCTGCCGCAGAAAACGCATCGCGACCGGGTAGGTCGCCTCCAACCCCTTCAGCGCCGCGCCGGCGGTACCCGAGGTCTGGCCGTACATGGCCGCCAGCACGGCCACCTTCGCCTCCGACCGGGGCACCCCGAGCCGGGCCGCCACCGGTGCGTAGAGGTCCGGATCGGCGCTGGCCCGAGCCAGTTCCGGATCGCCGGACACCGCCGCCAGCACCCGAGGCTCGATCTGGCCGAGGTCGGCGCGGACGAAGACATGGCCGGGTTCGGCCACCACCGCCGCCCGCAACTCGGCGGGCAGGCTGTGCAGGCCGGCCGAGGCGGTCATCCGACCGGACCCGCCGTCCGAACCGGTCCACTGGCCGCGCAGCCGGCCGTCCGGTCCGACGCCGCGGTCCAACCAGTCGTAGCCGTAGGTGGTGACGATCCGCTCCGCCTTGCGCCAGGACAACAGCGCATCCACCGCCGGATGCGCGCCCCGAAAGGCCTCCAGCCGCCAGGATCGGGTATCCGGCACGTCGATGCCGATCCGGGCCAGCATCGCCCGTACCGAGCCGGGATTGCGCAGGTCGAACTCGCCGGGCACCAGGCTCAGCACGCTGGCGTCCCGCCGTTCGCGCTGGGCGGCCGCCTCGTCGGCGTCGCGGGGCCGGGGGCCGATGACCGAGCCGATCAACTGCTCGGCCCGGTGCAGGTCGACCGGCAGCCCGTCCACCCCGAGTTCGGCGCACAGCAGCTCGGCCGTCGACTCCGAGCGGGCGGTTGCCCGCGGGTCACCGGCCGCCCGGACCGCGGCCAGTCGTTGCTGCTGCAGCTGGGCGGCCTGCCAGGCCAGGGCAGCCCAGCGGACCAGCCGGTCGGCGGAGCGGGACCAGCCGCCGGACGTCCACTCCGGGCGCAGGTGACCGTCCGGGCGGACCGGCTGCTCCAAATCGGTGCCCTCCTCGCCGACCGGGCCGAGCAGGTCCAACTGGCCGGCGGCCGGCAGCGATTCGGCCGGCAGGTCGTGCAGGGCGGCCCAGACCAGCTCCGGCGATGCCCGCCAGCCGCCGAACAGCAGCCGGTGCACCGCCGCCAGCTCCCAGCAGGTGGCGACCCGGAGCCCGGCCTCGATCAGGATCCGCAGCGGCTCCACCGTCCAGCAGGTCCAGCGCGGCCGCAGCCGGGATTCCAGCTCGCCCAGTTGGGCAATCTCCAACGAGCCGGACCAGCCGCCGCCGGACCAGGCGAGCCCGAGCGAACGGTCCGGCGCGATGGCCAGCGCCAGCAGGTCGCCCCGGCCGAAGCCCGACTCGGCGAGCGAACGGTTCAGGTTCATGGTTGCCAGCGATAGCCGTCCCAGTAGCGCCAACCGCCTGGCCGGTGCGGATCCGGATACCAGCCCGGTGCCGAGGACGCCGGTGTTTGCTGTCCGTAGTAGACCAGCACCGGTGGCCGGCGCTGGGATCGGTTCTGGCCGAAGCCCAGCAACAGCAGCACGAAACCCAGCAGGCCGAGCAGCGCCCCGCCGCCACCGAGCGCGAACCACGGGCCGACCCGGGCGAAGGCATCCACCGGATCCCGGGCCAGCATCAGCCGGGCATTCGGCGGGAAGGCCACGTAGATCTGGTAGCGGCCGGTCTGGCTGGCGGTGAACTCCACCTCGCCGACGAACCGCTCACCGTTGCGGGTCATGCTGTAGCTGCCGCTGCTCTGCCGCACATCGGTCAGCACGGTGCCGGTCGAGTCGACCACCCGCAGCTCGGCCGGGTGGAGCTGGGCGCTGCCGTCCTGCGACTCCATCAGCAGGTACTTGCCCCGTTTCAGCGTGACTGGGGTGTCGAACGGCGCGGTGTAGACGGGGCTGCTCAGCTCATCGACGACCGTGCTGGAGAAGGCGTGCACGATCGGCACGCCGGCCGCCACGATGGCTAGCACGCCGAGCACCATCAGCCCGAACCCGCCCAGCTTCAGCCGGCGGCCGGATGGCCGCTGCGCCGGTGTCACCATGCTCATCTATCGCTCACTGTTTCCTCGCCGCCGGTCGGTCCTTCGATGGTCGGGTCAAAGGTAGCGATAGCCTCGCACGCTCGGCCGGGTGGCAAGTCTCGGCAAGGCATTTACAACGTTGTACGAGATGTGCAGACTGACCATGAGCCCGCGAACAACTCGGGCGATTCGTCGCAGGAGGACCTCATGCGCATTCGGTCTGCCACCAGCGCGCTGCTCATGATCACCGGGTTGGTCGCGGTGCCGGCGGCCGCCCAGGCCACCGCCCAGCCCCAGCACTCGTCACCGGCAAGCCGGCACACCCGGGTGGCGCCGGCCTACCACAATCCACTCACGCTGCGGCTGCCGGACGGCCAGCAGGCCGCAAGCTGCGCCGACCCGTTCGTGCTGCACGGCCAGACCGCCGGCGACCGCAAGTGGTACCTGTACTGCACCTCCGACGCGCTGACCGCCACCGAGCTCGGCCCGGACGGCAAGCCGCTGATCCACAACCTGCCCATGTTCAGCTCCACCGACCTGGTGCACTGGCGCTACGCGGGAGATGCCTTCGCAGCCAAGCCGTCCTGGATCACCGGCTTCATGTGGGCGCCCGACGTGGTCTACCGCAATGGCCAGTACCTGCTGTACTTCACCGCCTCCGACACCAACCTGCCCGGTGGCGGCTCGGCCATCGGGGTCGCCACCAGCAGCAGCCCGACCGGTCCGTGGCAGGCCGCCGACACCCCGGTGGTGCCGCCGACCGACGCGGCGAACGGCGGTGGCCGGCGCTGGGAGTTCGACCCGGAGGTCATCTATGACGGATCGACCGGCTACCTCTACTTCGGCAGCTACTTCGGCGGCATCTACGCCCGGCAGCTGTCCGCCGACGGGATGACCTCGATCGCCAGCACCGAGAAGCAGATCGCGATCGACAACCGGTACGAGGGCACCTTCATCGTCAAGCACAACGGCTGGTACTACTTCATGGGCTCGGCCACCAACTGCTGCAACGGCCCGCTGACCGGCTACGCGGTCTTCAGCGCCCGGTCGCGCAGCCCGCTCGGCCCGTTCGTCGACGCGCACGGGGTCTCCATCCTGAACCCGCGGGTCGGTGGCACCCCGCTGCTCACCCAGAACGGCAACCGCTGGGTGGGTCCGGGGCACAACGCGGTGATCACCGACTACAGCGGCCAGCAGTGGATCGTCTATCACGCCGTCGACCGCAATGACCCTTACTACGCAGGGGATGTCGGTTACACCAAGCGGCCGGCGCTGATCGATCCGCTGGACTGGAAGGGTGATTGGCCCGTAGTGCGCGGCGGTTACGGTCCGTCGGACAGCTGGCGTGCCGGTCCGGCCGCGCAGCCGGGGCAGCGCACCGCGTACAACCCGCAGTTCGTTCCGCAGGACCGTCCGGGCCGGCCATATCGGACCCTGTCGGACAACTTCACCGGCGATTCGCTGTCCGCACGGTGGAGCTGGATCCGGCAGCCGGATCCAGCCAGCTACTCGGTGTCCGGTGGCAATCTGAGCTGGCAGACCCAGAACGCCGACCTGCACCCGCCGGCCACGCCGCTCGCCTCGGTGCTCAGCGAGCCCGCGCCGCGCGGCGACTACGTCGTGGAGACCAAGGTTTCGGTGGACGTGCCGACCAGCGGCTGCTGCTGGAACTACGTGCAGGGCGGCCTGCTGGTCTACGGGGACGACGGCAACTACGTCAAGCTCGCCTCGGTCTCGATCTGGAACACCCGGCAGACCGAGTTCGGCAAGCAGCAGTCGCCGCAGCCGGCCGGCTACCCGACCTACGGCAACACGGTGGTCGGCCCGGTGGGGGACTGGACCTACCTGCGCATCGTGCACCGGGCCCGCGGCGGTGTCGACTACTACACCGCCTACACCAGCCTGGACGGCCGGCACTGGGACAAGGGCGGCACCTGGACCCACCAGCTCGGCAGCGCGCAGCGGATCGGGCTGATCTCGATGGGTGGTTCCGGCTTCACCAGCACCTTCGCCTACGTGCACGTCTCGGCGCTGGCGCACTGAGTTCCCCAGCGACCGCAGCCCGTCGGCGGATCAGCGTGGGACGGGCTGCGGCGCCACGTCCGACGAGTGCACCGACGGCGTGCCGCCCTGCCAGCTGACCGGCTCCAGCCAGAGCAGCCGACCTGGATCCTGCGCCCCGATCGCACTCGGCGGCCAGGCGTGATACAGCATCCACCAGTCGCCGTCGGGTGACTGCAGCACGAAGCAGTGACCCGGCCCGGCGGCGAAGTCATTGGAGGCGATCAGCGAGGCGTCCGCCGCGTCGGTGCACGGGCCGAGCGGCCCGCGGCAGTCGGCGTAGCCGATCCCGTAGCGATCCGAGGCGTAGTCGTTCGCCGAGTAGAACAGCGTGTAGTGACCCGGGCGTGCCACCATCTCCGGTGCCTCGATGAGCGAGCCCTGCCACGGTTTGGTGTTGCGTAGCAGGGCAACCGGCGTGCCGACCAACCCCGAGCCGTCCGGGCTGAGCCGTTGGCCCCAGAGCTGAACCGGCTGACCGCAGCAGTTGCCGTCGTTCTTCCAGTACAGGTACAGCGATCCGTCGGCCAGCCGTACCGGGTTGGGGTCGATCGAGCCGCCGAGCGTCGGCTGGCAGACCAGTGGGCGGGCCGAGGCGTCGGTGAACGGGCCGGCCGGTTCACTTGCGGTAGCCCGGCCGATGCACTGCTTGCCGGAGGCGGTGTCGTGCGCCACGTAGTACATCGCGTACCGGCTTTCGAGCGCTAGCACCTCCGGCGCCCAGGTGCTGCCGGTGCTCGCCCAGCGGCCCACATCGGGCAGCGCGTCCGGACCGGCCCGCCAGTGCACCAGATCGGCCGAGGTCAGCGTCTGGATGTTCTTACTACCTCCCTGGGTGCCGTAGGCGTGATATTGGGTGCCTACTCGCAAGACCGCTGGGTCCGGGAAGTCCGAACGATAGACCGGATTGACGTAGCCGTCAGCGCTGGTGCTGCCGGCCGGGGACGGATGCGCAGAGCCGGCGGATCCGCCGCCGCAACCGGCCGCCGTCAGCGCAACGAAGAGTAGCGGCAGGGCGACGGCCCGCCGGATCATCCCTTCAGGCCGCTTCGAGAAATCCCTTCGATCACCTGCCGCTGGGCGATCACGAACAGGATGATCGCCGGCACCGAGGCGATCACCGCTCCGGCCATGATCAGCGGGTAGTTGGTGCTTGCCGAGTTCTGCAGCGTGGACAGGCCGGCCGGCAGCGTCAGGTTGTTCGCGCTGAACAGCACGAAGATCGGCCACAGGAAGTCGTTCCAGTTGGTCAGGAAGGACAGCACCGCCAGGGTGGCCAGCGCCGGCCGGGACAGTGGCAACACCACCCGGGTGAACACCACCCACTGGTTGGCGCCGTCGATGATCGCCGCCTCCTCCAGCTCCCGCGGCAGGGTGGAGAAGAACTGGCGCAGGAAGAACACCCCGAACGCCCCGCCGGCGCTCGGCACGATGATCGCCCACAGCGAGTCCAGCCAGCCCAGCTTGCTCACGATCAGGAAATTGGGCACCAGGAACATGAAGGACGGTAGGAAGATGGTGCCTACCACGGTGCCGAAGATGAACCGCCGGCCGAAGAACTCCATCCGGGCAAGGGCATACGCGGCCAGTGAGTCCACCGCCACGATAAGCGCGGTGTTGGCCAGCCCGGCGACCAGGCTGTTGACGAACCAGCGCAGCACCGGGGTGGAACCCGACTTCAGCAGCGTCCGGTAGCTGGAGGTGTCGAACGGGTTCGGGATCCAGGAGCCGTCCGGGTTAGTGGCGGCATTAGGCGTCTTGAACGAGTTGACCAGCATCCACAGCAGCGGTGCTACGAAGATGACGCTGAGAATTCCGATCAGGATCCAGAACCCGGTGCGCCGGACAGCCCGCGCGCCGTTTCCCCCGGCCGGACGCCGGCTACCGCTGGCCGCCACGGCGGTCATGTGTCACCCCGGTTGCTGAGCAGCCGGAAGTTGATCAGGCTGATCAGGACCAGCGCGATGGCCAGGATGTAGCTCATCGCCGCGGCGGCGCCCTGCCGGTACTGGCGCAGGCCGACCTGGCCGATCTCCATGATCGCGGTTCGGGTCTCGTTTGCCGGTGCTCCGTTGGTCAGCAGCAGGGCCTGTCCGAACATGTTGGCCGAAGCCAGGATGGTCAGCGTGATCACGAAGAGCAGCACCGGTCGCAACCCGGGCAGCGTGACGTTGCGGAACTTGGCCCAGGTATTGGCCCCGTCAACGTCGGCTGCCTCGTACAGCTCCGGCGAGATGTCCTGCAGGCCGGCCAGGTAGATGATCGCGTTGAAGCCGAGCGTCCACCAGACGGTCATGGCAACCAGGGAGATCCAGGCCCATGGCAGCTGGGTGATCCACGGGATGTTGCGGTTCACCCCCAGGTGGTGCAGGTAGGTGTTGACCACCCCGATGTTCGGGTCGAGCAGGAACCGGAACAGCACACCGACCACGGCCACCCCGAGCACGTAAGGGGTGAAGAACACCGCGCGGAAGAGCGTCCGAGCAGGGAATGCCCGGTTGAGCAGCAGCGCGACCCCCAGTGGCAGCACCACCAGGAACGGCACGCTGAACAGCGTGAAGATGCCGGTGGCCTGCATGCTGTTCCAGAAGTCGGCGGAGTCGCGGGTGCCGGACTTGAACAGGTCGGTGTAGTTCTGCAGGCCGACCCACGGCTGGTGCGGCAGCAGGTAGTCATAGTCATGCAGGCTGATCCAGATGCCGTAGATCGCCGGCAGCACCATGAAGCCGAGGAACAGCACGCCGTACGGCAGCAGGAACAGGTACGGGGTTGCCGCGCCGTTGCGGCGCACCAGAGGCCGGCCGCTCGTCGCCGGCCGGGACTCCGGGCGCGCCCGCGCCACCGTAGTGGTCACCGGCTCAGCCGTACTTCTTCTTGTTGGAGCTGAGGATGCCGGTAGCGGTCTTGGCCGAACTGTGCAGCACGCTGGCCGGGTCGCTCTTGCCCAGCACCGCGGTCTGGATCGCGTCGTACAGCTTGCCGGTGGCGTCACCGACGCCGGCCACTGCCGGCGGGAAGTGCACGTCCGGCACCTCCTCGGCGAACGGCTTGAGGTCGGTGAGCTGGGTGAATTCGGCACTCTGCTGCAGGCTGGTCTGGGCCGGCACCTTCGCGCTCTGCGCCCACTCGGCCTCGTTCTGGGTGAACCAGTGGATGAAGTAGCGGGCCGCCGCCTGCTTGTTGGAGTCGTTGCTGCCGTTGCGCGGCAGCACGAACTGGTGCGAGTTGCCCCAGACCCCGCCCTGTGAACCGATCTTGGGCAGCGGCGCCAGGGCGATCTTCGGGGTGGTCAGCTTGTTGACGTCGTTGACCTGCCAGATGCCCTGCCAGTTCATGGCATTCTTGCTGTTCTTCAGCGCCAGGTAGTCAGCGTCCTGACCGACGTTCTTCGGGCTGTAGCCCTTCTTGATCAGGTCCACCATCCAGGTGAGCGCCTTCACCCCGGCATCGGAGTCCCAGGTGGCCTGGGTGTTGTCGGAGTTGTAGAGGTCGCCACCGAACTGCCAGAGCAGCGACTGGAACATGAAACCGCCGGTGAACTGGAACGGGCTCACCCAGCTGCCCTGGATACCCTTGCTCTTCAGCTTGTCCAGCGCGTCGAAGTACTCCGACTCGTTCGTCGGCGCGGCACTGATCCCGGCCTTCTCGAACAGATCCTGGTTGTAGTACAGGCCGAGGTTGTGCACGTCGATCGGTATGCCGTAGCGCTTGTCCTGGTACATCCCGCCGTTCCACACCGCCGGCGCGAACTGGGACGAGCTGAGGTTCAACGCCTTGGCGATCTCGTCGATCGGCACGATCACCTGCTGGGCTGCCTGGGTCGGGATGTCGTCGATGTGCATCACCGAGACGTCCGGGCCGTTGCCGCTCTGCACGGCCGCCGGCAGCTTCTGGAAGAAGTCGGCCCACTGGTAGACGTTCATCTGGACCTGGGCGTTCGGATTGGCCTTGTTGAACTGGTCGACCATCTTCTTCGCGAAGTCGCCGTCCGCGCCGGTCCAGCCGTTCCAAAAGGCCAGCTTCACCGCCGGTCCGGAATAGCTGGCGCCACCGGCCGCGGCGCCCGTGGCCCCGCCGGTACCTGGAGGCGTGCTCTTGCCGCCGCAGGCAGCCAGCGCGAGCGCGCCGCCGAGCGCGCCGACAGTGCCCAGGAAGCCACGACGGGTCAGGGAGGTGTCCAGCTGATTCATCAGTTCTCCTCGGTGAGTGCAGGGCGTTGCGGGTCAGGCCCCCCGTGGCGTGGTGGTGAGTGAGAGCGCGGTCCAGGACACCGGCTCGACGTCCAGGCTCAGCCAGCCGTCGCGCAGCCGGCCGGTGATCTGTGAGCGCGGCTGTACCCGGCGGGGTTCGCTCGCGGTGTTGATGGCGCGGATATCCGGGTCGTGCAGGCTGAGTTGCTCCTCGATGCCGGTCAACGCCAACGCGCGCAGGTCGGCCTGCACGGTGTGCCGGTTCCCCGGATCCCGGTTGATCAGGAACAGCGCGGCGCGCCCATGTCCGGGGTCCCAGGTGGCCGCGCAGCTGATCGCCGGCACCTCGCCGAAGCGAGGGGTGATCACCGACGGCGAGCGCACCGGCAGCCGCAACGCCATGCCGCGGGCCAGCCTGGCCATCTGCGCGAACGGGTAGAAGATCGGTTGAACCCAGGCCAACCCACCTGGCTGGGTTCGGATCGGCGCGATGATGTTGGCCAGCTGCGCCTGGCAGGCCACGCCAACCCGGTCGGCATGGTTGAGCAGCGATATCAGGTAGGAACCCACCGCCACCGCGTCGGCCACCGTGAAGTCGTCCTCGATCAGGCTCGGCGCCTGCTGCCAGTCTCGCCGCGGCTGCTGCTGGTAGGCCTGCTGGTACCAGACATTCCACTCGTCGAAGGAGATCCGCAGCTGCTTCCTGCTGCCCAGCTTGGCTCGGACGTAGTCGGTGGCGGCGATGACGTCCTCGATGAAACCGTCCATGTCGATGCCGGTGGCCAGGAAGTCGGCGAGATTGTCGGTCTCCTCGTAGTAGGCGTGCATCGAGATGTAGTCGACGTGCTCGTAGGTGTGCTCCAGCACGGTGGCTTCCCACTGGGCGAAGGCCGGCATCTGCCGGTTGGAGCTGCCGCAGGCCACCAGTTCGATGGACGGGTCCACCAGCCGCATCGCCTTGGCGGCCTCGGCGGCCAGCTTGCCGTAGTCCTCGGCGCTCTTCTGCCCGACCTGCCACGGGCCGTCCATCTCGTTGCCCAGGCACCACAGCTTGATCCCGAACGGTTCGCCGTCGCCGTTCTTGGCGCGCCGGTCCGACAGCAGCGTGCCGCCCGGCAGGTTGCAGTACTCGACCAGGTCGGCGGCCTCCTGTATGCCCCGGGTGCCGAGGTTCACCGCCAGCATCGGCTCGATCTCGGCCTGCCGGGACCAGGCCATGAACTCGTGCAGCCCGAAGGTATTCGGTTCGATCGAGCGCCAGGCCAGATCGAGCCGGGTCGGCCGCTCGCTCACCGGGCCCACGCCGTCCTCCCAGCGATAGCCGGAAACGAAGTTGCCGCCCGGGTACCGGACCACCGTGACGCCCAGTTCGCGCGTCAGTTGCAGCACATCCTGGCGGAAACCGTGCTCATCGGCCTGCGGATGGCCCGGCTCGAAGATGCCCCCGTAGACGCAGCGGCCCATGTGCTCGACGAAGGAACCGAACAGCCGGCGGTCCACCGCGCCCACCGTGAAGTCGGGATGCAGAACGAGGTGGGCGGTGGGCAAGGGTCCCCTTTCGGCGCATTATGCTCCTCGTTTGTACAACGTTGAAGACATCGTTGTAAACAGTTAAATTCGCGGTTTGGCTGTGTTAACGTGCGGATAACGGTGCGATGCCGCGAGGGCGATTCATCAGGGTCGAGAGGACCATTCCGATGCCCGTCAGCCTCAAGGACGTGGCCTCCGTAGCGGGCGTTTCGATCAAGACCGTCTCCAACGTGGTCAACGACTACCCGTTCGTCAGCGACGGCACCCGGGCCCGGGTGCGGGCGGTGATCGACCAGCTCGGCTACCGGCCGAATTTCTCCGCCCGCCGGCTGCGCAACGGCCGCAGCGGGCTGGTGGCGCTGTCCCTGCCGGAACTCACGCCCTACTTCGCCGAACTCGCCGAACAGGTGGTCACCGCGGCCGAACGGCGCGGTTTCACCGTGCTGATCGATCGAACCGGTGGGGAGCGGCGGCACGAGCGCCTGGTGGCCGGCGGCATCCGGGACAACCTGACTGACGGCACCATCGCCAGCCCGCTGTCGCTGACCGCCGAGGATGTCGAGAAGCTGCGGGGAAGCCACCCGATCGTGCTGCTCGGTGAGCGGCTGTCCCACGTCGGGGTGGATCACGTCGCGATCGACAGCGTCGCCGCCGCCTGCACCGCGGTGGACCATCTGATCCAGCTGGGTCGGCGCACCATCGCGGCGCTCGGCACCGCCGATCGGCCGGTCGGCACGGTGGCGCTGCGATTGCGCGGCTACGAGCGGGCGCTGGCGGCCGCCGGCCTGCGCCGGGACCGCTCGCTCTACGGCGACGTCGAGCTGTTTCACCGCGAGCCGGGCTACCTCGCCATGCAGCGGCTGTTGAGTCAACGTCCCGATCTGGACGCGGTGTTCTGCTTCAACGACCTGCTCGCCTTCGGCGCGTTGCGGGCGCTGGCCGAGGCCGGCCGGCGGGTGCCGCAGGACGTGGCTGTGGTCGGCTTCGACGACGTGCAGGAGTGTCGCTACAGCGCGCCGCCGCTGACCAGCGTCTCACCGGACAAGCGGGCGGTCGCCGAATACGCCATGGAGCTGCTGGTGCAGCGGATGCATCAGACCGCGCCGGAGCAGCCGCAGGAGATCTTTCCCGACTACCGGCTGGCGGTCCGGCAGAGCAGCGTGCCGGCTGGCTAGCTCACCGAGCCGGCCTGGCCCGGCTGGGTGGCCAGCCATTCGGCGAAGGTCCGGCCACGGGTCTCGCCGTCGCCGGGCATCAGCAGGCCGCCAGCCTTGGTCGCCTTGCCGGCCCGGCCGGGCAGCGGCACCGGGACTATCCGGGCCGGACTGCCGATGTGCGCGGCCCATTGCCTGGTCAGTTCCAGCAGGTCCTCCTCGCGCGGGCCGCCGAGGTCGGGTGCCCGGCCGGCCGGTTCCGCCTCGGAGCAGTCCAGCAGCGCCTTGGCGACCTCGGCCAGGTCGATCGGCTGGATGCGCAGGTGCGGTATCGCGGCGAGCGGACCCAGCCGCAGCCGGGCCAGGATCTGCCCGGCGAAATCGTGGAACTGGGTGACCCGGGCGATCGTGTAGCCCAGCTGCGCCTCGGTGGCGGTGGCGATCAGCGCCGCTTCCTGGGCCAGCTTGGCATGGTAGTAGCCCATCGGCACGTTGTCGATGCCCACGATGGACAGCAGCACATATCGGCTGGCGCCGGCGGCCGCGGCAGCGCGTACCAGGTTCTTGGTGCCGGTTACGAAGAACCGTTCGGCCTTGGTGCGCGAGCTGGTGGTGATGTTGCTGCAGTCGATCACGGCCTCGGCGCCGGCCAGCGCGGCGTCCAGGCCCTGGCCGCTGACCAGGTCGGCCTGCACCGGCCCGGAGCGGGAGAGCGCAACCACCTGGTGGCCGCGCTCACTGGCCAGCTGGCTGACTACCCGGCCGGCGGTGCCGGTGCCGCCGGCGATGACGATGCGCACCCGCTCATCCTCGCAGGCGGCGGCGCGGCCGGTTCAGCCGGCCGTTTCGGTCGAGGAAAGCGATTCAGCAGCACGTCGACGTATCTATCGGCCGGCAACCGCGTCCGCTATACAACGGCATCTCATTTCCCGGCGCACAAGGCGGTGTACGGCATGACCATCCATCAGTCCAGGCAACCGGCCGACGAGCAGCGCACAATCCGGCTGCGGCTTCGCGCCATGGTGCGCACGGTGCTGGATACCGACCGGATCAAGCGGGCCGCCGTTGCGATCTGGATGAACTGCCTGATCGCGGCAGTGGTCGGTGTCGCTGCTTTTGCCACCGGCGAGTTGGTCCCACCCGGCATCGTCCCAGACCCCACCTGGGCCCCGCGAGCGCTGGCGGTCTTTGCGATCTGGCTGCTCTCGTTCATGCCCGGCTGGTTGTACGTCCGTTTCATCTGCCTTCGTAAGGAAGCCTTGTGGCAGGAGTACGTGCTCAACCTGTATCGATTGGGCCTGGACAAGCCGGAGTATCTGCCACCGCCACCCCGTGAGTCGTCGTATCACGAAATGCCCAAGGCAGGCAAAGGCGGCGATGAACGCAGCAACATCTACCGGCAGAAGTTCAATGCTTTCTACGGGCGCAAGGTCGCGGCAAGCCGCGGCGGCAAAGACCGCGGCGGCAAAGACCGCGGCGGCAAAGACCGCGGGTATCCCATCGTCGACACCTTGTTCCCGGTCTTTCTCTGCACCGTCACGCTGGCCGTTGGCTGGACGGCGATCTTGTGGAATCCAGCCGTCATCATGGCGCCGGTCGAGCCGTGGGGAACGCTCCAGTTCGGCTTCCTCGGCGCGTACGCGTTCGCCGTGTCGATGCTGGTTCGCCGCTTTTACCAGAGCGATCTGCGGCCCAGCGCCTACGCGGCCGTCGTGCTCCGTATCGTCATCGTGCTGGTAATCCTGGTGGTGCTGCATCAGCTCTTCAACACCACTGGGCCTTACGGCACGGTCAGCGTCGCCGTTCAGTATGTCGTCGCCTTCGTCGTCGGATTCTTCCCGCTGGTCGGGCTGCAGGCGCTGAATCGGACGGCCGCGAAGGTGTTGCACCTGGTAGTGCCCACCATGGCGCCGGAGTATCCGCTGGACCAGCTCGACGGCCTCAATATCTGGTACGAGGCCCGCTTGACCGAGGAAGGCGTCGAGGACATGCAGAACCTCACGACCGTGAACCTCGTCGACGTCATCCTGCACACGCGGGCGCCGGTGGGCAGGCTGATCGACTGGATCGACCAGGCCCATCTGCTCATCCACCTCAACCCGGAGACCCGCAAGCACATCAAGGAAGCCAGGCGGGTCGCTCAAGGTGGCCAGAACCCGGCCTCGACCCGGGTGGCGTTGCGGCGCATGGGCATCCGTTCGGCCACCGACCTGCTTCGCGCGTTCCCGCCGGCCGATGACGGCGGCGGCACGCAGCTGAAGGAGGCCTTGGTCGGCAGTGGCCTGCACCCCGGCGAGATCGCGACGCTGGTCAAACTGCTCGCCGCGGAGACTGGGTTGGACCCCGTCTGGAACTGGAAGCGCGGGGGTGAGTGCCGCCTCAATCCGTCGTCTACCGCGATGGCGGCCTGAGCGGGCTGCGTCCAGCCATCGCCGTCGTGGACCTTCTCGCCCAGCGCGCATGACCAAGTCCGTCGGAGCCCATTCTGGCCGCCCGGAAGCGGTCTGCACCTCGGCCGGTGTGAGGAAGACGCGGCGAGGGTAAACAATCGACTCATGCTTGCCAATCACGCTCACACTCGCTCGAGGTGTCACCGTGCGTCGTTCGTGGCCACCCCCGGAGACTTCTGCCCCCCGCTGGGTATCGGCGGCTCGGACCACACCCTGGTGGCGTGGTGAACCGGCTCGCCTCCTCGACCAGCCCGTACCTGCTGCAGCACGCGGACAATCCGGTTGACTGGTGGGAGTGGAGCGAGGAGGCGTTCGCCGAGGCCAGGCGACGGGACGTGCCGGTGCTGCTGTCGGTCGGCTACGCCGCCTGCCACTGGTGCCACGTGATGGCGCACGAGTCGTTCGAGGACGCCGAGGTGGCCGCCGTGGTCAACCGGGACTTCGTCGCGATCAAGGTCGACCGTGAGGAGCGCCCGGACCTCGATGCCATCTACATGGCCGCCACCACCGCGCTGACCGGCCAGGGTGGCTGGCCGATGACCTGCCTGCTCACCCCGACCGGCCAGCCGTTCTTCTGCGGCACCTACTTTCCGAAGGCGCACTTCCTGCGGCTATTGGCCGCCGTAACCGATGCCTGGCAGCACCGCCGGGACGAGCTGGAGTCGGCCGGTGAGCGGGTGGTCGAAGCGCTGCGGAGCGCGCTCGCCCAGGACGTGGGCGAGCGGGCACTGGGCCCGGCCGAGTTGGACGCGGCCGTCGACGTGCTGCGCCAGGGTTTCGACCAACGTAACGGTGGCTTCGGCGGCGCGCCGAAATTCCCGCCGTCGATGGTGTTGGAGTTCCTGCTTCGCAACTATGGCCGAACCGGCGCGCGGCAGTCGCTGCGGATGGTGACCGACACCTGCGAGGCGATGGCGCGCGGCGGCATGTACGACCAGCTGGCCGGCGGTTTCGCCCGGTACTCGGTGGATGCGCAGTGGGTCGTGCCGCACTTCGAGAAGATGCTCTATGACAACGCGCTGTTGCTGCGGGTGTACCTGCACCTGTGGCGGGCCACCCGGTCGCCGCTGGCCGAGCGGATCGCCCGCGAGACGGCTGACTTCCTGATCCGGGATCTGGTCACCGGCGAAGGTGGATTCGCCTCCGCGCTGGATGCTGACACCGACGGCGTGGAGGGTTTGACCTACGCCTGGACGCCTGAGCAACTGGTGAGCGCGCTGGGCGAGCCGGACGCCAGCCGAGCGGCCGAACTGCTGTCGGTGACCGGACGTGGCACCTTCGAACTGGGCACCTCGACCCTGCAGCTGCGCACCGATCCGGCCGATCCGCAATGGTGGCTGCGGATTCGTCGGCAACTGCTGGACGAGCGAAACCGCCGGCCACAACCGGCCCGCGACGACAAGGTGATCACCGCCTGGAACGGGCTCGCCATCGCCGGCCTTGCCGAGGCTGGCGTGCTGCTGGCCGAGCCGGCCTACCTGGCGGCGGCTCAGCGCTGCGCCGAGCTGCTGCGCGACCTGCACTGGGCGGATGGCCGGCTTCGTCGATCATCCAAGGACGGCGCGGTGGGGTCGGCGGCGGGCGTCGCCGAGGACTACGGCGACCTGGCCGAGGGACTGCTTGCGCTGCATCAGGCCACCGGCGAGCCGGGCTGGCTGAGCTGGACCGGTGCCCTGCTCGAGGTCGCGCTGGCCCACTTTGCCGCGCCCGGCGGGGGATTCTTCGACACCGCCGACGACGCCGAGGCACTGTTCACCCGGCCGCGAGATGCCGCAGACAACGCCACGCCGTCCGGCCAGTCAGCATTGATCGGCGCCCTGATCGGCTACGCCGCGCTGACCGGCCAACCTCGGTTCCGGGAGGCGGCCGAGCAGGCGCTGGCTCGATCGGGCGAGTTGGCCAGCCGGGAGCCGCGCTTCGCCGGCTGGGCGCTGGCCTGCGCCGAGGCGGCGCTGGCCGGGCCGCTGCAGGTGGCGGTGGTCGGCTCCGGTGAGTTGGCGGCGAGCCTGGCCGAGGTGGCGCGGCAGAGCCTGTCACCGGGCCTGGTGCTGGCGGTCGGTGAACCGGATGCGATCGGCGTGCCGTTGCTGGCTGATCGGCCGCTGGTGGCCGATCAGCCAGCCGCCTACGTCTGTCGGGGCTTCGTCTGCGATCGTCCGGTTACTTCAGCCGCTGAACTGCTTGCGGTATTGGGCGATCCCGCTGATGTTCCGTAATCAACCGCCCGGTTTCCGCTGGCTGGTCGGCGGCTTCGCGCTGGTCGCCGGCTGCGCCTTCCTGTACCGGTTCTTCAACGGCGACCGGCCTTCGGTGTTGTTCGGGGCGATCTGCCTGGCACTGGCGGCCTACTGGCTGATCTTCGACCGCGAATCCAGTGACCGAGACGACTGATCCTCGACGCCGGCCGTCCCGCAAGGCCGTCGGAGAAACGGATGAGGCGAGATGCCCGACCCGCTGGAACCCCCGAACCAGCCAGGTGTGGCATCTCGCCTCGACCCCGTAATACTGATGGTGCTGGCTGATCCGGCTGGCTCCCCCAAAGCTTTGCCGGATCGGCTGAGCGGGGTTTCCCCCGATTCCCGCTCGATGTTGCCTGGCTAGTATGAACTCCTTTACAAGCAACAAACAAGAGGCAATTTAGTCACCACCTGCGCACGGACAGTGACGAGGCTCAGACAGAAGAAGCTCAGCCGAAGGCGAACCAGCTGGCGTTGATGGTGAAGAGGCCGGTGGCGGTTGGCAGGCTGGTGGCCGCGGCCGCCGAGCCGGATCATTCACCGGTGCCTAACCCGGCTCACACGTTACGAGGCAGAAAATTTCGGCGTGGCGGTCCGTTGCCGACTTCGGCAAAGACGTACCGTTCCGACCAGATGGCCAGCCATACTGGTCATCGGGAGGTCCCTGACGGTGGTAACAACCAGCGGGGGGCCGGCATCGCCCCCCGTTCGCCAGGGAGCTGCCGGAGCCCTCAGCCCCGGTAGGCGACGGTGCCGCGCCTACCAGGTGGTGCGAAGTCTTGCGCCGCCCTGCCTGCGCTCAGGAGCGTCCTGTGAGCCACCGACCCACCACCACCGAACCCATCCCAGCCGGCTCGGCGAGCGAGCCGAGTCCGCGCAAGGCCTTTGTTCTGGACACCTCGGTACTGCTTTCCGACCCCGGCGCGATCGGCCGGTTCGGCGATTCGGACGTGGTACTGCCGCTGGTGGTCATCGGTGAACTGGAGGGCAAGCGACACCATCCCGAGCTCGGCTGGTTCGCCCGGCAGACGTTGCGGCTGTTGGACGACCTGCGGATCAAGCACGGTCGGCTGGACATCGCGGTGCCGGTCGGGGAGGACGGCGGCACGCTGCACGTGGAGCTCAACCACTCCGACCTCTCCTCGCTGCCGGCCGGCTTCCGGGTGGAAAGTAATGACTCCCGGATCTTGGCGGTGGCGCTGAACCTGGCCAACGAGGGCCGGTCGGTCACCCTGGTGACCAAGGACATGCCGCTGCGGGTCAAGGCAGCCGCGGTCGGGCTGGCGGCCGACGAGTACCAGGTGCATCCGGCGGTGGTCGATTCCGGCTGGACCGGCATGACCGAGTTGACGGTGTCCGCCGAGGTGGTGGACTCGCTCTACACCGACGACCGGATCGATGTCACCGAGAGCGACGAGCTGCTGCCACTTGCCACGCTGCCCTGTCACACCGGGCTGGTGCTGCATTCGGCGCGCGGCTCGGCGCTGGCCCGGATGACGGCTGACAAGCAGTTGAAGCTGGTCCGCGGTGACCGGGAGGCGTTCGGCCTGCGTGGCCGGTCGGCCGAGCAGCGGGTGGCGCTTGACCTGCTGCTGGACCCGGAGATCGGCATCGTCTCCCTCGGCGGCCGGGCCGGCACCGGCAAGTCGGCGCTGGCGCTGTGCGCCGGGCTGGAGGCGGTGATGGAACGCCGCGCGCACAAGCGGGTGGTGGTGTTCCGCCCGCTGTACGCGGTCGGCGGCCAGGATCTGGGTTACTTGCCGGGTACCGAGAACGAGAAGATGGCGCCCTGGGCGCAGGCGGTGTTCGACACGCTGGGTGCCCTGGTCAGCAAGGACGTGCTGGAGGAGGTGCTCGACCGGGGCATGGTCGAGGTGCTGCCGCTGACCCACATCCGTGGCCGGTCGCTGCACGACTCGTTCGTGATCGTGGACGAGGCCCAGTCGCTGGAACGCAATGTGCTGCTGACCGTGCTGTCCCGGATCGGGCAGGGTTCGCGGGTGATCCTCACCCACGACGTGGCACAGCGGGACAACCTGCGGGTCGGCCGGCACGACGGGGTGGCCGCGGTGATCGAGGCGCTGCGCGGTCACCCGCTGTTCGCGCACGTCACGCTGACCCGGTCCGAGCGGTCGCCGATCGCCGCGCTGGTCACCGAGATGCTGGAGGACGTCGGGCTCTAGTCCGCGGGCTGTTGTTCTCGGCCAGCCCGGCCAGCGCCGGCAGCCCGTCGATGGAGACCGGGTTCTTGATATGGCCACGGCCTTCATACTCGGCCGGGCCCTTCTTCAGCTGATGCAGGTCATGGACGTTCCGGTCGGCCACGAAGTCCAGCAGCGGCACCGAGTAGCCGCAGGATTCCTGCACCCGGTCGAGCTCCACCACGATGACGCAGCGCTGGCCGACCGTGCGGGATTTGCTGAATCGACCGCGTAGCTCGGCGAATTCCGGATCGTCTACCAGCACCGCTCGGCCCCGCCCGTACAGCCGGACGATGCTGGGCCGGCCGGCGAACGCGGTGAACATCAGGGTGATCCGGCCGTTCTCACGCAGATGCGCGATGGTCTCGGCGCCGGAGCCGAAATAGTCCAGGTAGCCGACCCGGTACTGGTCGAGCACCGCGAAGGTGCCGGCCATTCCCTTGGGTGAGACGTTGACGTGGCCGTCGCCGGCCAGCGGAGCGGTCGCCACCAGGAACATCGGCTGGCGGAGCAGCCAGCGCGCCAGCTTCGGCTGCACCCCGTCCAGCAGCTTCACGACGATGCTGGGGGGCGCGTCATGGACAGCACGTCCAGCACTTCGTCCAGCTTCTGCTCGGTGATCGCGCCGGAGGCGACGTGGCCGCGCTCGATCACCACCTGCCGGATGGTCTTGCGCTCGGCCAGTGCCTGCTTGGCGATCTTGGCCGCCTCGTCGTAACCGACGTAGTGGTTCAGCGGGGTCACGATGGACGGCGAGGATTCCGCATACTCCCGGCAGCGCTCGGTGTTCGCCTCGATGCCGGCGATGCATCGCTCGGCGAACACCCGGCTGACATTGGCGATCAGCCGGATCGACTCGAGCACGTTGCGCGCCATCACCGGCAGCATCACGTTCAGTTCGAAGTTGCCGGCCGCGCCCGCGAAGGCCACCGCGGCGTCGTTGCCGACCACCTGCGCGACGACCTGGCAGACGGCCTCGCAGAGCACCGGATTCACCTTGCCGGGCATGATCGAACTGCCCGGCTGCAGGTCGGGCAGGAACAGCTCGGTCAGCCCGGTACGCGGTCCGGAACCCATCCACCGGATGTCGTTGCTGATCTTGTTCAGGCTGACCGCGATGGTGCGCAGCACGCCGGACAGCTCCACCAGCGCGTCCCGGGCACCCTGCGCCTCGAAGTGGTTGCGCGCCTCGGTGAGCGGCAGACCGGTCTCGGCAGCGATCAGCGCGATCACCTCGGCTGCGAAACCGGCTGGCGCGTTGATGCCGGTGCCGACCGCGGTGCCGCCCAGCGGCAGTTCGGCCAGCCGCGGCAGGCAGGCCTGCAGCCGCTCCACGCCGTACCGGATTTGGGCCGCGTAGCCGGCAAATTCCTGGCCGAGGGTGACCGGAGTGGCATCCATCAGGTGGGTACGGCCGGACTTGACCACCTCGGCGAACTCGGCGGCCTTGGCCTCCACCGCCGCTGCCAGGTACTGCAGGGCCGGCATCAGATCCGAGACCACCGCCTTGGTGGCGGCGACGTGGATGGCCGACGGGAACTGGTCGTTGGAGGACAGCGGATCGTTGACGTCGTCGTTCGGGTGGATCGAAACCTGACCAGCCGAGCTGAGCTTCTCAGTGGCCAGGCTGGCGAGCACCTCGTTGGCGTTCATGTTGGAAGAGGTGCCGGAACCGGTCTGGAAGACGTCGATCGGGAACTCCGCATCCCAGTCACCGCGGGCCACCTCGCCGGCCACCGCCGCGATCGCGTCGGCCTTGGCCGAATCCAGCAGGCCACGCTTGGCGCGGATCCGAGCGCCGGCACCCTTGATCAGGGCCAGCCCGGCGATCAGCTCGCGCTCGATCGGCTGGCCGGAGATCGGGAAGTTCTCCACCGCCCGCTGGGTCTGCGCCCGCCACTTGGCGGCGGCCGGTACCCGCACCTCGCCCATCGAGTCCTTCTCGATCCGGTACTGCTGCCCTGCTTGCTCGGCCATCTCTCGATGCTCCCTGCTCCGTTGCCCGGCGGTTGCGGCGGGCACGCCCGTTCACCCGAGCCTATCCAGGCAGGCCGGCCGGCAGCGCGGGCACGTGGCCGGGGTAACGCAGTGAATCACGTCGCTTTTCCGCCACGCCGGTCGTGGGATGTGCGGCTGCGGGATCGGTTACTCGCAGGGCAACTAACCGCTGTCGAGTGGACGATCCTCAGTTCTGCGCCGGTGGCTGATCAGCTGGTGGTTGCTCGGCAGGCGGCTGCTGGGCGAGTGGCTGCTCGGTGGGTTGGGACCACTGCTGGGTCGGTTGGGACCACTGCTGTTCCGGCTGCTGGCCGGGCTCCTCATACGGCACCGCCGGCTGGGTCGGGGCGTCCGGTTGCCCGTAACCGCCGGCCTGACCATAGCCACCCGGCTGACCGTAACCGCCGGGCTGGCCGTAACCGCTGGGCTGGTCGTAACCGCTGGGCTGATCTGGCGCACCCTGATGCACCGGCACTCCCGGCTGCGCGGGCACTCCAGGCTGGCCGGGCACTCCCGGCTGCGCGGGTACTCCCGGCTGGCCGGGCACTCCGGGCTGGCCGGGGGCGTCCTGCCGCGCCGGACCGGCCGATGGGCCCTGGCCCCAGTGCCGCGGTACCGGCTGGCCGGCCCAGCCCTGCGCCGGTTGCTGCTGCTGCGCGCCTGGCTGCCCATAGCCGAGCTGGATCGCGGTCTGCCGGGCGGCCTCGGTCACCGGGACGGCCACCACCGCGGTGCCGTAGGCGCAGATCTCGGTCCAGTTGGTGCCCAATTCGGTGGTGTCGAAGCGCATCGCCACCAGCGCGTTGCCGCCGCGGGCCTGTGCCTCGGCGAACAGCCGGGTCATCGCCTCGTTCCGGCTGTTGATGACATTCTTGGTCATGCCGGCCAGCTCGCCGCCGACCATCGACTTGAAGCCGGCGCCGATCTGGGAGAAGGCGTTGCGGGATCGCACGGTCACGCCGAACACCTCGCCGCATACCCGCTGGATCTCCCAGCCCGGAATGTCGTTCATGGTGACGCAGAGCATCGTCGGTTCCCTTTCCGGTCAGGTTGGATCAGTTGCGGTCGAAGTCCACCGAGGCGTACGCGCGCAGCTTGGACAGCTGGTGCAGCGAGTCGATCAGCCGGATCGTGCCGGACTTGGACCGCATCACGATGGAGGAGGTTCGCACGCCCGATCGGTCGTAGCGGACACCAGACAGCAACTCGCCGTCGGTGATGCCGGTGGCGCAGAAGAACACGTCGTCCCCGGAGACCAGATCCGAGGTGGTCAGCACCCGGGACAGGTCGTGGCCGGCGGCTTCGGCCTTCTCCCGCTCCTCCGGCGATTGGGGCCACAGCTTGCCCTGAATGGAGCCGCCCATGCAGCGGATCGCCGAGGCCGCGATGATGCCCTCCGGGGTGCCGCCGATGCCCAGCAGCAGGTCCACCCCGGTGCCTGCCCGGGCAGCCATGATGGCCCCGGCCACGTCGCCGTCGGAGATGAATTTGATCCGGGCGCCGGCCGCGCGGACCTCCGAGACCAGCTCGGCGTGCCGAGGTCGGTCCAGGATCACCACCGTGACGTCCTCCGGCCGGCCGCCCTTGGCCTTGGCCACCCGCTTGATGTTCGTCTGCACCGGCGCGGTGATGTCGATGACGTCGGCGGCCTCCGGGCCGGTCGCGATCTTCTCCATGTAGAACACCGCGGACGGGTCGAACATGGAGCCGCGCTCGGCGACCGCGATGACCGCGATCGCGTTCGGCATTCCCTTTGCCATCAAGGTGGTTCCGTCGATCGGGTCTACCGCGACATCGCATTCCGGGCCGGTTCCGTCACCGACCCGCTCACCGTTGTACAGCATCGGCGCGTGGTCCTTCTCGCCCTCGCCGATGACCACCACGCCATCCATCGAGACGGTGCCGATCAGGGTGCGCATGGCGTCCACCGCGGCGCCGTCACCGCCGTTCTTGTCACCGCGGCCGACCCAGCGGGCGGCGGCCATCGCGGCCGCCTCGGTGACCCGTACTAGTTCTAGGGCCAGGTTACGATCCGGCGCCTGTCGATCCACCGCCAGCGCGGGCGGCACGTTGTGCGAGCCGTCCGGCCTGCCGTGCTCGTTGCCCCCGGTAACGGTCTCCATTGCAGATCGGCCTTTCTCCTCATCGGCTGCTCGAACCCTACCGCCCGGCCGGTGCCGCCCAGCGTGCCACCATGGTAGGCGTGACCCGCCCGCTGACCCCGGCCGAGCGGCAGCGGTTGCGGACGCCGGCCAATCTGTGGCGGGCTCTCCTCCCAATCCTGCTGGTGGTCGGCGTCCTCGTGGCCTGGCAGCGGCTCGGTGAGCCGCATTCCAACGGCATCCACGTGGTGGACACCGCCGCGCCGGTGGCGGCGGCCCGCCAGCAGGCCGGTTTCGAGCTGCTGCTGCCGAGCGGCCTTACCGACCGATGGCGGCCCACCTCGACCGAGTTCACGCCCGCCGCGCAGTACTCGGCTGCCAGCTTCCGGATCGGCTACGTGACACCCGCCGACCGGTATGCCGAGTTCACCGAGAGCGACGGACCGCCGGACGCGGTCGCCGCTCCGTACGGGGTGCTGACCGACCGGGGGCCGGTGGTGATCGCCGGCGCGAGCTGGCGCGGTTTTCAGACCACCGACAACCGGATGCTGCTACGACGCACCGTCGGCAAGGTGACGGTCATCGTCACCGGCAACGCTCCGGTCGCCGAGCTCAACCAGCTGGCCGCCGCGCTGCACTGACTCCTTCGTGCCCGCACTGACTCTTTCGTGCCGAGCGTCGGATCCTGCTCGGTGTGCGGGCTTAGCCGTCCAGGCCGGCCGAGTCGCTCTCCGCGATCGCCTGATCGAGCCGGCTGCGGGCCCCCTGCAGCCACTGCTGGCAGACGGCAGCCAGCTCTTCGCCGCGCTGCCAGAGCGCAAGCGACTCCTCCAGGGGCTGGCCGCCTGACTCCAGCGCCTGCACGATCTCCCGTAACTCGGCGCGGGCTTGCTCATAGCTCACCGCCGGCTGTTGCTCACTCATGGGCATACCTGGCTCTTCGCGCGAGCGCTCATCGCCACATTCGCTCCGCTCCTCGCTCGCTGTCGCTCGCTGCGATGCTCACTCATTGGGCCTACCTGGCTCTTCGCGCGACACGCCTGCGATGCTCACTCATCGCGGCTTAGGTTAGCGGCTCGACGCGCACGGTGAACTCACCGTCGGCAACTCGGGCCTGCAGCTGGGATCCCGCGACGGCCTGGTCGCGCCGCCTGATCAGGGAGCCGTTGGCATCGGCCAGCACCGCATAGCCACGGTCGAGCACCGCCTGCGGGGACAGGCTGATCACCCGCGCAAGCAACTGGGCGTTCTCGGCCTCGGCCAGCTGCAACAAGGCCGAAATCCGACCGCGCAGTTGATCCCTGGCCCGATCGGTATCCTGCCAACCGCCGTCGACCAGCCGCCGCACCGAACCGCGCAGCCGCTGCGGAAGCCCGGCCATCAGCTGGTACTCGTGATCCAGCCGCCGGTGCAGGCACGCTCGCAGCCGCCGCCGGGCCTCGGTCACCGCATGCAATTCCTCGGCCAGATCCGGCACGATCCGTTTCGCCGCATCGGTCGGAGTGGAGGCGGCCAGGTCGGCAACCAGGTCGAGCAGCGGGCGGTCGGTTTCGTGGCCGATCGCGCTGACCACCGGGGTACGCGCGGCGGCCACCGCCCGCAGCAGCGCCTCGTTGGAGAACGGCAGCAGATCCTCCACGCTGCCGCCGCCGCGAGCGATCACGATGACCTCGACCTCCGGGCGGGCATCCAGCCGCTGCAGCGCGGCAATGATCTCGCTGACCGCCGTGGTGCCCTGGGTGGCGGTGTTCTCGATGGCGAACCGGGCGCCGGGCAGCCGGCGGCGGGTGTTCTCCAGCACGTCATGCTCGGCTGCGCTGGCCCGTCCGGTGATCAGACCGATGGTGTGCGGCAGGAACGGCAGCGCGAGTTTGCGCCCGGCCGCGAACAGGCCCTCGGCGGTGAGCAGTTGCCGCAGCCGTTCGATCCGGGCGAGTAATTCGCCCAGTCCTACCTGCCGAATCTCGGTCGCGCGCAGGCTGAGCGCGCCGCGCTCGGCGTAGAAGTCCGGCCGCGCCCGCAGGATCACCCGAGCGCCCTCGGCCAGTGGCTCGACCAGCACGCTGCGATGGCAGGTGACCTGCATGGAGATGTTGGCGTCGGTGTCGCGCAGGGTCAGGAAGTAGGTCTGCACACCGGGCCGGCGGACGAACTGGGCGACCTGGCCCTCTACCCAGATTTCCCCGAGCCGGCCGATCCATTCGGCGATGGCCTGGCTGACCCGACGCAGCGGCAGTGGCGCCTCTGGGCTGGATTGGAGCCTGCTCACCGGCCGGCTTGCCGGAATCGCCGGGCAGCGTGGCCGGTCACTGCTGGCTCAGCCAGCTCAGCCGGCTGGTCACTGCTCGGCCGGCGATTCGCCCTGATGCGCGTTCAGGATCTCCGCGGCCATGGTGGAGGGGTTCGGACCGGCGGCCGGGTCGGCCTTCTTGGCGGCCTCGACCAACGGCTCGCTCTTCTTGGCCGCCTTCGTGGCGGGCGCCTTCTTCACCGGCGGAACCTGCTTGGCTGCCGCCTTCTTTGCCGGCGCCTTGGCCGGAGCCGCCTTGGCCGGAGCCGCCTTGGCCGGAGCCGCCTTGGCCGGAGCCGCCTTGGCGGCCTTCGCCGGCGCGGCGCCGTTCTGCTGCTCGATGGCGATCGCTGGTTCGCCGGGCGTGGCCGAGGCGGTGTCGGCCCCGGTCGGTCCCGGGTCGACGGAGTGCGCCGGTTCGGCCTGGCCCGGCTCGGCCGGCCTGGCCGCGGTGTCCTCAAGATTGACCGGCTCCACGTCCTGCTCCGCATCCGCCCGATCGAACGCGGTGGTGGGCCGGCCATCGCCGGCCGGAGCGTCGTCGAAGGTCGCCCAGGCCGGCGGCTCGGCCGAGGTGCCACGCAGGTGGCTGATCACCTCATCGCCGCGGCTGGCGAAGGTGGCGATGTGCTGTTGCACCCGAAGCGAGGCCTGCATCGCGGTGCTGAGTGCGGTAACCGGCAAATGCGGAAGGGTTTCGGGTAGCTTGCGGGCCTCCGCAACCGCCGTGGCGGCTAGGCCCAGCGCGGCGCGGATCGGCGTCGGAATATGCGGCATTCCCTAAGCCTGCACCAAGCTGGCCGATCCTGACCACTTGCCCCGCACGGTGGGCAGGTCTCCCCGCGCGGTGGGGCGCCGGGCGGCGCGGCCCGTAGAATCGATGCCATGACAGCCGGAGCCAGTAAGCGCGTCCTGCTCGCCAAGCCGCGAGGCTACTGCGCCGGGGTCGACCGGGCCGTGGAAACCGTCGAGCAGGCACTGGCCCACTTCGGCGCTCCGGTCTACGTGCGCAAGCAGATCGTGCATAACCTGCACGTGGTGCGGGCGCTGGAGCAGCGCGGCGCGATCTTCGTCGAGGAGCTGGCCGAGGTGCCGCCGGACTCGGTGGTGGTGCTCTCGGCCCATGGCGTCGCGCCGGCCGTGCACGAGCAGGCTGCCGAGCGCCAGTTGCGGGTGATCGATGCCACCTGTCCGCTGGTCACCAAGGTGCATAACGAGGCCCGTCGGTTCGCCGATCAGGACTACGACATCGTGCTGATCGGTCATGACGGGCACGAGGAAGTGATCGGCACCACCGGTGAGGCGCCTGACCGGATCAAGTTGGTCGACGGCCCAGAGGACGTCGCCGAGCTGCAGTTGCGCGACCCGGACCGGGTGGTGTGGCTGTCGCAGACCACGTTGTCGGTGGACGAGACGATGCAGACGGTGCGGGCGTTGCAGGAGCGGTTCCCGAACCTGCAGTCGCCGCCCAGCGATGACATCTGCTACGCGACCCAGAACCGGCAGGCCGCGGTGAAGTTGATCGCCCCGCGGGTCGAGTTATTCCTGGTGGTCGGCTCACAGAATTCGTCCAACTCGGTCCGAATGGTGGAGGTGGCCGAGGCCGCCGGGGCGGATCGGGCCTACCTGGTGGAGAACGCCACCCACATCCGTCCGGAATGGCTGGACGGTGTCACCTCGGTCGGGTTGTCCTCCGGGGCGTCGGTGCCCGAGGTGCTGGTACAGGAAACGGTGAGCTGGCTGGCCGAGCACGGCTACCAGCAGGTCGAAGAGGTGACCCACACCGAGGAACGGCTCACCTTCGCGCTGCCGCAGGAACTGCGCCGGGAACTCAAGCTGACCGCCCGGTCCTGAGCCTCAGCGGCGGGTGACCAGCCGGAACCCGGCGATGACCAGTACCACCGCGGTAGCACCGGCGATGGCCGGAAAGCCGTAGACGATCCAGTTGGTGGCCGCGTCCAGCAGCTTGCCGCGGTTGCGCAGGCCGCCGGTACGGATGTAGAGCAAGCTGGCCGAAGCCACGAAGTACACCAGCGGTGGCGCGACCACCACCGGGAACATTCCGCTGCGCCGCACCACCAGGATGGCCACCAGTGAGGCCAGTACCAGGCCGTAGTTGAATACTCCGCGCACCGAGGAGCCGCTGAGTGAGTCGATCAGCCCGCTGGCGCCGGCTATCGCGATCAGCAGCAGCACCGCCAACCAGCCGGGCAGGCCTCGTTCGGGCTGGGCACGACCTCGGCGGGCAGACCGGTCCGCCAGCTGCTGGTCCGGCGATTGGCTCCGGTAGTAGCGGGCATCGGCGGCAGGTCGCTCACCCCGTGAAACCGGTGCTGAGGGTTCAACGGAACGCTGGCCGGGTACGCGGTAGTACGACGTATCCGGCTGGTCCGACACGAAGCTGGCTCCGTTTCCGTAGGGCATCTGGTTTACCGTACCCGGCTAAGGAGTTCCTCCGAGGTAAGAGTTCGAGCAGCCGCCGAAATTTGCCCTGGTTCACCCAGTTCACCCTCGGTCCGCGGGTTCACCACCGACAGCTCGGCCAGCCGCCGGGCGCTGACCAACACCCGGCCTTCCAGGCTGCCCACTGTGCTGTTGAAGCTCTCCACCGCGGCGCCGAGCGATCGGCCTAGCTTGTCCAGGTGCGCGCCCATGCCGCTGAGCCGGCGGTAGAGCTGGCGGCCCAGTTCGCAGACCTGCGCCGCGTTGTCGGCCAGTGCCTGCTGGCGCCAGGTGTAGCCGATGGTGCGCAGCAGCGCGACCAGAGTCGTCGGGGTGGCCAGGATGACGTTGCGCTCGAACGCGTGTTCGAGCAGCGATGGATCCTCGCGCAGCGCCGCGTCGAGGAACGCATCGGCCGGCACGAAGCACACCACGAACTCAGGGGCCGGGTCGAACAGCTGCCAGTACGCCTTGGCGCCCAGGTCGTCGACATGCTGGCGCAGGTGCCGGGCGTGTGCTCTGAGCCGAGCCGCCTGAACGGCCGGGTCGGTGGCCTCCATCGCCTCCAGGTAGCCGGCGAAGGCCACCTTGGCATCCAGCACGATGTGCTTGCCGCCGACCAGCTGCACCACCAGGTCCGGCCGCAGCGTGCCGTCCGCCCCAGCCACCGATGGTTGGCGGACGAAGTCGACGTGCTCGACCATGCCGGCTGCCTCCACCGCGCGCTCCAACTGCAGCTCGCCCCACCGGCCACGTACCTGTGGAGCGCGCAGCGCGGTAACCAGTTGACTCGTCTCCGAGCGCAGGCCATCGGCGCTCAACCGCATCGCGGACAGGTGCTCGTCGAGCGCCGCGGTGGCTGCCAACCGATCCCGCTCGGAGCTGTGCAGCTGGGCCTGCACCCGCTCCAGCGCCTCATGCACCGGTCGGACCAGCGCCTCGATCGACTGCTGGCGGGCGGCCAGGTCGCCGGCGGCCAGCGCTTGCGCGTGCTCGACCCGAGTCTGGGCCAGCTGGGACAGTGCGGCCCGGTTGCGACCGGCCAGGTAACCGAACCCGCCGCCCAGCGCGAGGCCGATCAGCAGGCCGACCAGCAGCAATGCGAAAGCGATCATGCTGGTCATGGTGGTGGTGTGATCCGACAATTTCCGGCCAACCCGCCGAGACTCCGCCCAGACGGCCGGAAACCCCGGCCGATCCACCGGCCGATCACCCCGAACGGCGTCAGCTGCCGCTCGGAGTGACCAGCTGTTGCAGGGCCGGCCCGTACCACCCGATCACCCGAGCGGGGGCGGCCGAGCTCAGCGGTTCCAGCGGGCGGACATAGCGCAGCATGGCCAGGCCGAGGATCTGGGCGGCGATCAGGTTCGCCCGCAGCGGTACCGCCGGACCGGTCAGCACCTCGCGCAGCGACGTCACCACCACGCCGCGGACCAGCTGCAACGCCGGCGGCACCGCGCTCGCGTCGGCGAAGGTGGTGCGGACCAGGCTGGCCACCACCTCCCGATGCGGGTCCCAGGCGGTCAGGAAGCCCTCGATCAGCCTCGGGCCTAGCTCGTCCGGGCCCGCCGCGATGATCGAACGCAGGATCTCCACCGGGTTGACCGGCAACTGCATGGTCGCCACCAGCAGGCCCGCCTTGTCGCCGAAGTAATGCCGGATGAGGCTGGCGTCGACCCCGGCGTCGGCGGCGATGGCGCGTACCGAGGCACGGTCGAAACCCTCCTCGGCAAACCGCCGGCGGCCGGCGTCGATCAACCGTTGCCGGGTGTCGCCGGTTCGGTCGTCAGCCCGCGGTCGCCCCCGGCCCCGGCCGGTCGGCGCAGTCTCGGCGGTCCGCTTAGGTGGCTGCCCGGCCGGCATCAGTCGGTCCGGCGTCGCAACGTGGCGCCGGCCAGCGCCACCGCCAACAGCAGGCAACCGAGCACCACAGCGCCGTCGAAGTAGACCGTGCCAGCCAGGCCAGGGTGGCCGGCGGCCGCGCTGATGCCGTCGGTGGCATAGCTGAGTGGCATCACGTCAGAGACCCAACGCAGCGGGTAAGACATCGCCGAACGTGGATTGAGCAGGCCGCACAGCAACAGTTGCGGCAGCACCACGGCCGGCATGAACTGCACCGCCTGGAACTCGGTGACCGCGAAGGCCGACATCAGTAGCCCGAGGCTGGTGCCCAGCAGCGCATCGAGGATGGCGAACAGGCCGATCACCGCGGTGTGGTGCACGTCCATCCGTAACGGCCCGATCGCCACCGCCGCGGTCACCATCGCCTGCGCCACGGCGGCGACGCCGAACGCCAGCCCGTAACCGCCGACCAGCTCACTGCGCCGCAGCCGGGTGGTCAGCAGTCGTTCCAGGGTGCCCGAGGTGCGCTCGCGCACCATGGTTACCGAGGTGATCAGGAACATCACCACGAACGGGAAGATGCCCAGCAACTGCGGCCCGATCCGGTCGAAGGCCCGGCTGTCGCCGGAATAGACGTACTTGAACAGGGTGAGCAATATCGACGGGACGAGCAGCAGCAGCGCGATGCTGCGCCGATCGTGTTCCAGTTGCTGCAGAACCCGCCGAGTGGTTGCCAGCGTCCGGGCGGTGCTCATGGCGCCGTCCGTTCGCCGGCCAGCGGTTCGTTCGGTCCGGCGGCCTGTTCGGCCAGCACCAGGAACGCCTGCTCCAGGTCGTCCTGCCCGGTGTTCCGGCGCAGGCCGTCCGGGGTGTCATCGGCGACCAGCCGGCCGTCCCGCAGCAGTAGCACCCGTTCACACCGCGCGGCCTCGTCCATCACGTGGCTGGACACCAGCAGGGTGACGCCGCCATCGGCCAGCCGCTGGAACAGCTGCCAGAGCTGGCGGCGCAGCACCGGGTCCAGGCCGACCGTCGGCTCGTCCAGCAGTAGCAGGGCAGGCCGGCCCAGCAGCGCGGCGGCCAGCGACACCCGGGCCCGCTGGCCACCGGACAGCCTGCCGGTCAGCGCGGTGCGCCGATCGGTCAGCTCCACCTCGTGCAATGCCTCGTCGATCGCGCGGTGTTCGGCACCGGCGATGGTCGCGAAGTAGCGAAGGTTCTGTTCCACGGTGAGGTCCGGATACACCGACATGGTCTGGGTGGCGTAGCCGACCCGGCCACGCAGCTGTGCCGAGCCGGCAGGCAGGCCCAGCACCTGGATCTGGCCGGCTCGGATCAGCTGCACGCCGGCTATCGCCCGGATCAGCGTGGTCTTGCCGCCGCCACTCGGGCCGACCAAGCCGGTGACCGTGCCGGCGAACACGTCCAGCGTCAGCCGATCCAGGACCAGCCGGCCGCCACGCAGCACGGTGAGCTCACGCACCTGTACCGTCGAAGAATTCATCACATGTAGAATTTTGCCTCGGATGCCGGTGCCCGTCAATCGGCGGGTCCGTAGACTGCCAATCCGTGGCTCTCACTATCGGCATCGTCGGCCTGCCCAACGTCGGCAAGTCCACCCTGTTCAATGCGCTGACCCGCAACAACGTGTTGGCCGCGAATTACCCGTTCGCCACCATCGAGCCCAACGTGGGCGTCGTCGGCGTGCCCGACGCGCGACTGGCGGTGCTCGCCGAGCTGTTCAACTCAGCCCGGCAACTGCCGGCGACGGTGAGCTTCGTGGATATCGCCGGCATCGTGCGCGGAGCGTCGGAAGGTGCCGGGCTGGGCAACAAGTTCCTGGCCAACATCCGGGAGGCCGATGCGATCTGCCTGCTCATCCGCGCCTTCACCGATCCGGACGTGGTGCACGTCGACGGCAAGGTCTCGCCGCCCGACGACATCGAAACGATCAACACCGAGCTGATCCTGGCCGACCTACAGACGATCGAGAAAGCGTTGCCCCGGCTGGAGAAAGAGGCCCGGATCAACAAGGAGAAGCAGCCTCAGCTGGCGGCCGTCAAGGAGGCGAACGCGGTGCTGGAGCAGGGCCGGACGGTCTTCGGTTCCGGCTTGGACCCGCAGCCGCTGCGAGAACTGCACCTGATGACGGCCAAGCCGTTCCTCTACGTCTTCAACGTGGATCCGGCCGAACTAGGCAATCCCGAGTTCATCGGTTCGTTGCGCGAGCTGGTGGCACCGGCCGAGGCCATCTTCCTCGACGCCAAGACAGAGGCCGAGCTGGTGGAGCTGGAGCCGGCCGAGGCGTTGGAGCTGCTGCAGTCGATGGGGGTCGAGGAGTCCGGGCTGGACCAGCTGGCCAGGGTCGGCTTCGACACCCTCGGCCTGCAGACCTACCTGACCGCCGGGCCGAAGGAAGCGCGGGCCTGGACGATTCCCAAGGGCGCCACCGCGCCGCAGGCCGCTGGCGTCATCCACACCGACTTCGAACGGGGTTTCATCAAGGCCGAGGTGGTCTCTTATGACGACCTGGTGGCCGCCGGCTCGATGGCCGAGGCCAAGGCCCGCGGCAAGGTCCGGATCGAGGGCAAGGACTACCTGATGGCCGACGGCGACGTGGTGGAGTTCCGCTTCAACGTCTGACGATCCCCAGCAAGATGGGCCCCGTCAGGTGGGTGATTGTCTGCAGGATGGCGGGCGGCGACCCAGCACCGTAGAATGTAGTTAGATGTACTACTTTAAGAGGTGGGTGTGGTTACCGTTACCGCGGCTGAGTTCAACCAGCGCCCAAGCCAGGTCAAGCGCGCGGCCGAGGACGAACCGGTAGTAATCACCGAGCACAGCCGCCCGTCCTTCGTACTGTTGACCTACGCCGAGTATCAGCGGCTGCTTCGCACGCCCACCGACCTCGCCGATTGGTTGGAGATGGATGAGGAGGTCGAGTTCGAGATCGACCCGGTCGGCCTGGACATCCGACCCGCGAACCCGTGATGTATCTGCTCGACACCAATGTCGTCAGCGAACTCCGAAAGCGGCGCGGCGACCCCGGAGTCAAACACTGGGTGGCCAAGCAGAGCGTGGCTGACCTTGCCATCAGTGTCGTCACCATCATCGAGATCGAGACCCGGATCCTGCGGAGGGGGCGGACCGACCCCGACCAGGCCCGGAGCCTGACCCGCTGGTTCGAAAACAAGGTGCTGACCGGCTTCGCCGATCGCATCCTTCCTCTCGATCTCGCTGCCGCCCGCCGCGTCGCGTCGCTTCATGTACCAGACCAAGCGTCCCAGCACGACGCGGTTATCGCGGGCACCGCGCTTGCGCGTGGCCTGACCGTCGTCACCCGCAACCCCCGCGACTTCGAACGTGCCGGCGTCGATTACCTCAACCCCTGGTCAGACACCTGATTTCCGGCAGCTGCGGCGTCAGCCGGTCCGCGGGGCAGCATGCGGCGATGGTTTCATAGTTCCCCACCGTCCCCCGCTTCAACGTCTGACCTGCGGCGGGTACGGCGAGACCATCGAAGTTGGGAGTCGACCAATAAGGTTGGGAGTCGACTGACAGAAACCCCTCCGGCTGTTCTCGGTTCAGGCCGGTGCGTGGGCCGGCTCGCCTCGGCGTATGCTGGCCGTTGAAGCGCGCCGAACCTCGGCGCTTTGGATCGCGCGGACTGATTCCGGGTGCGAATGGTCGCCGCCCTGTGTGGCCACTGCGGCCTAGGGCCGTGTCGATGATCGTCTGGCGCCCACGCTGCCTGCGGTTTGGACTTTCTCGCGTGAGGTTGCCCGCCCTCGGCGGGGCAACCTGTGGAAGGCGTCACTTCATGGTTACCCGGTTCGGTTTCATCAGCACCTACCCGCCGACTCAGTGCGGGTTGGCGACGTTTACGGCTGCGCTACATGGCGCGTTGACATCCGCAGGCGACAGCGGCCGGGTGGCTCGACTGCTCGAGGAGCCGCAGCCGCCGGTCGCCGGCGAGGTGGTTGCTGACATCGTGGCCGGCGACGCCGCGGGGGCGGCTTCGGCCATGAGCAGTCTCAACGACTGCGATGTGGTGATCATGCAGCATGAGTTCGGGGTGTATGGCGGGGCCGATGGGCAGGACGTGCTGGGATTGCTAGCCGCTCTGACGGTGCCTAGCATCGTCGTGCTGCATACCGTGCTGACCAGGCCGACCTCCCATCAACGCGATGTGCTGGAAGCAGTGGTCATGGCCGCCAGCGCGGTGGTGACAATGACCAGCACTGCCCGCGAGCGGTTGGCCACCGGCTACCGGGTCGACATGGGCAAGGTCAGCACCATTGCGCACGGTGCCCCCGAGCTGCTGGCGACGACCAGCCTGAAGCCGGTATTTCGCGGCTTGCAGCCGATCGTGTTGACCTGGGGGCTGTTAGGTCCGGGCAAGGGCATCGAGTGGGGCATCGAGGCGATGGGTCAGCTGCGAGACCTGAAACCGGCGCCGAGATATGTGGTGGCTGGCCAGACTCATCCCAAGGTTGCCGCGCGGGAAGGCGAGACCTATCGAAGCGGTCTGAGCCGGTTGATTCGGCAGTTGTCGCTCGGCGGGTCGGTGAGTCTGGACGGGCATTACCGTGACGCGCCGTCGCTGGCCGAGCTGGTGGCCTCGGCCGACGTGGTGCTGCTGCCTTACGACTCGACCGATCAGGTCACCTCGGGCGTGCTGATCGAGGCGGTGGCCGCCGGCAAGCCGGTGGTCGCGACCGCGTTCCCGCATGCCGTTGAGTTGCTGTCCGGCGGCGCCGGGCTGGTCGTGGCCCACCGGAGTCCAGGTGCGATAGCCGCGGCGCTGCGGGTGGTGCTTACCCAGCGTGAGGTCGCCAGGGCGATGTCGGCCGCAGCCGCGGCGGCGGCGCCCGAGTTGTGCTGGTCGGCAGTGGCTGGGCAGTACGCACAACTGGCGGCCCGACTGGTCGCCGACCCTGGCCTTGTCGCGGCGTGAACCGTAAGAGTGTGCGGCCGGACGGGAAGTATGCCGAGGCTAAGCGGATATGGCCGGTGTTCGATCATCTCGACGCGTTGACAGACGATCGTGGCCTGTTCGAGCACGCGTTGTATGCCATGCCGCGACCGGAGCACGGCTACTGCGTTGATGATGGTGCCCGCGGTCTGGTCGTCACCTGCCGGGAATCGTGCCCGGGCCCCGTGGTAGCCCGCCTGCGTGATCGGTATCTCGAGTTCGTGCTCGCTGCCGTAGCCGCCGATGGGCGCTGTCACAACCGGATGAACATCGACGGTCAATGGAGTGACGAGCCCGACGTCGGAGACTGGTGGGGGCGGGCGGTATGGGCGCTCGGCCTGGCGGCGGCACAACCAGACGCAGGGGGCCAGCGTGCCCGAGCTCTCGCCGCGTTTCGCGTCGCCGCCCAGCAACGTTCACCATTTCGCCGATCCATGGCCTTTGCGGCCCTCGGCGCCGGTGAGGTGCTGCGGGCCCGGCCCGGGGAACCGGCCGCTCGCGCCCTGCTGCGCGATGTCGCCGGTGACCCGGCGACGCACCAGGTCGCCGGTCTCGGCTGGCCCTGGCCAGAGCCACGGCTGCGCTACGCCAACGCCACGGTCGCCGAAGCACTTCTGGTCGCCGGGGACCTGCTACCGGACAAAGCCGCGGGGGCACGCGGTCTTAGCCTGCTCGCGTTCCTGCTGGACATCGAGACCCGCGACGGTCACCTGTCGGTGACCCCGGTCGCCGGTCGCGGCCCGGGGGAGCGTGGACCCGGCTTTGACCAGCAACCGATCGAGGTCGCCGCAATCGCCGACGCCTGTGCCACCGCCTACCGGATCACCACCGACCCTCGCTGGTTGAGCGGGATCAATCTCGCCTGGCGCTGGTTCCTCGGCGACAACGACTGCGGCACGCCCATGTTCAACCCGGCCACCGGAGCGGGCTATGACGGCCTGCAATCGGGTGGGCCGAATCTCAACCAGGGCGCCGAGTCCACGCTAGCGATGCTGGCGACTGCCCAGCACGCCCGTCGCCTGCAAGAACTGCGGTGACCGAGGCGCTCGCGCATCGCACGTCGGCCGAGCTGCGGGCCGACTCCTCGAGGGTGGTCGCGCGGCTGTTCTTGCCCGGCGAGCAACCGCACGAGGCGCATTCGCGCGCCGGAGCCATCGCCGACCGAGTGCTGGCCCTGGACGAAACGAAGGTCGAGCAGCTGGCCACCTGCCTCCTGGAGGATTACGCGTCTCGCCACCTCGACTATCCGCAGCTGCTGCGTCGACATGCCGCAATCGTCGCCGCGCACGTCGATGATCCGACTCGGCTGAGTTCGGCGCGGACGCTGGTCTTGGGTGCCAGCTTCACTGCGGAGTACGCCACCGAGGCCGCCGCCCTGTGCAATCCGAGCGCCGTCGTCCATCCGGATCAGAGCGGCGTCCAGCCTGGCCAGCTGCGGGTCGCGGTCAGCCTGCGGGCGATCGGCGAAGGCCACCTCTCCTCTATCAGCTTCGGCACCGCACTGATCGGCCCGGGACCGCTCTGGATGTTCACTGACCGGGAGCGGCCCGTGGTGGCAGGGGTGGCCGAACCGACCCGGTGGAGCAACGACCAGCTGCGCGCGGTGCTCACCGACCTCACCGCGCTCACCGACCAGGGCAGCATTGACGAACTCAGCACCGCCCTGCTGCACGCGCTACCCGTCCACTTCGAGGCCAGCGATGTCGAGCGGGCGCTGGCCGAAACCCCGGTCGACCTGCTCATCCGCCCAAGCACGCCGGCCAGCATGGATCTGCTGCGCCGAGTGGTCTCCTCGGCCTACCAGGTGGAGTTCCCTGAGAGCACCACGCTGACTCAGCGGATCCTGCTCCCTTCCGCCGCCGAGGAGAGCGGCGGCATGGAAGACGCCCGGTTCACCCGTTTCACTGGCCCGGACGGAGCCGTGGAATACCGGGCTACCTATACCGCCTATGACGGCCGCCAGATCGCGCCGCGGCTGCTGATCAGCCCCGACCTGCGACGTTTCCGCGCCCACCGACTCGCCGGGCCCGCCGCCCGCAACAAGGGAATGGCACTGTTCCCCCGCCTGGTCAACGGCCAGCACCTGGCCCTGTGCCGCACCGACGGTGAGAACATCAGCCTTGCCACCTCGGCCGACGGCTACACCTGGTCTCCACCACAACTCCTCCACCAACCTGCCCGGGCCTGGGAGATGCTGCAGGTCGGCAACTGTGGCCCACCGATCGAAACCGACCGCGGCTGGCTGGTCCTCACCCACGGTGTCGGCCCTATGCGCACCTATTCGATCGGCGCGCTGCTGCTGCAGCTCGACCAGCCCAGCCACGTCATCGGACGTCTCAGCCGCCCGCTGCTGGAACCGAATCCCGACGAGCGCGATGGCTACGTCCCCAATGTCGTCTATTCCTGCGGCGGCCTACTGCACGACGGGCGGCTGTGGCTGCCGTACGGCATCGACGACTCTCGCATCGGCGTCGCCTGGGCACCACTCGAGGAGCTGCTGAGCGAGCTCGCCGCCACCCCGTGAGAGCACCCGGTCATCGTGCCAGCAGCTGCTCGTACAGCCGCAGATATTCCGTCACCATCCGGTCTGCCGAGAACCGTTCCCGTGCCCGAGCCGCCACGCGCTCCCGATCCAACCGCATCGCCGCCGCCACCGCTGTAACCGCCGACTCGACATCGCAGGCCAGGTAGCCGGTCACGGCCTCATCGACCACCTCGGGCATCGAGCCACGTCGGTAGGCGACCACCGGCGTGCCGCAGGCCATCGCCTCGACCACCGAGAGCCCGAACGGCTCGTCGAAGGCCACCGGGTGCAGGAGCACCGCGGCATTACCAAGGATCTCTGCTCGTTGCGCCGGTTCGACCGAGCCCAGAAACACCACCCGGTCATCGTCTAGGTGCGGCTCGACCTGCTCGGCGAAATAGCGTTCGTCCTGCACGATGCCGCAGATCACCAGGCGCCGCCGGGCCGCGGCCGCGATGGCAATCGCCGCTGCTGTGCCCTTGTCCGGATGCACCCGCCCGAACACGACCAGATCCCCGCCCGGGTCAGCCCGGTACGGCAGCGTGTCCATGTCCACGCCGTGATGGATCGTCGCCACGTAGTCGAGTTCCGCGGTGCGATCGGACGCCGAGATCGCGACGAACGACGAGCGTGAACGGGCATAGGCGGGCAGGATGCCCGCACCGGAGAAGCCATGGATCGTCGTCACCATCGGCGCGCCAGCGTGCCGATCGAAGGCCAACGGGAGCCAATCCATCTGGTTGTGCAGCAGGTCGAACTCACCCGAACGGGCCAGCGCGTGCGAGACATGCAGCGCCTCCCACACCCGCCCATCCATCTCCGGATCCTCGGCATAACCATGCGGGCAGACCCCGTCCAAGACGGCCGAGGTTACCGAATCCAGCGTGGCGAACAACGTCACATCAAGCCCGCGCGCAACCAGACCCTCGGTGAGCAGGCCCGTCACCAGTTCCCACGGCCCGTAATGGCGCGGCGGCGTACGCCACGCGACCGGCGCCAACATCGCGATCCTCATGTGAATACCGACGCTACCGCGCTGCCGCCCAGGCTGGATAACCCCGACTCGGTCCTGCATCATCGACGGCTGATCGCACTGCGCCATACCGAGCCGGTGATCATCGACGGTGACTTCGAGCTGCTCGCCCGAGTGAGTTGTCGCAAGCCCCCGGTACGGTCTTGGCCATGCCGGACTCGATCGAACTCTTCGCTGGCGGAGGGGGCATGGCATTAGGCCTGCACCTGGCCGGCTTCGAGCATCGGCAGCTGGTTGAGTGGGACGGTCAGGCATGCGAGACCCTTCGGCTCAACAGCAGGCGGGACGACCCGCTGCATGGCCGTCCGCCGTGGAAGCCCGACGCCGTGGTCGGCGGCGATGTCCGTGAGTGGGCGGCAGCGCTGGACAGCCGCACGGTTGATCTGGTTGCCGGCGGGCCGCCCTGTCAGCCGTTCAGCCTCGGTGGGATTCACGCCGGCTACTCGGATCCGCGCAATATGTTTCCGGCCGCGCTCGATGTAGTGCGCGCGACGGCGCCCAAGCTGGTTATCTTCGAGAATGTCCCCGGCCTGCTGCGCAGCGGTTTCTTGCCCTACTTCGACTATGTGGCCGCCCAGCTCGGGGCACCGTCCGTCTTGCCGTCCGCGTCGGAGACCTGGCAGCAGCACCGAGACCGGGTCCTGCGGAATGCGCACCGGTCCGAGCTGCGGTATCGGGTCGATCGCCAAGTGATTCTGTCAGCCGACCTGGGCGTGCCGCAGAGCCGAAGGCGAGTCTTTCTCATCGGCATCCGAGAAGATCTGAACGCTGGGTGGGAACCTTTGCCGGCGGACTACACCGAGGACGCGCTGTTGCATGATCAGTACGTTTCGGGCACGTACTGGGAAGAGCATCAAGATGATCCCGAGGCGCACAAGCTGCTTCGTGCCGGGTTGCCGGCCGCTCCAGCCCGGTTGGCCTCGCGGGTCGCGCGGCTAAGACTCGAGGGTCGGCCGGTGGAGAAGCGCTGGCGGACTGTACGCGACATGCTCCGAGAACCCGAACGGCTGCCCGAGCCGGTCGATGGCAGACAGCGGGGACGGTGGCCCAACCACATCGGGGTACCTGGCGCCCGGGCCTACGTCGGGCATACCGGCAGCGACATCGACCTGCCCGCCAAGACCATTAAGGCCGGCGTGCACGGGGTTTGCGGCGGCGAGGCCATGATCCGATTCCGAGACGGCAGGCTCCGGTATTTGACGACGCGCGAGGCTGCTCGGGTGCAAGGCTTCCCGGATTGGTACGAGTTCACCGGAGCGCGAAGCCTCGCGATGCGCCATATCGGTAACGCGGTGGCGGTCCGCGTTGCGCAGGCCGTCGGTGAGCAACTGCGGCGACTCACCGGGGTCTGACTGCTGGGGCGGCACCTCGATAGATTTGCTGCTGTGCAATCGCGTCGGGATCCGGCGGTCACCAGCAAGATCATGGCGGCGGTCCGGAGCAAGGACACCGAGCCCGAGCTGCTGCTGCGGCGTGAGCTGCACCGGCGCGGCCTGCGATACCGGCTGCACGGCAGGTTGCCCGGACGGCCTGACCTCGTTTTCGGCCCGGCCCGGCTGGTGGTGTTCGTCGACGGTGACTTCTGGCATGGGCACGGCTGGCGAGAGCGCGGGTTCACGTCCTGGGAAGCGCAATTCGACAGGCACCGAGATCCGGCGAGGTGGCGAGCGAAGATCGGCCGCAACATCGCCCGCGACGCCGAGGTCAATGCGCAGTTGACCGAGTCGGGATGGCAGGTGCTCCGGGTGCTGGAGAGCGAGGTTCGACGCGACCCGGCTGCCATCGCTGACCGGGTCGAGGCGGAAGTCGCAGCACGTCGGCCCCGGCGAACGGGGCCTCGGGACGCATAACGCGGCCCGAACCTGCAAGGCTTGCCGACCGGAGTCGGTTCAGGCCGCACAATACGTTCCGCTTGCTGGCACCGAGGGGTGACTGCGGAGGCCGGTCAGGGCAGGATGGATAGCGACATTTGTACTGCTCGCCATAGTGCCGGCCGTATCGACCGGGTTCAGCGGAGGATCACGTGACCAGAGATCAGATCGTCATCGTGACCCAGATCGACGATCCGCACGCCGACGACGGGATCATCGCGCTGGAGCGGCGGGGCTACGAGGCGATCCGGCTGAACACCGACGACATCCCCGGCAATACCCGGGTCTCGATGAACTGGGCCGCCGAGGGTCAGCCGTTCAGCGCCAGCATCGAGATCTTGACCAACGGCCGCCGGATCGAGGCCGAGCAGATCCGTTCGGTCTGGTGGCGCCGGCCGGCCGCCTTCGGCCTGCCCGCGGACCTCAGCCTGCAGGAGCGGGAGTTCGCCACCGACGAGATCGACCATATGCTGCGTGGCTTGTGGGCCTCGCTGGACTGCTACTGGCTGAGCCACCCGGAGCGCATCCGGCAAGCCTCCTGGAAGGGCGAGCAGCTACGGCGGGCGGCCCAGTTCGGCTTCGAGGTGCCACGGACCCTGATCACCACCGATCCGGACCAGGCTCGCGACTTCTTCGCCGCCGTCGCCGGGCAGATGGTCTTCAAGGTGATGACCGACCCCTACCTGGGCGCGGTCACCATGTCGCAGAAGTACCCGCAGGAATACCTCGAGCCGTACCAGGCGATGACCACCCTGATCACCGAGTCCGAGCTGGACCTGATGGACTCGGTGCGGTTGGTGCCCTGCCTGTTCCAGGAATACGTGCCGAAGGCGGTGGAGCTGCGGGTCACCGTGATCGGCGACGAACTGTACGCCGCTGAGATTCACTCGCAGGAGAATGAGCGAACCGCGCTCGACTGGCGACACTACGACGTCGACATCCCGTACGCCGAAGCCAAGTTGCCGGCCGAGGTGGCCGATCGCTGCCTGGCGTTGGTGCGTAGCTATGGCCTGAACTTCAGCGCGATCGATCTCATACTCACCCCGGACGGACGCTATGTGTTCGTGGAGAACAACCCGAACGGGCAGTTCATGTTCATCGAACAGAAGGTGCCGCAGCTGGCGATGACCGACGCGCTGGTCGGCTGCCTGATCCGGGGAGCCAACGCCTGACCCGCCGGCGCGGGTCGAAACGGTAGAGGGGTCAGCGTGCGGTTCCTGTCCTGCCCGCGGCGTGAAGGCCGGCTGCGGGCTGCCCGCGCCTACCTGGCTACCATCGGTCCGCTCAGCCGGCTGGTCTGGCGGTCCAGCCCGCCGCTGCTGCTGGCCTCGACCGGCTTGATGCTGCTGACCGGCGTCCTGCCGGCAGCCAACATCGTCGTGGTCTCGGCACTGCTGCAGACCCTGGTGGACGCCAACCAGAACGCGCCGGCGGGGCACGCGGGGTTGGCCGGCGCCCCGCACTTCGTACTGCTGTTAGTGGTGCTGGCCAGCATCAATCTGGTAGGCCAGTTGGCCGATCGGCTGGCTCAGGTGGTCTCCGAACTGCACGGCACCCGGATCGCCAATCAGGTGCAGCTGCTCATCGCCGACAAGGCCGGCCGGGTCGATCTGGCCTCATTCGAGGACCGTACCTTCCACAACCGGATGCGCACGATCGCCGACGAGGCGCCGTACCGGCCTCGGGAGATGCTGGAACTGCTGATGCACAGCGTCGCCAGCTTCACCACGCTGCTCTCCCTCGGCGCGATCCTGTTGTTCTGGCATCCGTGGTTGGTGCTGGCACTGGTGCTCGCCGCGGCGCCCACCCTGTGGATCTCCACCTGGTACGGCGGTGCTCAGGTAGAGCTGATCAGCAGCCGGGCGGAGAACGAGCGACGCCGGCAATACCTCAACACGCTGCTGGTCTCCGACCAACCGGCAAAGGAAATCAGGCTGTTCGGGCTGCGTGGGCTGCTGTTCGGCCGGCTGGGCACGCTGCTGGAGCAGATCTACCGGCAGAACCGCGGCCTCGCGGTGCGTGAGCTGCGGTATTCGTTGCCGGCCGGGCTGCTGCTGGCTGGAGTGCAGGTGGCACTCATCGCCTACACCGCGGTGCAGGCGCTTCACGGCGACATCTCGGTGGGCCGGTTCAACCAGTACATGCTGGCCGTCGTGCAGCTCGGTGCCCTGCTGCCGAGCCTGGCTGGCACGGTCGGTTCGCTGCATGAGAGCAACCTCTACGCCAGCCGGCTCTTCGGCTTCCTGGCAACGGCGCCCAGCGTCGAGGCACCCAGGGCCGAGGCAACAAGGGAAACGGCGCCCAGCGTCGAGGCACCCAGCCTCGAGGCATCCGGCGCCGAGGCAACAAGGGAAACGGCACCCGCCATCGAGGTCGCCGGGTCGGCCGGCCGGCCACCGCGCATCGTGTTCGAGCAGGTCAGCTTCCGCTATCCGGGCACCGACCGAACGGTGCTGACCGACCTCAGCTTCACCGTCGACCCGGGGGAGTCGATCGCGCTGGTCGGCAACAACGGCGCCGGCAAGTCCACCGTGGTGAAGCTGCTGGCCGGGCTCTACCAGCCAACCGCCGGCCGGATCCTGCTGGACGGCGTGGACATCGCCGGGCTGGACCGACAGCTGCTCCGGGCCAACCTGAGCGTGGTCTTCCAGGACTTCGTGGTCTATCACTTCTCCGCCTGGGACAACGTCGGCTTCGGCCAGCTGAGCCGGTTGCACGACCGGCCGTCGATCGAGGCGGCCGCTCGACAGAGCGGCCTGGATGGGGTGGTGCGGCAGTTGCCGGACGGCTACGACACCGTGCTCGGCCGGTTCTGGGAGAAGGGTCATGAGCTATCCGGCGGCCAGCGGCAGCTGGTTGCGCTGGCCCGTGCGCTGTTGCGGCAGGCCCCGGTGCTGGTGTTGGACGAGCCGTCGGCCGCGCTGGACGTGCGCGCCGAACGTGTCTTCTTCGAAAGGTTACTCGACAACGGTAGCGAACCCCGCCGCTCGACGATCCTGATCTCGCACCGGTACTCCACGGTGCGGCGGGCGGGTCGGATCCTGGTGCTGAAGGCCGGCCGGCTGGCCGAGCAGGGCTCGCACGCCGAGCTGATGCGACTGGCCGGCGAGTACGCCGAGATGTTCCGGCTGCATTCTGCCGCCTACCAACCGGCCGCCTACCAGTCGGCCGATTACCAACCCGCCGATTCCGAGGCGCAGGTTGCCGGTTACCAACCGACCGCCCACGGGGACGGAGCCGCGCGATGAGCCAGCCCACCGACGCCGAGTTTCACCCGTTGCTCGAACAGCTGCGCGCATGCCGGGGCAACCCGGTGCTGCTCTGCCACAGCTGGCTAGCCGGCGACCTGGTGCCGGTGCTGTATCAGTGCCTGCGCTCGGTGGGCGGTGGCCAGCGGCTGGACCTGGTGCTGTCGAGCTACGGCGGCTCGGTCACCGCAACCCGGCAGGTTGCGCTGCTGCTGCGCGAGTACGCCGACCGGCTCAGCATTCTGGTGCCGCACCGGGCCCGGTCGGCCGGCACCCTGCTGTGCCTGAGCGCCGATGAGCTGGTGCTTTCCCCACTCGCCGAACTCGGCCCGCTCGACGCCAATATGAGCGCCACCGAACTGCCGGCAGCCGGCACCCCCGGCGTCGTCTCGGCCGAGGACATCCGGGCCTTTCCCAGCATGGCCAGGGACTGGTTCGGGGTCGATCAGCCGGCCGACGGCCTGCAACTGTTGGCGATGCTCTGCCAGCGGATCTTCCCGGCCTCGCTGTCGTCGTTCTACCGCCTGGACAAGCTGATCCGGGAGGTGGCCGCGGAGCTGCTCGCCTATCAACTGCCTTCCGACCAGCAGGCCCGCGACCAGATCGTGAACCGGCTGGTCGGCGGGTATCACGCGCACGACTACGTGCTGACCCGGCAGGACGCGCGGCAGCTAGGGCTGCGGGTCACCGACGCCAGCCCGGAGGAGGAGCGGCTGCTGTGGGAGATCGCCAGCCGGTTGGACCGACCCCGGCCCGACGGTGTCGAGCAGGCGGCGGAGCAAAGCTCGGTCGGGGTGGTCGGGATAATTGCCGCGGCCGGGTTCCTCGCCCGCAATGTGGTTCGGCGGCGAGGTGGCGGGTCCGAGCCCGCGACCGGGCAGTCCGAGTGGCAGATCGACGGCTGAGGAGGCCAGCTTGCTGATTGCGTACCTGCTGATGTTCTGCCGCTGGAGCATCGCCCTCACGTTCCTCGGCTCCGCCGTCGGCAAGGCGCGGGATCTGGAGAGCTTTCGGCTGGCCATCACCGAGCTACGAGCGTTGCCGGCCGGCGCGGCCCGGCCAGCCGCGCTGGGCACGGTGCTCGCCGAGGGCCTGGTCGTGCTCGGCATGGCCATCGGCCACGCGGCACTGCCGGCCGGCTTCCTGCTCGCGGCCGGGCTGCTGGTGCTGTTCTGCCTGGTGCTCACCGCCGCGTTGCGCCGCGGCCCCGGGGTCAGCTGCAACTGCTTCGGTGCCAGCGAGCGGCCGATCAGCTGGTACGACCTCGGTCGCAACGTAGTGCTGCTGGTGTGCTGCGTGGCCGGCCTGATCAGTTACGTCCTTGCCGACCACGGGCCGCCGAGCGCCCCGGTGATCGTGCTGCTCGGCCTGATGGCGGGCTGCTTCTTCCTGATCGTGAGCAACACGGCGGATATCGTCGAGCTGCTACGCAAGCCGTACCTGGTCGAGTAAGGGGTGCAGGAGTGGAATCCGGATGGATCGCCTTTGCCATCGCGACCTGGCTGGTGCTGCTGCTGAACCTCGCGCTGACGTTGCGCACGGTGCAGTGGCTGCGTTCGAGGCAGCGGGCCGAGCAGCTGGATGCGATCCGGGAGAGCCTGCCGGAGCTCGCCCTCGGTGCGCCGGCGCCGGACTTCCGGGTCCGCGACCTCGACGGGCAGCCGGTCCGGCTGGCCGACTACCGCGGCCGGGAAACCGCCTTCGTCTTCGTTTCGCCGCATTGCGGGCCTTGCGCGCGGGAACTGCCGGATCTGGCCAAGCTGGCAGGGCAGGCGAAGGCGAGCGCCTCGGCTGAGCTCGTCCTGGTCAGTGACAGCAGCACGCCGGAGACCCATGCCTGGCTCTCGGCCATCGCCGAGCGGCATCCGGAGGTTTCCGGCAGCCGGCTGCTGGTCGCCGGCGGCACTCGGTCTGACTTCCTGGCGCTGTACAACCCGCGTGGCCTGACCCCGTACTTCTTGCATCTCGATGCCGATGGCCGGGTGACCGCCCGGGGCGGCTTGCGCTCGCCCTACTGGGCGGCCATCGTCAAGCGATGGGAGACCGGCGCGAACCCGATGCGGACGCTTCGGCGTTATGTCTGAGGCGGCGTTATGTCTGAGGCGGCGTTATGTCTGAGGCGGCGGTAGGCGGCATCCGGCGGCAGACCCGTCGCCGACTCCTGGAGGTTGTGCAGTGCAGAGTTTCGCGGCGCGGCTGAAGCAGCAGCGAGCGGCGTTGGCTGCCGGCCGCCCGCCGCCCGGCCCGCTCGGCCAGTTGCAGGTGATCGGAGCTGGCTTCGGCCGCACCGGCACCATGTCGCTGAAGGTTGCGCTGGAAACGCTGGGCTTCGGCCCGTGCTACCACATGACCGAGATGGCGAACGATCCCTCGCACTTCCGGCTGTGGGCTGCCGCCCGCGATGGCGAGCAGGTCGACTGGAGCAGCTTGTACGCCCGCTACCGAGCCACCGTCGACTGGCCAGGCTGCCTGTACTACCGGGAGCTGATGGCGGCCTTTCCGCAGGCCAAGGTGATCCTGACCGTGCGCGATCCTGAGCGCTGGTACGCCAGTGTGCGGGACACTCTCTACAGCCTGAAGACCGCGACCGACGAGTACCTGGCCGCGGCGGGGCCGGCCCGGCCGCCGCTGCAGTACGAGAACCGGATCTGGACCGACACCTTCGCCGGCCGCTTCACCGACCAGGAGTTCGCTATCGGTGTTTTCGAACAGCACAATCAGCAGGTACGAGACACCGTGCCGGCCGAGCGGCTGCTGGTGTATCAGGTCTGCGACGGCTGGCAGCCACTGTGCGAGTTCCTGCAAGCGCCGGCGCCGGACGAGCCGTTCCCGCGAGTCAACGACACGCAGGCCTTTCGCGACTACAACCGCGGCGCCCTGCACGGCTGGCGCTGATCGGCGCGGCCAGTACCCGGCAGCCGGTCAGCTGCCGGGTCTCATGCCTGCCGGGCCTCAGCGCCTGCCGGGCCTCGGGGCCTGGATCAGGCGTCGCAGCGCTTGTGGCCCGAACCGCCCCAGGTGTTGCAGTAGCTGCCGTAGGCATTGCAGTTGGCCGAACCCGAGGTCACGGTGGTGCAGTGCAGCGCCGCGATGGCCTGCCCGCTGCCGGTCCAGACCGAGGTCTGGGCCTGTGGGTCGTAGCTGAATTCGACCGGCTCGTCGCTGATGTACTCGATCGGCGTGGCAACCCGGAATGCGAATAACCGACTGTCCATGCTGGCGCCTCCTCAGACGTAAAGTCCATGTCACGAGATAGGACAAAAGGGTACGCTCGGCTTGCAGACACGACAACCCTTCGGCGCAGACACAACACCGTCTTCATTCACGGCCGGCACTTGGCGGGATCGTCCCCGGGCTACCGGGCGACCACTATCCGGTCACGGCCGGCGGGCCTCCACCACCATCGTCTCGAACTGGTTTGTTTCGTCATCGCCGAGGAAATCGCCGTGCCCCTCGACACCGCGCAGGTGTTCGTGCGCACTGTGACCGGGCCGCGTGAAGCTCGCCTCGACGAAGCCGGCGGTGGCCAGGCCGGCCAGCAGGGTCGCTCGGTCATAGATGAACTGGTGACCCCAATTTCGAAAGGCATTGTTGACCACGCCAGCCACTCCGAATGGCATCGCCGGCCCCAAATAGGATTCGGAGATGAAGTCGATATAGCGACGCTGCGCCTCGGTCGGATTCGGTGTCACCAGGCCGGCCAGCACCTCCAGGCTGGGCGTGGCGATCCTGATCAGCCCGCCTGGCCGCAGCACCCGGAAGCACTCACCGAGCATGAACTGGCCACGGTCCCAGCTGATGTGCTCGATCTGGTGTTCGGACAGCACATAGTCGAACACCGCGTCAGCAAAAGGGAATCGCACCGTCGCGTCCAGGAAGCTTACCTGTGCTCCAGCCGGCCGCAGATCGGTGTTGAGCCAGCCGGCCAGCGCGTTCTCGCCGCACCCGATCTGCAGTTTGGGCACCCGGTGCGATGCCAGGTATCGCTCGATCGCCTGCGCCCGTTGCAGCTGCCTGGGCAAGCTCATCATCCGCTCCGCTCTGCTCCGTGGTGGTTCACGAGGTCAGGATGCCACCGACCCGGCCAGCCGGATCCCGGACGCCCGCAGGGTGGCCGCGGCTGCCACCAGCCGCGGCCACCAGGTCAGCAGTTCCCCGAACTGGACGAGTGAGCGCTGCAGGCCGGACCGGCCACCGACGGCCGCGCACAGCTCGGCAACCGGCGCCAGCGCTTGCCGGCGGGCGGTGGCAATGAACCGGCGGGCGTCGGCAGCCCAGAAGTCCGGCACCGAGTCGGCGCCGGTCAGCCGTTCGGTCAGGCCGGAGATCAGCGCGCTCATGCTCTGCCAGACGATGTCGCGGACGTAGGAGTCGAACTCCTGGGCCGGTAGCCGACCGAGGTCGGCCAGGTAGTTGCCGAGGCCGCGCAGCCGATCGGGCGGATCGGTGCTGGCGCCGGGATCGAACTGTCCGATACAGGCTGGCAGCCAGCTGCCGAAATTGATGGCGAACATCGACTCGTTCGAGAATTGCCTTTCCCCTGCTGGATCATGCCGCGCCAGCAGTGGCAGGTGCGCGCCGTAGCCATCCCGGAAGCAGCGCGCCAGGATCGCGCCGAAGCTGACTTCCTCGGCCCGCCCGGTTGGTGGGAACGGAGCTAGCAGCTCGGTGTTGTCCAGGCCGATGCACATCGCGAAGCGAGGGTCGGGGTGCGCGGTGATGGTCGGTTGGGTCACCGCCTGGGCCAGCTCTCGGCTGCCCCGCAGCTGCCGGTAGCCGGCCGCGGACTGGGTCAGCCGGCTGAAGCTGGATCCCTCCGCGAACAGCTGGAAGTTCGGGTTGTCCCAGCCGCAGTCGCCGACCGTGCCGTTGCTGGTGAGCAGGATCCGGCCCGGCCGGCTGCGCAGCCGGCGCAGCAACGCGGGCTCGGCCAGCTCCCAGCTGGCTCGGGCGCCGACACCGGCAAGTACCTCCGCCGGCGAGCGGCCGAGGTACCGCTCATGCGCGCCGAGCAGATCCTGCTCGGTGGCCGGCAGCGACTCGAATGCCTCGTCCCGGCCGGTGAAGTACCAGGTCTGCAGCGGGTTGCCGGCCGAGCGCAGGGCCAGTTGCTCGCCCTGCTCCGGTGGCAGCGCCAGCTGGCACACGGTGTCGTCGTCGGCGCTGAAGATCCGCTCGCCCACGGTGTGCAGCAGCAGGCAGTTGCGGTTGGCGCCCACCGTCGGGATATCGGCACGTCGCTCGCCCAGGCAGGCGTATCGAGCCACCGCCGGCGGAACCCCGCCGGTCTCGGCGAGCGCGGTGACGAAGGCCGACTTCTCCGGCAGGCCGGCGTAGCCGATCTCGACCCGGCACCGCTCGGCCAGCTCGGCCAGCATCGTCCGGTAGCGGTCCCGGGTGGCCTGCTCGGCCGAGTCGTCCAGCACTACGAACGCTGGCCGCCTGCCGTAGGTGGAGCAGTTCTCGGTGTAGCCGGTCACCGCCCGGCCCAGCAACTCCACTCGGTCGCGGGTGGGGAAGCCGACGGTCGTGATGGGTTGTGCTTCGGTGACCGGCCCGCCGGCCGATGGCTGGTCGCGCGGGACCAGGAAGCCGGCCCGGCAGAGGTTGACCAGTTCCCGGTGCAGCACGCCGGCCGGCAGCTCCGGCCGGTCGCGCAGGCAGTTCCGCAGGTGATCATCGATGCCCCGGAAGTCACGCAACCCGGTGAGCAGTTCGACGATCTCCGGACGGTAGAAGCCGGCGGCGCCGGTGTCGCGGCTGTGCACCAGGGCGAGGTCGGTACCGGCGTAGAACACCTCCAGGTCGGCCACCCGGTATTCGCCGGTAGCCGGGCTCGGCGGTTCCGACATCGAACTCCCTGTGCTGGTGGCCGGCCAGGCTGGCAGCCCCGCTACCGGCGTCGTTGCGGCTTTAGGGTAGTGCCGCGCGGCTGGTGCCGGCCACCGCCGGCCCGATGGGATGATGCTCCCGTGCGTGTGCTCGGTGCCGTGCTAGGCGCGGTCCTGGTCGTCGCGGCCTGGGCCAGTGTGCTGTCGGTGCTGGTGGTGCCGCGGCAGTCTCGCGACCCGCTCAGCCGGCTGGTGAATGGCTGCGTGGACTGGGCATTTCGGGCGATCACCAGCCACGGCCGCAGCTACCGGCGGCGTGATCGGGTGCTGGCCGCCCAGGCGCCGGTCATCATCCTGGCCCAGCTGGCCGGCTGGCTGCTGCTGTTCTATTGCGGCTACGGGCTGGTCCTGCAGTCATTCGACCGGATCGGCCTCGGCCACGCCTTCGCCCAGGCCGGCTCCTCGCTGTTCACCCTGGGCTATGCCGGGCCGGCCGGGGTCACCCTGAGCGGCCTGGACTATCTGGCCGCCGCGACCGGCCTGGTGGTGGTCGCGCTGCAGATCGGTTACCTGCCCACGCTCTACGGCGCGTTCAACCGGCGCGAGGTGGAGGTGACGCTGCTGACCGGACGGGCCGGCACGCCCGCCTGGGGTCCGGAGATCCTGGCCCGCACCCGGTTCGGCTTCAACGCCGAGGATGACGGGCCGGTGATGGACGAGTTCTACCTGCAGTGGGAGCGCTGGGCCGCCGACGTCTCGGAGAGTCATACCAACTACCCGGTGCTGACCCGATTCCGTTCGCCGGGCAGCCACAGCTCGTGGCTGGTGGCCCTGGTCGCGGTGATGGACTCCGCCGCGCTCTGGCTGGCGCTCTCACCGGGCAGCGCGCCGGCGGTGGAGGCCCGACTGGCGTTGCGGATGGGCTTCACCACGCTGCGCTCGATCGCCCGGGTCTTCAACCTGCCGGTGGACGACGATCCGGATCCGGACTCCGAGCTGGGGCTGAGCTATCTGGAATACCTGTCCGGTATCGAGCGGATCGCCTCCACCAGCTTCCGGATGGAACGCAGCCCGGAACAGGCCTGGCCGGACTTCCGCGGCTGGCGGGTCAACTACGAGGCGGTCGCATATGCCCTGGCCGCCCGGCTGGACACGGTGCCGGCCCCGTGGACCGGCCCGCGCCGCACCGGCGACGCGCCGATGGCGCCGATCCGGCCGCCGAACCGCAAGCCCACGCCGCACTCCGGCTGACCGGCCGCCGGGCTCAACCACCCGATCGGAGCCCCGCTCGCTCAGGCTGGGACCAGCACGGGTACCGCGGCGGGCGGCTCGGGCGCTTGCTCGGACAATCCGAACCGCCGATGCAGCCGGGCCAGTGGGGCCGGCGCCCACCAGTTCCACCGGCCGGCCAGCCGCATGAAGGCCGGCACCAGCACACCGCGGATCAGGGTCGCGTCGATCACGATGGCGATCGCGGTACCGATGCCGAACAACTGCAGGAAGCTGACCTGGCTGGTGCCGAAGGCGAAGAAGGTCACCGAGAGCAGGACGGCCGCCGTGCTCACGATTCGGCCGGTCCGGGCCAGGCCACCGGCCACCGCCTCGGCGGTGCTGATGCCGGCGGCGTGCAGCTCGGCGATCCGGGACAGCAGGAACACCTCGTAGTCCATGGACAGGCCGAACGCGATGCAGAACAGCAACACCGGCATCGAGGTGTTGATCGGGCCGGGCGTGAAGCCGAGCAGGCCGGACAGGTGACCGTCCTGGAAGATCCAGACCATCGCCCCGAACACCGCGGACAGGCTGAGCACGTTGAGCACCAGCGCCTTCACCGGCAGCAGCACGCTGCCGGTGAACAGGAACAGCAGCACGAAGGTGGACATCGCGATCCAGCCGATGGCCCAGGGCAATCCGCCGGCGATGGCGTCCTTGGAATCGACCAGCTGGGCCGGGCCACCGCCGATGTAGGTGGCGCTGCCGGCCGGCGGCGCGATCCGGCGGATGTCGGTGACCAGTCGCTGCGCGGCCGCCGAATTGGCGTCGGTCGGCCCGTTCACCACCAAGTACTGCACACCGGTCCGGCTGAGCTGCTCGACATTGCCGGCGGCCGCCACCTGTGCGCCGTGGCTGAACGTCCCGGCGGTGGAGCTGACCGCGATGGTGCCGGGCAGCCGGGAGATGGCGCGGGCGTAGTTCGCCACCGCGGTGTCGCTGGGATCGCCTTGTATTACCGAGTAGATCGCCGCCGCAGTGTTCTCGGTGTAGTTCGCCCGCAGCGCATTGCCCACCTGGCGGCTCTGCAACGAGCCGGGCAGTGCCCGGTCGTCCGGCGTCGCGAAGCTGATGTGCAGGAACGGTGTGCCGAGCACCAGCAGTACCGCGATGACCGGCACCGCCATGACCACCGGCCGGCGCATCACCAGCCCGGCAATCCGCCGCCAGAACCGGCTCTCGGCCGAGGCGGGCCGCAGTTCGCCGGCCCGCCGAATCCGGCCGGCATTGACCCGCGGCCCGAGCACCGCCAGCAGCGCCGGCAGGGTGACCAACGACGCCAGCATCGCGATCAGCACCACGCCGATGCCGGCGTAGGCGAAGGAACGCAGGAAGTACAACGGGAACACCAGCATGGCGGCCAGCGCCACCGCGACCGTGGCGGAGGAGAACAGCACCGTGCGACCAGCGGTCCGCAGCGTGTTACGCAGCGCCGGCTCGATCTGCTGACCGGCCGCCAACTCCTCGCGGAACCGGTTCACGATCAGCAGCGAGTAGTCGATGGCCAGGCCCAGCCCCATCGCGGTGGTCAGGTTGATCGCATAGGTGGACACGTCGGTCAGCCGGCCGAGGATGTCCAGCACCCCGAACGCGCCGGCGATCGCCATCAGGCCGACCGCCAGCGGCAACGCCGCGGCCACCGCGCTGCCGAACGCGATGAGCAGCAGCACCAGCGTGATCGGCACCGCGATCGACTCGGCGATCGCCAGATCCTTACCGACCTGCTTGGTCACGTCGTTACCGACGCCGAGCTGGCCACCGGCCCGGATCGTCACCGGCCCGGAGTCGATGGTGGTCCGGTCGATGATCCGGTGGGCGCTGCTGGCCGCGGCCGACTCGTCGCCCCTGACGTGTGCCGCGATCAGCCCGGATCGACCGTCCGTGCTGCGCAGGCTCGGCTGGTGGGTGCTCCACCAGGAGGTGACGCTGTCGACGTCCGAATCGCCCCGGAGCTGGCCGGTCACCCGGTCGACGGCGGCGGCGGTGGCCGGGCTGGTCAGGTCGGCACCGGCTTGTGGGGTCACCAGCAGCACCAGGTTGGGGGAGCCGCCGAACTGGGCGTCCAGGATCGCCCGGGCCTTGCTGGAGCCGGCGGCCGGGTCGTCGAAACCGCCTGCCTTCAGCGCGCCGAAGGTGCCGCCGGCCAGTGCGATGAAACCGAGCAGCACGATCAACGAGCCGGCCAACACCCAGCGGCGACCCGCGGTGACGAAGTGGGCAAGTCGGGAGAACATCGGCAGCTCCAACCCTTCAGGCAGATTCATGTTCGGATCGAGAACAGTGTTCTCTTCTTCCAACGTGCTGTCAATACGCTGATCGCTATGCGATCAGTGTTCACACAGTGCTAACCTGACGCCATGGCTGCCGCCACCCGCCGCGAGCGACTGCGTACCGAGACCACCGCCGAGATCAAGCAGGCGGCCTGGGCCGAGCTGCAGGACGCCGGTCTGCAGGACCTGTCGCTGCGTGGGGTTGCTCGCCGGCTGGGCATGGCACCCTCGGCGCTGTACCGGTATTTCGAGAGCCGGGACGAGCTGCTGACCGCACTGATCATCGAGGCCTACTCCGCGCTCGGTGCCGAGCTGGAGCGGCGCTACCGGCGGGCATCGGCCAGGCGCACCGCTACTCCGCGCGAGGTGTTCCTGGAGGTGGCCCGGGCCTATCGCAAGTGGGCGCTGTCACATTCGCTGGAATACAAGCTGATCTTCGGCACCTCGATACCCGGCTACACCGGAACCGAGCAGACCACCGAGGCCTCCATGCGCTCGGCCGGCGTGCTGCTGCGGATCATGGCCGACCTGCTGCGCCAGGAGGGCCTGGACGCCGGTAGCTGGCATGAGGACCTCGCGCCAGAGGTGCGCAAGCGGCTGCAGGCGTGGGCGGACACGATGGACGAACCGCTGCCGCCGGAGGCGTTGCGGGCGGCGCTGGCCTGCTACGCCACCCTGCACGGCGCGATCAATATCGAGATGTACTCGCACCTGCCGAGCAAGATGGGCAGCGAGGAGACGTTCGTGGCCATCATCGAGCACTCGATCGACGCGGTATTGCCACGCTGATCTTTTGCAACACCACTACCAGAGCTGGTCGAGCTGGCCGGGATACAGGCCGATCCGGGCGTGCTCGAAGTCGGCGGCATGCCGGCGGGCATGCGGGCTGAACAGCGCGCCCATCGTCACCTTGTCGAACTGGTCGCTGGGAAAGGGCTGTTGCTCGGTGCCACCGATCAGCACGGTGCCCGGCAGCAGCTGCCAGCCGGCACGCAGGTAGAAGCCGGCCAGCTCGGTGTCGCAGGTGAAGATTCCGAGGTCCCGGCCGAGTTCTGCCATCCGCTGCCGGGCTGCCCGTACCAGTCGCAGCCCGTGACCCTGGCCGCGGATGGCTTCATCGGTCACCACCGCGCTCAGGCCGCTGGCCGCGAACCGGGCGCCGCCGTGCTCGACGTCCTTGCTGAGGATGTCTAACGCGGCCAGCACGCCGCCGGCCGGCGCCACCAGCAGCATGGTCAGTGGCGCCAGCAGCGGGTCATGACCGGTGCCTGCCGAATCCGGCCACGCCTGGCGATGCAGCCGTAACTGCTCGGCGCGCAGCTCGGGTGGGACCGACCGCTCCGGGTAGCTGACGATCCGCTCGATCATGGCTACCGCCCCGCGGCATAACCGGCGCCGCCGCGCGGGTTGGCACCGGCCCGCAGGAAGCCGGTGGCCGGATCCCGGCCGACCGCGCTGAGCCGGCCCAGCGTCCAGTCGCCGGACAGTTCGATCCGGTGCCCGCGCCGGCGCAGCTGCTCGATGACCGCCGGGTCCAACCGGCTCTCCACCACCAGGCCGCCCGGGCTGGCCAGTCGTGGCCAGAACGAACTCGGAAAGTGCGTGCTGTGCAGCATCGGGGCATCGATCGCCTGCTGCAGGTTGAGCCCGAAATGCACGTGGGCCAGGAAGAACAGCAACGACCACTGGTCCTGCTGATCGCCACCAGGCGTGCCGAAGGCCAGGTACGGCTGGCCGTCGCGCAGCGCCAGCGACGGGCTCAGCGTGCTTCGTGGCCGGCGGCCGGGCCGTAGCGAGGACGGCAGCCCGTCCTCCAGCCAGGTCATCTGGGCCCGGGTGCCGAGACAGAATCCGAGTTCGCCGATCGTCGGCGAGCTCTGCAGCCAACCGCCGCTCGGGGTGGCCGAGATATGCATGCCCCAGCGGTCCACCACGTCCAGGTGGCAGGTGTCGCCCCGGGTCTGGCCACCGGCGTCCACGGTGGGCTCACCGGCCCCGACCGCCGGCTCACCGGCCGCTTCCGCCCCCGCCAGTTGCGGCAGCCTCGGCGGGTGGCCGCCCGGCGCACCAGGCCGCAGTTCCAGCGAGGCGGTGTCGCCGACCAGCTGCCGGCGCTCGGTCGCGTACCGCTCGGTCAGCAGGTCGGCCAGCGGAGTCCGGCCATCGTCGCCGTACCAGGCCTCCCGGTCGGCAAAGGCCAACTTGCCGCACTCGACGATGGTGTGCAGGTAGTCGGCGCTGAGCAGGCCGGCCACGGTCAGGTCGAAGCCGGCCAGCAGGGACAGTTGCTGCAGGAACACCGGACCCTGGGCCCAGGGTCCGGTCTTGTATACCCGATAGCCGTGGTAGTCGAAGCTGGCCGGCTCCTCGACCGGGCACCGCCAGCGGCTGAGATCCTCGCCGGTCAGCACGCCGGCGTGAGGCTCGCCAGAGGCATCCCGTACCGGTCGGCGTGCATGGTCGACGATCGCCTCGGCGATGAATCCGCTGTAGAAACATTGCCGAGCAGCCTCGATCCCTACCTCGCGGGAGGCGCCAGGCCGCTCGCTCTCGGCCAGCAGCCGGCGCCAGGTGCTGGCCAGCGCGGGGTTGCGCAGCCGGCTGCCGACGGCCGGCACGGCACCGCCGGGCAGCCACGCCGCGGCCGAGGCCGGCCAGTCGTCGAGGAACGTTCTGGCCACCGTCTCGATGGTGGTCCGGATCGCCGGCAACACTGGAAAGCCTTGTTCGGCATAGTGGATCGCCGGTGCCAGCACATCGGCCAGCCGCCAGCTGCCCCAGCCGGCCAGCAGCCGCAGCCAGCCGCCGAACGCGCCGGGCACGGTGGCGGCCAGCAGCCCGGTGCCGGGCACCATCGCCAGCCCTTCGTCCCGATACCGGTCGATGGTGGCCGCCGCCGGCGTCACGCCCTGCCCGGCTACCACCCGAACCGCCCGCTCGGCCGGATCCCACAGCAGGATCGGCACCTCGCCGCCGGGACCGTTCAGGTGCGGCTCCACCACCTGCAGCACGAAGCCGGTGGCCACCGCGGCGTCGGCGGCATTGCCGCCGCGTTCGAGCACGCTCATGCCGACCGCGGTGCCCAGCCAATGGGTGCTCGCGACCATGCCGAAGTCGCCGCGCAGCTCAGGCCGGGTGGTGAACTCGGGAAGTTCCACAGGATGTCCTTCTGCCAATACTGCGAACAGCGTACGGGTTGCTGCGGCAAAACCAGCGCGCTTGCTTGTTTTGCGCTCTGCTGCCAGGCTGGGCCGGGACGAATGCGATGAGGTGACGATGTCGACTTCCGAGCTGGTGCTGGCCGACCTGACGGCCGAGGGCGCCGAGCTGGACACCCGGATCGCCGCGCTGTCCGATGCGGGCTGGGCGACGCCGACCCCAGCCGCCGGCTGGACCATCGCGCACCAGATCGCGCACCTGCACTGGACGGATCGACTGGCGCTGTTGGCGATCGACCAGCCGGCCATGCTGGCTGAGGCGATGCGCCAGGCCCTCACCGACCCGGCCGGCTACGTCGACACGGCCGCCCAAGCCGGTGCCGCACTGCCCCCGGCCGAACTGCTGGCCGGCTGGCGGGCCGGCCGGGCCGAGCTCGCCGAGCGGCTGGCCGGCGTGGCGCCCGGCCGGAAGCTGGACTGGTTCGGACCGCCGATGAGCGCGGCATCGATGGCCACCGCCCGGCTGATGGAGACCTGGGCACACGGGCTCGACGTCGCCGAGGCGCTGGACCAGCAGCCGGTGCCGACCGCGCGGTTGCGGCACGTCGCGAGGCTTGCCGTGCGGACCAGGGACTTCGCCTTCCAGCTGCACGGACTGACCGTGCCGGCCGAGGAGTTCCGGGTCGAGCTGACCGCGCCGGACGGCAGCAGCTGGCAGTACGGGCCGGCCGACGCGAAGCAGGCGGTGACCGGCCCGGCGCTCGACTTCTGCCTGCTCGCGGTGCAGCGCCGGCATCGCGACGACCTGGCGCTGGTTACCACTGGGCCGGCGGCCGAAAAGTGGCTGGAGATCATGCAGGCGTTCGCCGGGCCACCGGGTGCCGGCCGGCCCGCCAGCCGATGACCGGCCAGCCACCGAACGGCCGGATCCCGACCGGCCAGCACTTCATCGGTCAGCCACCTGCCGATCGACCGTTGCGGATCGGCAACTTCTCCGGCTTCTACGGCGACCGGTTCGATGCGCTGGCCGAGATGTTGGCCGGCGGCGAGCTGGACGTGCTGACCGGTGACTACCTGGCCGAGCTGACCATGCTGATCCTGGGCCGGGATCGGGCCAAGGATCCTCGGCTGGGCTATGCCAAGACCTTCCTGCGTCAGCTCGAACCGTGCTTGGGCGTCGCGCTGGAGCGTGGCGTCCGGATCGTCACCAACGCCGGCGGCCTGAACCCGGCCGGACTGGCCGAGGCCCTGCGCACGCTCGCCGGCAGGCTGGGGCTGGCCGTCCGGATCGGCTATGTGACAGGCGACGATCTGAGCCGGGACGCCGGCCGGCTGGGCTTCGGTGAACCGCTGGCCGCCAACGCCTACCTGGGCGGCTGGGGCATCGCGGCCTGCCTGCGGGCCGGGGCGGACATCGTGGTGACCGGGCGGGTCACCGACGCCTCGTTGGTGGTCGGGCCGGCCGCGGCGTATTTCGGCTGGTCAGCCACCGACTATGACGCGCTGGCCGGTGCGGTGGTGGCCGGCCACCTCATCGAGTGCGGCGCTCAGGTGACCGGCGGCAACTACGCCTTCTTCACCGAGCTGGCCGACCTGCGCCGGCCGGGCTTTCCGATCGCCGAGCTGCTGGCCGACGGTTCGTCGGTGATCACCAAGCATCCGGACACCGGGGGAGCGGTCACCCTCGGCACGGTCACCGCGCAACTGCTCTACGAGATCACCGGCGGCAGGTATGCCGGCCCAGACGTCACCGCTCGCCTTGATCGGCTGCGGCTGTGCCAGGACGGCCCGGACCGGGTGCGGGTGAGTGGCGCCAGGGGCGAGCCGCCACCGCCGCGGTACAAGGTTTCACTCAACAGCGTCGAGGGATTCCGCAACGAGGTGCAGTTCGTGCTGACCGGCCTGCAGATCGAGCGGAAGGCCGCGCTGGTCAGGGCGCAGCTGGCCGAGGCGGTACCCGCCGACGCCGAATGGACCCTGCGCCGCACCGACCAGCCGGACGCCGACACCGAGGCGGCCGCCAGCGCGCTCCTCAGCTGCGTGGTTCGCGGCCCGGATGCCGAGCGGCTCGGGCGGCGGTTCTCCGACGCGGCGGTGCAGTTGGCGCTGGCCAGCTACCCCGGCTTCCACCTGACGGCACCGCCGGGGCCGGCCCAGCCGTGTGGGGTGTTCCGGGCCGGCTATCTCGATGCCGAGCAACTGAGCCAGGTCGCCGTGCTGCCCGACGGGACCCGGCAGCCGGTGCCGGCCAGCCCCGAGCACCGGGTACTGACCGAGTTGCCGGAACCCGCGGTGCCACCCTGGCGGCCGGTCGTCGAACCCAGCCGAACCCGGCGGGTTCCGCTGGGCGCGCTGATCGGCGCGCGCAGCGGGGACAAGGGCGGCTCGGCGAACCTCGGCCTCTGGGTACGCGACGATGCGGCCTACCGCTGGCTGGTGAGCACCCTGACCGTGCCGCGGTTGCGTGAGCTGCTGCCGGAGCTAGCAGAGTTGCCGATCACCCGTTACCTGCTGCCCACGCTGCTCGCCGTCAACTTCGTGGCCGACGGGTTGCTCGGGCTCGGGGTGGCGTACGCCGCCCGCTTCGACCCGCAGGCAAAGGCACTCGGTGAATGGTTGCGGTGCCGGCTGATCGACGTCCCGGAGGAGTTGCTCGGATGACCGTGCTGCGATCCATGCTGGACGCCGGCTCCGAGCAGTTCTCGGCGAACCGGGCGGCGATGCTGACCAAGCTGACCGAACTGGCGGCCGAGCATGCCAAGGCGGTCGCCGGCGGTGGCGAGCAGTACGTCAGCCGGCATCGGGCCCGGGGCAAGCTGCTGGCCCGGGAGCGGATCGAATTGCTGCTGGACGCGGACGCGCCCTTCCTGGAGCTGTCACCACTGGCCGGCTGGGGCAGCGAGTTCCCGGTCGGCGGCAGCGTGGTCACCGGCATCGGCGTGGTCAGCGGCGTGGAATGCCTGATCGTGGCCAACGACCCCACCGTCAAGGGCGGTGCCAGCAACCCCTGGTCGCTGCGCAAGCTCTTCCGGGCCAACGACATCGCACTGGCCAACCGGCTGCCGGTGCTCTCGCTAGTGGAGTCCGGTGGCGCCGATCTGCCCACCCAGAAGGAGATCTTCATTCCTGGCGGCCGGCTGTTCCGGGATCTCAGCCGGCTCTCGGCGGCCGGTATCCCGACCGTGGCGCTGGTGTTCGGCAACTCGACGGCCGGGGGTGCCTACGTGCCCGGGATGTCCGACCACGTGGTGATGATCTCCGAGCGGTCCAAGGTCTTCCTGGCCGGACCGCCGCTGGTGAAGATGGCCACCGGCGAGCAGTCGGCGGAGGAGGCGCTGGGTGGCGCCCGGATGCACGCCGAGGTGTCCGGCCTGGCCGACTACCTGGCGGTGGACGAGCTGGATGCGATCCGGATCGGCCGCCGGATCGTGGCGCGGTTCAACTGGCAGAAGCTGGGTGCCGTGCCGCGGCCGGCCAGGCCGCCGTGCTATGCCGAGGAGGAGTTGCTCGGCATCGTCGGCAGCGACCTGCGGATCCCCTTCGATCCACGCGAGATCATCGCCCGAGTGGTGGACGACTCGGACTTCGACGAGTTCAAACCACGCTACGGCGACAGCCTGGTGACCGGCTGGGCGTCGGTGCACGGCTTCCCGATCGGCATCCTGGCCAATGCTCGCGGGGTGCTGTTCAGCGCGGAGTCGCAGAAGGCCGCCCAGTTCGTCCAGCTGGCCAATCAGGTGCGAACACCCTTGCTCTTCCTGCACAACACCACCGGTTCCAGGGTAGGAGAGCGGGACGAACAGGGCGGCATCATCAAGCATGGCGCGTTGATGATCAACGCGGTCGCGAACTCGACGGTGCCGCATCTCTCACTGCTGATCGGCGCCTCCTACGGCGCCGGCCACTACGGCATGTGCGGGCGGGCATTCGATCCTCGGTTCCTGTTCGCCTGGCCCAGCGCCCGGTCGGCGGTGATGGGACCACGGCAACTCGCCGGCGTGCTGTCCCTGGTGGCCCGGGCCGCCGCCGAGGCACGCGGGCAGGCGTTCGACGAACGGGCCGACGCCGCCATGCAGGCAGCGGTGACCGGCCAGATCGAAGCGGAGTCGTTGCCGATGCTGTTGTCCGGGTTGCTGTACGACGACGGCATCATCGATCCCCGAGACACCCGTACGGTGCTCGGCTGCTGCCTGTCCGCGATCGCGAGCGCGCCGATGCCGGCACCGGCCGGCTACGGCGTCTTCCGGATGTGAGGCCGCCGATGACCCATACCTCTCGATTCGAAACCGTCCTGGTCGCCAATCGGGGCGAGATCGCGCGCCGGATCATTAGGGCCTGCCGTGCGCTGGATCTCGCCACGGTTGCGGTTTTCAGTGATCCGGACAGCGGATCGGCGCACGTCGCCGAGGCCGACCGGGCAGTTCGGCTGCCGGGGCGAACCGCCGCCGAGACCTATCTGCGTCGGCAGCAGATCATCGCCGCCGCTCGGCTTGCCGGCGCTGACGCGGTGCACCCGGGTTACGGATTTCTCGCCGAGGACGCCGAGTTCGCCCGTGCGGTGCAGGCCGCCGGCCTGGTCTGGATCGGGCCACCGGCCGAGTCCATCGAGTTGATGGGCAACAAGGTGAGTGCCAAGCAGCTGATGGCAGCCGCCGGCGTGCCGGTGCTGCCGGAGCTCGATCCGGCGCTGCTCACCGATTCGGATCTGCCCGTGCTGGTCAAGGCAATGGCCGGCGGTGGCGGCCGTGGAATGCGGCTGGTCCGCTCGATGGCCGAGCTTGCCGAGCAACTGAACCGGGCCGAGCAGGAGGCCGAGCGGGCGTTCGGTGACGGCCGGGTGTTCTGCGAGCGGTACCTATCCGGCGGCCGGCATCTGGAGGTTCAGGTGTTGGTCGACGTGGCCGGCACCGTGTGGCTGCTGCCCGAGCGCGAATGCTCGGTGCAGCGACGACACCAGAAGGTGATCGAGGAATCACCGTCCCCGCTGGCCGAACGGGTGCCCGGCCTGCGGCAGCGACTGGTCCAGGCGGCCGAAGCGGCGGTCCGCGGCATCTCCTATCTCGGCGCCGGCACCGTGGAGTTCATCTGCGACGGGCAGGGCAACTGCTACTTCCTGGAGATGAACACCCGGCTGCAGGTGGAGCATCCGGTGACCGAGTGCGTGACCGGCCTGGACCTGGTCGACTGGCAGCTGCGGTTGGCGATGGGCGAGCGGCTGACCGGAACCGCACCCCGGCCGACCGGCCATGCGGTGGAGGCTCGATTGTGTGCCGAGGACCCGGCTCGCGACTGGCAGCCGCAAACGGGGATGCTGCACGCGCTGGAATTTCCTGGTCAGGCAACGGAATTCGCGCTCAATGGGCCGATGGGTATCCGAGTGGACGCCGGGGTCCGGGCCGGTGAGGACATCCACCCGTACGCGGATCCGTTGCTGGCGAAGGTGATCAGTTACGCGCCGGATCGGGCGAGCGCGGTTCGGCGGCTGGCACACACCCTGCGCCGAGCCCGGATCCATGGGCCGACCACCAACCGGGACCAACTCGTCCGGGTGCTGCGGGATCCGGTCTTCGAAGCCGGCGCCGCTGATACCTCGATGTTGGAACGGCCCGGGCTGGCCGAGCCCCTGCTGACCGGACCGCTGGAGAGGTTGGCGGCGAGGGCGGTCGCGCTGGCCGCCGCGTCGGCCGAGCGGGCGGCCGCGCCGGTACTGGCCGGCTTGCCCAGTGGCTGGCGCAATGTGTTCAGCCAACCTCAGCGGCGCAGCGTCGCCGGACCGGCCGATCGGCACGACATCGAGTACCGGACCGGCCGATCCGGTTTCGAACTGGTCGGCTGTGACGAGCCGCGGGTGGTGCGGGCCGACGTCACCGAGGTGGTGCTGGAACAGGCCGGCGTGCGGCACCGCTTCGCGGTCAGCCATTACCAGCGGGTGTGCTGGGTGGACAGCGCGGCCGGCTCAGCCCGGTTCGTGCTGCTGGAGCGGTTCGCCGATCCGGCGCGGCTGCTGCCCAGCGGTTCGTTGCTCGCCCCGCTGCCGGGCTCGGTGCTCCGGGTGGCAGTCGGCCGCGGCGACCGGGTACGCCGCGGCCAGCCGCTGTTGTGGATCGAGGCGATGAAGATGGAGCACCCGGTGCCGGCCGGCGAGGACGGGGTGGTCAGTGAGCTTTCGGTGACCACCGGCAGCCAGGTGGTGGTCGGGGATCTGCTCGCGGTGATCGAACCCGACCCGGAGCAGCCATGACGGCCACGTCACCCCGGCAGCCGCAGCAGGATCGCAGCCGGCTGACCCGGCGGCGACTGCTGGATGCCGCGGTGGCCTCGCTGGCCCAGGTCGGCTGGACGGCGACCTCGGTGGCGCTGGTGGCGGCTCGGGCCGGCGTCTCCCGCGGCGCCGCGCAGCACCACTTCCCGACCCGGGAGTCGTTGTTCGAGGCGGTGATCGACCACATCACCGAGCAGCGGCTGGCGGAGCTGCAGGTCGCCGCGGCACGGCTGCCAGCCGGCCAGGGTCGTACCGAAGCGGTGCTCGAGGTGATCGCGGCGATCTATACCGGACCGCTGTTCCAGGCCGCGTTGCAGGTATGGACGGCGGCATCGTCGGAGGCTGCGCTGCGGGCCAGGATCATGCCGCTGGAGGCCGAACTGGGCCGGCGGACGCACGCCATCGCGGTCCGGCTGCTGGCCGCCGACGAAACGGTGCCGGGCGTGCGCGAGACCGTGCAGGCGACTCTGGACCTAGCCCGCGGCCTGGGCCTGGCGGCCGTGCTGCGTGACGATTCACGCCGCCGGCGGCGAGTGCTGGCCCACTGGGCCACCGTGCTGGATGGGCAGCTCGGGCAATGAAGGCGTCGCTGTCCCGGCCGTGGCTGAGCTGGAGCCGCTGTGCGCCAGCGGCAGCGAAGATAGACGGAGTGTCTATATCGCGGACGGTATGTCTAAGAGGATTCTCAAAGGCTTCCTGTCGAGCCGGATTGCTATTCGGAGCGATCTGGTTCGCCACCTCAACCAGGAGGTCGGTTATGAAACGTTTCCTTCGGCGCATGGCTGTCATGTTGAGCGCGCTGGTTCTGACAGGGTTTGGCTTGGTGATCGCGACGAGCGCACCCGCCGGCGCGGTGCCGGCCGGCTGCACGGCCACCTACCTGTGCATCTATCCCGACCCTGGTTACTCCGGTGGGTTCGGCCACTTCGCCGGCGACAACGCGAACTGGAAGAACTTCCCGACCAGCACGAACAACTGCGGCAACGGCACCTGGAACGACTGCATCAGCTCGGCATACAACGACGGCACGTCCTGCACCGTGTGGCTGTGGACGGACGCCAATTACCTGGGCAACACGCACTCCATCGCCCGCGGCTCGGGATACTCCAGACTCGCTGACGTCGGCCTGAACGACAACGTCAGCTCCAACCACTGGTGTACCTCGCGCTAGGGGTTTGCCGATGCGGCTCGACCGCGGTTGGCTCGTCCCGGCCTGGGTCGTGATCTTGGCGGTGGCTGGCTGCGCTACCGCGCGGCCAGCCACCGACCCGGCCGCATCGCTCGCCAGCGGCGGCAGTGCCACCTTGACCAGCCAGGCGCTGGATATGGTCACCGAGTCCGGCGATTGGCCGGCTACCGAGGACCAACTCGATGCCGCCAACGATGAGGTGGTCACCCGATGCATGACGGCGCACGGCCTGCCGTTCACCGGCGGGTTGAACCGTGCCGTCGACAACGGCAACGAACCGCTGATCGTCGGCATGGCCGGCCGGCGGGCGCATGGTTACGGCCTGGATCAGGCTGGCTCCGATGCCAGCCGACCGGCCACCGCGCAGGATGCCTACGTGGCCGGTCTGCCGGCGGCGGCTCGACAGCACTACCTGCAGGTGCTGTTCGGCTCCGACGCCGACCGGATAACCGTGGACATCCCCGGCGGCGGCCAGGCTACCTACCCCACTGAGGGTTGCCAGGCGTCGGCCATCCGCGCGCTGGCCGGAGACATCAACCTGTGGGGTCTGATCACCTACGTCCCGCAGGAGCTGGGAAACCGGTTGGCTGATGAGCTGGGTTCGGCCAGCGGTTATCAGGCCGCGCTGGCGAGTTGGCGTGGCTGCATGGCCGGTCGGGGCATGCCCTACCCGGACCCGGATCACGCGCTGCGGGCGCTGCGGGCCGAGTACCAGACGAGCGGCGCAACCTCGGCGGTGCGCGGCAATGAGATCGCCACAGCCGTGGCCGATGGCGAGTGCGCCTTGCGGGTACACCTGCCGCTGGCCGCGCTGACCGCACGGCGTGCGCTGGCGGCCCAGTTGCCGGTGGCGGACCGGCGCCGGCTGGTCGAACTGGCAGCTGCCCGAACCACGGCGGTGGCCCGTGCGGTCGCCATCCTCCAGCACCACTGAGCATGGCTTTCCGCTGGGGATCCCCATGACTGGCCGAGATACCCCATCGCCGGCTGCGAAATCGGGTTGTGGACAGCTGGCGGATCGGGCTGCGGATCTGTGGATATCCATGCCCGCTGTCACCGGGCATCATTAGGGTTCGGTGGGTGACTGATTGCTATCTGCGCTACCCGCACCTGGTCGGTGAGCAGCTCGTCTTCGTCGCCGACGACGACATCTGGCTGGCGCGGGCCGCCGGTGGCACCGCATCCCGGCTGACCGCCGATCGTTGCCCGGTGAGCCGGCCCCGACTGTCGCCGGACGGTCGAACGGTGGCCTGGTTGTCCATCCGGGCCGGCACGCCGGAGGCGTTCGCGATGCCGGTCACTGGTGGCGAGCCACGCCAGCTGAGCTATTTCGGCAGCGAGTTCACCAGTTTTCTGGGCTTCGATCCGGCGGGTCGGCTGGTGCTCGCCACCGCGGCCGGGCAGCCGGTGCGCAGTGACCGATGGGCCTGGGCGATAGACCCAGACCCGGCCGCTGATCCGGTGCCGCGGCGACTGCCGTACGGCCCGATCGTCGACATCAGCTGGGCATCCTCCGGCACGGTTGTGGTGAACACCGGCCTGTACCGCGACCCGGCGCACTGGAAGAGGTACCGCGGCGGCGCGGCCGGCAGGCTGTGGCTGGATTCGAGCGGTGGCGGCGAGTTCGCCGAGATCCTCGCCGACCTTCCTGGTCCGAAGACCAGCCCGGTGGCGATCGGCGATCGGTACGCCTTCCTCGCCGACTTCGAGGGACACGGCAACGTCTACTCGGTCGATGCCACCGGCGCTGACCTGCGCCGGCACACCGACCACCAGCAGTACTACGCGCGTCAGTTGGCCGGCGACGGCAGCCGGCTGGTCTACCAGCACGCCGGCCAAATCTGGCTACTGCCGGACCTCAGCCCGAACAGCCAGCCACGTCGGCTGGAGATCGAGCTGGCCGGCCCCCGGCTGGGGCGCGCGCCGGTTGAGCTGCCAGTCGGCAAGCACCTCGGCGACTACCTGGTGGACGAGACCGGGCGGGCCAGCGTGGTCGAGATCCGGGGCAACGTGGTGTGGCTCACCCATCGCAACGGGCCGGCCATCGCGCTGGCCGCCACCGCCGGGGTGCGGCACCGGCTGCCGGTCATCCTGACCCAGCCAACCGGCGGCGGCGCGCCGGCGGTGGCGTATGTGACCAGCGCCGGGGGCCCGGACGCGGTCGAGCTGCTCGCCTCGGACGGCAGCGTGCGCCGGTTCGGCGCCGGCGAACTCGGCCGCGTGCTGATGCTGACCGCCGCACCCGATGGCAGCAGGCTGGCGGTCGCCACCCACGACGGTCGGCTGCTGCTGGTGGCCACCTCCGACGGCACCGTCACCGAGCTGCTGACCAATCCGCACGGCGACATCAGCGGGCTGAGCTGGTCCCCGGACTCCGGGTGGCTGGCGATCGCGGTGCCCGAGCGCACCCCCGAGACCAGCAGCATCCGACTGTGCCAGGTGGCAACCGGAGACCTGATCGCGATCACCGGCGAACGGTTCGTGGACACCGAACCGGTGTTCAGCCTGGACGGCAAGTACCTCGCGTTCCTGTCGGTACGTACCTTCGACCCGATCTACGACGCGCAGGTGTTCGACCTGTCCTTCGCGATGGCTTGCCGACCGTTCCTGGTCACGCTGGCCGCCGACACCCCGTCGCCATTCGATCCGCAGCTAGCCGGTGCGGCGGTCACCGAGCAGCCGGCCGCCGGGCCGCCGGCCGAACCGGCGGCGGTCCGGGTCGACCCGGCCGGTATCGACCGGCGGGTACTGCCGTTCCCGGTGCGCGCCGGCCGCTACGCAAAGCTGCGCGCCGTCGCCGACGGTTTCGTCTGGACCGATCAGCCGATCGCGGGCGAGCTCGGCGACTCCCGGCTGCCGGAGGCTGACATCCGGCCCAGCCTGCAGCGCTGGGACTTCGGCAAGGGCAGCCAACTGGAACTGTGCTCACACCTGGATGAGGTGCGGGCCAGCGGGGACGGCAAGCGGTTGGTGATCCAGAACAAGGACAAGCTGCTGCTGGTGCTGGCCGATCGGGCGCCCGCTGAGCAGGAACCGAACGACTCGCTGGAGATCGATCTGGCCCGGATCCGGCTCACCGTCGAGCCGCCGGCCGAGTGGGCGCAGATGCTGGACGAGACCGGGCAGTTGATGCGCGAGCACTACTGCAGCCCGGATCTGGCCGGCATCGACTGGGAAGCCGCGGTGGCCAAGTATCGATCGCTGCTGCCGGCCATCGCCACCCGGGATGATCTGTCCGACCTGCTCTGGGAGATCAACGGTGAGACCGGGACGTCGCACGCCTACGAGACACCACCCAAGCCGGAGCCGAATCCCTTGCTACGACCAGCGTTTCTCGGTGCCGATCTGGACCGGGATCCGGACGGCCGGTGGCTGGTGAGCCGGGTGATTCAGGGGGACAACTCCGCTCGGGCCGCCAGGTCGCCGCTATCCGCGCCGTCGGCAGGGGTGCAGGCCGGCGACGAGCTGATCGCGGTGAATGGCCGGCCGGTCGGACCGCCGGGGCCGGCGCCGCTGCTGCGTGGCACCGCGGACAAGCCGGTCGAACTGCGGGTCGCCCGGGACGGCCGGCAACGGTCGGTGGTGGTGGTCCCACTGGCCGGCGAGCTGGAACTGCGTTACCTGGACTGGGTCGCCTCCCGGCGTGGGCTGGTGCACGCGGCCAGTGACAGGCGGATCGGTTACCTGCACATACCAGACATGGTCGCCACCGGCTGGGCCGCGTTCCACCGCGATCTCAGTGTGGAAATGGGCAGGGATGCGTTGATCGTCGATACCCGCAACAACGGCGGCGGCCACACCTCGGAGTTGGTGATCGAGAAGCTGTCCCGCTCGCCGTTGGCCTGGGTGCTGCCCCGGCACCGGAGCCCGGTCAGCTACCCCCGCAATGTGCCGCTCGGGCCGATGGTCGCGCTGGCCAACGAGTGGGCGGGCTCGGACGGCGACATCGTCAACGCCGGGTTCAAGGCGCTTGGCCTGGGCCCGGTGATCGGCCGGCGCACCTGGGGTGGCGTGGTGGGCATCGACGGCCGGTATGAGCTCGTGGACGGTACCCGGGTCACCCAGCCTCGCTACGCGTTCTGGTTCAACTCGGTCGGCTGGGGGGTGGAGAACCACGGGGTCGATCCGGACCGGGTGGTGGAGACGCCCCCGCAGGCCTGGGCAGCCGGCGCCGATCCGGTGCTGGACGCCGGCATCGAGTACCTGCTCGGTGAGCTGGCCAGGCGACCGGCACGGCGGTCCCCGGACTTTGCCGACCGGCCCAAGCTGCGGTCACCCGAGTTGCCACCTCGGCGGTAACCGGCGGGTTGGCCGGTCCGCGCTGGCGGTGCGCCGAGCGGCTATGCCCGGATGGAACAATGGACCCCTCATGTCCGCTGACCATCCGATGCCGTCGCTGCCGTCGCTGCCGGCCAGCTCGACTCTTGCCGAGCCCGCGACCCTGCCGGGCCACGCCCCGGCGGCCGATGCCACTCCGCCGGTGGCGATCGAGCCTCCGGTCGGGATCGAGCCTCCGGTCGGGATCGAGCCGCCGGTCGGCGCCAAGTCGGTCGGGACCGAACTGCCGGTCGGCACCAAGTCGGTCGGAACCGAACTGCCGGTCCTCACCGTGGCTGCTCCGGTGGAAACCCAGCCCTCCCTGGGGACGGAGACAGCGCAGGCCGGAGGCGAGACGCCGGTCGGCTACCAGGTGCAGTCTCGCCCGCCACTCGGATCCAGCTGGCAGGCCGAAGCCTCCGGTCAGTTAGTGGCGATGTCCTTCCCCGGCGCGCGCCGGATCGCCGGCTGGCTGTTCTGGGTGGTCTTCCCGCTACTCTGCATCGGCGCTATCCACGCCTCGGTGACCAGCGTGGTGCATCATCTGGGCAACAAGCCGGTGGGCATCAAGGGCACCTTCGTGGTGCAGCCGCGTTCGTGCAGCCAGGGTTTCTGTTCGTTCGGCGGCCTGTTCACCAGCGACGATCACACGACTCGTAACCTGCCGCTGCTGGGCGACCCGCGCTGGCACACCGCCGAGGTGCATCGGGTCAGCTACGACCCGAGGAGCGTCGAGGTCACCCCGCTACCGGGTCACTGGGATCCGACCCCCGCGGTGATGGCAGCGTTCGGCGCGTTGACCTACCTGGTGGTGATCGGGTACTTCCTGCGCGAGCAGCGCCGATCCAACCGATCCAGCCGGTCGGCTCCAGCCAGCCAACCGGCCGCCGCCGGCTGATCGGGCGGCAACTGCCGGGGCCAAGTCACTGCGGGCCAAGTCCCCGCGGGCCGACAACCACCGGGAACCGCCGCGGCCGCAACGCCGCGGGTGGGTAAGTAGCAGCCTCAGGTAGCCAGCGCGGTAGCCGCCGGGGCGGTCTTCGGCCGAGATCGGCCCGGCAGGAAGGCGGCAGCCACCATCGCGAGCAGCCCGGCCGCGGCCAGCGTCAGCATGGCCAGCGCATAGGCTCCGTGGTCGAGGCCGGCGACCAGGATGGTGCCAGCGATCGCGGTGCCCAAGGACGAGCCGAGGTTGGAGACGCTGCGGGACAGCCCGGAGATCTCGCCCTGCAGGTCGTCGCCGAAGCTGCCCTGCACGATGTTGACCGACGGGGTGAGCATGCCGCCCAACCCGAGTCCGACGAGCAACAGCCCCGGTACGAAGGCCCACGGCGTCGCGGTGCTGCTCACCAAGGCGATCAGCACGAGGATGCCGACGATGGTGACGGCGAAGCCGGCGAGGATGAGGCTGCGTTGGGCACGGCGTTTGGCCAACCGCTCGGCGGCCAGTGACGACGCGAGCAGGCCGACGGTGGCGGCCGTGAAGATGACGCCGGTCTCGATCGAGTTGTAGCCGCGTACCACCTGCAAGTAGGACGACACGGTGAACGAGGCGCCCAGCAGCATCAGCCACTGCGCGTTCTGCGTGAGCAGTCCGAGGTTGGACGTGCGGTTGCGGAACAGCGCGGTCGATAGCAGCGGCTCGCCGCCGGCGCGCTCCTTGGCCCGCACCGAGAAGAAGAACCAGGCCAGCACCGCAATGCCGGCGACCACCAATGCCAGCGTCCACCAGGGGTTGTTGTCGGCGGCCAGGATGCCCATCACGACCAGGACCAGTCCGGCGGCGGACAGCACGGCGCCCTGCAGGTCGAAGTGGCGAGTGGGATCGGCCGGCAGCGGGTCGCGCAGCCGACGGGCCAGCAACACGATGGTGACCACCACCAGTGCCTGGAATATGAAGGCGGCGCGCCAGCTGATCGCGGAGGCGATGAGGCCGCCGATCAGCGGCCCGGCTGCCGCCCCGATACCACCCATGCCGCTGATCGCGCCGAAGGCACGGGCCCGCGAGACGACGTCGGTGAAGAACAGCGTGGTGAGGATGTAGACCGGCGGGATCAGCAGCGCGGTGCCGACGCCCTGCAGGATCGAGTAACCCACGATCAACACGCCGAGGCTCGGCGCGACCGCGCTGATCAGGGCGCCGATGCCATAGACGACGAGCCCGACGGTCAAGCACCGGGTACGGCCGAAGCGGTCGGTGAGCTTGCCGCCCGGGATCATCAGCGCCGCCATCACCAGCAGGAACAGCGTGATCGCGGTCTGCACGCCCTGCACGTCGGTATTCAGGTCCTGGCTGATGTCCTTGATCATCACGTTCATGTTCGAGCCGGCGAAGCTGCAGATGAACTGGGCCAACGCGAGCGGGGCCAGCAGCGCCCGCCGGCTGGGCGCAGCCGATTTCGCCGTCGCCATCCCCGTCACCGCGTACCCCGCTTCCGCTCTGGCCGAAACACCCACCAGCCAGCTAGCTGGCAGGTCCACCCTCGCCGCGCCGCGAGCCGGTCGCATCACCCGCCTTGGGTGATGCGACCCGCCGGCCGGCGCACTACCGATAACGCGGCGGATCAGGCCAGGTCCGGGTCCGGTCGTCCGCGCGGGAGGATGAGCCGACGCGCGGGTGCCGGGATGCTGCCGGTAGGACCGAACCTGTCGGAGGCCGTCATGCGTAGCTACCCGCCCATCGCCGACCACGGACTGATCGGGGATCTGCAGACCAGCGCGCTCGTCAGCCTCGACGGCACGGTCGACTGGTTCTGCCACCCGCGCTTCGACTCGCCGAGCGTGTTCGCGTCCCTGCTGGACGCCGAACGCGGCGGCTACTTCCAGATCGCGCCGGAGACGACGGATTACGTGAGCAGGCAGCTGTACCTGCCGGGCACCGCCATCCTGATCACCCGTTTCATGACACCGGACGGGGTCGGCGAGGTGCTCGACTTCATGCCCGTCGCCGGCAAGCGCGTCACCGACCGGCACGCCCTGGTCCGCCTCATTCGCGTGGTGCGCGGCTCGATGCGGTTCGTCATCGACTGCCAACCGAGGTTCGACTACGGCAGAAGGCCACACAAGTCCGAGATCACCTCCGACGGCGTCGCGTTCCACGGCGACGACGGGACCACCATCACCTTGAGCGTGTTGCGCCGAGCCGGCCACGAGCAGAGCCCGGTGCCGATCAGGCACGCCGGCGACGGGGCGCGCGCCGTCGTCGATGCGCAGGCGGGTGAGGTCGGCGGCGTGCTGCTGGAGACCGGCGGTGACGGCCGGCCGCGAAACCTCTCGGCCGAGGAGGTGCTGGCCCTGCAGGCCCAGACCCGGGACTTCTGGCGCGCCTGGATCGGCCGCTCCAGCTACAGCGGCCGCTGGCGGGAGGCGGTCGAGCGGTCGGCGATCACCCTCAAGCTGATGACCTACGCGCCGACCGGTGCGTTGGTGGCCGCGCCTACCGCGGGTCTGCCGGAACAACCTGGCGGCGAGCGGAACTGGGACTACCGCTACACCTGGGTGCGCGACGGCTCATTCTCCGTCTACGCCCTGCTCGGCCTGGGCTACACCGAGGAGGCGCACGCGTTTCTGGGCTGGCTGGGCGACCGGCTGCACGAGGCCGGCGACTCGTTCCGCCCCGGCTCGGCATCGCCGCTGAAGATCATGTACCGGGTCGACGGCAGCAGCGATCTGATCGAGGAAGAACTTGGGCACTTCGAGGGCTGGCGCGGGTCGCGGCCGGTGCGCATCGGCAATGGCGCCTCCGGCCAGCTTCAGCTCGACATCTTCGGCGAGGCCATGGACTCCGTCTGGCTCGGGGACCAGCACGGGCTGCGGATCGGCCACGACGGCTGGCTCACTGTGCGCCGCCTGCTCGACTGGGTGAGCGATAACTGGGACCAGGTCGACGACGGCATCTGGGAGACCCGCGGCGGCCGGCAGCCGTTCACCTACGGCCGGCTGATGTCCTGGGTGGCCCTCGACCGCGGCATGCGGTTGGCCACCAGCCGCGCGCGGCCGGCCGACCTCGGCCACTGGCAGACCCAGCGGGACGCCATCTACGACCAGATCATGACCAGCGGGTGGAGCACCAAGCGCCAGGCCTTCGTGCAGCATCACAACACCGACGTGCTCGACGCCGCGCTGCTCTACATGCCGCTGGTCGGCTTCGTCGCACCCAAGGATCCGCGATGGCTGTCGACGCTTCGCGCGATGGATTCCGAACTCGTCTCCGACAGCCTGGTCTATCGCTACGACCCGGCCGCCTCACCGGACGGGCTGCGCGGCAGCGAGGGCACCTTCTCCATGTGCACCTTCTGGTACGTAGACACCCTGGCCCGTGCCGGACGCCTCGACGAGGCCACGCTCACCTTCGAGAAGATGCTCACCTACAGCAACCATCTCGGCCTGTACTCGGAGGAGATCGGCAGCACCGGCGAACAATTGGGCAACTTTCCGCAGGCGTTCAGCCACCTGGCCCTGATCAGCGCCGCGGTCAACCTCGACCACCAACTCGACCACGGAGCGGGCTCCGCGCCGGCACTCGCCGGGCGTGACATCGGCTAGCAGGTCGACTTCACCTCATCGGCCAGCTTCCGCACGTCGGTGCCGAGCAGCTTGACCGTGCTGGTAACGGCACTGATGTCGGTCGCGGAATGGGACTGGCCAGCGAGCTGGATCTTCTCCTTGAGCAGGGCCACGTCGTTGCTGATCTGCACCACCTGAGACTTGTACTGGGCCTTCGCATCGTCGAGTACCTGCTGAAGGTCCTCGCTCACCACGGTGAGGTCGGACTTGAGCTCGTTGATGCCGTTCTCGCTGGACTGTGTCTGTTTGGCGTTGTCCACCGAGGCCTGCAAGTCCTCCACCGAGGAGCAGACCGGTGCCTTGCTGCCGGTGCATCCGATGGTGACCAGCGCGGTGATCAGGACAACAGCCGAGGTGAGGAGTCGTCGGGACATGCCCCTACGGTGCCCAGCGCCGAATCACCGCGTATCCCCTGCGCCGGATGAGCAATCTCACCACCCAGCTCGACCCCGAGTCGCGCAACCGGCCACGACTGTGCCGGGCCAGCCATCATTCACCACGGATGAGGCGGTGACGATCAGCCCCAATCGATACTCAGGCTGTCCCTGCTTGAGCGGAGAGCCGAGATGACGAGTACTCACCAAGCCCGCCCGATGAGTCCGTCGCGAACCGGTGCGCAGGCAGCATTGATGGGCCAAGCGGCTGACTCACCGGCCATCGACTGGTCGCTCGAGCAGGGGCAGGCGCTCGCCCGGGCGGTGCTGAACCGCCAACCGTACCGGCTGGCCCATTCACTGCTGGCCGGTCAGCAGGCCCGACGGTTGGTGGACACCGTTGCGCCGATGGACGGACCGTTGCTCGTCGCCGCTGCCGTGCTGCATGACATCGGCTACGCGCCGGAACTTCGGCAGACCGGCTTCCACCCGATCGACGGCGCGCGGTACCTGCTCGACACGGGTGCGCCCTACCGGCTCGCCGCCCTGGTCGCCCACCACTCGGAGGCGCGGCTGCTCGCCGCGGCCGCGGGGTTGACTCCGGAGCTGGCCGAGTTCGATCGCGAGGAGTCCCGGGTCAGCGACGCCTTGACCTACGCCGACATGACGGCCGGGCCGACCGGCACGCCGATGAGCGTGGTGGACCGGCTGGTGGACATCGCCGAGCGCCACAGCGACGACGATCCGGCCTTGCTCGCCGCCCGGTTGGAACGGGTGCCATATCTGCTCGCGGCGGCGGAGCGGGTGGGTCATCGGCTCGACCATGCATCCGATCCAGGCTCCCGATAGGGCGCATAGCGGCGCTAGGACGTACAGCGGCCGCTAGGACGTACAGCGGCGCTAGGGCGTACAGCGGCGCTAGGACGCCTGGCGGCGCAGGTAGATGGTATGCCCGACCAGCGGGCCGCCGAGCATCACCACCGCGAACCCCACCAACCAGGTCAGCAGCGCGAAGATGACCCCGATCGGACCGTACTGGTCGAAGTTGCTGACGATGGCACCCGGCACGTAGAAGCTCATCACCACCCCGAAGCCGAACAGCGCGACGGTGGTCGCGATGGCGCTGGGAAGCAGCGGCCGCCACCGGATCCGTCCGCCGAGCAGCAGATGCTGCGACCACCAGGTCCAGCCGAACAGCAGCGGGGCGGTGAGCACGCTGCCGATGAACGTCCCGAGCGAGCCGTCGGCCAGGGTGCTGGACCCCACGAGCACGCTGACCATCCCGACGAACGAAGCCAGCCAGGGCAGTGCCCGCCAGAGATCCTGCAGGCCCCGGCTGGGTAGCTCCCAGATCGCCTGCAGGCCCCGGGCCAGCTCCGCCGGCCAGCCGAGGGCCCACAGCAGCGTGACGACCGCGCTCAGCGGGGTGGTCGAGCCGGCAACCTGATCATGCGTCGGAAACAGCTGACGCAGGTCGTCGGCGGCCTCCGGGGACAGCCCGAACCGGCGGATGAGGGTGGCGGCGAAACCGGTGTCGCTGCCGATCGGCAACAGCGCCGCGAGCGTGATCAACAGCGGAATGAGCAGGGTGAGCCCGAGCGAGGCGAGGATCAGACCGTGGTTCAACACGTCCAGATCCCGGAGCCGCCGCCGGAACTGCCCGGTCGCCCCCGCGTTGACCCGGGTATTGACCTGGTCCCGAACGCGAAGGTAGCGCTCACGCGCCCCGGTGATCTGGACGGCGTCGGTCAGGTGAGCCTTGCGTGGGCTTGCGGTCTCCTCCGGTGCGCTGCCCGGCTCGGTGCCGGTCCCGTCCATGACGCTAGGTTCCGCTGGGTTTGACGCTGGGTCTAGCTGAATTCCCCTCGGCGCATCTCGTCCCAGTGGACGCACAGCGCGAAGATGATGATGACGTCCAGCGTCACGATCATCACGACCCAGACCGGGTAGGCGCTGGTGAAGCCCAGGTTGGCGATGATGCTGAGCGCGGCGATTCCGATGGCCCAGATGCGTCCCCAGGTCAGGCCGCGCAGGACGCCGTAGCCGGCGGCGAAGTTCAGGACGGCGATCACCAGCATGACCCAGCCCCAGGCGGTGTAGTCGACATGCACCACCAGACCGTTCTTCGACACCGCGTAGTAGTCGTCCTGGAAGATGGCCACCAGCCCTTCGATGGCCTGGAACGCGCCCATCACCATCAGCATGATTCCGGCGAAGACGATCCAGCCCTTCCAGGCGGTGACGCCTGACTCCGGCCGGGGGCTGGTAGGCGCGTACGGTGGCCGCCCGGAACTAGCGGTGGGTATTTCGGTCATGACGCACTCCTTCACAACGGCTGCTGGCAACTGCGACCCGTTCGAGTGAAGTGTCGGTCAGCTGCCGGAGGCGCGCGTCGTCCGGCACGGATGATCGCGGATCGGCCCAACCCAGCCCGGCCGGCGGCGCAACTCATTCACTGTTGGTGATGCCTGCCGGTGCCCCGGCCGGAACGCTGGACCGCATGCTGGGCCATGGAGCCGATGCGCGCGACCCGACGGAGGACCGATGACCAATACTCTCAAGAGACCTCAACCGTCGATCAACGGTCAGCCTCCGCGTGCCCGGCGCGGCCTCGCCACCCGGATGAGCCCGGTCGGCCTGCCGGCCGATCGGCTGGCGGTGGGCAAGGGGCAGCGCCAGACCTCGCCGCTCGCCGATCACGCCTGGGTGCCGCCGCCGGCCGCTCGCCGCGATCCCATCGTGCTGCTGGAGGAACAGGCGACCGAGCGGGTGCCCGAGCTGGTCCCGATTCGGTACGGGCGCATGATGGTCACCCCGTTCACCTTCTACCGCGGTGCCGCGCGGGTGATGGCCTCCGACCTCGCGCTCGGACCGAGCACCGACCTCACCGTGCAGCTCTGCGGGGATGCGCATCTGTCCAACTTCGGGCTGTTCGCCTCGCCGGAGCGCCGGTTGATGTTCGACGCCAACGACTTCGACGAGACGCTGCCCGGCCCCTTCGAATGGGATTTGAAGAGGTTGGTCGCCAGCCTGGCCGTCGCGGCGCGGGGGAGTGGTTTCAGCCGCAAGCAGCGGCGAGCCATCGTCATCGGGACGGTGGCCCGCTACCGTGCCGCGATGGCCGAGTTCGCCGGCATGCGGGCCATCGACATCTGGTACAGCCGGCTGGATACGGACGACATCGAGCGGCAGCTCGCCCCGCAACTCGACCTCAAGCGACAGAAGCTGATGCGCAAGACCTTCGCGCGGGCCCGTACCCGAGACAGCATGCAGGCGCTGGGCAAGCTCACCGAGACGGTGAACGGCCGGTGGCGGCTGGCCGGCGACCCGCCGCTCATCATGCCGCTGCGCGATCTGCTGCCCGAAACCGAAGAAGAGGATCTGCAGGATCGGTTCCGCGCGCTGATCGGCCAGTACCGGCGAACGCTGGAGTCCGATCGCCGGGTCCTGCTCGAGAACTACCAGTTCGTGGACATGGCCCGCAAGGTCGTCGGCGTCGGCAGCGTCGGGACCCGGTGCTGGATCGTGTTGCTGACCGGACGCGACCAGAACGACCCGTTGTTCCTGCAGATCAAGGAGGCGACGAAGTCGGTGCTCGCCGAGTTCCTCGGCCGCAGCGAGCATCTCAACCAGGGCCAGCGGGTCGTGCACGGGCAGCGGCTCATGCAGCAGGCCAGTGACATCTTCCTGGGCTGGCAGCGCACGGTGGGCATCGACGACGTACAACGCGACTTCTACTTCCGCCAGCTCCGTGACTGGAAGGGCGGCGTCGAGGTGGAGGCACTGCTGCCGAAGGGTTTGCAGTACTACGGCGGGCTGTGTGCCTGGAGCCTGGCCCGGGCACACGCCCGATCGGGCGACCCGATCGCGATCGCCGGTTACCTCGGCTCCAGCGATGCCTTCGACCGCGCGCTCGCCGACTTCGCCGAGTCCTACGCCGATCTGAACGAGCAGGACCACCAGACACTGGTCGCGGCGGCGACGGCCGGCACGGTCGCGGTGCGGGACGGTCTGTAAGCCGGATGGGACGAATCATGGGCATGAGTGACAGCCGCCTCAAGCGGATCGACGAGGTTACCGAGTCGTTGCGGGTCAAACCCGGTGCCAAGGTGCACCTGCCCGAGGACTTCGACTCGGCCTACAAACTGGACGGGCTCAAGCGCAAGCGCGGTGAGAAGCTGCTCGACGAGGGCATCGCGCTGCTGTCCGAGTACCAGGACCGGCTGGCCGCGCAGCACACCCACGGCGTCCTGGTGGTGCTGCAGGCCCTCGACGCCGCCGGCAAGGACGGCACGATCCGGCACGTGATGACCGGGGTCAATCCGCAGGGCGTCGCCGTCCACGGCTTCAAGGTGCCCAGCGACGAGGAGCTGAGCCACGACTACCTCTGGCGCTACGCCAAGCAACTGCCCCAGCGCGGCCAGATCTGCATCTTCAACCGGTCCTATTACGAAGAGGTGCTGGTGGTCCGGGTGCACCCCGAGTTGCTCGCCCGGCAGAACGTGCCCGGTGCCCGGAAGGACGGCGACATCTGGAAGCGCCGGTACGAGGAGATCAACGACTTCGAGCGGCACCTGACCGCCAACGGATTCCGGATCGTCAAGCTCTTCCTCAACATCTCCAAGGAGGAGCAGCGCCGCCGGTTCCTGCGCCGGATCGACCTGGCCGAGAAGAACTGGAAGTTCTCGGCGCACGATGTGGCCGAGCGGCGCCACTTCGACGACTACCAGAAGGCCTTCGGCCAGATGCTGTCCCACACCAGCACCCGGCACGCGCCCTGGTACGTCATCCCGGCCGATCACAAGTGGTTCGAGCGGATCGCGGCGGCGGCGGTGCTGGTGAAGGCGCTGGCCGAGATCGACCCGCAATATCCGGACGTCGGCGAGAGCGCGCATCAAAGCCTGTTGGCTGCCAAGGCGGATCTCGAAGGGCAAGCCGGCCACGGCGTGCCGGCCGACCCGTTCCAGGCCGAGCTGGACGCCGAGCGCCGTGCCCAACGGGACGGCAAGGGCCATGCCGATCCCGACGCCGAGCGCCGAGCCGAGCACCCAGCGCTGGAGACCCTCGCCGGGCACTGACCGATCGGGCGGTTGGCTAGTGGCGATTGTCGGGCGGCCCGGCGTCGCGGCGCTTGTCGAGCGCGGCCAGGCCACCCTCCGCCGTCGAGGCCGCCGACTCCCACACCCGCGGCCAGCGCTGCCGCAGCCGCTCGGCCTCATGACGCTCGGTGGCGACCAGCTGACCGATGACCAGCGCCGGCTGCGCATCCTCTTCGGCAGCCGCGCGCAACCACTGCTCGGCCGCGACCGTGTCGAGCAGATCGCCGAGGACGGTCTGCACCATGGCCGCGGCGGCCGCGATCCGGGCGGCAGGTCTGCCGAGAACGGGCTCGGCGGCCTGTGCGGTGTAGCGCGACCACTTGGCCTTGATCCGGATGTCGTGTAGCTGGCTGACCGTCATCGCCTCATCCATCGACTCGACCAGGCGAGCCAGCGCCAGCCACCGGCTCCGAGTCGCCCGTCGCAGGTAGGCCGACGATCGGGTCGTCGCGTCGGCCCGCTCGAGCAGCGGCGGATGGGCGGCGGTGCTCACCACGGCGTCGAGCAGCAGGTCGTACCGAGGGCTGCGCATGCCGGCCAGCAGCGTCTCGCGGTGCCAGGTTCGCTGGTCGGAGAGCCGCGACAACAGTTCGGTGCCGGCCCTGGCATCCGGTTCCGGTAACCTCGCCAGCTGCGTGGTGAGTCGTTCCAGCAGCACATCGGCGTCGCGCACCGGGCCGGCCAACCGGCCGAGCCAGCTCAGCTCGCGCCGGAGCTGGGTAAGCCCGGTCCGGTCATCGAGCACCGGACGGAACGTGCGCAGGGCCGAGCGCAGCCGCCGGTTCGCCACCCGGAACTGGTGGACGTCCTCGATGTCGTCGCTGAACCGGACCCCGACGTCGTGTGCCAGCAGCCGAGCCGCCGCCGCCGAAAACGCGGCGGCCATCAGCTCCTCGAGTTCGGCGCGGTCACCGGTCCGGCGCAGTGGTCGCGACTGGGGGAGGCCGACCGGGCTGAGCACGCCGAATGCCCGGAGTAGCTTCGGCGCGGTCGCGACGAGGGAACAGCCGGCCTCGATCAGCTCGCGGACCAGTTGCTCGAGCACCATTCGCGAGGTCCGGTCGAGGCCGGCGGTCTTCACCTCGATCTCGGCGAACCGGCTGACCTGTTCGCCGGCGTGGTAGGCGGTCACGTCGTCGAGCACGACCATCGCGACTTGGACCCGGGCGCGGCTCAGCAGTTCGATCGTCGTCCGGGCGGAGACCAGCCGGGCCGCGGGCAGCAGCACTCGGCTGCGCAGATAAGGGTGAACCTGTTCCCGGGCGGCCAGCGGAACGGCGTCGCCGTCGTCATCGAAGCTCAGCTCCCGTTCGACCGGCGTCGAGTCGTCGTCGAGGGGCGGCAGCTTCAACGTCCACGGTGCGCCCGAGGTGCCCGGACGATGCCGCAGGCTGATGCCGGAGGCGGCGAGGGCAAGGTCGACCGAGTCGAAGTAGGTCGTTTCCAGCCGGCAGCTGGCCGTCGGGCCCCGGACGATGTCCGGTGGCGTTGCCAGGTCGGGAAGCGTGAAGGGTAACGGTGCCCTCAGCTTCACCTCGCACTGGAACACCAACCGGTCCGGCTGCGTCGGCACGGCGGCCGCCGGCGGGGTAGCCGCGAACCCGTCAACGGACCCGTTGCCAGCCGCGGCATCGGTGCCAGCCGCGGCATCGGTGCCGGCCGCGGCATCGGTGCCGGCCGCGTACACGATGCCGGCAGTGGGCGTATTGGCAGCAGCAGTCGTCCGGTGCTGCCTCGTCCCGGCGGCGCGGGTGGCCATCGATCAAGCCCTCCCCAAACGAACGGTTGAAGAACCGGGCTCGGCGGCCTCAGCCCACCGCCGCCCGATGCTTCATGACTTCGTACTCCTCTTGCGAGATCGCACCGCTGTCGAGCAGTTCGCGCGCCTTGGCAAGCTCGGCGGCGCGATGCTTGTGCGAGGTGGCGCTGACGGATCGGATGTATTCGTCCTTGCCGCGCCGTTTCCGCTCCGCGATGGCTCGGGTGCGCCGTTGCACCGACCGTCCCTGTCCGGCCAGATAGGCGAATACCCCGATGAACGGCAACACCAGCGTGAAGACCACCCAGCCGAGCTTGCCCCACCCGCCGAGATCGTGACGGCGGAACAGGTCCAGGTAGACCGTGATGAGCATCCAGAGGAACAGGATCAACCCGAAGAAGAGGGACGTCGTCACCATCACGCCCGCCAACGGGTAACCCGAATCCGCCACCACCATCTCAGGCCTCCAGCCAATTCGCTTCCGACGTCAGCGGACCGATCCCAGCCGTCCCAGCGGCCTCCGTGGCAAATGATCGCGGTGTCAGGACCGATGCCGACGATCCGAGCGGGGCGGCGACGGCAACCCGACCAGGGCGACCGTCAGGAACGGCCCGGCCAGCCGGGTCCGATCACGCTGGCGCACGCTGACCTTCAGCGAGCTGGCGCCGTCCCGCTCGATCACCAGGCTCTGTGGATGCACGCCGAGCCGGCAGTGCGCCCACCGCGGCTCGTCCTCGATCGATGCCAGCAGCGACAGCCGCACCGGAATCGTCAACGTCTGGGCCCACAGCGGACCGACCTGGAGCTCCAGGATGTCGGCCCGCCACTTGGCCCGGGTCTTCAGCCGCGACCAACGCGGGCAGCACTCCGCCGCCGACCTGGCGCCGAGTGGCGCCAGCCGGCAGCGGAATGACGAGCGATCCCACACGAACCGCAGCCGGTTCCATACCGCCACGGCGCCGACGAGGGCCGCAACGATCGTGAGGTCGAGGAGGATGACTGCAACGGTTTGCATCGCTGGTCACCCCCGCCTTCTCGTCCCAGCCCGGACCGGTCTTCATGGATCAACGATGCCCCACCCGCCGAGCCGTGCGTCGACCGGTGCGCCGGGCTACTCTCCGTGAACCGAACATGAGCGAACTCCTCTCCGCGTTGTGTCTCCTGCCTCAGTGGAATGTCAGGCCGGAGCCGTCTGAGTGGCTTCGAGCTTGGCGAGATCGTCGGCCTCCTGGGCCGTCAGCATGCCGATGGCGACGAGGTCGAACGGGCTGATGAACGCGTCACCGATCCGGAAGCCGCCGGCGCGGGCGATCGCATCGCGCAGCGGAACGGCCCAGTGGTGTTCCAGCAGCAGCAGGGCACCGGCGGTGCCCGGCGGGATCTCGGCCAGCACGTCCCAGGCGTCGGCCTCGTCGAAGATGGAGACACCGTCGGCCGCTGCCTCCGCACCGGCCTCGGCGGCGAGTTCGGCGCCTTCCTCACCGGCGATGCCGAGCCCGATCAGCGCGGCGACCTTGCTGCCGAACTCGATGGCCTCGTCAGTGGTCAGGTTGCTGAGGTGTTCGATCTCGACGTCACCGTCGGCGCTCTTGTAGACCGCGAGCGCGTCGATCACGCGGATCGCGTCGATCTCGCGTAGTCGCTCCAGCTCGGCGATGATTTCGCCGTGGAAGTTCGGACTTGTGAAGCCGAGGGAAATGAGCTGTACCGGACCGATGGCCATTGCCTCATACCTTTCTTGCCGTGGTCGGGATGTCTTAGACCGTGCTTGGGAAATTGGGTGCCTTGGAGAAATCCTGCGGTCACGGTGCTGGGCGTGCCTCATCCCGACCGGATGAGGTCTCTCGCCGATGGCCGTCGGAGCATGGCCACTGTGATGACCGACGGGGTAACTCGTGCCGACGTGCCCGCGAATGCTCGCTGGTTGGCGCGCGCGGCGGTGCTGTGCGCGGCCGCGGCGGTGGCCATGTTCCTGGTGGCCGGCGCCTCCAGTCTCGGGATCCTGCTCGCCGCGATTGCCGGCCTGGTGGTCACGGTCGTCGGCCTCTGGTGGTTCGTCAGCCATCGCGGGCCGCTGCGCTGGCTGGGCGGGGCGATCGGCGTCCTCGCGCCGCTGGCGGTGCTCGGCCTCTGCCTCCAGCGCGGCGCCCTGTGGTCGGTGCTGATCTTCGCGGCCCTGCTGGTCGCCACGCTGGCGTTGTCCCGGGCGGCGCTGGGCCTGGCGGCGGCCCGCTCGTCGGTAACGACGACACCGGAGATCGCGGCACCGCCACCGCGGCGTCCGTACCTGATCATGAACCCGCGATCCGGCGGCGGCAAGGTGACCCGGTTCGACCTGGACGGCAAGGCGACCGCGCTGGGCGCCGAGGTGATGGTGCTCAACGGTAGTGAGTATTACGACGTCTCCGAACTGGCGCGCCAGGCGGTCGCCGACCACGCCGACCTGCTCGGGGTTGCCGGCGGCGACGGCACGCAGGCGCTGGTGGCGGCGGTGGCCGCCGAACACCACCTGCCGTTCCTCGTCCTGTCGGCCGGCACCCGCAATCACTTCGCGATGGACCTGGGGCTGGACCGGGAGGATGTCGCGGCCGGCCTGGACGCGCTGACCGACGGTGTGGAGCTCTGCATCGACCTGGGCGATATCAACGGCCGCACGTTCGTGAACAACGCATCCTTCGGCGCCTACGCCGAGGTGGTGCAAAGCCCGGCGTACCGCGACGACAAGCGCGGCACCACGCTGAACATGTTGCCCGATCTGCTCAGCGGTCATCGTGGGCCGCGGCTGGTGGCGCACATCGACGACACCGTGACGATCGAGGGGCCCACGGCGCTGCTGGTCAGCAACAACCGCTACGACCTGACCGATCTGGCCGGGCTCGGCCGGCGCTACCACCTCGATCAGGGCGAACTCGGCGTGATCGCGGTAACCGTGGACAGCGCGGCGCGGGCCGCGCAGCTGATCAGCGGCGCCCGCGGCAAGGGGCTTTGCGCACTCACCGCGCACGAGATCGTCATCGATTCCGACGTCGCGGAGATCCCGGTCGGGATCGACGGCGAGTCGGTGCTGATGCCCACTCCGGTGCGGTGCCGGGTCCGGCCGGCGGTGCTCCGGGTACGGGTGCCGCGCGGCCGGCCGGGCGTGCCGTCGCCGGGTCCCTTAGTCCGGCCGGCCCCGGTGGTCCGGGTGGCTCTCGGTCGATCCTGAGCCCGGCGCTCCATCGACGGCCACCGCCGTCGGCTCGGCCACTACCGCTGGCGGCTCGACACCCACCGTCGTCGGTTCGAGGAGTACTGCCGGCGGCTCGGCGGCCGGGGCCAGCGGCTCGGCGGCCGGCGTGCCGCGACTGATGTCGGTGATCGCCTCCTCCACCGAACTGTAGAAGTGCTCCCGGGCCAGCGCCTCGTCGAAGAGGCCGTACTGGGCGAGCCGCTGGTTCAACCGGGAGCGCAGCTCCACGAAGGCGATGTGCATGCCGCGCTTGTTCAACTCCGCGTCGAGACCGGCGAGCATGTCGGCCGCCGTCACGTCGACGTCGGTGATCGCCTCGCACTGCAGCACGATCCAGCGCGCCCCCTTCTCGCTGAGCAGCGTCAGGACCTGGCGCCGGAAGATGCCGCTGTTGGCGAAGAACAGCGGTGCTTCCCAGCGGAAGACGGTGATGCCGGGTACCTCGGTTCCGCCGCCCGCGATGGCATGCCACTCGCCGCTGGCCTGGCGGCCGAGAACCTCGCCGTGCGGCCACCAGCTGCGGCGGAAGAACAGCACGATCGACAGCGCGATCGCACACAGGATCCCGTCCAGCACCCCGAGCACGATGACGCCCAGGGTGGCAACGGCGGAGACGAGCACCGCCGAGCGCCGCACGTCCCAGTACCGGCGCAGCGACGGCAGGTCGGTGAGCGACACCGCCGCGCTGATCACGACCGCGGCCAGCACCGTCTGGGGCAGCGCGGCCAGTATCGAGTTCAGGAACAGCAGCATGACAATCACCGCCGCCGCTCCGACCACCCCGGCCAGCTGGGTCTTGGCCTTGGCCGTGTCCGCGACGGCGGTCCGGGAGGCACTGCTCGATACCGCGAAACCCTGGAAGAACCCGGCGGCCGCGTTCGCGCAGCCGACCCCGATCATCTCCTGGTCGGCGCTCACGGTCTCACCGCGGCGCGCGGCGAAGCTGGCCGAGGTGGCGATCGTGTCGGTGAGCGAGACCAGGGTGATGCCGATCGCGGCTATGGCCAGCGGGCCGACGTCGCCGAGGGAGGTCCAGGGCAACGCCGGATGCGGCAGGCCCCGCGGTAGCGCCCCGACGGTGGAGACCCCGTGATCGGCCAGGTGCAGCAGCTGGGACGCGACGGTGGCGCCGACGATCACGACCAGCACCGCCGGCACCGCCTTGGTGAACCTCGGTAGTAGGAACAGCGCCGCCAGGCAGACCAACCCGGTGACCACGGTGGCAGTGCTCACCCGGTCGAGGGAGGTGAGGAACTCCTTGAGCTTGCCGATCGGCTGGTCGGACTCGACCGAGAACCCGCACAGCTTGGGCAGCTGGCCGGCGATGATCACCAGGGCCAGGCCGTTGAGGTAGCCGACCTTCACCTCCTTGGACAGCAGGTCGGCGACGAAGCCCAGCTTCGCCAGCCCCAGGGCGATCTCCATCGCGGCGACCAGGACTGCCAGCATCCCGGCCAGTTCGAGCGCCTTCTCCGGGTTACCGGCCACCCCGATCGAGGTGATCGCGGCGAGGATCATCGGTGACACCGCCGAGTCGGGACCGAGCACCAGGATCCGGGACGGACCCATCACTGCGTAGCCGAGCAGGCAGGCGACCGTCGTGTAGAGACCGTTGACCGGCGGCAGCCCGGCAAGTTCGGCGTAGGCCATTCCCTGCGGCACCAGCAGGCTGGTCAGGACTATCCCGGCGACCAGGTCCGAGCGCAGCCAGCCGCGACGGTAGCCGCGCAGGACGGCCAGCCCGGGGACCTGCCGGGCCAGGCCGGACCAGCCGCCGGCCGGCCGCGGCGACGCCGAGGACGTCGGCACGTCGAGATCGGTCATGGGCGTCCTCGCCTGCCGCCGGCTCAGTTGACGAGCGCCGGTCGCGGCGCCTGACCGCGCGGCTCGCGCACCGGACTCGCGCCGGCAGCGTGGGATTCGCGCCGCCGGACGATCAGCTTGCCGAGCTCCCAGAGGACCAGCAGCGCGACGGGCGGCAGCAATGCCCATTCGAACTGCCGCAGGTCGAGCGACGTGGTGCCCAGGATCCGGTTGAAGCCGTTCATCTGGGTGGTGAGGATCGCGAGCACGAACTGCCCGATCACGGTACGGGTGATCTGCCTGCTGTTGAAGGTATCCCCGGAGATCGCGGACTCGGTGACGCTGCGGCATTCCAGGGCAGCCACGATCAGGCAGAGCGCGAAGGCGACGAACGCGATCGACGTGCCGATCTTGACGTCGTGGAAATGCGACTTGCCCAGTTCGAGGACCGACAACAGCCCGATCGTGATTGCTAATCCGGCCAGCCCGGTGGTGACCAGGTTGCCGGTGGTGAGCACTGTCTGGCCGCGCGGGCGAGGCATCCGATCCATCAGCCCGGGCGACTCCCGATCGAAGCCGAGCGCGAAGCCGAAGGAGGCGTTGACGACGAAGTGGATCCAGAGCACCTGGGCGGGGTTGAACGGCTCGCCGTTGGAGATGTTGAACAAGGCCGCGCCGAGGAAGGTCAGCACGAAGACGACCAGCAACACCAGCACGAACCGGATGTACTTGGTGAGGTTGTCGTAGATCTTTCGCCCCTGCTCGACGGCGTACACGATCGTCGCGAAGTTGTCGTCGGACAGGATCAGCCGCGACGAGGTCTTGGCCACCTCGGTGCCGGTGCCCATGGCGATCCCGATGTCGGCCGCCTTGATCGCCGGGGCGTCGTTGACGCCGTCACCGGTCATCGCGACGACCTGCTGCTTCTTCTTCAACGTCTCGACCAGCAGTACCTTGTGCTCAGGTGCCACTCGGCCGACCACGCCGATCTGGTCGATCCGGGAAAGCCGTTCGGACTCCGGCAGCGCCGCGAAGTCCGCGCCGAGGATCGCCTCGCCGGGGATGCCGAGCTGCTTGGCGATGGCAGCGCCGGTGATCACGTCATCGCCGGTCACCATCCGGACCCGGATGTGCGCCTGCTGGGCGGCGGCCACGGCTGCCTTGGACGACTCGCGGGGTGGATCGACCATCGCGACCAGGCTGGTCAGCGTCAGGTTCGTGACGTAGGCCAGCAGGTCCTGGGCGGCGTCGAACTCCGCCGGGTCGATGTCCCGGACGCCGGCCGCCATCACCCGGTTCCCGTCGCCCTCCATCCGGCGGACCTCCTGCTCGGCCCGATCGCGCTGCTCGGCCGCCAGGGCGACCGGCCCGGCGCGGCCGTCGATCAGCGCCGACCGGTCGAGCACGGCGGGCGCCGCCCCCTTGACGAAGCAACGCACGACCGGCCGGCCCGTGCCGTCCACCGCCGAGTTGAAGGTGGCCATCAGCTTGTAGGTGGGGTCGAAGGGCAGTGTCGCCAGCCGGGGCAGCGTGGCTCGGGTGCCCTGCACGTCGATGCCCGCCTTGGCGCCGAGCACCAGCAGCGCGCCCTCGGTCGGATCGCCCACCACCTCTGAGTCGACCAGCTTCGCGTCGCTGGCGATGAGGTAAGGCAGGATCGACGACTCGATCGAGGCGGCGGAGCCGGCGACGTGATGCACCCGCCCGTCGAGGCTGTAGCCGGTGCCGGAGACGGTGTAGTGGTCGGTGCCGTCGAGCACCTCCACGGCCGTCATCTGGTTCATCGTCAGCGTGCCGGTCTTGTCCGAGTTGATGGCCGAGGTGAACCCCAGCGTCTCGACCGCCGGCAGTTCTCGGACGATCGCGTTCTTCTTGGCGAGATCCGTGCTGCCGATGGACAGGATCACCTGGGTCACCGTCGGCAGCGCTTCGGGCATCGCGGCGATGGCCAGCGTGATGGCACTGACGAAGATCTCGTCGAACGCCTGGCCACGGCTGTGCCCCAGGATGAACATGATCAACATGGTCAGCCCGGCGGCGCCCGCGATCCACAGCGTCAGCCGGTTCAGCTCCCTGGTCAGCGGCGACTGTTCCTTGACCGTCGTCGACAACATCCCGGAGATCTTGCCCAGTTCGGTGTTCGTACCGGTGCCGGTCACCACGACGGTCCCGCTGCCGTGGGTCACCGGCGTGTTCATGAAGGCCATGTTGGTCTGGTCGCCGGGCCCGAGGTTGCCGGCCGACAGCGTGCTGGCATCCTTGCCGATCGGCGTGCTCTCACCGGTGAGGGACGACTCGTCGATCTGTAACGCGCTCGCCTCGAGGATCCGACCATCGGCCGGCACCCGGTCACCGGCGGCCACCACCACGATGTCGCCGGCCACCACCTGCTCGGCGGGCAGCTCGGACTCGACCCCGTCCCGGCGAACCCGGGCGGTCGCCTTCATCATCGACTTGAGCGCATTCATCGCGCTCTCGGCCTTGCCCTCCTGGCGCAGGCCGACCAGGGCGTTGAACACCGTCAGCACCAGCAGCATGACCGCGGTGCTCCACTCCTGGATGGTCAGGGAGACGATCGACGCGCCCACCAGGATGATCTGCATGTAGCTGCGGTATTGGTCGGCGAAGCGGAGCAATGACGATCGGGGTTTCTCCTCCGGCATCGCGTTCGGGCCGTCCCGGTTCAACAGCTCCGCTGCCCGGTGCGCGGACAGGCCCACGGCCGGCTCGACAGCCAGCGCGGCACAGACCTCCTCCGGGCTGCTCAGGTACCAGGCGCCCTTGTCGGGAGAGGTCGGTTTCGGGCGAGCCGTCTGAACGGTCATGCGCTTTCCTCCGTCCGGGTGCGGGTAGCGGCCGGCGCGAGTGGCCGCGGCACCGGCTGCGCCGGGCGCGGCTCGACGGCGAACGCGTCACCCATGGCAAGGCCGCTGCTGAGTCGGTAGACGTCGCCGTCGGCGACATCCAGCCGGGACGAGAGCAGCGCCACCAGGCGGTCACTCGCGCGGTGTTCCACCTCGAGCCGGCTGACCTTGCCGGTGGTGGCGCCGCGGGTGATCCGGTAGGCGGCGTGCTCGGCGATCCGCACTCCGACCAACAGCTCGGGAAGGGCAGCGGCGACCACCGACTCGATCGCGAGGTACCGGCCGGCTCGGATGGGCAGCATCCGTCGCACCTGCGGCGGCATCGTCAGGTGGACCAGCTGATCGCCGACCCGGACGCCGAGGTTGATCGCCAGGGACCGGGTTCGGGGCACCGGGTGGGTCGAGTCGACCGCCAGCGGGGTCAGCAGCGGGTACACCGCGCGATGGAATCGGCGGTGTGCCTGGGTGCGCTCCATGGCAGACAGGTCCGCCCACTCGACGAACTGCAGCCCCTCGGCCGCGAGTTCGGGCAGCAGCTGCTCGTGCAGCAGGCTGTCGTAGCCGGCGACGATCTCCCGCAGCCTGCGGCGGGGCAGCCGGGTCCGGTGGGTGAACAGCGCATCCAGTTCGTGGGTGAACTCAGCTGCCAGTTGGACCCGCTCGGTGGCGGAGCGGGCCGGATCGCGAAGGTCCAGCAGCTTGACCGACATTCGCAGGCCGCGCTGCTGCTGCCGGATGTGGTGCGGCGTGACCGAATTCGCGCACGGACCGGCGTGGCTGGCCGAGGCCGGCGATGCGATACCCGGACATCCGCCGTTGGGTGTGCGGCCGAAATCGTCCACGTGGCGTCATCCTCATCAGACCGGGCAGGGCACCCGCCGCGGACGCGAGAGCCTCGCGGTGCGGATGCCCCTGGATTGCGTCCACTCTGCGGATGCCAGGTCGCGGGAGCATCGTCCTTACCGGATGACTGGGCAGCTGGGCAGAATCATTCCCCCGGGGTGATTCGCCACCGGCTCCGCCACGGTCCACTCGACCCATGCTGATCAGAGCCGCGATCCGGTTGGTCATCCTGGCGCTCATCATCGGTCTGACCGCGCAGATCGTTTCCGGGATGCACGTCCACGGTGGTTTCGGCGCGTTGCTGTGGATCGCCGTGCTGTTCTCGCTGATCAACCTGATCATCGGTCCGCTGGTCCGGCTGCTGAGCCTGCCGTTCATCGTGCTCACGCTGGGCTTCTTCCTGCTGGTGGTCAACGCGGGGTTGCTGGCCCTCACCGCCGGCCTGAGCTCCCACCTGGACATCGACAATTTCTGGTCGGCATTCCTCGGCGCCCTGATCATCGGGGTCTGCAGCGGGCTGGCCGAACTGCTCATCCCGCTCGGCTTCCACTCGAACCGCACGGTGAGCGCCGAGTCATGACCAGCGCCGGCCGGACCCGGCAGCGCCGCCGACAAGCCAACCGGGCCAGGCAACGCCGCCGGCAAGCACTGAGGCACGCCTACCGGCACGACGACGTGCTGGCCGGCCTGTTCACGGTCGGCTGCACCGCCTGCTTCGTGATGGGTGCCGGGCTGGGCGGCCTGCTCTTGCTGCGGGCGTCGCTACCCTGAGGCATCACCCGACCGGGTGATCGCTGCCTGAGGCATCACCCGACCGGGGTGATGCGAAGCCGAGCGGCGCGGCGGGACGCTCGAGGCCGAGGCGGCTCCCGAGCAGCGTGGGAGAGCCGATCCCGGGAGACGAGGTGGGCGTCGTGCCCGAGGCCGAGCGGCGACGACTGGTCGAGGCGGACGAGCAGGGGGTGCGCTGGCGGCGCTGGGGCCCGTACCTGAGCGAGCGGCAGTGGGGGACGGTGCGCGAGGATGCCACCCACGGGCCAGACTCCTGGTCGGCGTTCACCCACGACCAGGCCAGATCGCGCGCCTACCGCTGGGGTGAGGACGGCCTGGCCGGGTTCAGCGACGACCGCCAACTGCTCTGCCTCTCGGTGGCCCTGTGGAACGGGGTGGACCCGCTGCTCAAGGAGCGGCTGTTCGGCCTGACCAACAGCCAGGGCAACCACGGCGAGGACGTGAAGGAGTACTACTTCTACCTTGACGCGACGCCGACCTCGTCCTACCTGAAGATGCTCTACAAGTACCCGTTGCGCGAGTTCCCGTACGCGGATCTGGTGGCGACCAACGGCGCACGGAGCAAGCAGGAACCCGAGTACGAGCTGCTCGACACCGGCATCTTCGACGACGGCCGTTACGTTGACGTGCTTGTCGAGTACGCCAAGGCCGGCCCTGAGGACGTCCTGATGCGGGTGACCGTCACCAATCGTGGTCCTGACCAGGCGCGGGTGCGGGTGCTGCCGACGCTGTGGTTCCGACACACCTGGTCATGGGCGGGCGGCTCCGAGCAGCCGGTGCTGCGCGCGCTGCCCGGACCATCCGGGGTCAGCGCGATCGCCGCCGACCATGCCGAGCTCGGGCGGCGTTGGCTCTACGCCGATGGCGGGCCGGCCGCGCTGGTCACCGGCAACGAGACCAATGACGAGCGGATCTTCGGCGTGCCGAACAGCACGTCCTACCTCAAGGACGGTATCGACCGCTACGTCGTGCACGGCGAGACCGCGGCGGTGAACCCGGCCGGCGTCGGCACCAAGGCCGCCTTCGACTACCCGCTGCGGATACCGGCGGGCGGTAGCTCCACCGTCCGGCTGCGCCTGTCGCAGGGCGAGTCGGCGGCGCCGTTCGCGGACTTCGACGAGGTGTTCGCGGCTCGGCGCGCCGAGGCCGACGAGTTCTACGGCGGCCTGCTCGGTGGCCTCACCGAGGCCGACGAAGGCGCGGTGATGCGGCAGGCGCTGGCCGGAATGCTGTGGTCCAAGCAGTACTACGCCCTGGATGTCGAGCGGTGGCTGTCCGAGCACGGCGCCGACCCACTCGGGGTCAATCCCGAGCTGCGCAACCACGACTGGCGGCATTTCGTCGCGGCGGACCTGATCAGCATGCCGGACAAGTGGGAATACCCCTGGTTCGCAGCCTGGGATCTGGCCTTCCACGCGCTGACCCTGTCGGCCGTCGACCTGGCGTTTGCCAAGAGCCAGCTCGAGCTGCTGCTGCAACGCCGTTACCTGCATCCGAACGGTCAGCTGCCCGCCTACGAGTGGAACTTCAGCGACGTCAACCCACCGGTGCATGCCTGGGCGACCTGGTTCATCTACGAACTGGAGAAGTCGCGCACCGGCAAGGGCGACCACGACTTCCTGGCCAACTCCTTCCAGAAGCTGTTGAAGAACTTCAGCTGGTGGCTCAACCGAAAGGACGCCGACGACCGCAACGTCTTCCAGGGCGGCTTCCTCGGCCTGGACAACATCGGGGTCTTCGACCGCAGCGCGCCACTGCCCGGAGGCGGCCGGCTGGATCAGGCGGACGGGACTGCCTGGATGGCGCTGTACTGCGAGAACATGATTCAGATGGCGCTCGAACTCGCCGCCGAGGACCCGATCTATGTCGAGCAGGCGCAGGTCCTGCTGGAGAACTTCCTCTGGATCGCCGCGGCCACCAACCACGTCGGCCCGGACGGCATCCGGCTGTGGGACGAGCAGGACGGCTTCTTCTACGACATCCTCCGCCGTCCGGACGGCAGCGCGATGTCGTTGAAGGTGCGCTCGGTGGTAGGGCTGATACCGCTGGCGGCGGCGACCGTGCTCGATGCCTCGGTGCGAACGAGGTTCCCGCAGGTGGTCGACGGGGCGCGGGAGTTCCTCGAAGCCCACCCGGCGGTCGCCAATGCCCTGGGTGACGAACGGCCGGCCGCGGGGAACGGACCGGTGCTGTTCGCGCTGTTCGACGAGCAACGGCTGCGGCGGATCCTGGCGCCGATGCTGGACGAGGCGGAGTTCCTCAGCCCGCACGGCATCCGGTCGCTGTCCAAGCGGCATCTGACCGAACCATTCGTGTTCGTCGCCGATGGTCAAGAGCATCGCGTCGGCTACCTGCCGGCGGAGTCGGACAGTGGCATGTTCGGCGGCAACTCGAACTGGCGCGGGCCGGTGTGGGTGCCGGTCAACGTGATGTTGATCCGGGCGTTGTTCAACCTGTACCGCTACTTCGGTGACACCTTCACCGTCGAGTGCCCGACCGGCTCCGGACGGCAGTTGACCCTCTACCAGATCGCCGAGGAGCTCGGTGACCGGCTGGTGGCCGCGTTCGTGGTCGGTCCGGACGGACGGCGGCCGGTGCACGGCGGTCAGCCGCTGTTCCAGGGCGATCCGCACTGGCGCGACCTGCCGCTGTTCTACGAATACCTGCACGGGGACAACGGCGCCGGCATCGGCGCGAGCCATCAGACCGGCTGGACCGGGCTGGTCGGTGTGCTGCCGTTGATCTTCGCCCGGCTCCGGCCGGAGCAGCTCTTCGGCACCGGCGACACATTCGGAGGCCGAGTGCCCGAAGGCGGCGCGGCAGCCCGGGCCGGCGCGGAAATCTCGGACGGCGCGGGCAGTGGGGCCGGCGCGGCAGCCTCGGCCGGCGCGGGCAGCGGGGCAGGCAGATGACCGGCTGGCCGGATGTCCCGGCGATCTATGAGGTGAACACCGCCGTCTGGCTGGACGAACTGTCGCGGCGGACCGGTCGGCCGGTCCTGCTCGGCGAGGTCACGGCCGCCGACTGGGACGCGGTCTGCCCGGACGGCATCGACGCGGTGTGGCTGATGGGGGTCTGGCAGCGGAGCCCGGCGGGGCTCGAGATCGCCCGCGACAACGGTGAGTTGATGGCCTCCTTCCGCGCCGCGCTGCCCGATCTGCGCGACGAGGACGTGATCGGCTCGCCGTACTGCGTGCGCCGCTACGTCGTGGATGACTCGTTCGGCGGCCCGGCCGGGCTGGCGGCCGCCCGCCGCGAACTCGCGGCCCGCGGCCGCCGGCTCGTCCTCGACTACGTCCCGAATCACGTGGCGCCCGATCACCCGTGGGTTCAAGAACACCCCGAGCGGTTCGTCCGGGGCGGTCCGGAGGACCTCGCTGACGACCCGGTGGGTTGGCTGCGGGTCGGTGACTCCGTGATCGCGCATGGCCGCGACCCGTACTTCCCGCCGTGGCCGGACGTCCTGCAGCTGGACGCGTTCGCGCCGGAACTGCGGGCGGCCGCCGCGGCGACGCTGGGCGACATCGCCGAGCAGTGCGACGGCATCCGCTGCGACATGGCGATGTTGATGACCAATGACGTGTTCGCCAAGACCTGGGGCGGCCGAACCGGTCCGGCACCGGCCGAGGAGTTCTGGCCCGAGGTGATCGCGGCGCTGCGCGCGGCGCACCCGGACACCGTGTTGCTGGCGGAGGCCTACTGGGACATGGAATGGACGCTGCAGCAGCAGGGCTTCGCCTTCTGCTACGACAAGCGTCTCTACGACCGGCTGCTCGCGGTCGCCGGCGGTGGCCCCCAGCCGGTGCGTGACCACCTGCGTGCCGAGGTCGGCTACCAGGCACGGCTGGTGCGGTTCCTGGAGAACCACGACGAGCCACGCGTCGCCTCGCGCGCCGGGCGTGAACTCGAGCGGGCCGCCGCCGTCACCATCGCCACCCTGCCCGGGGCCACCCTCTGGCATGAGGGGCAGTTCGAGGGCCGGCTGGTGCGGCCACCGGTGTTCCTGCGCCGCCGTCCGGACGAGGCCGCCGACCCGACGCTGGCCGCCTGGTACCGCAACCTCGTCGGCTCGGTCGCCGAACGAGGAATCCGCACCGGTGACTGGCGATTGCTGGAGGCCACCGGGTGGCCGGACAACACCAGCTGCGGCAATCTGCTCGCCTGGACCTGGTCCGGCAGGTCCGGGTCCGGACCGCATGTCGTCGTGGTGAACGCCTCCGACCAGCCGGCCGAGGGGCGCGTCCGGCTGCCGTGGCCCGAGCTCGCCGGCCGGCAGCTCCGATTCCACGACCCGATCGCCGATGTCGAGCTGGACCGGGACGGCGACGAACTGCTCGATCCCGGCCTCTATGTGGCACTGGCGGCCTGGCAGTACCACGTGCTTACCGGGTCGGCTGGGTTCTGACGGCCGGTGGTCGCGGTCTCGGCCAGCCGGCAGCTGGCAACCGCCGCCGTTGCGCTGCCATAGACTGGGCTCATCCCACCAGTCTGAAATGAGGTACCGCTGTGCCGACGCGCGACGACCTGCGCAACATAGCGATCGTGGCGCACGTCGACCACGGCAAGACCACGCTCGTCGACGCGATGCTCTGGCAGACCGGCGCGTTCGGCGCGCACGAGCACGTCGACGAGCGAGCGATGGACTCCAGCGATCTGGAGCGCGAAAAGGGCATCACCATCCTTGCCAAGAACACCGCGGTGAACTACGTCTCCCGGGCCGGCGAGAAGTTGATCATCAACATCATCGACACGCCCGGCCACGCCGACTTCGGCGGCGAGGTGGAGCGCGGGTTGTCCATGGTGGACGGCATCGTGCTGCTGGTCGACGCCTCCGAAGGCCCGCTGCCGCAAACCCGGTTCGTGCTGCGCAAGGCACTGGCCGCGAAGTTGCCGGTGATCCTGGTGGTCAACAAGGTGGACCGGCCGGACTGCCGGATCGCCGAGGTGATCGACGAGACCTACGAGCTGTTCCTGGATCTGGACGCCGGAGAGGACCAGATCGAGTTCCCGATCGTCTACGCCTGCGCCCGGGACGGCCGCGCCTCGCTCAACCGGCCGGCCGACGGCAGCATGCCGGACTCGGACGATCTGGAGCCGCTGTTCCGGACCATCCTGGCGACCATACCGGCGCCGTCCTACTCCGAGGGCGCGCCGCTGCAGGCGCACGTGACCAACCTGGACGCCTCGCCGTTCCTCGGCCGGATCGCGCTGTGCCGGGTGTATCAGGGCACCATCCGCAAGGGTCAGCAGGTCGCCTGGTGCCGGCATGACGGAACGATCGAGCGGGTCCGGATCTCCGAACTGCTGATGACCGAGGCGCTGGACCGCAAGCCGGCCGAGCAGGCCGGCCCGGGTGACATCATCGCCATCGCCGGCATCGCCGAGATCATGATCGGCGACACCCTGGCCGACCTGGCCGAGCCGCGCCCGCTGCCATTGATCACCGTGGACGAGCCGGCCATCTCGATGACCATCGGCACCAACACCTCCCCGCTGGCCGGCCGGGTCAAAGGCTCCAAGGTGACCGCCCGGCTGGTCAAGGACCGGCTGGATCGGGAACTGGTCGGCAACGTCTCGCTTCGGGTGCTACCCACCGACCGGCCTGACACCTGGGAGGTACAGGGCCGGGGCGAGCTGGCGCTGGCGATCCTGGTCGAGCAGATGCGCCGGGAGGGTTTCGAGCTCACCGTCGGCAAGCCGCAGGTGGTGACCCGGCTGATCGGCGGCAGGGTGCATGAGCCGGTGGAGCGGATGACGGTCGACGCGCCCGAGGAATACCTCGGCGCGATAACCCAATTGCTGGCCGTGCGCAAGGGTCGGATGGAAACCATGACCAACCACGGCACCGGCTGGGTCCGGATGGAGTTCCTGGTGCCGAGCCGCGGCTTGATCGGTTTCCGCACCGAATTCCTCACCGATACCAGGGGAACCGGCATCGTGCACCACGTCTTCGAGGACTACGAGCCGTGGTTCGGCGACCTGCGAACCCGCAGCTCCGGATCGCTGGTGGCCGACCGGGCCGGCCTCGCCACCCCGTTCGCGATGATCAACCTGCAGGAGCGGGGCACCCTGTTCGTCGAGCCCGCGACCGAGGTGTACGAAGGCATGCTGGTCGGCGAGAACTCCCGCGCCGACGACATGGATGTCAACATCACCAAGGAGAAGAAGCTCACCAACATGCGGTCCTCGACCGGTGACGAGTTCGAGAAGCTGGTGCCGCCGCGCAAGCTCTCCCTGGAGCAGGCGCTGGAGTTCTGTCGGGAGGACGAGTGCGTCGAGGTCACCCCGGAGGCCATCCGGCTGCGCAAGGTGATCCTGTCCCAGACGGAGCGGGAGCGGCTGCGCGGACGCCGCGCCAAGGCCGCCGCCAGCGCGTAGCCGGCGGCGGCATTACGCCGCCGGAGGCATTACGCGGCCGGAGTGAGCAGCGCAGGCTGGCCGAGGAGCGGAACGCAAGCCGCGCTAGGTGCCGCGCGGCCGGAGTGCGCAGCGGCGTTACAGATCCGGGCCTTGGGCGCGGAGCTTGTCCACCTCGGCCATCGCCTGGCGCAGGCCGGTCAGCCACTCATCGGTGTGCTGGCCGACCAGCTCGACCGCCCAGGCCAGTGCCTCGGACCGGGACCGGGCCACCCCGGCGTCCACCAACGTGTCGAGGACCTGCCGTTGCGGCTGGCGCAGCCGGGTCATCACCGGCACCGACAGATGGCTGAACAGCACCTTGGTGTCCCCGATCCGGGCGCCCCAGGCCACCTTGCGGCCATAGCGGGCCTCGGCCTCGTCGGCGATCTTCATCCGCTCGGCCCGGGTCTCCTCCCGGAACCGGCTGATCCGCCCGGCCGCGGCGGCGGCATCGCCGCCCTCGACCGGTGGCAACTCGCCGGTGACCACGACCTCTTCCCGGTCCACGCTCACCCGCGGCTCGCCGACGAACCAGTCCGAGGGCAACCGCCCGACGAACCAGGAGGCGGCGTCATCGGCCGGCGGCAGGTCCGCCTGCTGCCAGCCGCCGGGTCGGCCGAAACCACGCCCGCGACGGCCACCGCCGCGGCCATGCCCGTGCTGTCCGGATTCACCATGTTCTGTGTTATACATTCCTTACTCCTTATCAGTAATTACATAATTACAAGCTGCCGTAGTAATTGCAAGAGGCTGTGGTTTGTTCCCGCCCCGCCCGTCCCTAGGCTTGCGGCGTGACCGCACTGGACCGGCCCGGCCGGCTGGACGCCTTCGGGACGACGATCTTCGCCGAGATGTCCGCGCTGGCCCTCAGCACCGGCAGCGTCAACCTGGGCCAGGGTTTCCCGGACACCGACGGCCCCGCGCGGGTGTTGCTGGCAGCCCAGCGGGCGATCGCGGAGGGGCGCGGTAACCAGTACCCGCCCGGGCCCGGCATTCCGGAGCTCCGGCAGGCGGTTGCCGAGCATCAGCACGAGCAGTACGGGCTGCGGTTCGACCCGGCCGCCGAGGTGCTGATCACGGTCGGGGCCACCGAGGCCATCGCCGCCGCCGTGCTCGGACTGACCGCGCCCGGCGACGAGGTGCTCACCTTCGAGCCCTACTACGACTCCTACGCGGCCTGCATCGCGCTCGGCGGCGCCCACCGGCGGGTGGTGCGGTTGCGCCCGGCCGGCCAGCGCTGGAGCTTCGACGCCGACGAGCTACGCGCCGCGGTCACCGACCGGACCCGGCTGCTGCTGGTCAACACCCCGCACAACCCGACCGGCACCGTCTTCAACCGCGAGGAGCTCACGGTGCTGGCCGAGCTGGCACGGGACCGGGACCTGATCGTGGTCACGGACGAGGTGTACGAGCACCTGGTGATGGACGGCGAACACATTCCGCTGGCCACGTTGCCCGGCATGGCCGAGCGCACCATCACCATCTCCAGCGCTGGGAAGACCTTCAGCGTGACCGGATGGAAGGTCGGCTGGGCGTGCGGCCCGGCCGACCTGCTCGCTCGGGTGCGCACGGTCAAGCAGTTCCTCACCTTCGTCGGCAGCGGGCCGTTCCAGTACGCCATCGCCGAGGGCCTGCGCGACGGCTCGGAATACTTCGCCAGCGCGGCCGAGGAGCTTCGGCTGCGCCGCGACCTGCTGACCGGTGGGCTGCGGAAGCTGGGTTATCAGGTGCTGGTCCCGCAGGCGACCTACTTCGCCACCATCGATCTCGGCGGCGACGCCGAAGCCTGGTGCCGGGCGCTGCCCGGCCGGGCCGGCGTGGTGGCCATCCCGTCCCGGGTCTTCTACGACACCGATATCGATCGCTACGCCCGGCTGGCATTCTGCAAACGGCCCGAGGTGCTCACCGAGGCGCTGGCCCGGCTGGAAAGGATGGCGGCATGAGGATCGCGGCGGTCCAGCACGACATCGTCTGGGAGGACGGTGCGGCCACCAGGGCCACGCTCAGCCCGCTGATCGAGCAGGCTGCCGCCAGCGGCGCCCGGCTGATCGTGCTCACCGAGATGTACGCGACCGGCTTCTCGATGAGCCCGGACCGGGTCGCCGAGGAACCCGGCGGGGAGAACGAGCAGTACCTGATCCGGCAGGCGATCGACCACGGCGTCTGGCTGCTCGGCTCGATCGCCCAGTGGGCGACCAGTGACCCGGACACGCCGGGTGCCGAGGATGAGAACCGGCGAGCGCAGAACGTCGCGGTGCTCGCCGGCCCGGCCGGCCAGCTGCACCGGTACGCCAAGATCCATCCGTTCAGCTATGCCGGCGAAGACCAGCACTATCTCCCCGGCAGCGAGTTCCTCACCGTCACGGTGGAGGAGCTGCGGGTCAGCGTCTTCATCTGCTATGACCTGCGCTTCGCCGACGAGTTCTGGGCGCTGGCCCCGGACACCGATCTGTACGCGGTCATCGCGAACTGGCCGGAGCCCCGGCGGGAGCACTGGCGGACCCTGCTGCGGGCCCGGGCCATCGAGAACCAGGCTTATCTGATCGGGGTGAACCGGATCGGCACCGGCGATGGCATTCGCTACACCGGTGATTCGGTGATCCTGGATCCGCTCGGCCGGCCGCTGGCCGAGGCCAGCCTGACCGAGACCGTGCTGGTCTGCGAGGCAGCTGCCGGCGAGGTCAAGCGGATCCGGGACCGCTTCCCGTTCCTGGCCGACCGTCGGGCCGCCCGGCCACAGCCGAGTTGCTGAGCCGGCCCGCCGGCCGGCCCGGCCGGGTGCTGCGGGTGGCCGAGTTGATCCCGGCCGATGCCGAGGCAGTCAGCGCGGAGACCGCCAAACTGCCGCGCGGGATCACCGCCACCGTCGTCGAGTTGCCGGTCGGCACCCTGCTCACCCTGGAGCAGCACCGCTCGGCGCTGGACCGGCGGCCACGCTGGCTGGCGCTGGCCCGGCTGACCCGCCGGCTGGCCGGCATCGAGCGACGCACGGCCCAGCTCACCATCGTGGCGGCCGCGCTGGTCCGTGCCGGCACCGTGCTGGTCGGCTGCCGGAACCATCCGGCCGAGCTGGCCGGCCAGTGGGAGTTCCCCGGCGGCAAGTGCGAACGCGGCGAGACGCCGCAGTCGGCCCTGGTCCGCGAGATCGCCGAGGAGCTGGGCGCCCGGATCGAGGTCGGGCCCGAACTGGGGCGCCATCGACTGGCCGATGGCGCCCTGCTGGTCCTGCTGCAGGCCCGGCTGGCGGCCGGCTCGCCGGAGCCGCGGCCGCTGGAACATCGCCAGCTCCGCTGGGCCGACGCCGCCGGGCTGGCCGAGCTGCCGTGGGCCGGCACCAACGCGTTGTTCGTGTCCGACGTCCGGAGCCTGTTGTAGCGGAGCCTTTGTAGCGAGCCTGTTGTAGCGGCCACCGACAGGTGCCCACCCCGCGCCGAGCGATCGCGGAAAGAGTGCCCCGGCGAGCGCCGCTTCGAGCGCTTTGCTAGGGTCCGCGGAATGTCCGAAGACCTGACACCACTGACCTGTGTCAGTAGCGTTTACCGTCCTTTTACGGCGGCAACGGCCATGGTTCGGTTTTCTATCTGGTCGATACCGATTCGGCAACGACCCTAGCCACCGGACCCGAGCAGTGCGTAGCAAGTACCAAGAATTGCGCAAAGTCGCGGTTTTCCGCACGCGCGGTAGCGTCGGGATTGCCACGGCAACTTTCCAATTGAATATCCGCACGACGGGGCGGCCCGGGTGGGAGTACCCAGGGCCGGGTGCGAGTTCCGCTTCAACCTATGGCGGGGGTCAGCATTTCAACCGATATGCCGACCCCCGTCGCTCTTTGCACGGTGCCCTCGACCGGCTAGTCTCCGGCAGCGCTGGTCACCCTTCGGTCACGATATGGCGGAAGGAAGGGCAAAGTTGTCACGGTGTTATCAGAAGCATTTAGCGTTTCCGGCTGGCGGGGACCGTGGACTGCGGCCCTTGCGACACGAAGGAGGCCTGCCGCGCGATGACCATTCAGGGCGATCTGGATGTTGCGACTGTCAATCTGAAAGCCTCGGCGGATTCGGACCAGGAAATCGAGGGCCGGTCACTCCGGCAAATCGCCTGGCGGCAGCTCAAGCATGACAAGGTCGCCCTGGCCGGCGGCTGCGGCATCATCATCGTCGTGCTGGTGGCCGTGTTCGCCACCGTGCTGACCAAGCTCTACGGACAATCGCCGTACACCTTCCACTCCGCGCTGACCAGCGAGGACACGAACATGCCGATCGGCGCGTTCGGCGGCGCCAGCCCGGAACACTGGCTGGGCGTCGAGCCCACCAACGGGCGCGACGTGCTCGCCCGGATCATCGCCGGCACCCGCACCTCGATGCTGATCGCCACCTCGGCGATGCTGCTGTCGCTGGTGCTGGGCCTAATCATCGGGGTGGTGTCCGGCTACTACCGCGGCGTCGCCGATGTGTTCCTGTCCTGGGTCATGGACGTGCTGCTGTCCTTCCCGACGCTGCTGTTCGCGATCGCGCTGCTGGCCATCTTCAGCACCTCGCCGTCGTTCCTGGGCATGTCCGGGCAGACGCTGAACTTCGCCGTGTTGGTCTTCGTGCTCGGCTTCTTCGGCTTCGCCTATCTCGGTCGTATCGTCCGCGGCCAGGTCTTCTCGCTTCGGGAGAAGGAGTTCGTCGACGCCGCGCGCAGCCTGGGCGCCAGCAACTGGCGCATCATCACCCGGGAGGTCCTGCCGAACATCATGGGGCCGGTGCTGGTCTGGCTGACCCTGACCATCCCGGTCTACATCCTCGGTGAGGCCGGCCTGTCCTATCTCGGGGTGGGCGTCAAGCCGCCGACCGCGTCCTGGGGCGGCATGCTATCCACCGCCGGCCCGTTCTTCCAGAACGATCCGACGTACCTGCTATGGCCAGGTCTCGCGCTGTTCCTGACCGTGCTTTCCTTCAACCTCTTCGGGGACGGGCTGCGCGACGCCCTGGACCCGAAGTCCGTTCGATGACTGGAGTCATCAACTAGTTTTGGCCCGCACCGCGGTGCGGGATCCAAACCGGTTACCTAACCGGGTCGGCCTGATCAGCCGACGAGTAGTTCCGATCGCCTAGGAGGGTGAGACACACCAATGCAACTGAACCGAAGGGTCGCTGTGGCGGTCGGTATGACCGCTGTCGCGTCCATGATTATCACCGCATGTGGGAGCGGGGGTGGAAACAGCAGCGACAACTCCACCGCCTCGCAGAGCAACAGCAACGGGGGGAACACGGGAGTGCCGGCGGCTTTCAACGCCGCGACCGTGGGCTTCGTCAACAAGTCGGACAAGACCGGCGGCAGCCTCAACCTGGCGGCTACCGGTGACTGTGACGCCTGGGACCCGGCGAACACCTATTACGGCTGGTGCTGGAACATGCAGCGCCTGTTCACCCGGACCCTGGTCGGATACTCCTCGATTCCCGGCGCCAACAACGTCGGCATCGAGCCGGACCTGGCCACCGGCCTGGGTGAGCACAACGCTGACTTCACCCAGTGGACCTACCACTTGAAGGACATCAAGTGGGAGAACGGCCAGCCGGTGACGTCCAAGGAACTCAAGTACGGCATGGAGCGGGTCTTCGCGACCGACATCTTCAGCCAGGGACCGGCCTCGTACTACCTGTGCCTGCTGGACAAGTGTGGCGCGGATGGTAGCCCGACCTACAAGGGCCCGTACAAGGACAAGACCGGTGGCCTGGACCAGATCACCACGCCTGACGACAAGACCATCGTCTACAACCTGAGCACCTCGACGCCGGACTTCGACTACCTGATGGCGTTGCCGGCATCGGCTCCGGTTCCGCTGGCCGAGAACGGTAGCTTCAACGGTGCTCGCTACACCCTGCACCCGCTGTCGAACGGCCCGTTCAAGTTCTCCAGCTACACCCCGGAGCAGAAGGTCGTCTGGGTGCGCAACGACCAGTGGCAGCAGTCCACGGACAAGATCCGTACGCCGAAGGTCGACAAGATCACGCTCACCGTCAACACCAACGCCAACGACAACGACCAGCAGCTGCAGGCCGGCACGCAGGACGCAACCGCCGATGGTGGCGTGAACGTTCCGTTCCAGACCAAGATCGCGACCGACCCGAACCTGAAGAAGAACGCCGACAACCCGGTGTCCTCCTACGTCCGGTACTTCGCGGTCATGCAGCAGACCAAGCCGCTGGACAACGTGCACTGCCGGCGGGCGATCTTCTACGCGATCAACAAGTCCGACCTGATTCGGGCTCGTGGTGGCAGCCTCGGCGGTCAGATCGCGAACACCGGCACCCAGCCGACCGTCCCCGGGTTCGACCCGAACGCCAACCCGTACCCGGACGGCCCGGACAACACCGGTGATCTGGCCAAGGCCAAGGATGAGCTCACCCAGTGTGGCCAGCCCAACGGCTTCGCGACCAAGATGGCCTACGTCAACTCCGGTCGTGGCCCGGACGTGTTCAACGCGACCCAGCAGGCGCTGGCTCGGGTTGGCATCAAGGTGACCGCCGCTGTGCACGCACAGTCCGGTTACTACGGTGGCTACATCGGCAAGCCGGAAACCGTGAAGAGCGTGGGCATCGGTCTGGCCCAGGCCGGCTGGGGTGCTGACTACCCGACCGGTGGCGGTTTCTGGACCTCCATCGTGGCGAGCAACGCCCCGCCCGGTGGCGGTAACTACTACCAGCTGAAGGACAAGAAGGTGGACGATCTGCTCCACCAGGCTTCCCAGAGCACCGGTCGTCACGACGACCTGTTCAAGCAGCTGGACGCCGAGGTCATGCAGCAGGCAGTGATGATGCCGTTCGAGTACGACAAGACGCTGTACTACCGCAACCCGCGTCTGACCAACGTGCGCAACGATTTCGCGTTGGGTTCGTACTACGACTTCGTCAACATCGGTGTGAGCGACGGCAAGTAAAGCTCACTCCTAGCTAGTGGAGTTTCCCGCCGACTAGAGAGGTGGCAGTATTGGTGGCCGGTCCGGCTTGACGCCGGGCCGGCCACCGATGCGGAGATACGATGATCAGATACATCATTCGCCGGACCTTGGCCGGCATCCTGGTGTTGGTAGCAGCCAGCTTCCTGACGTTCTTCATCTTCCAGCTCGGGCCGAAGTTCGCCCATAGCTCGCCAGCCCTGTTCTACGTCGGCAAGATTCCGCCGGACCCGGCAACCTTGAAGCTCATCGAGCACCGCTACGGCTTCGACCTGCCGGTCTGGAAGCAGTACCTCAACTGGTTGCACGGCATCTTCTTCGGCCGCTACCTCACCGACGGCACCTCGACCGTGCACTGCTCGGCACCGTGCCTCGGTTACTCCTTCCGGCAGAACCTGCCGGTAACGACCATGATCAAGGCGGCGCTGCCGATCGAGCTGAGCCTGGCCGCCGGTGCCGCCACCCTATGGCTGATCGGCGGCGTGACCGTCGGCTCCATCTCGGCCCTGCGGCGGGGCACGCTGTTCGACCGCAGCGCGATGACCATGGCGCTGGCCGCCGTGTCGCTGCCGATCTTCTTCACCGGCCCGATCCTGCTGCTGATCTTCAAGTACAACCTCAAGTGGCTGCCCAACACCAACTTCGCAACCCTCACCTCAGACCCCGCCCAGTGGTTCAAGTCGTTGATCCTGCCCTGGTGCGCGCTGGCCTTCATCTATGCCGCGCTGTACGCACGGCTGACCCGGGCCAACATGCTCGAAACGATGAGTGAGGACTACATCCGGACAGCCCGGGCCAAGGGCCTGAGCCGGCGTCGGGTGGTCGTCCGGCACGGCCTGCGCGCCGCCATCACCCCGATCGTGACCATCTTCGGCCTGGACCTGGGCCAGCTGATCGGCAACGCGGTGATCACCGAGACGGTGTTCAACCTGCATGGGTTGGGTCTGATCTCGGTCGTGGCCATCAACCAGCAGGACCTTCCGGTCAACCTGGGTGTCACGCTGGTGGCGACTTTCGCGGTCGTGGCCGCTAACCTGCTCGTGGACATAGCATATGGAGTTGTCGACCCGCGGGTGAGCTACGGCTAGTCACTCCCAGTCCACCTCCGGGCGCGCCAGCCATAGCATGAACGGGAGCCATCAGGCAGTGACGGCACAACCTCTGAGTGTCCAACTCGAACAGCCCAAGATTGACGCGTTCCTGTCGGTACGCGACATCCGGGTGCACTTCCCCACCGCGGACGGCCTGGTCAAGGCCGTCGACGGGCTGTCCTTCGACGTCAACCGCGGTGAGATCCTCGGCATCGTCGGCGAGTCCGGCTCCGGCAAGTCGGTCACCTCGCAGGCCATCCTCGGCCTGCACAAGGGCTCCAAGGCCCGGATCACCGGCGAGATCTGGCTGGACGGCACCGAGCTGGTCGGCGCCTCCGAGGAGGACATGCGCCGCCTGCGCGGCGACAAGATGGCGATGATCTTTCAGGACCCGCTGTCCTCGATGCATCCGTTCTACCGGATCGGTGACCAGATCACCGAGGCGTACCGGGTGCACAACGATGTCTCCAAGTCGGTCGCCCGCAAGCGTGCCATCGAGATGCTCGACCGGGTGGGTATCCCGCACCCGGAGAAGCGCTTCTCCGACTATCCGCACCAGTTCTCCGGGGGCATGCGGCAGCGCGCGATGATCGCGATGGCGCTGGTCTGCGACCCCAAGCTGCTGATCGCCGACGAGCCCACCACGGCGCTCGACGTGACCGTGCAGGCCCAGATTCTGGACCTGATGCGGGACCTGCAGCGGGAGTTCAACTCGGCGATCATCCTGATCACCCACGACCTCGGCGTCGTTGCCGAGACCTGCGACAAGGTCGTGGTGATGTACGGCGGCCAGTGCGTGGAGACCGGCACCGTCGATGAGATCTTCTACCAGCCTGAGATGCCCTACGCCTGGGGGCTGCTCGGTTCGATGCCGCGGCTGGACCGGCAGCGACAGGATCGGCTGCAGCCGATCGCCGGTCAGCCCCCATCGCTGATCCGGGTACCCAAGGGGTGCGTGTTCAACCCGCGTTGCCCGTACCAGGACAAGGTCGCCGACAACCTGTGCGTCACCCAGCACCCCGAGTTGCTGCCGACCGGCAACTCGCCGTCCCACTCGGCGCGCTGCCACATCCACCCGGATGAGCGCCGCCGGATCTGGGCCGACGAGATTCAGCCCACGCTGTAGCCGACGAGGAGATCAGCTAAACCGATGAGCATTCCAACCACCGAACCCGGTCCCAATGACGTCGCGGTCAACCCGATCGAGGACTCGGATGCGCTGCTGCGGGTGAGTGGCGTGACCAAGCACTTCCCGATCAAGCAGGGCATCATCTTCCAGCGCCAGGTCGGTGCGGTGCGCGCCGTGGACGGGGTTTCGTTCTCCGTCCGGGCCGGCGAGACGCTGGGCCTGGTGGGGGAGTCCGGCTGCGGCAAGTCGACCACCGGCCGGGTCATCACCAAGCTGTTGGACCCCACCGAAGGCTCGATCGTCTTCGACGGCAAGGACATCGCCAGCTACAACCGCCGGCAGATGCGGCACGTCCGCAACAACATCCAGATGATCTTCCAGGACCCGTACTCGTCGCTGAACCCGCGGCACACCATCGGCACCATCGTCGGCGCGCCGTTCCGGATCCAGAACACCAAGACCGAGAACGGCATCAAGGCCGAGGTGCAGGGCCTGATGGAACGGGTCGGGCTGAACCCCGAGCACTACAACCGCTACCCGCACGAGTTCTCCGGCGGCCAGCGGCAGCGGATCGGGATCGCCCGCGCGATTGCGCTGCGGCCGAAGCTGATCGTCTGCGACGAGCCGGTATCGGCGCTGGACGTCTCGATCCAGGCGCAGGTGGTGAACCTGCTCGAGGATCTGCAGGGCGAGTACGGCCTGGCCTACGTCTTCGTCGCGCACGACCTGTCGGTGGTCCGGCACATCGCCGACCGGGTCGCGGTGATGTATCTCGGCAAGATCATGGAGCTGACCAGCCGGGACAGCCTGTATCTGGAGCCGGTGCACCCGTACACGCACTCGCTGATGTCGGCGGTGCCGGTGCCGGACCCGCGCAAGGAGAGCAAGCGGGATCGGATCCTGCTGATCGGCGACCTGCCCAGTCCGATCAACCCGCCGTCCGGTTGTGTCTTCCACACCCGCTGCCCGAAGTACCGCGTGGTGCTCTCCGACACCGATCAGCAGCGGTGTCGCAGCGAGATCCCGTTGCTGGAGGCCAAGTCGCCGAATCACTTCGCGGCCTGCCACTTCCCGGAGGTGCGTGCCGACATCGCGGCTGCCGAGGACACCGGGATCCGGGGCGGCTGAGGCGACCTCGCGTTGACGGCCCGCGCCGGGGCCATGACCGGCCGGGCGGTAGGTTTGCGCGGTGCCTGAGCCCTTCGAGCGGCGGCTGCTGCTCGTGCACGCCCATCCGGACGACGAGACCATCGGCACCGGCGCCACCATGGCGCACTACGTGGCCGCCGGCGCCGGAGTTTGCCTGGTCACCTGCACGCTGGGTGAGGAGGGCGAGGTGCTGGTGCCAGGATTGGCGCTGCTGGCCGCCGAGCATGCCGATCAGCTCGGCGGCTGGCGGATTCACGAGCTGGCCGCGGCGATGGCCGAACTCGGGATCACCGACCACCGGTTTCTGGGCGGCGCCGGCCGGTTCCGCGACAGCGGCATGATGGGCACGCCGGCCAACCGCAAGCCGCGGGCGTTCTGGCGAGCCGCCGAGGACAGCGAGGCCTTCGACGCCGCCGTGACCGCGCTGGTCGGGGTGATCCGGGAGGTCCGGCCGCAGGTGATGGTCAGCTACGACGACTTCGGCGGCTACGGCCATCCCGACCACATCATGGCGCACCGGGTGGCCACCGTGGCCGCCACCGCCGCCGCGCGGACCGACCACCCGGCCAGCGGCGAGCCGTGGCAGGTGTCGAAGTTCTACTGGACGGCGGTGCCGCGATCGGTGCTGCAACGCCAACTGGAGACGGCCCGGGCCGAGGCAACCGCGCCGTTCGACTGGCCCGAGTCGGTGGCCGACCTCCCGTTCGGGGTGGCCGACGAGCTGGTCACCAGCGTGGTGCACGCCCCGGACCAGGTGGCTGCCAAGCAGCGCGCGCTGGCCGCGCACGCCACCCAGATCACCGTGCACGGAATGTGCTTCGCGCTGTCCAACAACCTGGGTCAGCGGGTGACCGGCAGCGAGTACTTCCGGCTGGTCAGCGGGCTGCCGGGCGGCCCTCTGGATGCCGACGGGCGGGAGACGGACCTGTTCGGTGGCCTGTTCGAACCCGATCCAGCGTGATCACCGAGACCCGGCCGGCCGGCGCGGACACCCGGCTGCCCACTGCCCTGCTGGCGCTCGGGATGCTGCTGTTCGCGCTGGCTGGCGCGCTGGCCGGCCTGATCGAGGTCACCCTGATCCCGCTGCGCTACGGCACCGCGCTGGTGCCGCTGGCGCCGGCGCTCACCGTGCTGACCGGGGTATTGCTGCCGGCCATCGGGCGCAACCTGACCGACAGCGCGGCCGGCGCCGCGCCGGCCGCCTTCGGCCAGCTGCTCACCATCTGGTTGCTGGCCACCGGCCGGCCGGAGGGGGACGTGCTGCTGCCGGCCGGTGGCATCGCCTGGGTCTCCTACGCGGTGCTGATCCTGGGCACCGTGGTGCCGCTGGTGACGCTGGGCTTCGCCTCCCGGCCGGGGCGTTGGCGCTGGACCGGGCTCAGCAGGCGCCGGGCTCGGCCGGCTCGACACGGTAGTGGTAGCGATGGTGGAAGGTGAAGCCGAGCCGGGCATGGAGCGCCAGCGCCGGCTCGTTGGCCTCGTCCACCTGCAGGTAGCCGGTCGTCGCGCCATGGCCGGCGCCCCACGCTGCCAACTGCCCGACCAGCGCGCTGGCCAGCCCCTGCCGACGGCAGTCCGGCGCCACCTCGATCGAGGTGATGCCGAGCCAGCCCTCGTCCACGCAGCCGCGGCCGACGGCCACCGTCCGGCCGGCCAGCCGGATCGAGGCGAAGGTGACGGTGTCGTGCCGGATCAGCAGCTGGCGGGCGAAATCGGGCAGCGGGGCACCGTGCTGGCGGCAGGCGTCGAGCCAGTCGTCGTCCGGCGCCGCGGCGAGCTGCACCGGTAGGCCGGCGGCTGGCTCGAGACCGGTCAGCGGCCGGGTCAGCACCACCGCCGGCCGGTGCCGCTGCCAACAGCGACCGGCCAGCTCGGCGTCGAGCAGGCCCCGTGCCGGCAACGGCAGCTGGACCCACAGCGGCAGCCCGTGCCCGGCATAGAAGGCTCGGGCGGCGGTCAACAACTCCGTCAGCGGCTGCTCTGGGGTGCGCAGCGGCAGCACCGAGTTCGCCCGGCCGGTCCAACCTCGATCGGCCGACAGCAGCCAGCCGGACAGCTCGAACTGGTGGGCGGCCCGCCAGCCCAGCCGGCTGATCCGGGCCAGCTCCAGAATGTCGCGCCGGCTGGCGCCGACCCGCCTGACCAGCAGCACGGCCGAGCGGGGCACCACCTGCTCGCCGGCCCGCGACCGGACCGTGACGGCCTGGTCGGTGAGCTCGACGAGCTCGCCGACCAGGTCGGTCAGCGGCGGCCGCCCGTCGCGTTCGGCGCGGCGGTAGCGCAGCACGATCCGGCTACCCAGCAGCTGTTCGGACAGCATGACCGGCATACTATGCAGACCAGCACATCGCTATTCTGGGCTGACGCCTGAACACGTGCCGCGCTCGTTCTTGGAGGAACTTAGGTGACATATGTGATCGCGGAGCCGTGCGTCGACCTGCTCGACAAAGCCTGCATCGAGGAATGCCCGGTCGACTGCATATACGAGGGCACCCGGATGCTCTACATACACCCCGACGAGTGCGTGGACTGCGGTGCCTGCGAGCCGGTGTGCCCGGTCGAGGCGATCTTCTACGAGGACGATCTGCCGGACAAGTGGCGCGAGTACGCCCAGGCCAACGTGGACTTCTTCGACGAGCTCGGCTCACCCGGCGGTGCCTCCAAGGTGGGCAAGACCGACCACGACCCGAGCTTCGTCACCGCGCTACCGCCGCAGTCCACTGAACACTGAGCTCACGCCGGTCGGCGTGAAATATGCCGGTAAGGCAGTTGAACACTCCGGTAAGAAAACCGTAACCAGCCGCGGCCGTAACCGGCTTCAGCCGGCCAGCGTCGCGGTGACTCCGCTGGTGCTGGCGGCATCGTCGGCCCGCCAGCCCTTGGTGCGCGACCAGCTGTTGCCGAAGTAGCGCACGGTGTCGATGCCCAGCCGGTCGGCGTTGCAGACGAACCAGGCGGCGGTGGCCCAGCCGGCACCCGTCACCGTGATGCTCCTGCCGGTCAGCTTGGTCGGGGTGACCGGCAGATCCGTGCTGACCGCCTTGGCTACCGAGCCAGGGCTGGCCACCACCGTCGGTTTGGCGAAGCTGCAGCTCACCGCCATCGGCTTGACGCCGGTCAACGCGTCGGCGATCTGCTGGGCCTGCGCCTCATGCCTGGCGTAGGCGGTGCCGTCGGCGGAGAACTGCACCGCTTGGATCACCGTGGCCAGCGAGTCCGACTGCCACTTCGGCACCCGCACCAGCGCGTCCAGGAACTTGCCGGTGGCGTACTGGACATTGGCGAGCTGCTCGGCCGTCCCCCAGCCCTGGGACGGTCGTTGCTGCAGGATGCCGACCGAATCCCGGTCGCCGGCGCCGGCCGGCAGGTTGCGCAGCTTGGACTCCTGCAGGGCAGCGCCCAGGGTGAGCACCGCGGCCCGCTCGGCGAGCCTGCGGCGCAGCACCACCCCGACCACGGTGGAGGCGACCTCGGCCTGGCCGAGGTCGAGGTCGTAGTCGCCGAAGTCGCACCCGTCGGCCCGGACCGCCGACTGGGCGGCATGCCAGAGCTGGCGGGCGCCGACGGCGATCCCGGCCACCGCAAGCGCGATGACCAGCAGCGCCACCAGACCCCGATGTGCTCGCTGCGCCACAGCTCCGTCTCTCTCTCGCGCCCTGTTTGGGCGCCGAAGTTCAGTCGTCTAGTTCGCGTGCAGGGCGGCGTTCAGCTCGATACCCTGCCCGGCACGCTGGCGGACCTCGAGCGCCCCGGTCACCGAGTTCTGCCAGAACAGCAGCCCCGACTCGCCGGACAGCTGGACGGCCTTGCGCACCGAGCCGTCCGGCAGCAGCACCTTCGCACCCGCGGTTACGTAGCAGCCGGCAGCCACCACGCAATCGTCGCCCAGCGATATCCCGACCCCGGCGTTGGCGCCGATCAGGCAGCGCCGGCCGATCGAGATCACCTGGCTACCGCCACCGGACAGGGTACCCATGATGGACGCCCCACCACCGACATCCGAGCCGTCACCGACCACCACGCCGGCCGAGATTCGACCCTCCACCATCGAACTGCCCAGCGTACCGGCGTTGTAGTTGACGAAGCCCTCATGCATCACGGTGGTGCCGGGCGCCAGGTAGGCACCCAGCCGGACCCGGTCGGCGTCGGCGATCCGGATGCCGGCCGGCAGCACGTAGTCCACCATCCGCGGGAACTTGTCCACGCCGTAGACGGTGACCGGGCCGCGGCCCCGCAACCGGGTGCGGATTCGCTCGAAGCCGTCGACCGGGCACGGTCCGTAGTTGGTCCAGACCACGTTGGCCAGCAGGCCGAAGATGCCGGTCAGGTCGAGTTCGCGCGGCCGGACCAGCCGGTGCGAGAGCAGGTGCAGCCGCAGGTAGACGTCGGCGGTGTCGATCGGGGCGGCGGCCAGGTCGATCGCGGTGTTGACCAGCTCGGTACGCACCCCACGAGCCTCGTCGGTACCAGTCAGCGCGGTCAGTTCGGCCCTGCCGGGCTCGGTGCCGGCGGGCTCGGTGCCGGCGGGCTCGCCCAGGGCCGGCGCCGGGTAGTACACGTCCAGCACGGTGCCGTCGGCGGTGACGCTGGCCAGGCCTGTCCCGAAGGCCGGCCGCGCGGGGCTGGCGGAGCTGCTGGTCACGCTGGACACCCTAGCTTTTCGGGCTGGGACTAACCTGCCTGCCGTGGGCATCTCGCTGGATTTGAGCCGGTCGGCCGCCGAGCTGACCGCCGCGCTGGTCGACATAGCCTCGGTTTCCGGGGACGAGGCGCAGTTGGCCGACGCGGTCGAGCAGGCGCTGCGGCAGTATCCGAGGCTGTCGGTGCAACGGCTGGGCAACGTGGTGGTGGCCCGGACCGAACTCGGCCTGGACCGCCGGCTGGTGCTGGCTGGCCATCTGGACACGGTGCCGGTCGCCGGCAACCTGCCGTCCCGGATCGCCGACGGCCGGTTGCACGGCTGCGGCAGCTCGGACATGAAGGCCGGCGTGGCGTTGCAGCTGCGGGCCGCTCACCTGGTCGGCTCCGGCGCGCTACCGCCAGCCACCGAGCTGAGCTGGATCTTCTACGACTGCGAGGAGGTCGAGGCGTCCCGCAACGGGTTGAACCGGTTGGCCGCCGAACGGCCGGAGCTGCTGCGGGCGGACCTGGCCATCCTGCTGGAACCGACCGACTCGGCGGTCGAGGGCGGCTGCCAGGGCACCATGCGCGCCGAGATCACGCTGACCGGCCGGCGAGCGCACAGCGCGCGGTCCTGGCTCGGCGTCAACGCCATCCACCTGGCCGCGCCGGCGCTGCGGCTGCTGGCCGACTACCAGCCGCGCGAGGTCACGGTGGACGGGCTGGTCTACCGGGAGGGCCTGAACGCGGTCGGCATCGCCAGCGGGGTGGCCGGCAACGTGGTGCCGGACCGGTGCGTGCTGACGGTGAACTACCGGTTCGCGCCGGACCTGGACGAGGCCGGCGCCGAGGCCCACCTGCGTTCGGTGTTCGACGGCTTCGAACTGGCGGTGGTGGACTCCGCGCCGTCGGCCCGGCCGGGCCTGGATCAGCCGCTGGCGCGGCAGGCGGTGGCTGCCCTCGGTGGCGGCCGGGTGGCCGCCAAGCTGGGCTGGACGGACGTCGCCAGGTTCGCCGGCCTGGGCATTCCGGCGTTGAACTTCAGTCCTGGCGACCCCAATCTGGCCCACCGGGTGGATGAGTCGGTGGAGTTGGCCGCCATCGAGCACTGCGAGCAGGCGCTGCTGGCCTTTCTGGCCGGCGGCTGAGCCGCGACCTTACATTTCGGGGCCAGCCTGACCGGTACCGCCCGATGTCGGCCCGGCGAAATTAGGGTGGTCGACATGACCAACGGACATCCCACCCCGGAGCGCTATCGCGGCCCGGTCATTCTGCGGCGGGGCCAGATCGCCACCGACTACGGAACGACCGATCAGCGGCTGTTGGACGGGCAAGACACGAATAGCTGGCTGCACACCGACCCGTGGCGGGTGCTGCGCATCCAGTCCGAGTTCGTGGAGGGCTTCGGGCTGCTGTCCCAGCTGCCCAGGGCGGTGTCGGTGTTCGGCTCGGCCCGGACCCCGACCGACCATCCGGAGTACGCGACCGGCCGGGCGCTGGGCGCCGCGCTGGTCCAGGCCGGCTACGCGGTCATCACCGGCGGCGGCCCGGGCGTGATGGAGGCGGCCAACCGCGGCGCGAGCGAGGCCGGCGGGGTGTCGGTCGGCCTGGGCATCGAGCTGCCGTTCGAGAACCGGCTCAACGACTGGGTCGACATCGGCATCAACTTCCGGTACTTCTTCGCCCGCAAGACGATGTTCGTCAAGTACGCGCAGGCGTTCGTGATCCTGCCGGGCGGCTTCGGCACGCTGGACGAGATGTTCGAGGCGCTGACCCTGGTGCAGACCCGCAAGGTGACCCGGTTCCCGGTCATCCTGTTCGGCAGCCAGTACTGGTCCGGGCTGATGGACTGGATTCGCAACACGGCGCTGCCCGGCGGCAAGATCGCCGATCCGGACCTGGATCTGATCCGGATCACCGACGACGTCGCGGAGGCCGTCTCGATCATCGGCGAGGCCGACGGCCATCGTTCGGCGCAAGACCGGGCGGAGATGATCGCGGCCGACGAGGCCGGCTCCTCACACGCCCACGACGCCGAGTAGGGACCTGGGCGGCGATGGCAGCGATCTGCGTGTTCTGCTCCTCCGCCTCCGATATCGACCCCAGCCATCTGCGGCTGGCCACCGAGGTCGGCGCCCGGATCGGCACCGGCGGCCATCGGCTGGTCTCCGGCGGCGGCCGGGTGTCGATGATGGGCGCGGTGGCCCGGGCCGCCCGGGCGCACGGCGCGCACACCGTCGGCGTCATCCCGCGGCACCTGGTGCCCTACGAGGTGGCCGATACCGAGGCCGACGAGCTGCTCGTGGTGGAGACGATGCGGGAGCGCAAGGCGCTGATGGACGCGCACGCCTCGGTGTTCCTGATCCTGCCCGGTGGCATCGGCACCCTGGAGGAGTTCTTCGAGGCCTGGACCTCCTGGTCGCTGGGCATGCATGACAAGCCGGTGATCGTGCTGGATCCGGCCGGTTTCTACCAGCCGCTGTGGCAGTTCGTGACGGCCCTGATCGATGCCGGCTTCGTCCGCGAGGCGGCCTGGCAGCAACTGCATCGGGTGGCCACCCTCGACGAGGCGTTCAAGCTGATCGAGGGTTGATGGCGGTGTTGTCGCGGCCTCGTGCCAGGATCGACCCATGCTGCTGATCGGCTACCTGCTGCTGGCCCTGGTGGTCGCCGCGGTGCTGTTCTACCTCGTGGTGGCGCTGTTGCCGTCCGGGCTGACGGTGACCCCGATCCGGGACAACCGGCCGCTGGAACTGCCGGTCAACCGGCGGATGCGGGTCTCGGACCTGGACCGGATCCGGATACCGGTCAGTGTGCGCGGCTACCGGTTCGCCGAGACCGACGAGCTGATCGACCGGCTGGCCGCCGAGATCCAGGTCCGGGACGAGGAGATCGCCCGGTTGCGGCAGCAGGGAGCGCCGGTCGGTGGCGAGCCATCGCTGGATCCGGCGCATCCGGAGCCGGAATGGGCGGTTCGGGAACTGGGCGATCAGGCCGCCGCCGAGCTTGCCGGCTCGCCCGCCCATCAGCCGGCCGGCCGCCTGGCCGAGGAACCGGCCGGCCGCCTGGCCGAGGAGCCGGCCGGCCGCCTGGCCGAGGAGCCGACCGGCGCCGAGCTGCCGGCTGGCCGCGCTGCCGAGCCGGGCCGGGACGAGCAATGACCGAACGACTGCGCTGCGACTGGGGTAACAGCACGCCCGACTACGTCGAGTACCACGACGCCGAATGGGGGGTGCCGCTGCGTGGCGACAACGCGCTGTTCGAGCGGCTCACCCTGGAGGGCTTCCAGTCCGGCCTGTCCTGGCTGACCATCCTGCGTAAGCGAGAGAACTTCCGGGCCGCGTTCGCCGGCTTCGACATCGCGGCGGTCGCCGCGTTCGATGCGGCCGACCGCGAGCGGCTGCTGGCCGACGTGGGCATCGTGCGCAACCGGGCCAAGATCGATGCCACCATGAACAATGCCCGGGCGATCCTGGACAACGTGCCGGAGGGGCTGACCGAGCTGCTCTGGTCCTACGCGCCGACCGACCATCCCCGGCCGCGCCAGCTGGCAGACATTGCGCCGGTCAGCCCCGAGTCCAAGGCGTTGGCCAAGGAACTTCGGCGCCGTGGGCTGGTGTTCCTCGGTCCCACCACGGTGTACGCGGCCATGCAGGCCACCGGCATCGTCGACGACCACGTCGCCTACTGCTGGCGCGCCGGCGGCTAGGCACGGCTAGGCCGTCCTGGAGCCGGGCTGGCAAGCTGGCCGGATGGACAGCGAGCGCGGTGCCGGCCTGCTGCACCGGTTGACCTCGGCCGATGCCGAGCACGGCTGGCAGCACCGGGCCGCGGATCCCCGGCTGCGGCTCGATCTGGTGCTGAACGACCCGGCAACGATGCCGCCGCAGGTCAAGGCATACGGCGCCGACCTGCCGGTCGTCCGGCTGCCACGAGAACTGCCTCGGATCAGCGCCAGCGCGACCGAGGTGCTCGCCGGGCGGCCGCTGCCCCGGCAACCGCTGGATGCCCGGCAGCTCGGCCGAGTGTTGTTCCTCGGCGCCGGGGTGGTACGGACCTCGCGGCGGGACGGGGTCTCGGTGCTGTTCCGTGCCGCGGGTTCGGCCGGTGGCCGGTTCCCGCTGGAGGTGTATGCGAGCACCCGCGACGTCGCCGGGGTGCCGGACGGCGTGCACTGGTACGACCCGGTCAACCACGCGCTGGTCCGGATCGGCCCCCCGGCCGAGGGCGCGGTGACCACGGTGGTGATCACCGGGGTGCCCTGGCGCACCGGTTGGCGCTATGCCGAAAGAGGCTGGCGGCATCTGTACTGGGACGCCGGCACGCTGAGCTCGCAACTGCTGGCCGCGGCCGACGGCGCCGGCCTGCGGCCCCGGCTGCGTACGTTGTTCCCGGACGCTGCGGTCGGCCGCCTGGTCGGCGCCGGCGGCGTGCACGAGTACCCGCTGGCGCTGCTGACCCTGGGTGACGGGGCACCGGCGGTGTGGGCCACCGGTCCGGCGGTGACCGGTTACCTGCCGCCGGTCGAATTGCCGCTGTGCACCGAGGCGCAATGGGCCGGCGACGCGGCGGAGCTGGGTCAGCCCTGGCCGACCGGGCCGGCCCTCGACGACGTGCCGGCGGCACCGCCGCTGGACGAGGTGATCCTGCGCCGCGGCTCGCAGCGGCGGATGGACCGGGCGGCCCGGCTGCCGCGTCCGGTGCTGGACTGGCCGATGCGCGCGGCGCTGCGCGGCATCGAGGTGCCGCACTGGGTGGTGGTGCACGCGGTCGAGCAGTTGCCGGCCGGCATCTACCGGTGGCCGCGGCTGGACAACCCGATCCGGGTCGGCGAGCTGCGTGACGAGCTGGCCCGGGTTTGCATGGACCAGGCGCTGGCCGCGGAGGCCGGCTATGTGGTCATCGCGGCCATCGAGAACGCCCACCTGGACGACCGCGGCTACCGGGACGCGCAGCTGGCGGCCGGGCTGGCGGAGGGACGGCTGCACCTGGCGTCCTACGCGCTCGGCGCGACCGCCACCGGCATGACCTTCTACGACGCCGCGGTGCCGGCACTGCTGGCCGAGCCGGCCGATCTGATCACGCTGCTGTTCACCTGCGTCGGGGTGGGGGAATATGCCTCGAAGGCCGGCGGCGGGCCGGGTGCGCCGGTCGAGGTCCGGCAGGTGACACCCCGGTTCACCGACGAGTGACCCGCCGGCCATCGGCCAGCCGCGCTACTCGCCGATGAAGACCGGCTTCTCCTTCTTCACGAAGGCGAAGGTGGACTCGCGGTGGTCGGTGGTGCTGCCGGCCAGGTGCTGCTCGACCGCCTCGTTGGCCAGCGACTCGCGCAGCGTGTGGCCGGCCGCGTAGTGCAGCGCCCGCTTGATCGCGCCGTAGGCCACCGTCGGGCCGGCCGCGAACCGGGCAGCCAGCTCCTGGGCCACCGGCAGCACCTGATCGGCCGGCACCAGCCGGCTGACCAGCCCGTAGTCGGCCGCCTGCTGCGCGGTGATCGGCTGCGCCAGCAGGCACAGCTCGGCGGCCCGGCCGGCCCCGATCAGCCGGGGCAGCGTCCAGGAGGCGCCGCTGTCCAGGCTGAGCCCGACGTTGGCGAAGGCAAGCAGGAACTTGGCCTGCTCGGAGACCACTCGCAGGTCGCAGGCGAAGGCGAACGAGGCGCCGGCGCCGGCTGCGACGCCGTTCACCGCCGCGATCACCGGCTTGGTCAGTTCGGCCAGCGTCAGGGTGATCGGGTTGTAGTGCTGCTCCACGGTGGACAGCGGCGCCGGGTCACCGGCCTCCAGCAGCTGCACGTGCTCGGCAAGATCCTGACCGACGCAGAAGCCGCGGCCGTTGCCGGTCAGCACCACCGCCCGCACCGAGCGATCGGAGCCGGCCTCGGACAGCGCGGCGAGCAGCGCCTCCTTCAGTTCGATCGACAGCGCGTTCATCGTCTCGGGCCGGTTCAGGGTCAGCGTCGCGACGCCATCGGTTCGATCCACCAGCAGCACCTCAGCCATGCCAGCAGCGTAGGACATCGCCGGCCGACCGGCCGGTGTGCCGTCAGCGGCCCGGCCATCCGGCCCGCTTTGGCCTGCACGCAGCCGATGCGAGACAATGTGGGCAGCACCGCGCGGCTTGTGATCAGGGCTGCGCGGTCAACCCGCTGTATGACGCATGAGGAGGCAGGCATGGCGGCGATGAAGCCGCGGACGGGTGATGGTCCGCTGGAGGTCACCAAGGAGGGTCGCGGCTTGGTCATGCGCGTTCCCCTGGAGGGCGGCGGCCGTCTCGTCGTCGAGCTGTCTGCCGACGAGGCGAGTGCGCTGTCCGAGGCGTTGTCCGGAGCCGTCAGCTAGTACCTGATCGCAGGCCCCAGCCACACGGTGCCAGACACCGGCAGCTGGGGCCCTGTCATGCGTTGCCGATATCCGATGCCAGCCCGGGAGTCCCGGTATCCAAGCAGCACCAGCACAGAGCAGATTGAGGTCATCGTGATCCTGTTGCAGAAGCCAGAGCGTCGTCGCAGCGTGGATGTGGTCGTGCTCGGGCTGCATGGCGCGGAATTGCAACTGGACCAGGTTTCCACCACGGTGCTACCGGTGGCGGCCGCGCAGGCTGCCGCGCAGTACGTCGCCGAATCCGAGCCGGACCCGGCGGCCGGCAGGCTGCATCCGGTGACGCTGCCCGGCTCGGTGCCGGCCACGGTGCTGATCGCCGGGCTGGGCGATGGCACCGCCGACGACCTGCGGCTGACCGGCGTGGCTGTCGGCCGGGCGATCTCGAAGTTCCCGGACAGCAAGCGATTCGCGGTGGCCATCGACGCGCCGGCGCCCGCCGGCAGCAAGGCGCTGGCCGAGGGCCTGGTGCTCGGCGGTTACTCCTTCACGCTGGCCAGCAAGGCAACCGATTCCTTGCACACCATCGACCTGATCGGAAACCTGGACCAGGCCGGGCTGTCGGCCGGCGACGAGGCGGCCGACGCGGCCGGCTGGGCCCGCGATCTCGGCAACACCCCGGCGAACGAGCTGAACCCGGCCCGGTTCGGTGAGCTGGCCACCGAGCAGCTGGCGCCGGCCGGCTGCACGGTCACCGTGTACGACGAGGCATGGCTGGCCGAGCGTGGCTTCGGCGGCTTGCTGGCGGTCGGCGGCGCCTCGGCCACCGGTCCCCGGCTGATCGAGGTGCGGCACCGGGCGCGCCGGCGCCGCGGCGCGCCACGGCCGTCACACGTGGTGCTGGTCGGCAAGGGCATCACCTTCGACAGCGGTGGCCTGAACATCAAGCCGGACGTCGGCATGCGCAACATGCACACCGACATGTGCGGTGGCGCCGCCGTGCTCGGCGCCGTGCAGTACGCGGCGATGCAGAAGCTCGCGCTGGACGTCACGGTGCTGGTGCCGACCGCGGAGAACGCGGTGTCCGGCAACTCGATGCGCCCGTCGGACGTGATCGTGCAGTACGGCGGCCGGACCACCGAGATCGGCAACACCGACGCCGAGGGCCGGCTGATCCTGGCCGACGCGCTGGCCTACGCGGTGGACCGGCTCAAACCCGACGTGCTGATCGACGTGGCGACCTTGACCGGCGCGATGCGGATCGCGCTCGGCACCGAGACGGCCGGCTACTTCGCCAACGACGACGACCTGGCCGGGGCGTTGACCGGGGCGGCCGCGGCCACCGGGGAGCGGATCTGGCGGATGCCGCTGGAGCACGCCTACCTCAGCCAGCTGGACTCGCCGGTGGCCGACACCTACAACGACCCGGGCAGCCCGCAAGCGATCACCGCCGCGCTGTTCCTGCAGCAGTTCGTCGGCGACACCTGCTGGGCACACCTCGACATCGCCGGGCCGGCCCGGGCCAACGCCGAGACGGCACTGTTCAACCGCGGTGCCACCGGCTTCGGGGCGCGGTTGCTCGGCCATTACCTGGAGTCGGTCGCCACGGCACCCCAGCCCTAGCCACCCTGGCGCGCCGGCTCGCGGCCAGCCGACCCCTAGCGCAATGACTCGTACAGCCGGACGGTGCGTTCGGCGATGGTGGCCCAGCCGTACTCGGCGACGGCTCGCTGCCGCCCGGCCCGGCCCATCGCGGTGGCCCGGTCCGGGTCACCGATCAACGCGTTGGTGGCCGCGGCCAGCCCGTCGGCGAAGCCCCGCGGATCGGCCGGGTCGTAGTCGACCAGCAGGCCGGTCTCGCCCTCCACCACCACGTCCGGAATGCCGCCGACCCGCGAGGCGACCACCGCCGTCTCGCAGGCCATCGCCTCCAGGTTGACGATGCCCTGCGGCTCGTAGATGGACGGGCAGATGAAGACGTCGGCCGCGCTCAGCAGCTGGAGCAGCTCCGGCCGTGGCAGCATCTGCTGGATCCAGACCACACCGTCCCGGCTGGCCTGCAGCTCGGTCACCGCGGCGGTGATCTCGGAGGCCAGCTCGGGAGTGTCCGGCGAGCCGGCGCACAGCGCCAACTGCGCCTCCGGCGCGAACCCGGCTGCCGCCCGGACCAGATGCCCGACCCCCTTCTGCCGGGTGATCCGGCCGACGAACAGCACCATCGGCCGGTCGGTGCGCAGGCCGTGTCGGGCCAGCGCGTCCCGCTCGGCGATCGGCCGGTACAGCTCGGTGTCGATGCCGTTGGCGATGATGTGCACCGCGTCCGGATCCACCTTCGGATAGGTGCTCAGGATGTCGGCACGCATCCCGGTGCTGACCGCGATCACCGCGTCCGCGGCCTCATAGGCGCTCTGCTCGGCCCAGCAGGACAGCCGGTAGCCGCCGCCGAGCTGCTCGGCCTTCCACGGCCGCATCGGTTCCAGCGAATGTGCCGTCACCACATGTGGAATGTCGTGCAGCAGCTTGGCCAGGTGACCAGCCAGGTTGGCGTACCAGGTGTGCGAGTGCACCACGTCGAGCCCGGCCAGCCGGCCGGCGATCTCCACATCGGTGCCGATGGTGCCCAACGCCGAGTTGGCTCGGGCCAGGCCCGGCGGCGTCCGGTAGGCATAGACGTCCGGCTCGTCCCGGTCGGCACCGAAGCAGTGCACCTGCACATCGATCAGCTTGCGCAGCTCGGCGACCAGGAATTCCAGGTGGACGCCGGCCCCGCCGTAGACCTCCGGTGGGTACTCCCGGCTGATCATCGCTGCCCGCATGAGCCAAGGTTATCCCCGGTCCTCGGTCGGTGTGCCGGTGCTCAACGAGCGTTATGGTTGCCCTATGGCAGCACCCGCGCGAGTTCTCGGCATCGTCCTGGCCGGTGGCGAGGGCAAGCGGCTCTGGCCGCTCACCGCCGACCGGGCCAAACCGGCCGTGCCGTTCGGCGGCAACTATCGGCTGATCGATTTCGTGCTGTCGAATATGGTCAATGCCGGTTTCCTGCGGATCTGCGTGCTGACCCAGTACAAATCCCACTCGCTCGACCGGCACATCACCCAGACCTGGCGGATGTCCACGGTGCTCGGCAACTACGTCACCCCGGTGCCGGCCCAGCAGCGGCTGGGGCCGCGCTGGTACACCGGCAGCGCCGACGCGATCCTGCAGTCGATGAACCTGATCACCGACGATCGTCCCGATCACATCGTGGTGTTCGGGGCCGATCACGTGTACCGGATGGACCCGAAGCTGATGCTCGACCAGCACATCGCCTCCGGCGCCGGGGTGACCGTGGCCGGCATCCGGGTGGCCCGGGAGTCCGCCACCGCGTTCGGCGTGATCGATGCCGCCGCCGACGGTCGGGTGCTGCAGTTCCTGGAAAAGCCGGCGGAGCCACCCGGCCTGCCCGACGATCCCGGTTGCAGTTTCGCCTCGATGGGCAACTACATCTTCACCACCGAGGCGCTGGTCGAGGCGTTGCGGGCCGACGCCGAGGACCCGACCTCGGTGCACGACATGGGTGGCTCGATCATGCCGTGGATGGTCAAGCGCGATCATGCCTGGGTATACGACTTCAGCCACAACAACGTGCCGGGCTCGGAGGAACGCGACCGCGGCTATTGGCGCGACGTCGGGACCATCGACGCCTACTACGACGCCAACATGGACCTGGTCAGCGTGCATCCGATCTTCAACCTCTACAACCAGGCCTGGCCCATCTACACCCATCACGCGCAGTTGCCGCCGGCGAAGTTCGTCGACGGTGGCCTGGCCCAGGAGTCCATCGTCGGCGCCGGGGCGATCATCTCCGGATCCACCGTGCGCGGCAGCGTCATCTCGCCCAACGTCAAGATCCGCAACGGGGCCTACGTGGAGGGCTCGGTGATCATGGACAACGTGGTGATCGGCGAGGGCTCGGTGATCCGGCGGGCGATCCTGGACAAGAACGTGGTGGTCGCGCCCGGCGCGCACATCGGTGTGGACCTGGAGACCGACCGCCAGCGCTACCACGTCTCCGACACCGACGTGGTGGTGCTCGGCAAGGCAGAACGTGCCGGCTGACTCACCCGTCGGCTGGGATCTCGACCCGGTGGTCGCCGGTTGGCCAGGGTTGGCCGTGCTGACCGGTGAGCTGCGGGCCGACGTATGTGTGATCGGCCTGGGCGGCAGTGGACTGGCCGCAATCGGCGAGCTGCTCCGGCGTGGCCTGTCGGTGGTCGGGCTGGACGCCGGTCGGGTGGCGGCCGGCGCGGCCGGCCGCAACGGCGGCTTCCTGCTCGCCGGTCCGGCGATCGCGGTGCATCAGGCTGCCGACGGCTGGGGTCTGTCCACCGCGCTGCGGCTCTACCGCCAGACGCTGGCCGAGATCGACTCATTGGCCGATGTGCTCGGCCCGGAGGTGATCCGCCGGGTCGGCTCGCTGCGGCTGGCCGGGCTGCCCGGGCCGGCCGAGGAATCGGTCGAGCCGGCCGACCGGGATCGAGAACTGGCCGACTGCCAGCGGCAATTCGCGGTGATGACCGAACTGGGCCTGCCCGCGCAGTGGTACTCCGGCGAGCTGGGCGAGGGCCTTTTCCTACCGCAGGACGCCGCGATGAACCCGGCCCGGCGGGCACTCGGGCTGGCCACGGTATACCGCGCGAACGCTCGACTGTTCGAGAATTCCCCGGTTGTCTCGATAGATAGCCGGACGGTACGGACTGCCGCCGGGCAGGTGTCGGCCGGCCTGGTGATCGTCGCGGTGGACGGCAGGCTGGAGCTGCTGCTGCCCGAGCTCGCCGGCCGGGTGCGCACCACCCGGTTGCAGATGCTGGCCACCGAACCAGTCACGCCGAACCGGCTGCCCTGCCCGGTGTACTGCCGCTGGGGGTACGACTACGCCCAGCAGGACGCCGCCGGCCGGCTGTACGTGGGCGGCGGCCGGGACCGCGACGTTGAGCGCGAATGGACCCATGACACCGATCCCAGCCCGACGGTGCAGGCATGGATCGAGCGGATCGCCGCCCGGTTCGCCGGCGCGCCGATCCGGATCAGCCACCGCTGGGCCGCCTCGGCCGGCTACACCCCGGACGGCCGGCCGATCGTGGCCGAGGTACGTGCTGGCGTGGTCGCCTGCGGCGGCTACAACGGCACCGGCAACCTGATCGGGCCGATCGCGGCCCGGGCGGCGGTGGCGCTCGGGTTGGACGGCATCAAGCCGAGCGAGTACTTCAACTAGCGGGGCAGGATTCGCTGCAGGACCTGGGCCACCCGGCGCTGTTGGGTCTGCTGGCGCTTGGCCTCGGCGACCCAGCTGGCGTACTCGCGGCGGTGGGTGAAGGCAAGCTTGTCGAAGGCGGCCTTGGCCTCGGCATCGGCAAGCAGCGCGGCCGCCAGCGCGTCCGGCAAGGTGACCACCCTGGGTTCCGGGTCGGCTTCGATCTCGATGTCGAGCAGGTCACCGAGTTCGATGCTGGCCTGCTTGCGGATCGCCGCGGTGAAACCGAGGTAGCTGTAGCCGCCGTACACGGCCAGCCGGGATCGATAGGGCACGCCATTCACGGTGCCGCGGACCGGTGGCCGGCGGATGGTGAAGCTGCCAGCGATATCCGGCGGCACCGCGACCCAACGGCCGTTGCCGTTGGCGGACTGCAACTCGGCCTGGAATCGCACACCGGTCAGGATAACGGCACCGGGGTAAGGCCAGCCCACGGCCGGTTCACTGGGATTCGGCTGCCGACCGCACGAGTACCGCGAATCGGCTCAAGGGGATGGGGCGCAACGGTCCTAACAACGTTAGGATCGCCGGTTGACTGCTGGGGGGCACGCCCCTGCGGGGCGGGGTCTGCCGGGGGCCGACCCCGCGCGCACCGCGGGTAAGACAACTCGTGACAAGGGGGATGCATGATATGTACTGTCTGTCATCGAACGTAATACCTTGATCAGCCCCAGATGATGTTGCGCATGTTCGACACCTCCTTACCGGAGTGTGCATACATGACGCGGTTCTCGGCGGAGGAGGCGGTAGTGCTCAGATCGGTGTGGGGCTGGTCACTTTGGCGTGTGCCATTTCGCGCGATCATATTCATCCTTATCGTGGATGCCTGCGCCCTACTCGCGTCGACCGCCTTTATCGGCACAATCACGCGCGCTGAGATCGGCACGGCCATCCTTTTGACCTCGCTGAGTATTACCTATTCCCGGGTCTGTGTCAGTTGGGAAGGCGTGCGGCATGTCTTGACGTCCGGAGCGGAGTCAGGATTGAGCCTGAACCTGCTTGCGACCTGGGACTTCGCCGCCGCCGTCTTGTTGCCCACCCAGCTGGCATCAGCGGTAATTATTATTGCTGCCATTGCCGATTGGCCAGCCCGAAAAATCGCTGGGCTCGGCACGACCTACCGATATGTATACAGCACAGCCGGCACGATAATCGGCGCGTTGGCTGCACATCAAGTTAGCGAATTAGCGCTGCCGCGGCCGGCGGCGCTCGGCCTGGCGGCCTTCGCCTATATCGGTGTGGCGGTTGTGCTGATGGCGCTGGCGATGCTGGCGAGCAGGCAGTACGCCGCCGTCCGATTGCTGGCCCGGCCGAAGATCTACGACTTGGAGATCGCCACGGTGGGCTTGGCGTTGGGCGAGGTGCTGCTGCACGACCAGCGGATGCCGCTGCTGTGGCTCTCGCTGCCGGCGGCGCTGTACCTGCAGGGCCGAGCGTTGCGGTCGGGCCTGCGACATCAGGGTGAGGACCCGAATGGCCGGCCGATGCGCCGCGAGGCCTGGCTGATCGTGGCCCGCGAGGTGGTCGCCGCCTGCCCGGCCGCGGCGATCATGCGGGTGGCCACCGCCGATCCGCAGGCGGTCGCGCTGTTGGCCCGGATGCAGGCGGGCTGCGACGCCATCGGGATCACCAGCAACGGGCTGGCCATGCTGCTGGCCGACTGCCCGGGTACCAGTGCCGACTCGCTGGCCATCCGGCTGCGCTCGGCGTTGCGGCACAACAACATCGCCGCGGAGGTCGCGGTCGCTGCCAAACCGCGCGACGGGTACTCGTTGGCGGACCTGCTGGCGGTCACCGAGGCCGAGCTGATCGCCCGGCGAGCGGTGGGCAGCCAGCCGCCGGTCACCGGGCCCGCAATTCCGTTCCGGCCGGACGCGGCCCGCTGAACCAGGCGCTCGCCCGGTCGGTACCCTGCTCTTCGCGCGAGCGCTCATCGCCCGCCCCGGCAGCCGGTAACCGCTGGCGGCCCGGCAAGATTGACCGGGTGAATCCGCAAGAGCTGGCCGCCGAGCTGCGCCGGGCCGGCGTGGCCGAGGTGGACGCCTCCTCCCGGCGGCGGGCCGAATACTCCTCAGACGCCTCCAACTACCGGCTGGTACCGCAGGTGGTGGTGTTCCCGCGCGCTGCCGAGGAGGTGGCGCTGGCGTTGCGGGTGGCGCGGGACACCGGCATCCCGCTGGTGGCCCGGGGCGCCGGCACCTCCTGCGCCGGCAATGCCGTCTCCAACGGCATCCTGCTGGACTTCTCCCGGCATCTGAACCGGCTGCTGGCGCTGGACCCGGACGCCGGCACGGCGGTGCTGCAGCCGGGGCTGATCCTGGCCGACCTGCAGCGGGCCGCCGCGCCGCACGGTCTGCGGTTCGGCCCCGATCCGTCCACCCAGGCGCGCTGCACGCTCGGCGGCATGATCGGCAACAACGCCTGCGGCGCGCACGCACTGGCCTACGGCAAGACGGCCGACAACGTCGCGGAGCTGAGCCTGTTGCTGGCCGACGGCCGGTCGCTGCGAGCCGGCCGGCTGGCCGAGCTGGCCGATCCGGTCGGTGCCGATCTCTCCGCGCTGGTGGCGGCCAACCTGGGTGTGATCCGCCACGAGTTCGGCCGGTTCGGGCGGCAGGTCTCCGGCTACTCGATGCAGCATCTGCTGCCGGAGCAGGGCGGTCAGCTGGCCCGGTTCCTGGCCGGCACCGAGGGCAGCCTGGCGGTGGTCACCGAGGCCACCGTGCGGCTGGTGCCGGCGGCATCGCACACCGCGCTGGCGGTGCTGGGCTATCCGGACATGCCGAGTGCGGCCGACGCGGTGCCGGCCCTGTTGCCGCTGGCACCGCTGGCGTTGGAAGGCATGGACGCCCGGCTGCTGGCGGTGCTGCGTAGCCGGCGTGGCCCGGCGGCAGTACCACCGCTGCCGGTTGGCGGCGGTTGGCTGTTCGTCGAGACCGGTGGCGCCAGCCGGGACGAGGCGACCGAGGCGGCCCGCCGGGTGGTCGCCGCTGCCGGTGCCGAGGATGCCAGCGTGGTAACCGGCGCCGATGCCGTCCGGCTCTGGCGGATCCGGGAGGACGGCGCCGGGCTGGGCGGCCGGACGCCGGCCAACGCGCCGGCCTGGCCGGGTTGGGAGGACGCCGCCGTGCCGCCGGCGCGGCTCGGTGACTACCTGCGCGAGTTCTTCCGGCTGCTGGCCGAGTACCGCGTCGACGGGCTGGCCTACGGGCACTTCGGCGATGGCTGTGTGCACGCCCGGCTGGACTTCCCGCTGGCCGAGCGGCCAGAGCTGTTTCGGGAGTTCCTGTTCGCCGCGGCGCACTTGGTGGCCGGCTATGGCGGCTCGATGTCCGGCGAGCACGGCGACGGCCGGGCTCGCAGCGAGTTGCTGCCGGCGATGTACTCACCCGCCGCGATCGGGTTGTTCGGCCAGGTGAAGGCCATCTTCGATCCGGCCAACCTGCTCAATCCGGGGGTGATCGTCGATCCGGTCCCGGTGCAGGCCAACCTGCGGCTGCCGCAGGCGCATCCGGTGCCCGGCCGGCGCGGATTCGGCTTCGGCCAGGACGGCGGCTCCTTCGTCACCGCGGTGCACCGCTGTGTCGGGGTGGCTAAGTGCCGGGCCGACCTCACCGCCAGCGGCGGCGTGATGTGCCCGTCCTACCTGGCAACCCGGGACGAGACCCACTCGACCCGCGGCCGGGCACGGGTGCTGCAGGAGCTGGCCAATTCCGAGTTGGTCGCCGATGGCTGGCGTTCGCCCGAGCTGGCCGAGGTGCTGGACCTGTGCCTGGCCTGCAAGGGCTGCGCCTCGGACTGCCCGGCCGGGGTGGACATGGCCACCTACAAGGCAGAGGTGCTCTACCAGCGCTACCGGCACCGGCCCCGGCCGGCCGCCCACTACGCGCTGGGCTGGCTGCCCCGGTGGGCGCGGCTGGCCAGCCGCGCCCCGGCGCTGGCCAACGCCACGCTGCGGCCGGCGCCGCTGGCCGCGCTGGCCAAGCGGGCCGGCGGCATCGACCGGCGGCGGCCGCTGCCCCGGTTCGCCAGCCGGTCCTTCCGCGGCTGGTTCGCCGAGCACCCGGTGGCCGCCGGCGAGCCGGTGCTGCTCTGGCTGGACACCTTCACGAACTCCTTCAGCCCCGAGGTGGGACGGGCTGCCGTCGCGGTGTTGGAGGCGGCCGGGTTCTCGGTGCGGATCCCCGAGCGGCAGGTCTGCTGCGGGCTCACCTGGATCACCACCGGGCAGCTGGACGGCGCTCGCCGGCAGCTGCGCGGCGCCTTCGACGCGCTGGCACCGGCGCTGGCCGAAGGTCTTCCCATCGTCGGGCTGGAGCCGTCCTGCACCGCGGTGCTGCGCTCGGATGCCGGTGAGTTGTTGCCCGAGGACCCGAGGGCCGAGCAGGTCCGCCGGCAGACCCGCACGCTCGCCGAGCTCCTCACCGAAGCGGGCTGGACGCCACCCTCGCTGGCCGGCCTGACGGCGGTGGCGCAGCCGCACTGTCACCAGCACGCGGTGCTCGGCTTCGACGCCGACCGGGCGCTGCTGGCCGCCGCCGGAGCGGAGGTGCAGACCCTGGGCGGCTGCTGCGGGCTGGCCGGCAACTTCGGCGTCGAGCGGGGCCACTACGACGTGTCGGTGGCGGTGGCCGAGCAGGCGTTGTTGCCGGCGGTGCGGGCAGCCGGTCCCGACACCGTGCTGCTGGCCGACGGCTTCTCCTGCCGTACCCAGCTGGCGCAGTTGTCCAGTCGTACCGGCCGCCATCTTGCCGAGCTACTGTCATCCCGGCTGGCTTCGAACGATCCCGCCGAAGTCACCGCGACCGCGGCCGATGCGATGTTGCCGCCAGAGCAGGGGAAAACTCGTGACTGAACGCCTCGCCACCCAAGGCTTCGTGCCGCCGCCCTACCCGTACGAGCGGGTCGGCGAGCTCACCGCGATCGCCGACAAGCTCGAGGGTGGCGCGATCGACCTCTCGATCGGCACCCCCTGCGATCCGCCGACGCCGGCGGTGATCGCGGCGCTGGCCACGGCGGTGCCGGCCCGCGGCTACCCGCCCTCGATCGGCACGCCGGCATTGCGCAGGGCCGCCGCCGGCTGGATCGACCGGCGGCTCGGGGCCCGGGTCGACCCGGACCGGGAGGTGGCCGCCTGCGTCGGCACCAAGGAGTTCGTCGCCTCCACCCCGCAGTACCTGAAGCTGCGCACGCCGGGCCGGGACACCGTGCTCTACCCGGCGATCAGCTACCCCACCTACGAGATGGGCGCGACGCTGGCCGGGTTGCGCCCGGTGCCGTACCGCCGGCTCGCCGAGATCAGCGACAGCGATGCCGAACGTGCCCTGTGCATCTGGGTGAACTCGCCCAGCAACCCGACCGGCGAGATCCTCGACCTGCCAGCGGCGGCCCGTTGGGGCCGGCAGCACGACGTGCCGGTGCTGTCGGACGAGTGCTACGCCGAGTTCAGCTTCGGCGCCGATCCCACCACCATCCTGCGGGAGGGTAGTCAGGGCCTGATCGCCTTGCACTCATTGTCCAAGCGCGACAACTTCGCCGGTGCCCGGATCGGCTTCTACGCTGGCGACCCGGAGCTGGTGCACTACCTGCGCGAGGTGCGCAAGCATGCCGGGCTGATGCCGCCGGGACCGGTGCAGGCGGCGGCCGTGGTGGCGCTGGCCGATGACGAGCAGGTGACCCGGCAGCGTGCGGTGTACCAGCGCCGGCTGCGTCGGTTGATCGAGATCCTGGCCGCGCTGGGGCTGTCGGTGCCGATGCCGGCCGGCGCGTTCTACCTCTGGTTTCCGGCGCCGGACGGCGACGCCTGGGGCTGCGCCCGGATGCTGGCCGAACGAGCCGGCCTGGTCGCCTCGATGGGTGAGTTCTACGGGGCCCAGTCCGTCGACCACCTGCGGCTGGCCGTGGTGGCGCCGGACGACCGCCTGGAGTTGGCAGCCGCCCGGGTCGGCCTGCGCTGACCGGGCCGTCCTAGCCGAACTTGACGCCCTGGGCCAGCGGCAGCTCGGTGGAGTAGTTCACCGTGTTGGTGGACCGCCGCATGTAGGCGCGCCAGGCATCCGAGCCGGACTCCCGGCCACCGCCGGTCTCCTTCTCGCCGCCGAACGCGCCACCGATCTCGGCGCCGGACGGGCCGATGTTGACGTTGGCGATGCCGCAGTCCGAGCCGGCGGCGGAGACGAACCGCTCGGCCTCACGCACGTCGGAGGTGAAGATGGACGAGGACAGGCCCTGGGCCACCTCGTTCTGCAGCGCGATGGCCTCGTCGAAGGAGTCGTAGCTGAGCAGGTACAGGATCGGCGCGAACGTCTCGGCCTTGACGATCTCGGTCTGGGCCGGCATCCGGACGATGGCCGGCTGCACGTAGAAGGCCTCCGCCGCCTCGTCGGTGAGCACCCGCTCGCCACCGATCAGCCGGCTGCCCCCATCGGCTTCGGCCGCCGCCAGCGCCTTGGTGAACGACTCGTAGGCAGTGCCGTCGATCAGCGGCCCGACCAGCGTGCCGTCCGCGAGCGGGGAGCCGATCGGCAGGGTGGCATACGCCTTGGTCAGCCTGGCCCCCAGCTCATCGGCGATCGAGCTGTGCACGATCACCCGGCGCAGCGTGGTGCAGCGCTGGCCGGCGGTGCCGGCGGCGGAGAACACGATGCCGCGCACGGTCAGGTCCAGATCGGCGCTCGGTGCCACGATGGCGGCGTTGTTGCCGCCGAGTTCCAGCAGCAGCTTGCCGAACCGGCTGGCCACCCGAGGCGCGATGGCCCGGCCCATCCGGGTCGAGCCGGTTGCCGAGACCAGCGCCACCCGCGGGTCGTCGACCAGGGCTTGGCCCACCTCGGCCCCGCCGAGCACCAGCTGGCTGACCTGCTCCGGGGCGCCGACCCGGCGAGCCGCCTCGCTGATCAGCGCCTGGCAGGCAAGCGCGGTGAGCGGAGTCTTGTCCGAGGGCTTCCAGATCACCGGGTCGCCGCAGACCAGTGCGATTGCGGTGTTCCAGCTCCAGACCGCGACCGGGAAGTTGAACGCCGAGATGACGCCCACCACGCCGAGCGGGTGCCACTGCTCCATCATCCGGTGCCCGGGCCGCTCGGTGGCGATGGTCTTGCCGAAGAGCTGGCGGGACAGGCCCACCGCCAGGTCGCAGATGTCGATCATCTCCTGCACCTCGCCGAGGCCCTCGGAGGTGATCTTGCCGGCCTCGATCGAGACCAGCGCGCCCAGGTCAGCCTTGTGCTCGCGCAGCAGGTTGCCCAGCTCTCGCACCAGCCCGCCGCGCACCGGCGCCGGCACGTCCCGCCACTGCTCGAACGCCTCGGCAGCATTGCCGATCAGCTCGGCCACCTGCCGCGGCGTGTGTGCCCGCAGTCGGCCCAGCTCACCACCGGTGATGGGTGACCGGGCGATCAGCTCGCCGCTGTCGGTGAACGGGTCGGCTACTCCGATTCGTTCGAGAATGCCATTGGTAGTGCTGGTGATTTCCTGGTGAGACAGCATGTGAAGGCTCCGATCAGACTTTGCCGAGGTCGCCGAACAGGGCACCGTTCTTGGTGGACAGCAGGTCGGCGAACGGAATGTCCTCCTGCTTGATGAAGCCGGTCTGTGGCAGCCGGCCGTCGGCCACCAGTTCGACCACGGCGGCGGCCGAGGCGGCGGTGGTCCAGGAGATGGCCCGCCACGACCGGCCGTTGATCTCCAGCGGCTGGTAGGCCCGGACGTACTGCTTGCGGTACGGATGACCGCCGTTGGTGATGTGCGCCTGGCCCTCCACGGCGGCGTGCAGGTACACCACGTCGTCGTCGACCGGCGGCTTGGCGTCCACCAGGATCTGACCGGCCAGCTCCCGCCGGTCGCGCAGCCCGAGCTCGTCGAAGAAGAACCGCATCAGCTCGAAGTGTCCCGGGTAGCGCATGGTCTTGTAGTCCAGCCGCTGCACCCGGCCCTCGTAGGTCTCGCACATGGTGCCCAGGCCACCGGAGGTGAGCGAGGCCTCCAGCTCGATGCCGCCGATCACCACCCGTTCCCGCTCGGTCATTGCCGGCACCATCTGCCGGTGCCCGGACCGCAGCACCTCGCAGTCGTTGAGGTACTCGTTGACCACGCCCTCGGCCGACCAGTTGAAGGCGTAGCCGAGCAGGCCGGCCGGATGCCGGGGCAGCGCGCCGACCTTGAGTTCGATCGAGCGGATCACTTCGAAGTGCTGGGTGAGCGAGGCGCCGATGATGCCGATCAGGCCCGGCGCCAGCCCGCATTGCGGGGCGAACACGGTGCGCGGGGCGGCCGCGGCCAGCTGCAGCACCCGCAGGGTGGTCGGCACGTCCTCGGTCAGGTCGAAGTAGTGGGTGGCACTGGCGTGCGCGGCCTCGGCCACCCCCAGGTTCAGGTTGTACGGCAGGCAGGACACCACCGCATCCGCGCCGACCAGGGCCTCCTTCAGCGCCACCGTGTCGCGGACGTCCAGCGCCTTGGTCACGAATGGCAGGCCGACTTGTTCGCGGGCGTCATAGGCGATCACGCTGAAGCCGGTGTCGGCGAGCAGGGTTGCCACCAGCTCACCCACCTTGCCCAGTCCAACCACCCGAACCTCGTTGATCGAGCGTGCCATCTCCGCGATCCTTCCGATCAGTGTGCAGTTCAGCTTACGATACTGTAGAGCGACCGTTAGATAATATTGCGGCTCCCGCAGTTCTCAGCCCAGCCTGGAAGCCCGGTACGAGGCAGTTATGGACACACCGTTGGATGTCGGCCGGCTGCGGCTGCTCAGCGAAGTTGCCATGCGTGGCTCCATCGCCGGGGCGGCCCGCGAGGTGGGGCTGACGCCCTCGGCGGTCTCCCAGCAGCTGGCCATCCTCGAGCGCGAGGCCGGCACTCCACTGCTCGACCGGTTACCGCGCGGGGTGTTGCTCACCGGTGCCGGGCAGGTTCTGGTGACCCGGGCCCGCGGCATCCTGGGCCTGCTGGAGGAGGCCCGGGCCGATCTGGACCGGCTGACCGGTGAGCTGGCCGGCCAGGTGCGGCTGGGCACGGTGGCCTCGGCGGCCGCCTCGCTGGTCAGCGAGGCGGCGCTCCGGTTGCTGGCCGAGCACACCGAGCTCGAACTCACGGTCACCGTCGCCGAGCCGGCCGACAGCATCGGCCAGCTGACCGCCGGGGATCTCGATGTGGCGGTGGTCGACGTCTACGACGGTGTGCCGGTGCCGTTTCCCGACTACCTGGCGGCGACCGAGCTGATCACCGAGCCGCTGGTGGTGGTCGGCATGCCCGGTACCTTGCCGGCCGGTGCCTTGCCGGCCGGTGCCGGGCTGGCCCTGGCCGGGTTGGCCGAGCACGACTGGGTGATGCCACCGCTGACCGCTGCCTGCGGGCAGGCGGTCCGGTTGGCTTGCCGGGCCGAGGGCTTCGAGCCCCGGGTGCGCTGGGAGACCGATGACATGCTGCTGCTGGTACGGGCGGTGGCGGCCGGACACGGCATCGCCGTGCTGCCCAGGCTGGCGGTGGCCGACAACGTCGCCGAGGTGCAGTTATGCCCGCTGCGCGAGCCGCGGATGAGCCGGCGGCTGATCGCGCTGACCCGGACCTCGAGCCAGGCCCGGCCGGTGGTGCGGGCGGTGCTGGCGGAGCTGGCCAAGGCGGCCGGCTGACGCCGCCGGAGCTGGCCAAGGCGGCCGGCTGACGCCGCCGGAGCTGGCCAAGGCGGCCGGCTGACGCCGCCCCCGTCAGCGCTTGACGGCCAGCAGCAGCCCGTCGCCGACCGGCAGCAGGGCCGGCGTCAGCCGGTCGTCCTCGCGCACCGCTCTGGCCACCTCGCGCAGCGCCACCGTGTCGGCGTCGCGCACGCTGTTGTCAGCCGCCCGGTTGTGCCAGAGCACGTTGTCAAAAGCCACCACGCCGCCGGGCCGCAGCAGCCGCACGGCCTGCTCGTGGTAGGTGCCGTAGCTGGTCTTGTCGGCATCGACGAACACCAGGTCGTAGCCGCCGTCGGTGAGCCGGGGCAGCACCTCGTCGGCCGCGCCGTTGATGAGCCGGTAGCGGGTGCTGGCAATACCGGCCTCGACGAAGGCCTGCCGGGCGGCCCGCTGGTGCTCGGGCTCGGTGTCCACGGTGGTCAGCACGCCGTCCGGGCGCATGCCGGCCAGCAGCCAGAGGCCGGACACCCCGGCGCCGGTGCCGACCTCGACCACGTTGCGGGCACCGAGGAGCTGGCTGAGCAGCCGGAGCACCGCGCCGCCGGCCGGCCCGATCGGGACGCAGCCGAGTTCGGCGCCGCGGCCGCGGGCGGCGGCGATCACCTCGTCCTCGCCGACGAACTTCTCGGCGTACGCCTGGCTCGATTCAGTCAGGTACTCAGCGGCCATGGCCAGACTCTACCGCCGCAGGCCCCCCTGATTTCGGAGCCTTGACCACCGTCAGCGTGGGTATTTCTCCGGCAACATCGGCCGGTGGATAAGCCGACTCAGCTGATGCGGCAGTCCGGCACTCCGTCCCCGGGCGGAACTCTCCGCAATCGGACGTTGGTCAGCGCATCGAGTCGATGATCAGCGACAGGTCTTCGGCAGTGGTCACCGGGTTGACGATCGCGAACCGGGTGCACACCTGCCCGTTGTGCTTGGTCGGGGTCACGAACGCGAAGCCCTGCAGCATCGCCCGGTTGCTCCAGGCGTCGTAGTCGGCCTGCTGCCAACCCACCCGTTCGAAGATCAGCACGCTGAGGTCCGGTTCGGCCAGCAGCCGCAGGTGCTCGGCCTCGTCGATCAGCTTGCGGCCGGCCCGAGCGGTGGCCAGCGTCTGCTCCACCGCGTCGCTGTAGGCCTGGGTGCCATGCACGGCAAGGGAGAACCAGAACGGCAGGCCACGCGCACGCCGGGTCAGCTGGATGGCGAAGTCACTCGGATTCCACTCACCCTCCACCGTCACCGGATCCAGGTAACCGGCTCGCTGGGTGTGCGCCGCGCGGGCCAGCACCGGGTCGCGGTAGATCAGCGCGCAGCAGTCGTAGGGCGCGAACAGCCACTTGTGCGGGTCGACGATGAAGGAATCGGCATGCTCGATGCCGGCGTACAGGTGGCGCACCGAGGGCGCGGCCAACCCGGCGCCGCCGTAGGCGCCGTCCACGTGCAGCCACCAGCCCCGCTCGGTGGTCAGCTCGGCCACGGTGGCGATGTCGTCCACCAGGCCCAGATTGGTCGAGCCGGCGGTGGCCACCACCGCGAAGATGCCGTCGGCGACCCCTTCCGGCAGGGTGCCCAGCGTCGTGCGGATGGCCGCGCCGGTCAGCCGGCCCCGGTCGTCGCCCGGCACCGAGATCACGTCCACATCCATCACCACCTCGAGCCCGTGCTTGACCGAGGAGTGCGTCTCGGCGGTGGTTAGCACCGCCCACCGGGCCGGCTGCGGCGTGGCGGCCAGCGCCCGCTTGTGCCGAGCCGCTTCCCGTCCGGCGACCAGGGCCGAGAGATTGCCGATCGTGCCGCCCTGCACGAACACCCCGCCGGCCTCGGCCGGCAGCCCAACCAGGTCGGCGATCCAGCGCAGCGCCTGGTTCTCGGCGTACACCGCGCCGGCGCCCTCCAACCAGCTGCCGCCGTACACGCTGGACGCGCCCACCAGCATGTCGAAGGCGGCGGCCGCCTTGGTCGGCGCGCCCGGGATGAAGGACAGGTAGCGCGGGTGGTCCACCGACAGGCAGGCCGGCGCGAGCACCTCGTCCCAGAGCCGGACCGTCTCGGCCGGGCCGATCCCGGCCTCGGTCACCGTGTCACCAGCCAGCAGCTGCAGTTCTGCCGGCGGCAGCGGCCGATCCAGCGGTGCCTGCATCGCCAACCGCTCCAGGCACAGCTCGGCCAGTCGTCGCGCTGTTGCGGCGCTGGCCTCGGTATAGGTATGCACGGATGTCGAGCCTAGACATCGGCCACCGGTTTCGGCGGTCGGGAAGCGTTATCGGGAACGTTAGAGATGTCTGAGGCGTTCATGCGATGCACAGCTGGCTCGGGCACGCTGAACCGGTCCGACGAAGAACCGCCGGACCTAGCTGCAGAGATGAGTGATGTGACGCCAATGTCCACGCTGAAGCTCGGTGTGGCCAGTTCGATGAGCGGTTCGGCCGTGGCCGAACCGCGAATTGCCGATCCGACTGTGCATCCGAGCCCGACCCCGGCCGAATCGGCCGGCTGGGTCGCGCCATCCTGGGACGAGATCGTCCGCACCCACGCCGACCGGGTCTACCGGCTCGCCTACCGGCTGTCCGGTAACCGGGCCGACGCCGAGGATCTCACCCAGGAGACCTTCGTCCGGGTGTTCCGGTCGCTTGCCGACTACACCCCGGGCACCTTCGAGGGCTGGCTGCACCGGATCACCACGAACTTGTTCCTGGACCTGGTCCGGCGCCGGCAGAAGATCCGGTTCGACTCGCTGGCCGAGGATGCTCCCGATCGGCTGGCCTCCAGCGAACCGGGCCCGGAACGGGCCTACGAGCAGAACAACCTGGACCCCGAGATCCAGCGCGCGCTGGGTACGTTGCCGGCCGACTTCCGGGCCGCGGTGGTGCTCTGTGACCTGGAGGGCCTGACCTACGAGGAGATCGCGCTGACCCTGAACGTCAAGGTCGGTACGGTGCGATCGAGAATCCACCGGGGCCGGGTGCTGCTGCGCCAGGCGCTGGCGCATCGGGCGCCGAGCAGCCGGGAGTCGGCGAGCACCGGCCGGCCGAACAGCCGGGAGTCGGCGAACGCCGACCGGCCGAGCCGGGCGATGGCGAGCACCGCCCCCGGCGAGACCGGGAGTGAACCGAGCAGATGACTGTTGCGGGCGTGTTCGGACTGCCGCACCTGTCCGAGGATGCGGTGACTGCCTTCGCCGACGGTGTGCTGTCGGTCGCCGCGGCTGCTCGGGCGCGCCGGCACTGCGCCGAGTGCGTCGAGTGCGCCGAGGCCGTCCGGGCTCAGCGGGAAGCCGTGCTGCTGCTGCGGACGGCCGGCACTCCGACCATGCCGGCCGATTTGCTGAGCCGGCTGGCGGGGGTTCCGATGTCCACCCCGCTGCCACCGCCGCGCGGCGGCCTGCCCACCGTGCTCGGTGCCGACGGTGTGCTGATGTTCCTTGCCCACGACCCGCGCAACGCCGGGCCGAGCAACGCTGACCTGCGCCACCCAGACCCTGGCAACGCCGACCGGATGGCGGCCGAGCAGCACCGGCCGCCGGGCGCCGCCTGCGCACTGGGCCCGGCTTCACAGCCAGTCAACCAGCCGGCTCAACGATCCAGCCACCGCCGGGTGCTGTTGCCGGTCGGTATCCTGGCCTCCGCCGCGGCCGTGGTGGCGGCCGGCGCCATCGGCACCAACCTCTCCTCGCTGCAGCGGCCGGTCGAGCATCAGCCGGCCTCGGTGCAGCTCACCCAGCTGACCGGTAATACCGGCAACAGCGGCGCCGCCGGCAACCAGCGGTCCAACCCCCTCGGCATCCCGTCCGCGACGCTGACCCGATCCGCGTTCACCCGGCCGGCAGTGGTCCGACCGGGCCGCCCGAGCACGGCCCAGCCGATCGGTGGAGCACTGCTGCCGGCCCACCCGGTGCTGGCAACCGCTCCGCAGTCGGGCTCCCGGTAGTCCGGTTGGGCCAGGACGGCGTGGTTGGCCCGTCCGGCCGGTCTCGGGCAGACTCGAAACCTGACGCCAGTGCTCCGGCCCGGACCGCTGATCGCACCTATCCGCCGGAGGCTTCGTGAGCGAGGAATCGCCGTTCTCCCGCCCAGCCGACGTGGACTCCTCGTTCGAGCCGCCAGCGGCTGGCGGCCGGCCTGAGAAGGGCAACCGGCCGCCGGTGTCGGCGGCTGAGGAGGCGGCCTACCGGGCACCAGGTGCCGGCCAGCTGGCATTCGACCCACCCCCGGGTGACCGGTTGCCACCCCGGCATGGCGCGCTGAGCCAGCCGGTGCCGCCGCAGGTCGCCGACTCCTTCCGGCCGGCCGGCGGGGCTCAGGTCTTCGAACCGGCACCGGGCGACCGGATGTTGCCGGAGCCGCCAGGTCCAGGCTCGCCGTGGTGGAAGGAGAACGCCGAGAAGGACCCGTGGCGGGACGCGCTGTCGCCGTACTGGCTCGCCGGACCACCGGTCTTCGCCGACGATGAGGTGATCGGCATCGGCGAGCCGGCGGCCGAGACCGAGGACGAGCAACCGGGAGCCGGCGACGGCCGCCGGCGCCGGGCCCGGTTCGGGCTGTCCACGCTGGCCATCGTGCTGGTGGCCGGCCTGGTCGCCGGGGTGCTCGGCGGCGGCGTCGGCTACTTCCTGTCCGAACGGGCGCACCGGGTGCTCACCAATCCCAACGTCAAGCTGGCCGAGACCGGCACGCCGGCCAACCGGCCGCCGGGCTCGGTGGCCGACATCGCCAAGCGGGTCAGCCCCGCGGTGGTATCCATCGACGTCCGGTCCGCCGACTCCGCCGGCGCCGGCTCCGGGGTGGTGATCGATCGGCGCGGCTACATCCTGACCAACAACCACGTGGTGAACTTCGGCGCCAAGTTCAGCATCCGGGTGGTGTTCTCCGACCAGTCCTCGGCTCCCGGACAGGTTGTCGGCACCGACCCGCGCAACGACCTGGCGGTGCTCAAGGTCGACAAGACCTCGCTCACGGTGGCCAGCCTCGGTGACTCGTCCACCCTGGCGGTCGGCGATCCGGTGGTTGCGATCGGCAACCCGCTGGGCCTGCGCGGCACGGTCACCTCCGGCATCGTGTCGAACCTGCGCGAGCCGCTTCGGCTTCCGGGCGAGAACGGCGAGCCGGACGCGGTGATCGACGCGATCCAGACCGACGCCGCGATCAACCCCGGCAACTCCGGCGGCGCGCTGGTCGCCGCGGACGGCTCGGTGGTCGGCATCAACACCGCGATCGCCTCGCTGGGCCAGGGCAGTGGCGGCCAGTCCGGCAATATCGGGGTTGGCTTCGCCATCCCGATCAACACCGCCCGCAGCGTCGCCCAGCAGCTGATCCGAACCGGCAAGGTGGCGCACGCCGACTTCGGTGCGAGCAGCCGCAGCGTGACCGACGGCACCCAGGATGGGGCCTACCTGGTGCAGGTGGTGCCCGGCGGCCCGGCCGACAAGGCCGGACTGACCGAGGGCGACGTGATCACCCTGTTCGAGAAGGAGTTGATCACCTCCGGCGACGCGCTGACCGTGGCGGTGGCCGAATCCCAGCCTGATCAGACGGTCACCGTCCGCTATGTCCGGGCCGGCGTCACCCGGACCGCCTCGGTCACCCTGGGCAGGTCCTGATCGGTGACCCATAGGCAGTTCCTGATCGGCGGCCCTGGGCAGCGCCGAACTCGCCGCCTAGGCTGAACGCGTGTTCAATATCGGGCCCTTCGAGATGCTGGTCCTGGCCGCGGTGGCCCTGATCGTCTTCGGGCCGGACAAGCTTCCGCAGCTGGCCAAGGACGCGGCCCGGATGCTACGCACGTTGCGCGACCTGGCTCATGGCGCGCGCAGCCAGCTCAACGACGAACTGGGCCCGGAATTCGCCGACTTCGATCTGCGCTCGCTCAACCCGCGCACCGCGATCCGGAACGCGCTGCTGGGCGATGAGGATCTGACCGCGCTGAACCCGCGTGAGGCCATCTCGCGGGCACTCCGTGGCGAGGACGAGCCGACTGGCGCGCCGTCGAACCCTCGCAGCGGCAGCGGTCCGAACCCGCCGAGCGGCAGCGGACCGAACCCGCGCAACGGCAGCGGACCGAACCCGCCGAGCGGCGTGACCGCGCAACAGCCGGCGCCGGGCAGGCCGGCGCCCTACGACGCCGACGCCACCTGAGGCGGCGTCCTCGAGGCAGGCCGTGCCGCGGTCATGCTGCCCAGAGCCCGAGGCCGGACGGTCGGCAGAGCAGGTCTGCCGACGACTCAGCTGGACGCGGCCGACAGGCCGAGCGACCGGCCGACCAAGCTGCGCTGGCGGGCGGCCAGCGCGTCGGCGACCGCGGCCAGTGCCTGCGCCGCGGGTGTGTCCGGCGCGCCGAGCAGCACCGGCGTGCCCTCGTCGCCACCTTCCCGGATGGCCACCTCCAGCGGCACCTGGCCGAGCAGCGGCACCCGGGTGCCGGTCAAAGCCGACAGCGAGTCGGCCACCGCCTGGCCGCCGCCGGAGCCGAACAGCTCCAGCCGGGAGCCGTCCGGTTGCTCCAGCCAGCTCATGTTCTCCACCACCCCGACGATCTGCTGGTGGGTCTGCAGCGCGATCGAGCCGGCGCGCTCGGCCACCTCGCGAGCGGCCAGCTGCGGGGTGGTGACCACCAGCAGCTCGGCCGACGGCACCAGCTGGGCCAGCGAGATCGCGATGTCACCGGTGCCCGGCGGCAGGTCCATCAGCAGCACGTCCAGCTCGCCCCAGTAGACGTCGGCGAGGAACTGCTGCAGCGCCCGGTGCAGCATCGGGCCACGCCAGACCACCGCGGTGTTGCCGGCGGTGAACATGCCGATCGAGATGACCTTCACCCCGTGCGCCTGCGGCGGCATGATCATCTTCTCGACCTGGGTCGGCTTGCCGGTCACGCCGAGCATCCGGGGCACCGAGAAGCCGTAGATGTCGGCGTCCAGCACGCCGACCCGCAGGCCTCGGGCGGCCAGCGCGACCGCCAGGTTCACCGTCACCGAGCTCTTGCCGACGCCGCCCTTGCCGGAGGCCACCGCGTATACCCGGGTGCGCGAGCCGGGCTGCGCGAACGGGATCTCGTTCACCGGGTTGTCCCCGCGCAGCTTGGTCCGCAGTTCGGTGCGCTGGCTGTCGGTCATCACCCCGAGATCCAGCTGGACGCCGGTCACGCCGGCGACCGCCGTGACCGCGGCGGTGACGTCGGCGGTCAGCTTCTCCCGCATCGGGCAGCCGGCAACGGTGAGCAGCACCCGGACCGCGACGGTGCCGTCGGCGGCAACGTCGAGCTGATCCAGCATGCCCAACTCGGTGATCGGTCGGTGGATCTCCGGATCCTGAACCTGGGCCAAGGCGGCGCTCACCGCGGTACGGAGTTGATCTGTGTCCATCTGTGCCACCTATTCATGGTACGTACAGCCTGGTAGCTCATTACGATGTCGATGATGACCGGCCGCACCGAACCAGCAGTGGCGCCCGCCGGCCCCGATCTGGCAGGCGAGGATCAGCTGCGTCCGGGGGACTGGCGGCTCGCGGTGTGGCGCGGCTTCCTGCGCACGCACAGCCATCTGATCAAGCGGCTGGAACAGGATCTGCAGGCGCAGCACAAGATCCCGCTCGGCAGCTATGACGTGCTGGTGCAGTTGGCCGAGGCTCCCGGGCATCGGTTGCGGATGTCCGAGCTGGCCGAGGCGGTGCTGCTGTCCCGCAGCGGGCTGAGCCGGCTGGTGGACCGCCTGCAGAAGGACGGCCTGGTGCGGCGAGAGCCGGATCCGTGCGATGCGCGCGGCCTGTTCACGGTGCTCACCGACAAGGGCCGGGACACCCTGCGCGATGCCGCGCAGGTGCACCTGGACGGGGTGTCGCGGCTGGTGGTCACCCAGCTCACCGATCCGGAGCTGCGCCAACTGGCCGAGCTGATGGTCAAGTTGGATCCCAGTCCGCCCGCGATGGAACCTGCCGTCGACTGCGGTCTTAACTGAGCATCGCGGTTCGCGAATTCTCGCGATGCGACCGGTTGGCCGCTCGCTGTGCCGCCCGGGCCGGAAAGTTGATGCAGCAAATATAACTATTCGCGGGCCGAGTGAATTGTGCGTGCGGCGGGGGCGCGTCGCGATCTCGGTCGGATAACGGCCACGGCGGCCGAGAATCCGCGTCCGACGTCCGGTCGGACGTACGATAACGGTGGTCATTACCATGAGTCCCGAGCCGCCGGCAAGACTCGAACGGCCTGCAGTGCTCGTCAGCACACCGGGTCGGGCGGCCTGTCAGCTGTGGAGTCAGTCAACCGACGGCCTGCCCCATGATCAACTGGGTCACCCTAATCGGTTGCTATGCCGGAAATTTCGCCAGAGTTGTCCTAAGTTATCTCGGCGTCGAGAAAGCGGTTGCTGGCCACCGTCGGTGACCGCTGCTGGCGGCTGTCTGATCCGGTGCCGGCCGGCGGGGGCCGACCCGGCAGCCCCTCGCCGGTGGCATCGCGGGCAGGACATGCGCCCGCTCGGAACCCGGTTGTCATCGAGTAGTTGACTGCGCGTACCGTTCTGATTACCCAATCGAACTTCGACATCGTAATTCGTTGGAATTTTGTAGGCAATATCGATGGACGTCTAGACTCCGGCCTGAATGTCGGACATAGTGTTGTCCGACCCACTTCGAAGAATTGAGAGTGCAAACCCTTTCCGGTGGGCTAGTTACGCTGCCAGCTCTACCTGTAGGGACAACCTGTCCAACCGGTCAGGCGCTTGCGCATCTCGCGAGGCCGGTCAGGTGGCTGGCTGCGCCGAAGAGAATTGAGGGAGCCGAGGCATGGGCAGCTGGCACACCAGCCATACCGACTGCCGGCGTGCGGTTCCCGGGGTACCTGCCGCCGGCTCGAGCCAGGGTCTGGCCTGATGCGCATCGGGATCGTCGGGGGTGGACTGGCCGGAACCTTGCTTGCCTGGCGGCTCGCGAGCCAGCCGGAGATCGCCGAGGTACGGCTGGCGCCCGGGACGCCGGCAGCGGCCGATGCCACTGCCGCCTCGGGCGGCGCGGTGCGGGCCTACGAAGTGAACCAACAACAGCGCTCGCTCGCTTTAGAGAGTATGACCGAGCTGTCCGCCGATCCGGTGCTGCGCGACTGGAGCGGGTTCGTCGAGTGCGGCTCGGTCTACCTGCCCACCGAGCCGGCCGGCTTGGCCGAGGCGGTTGTCGAGATCAACGAGACGCTGGACTCGTCGGCCGAGCTGGTGGATGCCGGGCAGCTGAGCCGGTCCGGCTGGGCCGGTCTCACCGAGGACCGGATCGGCATCGAAGAACGGCAGGCGGGCTATCTAGATCCGGATCGGTTCCGCCGATCGCTGCTGGCCGACCTGGCCGGCCGGGATCGGGTCGCCGTGCTGCCGCCCAGTCAGGTCGCCGAATACTCGCCGGACGGCTTCAGCGTGGCCGGCGAGCGGCATGAGTGCGACCTGGTGGTGCTGGCGGCCGGGGCCTGGACGCCGGCGCTGCTGAGCGCGGCGGGCTTCGGCGCCGGCGGGCTGACCACCAAGAGCATCCAGTACACGATCTACCGGGCCACCGGCGCGCTGCCGACCACGTTCGTCGACGACCGTACCGGCCTGTTCGGCAAGCCGCACCCGGGTGGCCTGCTGCTCGGCCTGCCGACCACCGGCTGGGCCGCGCCGGCATCCGGCGTGCCGGCCGACCGTGACCTCGCCGAGCGGGCCGAGGCATTGGTGACCGGCACGTTCCCGTCGCTGCGGCTGCACTCGGCCGAGCCGCCGGTCGCCGCGATCGACTGCTACGCCGAGTCCGGGCTGCTGGCGTTACGGCCGGTGCCCGGCGCCGACGGCCGGCTGTTCACGTTCACCGGTGGCAGCGGCGGCGCCGCCAAGACGGCGCTGGCAGCCAGCCGGCGGGCCGCGGCCGAGTTGACCGGCGGCCCGGCGGCCGCCCCGGCGCCTGCCGAACGGGAGGCCGTCACCCGTACCTGACTTGAGGCCCGCGAAAAGACTGATTCGAACGGAGTGCGTTAGGCGATGAGTGAGCCGGTAGCAGCGGTGTCCGATCCAGCTGGACTGATCTCGGGCAGCCGGCCGGTGTCCCAGCGGCCGAATTACGACGGGGTGCGGTTCTCGGCGGTGCAACCCGGCCCCGAGCATGCGATCGGTCACTACCACCAGCAGGGCGACCTGATCACCGTCGAGATCGGCGATGGCAATGTCCGCGCCGGTCGGTTGGTGGGCACCGTGGACTCGGCGGGTGTGATCGAGGCGGCGTACTGCATGGTGCTCGCCGGCGACGAGGTCATCGCCGGGCGCTGTCAGAGCACTCCCTCGCTGCTGCCGGACGGCCGGCTGCTGCTCACCGAACAGTGGCAGCGTATCGACGGCTCCGCCGGCACCTCCTATATCGCGTCACTGGCACCGCTGAGAGCAGCCGGAACCGCCGAGCCGGGTGCCGACCGATTGTCCGAAGGAGTCGCCTGATGACCGCCCGAATTCCGTCGCCCAGCCCGGCGCCGGACCGTCCCCATCTGCTGCTGGTCGGTTGCGGTGATCAGTTGTTCCGGGAGTACCTGCTCAGCTCGCTCGCCGAGCAATACCGGGTGCACCTGTTCCTGGCCGAGGCGGTCAGCTGGGAGAGCCGGCACCTCGACGGCTACACGGTGCTGCGCGACCTCACCGACGAGCGAGAGTTGCTGGCGGCTGCCCGGGCACTGGCCGCCCGCGACCGGATCGACGGCCTGCTGTGCTGGCAGGAGGCGTCGCTGATCGCCGCGGCCCAGGTCTCGCAGGCACTCGGACTGCCTGGCGTCGACGCGGGGATGGTGCTGCGCTGCCAGGACAAGCACCGGACCCGCCGGCTGCTGGCCGTGGCCGGCGTCCCGCAGCCGACCTCGATCCTGGTGGACTCGGTCGAGCAGGCGCTCGAGGCGGCGGCCGAGATCGGCTATCCGGTGGTGCTGAAGCCTCGCGAGCCGGCGGCCAGGATGGACGTGGTGCTGGTCGCGAGCGAGGCCGAACTGACCGAGCAGTTCGCGCTGGCCGGCGCCTCGGCGGCCTGCGGCAGCGAGGTGTCGGTGCTGGTCGAGGAGTACGCGGACGGTCCGGAGATCAGCGTGGACTGCGCGGTCTACCACGGCGAGGTGCTGCCGATCTGCCTGGCGCACAAGCAGTTGGGTTATCCGCCGTACTTCGAGGAGATAGGCCACCTGGTCGACGGCGCGGATCCGATGTTGGCCGACGACAGCTTCCGCGACATCCTGCAGCAGGCCCATGCCGCGCTGGGCTTCACCGAAGGCTTCACCCACACCGAGTTCCGGCTCACCCCGTTCGGGCCGAAGCTGATCGAGGTCAACCCGCGGCTGGGTGGCGATCTCATTCCCTACCTCGGCATGCGGACCACCGGTATCGACCCGGGGCTGGTCGCGGCCGCTGTCGCGGTAGGCCGCCGGCCGGAGCTGAACCCGGACAACAAGGCCTTCGGCGCGGTGCGGTTCTGCTACGTGCCACAGGAGATGACCATCGGCGGGATCGGCTTCGACGCCCATCGGATGCCGAACGGGGTGGATCGTGCCGTGGTCTGCGCCCGACCCGGTCAGCGGCACGCGCCGCCGCCGGCCGGCTCGGTCGTCGGGCGGATCGCCTACATCACCGCGATCGGTAGCAGTGAGGCCGACGTGCGGATGGTGATCGCCGGAGCCGAGGCCGCGTTGCGAGTGACCGAAGTGCCGACCATCGAGGCGCGGGCGATCGAGGCGCGGGCCATCGAGGCGCGGGCCATCGAGGGGCGGCCCGGCGAGCCCTCGACGATCGCGGCTCGGGTGATCGGGCCACGGGGGCTAGAGGCGGCGGTGCGGCAGGTGTCGTAACCGTAACCGGCCAGCTGCCGGTGCGACTGTCGTCCTGACGTGCGGGTGGCTTGTACGAGGTTGTGAAGCGTTCGGTTTTGCAGTGCCCGCTGGTGGTTTGGCCAGTTGGAGAATCTTGACTTCTCGATTCATGGAGGTATGGCGTGACCCAGGCGAGCACCGGCACCCGGAGCCGGACCTATAACGAGCTGACCCAGCACTATCTGGATGCCTTCGCCGCGCAGGACGAGCTGACCGTCCAGCAACTACGTGACCACACCTATCCCGAGATCGCCGAGACCATATTCGGCGGCAAGACGCTGAGCCGGCCGCTCTTCCTGGAGCGGGCTGAGGTCCAGCGGCTGGCCGACGATATGGAGACGATCTACCGGCTGGTGACCGGCTTGCCGGACAAGCTGTTCGGCGGTGACCTCGGCGCGTTCGCCGCCGGTATCGGGGTCACCCCGGCTCAGGTGCAGGCGGTGCTGCGCGGCCGCGGCAATGTGCCCAGCCGGATGGCGCGGTTCGACGCCTACCGGGACGAGCTCGGCTTCCGGGTGATGGAGCTGAACATGTCCTCCGCGCTCGGCGGCGTGGAGACCGCCAGGCTGAACCGGTCGCTGCTGGAGCTGCCGTTCATCGAGAAGTTCGCCGCCGAGCACAACCTCGGATACGCCGACGTCATGGTCGAGATGATCGAGATCATGTTCGTCGAATGCCAGCTGCCCCGGGACAAGCGTCCGGTGGTGGCCTTCTGCGACTTCCCGGCCAGCTGGGTCACCCTGGAGGAGGTCGTGCGTAAGAACGTGCCGGTGTTCGAGGCGGCCGGGGTCGACCCGATCCCGTGCCACATCGGCGAGCTGCGGCTGGAGAACGACGCGGTCTGGCACGGCGACCGGAAGGTCGATGCCATCTACCGGCTCTTCGTCATGGAGGATCTGCTGGCCGAGGACGGCCCGGCGCTGATCGAACCGGTGCTGCGGGCCGCCGAGCGCGGCAACGTGGCGCTGTTCACCCCGATGGATGCCGAGCTGTACAGCAGCAAGGGCGCGCTGGCGCTGCTGTCCGACGAGGCGAACCGGCACCTGTTCACCGCTGAGGAACTGGCCACCCTGGATCGCTTCATCCCGTGGACCCGGATGGTCCGGCGTGGGCCGGTCACCGTGAACGGGCAGTCGGTGTTGCTGGAGGACTACGCGGTAAGCCAGCGGGAGGAGTTGATCCTCAAGCCGACGTTGCTGCATGGTGGCGCCGGTGTCACCCCGGGCTGGCAGGTCGAGCCGGCCGAGTGGCAGCAGTTGCTCGAGGGCGCCTACGACCAGCCGTTCGTGCTGCAGCAGCGGATCCACCCGTTCACCGAACCGTTCCCGAAGGCCGATGGCTCCGGCTTCGAGGACTGGGTGGTGCTGTGGGGCACGTTCCTCGGTGCGCATGGCGGCTATGCCGGGGCGTTCATGCGGGGCACCCCGAAGGCCGACGCGGGGGTGCTGAACATCGCCACCGGCGCGGTCGGGGGCTGCTGCTTCCACGAACTCGGCTGAGCCCGGACCGACGCCGCGGCTGGCGGTGGCCCGCCGACCCGGCGTCGGCGGCCCGGCCCGGCTCGGAATTCAGCCTTCGCGCTCGCGCGGTTCGAACCGGGACAGCTCCGAACGCAGGTAGTCCCGGGTCACCACGTCACCCAGCGCGATCCGGATCGAGGCGATCTCCCGGGCCAGGTACTCGGTGTCGGCGATCGAGCGGTCGTCGCGGGCCCGGTCGGCCTCGCCCTGAATCCGGTCCCGGTCGGTCTGCCGGTTCTGCGCCAGCAGGATCAGTGGTGCCGCGTAGGCGGCCTGGGTGGAGAAGGCCAGGTTGAGCAGGATGAACGGGTACGGGTCGAACGGCTTGCGTGCCTCGCAGCTGCTGCCCGCCTTCACGCGTTGGGCGTCGCAGGTGTCCTTGGCGTGCGCGTAGTTGATCCCCCAGATCGCGTTGACCACGATCCAGGCCAGCACGATCAACGTCTGCATGAACAGGTAACGGGCGGTGCCGAAGAACCGGGCGATGCCCTCGGCCGCGGTGCCGACCGCCTCGGAGGAGATCCGGGGCGCGCGCAGGCCACGAGGCGCCTTCGGCTGATCCAGCCGGCGGCGCGGTTCGGTCATTCCTTTCCTCGCTCTTCGCGCGAGACGCTCTTCATTCCGCTCTCCGGCGGGTCAGCGCGGCATCGGCCGGCTCCTCGTCGCGATCACGCCAGTCGTCGGGCAGCAGGTGGTCGATCACGTCGTCCACGCTCACCGCGCCGAGCAGCCGGTCGTTCTCGTCCACCACCGGCACCGCGACCAGGTTGTAGGTGGCCAGATGCCGGGTCACCTGCTGCAGCGTCGATTCCGGCGTCAGCGGATCGATGTCGTCGTCCAGCACACCGGACACCAGCGAGGCCGGCGGTTCCCGGAGCAGCCGTTGGATGTGCGCCACCCCCAGATACCGACCGGTGGGGGTGGCCTGCGGCGGCCGGACCACGAACACCTGGGCGGCCAGCGCCGGGGTCAGGTCCGGATTGCGCAGCCGGGCCAGCGCTTCGGCGACCGTGGCGTCCGGCAGCAGCACCACCGGCTCGGAGGTCATCATGCCGCCGGCGGTGTACTCGCCGTAGGTCATCAGCCGGCGCACCGGCGCCGCCTCCTCCGGCTCCATGATCTCCAGCAGCCGTTCCTGGTCGCCGGCCGGCAGTTCGCGCAGCAGGTCGGCGGCGTCGTCGTCGTTCATCCGCTCCAGCACGTCGGCCGCCCGCTCGTCGGCCAGGCCGGTGATGATGTTGATCTGGTCCTCTTCGGGCAGCTCCTCCAGCACGTCCGCCAGCCGCTCGTCGTCCAGCGCCTCGGCCACCTCCTGCTGCCGCTTCTCCGGCATGTCCTGCAGTTGCGCGGCCACGTCGGCCGGCCGCATCCCGGCCAACACCGCCAGCAGCGACTCCGCGCCCTGGCTGGTCTCGGTGGCCGACAGGCCATCCACCTGGTCCCAGTCCACCTGGTGCAGCACGCCGCGCCGGCGACCGAGCTTGCCGGCGGTGCGCACTGCCAGCTTGGTGATCACCCAGTCCCGGGTGCGGTTCTGCTCCATGGCCGCGTCCACCACGACCAGCCGGGCGTCGTCCTCGATGCTGACCACGGTGCGGTCGAGCACCTCACCGATCACCAGCAGCTCGTTCGGTCGCTGGGAGAACCGGCGGATGTTCACGCTGCCGGTGGTCAGCACCACCGCGTCCGGCTCGATCCGGGTCACCCGGCCCATCGGCACGAAGATCCGACGCCGGTGCTGCACCTCGACCACCAGCCCGAGGATCCGTGGCGGTTGCCGGTTGACCCGCAGCGTCGCCACTGCATCGCGCACCCGACCGAGCTGATCACCGTTGGGGTCGAAAACCCCAATTCCCGCTAATCGGGAGAGAAATACCCGGGTCGAGGTGCTCACGCGCAAAGCTTAGTGTCGGTGCGGGGCCGATGCCTGCCTGACAGACTTATCTGGTGCAGCCGGCCGCGTCACGTCCCGATCCGCCAGTCAGCGGGCAGCCGGCCGGTTCGGCCGCCGAGTCGCTGGCCCTGCCGCCGGCCCGGGATGCCGGGCTGCTGCTGATCGCGCTGGCCGGGGTGTCGGCGTCCGGCCCGATCATGGCCGCCACGGCGGCGCCGGCACTGGCGATCGCGTTCTGGCGCAATGCGCTCGGCGCCGGCAGCACGATGCTGCTGGCCGGCCCGCGCTGGCGGTCCACCCTGTCGCTGGATCGGCGCAGCTGGGCGATCGCGCTGCTCGCCGGGGTGTTCCTGGCGCTGCACTTCGGCACCTGGGTGCCCTCGGTGAAGTTCACCTCGGTGGCCTCGGCCACCGGACTGGTGGCGACCCAGGCCATCTTCACCGGCCTGGTCGCGGCGGTCGCCGGCCGGCGGCTGCCCCGGCGGGCCTGGCTCGGCATGCTGCTGGCCTTCGTCGGCACCCTGTTCATCGCCGGTGCCGACCTGCACATCTCGGCCCGCGCGGTGATCGGCGACGGGCTCGCGGTGTTGGGCGGGCTGTTCGCGGCGCTCTATGTGACGGCCGGCGGGCACGCCCGGCAGCGGATGACCACCGCCAGTTACACCATCATCTGCTACACCACCTGCTCGATCGGCCTGCTGCTCGCCTGCCTGATCGGTGGCCAGTCGCTGGCCGGTTACTCGGCGAGGGCGTGGCTGCTGATCGCGGCGGTCACCGGCTGCGCGCAGCTGCTCGGGCACAGCCTGATCAACGTGGTGCTGCGATCAACCAGCGCGACCCTGGTCAGCCTGGCGGTGCTGGTGGAGGTGCCGGGCGCGGCGGTGATCGCCTACTTCTGGCTGCATCAGCGGCCGCCCAACTGGGCGCTGCCCGGCCTGCTACTGCTCATCGTCGGCCTGGTGATCGTCGTCCGAGCCCGGCCTCGGGATGGCGAACCACCCGCGGATCTCGACTGAACCCGCCCTTCGACACGGCGCCGCCGGCGCCTTGTGATGCCGGGAACACCGGCGTGCGGCCGGCGAGCAGCCAGTGGCATTGTGTTGAGTCATGACCGCTCAGCTGCGTCCGCGCCGGTCCTGCCTGGCCGTGCCCGGATCGAATCCGCGCTTCCTGGAGAAGGCGAAGGGGCTGCCGGCCGATCAGGTCTTCCTGGATCTGGAGGATGCCTGCGCGCCGCTGGCAAAGCCCGGTGCCCGCAAGAACATCGTCGCGGCGCTGAACGAGGGCGGCTGGGGGGACCGGATCCGGGTGGTCCGGGTCAACGACCTGACCACGCACTGGACCTACCGCGACGTCGTCGAGGTGGTCGAGGGCGCCGGCCAGAACCTGGACGCGATCATGCTGCCGAAGGTGCAGAGCGCCGGCCAGATCGAGTGGCTCGACGTGCTGCTCAGCCAGATCGAGCAGACCATGGGCTTCGAGCTGGGCCGGATCGGTATCGAGGCGCAGTTGGAGAACGCGGCCGGCCTGCTGGCCATCGAGAGCATCGCCAATGCCTCCCCCCGGATCGAGACGCTGATCTTCGGGCCGGCCGACTTCATGGCCTCGATCAACATGAAGTCGCTGGTGGTCGGCGAGCAGCCGCCGGGCTACGACGTCGGGGATGCCTATCACCACATCCTGATGTCGATCCTGCTGGCCGCCCGGGCCAATGACCTGCAGGCGATTGACGGTCCGTACCTGCAGATTCGCGACCTGGACGGCTTCCGCCGGGTGGCCGGCCGCTCGGCCGCGCTGGGGTTCGACGGCAAGTGGGTGTTGCATCCGGGCCAGATCGAGGCGGCCAACGAGGTGTACGCGCCGTCGCAGCAGGACTACGACCACGCCGAGCTGATCCTGGACGCCTACCAGTGGGCGACCTCGGAGGCCGGCGGCAAGAAGGGCTCGGCGATGCTGGGCGACGAGATGATCGACGAGGCGTCGCGCAAGATGGCGTTGGTGATCGCGGGCAAGGGCCGCGCGGCCGGCCTGCGGCGCACCAGCACGTTCACCCCGCCCGAGGACTGAGCCGTCAGCCGGTCCGGCCCTCCGGTTGCGGGGTCGCCGGCCCAGGCGTGCGCCGCTATGCCCACCGACGGTGAGAGGCTTGTCACCGGGTCCCAACTGGCCTCATAAGGCTTACGGTTCGGATACTGGTCGGTAGCTAGCGACTGCTGGAGGTTGTCCGATATGGCTCGTCTCGCCCAGACCGCGGATCTGACCGACATTCAAAAGGAAATCCTCGCCACCGTCCGTGACTTCGTGGACAAGGAGATCCTGCCCAACGCGAACGAGCTCGAGCACGCCGACAGCTACCCGGACGCCATCGTCAAGGGGATGGCCGAGATGGGCCTGTTCGGCCTGACCATTCCGGAGGAGTACGGCGGCCTGGGCGAGTCGCTGCTCACCTACGCCCTGGTCGTCGAGCAGATCGCGCGCGGCTGGATGAGCGTATCCGGCGTGATCAACACCCACTTCATCGTCGCCTACCTGATCCGGCAGCACGGCAGCGAGGAGCAGAAGCGGCGGCTGCTGCCCAAGATGGCCACCGGTGAGGTGCGCGGGGCATTCTCGATGTCCGAGCCCGACGTCGGCTCCGACGTGGCCGGCATCAAGACCAAGGCCGTTCCGGATGGTGAGGACTTCCGGCTGGACGGGCAGAAGATGTGGCTGACCAACGGTGCCCAGTCCCGAGTGGTGGCCACCCTGGTCAAGGACGAACTCGGCGCCGATTCGGTCTACCGGAACATGACGACGTTCCTGATCGAGAAGGAGGCCGGCTTCGGCGAGACCCGGCCGGGCCTGACCATCCCCGGCAAGCTGGAGAAGATGGGCTACAAGGGCGTCGAGACCACCGAGATGATCCTGGACAACGTGGCGGTCGCCGGCGACGACGTGCTCGGCGGCGTCGAGCAACGCGGCCGCGGCTTCTACCAGATGATGGACGGCGTCGAGGTCGGCCGGGTCAATGTGGCCGCTCGGGGCTGCGGCGTCTCGATCCGAGCGTTCGAGCTGGCGGTGGCCTACGCCCAGCAGCGCAAGGCCTTCGGCAAGCCGATCGCCGAGCATCAGGCGGTGGCGTTCAAGCTGGCCGAGATGGCCACCAAGGTGGAGGCCGCGCACCTGATGATGGTCAACGCCGCCCGGTTGAAGGATGCCGGCCAACGCAACGATGTCGAGGCAGGGATGGCAAAACTGCTCGCCTCCGAGTACTGCGCCGAGGTCACCCAGGACTCCTTCCGGATTCACGGCGGCTACGGCTACTCCAAGGAGTACGAGATCGAGCGGCTGATGCGCGAGGCACCGTTCCTGCTGATCGGCGAGGGCACTTCGGAGATTCAGAAGACCATCATCAGCCGTGGCCTGCTGCGCGAGTACCGGGCCTGACCGAGACCCGGCTGGCGGCGGTGGTCCGGCTGGTCAGCCGGACCGCGATGATGCCCAGCACGGCGGCCAGCCCGGCGAAGCACGGCAGGATCCACAACGCGCTGTGGATCGAGGTGGCGCTGGCCAGCGGCCCCAGCGCGGCCGGCCCGATCAGGAAGCCCAGGTAGCTGAAGCTGGACACCAGGGCCAGCTTCGGGCCGGCCGCGCCCGGCCCGTCGGCGGCGGTGGAGAAGAACACCGGCACCAGCACCGACAGCCCGAGGCCCAGGCAGCCGAAGCCGATCATGGCGCCGGCCAGGTTGTGCGCCAGCAGCCCGGCCGAGATCCCGATCGTGCCGAGCGCGCCGAGCAGTCCGAGGCTGCGCGCCCGGCCGAGCCGGCCGACCACCCGGTCGCCGATCAACCGGCCGGCGGTCATCAGCAGGGTGAACGCACCGTAGGCCAGGCCCGCGTGGCCGGCCGTCACCCGCAGGTCGTCATGCAGGTACACCGGTGACCAGTCGCCGGCGCTGCCCTCGGCCAGTAGCGCGCAGATGCCCGCGATTCCCAAGAGCACCAGCCGAAACTCGAACACCCGGCCGCCAGCCCGGTACTCCTCGCTGCGATGGTCGGCGACGAACTGCCGCCGGCACCAGAGCGTCGCCAGCGCCAGCACCACCGCGAGCCCGAACTGTTGACGAGCCAGCGACAGGCCGATGCCGACGCCGATGCTGCCGGCCACCGCGCCGGTCACCGTGCCCACGCTCCACCAGGCATGGAAACTCGACATGATCGGCCGCCGGTAGGACTTCTCCACTTGCACCGCCTGGGCATTCATGGTGACGTCCAGGCCACCGGCCGCCACCCCCCACAGCAACAGCGCGGCGAACAGGCTCGGCAGGTTCCAGGCCAGGCCGGGCCCGACGATGAACAGGTAACTGGTGAAGGCCATTGCCGCGGTGACCGGACCGCTACCCCAGCGGGTAGTGGCCCGTCCGATCAGCGGCATCGAGATCATCGAGCCGATCGCCGGGCCCAGCAACGCGAAGCCGAGTGCGGCATCGGACAGTCCCAGCTGCGACTTCACCTGCGGGATGTGTGGCACCCAGGCCGCCCAGAGGAAGCCGTTGAAGGCGAAGATCAGCGCGGTGCCCAGCCGGGCCCGGCGCAGCGCTGCCGGCGTCCGATCGGTGCCCGGCCGGTCGCTGATCGCGGTGCCGGACGGACCCTGCTGATCGGCCATCAGCCGAACCCGATCAGATCGGTGTGCCGGGCCGGCTGCACCGCGCTGTTGCCGGCCAGCTGCGTGAGCAGGTCGGCCGCCGCCCACTCCGGACAGGCCGGCGTGGGCCGGGTCCGTTCCCCGGCGGTCAGCGGTCCGAATAGGTCGATGACTCGCCGCTGGCTGTCCAGGCAGAGCTGGTTGTACATGCCGACTTCGCTCTCGTGTATCGGCCGCGCTTCCGTCCCGGGCCGCGGCCGTTAAGGTCAAACCTATCGCCTACCCGCGCAGAGGAGTCAGCCGATGACCGCCAGCGACAGCAAGCCGGCCGGAACCGGGCCGGACTGGGGCAGCCCGGAGCGGGCCTACGCCGACGACCGCCGCTACGTCTTCCACTCCTGGAGCGCGCAGGAGGCGATCAGCCCGATGGTGATCAGCTCCGCCGCCGGCAGCTACGTCACCGACGGCGACGGCAATCGGCTGCTGGACCTGTCCGGCCAGCTGGTCAACATCAACATCGGCCACCAGCATCCGAAGGTGATCGCCGCGATCAAGCAGCAGGCCGACCTGCTGTGCACGGTCGCCCCGCAGCATGCCAACGCCGCCCGCAGCGAGGCGGCCCGGTTGATCATCGAGCGCGCGCCGGCGAACATGCGCAAGGTGTTCTTCACCAACGGTGGCGCCGAGGCCATCGAGTACGCGATCCGGATGGCTCGGCTGCACACCGGGCGCAACAAGGTGCTGTCCACCTACCGCAGCTACCACGGCGGCACCCAGACCGCGGTCAACGCCACCGGCGACCCCCGTCGGTGGCCCAACGATCTGGGTACCAGCGGCTCGGTGCACTTCTTCGGCCCGTTCCTGTACCGGTCCGCCTTCCACGCCAGCACCGAGGCGGAGGAGTGCGAGCGGGCGCTGGCGCACCTGGCGCAGGTGATCGAGTTCGAGGGGCCGGCGACCATCGCCGCGATCGTGCTGGAGACCATCCCGGGCACCGCCGGCATCATGCCGCCGCCGCCGGGGTATCTGGCTGGCGTCCGAGAACTATGCGACAAACATGGGATAATCTACGTCGCCGATGAGGTGATGTGCGGTTTCGGCCGGACCGGCCGGTGGTTCGCCTTCGAGCACTACGCGGTGCGGCCGGACCTGGTCACCTTCGCCAAGGGCGTCAACTCCGGCTACGTCCCGCTCGGTGGCGTGATCGTCAGCGAGCAGGTGTGCGCCACCTTCGCGCAGCGACCGTTCCCCGGTGGGTTGACCTACTCCGGGCACCCGCTGGCCTGCGCCGCGGCGGTGGCCAGCATCACCGCGATGGCCGAGGAGGGCATCGTCGAGAACGCCGCCCGGATCGGCCAGGACGTGCTGGGCCCGGGCCTGCGCGAGCTGGCTGAGCGGCATCCGATCATCGGTGAGGTACGCGGCCTAGGCGTGTTCTGGGCGCTGGATCTGGTCAGCGACCGGGCCACCAGGCAGCCGCTGGCGCCCTACGGCGGCACCTCGCCGGCGATGGCCGAACTGGTCGGCGCGCTCAAGGCGAACGGCGTGCTGCCGTTCACCAACTACCACCGGTTGCACGTGGTGCCGCCGTGCACGGTGACCGAGGCCGAGGTACGTGAGGGACTCGCCGCGATCGACAAGGCGCTGACCGCGGTCAGCAACCACTACACCGGCTGAGGCGGAGGACATCATGACCTTGCTGCGCTTGCTGGCCCGAGTGGTGGTGCTGGCGCTGATCATCGGGCTGGTCGCCAAGCTGGTGCCCGGCATTCACACCCATGGCAGCTTCTGGGCGCTGCTGTGGATCTCGGTGATCTTCTCCATCGTGAACGCGGTGCTCGGACCGGTGTTCAAGCTGCTCAGCCTGCCGCTGATCGTGCTCACGCTCGGGGTGTTCCTGCTGGTGGTCAACGCCGCCTTGCTCGGCATCACCGCCGCGCTGTCCAGCAACCTGGACATCGACGGCTTCGGCGCGGCGGTGCTCGGCGGCCTGCTGATCGCGATCTTCAGCTGGCTGGCCGAGATGGTGTTTCCGACCAGGCGCAAGGCATTCGAGGAGCGGTGGGGGAGCAAGCGGCTGCGGCTGCGGCGCGGCTGAGCCGCTCCTATCTCAGACCGGCAGCCGGTCACGCAGGTTCCCGCTGGCCGAGTGCAGCGCCAGTTCGGCGTCCCGGCGCAGGTCGGTGGCGGCGTGGCTGATCGCGCGAGGCGCGTGCTGGGCCCGCCAGACCAGTGACGGCCGGCCCTCGGTGTCGACGGCCGCCAGCAGCAGGCCGCCGACGATGCCGGCGTTCTTCACCAGGTGCAACTGCTGGTTGCGACGCCGCACCGGGTCGGATTCCTCCCAGAACCGGTGCCCGGCCACCGTGGTCGGCACCAGGCTGGCGGCCAGCACCGCCGCCGAGAGCCGCGGGAACTTGCCGAGCGCCAGCATCGTGCCGGCGACCACCTTGATGGCGGCGTCGATCTTGACCACCTGTTCGGTGTTCGACAGCTGCGGCACCGCATCGACCAGTGGACGCACCACCTTCTCTGCCGAGGGCACCCGAGGCGTCGGGTTGCGCAGTGTGTCGATGCCGCCGGAGATGAAGCTGGCGGCCAGCAGTGGGCGGGCGATCCTTCGGATGAGCGACATGACCCCATTCTGCCAAGGCCGGGCTCGTAGCCGAAAAGCGATGCTCTGTGCTATTGCCGGGAGGGCCCTATAAGGATTAGATTCTTGCTCTCGCTCGTGAAGCCAGACGGAGGATCGGTATGTCATCTCGTCGGAAGATGGCAACGCTCGGTGCTGTAGCTGTGACGCTTACGGCGGCAACCTCGGTGATTGCTCAGCCCGCCACGGCGGTCGCCACGAACCTGGAATGTATGACCTACTCCTTCGACCATTACCACATCTATTGCGACCTATCCAAGAACGGCAAGGGAGACTTCGTCACTACGGACTGGAACGTGAATGGCGTGGACTACGCATCCAACGTCAACTTCATATCCATCAGTTGCAGCGTCGGCGTCTATACGGTTGCCGTCTACTGGACGGACAGTACTGGTGCCAGTGGTAACGAGCTGACCAAGGCGGTCTGTGGCGCCTAAGGGTGAACGAGGGTGGTGCTCGATATCCGCTGAAGCCCGGCATAATGGCCCGGTGACCGGCTGCCCGTGCGGACTCGGCGAGCCGTATCCGGCCTGCTGCGGCCGCTATCACCGCGGCGAGGCCGAGCCGCCGACCGCGGAGTTGCTCATGCGAGCCCGCTACGCGGCCTTCGCCGTCGGCGACGAGCGGTTCCTGGTCGACAGCTGGCATCCGAGCAGCCGGCCGGCCGGGCCGGTGTGCGATCCGACACTGAGCTGGACCGGACTGTTCGTCACCGACCGGACCGGCGGCGGCCTGCTGGAGCAGACCGGCACGGTGCGGTTCACCGCGCGCTACCAGCGCGCCGATGGGACGCCCGGACGGTTGCGGGAGAACAGCCGGTTCGTCCGGCAGGACGGGCGCTGGCGGTATCTGGGCCCGGCCTGAGCCGATGCCGCGGCGATGGCGTCGGCGGCCTGCGAACAGACGTACCGTTCTAGGCGTGCCGAGTTCCCGAGCGCTGCGGCTGCTGCACCCGAGGTGGTGGCCGCTGCACGTCCTCTCCGTGGTGGCGTGCGTCGCGATGGTGCTGCTCGGTCGCTGGCAGTGGCAGGTCGCGCACCGGCATCACGGCGACATCCGCTACTACGCCTACGCGTTCCAGTGGTGGGCGTTCACCGTGTTCACGCTGGTGATGTGGGGACGGATCGTGCTGGACTACCTGCGCCGGCCGGTGACCGACGAGCCGGCCGGAACGGCGGCGGTCGCCGACCAGCGGGACGGGCACCCGGCCTACCTTGCCTACCGGCCGCCGGCCGAGCTGGCGCCCGAGTCGGATCCGGAGCGGGCCAGGTACAACGCCTACCTGGCCGAGCTGAACAGCGCGGCGGCCCGGCAGGGCCAACCGAAAGGGGACGAGTGAGCAGCCAGCGAGGCCTGACCGGAGCGTTCTGGCGTTACCGGATAATGGCATTCACCACCGGGACCCTGTTGGTGGTGCTGGTCTTCATCGGGATACCGATCCAGATCTGGGGACACAACACGGTGCTGGTGTCCATCGTCGGCACCGCGCACGGCTTCCTGTTCATGGTCTACCTGGTGACCACGCTGGACCTCGGCACCCGGCTCGGCTGGCTGCGTCGAAGCTGGCTGAAACTCGGCCTGGTGATGTTGGCGGGCACCATTCCGTTCGCCTCGTTCTACGCCGAGCACCGCGCGCACGGGGAGTACCTGGCTCGGTTGGCCGTTCGCCGGCCGGCCGGCGGGTCAGGCGCCGATGACGCTGCGTTAGGCGGGTTAGGCGGCTCAGCCGGTCCGGCGGCGGCGCTCGGCGCCGAGGCCGGCGACCAGCGACTGCCGGGCCCGGGCCACCCGTGACCGGATGGTGCCGACCGGGCAGCCGACCACGTCGGCGGCCTCCGGGTAGGACAGGCCGAGCACCTGGGTCAGCACGAAGGCATCCCGGAATCCGGGCTCGATGGAGTCGAGCACCATTCGCAGGCTGACCGTGTCGGCCGGGTCGGAGCCCCGGCCGGCCGGCTCGATCTCGGCCATCGGGGTGACCGGGCGGCGGTTGCGGATGGCGTCGGCGCAGGCCCGCCGGGCGATCGAGAGCAGCCAGCAGCGGGCGCTGGACCGGCCGGCGAACCGGTGCAGCGAGCCGAATGCCCGGGCGAAGGTCTCCTGGGTCAGGTCGTCGGCGTCGGCTGGGCTGCCCAGGTGCGCGCACAGCCGCCAGACGTCGGCCTGCGAGCGCCGGACGAACTCGCCGGCGGCGTGCTGGTCACCGGCCCGGGCGCGCAGCGCGGCAAGCGTCAGCTCGTCGAACTGCTCCATCGCCGTCCCTTTCGCTCGGCCTTCGCCGATCTTCGTCCGATCTGACCGCCCTAAGCCTACGAATCCGATGAGGATGGCTCGTAGCCGCCGGCAGAAATGCTCCCTGGCCGGTGATGCCGGCAGAAATGGTCCATGGCCGGTGACGCTGGCCACAGGTCGGGAACCGATAGGCCATTGCAACCGACTCAGATCAGCATGAGCTGTGCCCGGTATCGCGAGGCGGCCTCGGCTCGGCTGGACGGCGAGCCCCCCGGCGTTTCGGCACCCGCGCTAGAGCATCACCTGGCCGGTTGCGCCGACTGCGCCGGCTGGCTGGCCGCCGCCGAACGGGCCGGTCGCGGCTTGCGGATCTCCGGCAACACGCCGCCGGACCTGAGCGAGCGGATCCTGCGGCAGGTGGTGCTGCCGGCGGCCCGGCTCCGCCGGCGCCGGTCGCTGGTCCGGTCCGGGCTGGCGGTGCTCGGTCTCGTGCAGTGGGCGCTGGCCCTGCCGGCGCTGTTTGGGCAGAGCGTGGCCATGCAGCCAGCGATGAGCGTGCACGCCGCGCACGAGAGCGCCGCCTGGAACCTGGCGATGGGCGCCTCGTTCCTGGCGGTGGCGGTGAAGCCGGCTCGGGCGGTCGGCACGCTGCCGATCCTGGCCACCTTCGTGACCGTGCTGTCGGTGCTCAGCGTGCCGGATCTGCTGGCCGGCGCGGTGGAGGCCGCTCGGCTGGCCAGCCACGCCGGAGTGCTGGCCGGTCTGGTGCTGGTCGCGGCGCTGTCCCGGTCCGAGCGGCTGCCGCTGCCCGGCCCGGCCGCCGGCCAGGCCGGACCGGTGACCCAGCCACGCTCTCGCCGGGGGGTCGCGTGACGGTCCTGCGCCGACTGACGCTCGGCCTGCTCGGCGTGGCCGGCCTGGCGATCGGGCTGCTGTTGTTCGCCGCGCCGGCCTCCGCGCACGCGGTGGTGCTCGCCTCCAACCCGCCGGACGGCGCCCGGCTGAACAACTCGCCGACCACCGTACGAATCCGGTTCGACGAGCCGGTGGGCCTGGACCTGGGCCACCTGCGGGTGGTCGATTCGACCGGCCGCCGGGTCGACACCGGCACCGCCAGCCATCCGAATTCCGACGCCGCGGCGATCCAGGTGTCGCTGCGGCCGGGGTTGGGCGACGGCAGCTATCTGGCCAGCTTCCGGGTCACCTCGGCGGACGGGCACCCGGTCGCCGGCTCGATCAGGTATGTGGTGGGCGACGGGCCGCTCGCTCCGGCCGGTGGGCCGGCCGGCTCGGCGGCGGTGAGCCGGCCGGTGTCCAGTGGGCTCGCGATCAGTCACTGGCTCAGCTTCGCCGGCATCGCGGTGGTCGGCGGCAGCTGGTTGATCTTCACGGTGTGGCCGTCCGGCCGGAACCGGCTGGCGATCCGGCAGCTTGTCTGGGCCGGCTGGTTGGCCGCGGTGGCCGGCGCGGTGGGGGAGTTCCTGCTGCAGGGGCCCTACTCGGCCGGCACCGGCCTCGATACCGCGCTGCGCGGCTCGTTGCTGGACGCCACCCTGCATGTCAACTCCGGCCAGCTGCTCTCGGTACGGCTGGTGTTGATCGGGGTGCTCGGCTTCGTGCTCTCGGCGCTGTTCGCCGACCAGCGCCGGCCGAGCTGGGCGCCGGAGCTGGCGGCCATCGTCGGCGTGGGCATCGTGGTCACCTACGCCGCGTCCGGGCACACCGAGACGTTCCACCCGCGCTGGCTGGCGGTGTTGGTGGTGGCGCTGCACCTGACCGCCATGATCGTCTGGCTGGGCGGGTTGAGCCTGCTGCTGACCGCCGCGCTCAGCCGGCGCCAGCCGGATGCCGGACCACTGGCGTACCGCCACGCTGCCGAGCCGGCGGCCTACCGCGAGGAGCTCGCGCCGGCGGCGCTGGGCGAGGCCGCGGTGGACGGGTCAGGGTTCGGGTCGCCGGCGCTGGACGGCGGGTTCGGCGACCCGGCGCCGGACGGGTCCGACGAGTTCGCCGAATTTGAGGAGCAGGACGGATTCGAGGAGCACGACGAGTTCGCCGGATTCGGGGAGCCGGCCGACGACGGGGCGGAACTCGTGGCCGGGCTGCCGGTCTTCTCCCGGATCGCGCTGATCTGCGTCTCGACGCTGGCGGTGACCGGCATCCTGCAGGCCTGGCGGGAGGTCGGCACCGTCGATGCCATCACCACCACCCGGTACGGCCAGCTGGTGCTGGTCAAGGTGGTGCTGTTCATCGGCATCATCGTGCTCGGCTACTACTCGCGGCGGGCGCTGCGCCGGCCGGCCGGCGACCGGCCGTTGGCCCGGCTGCGCCGCACGCTGCTGATCGAGGTGGCGGTCGGTGCCACGGTGCTGGCCGCGACCGGCGTGCTGATCGCCCAGCCGCCGGGCAAGGTGGCGCTGGCGGCCGACCGGGCCGAGCCGAGGCAGGTCACGGTGGCGGTGACCGAGCAGTCCAACGCTGTGGTCGAGGTCGATCCCGGCGTGCACGGCTCGGTGCAGATCACCATCGCGCTGACCGGTGGCATCAAGCCGACCGCGGTGACCGCCACCGCCAGCCTGCCGGCCAAGCAGCTGGGGCCGATCCCGCTGAAGCTGCAGGCGGCCGGCCCGAGCAGCTACACCGCCGCCGGCGTGCTGCTGCCGGCGGCCGGCAACTGGCAGGTGCAGGTGACCGTGCGGACGTCGGAGTTCGACTCGACGACTGCGGTGGCAAATCTGAAGGTGTACTAAAGGAGGAGTGTTGATCGCCGTGTACATAGCCGGCAAACCGGCCTGCACAGCTCCGCTATATCCGGATACGGGATCATGCAGGCTGTGAGCCGTCCTCCCGCGTCCGTGCTGGCCGCCGCCGTGGTGCTGGTCGCCGGGCTGGTGGGCCTGGTGCGTGGTGCGCTGCCGCAGTCCACCGCGACGCCGGTGGCGGCATCGTCCTCGTCCGCGGGCATGTCGATGGGGATCGGGACTGGGATGTCGCCGGATATGGCGATCGTGGTGAACGGCGCCTATGTCCGGCAGCCGGCCAACCTGGTCAACGCGGCGGCCTACCTCACCGTCTTCAACGCCACCGACACGCCGGAAACGCTGGTCTCGGTGGCTTCCGGCGCGGGGGCGCGGACCTCGGTGCACACCGAGACGGCCAGCGGCGGCATGCAGCCGAGCGGCGGCGGGCTGCCGGTGCCGGCGCACGGCAGTTTGGCGCTGACGCCCGGAAAGGGGCATGTGATGATCGAGTCGCTCTACGGGCGGCTGGTCGCGGGGCAGACGGTCAACCTGTCGCTGATGTTCGCCAAGGCCGGCCAGGTGTTGGTGACCGCCCCGGTGATCGGGGTGACCGCGTCCGCGCCGTCGCCGGTCGATACGCCGTGATGCGGGCATTGCGGCGGCGGCCGTTGCGGCGGCTGGCGCTCGGACTGGCGGTGCTGGCGGTGGTGCCGTTGGCACTGGCCGGCTGCGGCTCGTCGGGAGCGGTGTCGAATTCGACCCAGCCGAGTTCCTCGGAGCTCAACGACCACACCGGTTCGACGTATTCGGGGCTGGGGCTGACCCCGCCGCAACCGCGCCCGCAGTTCACGCTCACCGACACCGCCGGCCGGCCGTACCGGTTCGGTCAGGTGACCGCCGGCAAGCCGACGCTGCTGTACTTCGGCTACACGCACTGCCCGGACGTCTGCCCGACCACGCTGGCCGACATCACCCAGGCGCTGCAGGCGGCACCGGCCGCGATCCGGCAGAGCACCCAGGTGGTGTTCGTGACCACCGACGTCAAGCGGGACACTCCGGCGGTGCTCGGGGCGTACCTGAAGCAGTTCGACCCGGGGCTGCCGAACCCGTTCGTCGGGCTGACCGGCAGCCAGGCGCAGATCGACGCGGCGCAGGTCGCGGCGCACGTCACGCTGGCCGAGGACGAGGGCCAGACGCACGCCGCCCAGGTGTTGCTCTACGGTTCAGACGACTACGCGCATGTGGCGTTTCTGCAGAGCACGGACGAGGCCGCGCAGATAACGCACGACCTGGCGCTGGTCACGAAGTGAGCGGTGGCGAGTTGGCCGGCGGATTTTGCCGGATCGAGTTCGAGAGATTGAGGAAGGGTTGCGCGTCGTGAGGTTGGATGCTCTGTCGGCCTATCGGGACCGGCTCGGCTGGGTCGGGTTCGTGGTGCGGCTGGTGTTGGCCGGGGTCTGGGCGTGGGCGTCGCTGTCCAAGATCGGTGACCCGCGCACCTTCATCCGGGCGGTACGGGCCTATGACGCGACGCCGGAGTGGCTGTCCCAGGCGATCGCGTACGGGCTGCCGATGCTGGAGCTGACGCTGGCCGTGCTGCTGCTGGTGGGGTTGATCGTGCGCTACGCCGCGGCGACCTCGGCGGTGCTGTTGGTGATCTTCCTGGTGGGCGTCCTGCAGGCCGCGGCGCGCGGCATCAAGCTGCAGTGCGGCTGCTTCGGCGGCGGTGGGACGACCACCTCGACGCATTACATCCTCGACGTGCTGCGCGATCTGGGGCTGCTAGTGCTGGCGGTGTATCTGATCCTGCTGCCGCTGACCCGGCTGTCGATCGACAGGTACATCATCTCCACCGAGGCGGTGCCCGGGCTGTCCAGCAAGCAGGCCAAGAGTGAGAAGAACGTGCGGCGCTACCGGGCCGCGCTGGCCGCCGCCGAGGTGGAGCTGAAGCACAAGCAGCGCTACGTGGCGGCCGGCACCGCGCTGGCGGTGGCGCTGGTGACCCTGATCGCGATCGGGGTGCAGCAGAACCGGGCCAAGATCCCGCCGACCGTGGATACCGCCAACGCGACCGTGACGAACGGGGTGCAGGTGGGCAACGGGCAGGCGCCGGTGTCGGTGGACCTGTATGAGGACCTGCAGTGCCCGATCTGCAACAACCTGGAGCAGAGCGGGCTGACCAAGGACCTCGAGGCCAAGATCAAGGCGACCAACATCAAGGTCAACTACCGGGTGATGTCGTTCCTGGACTCGTTGTCGAACGGGAACCGGTACTCCTCCAGGGCGGCCAACGCCATCTACTGCGCGGCGGACCAGAGCCCGGAGGCGTTCCAGAAGTTCCACGACATCGCGTTCGGCAAGACCTCGGACGGCAAGAACAACCAGCCGGCGGAGGGTTCACACGGGGTGCCGGACTCGACGCTGATCGCGTGGGGCAAGCAGGCCGGGATCACCTCGGCGGACTTCTCGACCTGCGTGACCTCCGACCAGCACAAGGACCTGGTGGCCGGGGTGACCGAGAACGCGTCCAAGCACGGGGTGAACAGCACGCCGACGGTGATCGTGCAGGGCAAGGAGGTCAAGGGGAGCGGTGGCAACGCGGTGACCGTGGCGCAGGTGGATGCCGCGATCGCGGCGGCGCTGGCCTCGGCCAAGTCGACCGCGGCGCCGTCCGCCTCGCCAACGGCGACCGGCACGCCGACCGGACGGGTGACCCCGCCGGCGGCGTCCACCGCGGTGCCGAAGTCGTCCAGCACGGCGCCGTAGCGGTAGCTCGCTTTCCGGGCCTTTATCGCTGGGCCGTTATCGCGTGACGGAGGGCCGGCACCTTGGTAGGTGCCGGCCCTCCGTGACGCTTTGGCCTTGCTGTCTCTTGCTGTTTCTTCCTGCTTCGCTGGGCCTACTTGTTGGCGGCGTCCTTCAGGGACGAGCCGGCGGTGAACTTGACGGTGTTGGCAGCGGCGATCTGGATGGTCTCGCCGGTTGCCGGGTTGCGGCCCTCGCGGGCGGCGCGCTTGCCGACCGAGACGGCGAAGAAGCCTGGGACGCTGACCTTGTCGCCCTTGGCGACGGCGTCCTCCAGGGTGGCCTGCAGGCTGCGCAGCACCGCGTCGACGGTCTTCTGCTCCAGGTCGGCGTGCTCGGCGACCGCGGTCACCAGTTCCTTGCGGTTCACGAATGTCTCCCTCATGAGTTGTCTCTCGCCGCGCTCGTTGGGAAGCGTTCGGGCGGCGGGTGGCCGTGCGGCTCGGCCCCAGTATGGCTGAGCAGGCTGCGGGTCAACGAATCCGGGGGGTCTTGGCGTGGCGTGTCGGGTCCTGACGGGTGGTTTCGGGAGGCCGTTCTGGGTCTGTGTAGACTTGCCTCTCGGCTCGCTCGGTCCTGTGTTGGTCCGGCTTGGCGGGTCCGGTTAGGGGCTGTGGCGCAGCTGGTAGCGCACCACACTGGCAGTGTGGGGGTCAGGGGTTCGAGTCCCCTCAGCTCCACCCCTGGTACTAATCGAGCATTGTGGGCGGGCTGAACCACGTAAGGTTCGGCCTGTTTGTTTGGTGGCGAGTAGCAGATCGCCGTGGGCTGGTAGTCACGGATGGCTCGATGGTGAGATCGCGAAGCAATGGGCGCGTGTCGAGATGGACGACGGGGTCGATCTACAGGCTCTATCGCGTGGCCTGGTCCGACGGAGCCGTTAGCATCTTGTGTGCTCGATACGACTGGTACGAGAAGGGGCAGCGTGACAATCGCGATTGACAACCCCATCCTGAACTCGCCCTACGAGCGGCCAAGCCGGCATTACGTCATCGGACCGAACGGGCCGACTGGGGAGATTCGGGCCGGTCGGCGCCCGAGCGAGTCGTTTATCCCGATCGCGATCGCCAAGAAAAGCAAAGGCAAGGACAAGGGAGTACAAGAGGCGCTCGACCTCACCATGGGGGAGCGCCGCGAGAAGAATGCTTTGATCAACGCGATCCGCCGAGACGTCGAGAAGTGGCGGATGAGCGGTCACTACGACGGCGTCACCCCGATCACCCGCAAACTTCTGCAGCACTGGGCCGACAAGGATCGCGAGAACCGCGTGCTGTTCTGCCAGCGCGAAGCCGCCGAGACGATCATCTTCCTTACCGAAGTCGCTGGCCGGCACGGCAGTTACACCGACTGGCGCAAGCACCTCGAGCCCGACAACGAGGCTCACAACTCAGGCCTGCCCCGTGCGGCGCTGAAGATGGCCACCGGATCGGGCAAGACGGTCGTGATGGCGATGCTGATCGCCTGGCAAAGCTTGAACAAGCAGTACTCCCCGCGCGACGTCCGCTTCACCGATCGGTTCCTCGTCGTCACACCGGGCATCACGATCCGCGACCGCCTGCGCGTGCTGCTCCCCGAGGACGTTGACAACTATTACGACCTACGTGACCTCGTCCCCACCGACCTCAAGGGTGGCTTGGAGCAGGCCCGCATCGTCATCACCAACTACCACGCGTTCCAGCTCAAGGACGCTAAAGAGATCCGCGGCATCGCGAGGAACACTCGGCTGCTGCTCAAGGGCGACCGGGCTGTGGATGCCTTCAAGGAGACGCCGCAGGCGATGGTCAGCCGCGTGCTGCGCGACCTGGGCCCGACGAAGCAGCAGATCTTCGTCCTCAACGACGAGGCCCACCATTGCTACCAGGACAAGCCGCTGCCTGCCAGTGAGGAGACCAATAAGGAGGCCGAAGCCGCCAACGAGGAGGCGCGGGTCTGGTTTAAAGGTCTACAAACCATTGCCAAGCACGCTGGTATCAAGCAGGTTGTTGACTTGTCCGCGACACCGTTCTACCTCTCCGGTTCCGGTTACAAAGAGGGCTTCATCTTTCCGTGGGCGGTCAGCGACTTCTCGCTGATGGACGCTATCGAGTCCGGGATCGTCAAGGTGCCGCGCACCCCAGTCGATGACGACGCCGCCGACCCGCTTGTCACCTACCTGCAGCTATGGGATTTCATCGGCAATCAACTGCCCAAACGCGCCAGCAAGGAGAAGGTCGCTGACTGGCTCCCGCCACCGGAACTCGAGGGTGCCCTGCGCAGCCTGCACCGCAGCTACGCCAAGGTCTTCGATCACTGGGACACGAACCTTAAGGCCCACGGTGAAACGCCGCCGGTCTTCATCGTCGTCTGCCCGAATACTGTCGTCAGCAAACTCGTCTACGACTGGATAGCCGGCGAGGAGAACGAAGAGGACGGCGAGATCACGGCGAGCAAGTCCGGCAACCTCGAGCTGCTCAGCAACGTCGTGGGCGGCAAGCCACTGGACAGGCCACGCACGATCCTCATCGACTCTGCGCAGCTCGAGTCTGGCGAAGGGATCAAGGCCGACTTCAAGGCGGTGGCCAGCGCCGAGATCGTCGCATTCAAGGCCGAGTACCGGCGGCGCAGCCCCGGCGCGGGCGTCGACAAGATCACCGACGAGGAACTGCTCCGCGAGGTGATGAATACCGTCGGCAAACCAGGCCGGCTCGGCGCCGAGATCCGCTGCGTCGTGAGTGTCTCCATGCTCACCGAAGGCTGGGACGCCAACACGGTCACGCACATCCTCGGCGTACGCGCCTTCCGAAGCCAACTGCTCTGCGAGCAGGTCGTCGGCCGTGGCCTGCGCCGCCGCACGTACGACGTGAACGACGAGACCGGACTATTCGAGCCCGAGTACGCCAACGTCTACGGCATCCCGTTCCAGTTCATCTCCTCCGACCGTCCCACGAAGGAGCCACCACCGGCCCGTCCAGCGCAGCACGTCAAGGCCCTCGAAGGCCGCGAGCACCTGCGCATCACCTTCCCGAACCTCACAGGCTATCGGGTGGAGCTGCCCGACGAGCACATCTGGCTGGACCTAGATAAGACACCGGCGTTCGAGATCCGCCGCGATACGGTCCCCGGAACGGTCTACCTGGGTGGCGTGGTTGGCAGGCCCGAAGTGGACGCTGGCGACCCGACCGTCTACCGGAACCAGCAGGTCACCTTCGCACTGGCCAAACGGATTCTCGATGTGAACTTCAACACTGTCGACGACAAGCGCCCCTGGCTGTTCCCTCGGCTCGTGGAACTCTGCCGGGAATGGTTGGAGGAGAAGGTCCTGATCGTAGGCGACATGACCATCGGCTACCTCATGACGATCACTGAAGCGCGTGTACTGGCGGCGGAGAAGATCTGGGACGCGATCACGTACCAGGCGGGCAACCGCCGCGAGCGGCTGCGTCCGATGATCAACCGTTTCAATCCGGTGGGCTCGACCGGCGATGTCGATTTCATCACCCGTAAGGCCGTCGTCGCGGCCGAGAAGTCCGAAGTCTCCCACGTCACTCTCGATGGCAAGACTGGCAACACCTGGGAACAGCTGCTCGCCGAGATCCTCGAGAACGACAAGAACGTCGCGGCTTACGTAAAGAACGACCACCTCGGCTTCACAATCCCATACGTGCACAAGGGCCGTACCCACAACTACGTGCCCGACTTCCTCGTCAGGCTGAATCGCGATGGCGGGGAGGGTTTCGACCGCACACTAATCATCGAGGTCTCTGGCGGCCACAAGAGCCCCGGCTCAACCCAGGCCAAGGCCACCACCGCACGCAACTCGTGGTGTGTGGCGGTCAACAACCACGGTGGCTTCGGGCGTTGGGGCTACGTCGAGATGACTGACCCTCTCCAATTCAAGCCCCGTCTCGTCGACGCGATCCAGGCGCTCTACGGAGACCTGCCGATCATCGGTGATCCCGACATGCTCGACCTGTCCGCCAGCGACTTCAGGAGTGCCCGTGGCGCCTAGACAGCGGAAATATGCCGGGCCGACCCCCGTCGACGCGATCAAGCACGCGGAGAAGCGAGCGAATATCCCGACCGCTGACGCACAGGAGTTCGTCGCCCCCGAGATCGAGGCCGTTCGCAAGGTCCGCTACGCCCGCGACGAGAGCCTCGACCCTCAACTCGTGTGGAAGGGCAAGTACCCGCCGGCCGACGAGATTGACGGGACCGACCTCAACCTCGTCACCGACGCTCCACCGATCTATATCCAGGAGAAGATCGACCCGCGCGTCATTATCGAGAATTTGCGGCGTACGGTAGCCCGCGCCGATGACGAGCCGGAGCTGAGGCTCTTCGACACCTTCGACGGACTCGACGGACTGGACTCTGTCGACTTCTACATGCACGACGCCAATTGGTCCAACCGCATGATCCTCGGCGACTCGTTGCAGGTGATGGCCTCACTCGGCGAGCGTGAGCAGTTGCGGGGCAAGGTCCAGATGATCTACATCGATCCCCCATATGGTATCAAGTTCGGTTCCAACTGGCAGGTCCGCGTCGACAAGCGTGACGTTAAGGACGGCAAGCTTGAAGATGCGGCGCGCGAAGCCGAGCAGATAAAGGCATTCCGCGATACTTGGGAGCTGGGTATCCACTCCTACCTGTCTTACTTGCGAGACCGCCTCCTCGCGGCCCGCGAATTGTTAACTGACAGCGGAAGTTGCTTCGTTCAGATCGGTGACCAGAACGTTCACCTGGTGCGCTGCTTGATGGATGAAGTATTTGGCCCGGAGAACTTCGTCAGCTTGATCACGTTCAAGAAGACGACGAGTGCGACGAGTGATCTGCTTGCAGGAATCGCTGACCACATCGTTTGGTATGCGAAGGACGGGGACGGGGTGAAGTACCGCGCTCTCTACGACATGAAGCGGGCGGGCCAAGCGGGCGGGACAGATTACATCTACGTCGAGGGTCCAGACGGATCCATCAGGGCAATGACGGATGGGGAAAAGGCCAATCCTGGCTCGAGTCCGGACAATATGAAGGTCCTCACGCTCGATAACATGACCAGCCAACGGCCGCCGGGAGACTTTCCTGTCACGCTTGGAGGCCGGCAGTACCGCCCAACGACCGGTTACTGGAAGACCGGTGTCGAGGGAATGCAGCGCCTCGTGTGGGCCAACCGCCTTTATCGACGAGGTTCATCGCTTCGCTTCATCAGATACCTCGACGACTTCGGCGTCGTTGGCCGAGGGAACGTCTGGGATGACACCGTCGTAGCCGGCAGCCGTGGCGAGGAGAAGACCTACGTAGTGCAGACGGCCTCCCGAGTAATCGAGCGGTGTGTGTTGATGTGCACGGATCCGGGCGATCTCGTCTTGGATCCAACTTGCGGCTCTGGCACCACCGCGCACGTCGCCGAACAGTGGGGACGGCGGTGGATCACCGTCGACACGTCTCGCGTTGCGCTCGCCCTCGCTCGTCAGCGACTCATGGGCTCGCGGTTCCCCTGGTATCTGCTCGCCGACTCGGCCGACGGCCACGCAAAAGAGCAGTTACTCACGGTCCAGGCATTGCCGCGGCAGCAGTTCGCCAATGACATCAGGCAGGGCTTCGTCTACGAACGGGTCCAACACATTACGTTGAGGTCGATCGCGAACAACCCCGACATCAAGGAAGGGATGTCACGAGGTGAGATCGACGCGGCGATCAAGCGCCACACCGACTTTAAGGTGCTCTACGACAAGCCATACAAGGACAGGAACAAGGTCCGCGTCACAGGCCCGTTCACTGTTGAAAGCCTCAGTCCGCACCGCTCGCTCGCCTTTGCTGTGCCCGAAGGCACGGAGACGCTAAGTGAGGCCGAGGCAGCGAAGGAAGCCGACGCCCCGAGCTTCGAGCAGTCGATTCTTGACAACCTCACTAAGGCCGGTATCCAGAACGGACGCCGCAAAGAGCGCATTACCTTCGCCGCCTTCGATGCCTACGCCGGCCACTATATCCAGGCGGTCGGCGAGCGCGCCGGCGATACCGAGGATGATGCGCCAAGCCGTATCGCAGTGGCGATCGGTCCGCAGTATGGCACTGTGAGCGCGTCCTTCGTTAAGAACGCGGCTCGCGAGGCGATCCAGGCCGAGGACATCGATTTGCTGGCGATCCTCGGCTTCGCGTTCGATCCGCAGGTTACTGGGGTCGCCGCCGACGACTACGCGGTGACTGACGACGGCTTCGCCAGTGTCACGGGGGAGCGCAAGTTGGGCCGCATCCCCGTTCTCATCGTCCGGATGAACGTCGACCTGCTCATGGGCGAAGAACTCAAGAAGACCGGTGCCGGCAATCTCTTCACGGTGTTCGGCGAACCCGACATCGAGGTCATCACCGTCGGCGACGACGTGATCGTCGAGATCAGAGGCGTCGATGTTTACGACCCCACCACCGGTGACCTGCGCAGCAAGGGTCCCGGCGAGATCGCGCTGTGGATGATCGACACCGACTACAACGAGGAGTCGTTTTTCGTCCGCCACTGTTACTTCACGGGCGACAACGATCCGTACAAGCGCCTGAAGACGGCGCTCAAGGCGGACATCGACGCAGATGCTTGGGCCTCGCTCAACAAGACCATCTCTCGGCCCTTCCCGAAGCCGTCTACGGGCAAGATCGCCGTCAAGGTCATCAACGACTACGGCGACGAAGTTATGAAAGTCATTGAGGTGAACTCGTGACAGAGTCGGCCGCTTTGGATCGCGGGTTCGAGGCGTACGTTCCGCAGGCAGAGGCTGACATCACCGATGCGCTTCGCACAGGCTTAGTAAGCCTCGACGCGAACGTCCTTCTCAACTTCTATAGATACAGCCCAAGAGCGCGCGAGGCACTTGTAGAAGTGCTCACTGCTGCAGGCGACCGAGTATGGGTCAGTCACCAAGCCGCCAAAGAATTCTGGCGAAATCGCTGCGGAGCCATCGACCAGCGCAACGAAGCGACGGAACAAATCCGATCTGCACTCGACAAGAGCGAACGTGCGTTGCTTGACGCGATCGACTCGTGGGCCAAGCAAACGGCGGTCGCTGAGGAAGTCAAACTCCAGGCTCGCAAAGTCTTGATAGATGGCCTCGAGCAAGCTCGCGAAGTGGTGGATCTGGAGACGATGGGCGCTGGAGCCATCAGCTACAGCCCAGCCTCCGATTCCGTTCTGGATACGCTCCGAGGTCTGCTCTCCATGCGCGTCGGGCCGCCGCTTGATGAGCAGGAGTACGAAAAGGCGGTTGCGGAGGGGCAACGCCGAGTTGAGGCTCGGATTCCGCCGGGGTTCCGCGATGCGGAGAAGGCTGAGTCTGGATCGCCGGACGGAGCGAGTGGTGACTACCTCGTCTGGTTGCAATCGATCAAGGAGGCGGTCCGACGTAATCTCCCGCTTGTCATCGTCACCGGTGATGAGAAGGACGACTGGTGGTGGCGTCACCGATCGTCGCTCATGGGACCACGGGGCGAACTCGTTGCGGAGTTCGGCCAACACTCGCAGCAGCGCTTATACATGCTGCGTCCGTTGCAGCTGATCGAAAATGCGGGTGCCCTCAACGTCTCTGTCTCCCCTGAAGCTGCGACTGATGTAGCGCGTGCAGAGAAGGAAACGCTCCACACTCAGTGGACGCGCGGGGCTGTGGCAGAGCTATTGCGACGTCTAGATGCTGAGGGCCGGGAACAAGCGGATGTGATCCGAACGGCGGCCGAGCACGGCGGCATCATCACCCGAGATGAGGTTTTCGAGATTTGCGGCTACGACGAGGATCGAATGCTGCGTGGCTTTACCCGCCCAACAACGAGACTCACTCATGCGCTGCAGGACGAGGGAATTCTAGACGGCGAGGTTGAACCGATGCTGACGCCTCAATACGAAGGTGGCGTCCTCGCGGTCAAGTTCGAGATTCCGTTGGAGGTCGTGGAAATTCTTTCTGACGGCCAGGAAGTTGCCGGCTGAGGGAGTCTAGTTGACTGCATACACCGACGCCCAGGCCGCTGCGATCGACTGCATCGACAGGCCGCTCCAGATCATCGCATGTGCTGGCTCGGGCAAGACCCAGGTGATCTCACAGCGAATCGCCAAGATCCTGAGGCAGCAGGGCGTAGCGCCTCGCAATGTTGTGGCTTTCACCTTCACGGAGAAGGCCGCCGCAGAGCTCAAAGAACGGGTCCTCGGCACCGTCGGTGATGACTTCGTGGGTCTGGCTGAGATGTACATCGGCACGATCCACGGCTACTGCCTCGACTTGCTTCAACGACTTGTCCCCGACACCTTCAAGTTCTCGGTCCTCACCGACATCACCGCTCGGTTGCTGGTCGACAAGTACAGCCGCCAGTCCGGCCTGACGACTTGCCCGACGACCGGCAACGCTTCGCAGCCGTTCTTGAAGCGCTGGCAGAACTCGAAGCTGTATCTGCAGGTCGTGAGCGTCCTGCGCGAGGATGCGATCAACGAAGCGCTCATCCCTGCGGGAGTCGCTGAATCCCTTGGGGCCTACCTCTCTCTGTTATATGAGAAGGCCGAGTTCGACTTTACCGAGATGATCAACCTCGCGGTACAGCTCATCGAGAGCGACGACTTGGGTGATGAAGACGCACTCCGGGTACGTGCGCATATCCGCGACGACATCAAGTTCCTCGTCGTTGACGAGTACCAAGATGTGAACCCGCTACAGGAGCAGCTGATCCGCGGGCTCGTGCAGTTCGGCGCAAACCTATGCGTTGTCGGGGACGACGATCAGACGATCTACCAGTGGCGCGGCAGCGAGGTCTCTAACATCATGACCTTCGCTGACCGCTACGAAGGCGTCGAGCAGGTGGCGCTCCAGGATAACTTCCGCTCTAGCAGGGGAGTCGTTGAACTAGGGCTCTCGATCGCTGAGCTGATTCCTGCCGGTCAGCGACTGGCAAAGAAAATGGTGGCTGCCGGTCATCAGACCTGGGAACGAGGAGATCTCCTTGCGCTGACGTTTACCTCGCCGGACGAAGAGGCCGCCTGGATCTGCGACCAGATTGAATCACTCCAGGGCATTCCTTTCCTGGACAGCACAGATGGTGCGCCCAGGGGACTCTCCTGGTCCGACATCGCGGTGCTCTACCGATCGGTCGCTAAAGACGCAGGCCCGCTTGTTGCTGAACTCAAGAAGAGGAACATCCCGTACCTCGTCAAAGGTCTCAATCGCCTTTTCGATGCCGAGGAAATCCAAGCCGTAGTGGGGATCTTCCGGTACGTCGTCCGCCAAATCGACGCAGTGGCGCTGCGCAGCCTTTGGGAGACCGCAAACCTCTTGCCCGAGCGGGCGAAGTGGCACTCGGCCATCGCGGTGCTCGACACCGGGCGTGACTTCGGACGCGGTGCTCGTTGGGGCACTTACAACATCCAGCGCCTCTACCTCGACTTCCTCGCCGCGCTCGAACTGCGGGAGGAGACGGTGCCCGGACCACTTGGCAGGGGCGAACTTGTCTTTTACCAGCTCGGCAAGTTCAGTCAAGCGATTTCGGACTTCGAACAGGTCCACTTCGCCAGCAACCCGCAAGAGAAGTACGACACCTTCGCCAACTGGCTCACCTTCCAGGCGCCAGACTATTACGCTGAATCTGACAGCGACGTCGGCTACGCGACTCCCGATGCAGTCACGCTGGCGACCGTGCACCAAGCGAAGGGTATGCAGTGGCCGTCGGTGATCGTGCCGTGCCTGCGTAAGAACAGGTTTCCCCACATGCGGATCGGCGGGCTCGGTCTCTTCCACGTCATCCCGCAACCGGCCGTCGCAGACTCCGATCGATACCGCGGCACCCGCGAAGACGAGACCCGGCTCTTCTACGTCGCGGTCACCCGCGCGCAAAAGTACCTCTACCTGACCTACTCGCCCGGCGGACGACCGTTCATCCAGCCGTCGGAGTTCATCACGCACTGCATGGGCAACAGCTGGGTATCGACTCGTCCCAGTCACACGGGAGGCACGAAGATCCGGCCAAGGCCGCGCCACCAGAACCCACAGGTGACGCTTTCATTCTCCGAGCTCAAGTACTTGTTCGAGTGTCCGTACCAGTTCAAGCTTCGATTCCTCTACGGCTTCAATCCGCCGCTGCATGAGGCACTCGGGTACGGCAAGGGCTTACACGACGCGCTGTCGGAAGTGCACAAACGCGCGATCGCCGGCGAGCTCCTCGACGCGTCCGCTGCCGCTAACCTCATTCAGCGCCACCTGTACACACCGTTCGCCTACCCCGAGCTTCGCAGGACGCTGGAGAAGTCGGCGGTAGAGGCGATCAATCGATACTTCGTGACCCACGGCGGTGAGATCGCTCGGGCCATCCACTCCGAGAAGCAGATCCAGGTCCACGTGGCGCCCGGTGTCACGGTTGACGGGCGCATCGACCTCATTCGGCGGCTCGACACCGACGAACTGGCGATCGTCGACTTCAAGTCCACGGATCGAGCGCAAGCTGAGGACGTCACTCGCGACCAGCTGCATGTGTATGCCGTCGGTTACAACGAACTTACCGGCGAGAACGCTGACCTGATCGAGGTGCTCAACCTTGACACTGAGGGCAAGAGCACCCGAGAGGAGGTCGAGGAACAGCTGCTGACCGAGGTGCGCGACCGCATCCGTCAGGCTGGTGAAGACCTGCGGAACAATCACCTTCCGCGACTGAAGACCTGGTGCGGCCACTGTGACCGATGCGACCTCGCGGCGCTATGTCGCGACAAGCCACGACCCGGCCATTCCCGGTAGCAATTTGTTTATTCGCGGTGGCGCGATTGACCGCCGGTGTGAAATCTCGGGTTGCGCGTCGCTCACCGCGGATCGTGGTCGAGACGTCAGCTAAGAAAGCGAATCGATCGGCTGGCACGCCGAGGACGCCGCGTATCTGGGCTGCTTCACCGAACAGCGACGACCCATCGCCTGCCAGACAGAGCACTGGCATCCTCCGCATCCGACCGTACGACGTGATCAGATCCATCATCGTTCGCTAGATGGACTTGACGAACCGATGCAGCGCTATGGCTTGCAGGAACACCATGACAAGCCGCCGATGTAGCTGCCTCGCCGACGGGCAGCGCAACAGATCGGCGAACCCGTCGGCGGTGTGCGCGATCGTGAACTGGCCTTACCCCGCGGCAGCATCCAGCACGCACACCGCATGCGTCTCAGCGGCCCAGTCGATTCCGACATAGAAAAGCGATTCCAGCAGCGACACTCCAACTCCTCACAGCGGCAGCGACGACCCGGCGAGGAGGCCGACCACCGGACGGTAACTGACTGGCGCTCTACGGCGCGTCCTTCTGTCGCCGGTCCACAGCCCCGCGAGAACCGGGGGTGGCAGCGTCATTCGGGCCCTCCACGAGCGACCCAAGCCGTCATCCCGGCTCCGCCGAGTCCCAACAACGAGCATCCTCTCAGCGCCCGCCATGAGAAGGGTGGACCAGTGACCATCCCTCACGGCGCAAGCAACCCAAGGACTGTCACCAGGAACGCTGCCAGTGCAGAGACCAGGTAGGTGGCTGCACCGCCGTCGAACACGAACGGTCTTCCGACCGGCTGGGTAACAGTGGGCTAGGCGGCGTAGGAAAGCTGCCCTGACCGCGGCGCCGGGTACGGCGGCTGCGCGGGTAACGGGCTGAACTCTCTCGGAAGGCAGGAAGATATGGATCGGTGGTCATGTCATCCTAAGTACGTCCGGGCTGAGGTCGGCCGCACCATACAACGTTCGACTGCAGTCCGTCGGAGCCTTCCGAAAATCCTTCATCGCCGGACACGGCGCAAGAAGCGAACGCCAGGTAGCTCACCGCCTGCGCTGCGCGAGGCACTCTTCGGCCAGCGCTGGCGGGGCGCAGGCCAACCAACCGTCGACCAATGCCTCCCGCAGCGCCTTCTTGCCCACCAGTCCGAGTTGGATCAGCACGGCCGAGAACCCGTCGAAGTGCGGGATGGTGAAGAACCCCGGCTGACCAAGAGCCAGCACCGCTTCCTTCTCGCCCAGGTCGGCCACTCGCACCGCGACGATCGGCGCTGATGGCACCGGCGAGGAGCCGAACCGCTTGATATCGGCCTTGCTGAACGGCCGATCCCAGGCGAAGACCTTGCCGGCTACCGCCCAGGTCCGATTGCCGTGCCGCTCGCCCTCGATGACCGTGGGGAGTCCCAGGCAAAGACGCGCCACGTCGTCCAGAGTCGCCGCCACGGCACTACCGTACTGCTGCCGTCCTGAGCGAAGCGCATATAACTACAGAGCCCCGGCATCGGCCGCCGAATACATCGACGGGAAAATCGGCCGGAATCCGAGCAGCCGCCGGATCTTCGAACTGTCGATGATGCTCTCCCACGGATCGTCCAGCGCCGTCGAAGCCGTCGAAGCCGACGAAGAAGGCGAGGAAGGCGAAGGCTCCGAAGAACCGTCAAGCCGCTGCAGCTCGTAGGTCGTCACCGGCGCGTCGTCCCCGACATTGAAGATCTCGCCGTCGACACCCGGGGCGCGCAACGCCAGCAGCACCGCCTGCGCCACGTCGGCATGGTGCACCAGCTGGATCCGCTTGTGCGGCGGCCCACCAAGAAAGCGCAGCAGCTCACGTAGCTTCGGATCCCCGTCACCGTAGATCACCGGCGGCCGCAGGATCCGGAGGCCAAGGCCGGCCGGGCACAGCGACAGCAGCGAGCGCTCGGCCGCAGCCTTGGTCGAAGAATATGGACGATCGGGCAACGGCTCATCGGTTTCCACCGCCGGCCGGCCCCGGCCCGGCCCGTACACCTGGTTGGTGCTGACGTAGACGAACCGCCCAACGCCGGCCTCCACACACGCCTGCGCCAGGCCGACCGTCGCCGAGAAGTTGACCGCCTCGATCTCGGGCCCCGGCCGGAACAGCGTGGCCAGATGCACCACGCTGGAAGCGCCCTTCACCGCCTGCGCGAGCACCGACGAGTCAGTGACATCGCCCACCACCGGCTCCGCGCCCACAGCAACCAGCGGAGAGGCCCGGTCCGGATCGCGAACCAGGACGCGCACCGAGCCCAGCTGCCGCAGCAGCCGCGGCACCAGCCGGCTGCCGACCCGTCCGGTGGCCCCGGTCACCAGCACGGTCATGGCAGGAACCTCCGCGACGGCCGCGGCCGGTGCCGAGCACTCAGCACCGGCCACAGCCGACAACGGGTCACCGCCACGCCTCCAGCTCGGCCAGGATGCCGTCCCACAAGGCATGCCGGGCCTGCAGCGCGGTGATGATGGTCTGCTCGCACTCCTCCCACTTGACCGGGTCGTCGCCGCACAGGTCGGCCAGCATCGCCATCGCCATCGGGGTGTGCTCCTCGCCGTCCACCTCGATGTGCCGGGCCAGGTAATCCCGGAAGGTGGCCAGCTTGCCGCCCTGATCGTCGATCTTGATGACCTGGTCGAACATCTCCGGGATCAGATCCTCCCGGCCGAACGCGAAGGCCGCCGCCTGGCAGTGCAACGGCGCATTCTCGATGAAGTCCCAGGTGGCAGCCACGAAGGCGGCCGCCGCCGGCGGCACCGAGTCATCGGTGATCGCCTCGCGAACCTCCTCACCGTCGCGGATCCGGTCGAGGAAGTCGGTGATCGGCTTGATGTCGGCCCCGGCCTGCTCCATCCCGTCGACGTAGAGTTCGAAGTGGCTGGTGAACCCGCTGCCGAGTTCGTCGCTCTCCTCGACCAGCACGATGTCGTTGATCAGCCGCCGGCTCTCGCTGGATCCGCGCGGCACCCAGGGCACGTCGACGCAGGTCAGGTTGCGCTGCAAGCTCTTCAGCAGCGACATGAAGTCCCACACCGCGAACACGTGGTTCTCGGTGAACGTGTTCACATCGGCCAGGCTCGTCAGCTGGTGGTAGATCGGATGCTTGACGATCGTCACCCGGGTCGGCTCGATCGCGGCACGCAGCTCGTCGATCGCCGGATTTTCCTTGCCCCAGTCATAGCGCGACAAAGTCGCCTCCACTTTCGGTAGGGATGTGGTGGTAGCCGAGACAGCCATCGGATTCCTACGTCCTGCGGCAGCAACGTCGGCTCGACCCGGCACGAAGCAGCATCCTGGCTCGGACGGCCGAGGCGCCAGAGCTGCCGGTCGAATCGAGGGTGAACATAGTATTTCGCCACGATCGGCTGGCACAACAGCCCATCCAGGCCAGGCGCTCGCTCGTGCGACTGCGGACCGTCCGCAGTCGAACACGATCAGGCCCGCACGTAAGGCTTCGGTCATTTCTCCCGCTTGACCCCAACCGCCGTGGCAAACCAGTCTGGGTTCACCGCGGCGGACTGGCTGGGAAAGCCATGAAGAATCCGCATGCCGCGCAACAGGATTCTCGAAAGGGTGGAGAGTAAACGTGGAGACCTTTGCTGCCGACGTCCTCATCTGCGGTGCCGGCCCCACCGGGCTCATGCTCGCCGGCGAACTCGGTCTGGCCGGCGTCTCCACCATCGTTCTGGAACGACTGGCCGAACCCATGCGGCAGTCCCGCGCGCTGGGCTTCTCGGCCCGGGCCATCGAGGAGTTCGACCAGCGCGGCCTGCTGCCGCGCTTCGGTGAGTTCGAGACCATCCCGATCGGCCACTTCGGCGGCCTGTCCATCGACTTCCGGGTGATCGAGGGCGGCTCGTACGGCGCCCGCGGCATCCCGCAGTCACGCACCGAGGCGATCCTGGCCGAGTGGGCCACCGGCCTCGGCGCCGACCTGCGCCGCGAGCACGAGCTGACCGGCCTGCAAGCCGACCAGCACGGCGTCACGGCCGAGGTCAGCACCCCGCACGGCACCCGCCGGCTGCGTGCTCGCTACCTGGTCGGCTGCGACGGATCCCGAAGCACGGTAAGGGAATTGGCCGGCATCGAGTTCCGTGGTACCGATCCGGTGATCGAGATGTGGCTGGCCGACGTGCGCGGCGTCCAGCTGCGCCCACGGTTCTCCGGTGAGCGGGTGCCGGGCGGCATGGTGATGGTGCTGCCGGCCGGCCCGGACGTGTTCCGGGTCGGCGTCTACGAGCGCAAGACCGGCCCGCGGCACAGCGACCAGCCGCCGAGCTTCGGCGAGGTGGCCGATGCCTTCGAACGGCTCACCGGCGAGGACATCCACGACGCGACGCCGCTGTGGGTCAGCTGGTTCACCGACTCCAGCAAGCAGGCCAGTGACTACCGCAAGGATCGGGTGTTCCTGGCTGGCGACGCCGCGCACGTCCACCTGCCGATCGGCGCGCAGGGGATGAGCGGCGGCATCGGCGACGCGGTGAACCTCGGCTGGAAACTGGCCGCCGAGATCCACGGCCATGCCGCACCGGGCCTGCTCGACAGCTACCACGCCGAGCGGCAACCGGTCGGCGCCCGGGTCATCACCAACACCCTGGCCCAGCGCATTCTCTACCTCAGCGGCGAGGAGATCGAGCCGGTCCGCGACCTGTTCACCGAGCTGCTGACCTACCCGGTGGTGCAGCGGCACCTGGCCGGCATGGTCACCGGCCAGGACATCCGCTACGACCTCGGCGGCGCTTCCAAGCAAGATTCCGAACAAGACCAGCACCCGCTGATCGGTCGCCGGCTGCGCGATCAGGAATTGATCTTCTGGCGTTCCGGCAAGGGAATGCTCTACCAGAAGCTGCACAGCGGCCGTGCGGTGATACTCGACCAGACCGGCGACGAGAGCATCCGCGCGGTGGCCGAGCCGTGGCGGGACGTGGTTGACGTGCTCGGCGCGACCGTGCCCGGCCCCTGCGCGCTGGCCGGCCTGGACGCGGTGCTGGTCCGCCCGGACGGCTACGTCGCCTGGGTGAGCACGGACGGCGCCGGCGCGACCGGCCTCGCCGACGCCCTGGGCCAGTGGTTCGGCACGCCGAACGTCACCGCCGCGCCGGACTCCGCCGCGGCGCCGGACTCCGCCGCGGCGCCGGACTCCACCGCCGCGCCGGACTCCGCCGCCGCGCCGGATGCCACCGTCCAGCAGGCAACGCAGCAAGCCTCCTGACCAGCAGACCCCCACACCAGAAAGAGGAACTTCATGCCCATCATCTCGCCCGACAGCGGATATCTCACCGTGCTCAACCTGTTCCGCGCCGACGAGCCGGAGAAGCAAGACCTGCTGGTCGGCGCGATGCGCCAGATCGTGGACAACGCGGGCTACGAGGGCTGGGTCTCCAGCACCGTGCACGCCGGCCAGGACAAGATCGGCACCGCCAACTTCATTCAGTGGAAGGCGCAGGAGAACCTCGAAGCCCGCTATGCCAGCGACGAGTTCAAGCATCAGATCCCGCTGTTCACCGAGCTGACCACGATGATCCGGCTGCTGCAGACCCATGTCATGTACACCCAGCGGCATCCGTCCCAGGGCGAGCACACCGAGATCGGACCGCACCGCGACGACTACACCGTCATCGAGATCTTCGGCGTGGAGCCGGAGAACCTGGACGAGCTGGTGGACGTGCTCGGCAAGGGGCAGGACTGGCTGGTCGACGTGCCCGGCTACCGCTCGCACAGCGTGCTGCGGGGCAAGGCGATGCGCGGCAAGTTCGCCCAGCCGGTGCTCGGCTCGTTCGCCGTCGTCTACTCCCAGTGGGACGACAAGGCCTCCTTCGATGCGCACCGCACCCAGCCCGAGGCCGAGCAGTCCGCCGAGCGGCGCGGCAGCCAGGCCCGGCTGGATTCGCTGGTGACCTCGCTGGAGTGGAACACCTACCGGGTCGCGCATTCCCGCTCGGCCAGCCCGCAACAGGCCGTCTCGGCCTGAGCCGGTCCCCATCCGTCCTGACCGAAAGAGGATCCAGATGCCATCGAATGAGGCACCCACCGACGAGGTGGACGCCGGGCCGGGCATTCCGCCGCCGTTCGTCCTGCTGCAGATGATCATGGGCTCGATGCTCACCCAGGCCATCCACGTCGCCGCCAAGCTCGACCTGGCCGGCATTCTCAGCGACGGGCCACTGCCGGCCGAGGAGATCGCCCGGCAGGCCGGCTCCGAGCCGGACGCCACCGGCCGGCTGCTGCGCACCCTGGCCAGCTTCGGCATCTTCACCGAGCAGTCCGACGGCCAGTTCGCGCTCACCCCGCTGGCCGACGCGCTGCGGTCCGACGCGCCGGTCTCGATGCGGGGGATGGCACTGTTGCTGGGCCACCCGTACCAGTGGGAGGACTGGGGACACCTGATCGACTCGGTACAGACCGGCAAGCCGGTGATGGAAACCCTGCGTGGCATGGGCGGTTATGAGTTCCTGGCCGCGAATCCTGAGTTCGCCCAGGTGTTCGAGGGTGGCATGGGCACCCTGTCCGACCTGGAGACGGTGCCGGTCGCCGAGGGCTACGACTACGCCCAGTTCCAGACCATCGTCGACGTATTCGGTGGCCGCGGCGCGGTGCTTGCCGCCGTCCTGGAACGGGCACCGCACACCCAGGGCATCCTGTTCGACCAGCGGGCCGAGCACCTGGGCGCGGCCAAGCTGTTCGAGGAGACCGGCGTCGCCGAACGGGTTTCGGTCGATACCGGCAACCTGTTCGGCCCGGTGCCGAGCGGCGGCGACGCCTACCTGCTCAAGCACATCGTGCACGAGTGGCCGGAGGCCAAGTCGCTGGAGATCCTGCGCAACGTGCGCAAGGCGATCCGGGACGACGGCACCGTGCTGCTGGTCGAGTTCGTGCTGCCGGACGGCAACGAGCCGCATCCCGGCAAGCTGGTCGACCTGTGGCTGATGATCCTGATGGGCGGCCGCGAGCGCACCCGGGCCCAGTACTCCGAACTGCTGGCCAAGGCAGGCTTCCAGCTCACCCGGGTGATCGAGACCGCGTCCTCGGCCACCATCATCGAAGCCAAGCCGGTCTAGCCATGGGGACGACGGACAGTTCGGTCATCATCGTCGGAGCCGGCCCGGTCGGGCTGATGCTTGCCGGCGAGCTGCGGCTCAGCGGAGTGAGCGTCTCGGTCTACGAGCGCCGGCTCACCCGCAGCGGCGAGTCGCGCGGCGTGGGTTTCACCACCCGGGCCGCCGAGACCTTCGCCCAGCGCGGCCTGCTGGAGCGCTTCGGCGAGGTGGAGATCACCCGGCAGGGCCACTTCGGCGGTATCCCGATGGACTTCGGGGTGCTGCCGGGCTCCAACTTCGGCGCTCGCGGCATCCCGCAGTACCGGGTCGAGGAGATGCTCGAGAACTGGGTGCGCGAGTTGGGTGGATCGGTCTACCGAGGCTACGAACTCACGCGGTTGCAGGCCGGCGCGGACGCCGTCACGGTCGTCATCGAGGGCCCGGACGGTCCCATCGAGCGCACCGCTGAGTACCTGGTCGGTTGCGACGGCGGGCACAGCACGATCCGGCGGCTGATGGGTTTCGACTTCCCGGGCGCCGACGCGGTGCGGGAGATGTACATGGCCGATGTGGTCGGTGCGCAGATCAAGCCGCGGCCCATCGGCGAACGGGTGCCGGGCGGCATGGTGATGTCGGGCCGGCTGGAACCGGGCGTGGACCGCATCATCGTCTGCCCGATCGGCACGCCGCCGAGCACCGACCGCGCCAGTGCGAATGCGGCCGAGGTCGCCGCGGCCTGGGAGCGGCTTACCGGCGAGTCGCTGGCCGGTGCGGAGTTCACCTGGGTGAGCGCCTTCACCGACGCCACCCGGCAGGTCACCGAGTACCGCCGGGGCAGGGTGCTGCTGGCCGGCGACGCCGCCCACATCCACCTGCCCGCCGGTGGCCAGGGGATGAGCCTGGGCCTGCAGGACGCCGCGAACCTCGGCTGGAAACTGGCGGCGACCGTCCATGGATGGGCACCGGACGACCTGCTCGACAGCTACCACAGCGAGCGGCATCCGGTGGGCGCTCGGGTGCTGCGCAACACCCTGGCCCAGGGCATGCTCTACCTCAGCGGCAACGACATCGACCCGCTGCGCAGCGTGGTAGCCGAGCTGGTGGCGATGCCCGACGTCGGCCGGCACCTGTCCGGAATGGTGAGTGGCGTCGACATCCGGTACGACGTCGGGGCGGCCGGCCACCCGCTGCTCGGCATGCGGATGCCGGACGCCGAGCTCGAGCTCACCGCCGGCCGCCGGATCCGGATCTCCGAACTGCTCCGGCAGGCCCGTGGTGTGTTCATCACCAGCCACGACGCCGATCAGCTGAGCGAGCTGCTCGCCGGCTGGCATGACCGGGTCGACCTGGTCACGGTGCGCGCGCTGCCGCCGGCCCCCGACGGGACACCGACCGAATCGGTGCTGATCCGGCCGGACGGCTACCTCGCCTGGGCCGAGCCGGCCGGTGGCGAGCTTGCCGAGGCGCTCCAGCGCTGGTTCGGCGCGGCCCGGGTGACCGCCGAGATCGGCTGACCCACACCCATCTGAACGACGAAAACCCTCGAACACTGAAGGAGATTCAGCTATGCACAGCGAACTGATCGTCGCCCGGATGGAGCCCGATTCCGCCGAGGCGGTGGCTGGCCTGTTCGCCGACTTCGACAAGACCGAGATGCCCGGGCTGATGGGCACCCGGCGGCGCCAGCTCTTCTACTACCAGGGCCTGTACTTCCACCTGCAGGACTTCGACAACGCCGGCGGCGGCGAGCGGATCGAGGCAGCCAAGACGCTGCCCCGGTTCATCCAGATCAGCCAGGACCTGCGGCCCTACATCTCTGCCTTCGACCCGGAGACCTGGAAATCGCCCAAGGACGCGATGGCAACGCGGTTCTACCACTGGCCGGCCGAATAACCGAGCCGGTCACCACCTAGCCGGGTCAGCACCCGATAAACCTAGAGAGGGAACACATGTCGCGGCGAGTCGTCATTACCGGGATAGGCGTGGTCGCGCCGGGCGCCATCGGGGCGAAGGAGTTCTGGGGGTTGCTCAGCGAAGGACGCACCGCGACGCGTGGCATCACCTTCTTCGACCCATCGCCCTTTCGGTCGCGGGTAGCCGCTGAGGTCGACTTCGATCCCGAGGCAAACGGGTTGAGCCGGCAGGAGATGCGGCGGATGGACCGGGCCGCCCAGCTCGCGGTGGTGGCCACCCGGGAGGCGATCGGCGACAGCGGGCTGGACTTCGGCTCGCTCAACCCGGGCCGGGTCGGCGTCACCATCGGCACCGCGGTCGGCGCCACCATGAGCCTGGAGCAGGAGTACCGGGTACTCAGCGATGACGGCCGGTTGTACCTGGTCGATCACGCCTATGCCACCCCGCACCTGTACAACTTCCTGGTCCCGAGCTCCTTCGCCTGTGAGCTGGGCTGGTTGTGCGGTGCCGAAGGCCCGGTCGCGGTGGTCTCCACCGGCTGCACCTCCGGCCTGGACTCGGTCGGCCACGCGGTCGAGCTGATTCGGGAAGGCTCGGCCGACGTCATGATCGCCGGCGCCACCGACGCCCCGATCTCGCCGACCACGGTGCGTTGCTTCGACGCGATCAAGGCAACCAGCACCCGCAACGACGATCCCGAGCACGCCTCTCGGCCCTTCGACCGCAACCGCACCGGCTTCGTGCTCGGCGAGGGCGCGGCCATCTTCGTGATCGAGGAGCTGGAACGGGCCCGCCGCCGGCAGGCTGACATCTACGCCGAGATCGTCGGTTTCGGCTCCCGCTGCAACGCCTTCCACATGACCGGCCTGCGGCCGGACGGAGCCGAACTCGGCCAGGCGATCACCGTCGCGCTGAATGAGGCGAAGATGGACCCGAGCGACATCGACTACATCAATGCGCACGGCTCCGGCACCAAGCAGAACGACCGGCACGAGACGGCGGCGTTCAAGTTGAGCCTGGGCGAGTATGCCTACCAGGTCCCGGTCAGCTCGATCAAGTCGATGATCGGGCATTCGCTCGGTGCCATCGGCTCGCTGGAGATCGCCGCTTCGGTGCTGGCCATCCGCAACAACGTGGTACCGCCCACCGCCAACCTGGAAGACCCCGATCCGGAGTGCGATCTGGACTACGTGCCGAAGGTGGCGCGGGAGTGGCGTACCGACTCGGTGCTCTCGGTGGGTAGCGGCTTCGGCGGCTTCCAGAGCGCCATGGTGCTGCGCGACGTGAACGGAGCACACCAGTGAGCGCCGGCCGGCGGTCGGTGATCACCGGGATCGGCATCATGGCAGCCAACGGCCTGGGCCTGGCGGACCACTGGGCGGCCACCTGCGCGGGCGTATCGGGCATCCGGCCGATCAGCCGCTTCGACGCCTCGCAATACGTCAGCCGGCTGGGCGGCGAGGTGCCGGGCTTCGATCCGGAGGGGCACCTGCCGGGTCGGCTGTTGCCGCAGACCGACCATATGACCCGGCTGGCGTTGGTCGCGGCCGAGCAGGCGCTGGCCGATGCCGAGCTGGACTGGGCGCCGGAGTCCGCCTACGACCGGGGCATCGTCACCGCAAGCTCCGCGGGTGGCTTCGAGTTCGGCCAGCGGGAGCTGGAGAAGTTCTTCGGCCAGGGCTTCGAGTTCATGGGCGCCTACATGTCCTTCGCCTGGTTCTACGCCGTGAACTCCGGCCAGATCTCGATCCGGCACGAGCTGAAGGGGCCGGGCGGCGTGCTGGTCACCGACCAGGCCGGCGGCCTGGACGCCATCGCGCATGCCCGCCGCCAGATCCGGCGGGGTAGCAAGGTGATCGTTTCCGGCGGCGTGGACGGTGCGATCTGCCCGTGGGGCTGGGTGTGCCAGCTGACCAGCGGCCGATTGAGCACCAGCCACGACCCGGCCGCCGCGTACCTGCCGTTCGATCCACGGGCGGCCGGCCACGTGCCGGCCGAGGGTGGCGCGATCCTGATCCTGGAGGATGCCGAGGCAGCGCAGCAACGCGGTGCGCCGCGGATCTACGGCCAGGTGGCCGGCTACTCCGCGACCTTCGACCCCAAGCCGGGACAGGGCCGGGAACCGACGCTGCGCCGGGCGATCGAGCAGGCGCTCACCGACGCCGAGGTTGCCGCCGGCGAGGTGGACGTGGTGTTCGCCGACGCCGCGGCGATCCCGGAGCTGGACCGGATCGAGGCGGAGGCGATCGCGGCCGTGTTCGGGCCCCGAGCGGTGCCGGTCACCGCGCCGAAGACCATGCTCGGACGGCATGCCGGTGGCGCTGCGCTGGATGTGGCCGCGGCGCTGCTGGCGATCCGGGACGGGATCATCCCGCCCACCATCAACGTGCGCCCCACCCGCAACTGCCCGATCGACCTGGTCACCGGCCAAGCGGTCCGCAAGCCGGTGGGCACCGCGTTGGTGCTCGCCCGCGGCCACGGTGGCTTCAACTCCGCGCTGGTCGTCCAGGCGGCCTAGCTCCGGCGCTGCGGCCAGGAAGGACTGGGACATGGATACCCAGGTGATCGTGGTGGGCGCCGGCCCGGTCGGGCTGATGCTGGCCGGCGAGTTGCGGCTCGGCGGCGCCGAGGTGGTGGTGCTGGAGCGGCTGGCCGTGCCGACCACCGAATCGCGCGCCTCCACCCTGCATGCCCGCACCATGGAGATGTTCGACCAGCGCGGTCTGCTCGACCGGTTGGGCACCCCGCCCAGCCAGCGAATGGGCCACTTCGGCGGCATCCCGCTCGACCTGGGCGAGCTACCGACTCGCTATCCGGGGCAGTGGAAGGTGCTGCAGGCCCGGGTCGAGGAGTTGCTCGGCGAGTGGGCGGCCGAGCTGGGCGCCGACATCCGGCGCGATCACGAGCTGGTCGGCCTGCGCGCCGGCGCCGACCGGGTACGGGTGCGGGTCGACGGGCCGGCCGGCCCGCTGGAGCTGACCGCGCAGTACCTGGTCGGTTGTGACGGTGAGCAGAGCACCGTGCGCCAGCTGGCCGGCATCGCGCTCGCCGGCCTGGAACCAACCCGCGAGCTGTTCCGGGCCGACGTGGCCGGGATCGAGGTGGCCGAGCGGCGGTTCCAGCGGCTGCCGAACGGGCTCGCGATCGCCGGCCGGCTGCCCTCCGGCGTGACCCGGGTGATGGTGGCCGAGTTCGTGCCACCACCGGCCCGGAGCGCGCCGGCGACCTTCGAGGATGTCTGCAAGGCGTGGAGCCGGGTGACCGGAGAGGACATCAGCGCGGGCATCCCGGTCTGGGTGAATGCCTTCGACAACGCCAGCAAGATGGCCACCAGCTACCGCTCGGGCCGGGTGTTGCTGGCTGGCGACGCGGCGCACCTGCAGCTGCCCTCCGGCGGCCAGGCCATCAACCTGGGCCTGCAGGACGCCGCGAACCTCGGCTGGAAGCTGGCCGCCGAGGTGGCCGGCACCGCGCCGGCCGGGCTGCTGGACAGCTACGCCGAGGAGCGGCAGCAGGTTGGCCGGCGGGTGCTTCGCAACATCGAGGCACAGTCGCTGCTGCTGCTCGGCGACACCGACATCGAGCCGGCACGGGCGGTGCTGGCCGAGCTGATCAGCCACCCGGAGGTCCGCGACCGGCTGGCCGGCATGATCAGCGGCCTGGACGTGCGCTACGCCGACGCCGAGCACCCGCTGGTCGGCGCCCGGATGCCGCACCTGGAGTTGGCCGTCGGGCACCGGGCCACCAGCACCACCGAACTGTTGCGAGCCGGCCGCGGCGTGATGTTGGACTTTGCCGCCGACCCGGTTCGGCAGGCCGCGTTGCGCGACTGGACGGACGACTGCGCACGGCAGGTGCGGCTGGTCTCCGCGACACCGGCGGGGGACAACCCGGCGGGCAGGTCCGACGGCCTGCCGGACACGATCCTGCTGCGTCCGGACGGTTACCTGGCCTGGGCCGGCTCCGGTGCCGACGACCCGCGCCCGGCACTGCGCCGCTGGTTCGGCTAGCAATACCGGCTCCGGCCCAGAGGCTGCGGCGGAGTGGATCAGCCGAAGGTGCCGTGGCTGACCAGGATCACGCAGCCGATCGCAATCAAGGCAACCGGCGTGAGCACCGCACCCCACCGGTGCGCCGCGGCGATCACCGCCGGATGCCCGGTCAGCAGCCAACCGGCCAGGCACCACAGCCCGACCAGCACCAGGAACACAGCCGCGAAGCCGACCAGGGTGGCCGCCGAACGCCCAGCGAACGCCGGTACGTAGACGCCGATGTTGTCGCCGCTGTTGGACAGCGTGACGCCGGCGACCGCCCACCAGGCACCGACCGGGACGGCCGGCCGCAGCGCGGCATCGTCCCGCCGCCGCAAGCCAGAGCGCAGAGCCCAGCCGCCGAGCAGGATCGGCACCAGGCCCAGGTAGCCGATGACCCGGTCGGGCAGCTGCCCGGCACCCACCGCGCCGGCCAGGCAGAGGATCAGGATCGCGATGAAACCGAGGTACTGACCCAGCACGACTGGGCGGCTACCGGCACCGGCCGCCCGGGCGCGGGCGAAGAACAACGCCAGCACGATCAGGTCGTCGATGTTGGTGACCGCGAACAGCGCGATCGCCTGCCACAGCCAGCTCACGACCGCTGAGTCTGTCAGCAGCGGTCCGGAGGCTGGTCAGCCAGTCAGGTTGCCAGCACCTGCCGGTGATCCGCGTCCCGGCTGAGCGGGGCGCGGATCACCGGTCGAGTTCGGCGAAGGGACCGGTCAGAACCTGACTCGCCAGACCTGGCCCGAGGTGTCCACCCCCGGCACTCCGTTGCCAGACCCGGTGGACAGCGAATAGGCCGACACGTAGACGTTGTCCTGTCGGTCCACCACCACGCTGGCCGGCAACGGCACATCGAGGTCGGTGCGCTGGCCGGCCTGATCGACCTTGGTCAGCACGCCCGGCGTGTACGAGCCGGGAGTGCTGGGCGAGGCGAACAGCTGGCTGACGTAGATCGAACCGTCCGCACCCGCGGCAACCCCGGTCACCGAGTTGAAACCGGTCCAGCTAGCCCGCTGTTCGCCGCCCGAATCGAGCTCGACGACCCTTCCGGCACCCGGCACCAGGCTGCCCAGGCCGGCCACGTAGACGTTGCCCAGCCGGTCCACCGCCAGCGCGTCCGGCACGAAGTTGCAACCGGGGAAGTCCGGACTGGGATCTGATCGGCCGGCACACGGGCCGTCGGTGATGTTGGCAAAGACGTGGAACAGCGAGACGTCACCGTCCCGGTCGACCCGCAACACCGAGTTGGCGGCCGCGTCGGCGACCAGCCAGCCGTCGCGGTAGGCGATGACCGAGTACGGGTTGGTGTCGACGCCCTGGTGGTCCGGATCGTGCGTGCGCTCATAGCCCGCGATGTCCGCGACGGACCTCGGTTGCTGATCGGGATGCGCCAGCTGCAACCGGCCGGCCTGAGCCTGCATCGACTCGGGCAGGTTGCCGTAGGTGGTGACCAGAATCGCAAGGTCGCCCGGCGATCGCGCGGCAATCCCGTCCGCGCCACTGGCCGCGCTGCCCACCGGTCCGCCCTGGCTTTCGGTGGCACTGGCGCTGGACAGCAGGCCGGTGACCACCCGGTTCGGTGACTGGTGCGCCGCCTCGGCCGGGTCGAGGACCGCCGAGATCGAGCCGGTGTAACCGAAACCGTTCTTCGAGCCGTTCGGATTGGTGACGATCACCGGGCCGCCGATGCCGGCCTCGGCGATCAGCAGCTGGTTGCCGGCCAGCGCCAGCCCGCGCGGATTGTTCAACCCGGAGACCACCACGACCGAGGAGGGGCTCGCCGCGTCGGCCTGCGCCACCGGCAGCAGAAAGCCGCCGGTCAGCGCAGCCACCGCGGCGAGCAGTGCTGTCGAACGAAACTTCCCTGGCATGCCTGTAACTCCCATTCGTAATCGAGTTCGGTAGCGACTTCAGGTGAGGGTGCGATGGGGGCGAATCGTACTTAAAGCCGTGCGCCCCAGATAGCGTCCGATTACTGCTGGGCAGCCTTGTCCGGCGACAGGTTGAGCCGCCAGGACACTCCGTGGCGGTCGTCCACCCAGGCGAACTTGGGGCTGAAGCCGAACCGGCCGACCGGCGCTCGCACCACACCGCCGTCGGCCAGCGCGGCATACACCCGATCGAATTCCTCGTCCGAATCGCACTGCACGTAGATGGCCATGGCAGGGTTGAAGTCGAACTCCTCCCAGGCGGCCATGCCGCGGTTGGGGTTGCCGGGTGGCGGCGTGTTGATGCACATGAGTTCCTGGTCGCCGATCGAGAACCGGGCGTGCTGCAGGGTGCCGGCCACCCAGCCCGGCTCACCCTCCCGAGCCCGGATCACCTGTATTACCTCGGCATCCTTGAAGATCGAGGTGTAGAGGTTCATCGCTTCCTCGGCGTCCTGCTTGAAGACCAGGAACAGGGTCAGCTTCTGGGTGTGCGGTGTGGGGGGCATCCGGTGAACTCCTTCATCGACGGTGCTGCGGGCATGGCGGGGCAGCGCGGAATAGCCGGCTGCGGCTGCGTGGATTTCCGGCGACCCCTCGGGTCGGCCGGCGAACGGCAGGTCGGAACTGCCAGACCTGGCGTGGACTGCGTCTACCCAGGCAGTGTTGGCGATCGGCGCGCTACCGGTCAAGCCGGCCGGCGCGCAGCCGTTCAACCGCGGAAAGTTCGCAGTCGAACGGTCCGAAGTGCCGCGTGTCTGACCGCAGCCAAATCTTGGATCATACGCTCGCGACGGCCCAACGCCGAACGACCAGGCAGCTAAGCAGATCCGGCGGGCGGCCGTCGAGCAGTTGGCAGCGTCCGATCAGACGTTCACCTTCTCGTAGCCTTCTCGGCCGTTGCCCCGACGACGGTGCGCCGTTGATGCTGATCGCAATCGTCATGCGCAAGCCCCCACCCGAGGCTCATCACGCGCCGCGGCAGCCGCACCACTATCGGCGAAGGAGTCAGATGGAGACCGGAGTAATCGTGATCGGGGCCGGACCGGTCGGGCTGATGCTCGCCGGTGAACTTCGGCTCGGCGGTGCCGACGTGGTGATCTTCGAGCAGCGCAGCGAACCGACCGGTGAGTCGCGTGGCATCGGATTCACCCGGCGAGCGGCCGAGGTGTTCGACCAGCGTGGCCTGCTCGATCGGTTGGGCGACTACGAGATCGGCGACCAGGTGCACTTCGGTGGCGTCCGGATCGATCCGGCGATCCTGGACGACAACCACGCCGGCGTCCGGGGCGTGCCGCAGTCCCGGATCGAGGAGATGCTGGGCGCCTGGGTCGCCGAGCTGGGCGTGCCGGTGCTGCGGGAGCACAAGTTCGTCGGATACCGCGAGATCGGCGACGGTGTGCTGGTGCGGATCGAGGGCCCGGACGGCTGCCGCGAGCATCGGTGCGAGTACCTGGTCGGCTGCGACGGCGGCCGCAGCGCGGTCCGGCACGCGGTCGGAATCGACTTCCCGGGGGTGCCGGCCACCCGCGGCATGTACGTCGCCGACGTGGTCGGCTGCAACATTCGGCCGCGGGTCATTGGGGAACGGGTACCCGGCGGCATGGTGATGGCGATTCGCCTGCAGGACGGGATCGACCGGATCATCATCCATCCGGACACCCTGCTGCCACGGGAGGCGAGCACGGTGACCTTCGCCGAGATCGCGGATTCCTGGCAGGAGCTGACCGGTGAGTCGCTGCACGGCGCGCAGGCCCGGTGGATCAGCGCGTTCACCAATGCCACCCGGCAGGCTGCCGAATACCGGCGTGGTCGGGTGTTGTTGGCCGGCGACTCGACGCACGTCCACATCCCGGCCGGAGCGCAGGGCTTGAGCACCGGCGTGCAGGACGCGGTGAATCTCGGCTGGAAGCTGGCGGCCACCATCGGCGGCTGGGCGCCGGACTCGCTGCTGGACAGCTACCACGCCGAGCGGCATCCGGCCGGTGCCCGGCTGCTGCGCAACACCTTGGCGCAAGCTTCGATCTACCTTGCCGGCGACGAGATGGAACCGCTGCGCAGCGTGCTGCGAGAACTGGTCCGATACCCCGAACCGGCCCGTCACCTGGCCGGCATGGTGAGCGCGGTCAGCACCCGCTACGACATGCACCTGTCCGGGGACAACCCATTGCTCGGCTGCCGGCTGCCCACCGACTGGCAACTCGAGCGCGAGGACGGTAGCCGGGTCCGGGTGGCCGAACTGCTGCGCAGTGCTCGCGGCCTGTTCATCAACACCCGCGATGCCGGCGAGGTGGACCAGCTCGCCATCGAATGGGCTGATCGGATAGACGTGATCGCCGGGAGCTGGGTGCGCAGCGACGATCGGCAGTCGATGGTGACCGCGGCGCTCGTCCGCCCGGACGGGTACCTCGCCTGGGTCGCGCCGGACGGTGGTGACCTCTCCGATGCGCTGCATCGCTGGTTCGGCCCGGCGCGGGCCGAGCTGAGAACCCTGGTCTGAGCCGACGCCCAGCCTACTTGTGAGGATTTTAGGCATGAATTCCATGGCATATTCAGCTTCGACCGGCTCCGCTCGGCGGCCGGTGATCGGGATCAGTGCGCATACCGGGCCGGTGAAGGTGGCCATCTTCGACATGCGCGCCACCTTCGTGGCGCAAATCTTCCTCGACCGGGTGGCCGCCGCCGGCGGCACTCCGGTGTTGCTGCCGCCACTGGTCGATACCGAGTACCTCACCGAGCGACTGGACGGCCTGCTGGTGCTGGCCGGCCCGGACGTGGACCCAGCCCGGTACGGGCAGTCGCGGCACCCGCTGACCCGGCCGGCCGAGGCCAGCCGGGACGCAGCCGAACTTGCGCTGATCGATGCCGCCATCGAGGCGGAGCTGCCGTTCTTCGGCATCTGCCGGGGGCTGCAGCTGCTCAATACGGCGCGTGGCGGCACGCTGCACCAACACCTGCCCGACCTGCTGCACCATGATCGGCACTCGCCGGGCGACGGCATCTACGCCCCGCAACAGGTGCGGCTGGAGCCCGGCAGCCGGCTGGCCAAGGCGATGGGCGAAACGGCTGTGGTTTCCTGCCATCACCACCAGGCGATCGATCGGCTCGGCGCCGGCCTGACCGCCACCGCCTGGGCGGCGGACGGCATCGTCGAGGCCGTCGAGTTCGCCGACCACCCGTTTGCGGTGGCGGTGCAGTGGCATGCGGAGCAGGATCCGGACAGCGGCCCGTTCCTGGCGCTGACCGAGGCGGCGCGCGAACATCAGCGCGTCCAGCACAGTTAACCGCGTCCAACACAGTAAAAACGCGTCCAGCACAGTTAAACGCGTCCAGCACAGTTAAACGCGTCCAGCACAGTTAAATCTGCGCCGGGGTAGTCGGCCGGCTCAACCCAAGCGCACGGACAGCATCAGCTGCGGAGCTGCCCTCCCTCAGCTACTGACGGGCCTCAGCCGCTGTCCAGCCGGGAAGCAGCCCGGTGGCGTTCGCGGATCACGAGTGCCCGATCCGCGAACGCCACCGGCTGGGAATCGCGATCAGCTCTCAGCTGCTGCTTGGATGAGCCCGATGGGGTTGCCGTCGGCATCGGTGACGGTGGCGATCAGCCGGCCACCCACGTCGGTCACCGCCTGCTGCTCGGCAGCACCGGCGGCCACCAGTTCGGCGACGCTTGACTTGATGTCATCGACGTGCCAGTACGCCACCGGGCCGGTCATGCCCTTGCCGTGGCCGTTGGGGTCGAGCCCGATCTCTTGGCCGGCAACGTTGAACTGGACGTAGTAGGCCTCGTCCATGATCGGCTCCGTGCCCAACAGCGAGCCGAACACGGCCTTGGCATTGCCGAGGTCCTTGACGGGAAAAATGATCGTTTTGAGACCCGAGGTCACTGCTGGCTCCTTCTGCTCGTCGTGTCAGTCGGGCTGGCTTGCCGACAAGACGTTGACGGTCACCGCCAGTGGATTGTGACAACTGGCCCACTGTGTCGAGGGTCTCGATCTCCGCCCGCACCCCATCCGTCACGTTTTCCGCTCCCGGTCAGTCATAGGGGATAGGGCGCGTCACCGCCCGCTAGGCCGTGAAGACACTGTTCGCAGACTAAGGAGCGCCAAACGATGGATGCCACGGTGGACGTCATCACTATCGGGGTCACCGACCTGAAACGCGCACGGGAGTTTTACGAGCAGGGCTTCGGCTGCCTGGTCAAGGAGGACCGGGACGATGTGGTCAGCCTCGACCTCGGCGCCGGCTCGTCCGCGCTGGAGCTTCGTCCGTGGCAGGCGCTGGCCGGCGACATCGACGCCTCGACGGAGAGCAGCGGCTTCCGGGGCTTCACGCTGTCCTACATCGTCGAAGAGGCGGCGATCGTGGACAACGTGCTGGACCGGGTGGTGCGCGCCGGCGGCACCATCGCCAAGCCGCCCCGCAACGCGCTGTGGGGCTACAGCGCCTACATCACCGACCCGAGCGGGCACCTGTGGAAGATCGCCTCCTCCAAGCGGCGGCCGCTGCTGGGCCGCAAGCGGCCGGCGGAGCAGAACGGCTCGATCGCCGCCAAGGAAGTCACCCTCACCATCGGGGTGGCGGACATGAAGCGGGCCAAGCAGTTCTACACCGAGGGCCTCGGCCGCTCCACCAAGAAGGACTACGCCAAGTTCGTCAGCTTCGCCGGCCGTGACGACACCTCCGACCTGGCCATGTACACCTGGGACGCGCTGGCCGATGACGCGGGCGTGCCACCGGCTGGCACCGGCTTCCGCGGCTTCAGCATGACGCACCTGGTCGACTCGGCCAGCGGCGTCGACACGGTGCTGGCCGCGGCGGCGCAGGCCGGCGGCAAGGTTCTCAAGCCGGGCGGCAATGCTGCCGAGGGCGGTTACCGCGGCTACTTCGCCGACCCGGACGGGTTCCTGTGGAAGGTCGCCTCGCAGGGCTGAGCTGTGATGCCAGCGGGGCGGACCGGGCGGGTCCGCCCCGCGTTCTGCGCTAAACCGCCTTGAGCGCTTGTCACGAGATCTCCGATGAATACGATATTTCCAATGTCACGCTGGTCCGTTTCACTGACGAGGAAAGGACGCCTGCCATGCTCGGCCGGAAGACCTATGAACAATCCGAACTCGACAACGCCAAGGCGGTGATCGACAAGCAGTTGGCGGCGTACAAGAAGCTGGTGAAGGCGATCGACGGGACCTCGGACACCAAGGCAAAGTCTGCCCTCGACGGCTTCGAACCGCTCTTCTTCAACAACCTGCTGCTGGCGCTGGACCGCTATTTCGTGCACCGGCTGCGAGTCACCACCGGCAAGGACGGCAACCCGCTGAACGAGGTCGAGCTGATGGTGGACTCCCTGCTGAACAACGGCGGCAAGCTGCGCGGCAACAACGTGATCAAGCTGGTGCCGGAGGAGTCGGTGCTGAAGCTCGACATCGGCGCCAAGATCGAGCTCACCGAGGACCAGTTCGAGCGCCTCTACAAGGCATTCATGGCCGACCTCAAGGCCAAGTTCGTCTAGACCCCAGCCCTTCTCGACCCGCATGTGTTGACCTGGTCCGAACGCCAGCACGCATGCGGGTCGTGTGGCATGCGGGTGCTCGTAGCGATGACGGCGGCCTAGACAACCCGTACTGAAAAATCGTATTTCGGCCCAAAGCCTTGGCGGCAGCCTCTACTCTCTGCCGGACCCCGCGCGCAGCAACTGCCGGCCGGCCCGGCTCGAACCGAAAGTCAGTGATGAGCCTGCTCCAGCATGTCCGCTTGCGCCGCGCCGCGGTGCGCAAGGTTGTCCTGATCGGCACGGTCCTCACTGTGGTAGCGGCCGGCAGCTACGCCGGCCGGGTCGGTGCCGACCCGGCCGATGTCGGCTCGATCACCGGGACGGTCGCTACCGCCGGCGACCCGGAGCAGGCCAGCTCGGTTCAGGTCGACCTGTATGACCTGACCGGCATCGTGGTCGCCACCACCCAGCCGGCTGCCGACGGCAGCTATGCCTTCGACAACCTGAGCCCAGCCAGTTACACGCTGCACTTCGCCGTGACCGGGGCGCAGGCGGCCGACTACGCGGCCGAATGGTGGAACGACCAGCCGCTCCAGGCCGACGCCGCCCCGGTCGTGGTGACCGCTGGCGTGGTCACCACGTTGAGCGATGCCGAGCTGGACCAGGTGCCGCTGTCGCCGGCGCCCTCCGTCAGCGGCAGCACCGTGGTCGGGCAGACGCTCACCGGCCTGACCGGCCAGTGGCGGCCGACCCCGGACAGCTTCGGTTACCAGTGGTTCGCCGACGGCATCGAGATTCTCGGCGCGACGGACAGCAACTACTCGCTTGCGGCGAACGACTACGGCAAGCGGATCACCCTGTCGGTGACGGCCTATCGGACCGGCGTGGATCCGATCACCACCACCAGCGACCCCACCTCGGCCGTGCTGCCGGGCGCGTTCACCGCCACGCCGACGCCGTTGATCAGCGGCATCCCGGCGGTCGGCCAGACGCTGCTGGCCGTCCCGGGGAACTGGGTGCCGCCGGGCGCGGCCTTTCACTATCTCTGGTACCGCAACGGGGTCGGCCTGACCGGTACGGACAAGCCTGGTTACCTGCTCACCTCGGCCGACGGCGGCCGGCGGATCTCGGTCAAGGTGACCGCCACCGAAACCGGCTACCTGACCACCTCCCGGCCCAGCGCGGCTACCGCCGTGGTGCTGGTCCCCGGCACGCCACGGCTGACCGGCGTCGCCAAGTACGGTCAGCTGCTGCAAGTGCTGCCGGGCAGCTGGCTGCCGGCCGGCTTCGCCTTCCGCTACCAGTGGTACGTCGACACCAAGCCGATCCCGGGTGCGGTGGCCAGCAGCTACCGGCCGCCGCTCGGCACCATCGGCCGGTCGGTGTGGGTCACCGTCACCGGGCTGAAAGCCGGCTACGCCCCGGTCACCAGGCGGACGGCGAGCGTCCGGATCGCGCCGCTCAGCTTCGTCCTGGTGCCCACGCCACGGGTGCTCGGCACGGCACGGGTCGGCTCGGTGCTGATCGCGAGCATGCCGGCCACCTCACCGGCCTCGAGCATCCACTTCCAGTGGCGGCTGAACGGCGTCAACATTCTGGGCGCGACCGGATCGGGCTTCCGGGTGCGGCCGACCGATGTGGACCGCAGGTTCACCGTGGTGGTCACCGCCGTGCGCGCCGGTTACGCCAGCGTCGTGCGCGGCTCGGCATACACCGCGCCGGCCGTCGGCCTGGCCTATCCCAACTGCGCCGCGCTGACCCTGGTCTACCCGCACGGCGTGGCCCGAATCGGCGTCCTTCAGGACCGGGTGAGCGGGGTGTACCAGCCGCTGAAGGGACCGCCGTTCTTCTCCACCACGTTGTACAACCTCAACCCAGCACTGGACCGGGATAAGGACGGCATCGCCTGCGAGAGGTAGCCGCCGGCTATCGCTGCGGCTCCTTCGGACGCCAGACGCCGAACCGGTTGCCCATCGGGTCGAGCAGGTGCGCGAACTCGATATCACCGTTGTCGATCAGGGGAATCGCCACTGTGGCACCGAGTCGCTCGGCCTCCGCTACGGCTGCCCGAACGTCTTCGACGTGGACGTAGAAGATCGCCCAGTTGGCCCCGGCCAGCTGCGAGTCCGGAGCCGCGGTGTCCCAGAGGCCGCCGCGACCCTCGTCCACCATGCGGTACCGCGCCGGGCTCGACGGCGGTCCGACCGGCCAACCGAACAGGCCCGAGTAGAACGCCGCGGTCGCCGCCGGGTCGGGCGAGCCGATCTCGAAGTAGTCCACCTGATTGGCCACCGCACACTCCTTCCAGCTGGTCCATCCGTCCGTGCGGACAGCTGCCGCACGCGCTGCGCCGGCCCGACTGCCCAGTGCAAGGATGCTTACCATGCGCCTTTCCAGCCAGCACCGGCACACCGTGTGGGACAGCTCGATCGAGCCGGTGTTGCGGGTCGCGCCCGGCGACACCATCGAGATCGAGGTGGCGAACGCCTCCGGCGGCCAGCTCGGCCGGGGCTCCACCGCGGCCGACCTGCTGACGCTCGACTTCAGCCGGGTCAACCCGGTCACCGGCCCGATCGCGGTGGACACCGCCGAGCCGGGGGACAGCCTGCTCATCGAGGTGCTGGACATCGCCGTGCGGGACTGGGGATGGACCGCCAACATTCCCGGTTTCGGTTTGCTGGCCGAACAGTTCCCGGATCCGCACCTGCGGTTCTCCACGGTTGCCGGCGGCTTCGTCGACTTCCTGGACGGCATCGAGTTGGCGGCGCTGCCGATGATCGGAACCATCGGACTGGCACCGCCCGGCGGTCAGGCGTTGCCGATGGTGCCGCCGCATCGACAGGGCGGCAATATGGACATCCGGCAGGTGACCGCCGGCAGCCGGCTACGGTTGCCGGTCGCGGTGACCGGCGGCCTGCTCTCCCTCGGCGACACCCATGCGGCGATGGGCGACGGCGAGGTGTGCGGCACCGGCATCGAAATCAGCTCGACCGTCACCGTCCGGCTCGACGTGGTGAAGGGCCGGCCGATTCCGGCGGCGGTGCTGGAGACCGACGGCCGGGCAGCGCGCCCCGGGCCGGCCCTGATCGCGACCGGCATCGGCCCCGATATCTGGCAGGCGGCCCGCGACGCGACCAGCTCACTGATCGACCAGCTCGTACACCGGGCCGGGCTGGCGCCGGTCGACGCCTACCTGCTGGCCAGCGTCAGCGCGGACATGCACGTCGCCGAGATCGTCGACCTGCCGAACGTGGTGGTCGCGATGCACTTCCCGCTCGACGCGCTCGGTAACTAGCCGGCGATGGACCTGCGGGCGATCGGCGGCGCGCCCGAGTCGGCGCTGGACGAGCGGGTCGCGGCCGGGCTGCCGAGCGCCGCGGCACCGGCGCCGTGGAAATGCCGGTGCGATGCGATCGTCTGGTCCAGCCGGCCCAGCCGGGCCGCCGCGGCGCTGACCGGCCGGCACCTGGCCGTGTTCGGCGCGCTGCTGGCCTACCATGCCTCGCCGGTCGGCGGGTACCGGGAGGTGCTCGGCGTGGTCGGCGGCCTGAGCCGGGGTCGGCCGTGCGGCACCGTCCCGTTCATCGCGGTGGACTCACCGGCCAGCCTGGTCGGCGGCCGGCTGAACTGGGCGCTGCCCAAGGTTCTCGCCGAGTTCACCGGCGAGCCGGCCGGCCACAGCATGACCGCTACCGGCGACGGCTGGACGATCACCGCCTCGGCCCGGCCGCTCGGCCCGGCAGTGCCGGCGCCGCTGGCCGGGCAGCTGGTCCAGCCGTGGCCGGACGGCACCCGGCGAGCGGCCGGGCTGACCGGACGCGCCTCGGTCCAGCCCGTCCTGGTGCGGGTGAGCGTCCGTTCCAGTGGCACGCTGGCCGGCTGGCTGCGGCCGGGCCGGCATCTGGGCCTGCTGCTGCGCCGGGCCGAGTTCACCCTGTCGGCACCGATCGATTAGCCGCCCGGACGCAGCAAGGCGACCAGCGGCAACCGGCCGAGCAGACGCTGCGCCGACTGCCACCGACCACCGGGTGGCACCGGCCGGGCGTCAACCCCGAAACGTCCTGCGGTAGTCGGACGGGGAGACGCCGACGGTTGCCCGCATGTGCTGACGCAGCGAGGCTCCGCTGCCGAGCCCCGACCGGGCCGCCACCTCGTCCACCGGCAGGTCGGTGGTTTCCAGCAGCTGACGGGCCCGGTTCAGCCGCTGCTCCAACAACCAGGCGCCGGGCGGCAGCCCGGTCTCGGCCCGCAACCGGCGGTTGAAGGTGCGCACGCTCAGCCGGGCATGCCGGGCCATCGCCGGCACGTCCAACCGTTCCGGCAGCCGCCGCAGCGCCCACTCCCTGGTCGCGGTAGTGCTGGAGGCGTCGGACACCGGCACCGGGTGCTCGATGAACTGCGCCTGGCCACCGTCCCGCCAGGGTGGCACCACGCACTGCCGGGCGGCCTGGTTGGCCACCGCGTTGCCGTGGTCGCGCCGGATCAGGTGCAGGCACAGGTCCACCCCGGCGGCCAGGCCGGCCGAGGTCAGTACCTCACCGTCGTCGACGAACAGCAGATTCTCGTCCAGCTTCACCGCGGGGTACAGCTGCCGGAAGGATTCGGCGTAGGCCCAGTGGGTGGTGGCTGGCCGGCCGTCCAGCAGGCCGGCCGCGGCCAGCACGAACGCCCCGGTGCAGATCGACACCAGCCGGGTTCCCGGCCGCAGCCGGTCCAGCGCCGTGCGCACCTCGGCCGGCAGGGTGCCGTGCCGGCGCGGGCCAGGGATCCGGGTGCCCGGCACGACCACGGTGTCGGTGGTGGCCAGTGCCGAGGCGTCGGCCTGCGGAGCGAGGGCATAGCCCCACTCGGTACGGACCGGACGGCCGTCCAGGCTGGCCAGCTCCACCCGGTACAGCGGGTGGCCGTCCGGATCCAGCGCGCTGCCCAGCACCTGAGGCGGGATGACCGCGTCGAAGCCGATCACCGGCTCCAGCAGCAGGACGGTCACCCGATGGGCGGCTCGGCTCATGGCAGGATTCTTGCACATATTGGCAATCGTGCCACTGTTGCTGCGGCCTCGAACTTGGCCAGGATGGTCCGGTGACCCTCAACCAGTGGATCGTCGAGGACGCCGCGCCGCCGCCCGGCCGCCGGCCGGCCAGCCGTGGCCCGCACCTGGCCTGGCTGATCGCCGCGATCACCTTCGTCACCCTGCTCGGCGCCGCCGCGTTCCGGTCGGTGCCCAGCGTGCTGATGGACCCGCTGCACATGGAGTTCGGCTGGTCGCACGCCACCATCGGCTCGGCCATGTCGATCAACATGACCCTGTTCGGGCTGATGTCCCCGTTCGCCGCCGCGTTGATGGACCGGTTCGGGATTCGGACGGTGGTCGGCAGCGCGTTGGTGCTGGTGGCCGCCGGCAGCGGGCTGACCGTCTTCATGACCTCGGCCTGGCAGTTGTTGCTGTGCTGGGGGCTGCTGGTCGGCATCGGCACCGGCTCGATGTCGATGGCTCTGGTAGCCACCGTCAGCGGCCGGTGGTTCGTCGCCCGGCGCGGCCTGATCAGCGGCGTGCTGACCGCCGCGACCGCCACCGGTCAGCTGATCTTCCTGCCGCTCATCGCCGCGCTGACCGATCACCACGGCTGGCGGCCGGCCGCGATCACGGTGTCGATCGCGGCGTTGGCCGTGCTGCCGCTGGTGCTGGTGGGTATGCGTGACCACCCGCACGACCTGGGCCTGCGGGCGTACGGGGCCACCGCGGCCGATCCCGGTCCGGCTCCCGCGCCGAGGTCCGGGTCCAGCGCGGTGCTCGCGGTGAACGCCCTGCGGCGGGCGGCTGGCACACCGGTGTTCTGGCTGCTGGCCGGCAGCTTCGCGATCTGCGGGGCGACCACCAATGGCCTGATCGGAACCCATTTCATCCCGGCCGCGCAGGACCACGGCATGCCGGTGACCACCGCGGCAAGCCTGCTGGCGCTGGTCGGGCTGTTCGACGTGGCCGGCACCGTCGCCTCGGGTTGGCTCACCGACCGGTACGACCCGCGGCTGTTGCTGCTGGTCTATTACGTCGGGCGCGGCCTGTCGCTGCTGGCGCTGCCGTCGCTGTTGGCGCCCGACACCAACCCCAGCACCTGGGTGTTCATCCTGTTCTACGGGTTGGACTGGGTGGCGACCGTGCCACCGACGGTCGCGCTGTGCCGGCGCTACTTCGCGGCCAGCGCGCCGATCGTGTTCGGCTGGGTGTTCGCCGCGCACCAACTCGGGGCCGCGCTGGCTGCCACCGGCGCCGGCTATATCCGGGACGTCACCGGCAACTACGACCCGGCGTTCTACCTCGCGGCGATGCTCTGCGCGTTCGCCGCCCTGCTGTGCGCGGTCACCGGCCGGCGGCGGCTGGCCGGGGCAGCAGGACCGAGCCGGATGTCAGGTGATGAGCCCCGATCGGTCTCGGGCCGCCGCTAGGTGTTACGACAGCTAGGCGGCCGCGGTCAGCGACCGACTGATCTCGGCGGCCGCCGCGACCACCAGCCCGGCGACCCGTTCGGTCGGCGGGAACCGGTCGGCCGGTGCCACGATGCCGACGCTGGCCACCGCGTACCCGGAGCCGTCCAGTACCGGCGCGGCCAGGCCGGCCGCACCCTGGCTCAGCTCGTTAGCGGTGAAGGCGAATCCGGCGCCGCGGACCTCGGCCAGGCTGGCGGCCAGCGCGGAACCGTCCGACGCCGCCGCCAGGAACCGGGACACCGTGGTCGGCTCGGCGTAGGCCAGGATCGCCCGGCCGGCGGCCGCCCGGCCGAGCGGATGCCGGAAACCGGGCGGGTACTCCGCGCGCACCAGCCGGCCGGGCACCACCAGCTGATCGGCCGACACCGCGTCGTCGCCCTCCCGGACGGTAAGTGCCACGGTCTCGCCGACCTGCTCGAACAAGGCCAACATCGGCTGCTGGGCGGCCCGCCGGACCGGGTTGTCCACCCGGGCCGCCAGCGCCACCAGCGCCATGCCGAGCTGGTAGTCACCGCGGGCCGTCCGGTGCGCGAAACCGTGCTCGCGCAGCGTGCTCAGCAACCGCTGGGTCACCGTGCGGTGCAGGTCCAGCCGACGACTGAGTTCGGCGACCGAGGCGCCCCCGTCACCCAGCGCCTGCAGCAGGCGCAGCGACTGGCTCACCGTCTTGGACGTCTCCGGCACGGATCTCCTTGGCCTATCGGACTAATCTCGGGCTTCAGCGAAGGGATGCGGCCGGTCAGCGGGCCGGGCCGCGGCCTGACCAGGACCAGGCGTACTTGCCGTCGTCGGCCGCCGTGCCGGCCTCGCCGAGCGACAGCGGCGCGAAGGTGTCGACCATGACGGCCAACTCGTCGAAGTACTCGACACCCAGGCTGCCCTCCACCGCGCCCGGCTGCGGACCGTGCGAGTGGCCACCCGGATGCAGCGAGATGGATCCCTTGCCGATGCCGGAGCCCTTGCGGGCCTCGTAGTTGCCAGCCACGTAGAACATCACCTCGTCGGAGTCGACGTTCGAGTGGTAGTACGGCACCGGCACCGACAGCGGGTGGTAGTCCACCTTGCGCGGCACGAAGTTGCAGATCACGAAGTTGTGGCCCTCGAAGACCTGGTGCACCGGCGGCGGCTGGTGAATCCGGCCGGTGATCGGCTCGAAGTCCGAGACGTTGAACGCGTACGGGTACAGGCAGCCGTCCCAGCCCACCACGTCGAACGGGTGGTGCGGCACCACGTGCACGCTGCCGGTTACCCCGCTCGGCCCGCGATGCTTGACGAAGACCTCGACGTCGGCCTGCTCGACCAGCAGCGGCTCGGCCGGCCCACGCAGGTCCCGCTCACAGTACGGCGCGTGCTCCAGCAGCTGGCCGAACCGGGACAGGTAGCGCCTGGGCGGCGTGATATGCGAGTTTGCCTCGATGATGTAGGTACGAAGTGGTTCCTCGCCGGTCGGTATCCAGCGGTGGGTGGTGGCCCGCGGCAGGATCAGGTAGTCACCGGCGTCCACCGTCAACTCGCCGAAGACCGTCTCCACCCGAGCGCTGCCGCGTTCGATGAACACGCACTCGTCGCCGATGGCATTGCGGTACAGCGGGCTGGCCAGGCTGGCGACCGCGTAGCTGATCCGGACGTCGGCGTTGCCGAGCACCAGTCGCCGGCCGGTCACCGGATCGCAGGCCTTGTGCTCCTCGCCCGGGAACAGCTCGTGCAGCGCGAGGTGCCGGGGAAGCAGCGGCTGGTTGGGGGTCAGCGCCTGGTCCGGCAGCTCCCAGACCCGCGCATCGACCAGGCTGGACGGCAGGCCGCGATGGTAGAGCAGCGCCGAGTCGGAGGTGAAGCCCTCCTCACCCATCAGCTCCTCGTAGTACAGCCCGCCGTCCGGGCGTTGGTGCTGGGTGTGCCGCTTCGGCGGGACATCGCCCACCCGGCGGTAATAGGCCATTGAATCCTCCTGGCAGCGTCCGCAGTGTCCGATAATCGGTCATCAGCATCCGATTATCGGTTCTTCTAGCGTGCGCCTATCAGCCCGCCGTGTCAATCCGGGACACGCGGTGGACGCGAAGCCCGGCCTGCGGAGAAGGGCCGAGCCTGCTCGGCTCAGATAGCTAGCACCCGCAGTGCCCGGACCAGTTCGGAGACCTCGGGGAGTTCCACCAGCTCGGCGCGGGCCAGGTCCATCGAACGCAGCGTGGTGGGATGGGTGAAGAACACCAACTCGGTGTCGCGCTCGGAGTTCTCCTGCTCGACGAACCGGATGGAGACGCCGTGCCGGCCCAGCACCGAGCTGACCGTGGACAGCGTGCCGGGCCGGTCCACCACTCGCATCTTGAGATAGAAGGCGCAATCCAGTTCGGCACGCGCCTTCAGCTTGGCCGGCCGGTGGATCGGCACCTGCCGGTGGGTGCCGCGCGTCAGGTTCTCGGCCGCGTCCACCAGGTCGCCCAGCAGCGCCGAGGTGGTGGCCTCCCGACCGGCGCCGGCGCCGTAGACCATCAACTCGCCGCACAGCGCGCCGGTGATGGCGACCGCGTTGAAGCTGCCGCCGACCTTGGCCAGCGGATGGCTCTGCACCACCAGGGCCGGAAACACCTCCAGGCTGGCCGAGCCGTCCGGCCAGGATTCGGCAACAGCCAGCGCCTTGATCTCGAACCCGTATCGTTTGGCGATCGCGAAGTCCTCGGCGTCGACGCCCTCGATTCCCTCGCTGATCACGTCACCGGCGCAGAGCTGCATGCCGAAGGCGATCGAGGCCAGGATGGCCAGCTTGGCGGCGGCGTCCCGGCCGCTGATATCGGCGTCGGAATCCGGCTCGGCGTAGCCCAGTTGCTGAGCCTGCGCCAGCGCCGCCGCGTACTCCAGGCCGTGCTCGGACATCGAGCTGAGGATGAAGTTGGTGGTGCCGTTGATGATGCCTACCAGCCGCCGGATGGGTTCGACCCGCAACGATTCGCGCAGGGTGCGCACCACCGGCACGGCGGCGACCGCGGCGGCCTCGAACAGCAGATCAACCCCGGCCTCGTCGGCGCTTCGGTACAGCTGCGCCCCACGGTTGGCCACCAACTCCTTGTTGGCGGTGATCACCGGCTTGCCCTTGCCCAGCGCCCGCAGCAGCAGCTCGCCGGCAGGTTCGATGCCGCCCATCAGCTCGACCACCAGGTCGATGTCATCGGCCGTCACCACCGCGTCCGGGTCGGTGGTGAACAGCTGCGCCGGCAGCGCGGCATCCCGCGACTTGTCGGCATCCCGGACGGCGATTCGGGCCAGCTCGATGCGCAGGCCGGTGAGCGTTTCGAGTCGATCGGCGTTGTCACGCAGGGTGCGGGCGAAGGTTGTGCCGATATTGCCGCAACCCAGCATCCCGACCCGCAGCTGCCTGCTCATCCGATTCGATTCCCATCCGCGGCTGCGCCGGTGAGCGACTTTCGGCTTCGGCCACAGCTGCTCCGGCCACGAGCTGCCACCGCGAGAAGGCTAACATTGCGGCGGCGAAGGCCCGGCCGGCCGGGACAGTAATGGCTCGCAACTGACTACCGGGCAATCTACGATTTCGAATCTCTGGTGCCGAAGGTCGGAAATCCGAAAACCCCCCGTAAACGCGATTGAACGAAACGCTTGTCTGATACGTGTCACCGGACATATCCTGCGGCTCGCGTTATTGGTAATTCGGTTTGGATTACTACTTCGTTCGCGTATCGGATTTGCGGTCATTTCGCTTGGAAGGCGCACTGGGTGGACGCTGGTGGCATCATGGCCGGACCCGACCCGACTCGGGTGGTCAGCCTCAGCGATCTGGTGCGCGAGCTGAACCTGCTCCGGTCCCGGGCGGCTCGGGAGAGCCGATCCGCCCGGGTCAGCCTGGAAGAGCTGGCGAGCCGGGTCGGTGAGCCGAAGTCCACCATCCACGCCTACCTGACTGGCAAGCGGCTCGCGCCGGCCCAGATGCTCGACCGGATGGTCATCGCGTTGGGTACCACGCCGACCGAGCAGCGGGAATGGGCCGAGGCCTGGTATCGGGTGTGCGCGGACCGGGAGGCGGTGCATCGGATGCTCGCTCCGAGCGCCGCCAGCCGCCCCACGCCACGCCAGCTGCCACCGACGGTCGACTGCTTCATCGGGCGGCAGGATGCGCTGGCCGAGCTCGACCGGCTGCTCGGTGCCGAGGGCGGCCTGGTCACGCTGGTCGGGCCGCCGGGGGTGGGCACCACCGCACTGGCGGTGCACTGGGCGCAGGCCCGCGGCAAGCGCTATCCCGACGGCCAGCTGTATGTGGATCTGGGCGGCTTCGACCCCGACCCGCCGGTGCAGCCGGGTCAGGCGCTGGCCCGGTTCCTGCGGGCGCTCGGCGTGCCGGCCACCGAAATCCCGCGCGAGCGCGGTGAGCGGGCCGCGCAGTTCCGCTCACTGGTGGCCGGCCGGCGGATGCTGGTGCTGCTGGACAACGCCCGCGACAGCGAGCAGGTCCGGGAGCTGCTGCCCGGCACGCCGAGCTGCGCGGTGCTGGTGACCAGCCGGCAGCGACTCACCGGCCTGGTTGCCCGGCATGGCGCCCGCCAGATCGAGCTGCCGGCGCTGCCGCCGGCCGACGCGGTGCGGTTGCTGCAGGCGCTGGCCGGCGAGCCGGTGCTCGGACCGGAAGCCGCCGGCGAACTCGCCGAGCAGTGCGATCGGCTGCCGCTGGCGCTGCGCCTCGCCGCCGAACAGCGCCGCAACCACCCGATGCCCACCCAACTGGCGGCCGAGTTCGCCCACCACGCCAGCCGGCTGGATCTGCTGACGGCCGGTGACGAGCCGCGGTCAAGCATCCGGGCCATCTACGGCTGGTCCTACCAGCACCTGGCGGCCCCGGCCGCCCGAGCGTTCCGGCTGATCGGGCACTATCCGGGCTCGGATCTGACACCGCAGGTGGTTGCGGCGCTGCTCGGCAGCAGCCTGCCGGAGGCGCAGCGCCAGCTCAACGCGCTGGGTGATGCGCACCTGGTCCAACTCGACCGGCCCGGGCACTACCGGATGCCCAGGTTGCTGCGGCTCTGCGCCGGCGAGTTGGCGTTGGACGCCGAGCCGGACCAGGCCGCGGTGGCACGCGCCGTCGAGCACTACCTGCACACCGCCGCGCTCGCGATCGACCTGCTCGCCGGCCGGCGGCAGTTGCGCCGGGCCGATCCGGCGCCGGGCTGGCCGAGCGCGCCGATTGCCGACGCCGAGACCGCCCGGGCCTGGCTGGACGCGGAGCGGGGTGACCTGCTCGCGGTGGTTGACCAGGTCTGCCAGGGCGGTTGGCCGTGGCAGACCGTCCGGCAGGCCCGGACGGTCGCCCGTTACCTGGCGCCCGGCGGCATTTCGCCGGAGACCCTGGTATTGGCAACCGGGGTATTGGCAACCGGGCCGGCCGAGGACCGGCCGCCGGCCGAACTAGGCGTCAATTTCTGAATGTGCGGCGGCCGGAATGCCGCGGTCAGCTCGGGGCCACCTCACCGGCATATTCGTATGCGCCGATGTCATATCCGTTGCCGTACGGCCGGTGCGCGCCGCGGAAGTCGTTGCTGGGAGCGCCTGCCGGCCGGGCCCGGTTGACCGCCATCGAGGTCGAGGTGAGCCGGTAGTCACCGCTGGCGAGGTTGAAGAAGCCGAGGTTGCCGGTCAGGTTGCCGCTGGCCTCCTGCATCAGGCCGTTGCCGTTCAGCCGGCTGATATCGGTGACCGTGCCCATGCCGTAGCCGTAGTACGCGCCCTTGTCCGAGCTCACCACCAGGTTGTTGTCGTAGCTGGACAGGTGTCCGGAGTCGAAGATCTGGTAGTCGTTGTTCTGGGCGAAGATGTTGTTCACGATCGAGGTCTTGCCGGTGGTCTTGCCGCCGACGAACATGCCGCCGCCGAGTGCCGCCGTGCCGCCGCCGGTGGCCTGGTTGCCGATCACCGTGTTGTTCAGCACGACCCAGGAACCGGTGCCGCTGAAGGCCAGCCCGCCGCCGCCTCGGGCGCTGTTGGCCCGCAGCACGTTGTTCCAGATCTCGGAATCGGAGTTGGCCTCGAAGATGCCACCGCCGCCGGTGCCGACTGCGGTGCCGGTGACCCGGTTGGCCGCGATGTTGTTGCCCGTCACCAGTGACCGGGAGCCCTCGGCCAGCACGATGCCGCCGCCGTACACGCTGCTCGAGTTGCCGTAGACGGTGTTGGCCTGGATCAGCGGTGTCGACTGGCCGAACACCGCGATGCCGCCGCCGCTGCCCGAGCCCGGCTGGCTGGCCGAGGTGGGCGCGGCGTTGCCGTTGATCACGTTGCTCTGGATGAGCGGCCCGCTGCCGTTGGTCTCCACCTCCATGCCGCCGCCGTACGGAGCCCGGTTGCCGGTGATGGTGTTGCGGGTGATCTTGGCGACCTCCCCGGTGCGCAGCATGATCCCGCCACCGGAGGCGCTGGCGGCGTTGTTGGTGATGGTGTTCAGGGTGATCAGGCCACCGGCATGGGCAGCCCGGTTGGCCGGGTCGTTCTCCAGGTAGATGCCGCCACCGCCGCCGGCGTGGTTACCGCTGATCACGTTGTGGTGCAGGGTCGGGTTGGACGCCCGCACCGCGAACACCCCACCGCCGAACCGGTTCACCACGTTGTTCTGGATGTAGTTGTAGGCGATGTCGGGGTTGGAGTGGTTGTAGACCAGGATGCCGCCGCCATCGTTGGAGTGGTTGGACACGATCTGGTTGTAGGCGATCACCGGGCTGGCGCCGTTGGCGACGGTGATCCCGCCGCCCTGGCCCTCCGGCGCGGAACCGCCCGCGATCCGGAAGCCACGCAGCACCATGCCGGGTCCGACGTTCTGGATCATCACCGGCGAGCGGCCGGGCGCGCCGGCGATCACCGTGTAGGCCGGGTTGCTGTTGGCGGCCCGGACGGTGATCGACTTGCCGACGATGGTGATGTTCTCGTGATAGGTGCCGGGGGAGACCAGCACCGTGTCGCCGTTGTGGGCGGCACTGATCGCGGCACCGATGGTCCGGTACCGGCTGGGCACCAGCAGCGTCGTGGCCGCGTGCGCGGCCGGCGCCACCACCGTAAGTAACGCCGCCGATGTGGCCAGTGCGGCTGCTGTGGCGAGTGTTCGCTTCATACCATCCCCGTGATCGGCTTCGGGCGCGCGAGCACACGCCGATGGTCACTCTAGGTGATCAGTCGAACACGGGAGTGCTGTTTGCTCAAATTGAAGTAAATCAGCCGAGCTGGCGCAGCCGCGGCAGCAGGTCCTCGGCGAAGGAGGTCAGGAACCGGGACTGGTCATGCCCCGGCGCATGGAAGACCAGGTGGTTCAGGCCGACCTCGACGTACGGCCTGATCGCCGCGACGGCCTGTTCCGGGTCGTCGGTGACGATCCACCGGCTGGCGATCTGCTCGATCGGCAGCTCGGCGCCGGCCCGCTGCATCTGGATCGGATCGTGCAGCCCGTGCTTCTGCTCCGCGGTCAGCGACAGCGGCGCCCAGAACCGGGTGTTCTCCCGGGCCTGGTCCAGATCCCGGTCGTAGGACAGCTTGATCTCGATCATCCGGTCCAGCTGGGACCGGTCCCGGCCGGACGCGGCGAGCCCCTCGTCCACCGCCGGCATCAGCTTGTCCTCATACAGCTCGCGACCCTTGCCGGAGGTGCAGATGAAGCCGTCGCCCACCCGGCCGGCGTACTTGGCCACCTGCGGGCCGCCGGCCGCGATATAGATAGGTACCGGCTGGTCGGGCCGGTCGTACACGGTGGCGTCGAAGGTCTGGTAGTACTCGCCGTCGAAGCTGACCCGCTCGCCGGCCCACAGCTCACGGATCAGCCGGATGGCTTCGCGCAGCCGGGCGTAGCGCTCCTTGAAGTCCGGCCAGTCCAGCCGGCCGACCGCGACCTCGTTGAGCGCCTCGCCGGTGCCGACGCCGAGCAGCATCCGGCCCGGATACAGGCAGCCCAGGGTGCCGAAGGCCTGCGCGATGACGGCCGGGTGGTAGCGGAAGGTAGGCGTCAGCACGCTGGTGCCGAGCTGCACCCGGGAGGTGCGCTCGCCGGCCGCGGCCAGCCAGGACAGCGAGAACGGGGCATGGCCGCCCTCGTGCTGCCAGGGTTGGAAGTGGTCGGACAGGGTCACACTGTCCAGGCCCAGCTCCTCGGCCTGAACCGCGTAGTCGAGCAGCTGCCGGGGCGCGAACTGCTCCGCCGAGGCTTTGTAGCCGATCCTCAGTGCCATCTACCGCGTTCCCCTCAGCTCTGCCGACCGGCGGACGCCGCTGGGCCGGCGGGATCAGCCGGCACCGCCCGTGAGTCAGCCGGCTGCTTGGCCGTATACCCGATCGATCGGCAGCCGCAGCACCACCCGCTGGTCGGCCACCATGGCTCGACGGTAGTCGTCCCAGTCCGGGTGCTCCTTACCGGCGACCCGGCGGTAGAGCGCGATCAGCTCCTCGACGGTGTCGTCGCCGGGCTGCTGGGCGACCGGGGAGAGTTCGGCCGTGGCCTCGGCCACCACGTAGGACCAGAAGTCCGAGCTGGAGACGTGCAGGCTGGCCCGCGGGTCGCGCCGCAGGTTGCGGTACTTGGCCCGGGTCGCGGTGATCGAGACCTTGATCAGCCGGTCCTCGGGGTAGTAGGCGTAGTTGATGTTGGAAAGCTGCGGTCGGCCGTCCCGCTTGAGGGTGACCAGCACGCCGGCATTCCGGTCGGCGAGCAGGTCGAGCAGGGCGGTGTCGTCAGTGGCTGGCATGTCAGCAGCAACCACCTCCGACGGCCGGTTATGCCGAGGCGCCGGGTCGGCGCGGGGCGGTGCCGGTCAGCGCGGCCGCGCTGGCTATTCTGCAGGGGCGGACGCGCTGAGCCGGGCGTGGGCGCTGAACAGCATGATCGACCTGCCGGAGGCTGGCTTGACCACGACTGAGAGGCCCGCGCCCCTCGACGGCGCCATCGGACTCGAGCCGACTCCGATCGTCACCCGGCCGTACCCGGCCACCGCGATCAGCCGCGGCTCGCTGTTCTCCCAGGTGCTGCGGACCACCGACCACAAGCTGATCGGCCGGATGTACCTGGTCACGTCGTTCATCTTCTTCATGCTGGCCGGCCTGATGGCCCTGGTGATGCGGGCCGAGCTGGCCCGTCCGGGCATGCAGTTCCTGTCGCCGGAGCAGTACAACCAGCTGTTCACCATGCACGGCACGATCATGCTGCTGTTCTTCGCCACGCCGAGCGTGTTCGCCTTCGCCAACCTGGTGCTGCCATTGCAGATCGGCTCGCCGGACGTGGCCTTCCCGCGGCTGAACGCGCTGTCCTACTGGCTCTACCTGTTCGGCGCGACGGTCGCGGTAGCCGGCTTCCTGACCCCGGGCGGCGCGGCCGACGGCGGCTGGACGTTCTACCTGCCGCTGAACGACGCGTTGAACGCGCCGGGCACCGGCACCGACTTCTGGATCATCGGGCTGGCGATCTCCGGCCTGGGCACCATCCTGGGCGGCGTGAACATGGTGACCACCGTGCTCACCCTGCGGGCCCCCGGCATGACCATGTTCCGGATGCCGATCTTCACCTGGAACATCCTGGTCACCTCGCTGCTGGTGCTGCTGGCCTTCCCGATCCTCACCGCGGCCCTGCTGGTGCTCTACATCGACCGGCACCTGGGGGCGCAGGTCTATGCCCCGCAGAACGGCGGCGCGGTGCTCTGGCAGCACCTGTTCTGGTTCTTCGGCCACCCCGAGGTCTACATCCTGGCGCTGCCGTTCTTCGGCATCGTGTCGGAGATCTTCCCGGTGTTCAGCCGCAAGCCGCTGTTCGGCTACAAGGGCCTGGTGCTGGCCACGCTGTCCATCGGAGCGCTCTCGCTGACCGTGTGGGCGCACCACATGTTCGTCACCGGCGTGGTGCTGCTGCCGTTCTTCTCGGTGCTGTCTTTCCTGATCGCGGTGCCCACCGGGCTGAAGTTCTTCAACTGGATCGGCACCATGTGGAAGGGCTCGATCACCTTCGAATGCCCGATGCTGTTCTCGGTCGGCTTCCTGGTCACCTTCCTGTTCGGCGGCCTGACCGGGGTGCTGCTCGCGTCCCCGCCGGTGGACTTCCACGTCTCGGACAGCTATTTCGTGGTGGCGCACTTCCACTACGTGCTGTTCGGCACCATCGTGTTCGCCGCCTATGCCGGGATCTACTTCTGGTTCCCCAAGTTCACCGGTCGGTACATGAACGAGCGGTGGGGCAAGCTGCACTTCTGGCTGACCTTCATCGGCTTCCACACCACCTTCCTGGTCCAGCACTGGCTCGGTGACGAGGGCATGCCGCGCCGGTACGCCGACTACCTGCCGGGCGACGGTTTCACCACGCTGAACACCATCTCCACCATCGGCGCGTTCGTCCTGGGCGCCTCGATGTTGCCGTTCCTGTACAACGTCTATCACTCCTACCGGTACGGCGAAGTGGTGCTGGCCGACGACCCGTGGGGACACGGCAACTCGCTGGAGTGGGCGACCTCCTGCCCGCCGCCCCGGCACAACTTCACGTCGATGCCCCGGATCCGCTCCGAGCGGCCGGCCTTCGAGGCGCACTACCCGCACCTGCTGGAGCAGCTGGAACTGGAGGCGCACGCCGACAAGCGACACCGGCTGGTGAACCAGGTCGGCGCCGGCGCGATCGGCAGCGAGGGGCCGCGGTTCGGCCAGCGTGACACCGATCCAGGCAACGGCTGATCGGGCATTGATTCGCCGGGTGGCGGGCGGCCGATGAACCCGTCGACCGTCCTGGTCACCACCGCCGGCCGGGACCGTCCCGGTGTCACCGCCGCGCTGTTCGCGGCGCTGGCCGCGCACGACGTGGAGGTGCTCGACGTCGAGCAGGTGGTGATTCACGGTCGGCTGATCGCCGGCATCCTGCTGGTGGCGCACGGTGACCCGACGTCGCTGCGACATTCGATCGGCCAGACCGCGGCGGCGCTGGGCATGGAGCACGAGGTGGTGCTGGTCGAGGCCGGCCGGCCGGCCGAGCCGACCGGCGATCCGGCGCTGCTGCAGGTGGTGCTGCTCGGCCGTCAGCTCCGGCCGGGAGCGATTGCCCTGGTGTGTCAGCGTATTGCCGATGTCGGCGGCAACATCATCACCGTCAACCAGCTGTCTGTGCCGCCGGTGGCCAGCCTGGAGTTGACCGTGGACGGCGATCACGACGCGCTCCGGGAGGCACTGGCGCTGGCCGCGTCAGCCAGCGGGCTGGACATCGCGGTGCAGCGAGCGGGCCTGGACCGGCGGGCCAAGCGGCTGGTGGTGCTGGATCTGGACGCCATCCTGGTGCAGGGCGACGGCCTGACCGAGCTGGCGGCCCGGGCGGGCATGGCGGCGGAGGCGATCTCCATCACCGAGGCGGCACGCCGGGGCGAGCTCGACGCGGCGGCTTCGCTGACCGCGCGGCTGCGACTGCTGGCCGGCCTGCCACTGGCCGAGGTCTGGCAGGTCCGGGACTCGCTGCGGCTGGCGCCCGGCGTCCGCACCCTGGTTCGCACGCTGCGGCGGCTCGGTTACGCGGTCGGCGTGGTGTCCGGCGGCGGCACCGTGCTGATCGAGCGCCTGGTGGACGAGCTGGGATTGGCGCACGCCGCCGCCAACGTGCTGGAAGTGCGGGACGGCCGGCTGACCGGCGGCCTGCTCGGTGAACCGGCCGACCCGACCGGCAAGGCGCGCGCGCTGCGCCGATTCGCCGACGACCTCGGGGTGCCGCTGGGCCAGACCGTCGCGATCGGCAACGACGACACCGAGCTGCTCCGGGAGGCCGGCCTGGGCATCGCCCTGAAGTCGCTGCCGCAGCCAGCCGAGGGCAGCGGCAACCCGCCGTTCCTGGATGCGGTGCTGCACGTGCTGGGCATCTCCCGCGCCGAACTGGCCGCTACCCGAGCCAAGCCGGCCGAGACGGGTGAGCAGTAGCTACCGCACGGTGACCGGCAGCCCCGGCTCGCCGCGGGACAGCTTCAGCGCCTCCCAGGGCAGCGCCACCACCGCCTGCCGATGGTGTTCCCGAGCCGCCTCCAGGTCGGCCGGTCGCACCGGTTCGCCTTTGCGCATCAGGGGAATCGTCAGCAGGCGGTCCCCCGGCCGCGGCTCGAAGTCGGTGACCGTCGCGCGCAGCACGAACTCGTCGGTGGCGGTGCCAGAGGCCCGGTGCCGCCGGTAGGCCTGCTTGCGGCCGCCGGTCGAACCCTTGAGCTCGCTCCGTTTGGTGACCGGCCGGCCGGCCACCTCGACCAGCTTGTACACCAGGCCGGCGGTGGGCACTCCGGAGCCGACCACCACCGAGGTGCCCACCCCGTAGGCGTCCACCGGCGCCGCGGCGAGCGCGGCGATCGCGAACTCGTCCAGATCCCCGCTGACCACGATCCGGGTTCGGTCGGCGCCGAGCGAGTCGAGCTGGTCGCGTACCTGCTGGGCGATGACGGCCAGGTCACCGGAATCGATGCGGACCGCGCCGAGCTCCCGGCCGGCCACGCGCACCGCGGTCTCGATGCCCTGCCGGATGTCGTAGGTGTCCACCAGCAGGGTGGTGTCGACGCCGAGCTGGGCGACCTGGGCGGCGAACGCGGCCTGCTCGCTGTCGTGCAGCAGGGTGAAGGCGTGCGCGGCCGTCCCGGTGGTCGGCACCCCGAAGCAGGCGCCGGCCGCCAGGTTGGAGGTGGCGGCGAAACCCACCAGATAGGCCGCCCGGGCCGCGGCCACGGCGGCCGCCTCGTGGGTGCGCCGGGAGCCCATCTCGATCAGCGGCCGGTCGCCGGCCGCGATCGCCATCCGGGCGGCGGCCGCGGCCACCGCCGAGTCGTGGTTGAGGATCGACAGCACCAGCGTCTCCAGCACCACCGCCTCGGCAAAGGACGCGGTCACCGTCAGGATCGGCGACTGCGGGAAGTACGGCTCGCCCTCGGCATAGCCGTCGAGGTCGCCGGTGAACCGGTAACCGGCCAGGAACTCCGCGCACCGGTCGTCGACCACCCCGGCGGCGCACAACGCGGTCAGCTCCGCCTCGGCGAACCGGTAGTCGGCGATCGCGGACAGCAACCGGCCGGTGCCGGCCACCACGCCGAACCGACGGCTCTCCGGCAGCCGCCGGCCGAACACCTCGAAGCTGCAGCGGCGCTCGGCGGTGCCGTCGGCCAGCGCGGCCGAGAGCATGGTGAGCTCGTAATGGTCGGTGAACAGGCCGGTGCCAGCTCCGAGATCGCTCATGGGCACCAATACTTGCAGAGCGATTCGTGCCACCATGGAGGCATGTCTACGCCGACTGTCACGCCGCAGCGTAACGCCGAACAGCAGAGCGAGCAGCGTCCGGAGGCAGACCGCCCCTGGGTGACCCTGGTCTGGAACGACCCGGTGAACCTGATGTCCTATGTGACGCACGTGCTGATGAAGGTGTTCGGCTATCCGAAGGACAAGGCGACCAAGCTGATGTTGGACGTGCACCACAAGGGACGAGCGGTGGTATCCACCGGGCCTCGGGAACGGATGGAGGGCGACACCGCAACCCTGCACGGCTACGGCCTGTGGGCGACCATCCAGCACGATCAGTGAGGGTCAAGCGCCGGGCCGAGCAGATCCGGATGCAACTCGCCGACAGCGAATCGCATTTGCTGGCCGGGCTGATCGACGACTTCTCGGTGATGCTGGCCGAGGCGGACGCGACCGATCCGGCGATGCAGCGGCTCTACCCGGACGGCTATTCCGACGACGAGGAGGCCTCGGCGGAGTTCCGGCAGCTGGTGGATGCCGACCTGACCGCGGCCCGGTCCGGCCGGCTGCGGGCCTGCCGGGCCGAACTGCCGGACGGCAGCGGCACCATCTCGCTGACCGACGAGGCGGCCGACCGCTGGCTGCGGGTGCTGAACGACCTCCGGCTGACCCTGGGCGTCCGGCTCGGGGTCACCGAGGAGGACGAACTGGACTCGGCCGACCCGCTCGCCAACATCTACCACTGGCTGAGCGCGGTGCAGGACCTGCTGCTCAGCCAGCTGATGGAGTAGCACGGTTTCTCTGCCCGGCCGGTGCCGATATCGTGGGAATCGTGCTACGAGTGCCAGCCGAGATCCGCGACGCGATCCTCGCCCACGCCCGCCGGGACCACCCGAACGAGGCGTGCGGCGTGGTGGCCGGTCCGGCCGGGCAGGATCGTCCGGTCCGGCTGATCGAGATGCTGAACTCAGCCGCCTCGCCGACCTTCTACCAGTTCGACTCGATCGAGCAGCTGAAGGTATGGACCGCGATGGACGATGCCGACGAGGAGCCGGTGATCATCTATCACTCGCACACGGCCACCGAGGCGTACCCGTCCCGGACCGACATCGCCTACGCGAACGAGCCGGGAGCCCACTACGTGCTGGTCTCCACCGCCGATCCGGCGGTCGCCGACTTCCGGTCCTACCGCATCCTGGACGGCACGGTCGCCGAGGAGCCGGTGGAGGTTGTCGGATGAGCGGCCCGTTCGTGCTGGCGATCCGGCGGGTGCTGTTCGGCCACAACGTCGCCGTCGTCTGCTACGAGTGTCGCTGATCGCACCGGATTACTCGTCTGGATTCCGATGTTGCACCCAACGACGATTTCAAACCCGAGGAGCCTTTCGATGGCCGTGCAGGTCAAGATTCCCACCATTTTGCGTAGCTACACCGACGGCCAGAAGGCGGTGTCCGGCGACGGACCCAACCTGGCCGCCCTGCTCGATGACCTGGAGAGCCGGCACACCGGCCTCAAGGGCCGGCTGATCACCGAGGACGGGTCGCTGCACCGATTCGTCAACGTCTACGTCAACGACGAGGACGTCCGGTTCACCGGCTCACTGGACACCGCGCTGTCCGACGGCGATTCGGTCACCATCCTGCCCGCGGTTGCCGGCGGCAGCCGCCAGGCGGGCAGCGGCTCGGCCTAGCCGATGGCTCGCTACGACTCGCTGGTCGAGGCCGTCGGCAGCACGCCGCTGGTCGGCCTGCCCAACCTCTCGCCGCGCTGGACCGAGTCCGCCGACGGGCCGCCGGTCCGGCTGTGGGCGAAGTTGGAGGACCGCAATCCCACCGGTTCGATCAAGGACCGCGCGGCGCTGGCCATGGTCGCCGCCGCCGAGGCGGACGGCCGGCTCACCCCCGGCTGCACGATCCTGGAGCCGACGTCCGGCAACACCGGCATCTCGCTGGCCATGATGGCCAAGCTCAAGGGCTACGGCCTGGTCTGCGTGATGCCGGAGAACACCTCGGCCGAGCGGCGCGAGCTGCTGGAGATGTTCGGCGCCCGGATCGTGTCCTCGCCAGCCGCCGGCGGCTCGAACCAGGCGGTCGCGCTGGCCAAGCAGTTGAGCGCGGAGAACCCGGACTGGGTGATGCTCTACCAGTACGGCAACCAGGCCAACGCGCAGGCGCACTACGAGGGCACCGGCCCGGAGGTGCTCGACGACCTGCCGTCGATCACCCACTTCGTGGCGGGCTTGGGCACCACCGGGACGTTGATGGGCGCCGGCCGGTTCCTGCGGGAGAAGGTGCCGGGCATCCAGATCGTCGCCGCCGAGCCGCGCTATGGCGAGCTGGTCTACGGGCTGCGCAATATCGACGAGGGTTTCGTGCCGGAGCTGTACGACGATTCGGTGCTCACCTCCCGGTATTCGGTGACCTCCTACGACGCGCTGCGGCGGACCCGGGACCTGGTCGAACACGAGGGTATCTTCGCCGGCATCTCTACCGGGGCGATCCTGCATGCGGCGCTGGGCACCGCCGACAAGGCGGTCAAGGCCGGTGAACGCGCCGACGTGGTGTTCATCGTCTGCGACGGTGGCTGGAAGTACCTGTCCACCGGGGCCTACGCGGGTTCGCTGCAGCAGGCGGCGCAGAAGTTGGAAGGGCAGCTCTGGGCCTAACACCGTGTCCGTCATCCACCAGGCCACGATGAGCTTGGTAGGCGCCGGCACGATCCGTTGTCCCGGCTGCCGGCGTCGACGGCGGTAACGTTGCGGGCGTGAGCAATCCAGCTGGACCGCGGCAGCCGCTCGGCCGCCGCAAGCAGCAGGAGCTGGCCGAGGCCAGCCTGCGTCCCGGCCTGCGCCCGACCCGGCCGCCGGGTGCCGCGCTGACCATGGTCGCGGTGCTGGGCGTGCTCTGGCTGGTGGTCGTGGTCGACGCCGGGCTTGACCACCGGTTGCTCCGGTTCGGCATCAAACCCCGCCAGGTGGCCGGGCTGCCCGGCGTGCTGCTGGCTCCGGTGCTGCACGCCGATTTCAGCCAGCTGGCCGCGAACGCGATCCCGCTGGTCATCTTCGGCTGGATCATGCTGATCTCCGGCCTGCGCTACCTGGCCGTGGTGACCGCGGCCTGCTGGCTGGTCAGCGATGCGGTGGCGTGGCTGACCGCGCCGTCCTCGTCGGTCATCCTGGGTGCCAGCGGGGTGATCTTCGGCTGGCTCGGCTACGTGCTGGCCCGGGCCTGGTTCGGCCGCCGGTTGGTCTGGATCGGCATCGCGGTGGTGGTGCTCTGCGTGTTCTCCGGCATGCTGGTCGGCCTGCTGCCCCGGTCGGGCAGCCATACCTTCTGGGCCGGTCAGCTGGCTGGCTTCCTGACCGGCATCCTGCTCGGCTGGCTGCTGCACGGCCGGCACCCCACGGATCGGGCGGGCACGGCGGTGGCGCTGCCATGACCGCGATCGGGATGTTCGACTCCGGGGTCGGCGGCCTCACGGTGGCTCGCGCGGTGCTCGACCAGTTGCCACACGAGTCGCTGCACTACATCGGCGACACGGCGCACGGCCCGTACGGACCACTGCCGATCGCCGAGGTACGCCGGCATGCGCTGACGGTGATGGACTCCCTCGTCGCCTCCGGGGTGAAGCTGCTGGTGATCGCCTGCAATTCGGCCTCTTCGGCGTGCCTGGCCGATGCCCGCGAGCGCTACGACATTCCGGTGGTGGAGGTGATCCGGCCTGCCGTCCGGCGGGCGGTGGCGGCCACCCGCAACGGCCGGATCGGGGTGATCGGCACCATCGCCACGGTGAACTCGGGGGCGTACCAGGACGCCTTCGCCGCCGCGCCACACCTGCAGGTCACCGCCGCCGCTTGCCCGATGTTCGCCGAGTTCGTCGAGCGCGGCGTCACCAGTGGCCGCCAGTTGCTGGGGCTGGCCGAGTCCTACCTCAGCCCGCTGACCGCCGCCGGCATCGACACCCTGGTGCTCGGCTGCACCCACTACCCGATGTTGACCGGGCTGCTCTCGGTGGTGCTGGGCGATGAGGTCAGCCTGGTCTCCAGCGCCGAGGAGACCGCCAAGGACGTCTACCGGGTGCTGCTGGAGCACGACCTGCTGGCCTCGGACGTGGCCCGGCCGATGCATCGGTTCGAGGCCACCGGCTCGGCCGAGCCGTTCGCCGCGCTGGCCCGCCGGTTCCTGGGCGTGCATCCGGACGAACTGAACGCCATCGCCGCCGCCGGCTGAAGCTTGAGCTCGAAGGGTGGACCACGCCGGCTCATCCGGACGAGCCGATCCGACCGCTGGTAGTCGCGTTGAGCAAAAGACTAAAAGACGCGGCGACAAGGAGTTGCGTTCTTGCGGTGGCTGCCTTGCTACGTTGCCGTTTCGCCTTGAGCGGAAAGGCGAAAGCTTAACGGTACGGCTTGCCTATCGCCGTTCGATACGGTAGAATCGAACATGTGATCGAGCAGCTAGCCACCGCCTCGGACGTGCGGCTGCTTGCGGAGGTCGTGGAGCTCGAAGCGGAGCTGACCCGGCTGCGGTACCGGCAGCTTTCGGTGCTGGCCGAACTCAACGCGCGGAATGTGCCCGGCACGCTCGGTTTCCGCGGTCTGTCGGATCTGATCGCGGCGCAGCTGCGCTGCGGCCGGGCCGAGGCGCGTAAGTGGGCGCAGGCGGTGGAGCGCTTCGGTGCCCGGCGCAGCCTGATCGGCGAGCCGCTGGAGCCGCGCCTTCCGAGCACCGCCGTGGCCCTTGCCGCTGGTGAGGTCGGCTGCGAACACGCGGCGGCAATCGCCGAGACGGTCGAGGCGATCCCGGCGGCGGACCGGGCCGAGCACGCCGGCCCGGTGGAGTCGACCCTGCTGGAACATGGCCGGATCAGCGATCCGCGCACCCTGCGGCTGCTCGGCCAGCGGATCCTGGCCCACCTGGACCCGGACGGCCCCAGCCCCGACGAGCGGCAGCTGCAGCAAGCGCACCGCCGGCTGACGCTGTCGCGTAACCCCGACTCGACCGGGCTGCTCGACGGCCACTTGACGCCGGCCTGCCAGGCCGTCTGGGAGGCGGTGCTCACCCCGCTTGCGGCCCAGCGCCCGGACGACGCCCTCGGTCCGGATGAGCGGACCTCGGCGCAGCGGCTGCACGACGCCTTCGAAGAAGCCGGCCGCCGCTTGCTCGTCACCGGAGACCTGCCCGACCACGCCGGGCTACCCTGCCAGCTGATCATCACCCTGAGCCTGACCGATCTGGAACGCCGAGCCGGGTGGGCCACCACCCACCACGGCGGCACCCTCAGCGTGGACGAGGCACTACACCTCGCCGCCGACGGCAACGTGCTACCGGCCGTGCTCGATGACGCCGGCGGCATCCTCGCCTACGGCCGCGGCCGGCGCCTCGCCTCAGCCGGCCAACGCAAAGCACTCTTCGCCCGCGACCGCGGCTGCACCTTTCCTGGCTGTGACCGCTCCGCCGCGAAGTCCGAGATCCACCACGCCACCGACTGGGCCACCGGCGGCCACACCAACCTCGACAGCATGGCGATCGCCTGCGGCTACCACAACAACCTGGCACCCGCGCAAGGATGGCGGACCGTCATGCTCAACGGCATCCCACACTGGCAACCACCACCCTGGCACCCGATCAAACGACCACAACGCAACCACCTGCACCACCCTGAGCTACTCGCCGACGACAGAGGCCATCCCGCACGGGAGTGATCCGGCATGCCAGTGCGCGCCAGACGCGTGGGCCAACCTGCGACGTGGAACCCCGAGGCTAGGGCTTTGTGCTGGGTGTCGATGGCTCCTTGGCGGTATTCGGTGGTGGCGGAGGTGGCGACTTCCCGGAGTCGGGAGCGGGGGTCGGCGGTGGGCCCTTCGAATCCCCCTTGTTCGCGCCGGCATCGCCCTTCTTGTCGGTAGCACCGGGGGCCGGGGTCGCCGGCGGCGGTGCGGACTTGCCGTCGCCGCCCTGCCGTGGCGCGGTCTTGCCGTCCCCGCCCTGTGGCGCCTTGCCAGGCGGTGGGGCGGACTTGAAGAGTCCGACCGGACAGCGTTGATACGTCGGCAGCTCTGGGCCGAACTCCTGATCCGCTAGCCGGCCAGGAAGCTCAACCGCACCTCGCGCACCGCGTTGTCCACGTTGGTGTCGACCAGGCAGATCGACTGCCAGGTGCCCAGCTGCAGCTGTCCGGCCAGCACCGGAACGGTTACCGAGGGCGCCACGAACGCGGGCAGTACGTGATCCCGGCCGTGGCCCGGCGAGCCATGCCGGTGCTGCCACCGGTCGTCGCGCGGCAGCAGCGAATCGAGCGCCGCCAGCAGGTCGGTGTCGCTGCCGGCGCCGGTCTCCATGATTGCCACGCCGGCGGTGGCGTGCGGCACGAACACCTGCAGCAGGCCGTCCTGCTCGCCGGTGACGAACCGCTCGCACTCGGAAGTGATATCCCGCACCCGCGGCCGGTCACCGGTACGAACCTGGACGGTCTCGCTGCGCATGCCGCCATTGTGCCGAGCACGGCGGCAACCCAGGCCGGCAGGGTTGTCAGCACGGCTGACTACGCTGGCCGGCATGACCCGTCCCGACGGCCGTGCGGCCGACCAGCTCCGTCAGATCACCATCAGCCGCAACTGGCAGGCCTACGCGGAGGGTTCGGCGCTGATCGAGTTCGGCGATACCAAGGTGCTGTGCGCGGCCTCGGTGACCCAGGGCGTGCCGCGCTGGCGCAAGGGCAGCGGGCTGGGCTGGGTAACCGCCGAGTATTCGATGCTGCCGCGGGCCACCCTCACCCGCAACGACCGGGAATCGGTGCGCGGCAAGATCGGCGGCCGGACGCATGAGATCTCCCGGCTGATCGGCCGCTCGCTGCGCGCCGCGATCGACCTCTCGGCACTCGGGGAGAATTCGATCGCGATCGACTGTGACGTGCTGCAGGCCGACGGCGGCACCCGGACCGCGGCCATCACCGGCGCCTACGTGGCTTTGGCCGACGCGGTGGGCTGGCTGGCCGCCAAGGGCGCGCTTGCCAAGGCGCAGCCGCTGGTGAACTCGGTTTCGGCCGTCTCGGTCGGGGTGATCGACGGCGAACCTCGGCTGGATCTGATGTACGTCGAGGACGTCCGGGCCGAGACCGACATGAATGTCGTGGTCACCGGCTCCGGCGAGTTCGTCGAGGTGCAGGGCACCGCCGAGGGAGCGCCGTTCCGGCGCGACGAGCTCGACGCGCTGCTAGACCTTGCGGTCGCCGGCTGCGCGGAGCTGGCGAAGCATCAGCAGACAGCGCTCGGCACCCCGGTCAGCGAGCTGCGCCAGCCGGGATGACGACAGCGCCGAGCCAGCTGGTGCTGGCCACCCGCAACGTGAAGAAGCTTGAAGAACTGCGTCGCATCCTGGCGCCGCGGCTGGCGGTGCAGGTGCTCGGCCTGGACGAGGTGCCACCGTTCACCGAGCTGCCCGAGACCGGTGCCAGCTTCGCCGCCAACGCGCTGATCAAGGCTCGGGAGTGCGTCCGGCAGACCGGTCTGATCACCGTCGCCGACGACTCCGGCCTGGCAGTCGACGCGCTGAACGGAATGCCCGGGGTGCTTTCGGCCCGGTGGGCCGGCCGGGCGGCGGTGGCGCCCGACGGCAGCAAGTGGCCAGCTGGTGACCAGGCCAACCTGGAGCTGGTGCTCGATCAGCTGGCCGACACCCCGGACGAGCGGCTGACCGCTCGGTTCGTCTGCGCCGCCGCGCTGGTCACCCCGGACGGCATCGAGATCGTCCGGGAAGCAGAGATGCCGGGACGGCTGATCCGCACGCCGCGTGGCAACAACGGCTTCGGTTATGACCCAATCTTCATACCGGACGGCTTTGCTCAGACCAGTGCCGAGCTGCCGTCGGAGAGCAAGGACCAGATCAGCCACCGAGGACGGGCCCTGCGGGCGTTGCTGCCCGATCTGCTGGCGGTGCTGAGCGGGATTCGCGGCGGTTAGCGGATGTAGGACTGGATGTAGGCACACCAGTAGCAGCGCGGGGCCGTCCCGTCGTGGCAGCAGGCATCCGGTTGGGGGGCATTCCGCAGCCAGCGACGGCCCGATCGATCGAGTATCCGGCGAAACCACGGCTGACGCATCGTTGATTCCAAGCGGGTCTAGGAGACGTCTTCGGGTCGGCAGCGCGGCCAGGTGGTGGCCGACTCCGCATAGAAGTTGGGCCGAACCGAGAAGTCGACCGGATCGAACATGCGGTGGAACGTCGGCGTGGTACTGGCCGACAGCGGCGGGTTCACCCACGCCCAGTCAGCCGGCACGGCCCGGCCCTGCCGTCGCTCTCGTTCGACGTGACTGACGAACTGCGAAGCAGCGGTGTGGTGGTCGACGATGTACACATTGGCCCGGTGGTAGCTCCAGAGAATCGCCCGGTTCAGTTCGACCAGGGCGCGGTCCTTCCAGAGCGTGTCGTTCCGCCGCGTGCAGAGCCCCATCTTCGATGCGATCGTCGGCAGCATGTCGTAGCGATTGTGATCGCTGAGATTGCGCGCGCCGATCTCGGAACTTACGTACCACCCGCTGAAGGGGGCCGCTGGATACTGCACACCTCCTATATCCAGGCACAGATTGGAGATGGCCGGGTTGGCATGCCAGCGCAAGCCGAGGTCCTCGAACCATGGGTACTCCGGATGACCGATGGATACCTCGATAACCGCGTCGGGCGGCACCTCGAACAACGACGGCGCCTCGCCATCGACGGAGACGAGCAACGGCAAGACGTCGAATGCAGTGCCGGCGCCACGCCATCCCATCGCCTGGATGTGCTCGGTCAAGGACAGGTGCTGTGGATCGCCGACCATGCCGGAGGCGGTCTGGTAGCCGGCGTAGCGGATGAGTTGAGGGTTGTGGATTCGTGGTCCGACGTGGCCGGGGCGACGTGGTGCGAAGATCGAGATGACGGCGCGCAGCCGCCCATCGTTGGTTGAGACCCGCAGATGCTCGAAGCAGGCATCAGCGATTTCCGCGGCGCTACCGAGGTGGCGGAAGTCGAGAACGCGCAGGCTGCGCCAGTTGTACCGACCTGAGCAGCGGGCGTGGTTGCGCCAGGCCAACTTGGCGCCGACGAGCAGTTCCTCGCTCGTGTGCTGATACGTGCCGGTGGTCGCAATCGAATCGAGTACTTCGGTCAGGCGGTGCGGCGCGACGGCCGCTCGCACTTCGTCAAGCGCATAGAACGCTCGCGCCTCTGCCGCTACCTGATCAGGCGGCAGGGCGCCGCAGATGCCGGCCGACGTCGACATCCCTGCCGGCTCAGCGACCTGCGCCGGACAGCCGATCCGCTCGCCGATAGTCATCATCCGGCTCCTAACTCGGGTTGCGGACAGGGGCGATGGCCGTCTGCGCAGTCAGCCTCCGCGAGCGCGTCGCTGACCAGGTAAGCCAGCCGGTTCAGGCCGTCATCGGTCCAGATCGAGTGATGGCTACCGGGCACGATGTGCTCGGTCAGATTGGTCGCCACGTTGCCCCAACGCATGTAGCGCAACGGTGACTCCGAGGCGATCAGATGCACCACGGGCCCGTGGTAGGCATTGGTCACCTCAAAGCCGAACAGCGCCTCGAGGTGTGCCCGGAACACCGGGTAACGCTCGGTGAGCAGATCGACGTCCAGGTCGTCCGGAAGCACACCTGCCTGCTCGGCGGCCGCGAACAGGGTTTCGCTGTCGGCCTGTGCCGGCCGGGCGTTCAGCATCGCGGTTACCGCCGCGGTCGGTGCGCCTACGGTCGCGAGCAGGTCGTGCAGGAACCGCCGTACGATCTCTCGCTCCGGTGGTAACTCGGCCACCCAGGGGGTGCTGGCGTCGACCATCACCACCTTCCCAACCGACGCGCCGGCCGCGGTCAGCCGCTGGGCCATGTCGAAGGCGATCGAGCCACCGAACGACCACCCGAGCAGCAGGAAGTCAGCCTCGGGCCGGAATGCGAGCAGCGTCTCGACGTACTCCGCCGAAAGCGCCCGCAAGGACCGGACCGGTTCCCGATCACCGTCGAAGCCCGGCGCCTCGAGGCCGTAGACCGGCCGGTTCGCACCGAGAAGTTGGGCCAGCTTGAGGTAGGAGTACGCCGAGCCGGAGGCTGCATGCACGCAGAACAGCGGAGGCGCGCAACCCTCCGGATGCAGCGGGACTATTCGATCCAGGTCAATCATGGAATGCGCTCGCTCGCCGTCAGGCGGGCTTGCTGCCCACCTTCTCGTCGACCGCGGCCGATACCGCCCGGACCGAAGGGTTGCCGTACAGCGTGCGGATGCTGATCTTGATGGCGAAACCCTTGTTGATCCGACTTACCGCTCGCATGGCCTGCAGCGAGTTGCCGCCGATCTCGAAGAAGCTGTCCTCGGCACCCACCCGGGGTAGCGAAAGCACCTCGCCGAAGATGTCGGCAATCGACTGCTCGGTCGGCGTCCGTGGCTCGACATAGCCGTCCCCGGTGTCCGCCTCCTCGACCGGATCCGGCAGCGCGTTGCGGTTGATCTTCCAGTCGGCGATCAGCGGGAACCTGTCCAGCACCACCCACGCGCTGGGGATCATGTACTCCGGCAGTGTGCTGGCCAGGTGAGTCCGCAGTTCGTCCGGCGCCGGCTGGCGATCGGCGGCCGGGGTGACGTAACCGATCAGCCGTTTCTCGCCGTGCTGATCGGGCCGCACCAGCACCACCGAGCGGCCGACGTCAGCATGATTGGTCAGTGCCGCCTCGATCTCACCCAGCTCGATCCGCAGGCCGCGCAGCTTGATCTGGTTATCCACCCGGCCCAGGAACTCGATCTGCAGCTCGGAGCTCCACCGCACCAGGTCGCCGCTGCGGTAGACCAGCCGACCGGGCTGGAACGGGTCAGCGATGAACTTCTCCGCCGTCAGATCCGGCTGATTGAGGTAACCCTGGGCAAGCCCGCCCGGTTCACCGCCGATCAGCAGCTCGCCGGCCACCCCGCGTGGCACCAGGTTGAACGAGCTATCCACCACATAGATCTGCCGATTCACGTGCGGCCGACCGATCGGCGGCGATACCTGCCACTCGGTATGCGGGCACTCGTACTCGGTGCAGGCGATGGCCGCCTCGGTCGGGCCGTACAAGTTGACGTAACGCCGGCCGGGCAGGTTCCACTTGTTGACCAGCTCCGGCGGCAGCACCTCGGCACCGCCCATCACGTACTTCAGATGCGGGTAGGCCTCGGCATCGATGACCGACTGGATAGCTGGCGGCAGGCCGGCATAGCTCACCCGCTGCTCGCGGATCAGCGCGGCCAGATGCTCGGGTGAGGATCCCTCCTCCGGCGACACCGCGACCACCGTCCCGCCATTGAGGAAGCCGGTCCACAGCTCGCCCTGTGACATGTCGAAGGACAGCGACGGCAGCTGCAGCAGCCGGTCGTCCGGGCCGAAGTCGAAGGTACGGCGGTACGCCTCGCAGAAGAACGACACCGCCCGATGCGCGATCATCACGCCCTTGGGCTGGCCGGTCGAGCCGGAGGTGTAGAGGATGTAGGCCAGCGAGTCGGCGGTCGCCCACTCCTCCAACGGGCCGTCCACCTCGATGGCCTCGATGGCCGGCCAGTCGGCGTCGATCAGTATGGTTTGCCAGCCCGTTGACTCCGGCAGCCGGTCCACCATGCCGGACCGGGTGATCACCAGCGGCGCCTGGGTGTCACCGATCATGAACGCCAGCCGGTTCGCCGGATGCTTCGGGTCGAGCATGGCGAAGGTGCCGCCCGCCTTCAGGATGCCGAGCATGGTGACGTAGGCGTCCAGGTCCCGATCGATCACCACCGCGACCACCTGACCGTGCCGCAGGCCGCTGGCTCGCAAATGCCTGGCGAGCAGGTCGGCGCGCCGGTCGAGTTCGGCGTAGCTGAGCTCGACGCCGTTGCACACCACCGCGGCCGCGTGCGGTTGCCGCCGAGCCACCTCGGCCACCGCGACGTGCAGCGGTTGCTGGTTGTAATCGACCACCTCGCCGCGGCCGACGGCGAGCAGCTCGGCCGCCTCGGCACCGGTAACAATCGGGATTTCAGACAGCCGCAACGCTGGGTTGGCGCCGGCCGTGCGCAAGATCGATTCCATATGCCCGAGCATTGCCTCGATCCGCCAGCTGTCGAAGATGTCCGAGGAATACTCAGCGGCGGCACGCAGTGCCGAGCCGGTGTCGATGATGTTCATTGCGATGTCGAACCGGGCACCGAGCGAGGCGAGCGGGATGAACTCCGCCCGCACGTCGGGAAAGGACAGGTTCTCCCCGGAGTTACTTTGGCTCAGTAGCTGCATGCCCACCTGGAACAGCGGGTTGCGGTCCGGGTCACGCACCGGCTGTACCGCCTCCACCACCTTGTAGAACGGCACTTCCTGGTGCTCGTACAGATCCAGGTTGAGGTCGGCGATCCGCTCGATGAACTCGGCAAAGCTGGGGTCGCCCGACAGGTCGGAGCGCAGCACCACCATGTTGATGAACATGCCCACAATCGATTCCAGCTCCGGCTCCGGCCGGCCGAGCATGGGCACCCCGATCGGGATGTCAGTCAGGCCGCTGTAGCGGCTGAGCACCAAGAGGTAGGCCGCGGCGAACACCATGAACATGGACGCGCCATGGTCGTCGGCCAGCTGCTGGACGATTCCCCGCAGGTCCTCGGGGAAGTCCTTGATCAGGGTTTCCCCGTGGTGGCTGCCGCCGACCGGCCGGGGCCGGTCGGCGGGTAGCTCCAGCACCGGCAGGTCAGCCAGCCGCTGCTGCCAGAATTCCAGCTCCTCGGCCAACACCGCACCCTGGAGCCGGTCCCGCTGGGACTCGGCGAAGGCGGTGTAGTCGAATTCCTTGTCCTCGAATACCGGCTCGGTGCCCGAGAACAGGCTGCGGTAGGCGGTGGACAGCTCCGCGTTGAGGACCGCGGTGGACCAGCCGTCGGTGATGATGTGGTGGAAACTTTGGCAGAACACGTACTCGTCTGCTGCTAACCGCAGCAGCCGGAACCGGCACAGCGGGCCGGCTTCCAGGTCGTACGGCTCCGCTAGCTGGGCGTCGATCTCGGCCCGCACCCGCTGTTCGCGCTGGTCCTCGGCCAGCTCGCGCAGGTCGATCATGGTCAGCGGCACCGTGGTCGGCGCTGCCACCACCTGGTAGGGGGTGCCATCCTCGTTGCGGATGGTCACCCGCAGCGACTCGTGCCGGGCCACCACCAGATCCAGACAGCGCCGCAGCAGGTCGACCCGCAACGGGCCGTGCAATCGCCACGCCATGACGATGTTGTAGGTGGTCTCGCCCGGCGCTAGCTGGTCGAGGAACCACAGCTGCTCCTGGGCGAAGGAGAGCCGCCGGACGAGCACCTCCGGCTGGTCGGCCGCTGCCGCGCGGACATCGCTACCGGTTTCCAATGTCATGTCTCCGACCTATTCTCTGATTCGTAACGGGTGAGTACCTGATCGAAACGAGCCAGGCCCTCGGTGATGATCGAGGCCTCGCGGGCAAAGCTGATCCGGATACCGCCCGGCTTGCCCAACGTCTCACCGGGCATCAGCAACACGCCGGCGTCCAGCAACTGCCGGCACAGTTCCAGCGACGACCAGCCGGGCGCCAACCGCAGCCAGGCAAACGGGGTTCCCTCCGGTGGCAGCAGCCGCAAGGTAGCCGGGTGGCGAGCGGTGAACTCGCGCAGGTGGGTCAAGCCGAGGCTCGTCAGCCGGTCGTATTCGGCCCGATAATGCGCCCAGTTCGACAGCGCGTCGGCGGCCAGCCGCTCGCACAGCACCGAAGTCGAGATCGTGGTCAGGTGCTTGTACTCCGCGCAGGCGGTGACCAGCTCGGCCGGCCCGTACATCCAGCCAACTCGCAACCCGGGCAGCCCGGCGATCTTGGACAGGCTGGAGACGGAGACGGTTCGCGGCCCGGACAGCGCCGCGGACCCGGTCAGCTCGAGCTGGTACTCCTCGTCGGCCACCAGGTAGGCACCGGTCCGCTCGGCGATCGCTCGCACCGCGGTCAGTTCCTCGGCCCGGATGGCACGTCCGCTCGGATTGCCCGGCGTGTTCAGGGTGATCAGCCGCAGGCCGGCCCTCGCGGCATGCTCGATCGCCGTCAGATCCAGGCTGAAGTCTTCGGCCAGATCGACCACCACCACCTCAGCACCCAGCCGGCGCGGCGCCGCGGTCGCCTGTTGCCAGCCAGGCCGGAATGCCAGTACCCGATCGCCCGGCCTGATCAGGGTGCAGTACAGCAGGTACAGCGCTTCCTGGGCGCCGTGCGTGATGACCACCCGTTCCGCGTCGCCGTGGTAGCGCTCGGCCACCAGCTGACGCAGTTCGGCGCTGCCCCGGTCGTAGCCGTAGTTGAGCTCGAGATCAGCCGGCACAGCGAGCTGCCCGACTCGGCCGCACTGTACGTGGCTGTCGCCCAGGTCGATGTCGTAGCGGCCGATGGAATCCTCGAACACCCACCGGCGCATGGGGTATTCGGTGACGACATCGGCTTCGCGCAGCCCGGTCATGCGGGCACCCGCTCGGCCGGGGCCAAGCCGAGGCGGCGGCGCAGCTGATCGGCGAACTCGCCGGAGGCGACCTTCTCCACCGGCCCGGTCAGGCTGACCCGGTGGCGGTCGTCGATGCTGACCTCGACCTCGCCGCCCGGCATCCGCACGGTGACCTGATCGGCCACCCACCCGAGCCGGCGTGCCGCGCTGGCCGCCGCGCAGCTGCTGCTTCCTGACGCCAGCGTGTACCCGGCGCCTCGCTCATAGATCTGCAGGTCGAGGGTGTTGCGATCCACCACGCGGGCGAAGGCCACGTTGATCCGCTGCGGGAAGCGCGGGTGGCCGGCGAACTGCGGGCCAAGCTCGCGCGTCCGCGCCTCCGACAGTTCGTCCAGGAATACCACCGCATGTGGATTGCCGTTGTACAGGCAGGATAATCGCCACTGCTCATTGTCCACGGCGAGCTGCCAATCGGCCATCGAGCCGGACCAGCCCAGCACGCCGATGTCCGCCGCGTCGAAGGACGGCGGGTCGAGCCGCACGGAGACCAGGCCGCGGTCGGCGTCGATGATCCGGACCGGCGAGTCGCCAGCGGGGGTGCGGATGACCAGCTCCGGCGAGGTGGGGGTCCGGTCCACGAGGCCTTGGTCGACCAGGTGCAGGGCGAACATCCGCACCCCGTTCACGCTGCGATCACAGCAACTGCCGTCGCTGTTGTAGGTGGTCACGGCAACAGTCCCGCCGGCCGGCACGGGATTGGCCGGCCCGAACAGGACACCGTCGGCGCCGATACCCCGGTGCCGGTCGCAGAGCTCCCGGGCGAGGTCCGGGCCTGGGAGCAGGCCGAGCCGGTCGGAGTCCACCACCAGGTAGTCATTGCCCAGCGCCTGGTACTTGGCGAAGTCAGTCATCCCTTTCCCATCCGTCGGAGTGCCTGGTCAAGCAACTCGGCGACTATCACATGGCCGAGGCGGCTGGCTCCTCCTCGAGCACCGCGCGGTCGTGGTCGTCGCCGTACCACTTCTCCTTCCAGCGCGAGAACGCGACGATGAGGATGTCCCGGTTGGCCTGCTCGCCGTTGGCCGACTCGACGTCGGTCACGTCGTGCGCGATCGCCCGGTCGTCGAGCAGCACCGCCTGGCCGGGCTCCAGGATGCCGGTCCAGAACGGCTGGCTGGCGCCCGGTTCCCACAGCCGGGTCTCGGCCCCGGCCACGTTCTGCTTGCGCAGCACCGCGATCATCACGAACTCGTGGCCGTCGTGGTGCACGCCCTCCGGGGTGAGCGGGGCGTTGGTGGAGTCGTCGGCCGACGACCGGTTCTGGTGGACGTTGATCTGCCAGTCCTCGCCGTTGTCCAGGCCCAGCTGCTCGATGCCGTGCCGGATGAGCGGGGTGAAGTCGACCTCGATCGGCTCGTAGCTGCGCTTCAGGCCACCGCCGACCGGGTTGAACTTCTTGAACGCGGTGTAGTCGCGGTGCGGCAGCCGTTCGAAGCTCCAGCCGTCGTCGGCCGAGCTGTTCGGGCTGAGCCGGTACTGGGAGAACCGCTTGTGCCGGGTGCCGTGGCCCATGTAGTCATCGACCGGGCAGCGGTCGTAGCTGTCCAGGATCTCCTGGCTGACCGGGGGCAGGTCGATCAGAGCGAATCCTTGCGGGTTGAGCGGCATGCGTGTCGGGCCCTTTCTTCAAACGCCAGTAGCGATGGTGGCGAGGGGCGGTCAGGTGGTCGGGGTGCGCTCGTCGAGGTAGCGGGCCGAGGAGTTCAGCCGCCACAGGGTGCCGCGGGCGATCCCGCGTCGCATGTGTGCCGAGTCGGCGGCGGGCAGCACCACATTGTGGAACCAGCCCTGCGCATGCTGGGAGTCGATGGTGACGTGCAGCCGGTGGTAGGCCACCCCGTGCTCGGGCAGGCCGAGCCGGTCCCAGGCGTGCAGCACGTGCACGAACCGGTCCGGCACCAGCCACTCGGTCATGCCCAGGAAGCCGACCGCCTCGGCATAGAACTGTCGATACCGGCACAGCAGCACTGCCAGATTGCCCGACAGCAGGGCGTTGGCCGTCAGTGAGCGCTCCATCTCCTCGGCCTCCACATCGAAGACCTTGAAGATGTTGTTGAAGAGGTGGGTATGTACCTGGGCGTGATCGCCGTTGCCCATCTCGTCCCAGAAGTTGTTGGCGATCTCCATCTTGGCCGCGCCGTTGGTGCCCACCTGCATCATGGCCAGCAGGTCGTCGAACCGGCCGTCCACCACCGATTCCTGGATCACGTAGGCACGCAGATCCGCCACCGTGGCGTGGTTGTGGATGAAGTCCCGGTAGTACGGGTGCTTGTAGACCCGATGGTCCTTCGCGGTCCGCTTGATCCAGGACAGGTACGGCCGCGGCTCGGCAGGCAGGCTGTCCAGCATGCCCGGCTCGATGTCCGCATCCTGTGCGGCGATGGTGGCGTCCTCGAGCAGCCGGGTTACCTGGTGCAGGGCGATCGACCCCTCCGCGGTTTTCGTGTCCGGGATCTGGGTGTGTAGCTGGTAGATCCGGGCGAGCAGGAACTGCTGGGCGTAGAACGCATCGGCGTCACCGGACCCGGCTTGGGCGTTCAGCCTGCCGATGGCGTGCAGGACCCGGTCGCGTTCGTCCGAGGTCCAGCTGGCGTCCACCTCATCCGCTGACCGAGTCAGCCACGCGGAGATCTCTTCGATCACGGCGCCGAAGCCGGTGCCGGTGGCCGGCTCGGTCGGCGAGGCCGCAACAAGCGTTTCCGCATCCGTGCCGGGCGGGTGCAGGACAGCCATGGCTCACTCCTCTAGTAGCTCACGTGCGGTGCAGTCGGGGACGGTCTCCCGGCCCAGCGGGCGAAGGAGAACGAGAAGACAATGTTTGATGGACCGTTACAGCTGCGTGACTCGGCGCGACTCAGTGTCATGCTTTGTCATTGGATGGCAGCCGGGTTAATACCCCTTAAGGGAATTAACGCCCTATTCGGCGTAATCGTGTCTACCGGTGAGCCACCTGATTGACCGTGGCGGTGTCTACCGGCGAGCCAGTTGAAGGGATGGGCTCGTTGGGGTGCTATTCGGGCGGGTCGACAACCGGCGGGGGCATCTCGCTGAGCCGGACCACCGGTGAGAGCGCGATCGGCACCAGCATGCAGGCGGAGCAGATGGCGACGATGCTCAGTCCGGCCCGCAGCCCGATCGCTCCGCCGATGAGGCCGGCACACAGGCCACCGAGGGCTCCGCCACCGAACAAGAGGGTGCGGAAGGCCGCGTTCATCCGTCCCATCAGCGATTGCGGCGTGCAGGTCTGGCGCAGCGAGATCATCACAACCCCGGCCACGCCTAGGCCCAGGTAGCTGATCAGGAAGGACAGGGTGAACTCACCGATCAGCATCGGACGCGAGCCCCCGGCCAGCGGGAGGAGCAATGGGCCAGCGAAGATGCTCGACAACGAGACGCCATACAAAACGCCAACCCGGAACCGCCGGAGGAGCATCCTGGAGATGGCCGCGCCGAACAGCGCGCCCACTGACGAGGCGGAGAAGATCAGACCCACGGTAGCGGGGCTGAGGCCCTTGTCCCGGACCCCATAGAGCAGGAACAGCGTCCAGACGCAGATCAGCGAGAAGTTGGTGAACGGGGCGACCAGGGCCAGCGGCCGCAGGACCCGATCACCGAACACCCAGCGCACGCCGTCGCCGAGTTCGCGGGCGAGGTGCCGCTTGCCTTCGGATGGCGCTGGCGACGGCTCTGGAGTACGGATCCAGAGCAGGCTGGCAAGCGACACCAAATATGAGGCGGCATCGATCACCAGCGCGATGGGCGGGGTAAGCCAGCCGACCAGCACACCGGCCAAGCCCGGGCCGGCCACATCGGCACTGGACTGGGTGACGCCCATCTTGTGGTTCGCCTCGACGTAGTGCTTGGCGTCACGGACCAGGGTAGGTACGAAGGACATCCAGCTGACATCGAACAGCACAGAGAAGACGCCCACCACGCATGCGATGATCAACAGTCCGGTGATGGACAGGTGGTGATAGTGCGATAGCAGCGGCACCAACGCGATCAGCAGCAGCCGGGCGGTGTTGGCCAACAGCATGATCGGCTTCCGGCGACCGCGGTCCACCCAGACCCCGAAGACCAGGGCGAGCAGCAGGTACGGCACGAGTTGCAGGAACCGCAGCAGGCCGACCTGTTGGGCGCTGGCGTTGAAGATCATGATCGCAGTCAGCGGCAGAGCGAGATTGGTAACCTGGGTGCCGAACAGCGAGAACGCCTCACCAGCCCAGAACTTCAGGAAGTCATGGTTGTGCCACAGCGATTCCGGCGCAGCGGCCTGACCGGTGGCGGGCGAGCGCCGGGCGACTGTCATGGCCTGCCTTTCGGGCCCGCGCCTGCCTATGCCTCAAAGGCGACGAATCGAACGGGAATAAGCATGGCAGACCCCTTGCAGCGCGGCAAGCGACGGGCTGGCCGGGCGTGCGGTACCGCCGGCAGCCTGCCGAGGTCCCAGCCTGGCTGCCGGGCGGCACCCGCGGGGCACGTCGCCTTGCCCGCCCGGCGATTCGGCTCCGCCGGTAGGTCGGGTCTCGACCGGCGGTTAACGTGAACAGGTAGGCAAGCACAAGGAGTGAACAATTCATGCGGTTGACCGGCCTGGGGCACGCCAGCGTGCTGATCGAGACCCAGCACGGCAGCGTGCTCACCGATCCCTGGGTCAATCCGGCCTACTTCGGCTCCTGGTTTCCGTTCCCGGACAACTCGCAGCTGGACTGGGACCGGTTCGGCCAGGCGGACTACCTGTTCGTCTCGCACCTGCATCGCGACCACTTCGATCCGGAGCACCTGCGCCGGTACGTGAACAAGCGGGCGACCGTGCTGTTGCCGGAGTACCCGACCACCGAGCTTGAGGACCAGCTGCGCGAGCTCGGCTTCTCCTCCTTCGTCAAGCCGGCCAGCGGTGAGGTGGTGGAGCTGGACGGCCTGCGGGTGATGATCCATTCCCTGGTCTCACCGACCGACGGGCCGATCGGTGATTCCTCGCTGTGGCTGTCCGACGGCACCACCACGGTGCTCAACCAGAACGACGCCCGGCCGGCCGAGCTGACCCGGTTCGCCGAGCTGGGGCCGGTGCATGCGCACCTGCTGCAGTTCTCCGGCGCCATCTGGTTTCCGATGGTCTACGACCTGCCCAAGCGGGCCAAGCAGGCGCTCGGCGCCACGAAGCGGGAGCGGCAGTTCGACCGCACCCTGCGCTACATCGACGACCTGAAGGCCAGCTACGTGTTCCCGACCGCCGGGCCGCCGTGCTTCCTGGACGAGGAGCTGTGGGGGTTCAACGACATCTTCGGCGACGAGTCGAACATCTTCCCCGATCAGGCCGTCTACCTGGACTGGCTAGCCGAGCACGGCCGGCACAACGGCCGGCTGCTGCTGCCAGGCACCGTCGCCGAGCTGTCCGAGCCGGACTGCCCGGTGCGGCATCCGATGTCGGACGCCGAGGTGGACAAGCTGTTCGCCGACAAGGCCAGCTACCTGCTCGACATGCGGCAGCGCCGGCAGCCGGCGGTGGAGGCGGTCAAGCCCAGTTGGCCACATCCGGAGATCGATGTGCTGGCCGAGATCACCGCCTGGTTCACGCCGCTGCTGGAGGAGGCCGACCACATGGCGGCCGGCATCAACGGCGGCGTCCGGTTCACCGCCACCGACGCCGAGCGCGGCGATATCGACTTCATCCTGGACTTCGTCACCCGGCAGGTGCGGCCATACGCGGGGGAGAAGGTTCGCTACCGGTTCCAGACCAAGCGCGGGTACCTGGAACAGCTCATCCACGAGCACGAGATCGACTGGGTGAACTCGCTGTTCCTGTCCTGCCGGTTCACCGCCACCCGGATCGGCCCGTACAACGAGTACGTCTACACCTTCTTCAAGTGCCTGTCCGAGGAGCGGTTGAACTACGCCGAGGGCTGGTTCGCCGAGGCGGCCAACGACGACGAGACGATCGTGCTGGGCGGCTACGGCATCCAGCGCCGCTGCCCACACCTCAAGGCGGACCTGACCCGGTTCGGCCGGGTGGACAACGGCGTGCTGACCTGTCAGATGCACGGCTGGAAGTGGAATCTGGACACCGGCAAGTGCATCACCTCGGTCGGCCGGCCGATCCGCACCGAGGGCAAGGTCGCCGATGCGTCGGCCGGCGCCGGACCCGGCGAGCCGACCCGCTGACCGCGTCAGACGGACAGTTATCCACGCCAGCGGTGGAAACTCTCCATTCGCTGGCGGTCGTCACGCCCGCACGAAGCGCAACTCGTCGCCAGGCCGGAGCTGGCCGACGCGATCCAGCTCGGCGCTGGGCAGCACGCCGATCACCGGATAGCCGCCGGTCACTGGGGCATCCCGGAACAGGATGATCGGCTGGCCGCTGGGCGGCACCTGGATGGCGCCGGGCAGCAGTGGCTCGGGTGGCAGCTCGCCCGGCCGGCTGCGGCGCAGTGGCCTGCCGGCCAGCCGGATGCCGACCCGGTTGCTGTCCGGCTGGACCGTCCAGGTTCGGTCGAACAACTCAGCCGGATCGCTGAACCAGTCGATGCGCGGGCCGGGCAACACCGGGATCCGCGAGCTCACAGGCTCCGGTTCGGCGGCGAGCTCGCCGGACGGCTCACCGGCCACCTCGGCGCCGACCGGCAGCCGGGTGCCGGTCGTCAGGACCGGTGGGCCGAGGCCGGACAGCAGGTCGGTGGCGCGCGAGCCGAGCACCGTGTCGATGCCGATCCCGCCGCGCACCGCGAGATAACTGCGCAGGCCGGAGCCGGCCGCTCCGAGCACCAGCCGATTACCCGCCGGCAGGGTAAGCGCGACGCCCCAGCCCGCCGCGCCGGCGCATCGGGCACCGGTCAGCGCGATGGTGGCCGGGTCGAGCAGCCGGATGGCCAGGCCGCCCAGCGTGAACTCGATGGTGGCCGCGCTCTCGGTATTGCCGACCAGCCGATTGGCCAGCCGGTGCGCCCGCTGGTCCGCCGCCCCCGAGCGGCCGACGCCGAGGTGCTGGTAGCCGGGCCGGCCCAGATCCTGCACGGTGGCCAGCGGCCCGGTCGAGATCACCTCGATCATTGCGGCACGAACCGCACCCGGGTGCCTGGCGCCAGCAGCGCCGGCGGCTCGCGATCGAGGTCGAACAGCTCGACGTCGGTGCTGCCGAGCAACCGCCAGCCGCCCGGCGAGGAGCGCGGGTACACCCCGGTGTAGCCGTCGGCAATGGCGATCGAGCCGGCCGGCACCGCCGGCCGCGGGGTGGCCAGCCGGGGCAGCCGCAGCCGCGGGTCCAGGCCGGTCAGGTACCCGAAGCCGGGGGAGAAGCCGCAGAACCGCACGGTGTAATCGCCGCTGCTATGCAGCGTCACCAGGTCATCGATGCCGAGGTTGACCTCGCGCGCCACTGCGGCCAGGTCCGCGCCGGCATAGCGAACCGGCAGTTCCAGCACCGGCCGGTCGGGAGTCTCGGCTAGCTGGCCCGCCGGCCCGTCGGCGAGCAGTTCGGGGAGCCGGTCGATCGGCAGCCGTGCCGGATCGACCTCCACGAGCACCGTGCGGGCCGCCGGCACTACCGCCAGGATTCCGGAATGCCCTTGCTGGCTAAGCCAGTCGCGAATCGCGAGCACGGCTGCCGGGTCGGCCGGTTCGATCAGCACGGCCCGGTCTCCGTAGGGCAGCAGCTTCATGCGAACCGGGTGATCTCCACGCCGGCCTGTTCCAGCGTGGCCCGCACCGCGCGAGCGATGGCCACCGCACCGGGTGTGTCGCCATGCAGGCACAACGAGTCCGGACGCGGGTCGAGCACTGTGCCGTCCACCGCGACCAGCGCGCCCGACTCGGCCAGCCGCCGCACCCGCTCGGTGATCACAGCCGGGTCGGTGAGCACCGCGCCGGGTTCCCGCCGGGACTGCAGGTTACCGTCCGGCAGGTACCCCCGGTCAGCGAATGCCTCGAGGTAGCAGGCCAAACCGGCCGCGATCGCCTGCCGGTGCAGCTCGCCGCCGGGCAGCGTCAGCACCGGTAGCGGCTCCGGCCACGCCTGGACCGCGGCCACGAGCGCACCGGCCTGCGCCGGATCGGTGGCCGCGGCGTGGTAGAGCGCGCCGTGCGGTTTCAGGTAGCGCACCCGATCACCGGCGGCGCGGGCGAAGCCGTCCAGCGCGCCGATTTGGTAGAGCACCTCGGCGGTCAGCTCGTCCGGTGCCATCTCGATCCGCCGGCGGCCGAAGCCGACCAGATCCCGGTAGCTCACCTGCGCGCCGATCGAGACGTTGCGGTGCACTGCCTGCTCGCAGACCCGGCGCATGATCACCGGATCGCCGGCGTGGAAACCACAGGCAACGTTGGCGCTGCTCACCACCGCCAGCAGCGCCTCGTCGTCACCGGCTGCCCAGTGCCCGAAACCCTCACCGAGATCGGCGTTCAGGTCCAGCCGGGCAATCACGCCTTCACGTTAACGCCTTGGCCTATGGAGGTTCTGGTAGGGAGGTCAAGGCAGCGAGTAGGCATGCATGCTGCCGGAGCGAGCTGTAGGGCCGGGGGGACTCGAACCCCCACTGGCACGGACCTAAACCGTGTGCCTCTGCCAATTGGGCTACGGCCCCCAGGGTTGCCGGGCCAGCCTACCCAAGCGATCGGCGCTGGCCGGCCAGCCGAGGGCACCCGGCCCAAGTTCAAACCCAGCTCAGGCAGCGTCCAGACCGAGATCCCGGCGCAGCTTGGCCACATGGCCGGTGGCCTTGACGCCGTATTGGGCCAGCTCGATCTTGCCGTCGGGGTCGATCACGAAGGTGGACCGGATCACCCCGGTCACCGTCTTGCCGTACATCTTCTTCTCGCCATAGGCGCCATAGGCGGTCAGCACCGTCCGGTCCGGATCGGACAACAACGGAAAGGTCAGGCCCTCGGCGTCCCGGAAGCGGACCAGCTTGGCCGGCTTGTCGGGGGAGATGCCGAGCACCGCGTAGCCCTCGCGGGTGAAGCTGGCCAGGCTGTCCCGGAAGTCGCAGGCCTGCTTGGTGCAGCCGGGGGTGGAGGCGGCCGGGTAGAAGTAGACGACCACCCGCCGGCCGCGCAGCTCCGCCAGCCTCACCTCGTTGCCGTCCGCATCGGGCAGGGTGAAATCCGGAGCGGGGTCGCCGATCGCCAGCCGTTGCGTCATGCGAGCACCATATCGATAGCGGACTATCGCTAGGCTGGCACCGAGCAGAACTCACAGGAGGAGGGCGGCGTGGCCGACCGCGATGCAGTCGAGATCCGAACCGAGCTTGAGCTGGCTCGGGAGAGGCTCGCCAGCTCCGTCGACCAGCTGACCGATCGGCTGGCTCCGCAGCGGCTGGTGGACGACGCCAAGTCGAGCCTGCTGGCCAAGGCCAGCTCGCCGGTCGGAATGGCCGTGCTCGGCGGCGCCGGGCTGCTGCTGACGGTGCTGATGGTGCGCAACCTGCGCCGCAGCCGCGGTAGCCGCTAACCGGCGGGCTCAGCCGGTCGGCGCGACCGGGACGTGCTGCTTGGCGATGTGCCGACGCAGCTCCTCCACCCTGGGCACCGGCCGGTCGAACAGCACCACCACCTCCAGGCCGTGATCGGCCCGGGCGGCGGGCTTGGCCAGCAACACGGTGCCGGTGAGGTCGAACCGGTCGCCGGACAGCCTGAGCCGGATGGTGACCGGCACGTGCGGCTGGAACCAGTCCCGGTAGTCGGGCTGCACGACGCCGCGTAACGCGACTTCGGACAGGTCAATCAGTTCGGCCGCCACCCCGACCGGGCCGGGCTGGTCATGTTCGTCGACCACGTCGAGGTCGATCTCCACCCGGGCGTCCAGGCTCGAGCGGGCGTACTGCCGTCGCTCCTCCCGCCAGGCGTCGTCGTCCACCTCGGCAACCAGCAACTGGCGCTCGCCGGCTGGCCGCAACTCCACCAGCAGCACCGGTAACACCCAGTACGTGCTGTCCTCCGGCCAGCTCACCAGCAGCCGGGTGCCGGGCGAGAACGGGCAGTCAGCCGGCAGGTCCTCCGGGGGGGTGAGCAGCAAGGTGCCGGGCAGTTGTCGATCCCTTTCCACCACTTCGCTGCGGTGGGCGCTGCCGTGCTGATCGCGCAGCTGGACTTCGGCCCCGAGCTCGGGCATCCGGGTCATGGCTCACCGTAGGACTGCGACGGCCGAAAAGCCACAAACACCGGCGGTTTCGTGGCGTGTCCGCGGACGAAACCGGAGAAACTAGCGATCCTCCGGCTCAGCTTCGAGGGCGCTGCGCAGTGCGTCGAGCGCATCGTCGCTGGTGGATACGGCCTGTTCATTGGATCGCTGGATCTCCTCGTACACTTCCTTGCGGTTCACCCGGACCGATCGCGGTGCGTCGATGCCGATCCGCACGGCGTCACCACGGACTTCGAACACGGTGAGCACGATGTCATCGCCGACTACGATGCTCTCGCCCACCCGACGGGTCAAAATCAGCACAGACACGCTCCCGCAAGGACCAGCTCATAGTGGACACTACGGTGTCCGGTCCCAACGCTAGCTTGCCTGAGACAGCAGCGGTGCGCGCAGGGGCAGATCGGCGTCCGGCAGCACCAGTTGCACGGCTGTGCCACGGCCTGCCGCGATCACGATCGGGGCCAGCAGGTTGGCCGTGGCGTCGGCGATCGAGTTGGTCACCGTGACCACCACCAGCAGCAGCACCTCGTCGCCGTCGGCCACGCCGAGCGCCGTCACGTCGGCCGGCATCAGCGAGGGCTTGTAGTCCGGGAAGAACCGACCGGGCGCGGCAACCACGAACCGCAGGCCGGGCGTGCGCCGGGACCGCAGTGTGTACAGCACGCCGTGCGCGTCCAGGGCCGCGACCTCGAACTCGCGTTCGGACTCGAAGCCGGGGATCGGCGCGGTGAAGGTGATCTGCCCGGGCAGGGTCGCCGGGCGCTCGTACAGGGCGCTAGTCACATCTACCTCAAGAAGTCCAGGAGCGAGATCTGGCTGACCTTCGCTGTGGTAGCCAGCGCTGCCTGGTAAGCGGCGTTGGCAGAGCTCACCTGGACGGCCATGTCCGCCAGGTCGATGTCCTGCAGTTCCGACAGTTGCGACTTCAGCTGGATCGTGTTGGTGCCGCTGGTCATCTGCACGGATTGAATCCTCTGGTACTTGGCGCCGGCCAGGGACTGGTCGTTGGTGATCGCCAGCTGCCGGGCGTCCAGCGCGGTCAGGTCGGCGCCGAGACCGCTCGGGCTGGTCCGCAGATCGTTGGAGATCGTCGAGAGCAGATCGAACAGGTTGCCGCCGTTCGGCCCGAAGGCGGTGGTGCCCGGGGTGTTGAGGTCCACCGTGGTGTTCGGCCCGACCGTCCGGCTGACCGCTCCGTTGTCGCCGACGTAGTTGCCGGCGGTGTCGAAGGCGACGGTGCTGGCCGTGGTGCCGCCGAACACCGGCCGGCCCAGGTAGCTGGAGTTGGCCAGCGACAGCAGCGAGGCCCGGGCCTGGTCGACCTGCTGAGCCAACGCCTCGTTCGAGGTGGCGCTGCCGGTGCCGGTATTCATGCCCTGCAGCACGAGGGTACGGACCTGCTGCAACTGGCTGCTGATGCTGTGGTAGGCGCTGTCCACCGTGGTCAGCCAGCCGAGCGCGTCGGTGGCGCTGGCCTGGTACTGGGTGATCTGCTTCAGCTGGGAGCGTAGCTGCAGTGCGCCCACCGTCCCGGTGGGGGAGTCCGACGGCCTGGTGATCTGCCGGCCGGAGGACAGCTGCTGCTGCAGTGCCGACAGCCGGCTCGCGCTGGTCTGCAGGCCCAGCAGCGCGCCGCGACTGGTGGAACCCTCGGTCACCCGCATCATGGCTACAGGCCCGCCCTTCCGGTGTGGTTGATCAGGACGTCCAGGGTCTCGTCGACCGTGGTCAGTACCCGTGAGCTGGCCTGGTAGGCCCGCTGGTAGGTGAGCAGGTTGGTGGTCTCCTCATCGATGCTGACGCCGGCCGAGGACTGGGCGAGCGCGTCCACACTGGCGGTGACCGACTGCTGCACGGTCGCCTGCTGGTTGGCCCGTTGGGCGTCGGTGGCCAGGGTGCCGATCAGGGTTCGGTAGCTGGCGTCCGGCCCGGTGCCGGAGCTGCCCAGCCGGGACATGGCCAGCGCCACCGAACCGTCCAGATTGCCACCGGGCGTGCCCGAGGCCGCGAGCAGCGTGGGATCGCTGACCGCGACCGAGATGGTGCTGGCAGTGCTGCCGGCGAACAGCGGACCGCCCGGGTTGCCGGCCAGGTCGTAGCCGCTGGTCTGGGCGGCGTTGGTGGTGGCGGCCAGCGCGGCGGCTACCGCGTCCAGCTGCGAGGTGTAGCTCGGCAAGGTGGTGGTCAGCCCGTCCAGCAGGCTCTGCAGCTGGCCGCCGGCGATGCCGGCGGGGGTGCCGCCGACCAGCAGCTGGTTGCTGGCATTGACCGATACGGTGCTGGCGGTGGTGGAGCTGACGGCGGTCTGGCCGCCGATCGTCACCGTCGCGGTGCGGTCGGGATTGATGCTGACCTGTGCGCCGGTGAGGTCGGCCAGGTTCATCAACAGGCTGTCGCGCTGGTCGAGCAGTTGGTTGTCGGCGGCGCCGGTAGCGGTGTCGACCGCGATCGCACCGTTCAGCTGGGCGAGTTGGCCGAGGGCCGTGTTGATCTGGGTGACGGTGGAGTTGGCCTGGTCGGTCAGCGACTGGTCGAGCCGGCCGAGCGCGGCACCGGCCTCGTTCAGGGTGCCGGCCAACGCGCTGGCCTGCTGCAGCACCACGTTGCGGGCGGCGCTGTCACCGGGGTTGTTGGCGACGGCGGCCCAGGCATTCCAGAAGTTGTTGAGCTGCTCGGCCAGCCCATTGTCGCTGGGCTCGTTGAACAGGTCCTCGACTCCGGACAGGGTGCCGGCCGAGGTCTGCAGGTAGCCGTTACGGCCATGTTCGCTGCGGGCGCGCATATCGATCACCGGATCGTTGAGACGGGCGGTGCCGGACACCGTGACGGTGCTGTCAGCGTGCTGGGTTGCGTACAGGGCGGCGACGCCGGCCACCGGGCCCGCCTCGGCCAGCTCGGCGCGCTGGCGGACGTAACCGGGGGTGTTGGCGTTGGAGATGTTCTGGCCGGTGACGTCGAGGGCATACCGGGACGCGTTCAGCGCGGTCAGCGCATCGGTCAGGCCGGAGAACGAACTCATGCCTGCTCGTCCATGAGGAGCGGGCCGGTTTCGGTCGAGGCGGCGGTGCCGCGCGAGTCGTAGGTCTGAACGGTCTGGGAGACCGAGAGCAGGGTTTCCCGCACCGCGCGGGCGCCGGCGGCGAGCAGCTTGCGGTTCTCGGCCGTCACCTGCTCCACCTCACCGATCAGCGCCAGCAGCGCACGCCGGTGCTCGCCGTAGAGCGTCGCCCACGGCTCGGCGGCGGCGGCCTCCAGCTCGGTCAGGGTGGCCGGGCTGGACAGGCCGAGCTCCTCGGCGATCGCGTCGGTCTCGGCAGCCCGCAGCACCTCGGTGCCGCGCAGCTGCTCGAGGGCGTACTCGATCTCCTCGTTGGCCTGTGGGAGCCAGCGGGTGCGGCCGGAACTGACGATCAACTGCTCCTCGACCAGCTTGAAAAGCAGCAACTGCAGCGCGTCCCGTTCGCGCCACAGCATCGTCGAAACCTCGGCGAAACCCATCGCTGTACTTCCCGTAGTCGTCTTCATTCTGACTACCTCACCGCTCCCCTCAGGTACAAGGTGTACATCGGCATCTTGCCCCGGTACTTGAACCGGCCAGGGCCGGTCCCGGGCGGTCCGAGGCCCGGCAGCGCTGGGTAACCAGCGCACCGTGGGATTGGTCTAGACCTGCCCGATGCGTCGCCGAGCGGCACCATGTCATGACCGATGACGATGCCGAGCAGCACATGAGCGGAAACCTCCGGTGCGTCCTTAACTCGCGTGCACGCGCGACGACAGCGACACGCCGGGGAAATGTTGATGTGATTGAGATCACATCACTCTGGGTAGGCATCCCTTAACGCAGCCATTACATTAAGCCCGTGTTAGGCAGCAGAACTAGCAGAAACCTAATGCCGAAGACACAGCAGCACCATCCGCACCAGCAAGCCGCGCCTGTCAGAGATGAGTTGAACCGATGACGATGACTTCGACGCCCAAGAGCTCGAGCAAGACCGCGAGCCAGGCTCCGTCCGGTCGGGCACCATCCGCCGCAAGCCCGGCGTGCAGCGCCGCGGTCGAGGCGCTCGTTCGCGACAACCTCGCCCTGGTGGGCCACATCGTCCGGGAGACGATGACCCGACTGCCGGCCCACATCGGACGGGACGACCTCACCTCCGCCGGGATGGCCGCGCTGGTGCTCAGCGCGCAGGGCTACGACGAGGCGCGCGGCGTCCCGTTCGCTCGGTTCGCCGCCATCCGGATTCGCGGCGCGCTGGTCGACGAGCTTCGCTCGATGGACTGGGCCAGCCGGTCGGTGCGTGGCCGGGCCCGTGAGGTCGAGACCGCCCGCAACCAGCTCTCGGTCAGCCTGGGCCGCTCGCCGCGGCCGCAGGAGGTTGCCGAGGTGCTCGGCGTCAGCGTCTCCGAACTGGGCAGCATCGACGCCGACGTGCACCGCGCCAGCGTGCTCAGCCTGCAGGGCTTCGCGCCGGAGACCGGCGCCGCGATGGTGCCCGACGCCCAGCGTGGGCCGGAGCAGCTGGTCATCGACCGGGAACAGCTCGGCTACCTGCACGACGCCATCTCCGAACTGCCCGAGCGGCTGCGGCATGTGGTGCAGGCCTACTTCTTCGAGCAGCGCCAGATGGCCGACATCGCAGCCGAGCTGGGCGTGACCGAGTCCCGGATCTCGCAACTGCGCGCCGAGGCGCTGAAGTTGCTGCGGCACGGCATGGCCGTCGCCGAGCCGGACGTGCTGCCGGTAGCAGAGCCCACCGGCCGCAGCGGCGCCAAGATCGCCAGCTACGCGGCCGCGGTGGCCGCGCGGGGCAACCTGGCCAGCCGGCTGCAGATATCCAACGTCTTCGCCGAGGTGCCGGCCGGGACCACTCGCAACCGGGCCAGCCACACCTCCATCGCCTAGCGCGGGGGATATATATAGCCCACCGTTTGAGCGCCCGGCACCGGGCGACATCCGCCGCAGCCCAGCGGGCGCCCAACCGCGAGGCCGGTCGCTGACCGGCCTCGCACCTTTTCACCCACTAACACCCTCAAGTCGGCGGGGGGCCCGCCGAAGCTATCTATGAGCCGATCCACGGATGGACGGCTGCGGCCCAGCAACCGCGGGCCGCTGAACACCGACTCACGTTTCAGGAGGAAACCCAATGAGTCTCCGCATCAACACCAACGTCGGGGCGCTCAACGCCTACGGCAACCTGTCGGCCAACCAGGCTTCGCTGCAGGACGCGTTCGAGAAGCTGTCGAGCGGTCTGCGGATCAACAAGGCTGCCGACGACGCGGCCGGCCTGTCGATCAGCCAGGGCCTGACCTCCCAGATCAACGGCCTCACCCAGGCGGTGCGCAACGCGCAGGACGGCACCAACGTCGCCCAGATCGCCGATGGTGCGCTGAACACGGTGCAGAAGATCCTGCAGCGTGAGCGTGACCTGGCCGTGCAAGCCGCCAACGGTGGCTCGCAGGACGCCGCTGCCCAGGCCGCGGCGCAGTCCGAGATCGTGAACCTGAACACCCAGCTGGACAACATCTCCAACACCACGGCGTTCGGCGGCACCAAGCTGCTGGACGGCACCTACGCCGGTGTGTTCCAGGTCGGTGCGAACAACAGCGCCAGCGAGCAGCTGACGCTGACCCTCACCTCGGCCGACTCCACCACGCTGGGCGTCAACGGCATCAGCGTGTCCAGCACGGCCGGTGCCCAGAGCGCCATCGACACCGTGGATGCCGCGATCGCCACCGTCTCGGCCTCCCGGTCGCAGATCGGTGCCACCCAGAACCAGCTGTCCTACACCATCAGCAACCTGCAGACCACGATCCAGAACGTGACCGCGTCTCGTTCGAACATCACCGACGCCGACCTGGCGACGGAGGTCACGGCGATGAGCCAGGCCCAGATCCTGACCTCGGCTGCCACCTCGGTGCTGGCCCAGGCCAACTCCGCGCCGCAGGCCATCCTGAAGCTGCTGCAGTAGTGGCTAAGCCGCCGCCGGCCTGACCGCCGACGGCGGTGCCCCACGGATGGGGCGAAGCTACTGCCGCATGGACTGCTCGGTCGTGGTCGGGATTGCAGACGTCCCGACCACGACCGAGCGCTCGTTTCTAGCACCGGAGGGATCGCAGGTGAGCACCTTCTCGATCAGCGGGTTGTCGTCCGGCATCGACACCACCTCGCTGATCTCCCAGTTGATGACCTTGGCGGCACAACCGCAGACCGCGCTGAAGCACCAGCTGTCCACCGAACAGAGTGTGATCAGCGCCTACCAGAGCATCAACTCCAAGCTCACCGCCTTCTCCGACGCCGCCACCGCGGTGCAGCAGGCATGGGGATCGACCAAGGCAAGCTCGTCCAACCCGGCGGTGATCGCGACCACCGGTGCGACCGCCGTGGCCGGCAGCGCGGCCACCTTCGACGTGCTGCAGCTGGCCACCGCGCAGATCAGCACGCTGGCGGTCACCGCCTCCACCGTGGTGTCCAACCCACCGAACGGCATCGACATCACCGACCACGCCGGCGTGGTGCACCACATCACGCTGGCCGACGGCAGCGCCGCGACCGTGGCGACCGCGGTGAACAGTGCCGGGGTCGGGGTGCGGGCCGCCGTGGTCAACACCGACTCCGGCAGCGTGCTGCAGTTCAGCGCCACCGCGACCGGGGTGGCCGGCTCCTTCAGCGTCAGCGGACTGGACACCGCGCCGCAGACGCTGGTCGCGGCCCAGGACGCCAAGGTAGGGGTAGGCGATCCGGCCGCCGGTGGCTACACGATGTCCTCCAGCACGAACACCTTCAACAGCGTGTTGCCCGGCGTGACGTTCACCGTCGGGGCGCTCGCCAGCAACGTGACCATCTCGGTCGGCAACGACGCCAGCGCGATCAGCGACAAGGTCAAGGCGCTGATCGACGCCGCGAACGCCGCGCTCTCCGAGCTCTCCACCGACACCGGCAAGGGCGCGCTGCTGGAGGGCAACTACCAGATGAACGCGCTGTCCCAGAGCATTCTCGCCGTGGTGAGCCATGGCGATGCCAGCGGCAACAGCTACGCCGGCAGCGGCATCCAACTCTCCTCGACCGGCACCCTCACCTTCGACGCCGACGCCTTCGCGGCCGGTTATGCGACCGACCCGGCCAAGACCCAGGTCGCCATGAACAGCCTGGCCGGCGCGCTGTCCAGCCTGGCCGGCAACGCCTCCATCCAGACGCTCAGCCCGCTGATCAACTCGGGCACCGCACAGGTCGCCACCCTGAACTCAGAGATCTCGGACTGGGACCGCCGGCTGGCCGACCAGCAGACCGCGCTGCAGGCCAAGTACACCGCGATGGAGGTCGCGCTGTCGAAGCTGAACTCCACCTCCAGTTGGTTGAACCAGGCGCTGTCCTCGTTGGACAACTCCAACTCGAACTCCAAGTCCAACTGATCTCTTGACGTAGGGAGCTGAATCTCGTGCCGGTCGACGCAGCGCGCGCCCGTTATCTCGCCGACGCGGTCGCCACCGCGACCCCGGCCCGTCGGATCGTGCTGCTCTACGACCGGCTGTGGCTGGACATCCAGCGCTCGCAGGCCGCCCAGGACGCCGGTGAACCGGGCGCTCGGGACCAGCTGCAGCATGCGCAGCAGATCGTCGCCGAACTGCTCGGCAGCCTGGACCAGAACGCCTGGACCGGCGCCGCCCAGCTGGCCTCGCTGTATGGCTACCTGCTGACCGAATTGATGGCCGAAAGCGGCGAGTCGCGACCGGGCCGGCTGGCGCTGATCAGCAAGATCGTCTCCGACCTGCGGGCGAGCTGGCAGCAGGCGGCCGAGCAACTTTCGATGGCGGAGCCGACCACCATGGTGCGCGTTGGCTAGCCAGCCACCGGTCAGCTGGCAGCAGGTACTGGCCGAGCTGGAGACCGAGACCGCGTTGCTGGCCGAGGGCCTGCGCCGTGGCGAGTTACTCTCGCCGGTCACGCCCTGGCACCCGCCGGTGCTGCCGCCGATTCCGGCCGAACTCGTCGTGCGGGCCCAGCAGCTGCTGGCGCAGCAGCACCGGCTGCGGGCCGAGATCTCCCAGCAGTTGCAAGCCGCGCCGGCGCCGAGCCGACCCCGGTCGGTGCCCGAGTCGACGCCGGTGCCGCTCTTGCTGGATCTGCGCGCCTGACTTGCGGCCGCCGGATCTCGTTTCGTCCGGTAACCGCGTGATCTCCCTAAGTGACTTAACTTAGAACAGACACGGCCGATGGGTTGGTACGAGCACGGATCGCTCACTATCTGCCACGGATCGGCGAAGGCCCTCTTTATTACGAAGGTTTTCCCACCGTGCTCGATGACATTGCCTCCGTCACGCTCAGCACCGCGCTGTCCGCGCTGGCTCAGCGGGAACGGGTGAGTGCCAACAACATCGCCAACCTGGAAACGCCGAACTTCACGGCGAGTTCAGTGTCCTTCGAAGACAGCCTGCGGGCCGCGGTCGCGGCCGGTGACCCGGCCTCGGCGCGGTTCAGCGTCGCCCGGACCGGTGACGCCCCCGGCATCAACGGCAACAACGTCAGCCTGGACACCGAGACGGTCACCGATGAGAAGACCCAGCTGCAGTACTCGCTGCTGTCCGGGGCGATGTCGGCCAAGTTCAACCTCATTGACACCGTGATCAAGGGCTGAGCGCCGTGTCCATCTTCTCCGCCATCAACACCTCCGGCACCGGGCTGTCCACCATGCGCAGCTGGCTGGACGTGCTGGCCAACAACATCGCCAACGTCAATACCGTCAAGCCGACCTCCGGCGCGGCGTTCCAGGCGTCCTACCTGGAAGTCTCCGAGATCGGCGACGGCGGCACCGGCGGTGGCGCTGGGGTCGAGGTGACCGACCTGCGCAAGAGCGACCCGGCTGGCCGGCTGACCTACCTGCCGAGCAGCCCGATGGCCGACGCCAAGGGCTACGTGCGACTGCCCGACATCGACATGGGCGAGCAGATGGGCAACCTGATCATGGCCCAGCGTGGCTTCCAGGCCAACGCCGCGGTGGTCGACCGAGCCCGTGACGTCTACGAATCAGCCATCAACATCGGAAAGAACCGCTGACATGACCGTTCCGTCCATCGGCGCGATCAGCGCTGCCCTGCCGGTGCTGCCCGCCCCGCCGAATTCCGGCCTCGACGTCGCTCCGAGCGGCTCGGCCGGCGGCACCGACTTCGCCCACCTGCTGAGCCAGGGCCTCAACGCCGTCCAATCCGCTCAGGACAAGGCCGATTCGCTCGCGGTCAAGGCGGCCACCGGTGACCTGACCGATATCCACGACTACACCATCGCCGCCACCCAGGCCTCGTTGGTCACCGAGTTGGCAACCGCCATCCGGACCAAGGGGATCGACGCCTTCAACCAGATCATGGGAATGCAGGCCTAACCGATGCAGCAGAAGATCCTGGCTACCCTGCAACGGTTCTGGCGCGGTTTCCTGGCCTTCACACCAGGACAGAAGGCGGTCACCATCGCCGCCGCGCTGGCCCTGGTCATCGGCGGCTTCCTGTTCTCCAGCTGGGCGGCCAAGCCCAGCTACGCGCCGCTGTTCACCAACCTGTCGCCGACCGATGCCAGCGGCATCATCGACAAGCTGAACGCCAACAAGACGCCGTACCAGTTGGCCGCCAACGGCACCGAGATCCTGGTGCCGACCAAGGACGTCTACTCCAGCCGGCTGGCGATGAGCGCCGCCGGCCTGCCGTCGTCCTCGACCTCCAGCTACAGCCTGCTTGACCAGGAGGGCATCACCACCTCCGAGTTCAAGCAGCACGTGGACTATCAGCGGGCGCTGGAGGGCGAGTTGGGCCGAACCATCAAGTCCATCAACGGCGTGCTCGACGCCTCGGTGCACCTGGCCCTGCCGCAACAGGACGTCTTCAACGACGGCAGCCAGAAGCCCTCGGCCTCGGTGCTGTTGACGGTGCACCCCGGCTCCGCGCTGACCTCCGCGCAGGTGCAGTCGGTGTTGAACCTGGTCTCCTCCTCGATTCCGAGCATGACTCCGGACGAGGTCAGCGTCTCGGACTCGACCGGCAAGGTGCTCGCCGCCGCCGGCTCGGGCGTCAGCGGGACCCTCGCCGAGGACCAGGACTCCGCCACCACCGCGTATGACACCAAGGCCCAGTCCAAGATCGCCGACATCCTGGACTCGCTCGTGGGCGCCGGCCACTACAAGGTGCAGGTCGCCGGCGTGCTGAACTACGACAAGACCCACTCGGTCACCAACACGCCGATCATCCCGTCCGGTGCGCCGCCGATCGCGGTGTCCTCGTCGATGGAGACCATGGCGCCTGGCCCTGCCGGAGCCAACAACGGAGTCCTGGGCGCGACGTCGCCCACCCCGACCGCCGCGGCCCGCGGCGCATCGGGCAGCGGTGGCTACAAGAGCACCAGCAACGTCGCGAACTACCCGGTCGGCAGCAGCAACGTGGTCACCGACGTGGCCACCGGCGGGCTGAAGTCGCAGAGCATCTCGGTGCTGCTGGACAAGCAGTACGCCGGGCAGGTCGATCTGAACCAGGTGAAGAGCCTGGTTGGCAACGCGGTCGGCTTCAATCCGCAGCGCGACTCGCTCACGGTGGACGCCGAGCCGATGAACCACAGCGCCGCCGATGCCGCCGCGACCGCCGCCAAGAAGGCCGCCCAGGCTGCCGCCGCGGCCAAGAGCCAAGCCCAGATGCTGTCGATGATGAAGACCGGCGCGGTGGTGCTGATCGTGCTGATCGTGGTGGTCGCCAGCCTGGTGATCGGCCGCAAGCGGCGTAAGGACGACGACGGCGGTGTCGACGACCTCGACGCGTTCCTGTCCACCCTGAACGACGGCTCGCTGCCGCCGGCTCCCAAGGAGATCGTGCCGCAGAACCGAGAGGCCTCGATTCACCTTGCCCGGCAACGGGATCTGACCGAGATGGCGGACAGCCAACCGCAGGAGGTCGCGCGCCTGCTGCGTACCTGGCTGAACACGAAGGAAGGCTGATCATGGCCGAGACGCTCGCCACCGTTTCTCCCATCGGCACCCCGTTGGCCGCGCAGGCGATGAGCCAGTCGGCCGAGGCCACGGAGAACCTGACCCGCGGCATGACCGGCCGGCGCAAGGCGGCGATCCTGGTGCTGCAACTGGACCGGTCCGCCTCGGCCCGGGTGCTCGCCGAGCTGTCCGACACCGAGATCGAGGACCTGGCCACCGAGATCGCCCGAGCCGGCGACGTCTCGGCCGAGGTCTCGGCCGCCGTGCTCTCCGAATTCGGGATGCTGCAGGCGACCGGGAACGCCGTGGTGCGCGGCGGCATCGAGCAGAGCCGATCGTTGCTGATGTCAGCCCTGGGGGAGAGCCGCGCGGGCGCCATCCTGGACCGGCTGTCCACCACCATGTTCGACGTGCCGTTCAAGTTCCTGCAGCACGCCGACGCCCGCCAGCTGCTGAACTTCATCGCCGACGAGCACCCGCAGACCATCGCGCTGGTGCTGGCGCACGTGCCGCCGCCGTTGGCCTCCAAGGTGCTGGCCGGCCTGGGCTCGGATCTGCAGGCCGACGTGGCGCATCGGATCGCCACCATGGACCGCACCTCGCCGGACATCATCCACCAGATCGAGGCGAACCTGGAGCGCCGGATGGCCACCCTGCTGGTGCCGTCCGACCTGTCCGCGGTAGGTGGCGTGCAACCGCTGGTGGAGATCATCAACCGGGCTGACCGCGGCACCGAGAAGCTGATCCTGGAGGGCCTGGAAGAGCGTGATCCGGAACTGGCCGACGAGGTTCGCAGCCGGATGTTCCTGTTCGAGGATCTGGTCAATCTGGAGGACCGGGCGGTGCAGCTCGTGCTGCGCCAGGTCGAGGTGGCCAACCTGGCGATCGCGCTCAAGGGCGTTGCCCCGGTGGTGCACGCCAAGATCATGACCAACATGTCCGAGCGCGCCGCGGCCACCCTGGCCGAGGAGATCGAGCTGCTCGGTCCGGTCCGGGTGCAGAGCGTCGAGGAGGCCCAGACCGAGGTGGTCCGGGTGATCCGGGAGCTGGAGGAGTCCGGCCAGATCGTGGTGGCCCGCGGCGATGCGGACGAGTTCGTTGCCTAACACGCTGGCTAACCCCGGTTTCGAGCTGACCGGCGGCGTGCCGGTGGAACTGCTCGAGGCGGCCCAACAGCAAGCCCAGGCAGTCGGCTATGCCCAAGGCTGGGCGCAGGGCCTGCGGGAAGCGGCCGCCGGTCAGGCGGTGCTGACCGAACAGGCGCGCCTGGAACGCGAAACCCTCGCCGGTGAGCAAGCCGCCCAGGTCGGCTCGGCCGTCCAGGCGGTACTGCGGGCGGCCGAGCAGGTGCGGCAGACCGTGGTCGAGGTGACCGATGGGTTGTCCGACCGGATGCTGGCCGCCGCGGTGGAACTTGCCGCCGCGCTGCTCGGCCAGCAGTTGGCCGATGCCGAGGTTGCCGCCTCGGCCATCCTGCGCCGGGTGCTGCTCGAGGTGCCGGACGGCCAACCGGTGACCATCCGGCTGAGCCAGCAGGACTACGAGACGCTGACCGGACCGAACGGCGCCGCGCTGATCGCGACCGTCCAGGCCAGCGCGGCGAACCGGATCAACTTCACGTGCGATCCCTCGCTGGTGCCGGGCGACGCGATCGCCCGGTCGGCGTCGACCTCGATCGACGCCCGGCTGACCGTGGCGCTGGCCCGGTTGCGGGAGTACACGGCATGAACGATTCGACGACGCCGCGCGGGATGACCGAGCTGGTGGCGGTGCGAGCCGAGCACCGGCTGGCCTCGCTGCTCGAACTGGCCCGGCCGCGTAGCTATGGCTACGTCAACCGGGTGGTCGGGCTGTCCGTGACGGTGTCCGGGCTGACCGGCCGGATCGGCGATCTGCTGACCATCGGGGACGGTGGCGGCGGCGCGCCGATGCTGGCCGAGGTGGTCGCGGTCGACGGGCATGAGTGCACCTGCCTGCCGCTCGGCGAGATGGCCGGCATCGGCAATGGTGACCGGGTCAGCTCCACCGGCGGACCGCTGCTGGTAGGCGTCGGCGCGCAGCTGCGCGGCCGGGTGCTGGACGGCCTGGGCAAGCCGCTGGACGGCCGGCCGCTGCCGGACGTGCTGGACTACGTGCCGGTCGAGATGGCGCCGCCGGCCGCGCTCGGCCGGCGCCGGGTCGATCAGCCGATGCCGCTGGGCGTCCGGGCGATCGACTCACTGATCTCGGTCGGTCGCGGCCAGCGGATGGGTATCTTCGCCGGCTCCGGGGTGGGCAAGTCCAGCCTGCTCTCGATGATCACCCGAGGTACCTCGGCCGAGATCACCGTGGTGGCGCTGATCGGCGAGCGTGGCCGGGAGGTGCGGGAGTTCCTGGAGAACGACCTCGGCCCGGACGGCCTGCGCAACGCGGTGGTGGTGGTCGCCACCTCCGACCAGCCGCCGATGGTGCGGCTGCGGGCCGCGTTCGTGGCAACCCGGATCGCCGAGTGGTTCCGCGACCAGGGCCAGGATGTCTTGCTGCTGATGGACAGCGTGACCCGGCTGGCGACCGCCCAGCGCGAGGTCGGGCTGTCCGCCGGCGAGCCACCGGCCTCTCGTGGTTACCCGCCGTCGGTGTTCGCGCTGATGCCCAGAATCCTGGAACGGGCCGGTGGCGGCGAGTCCGGTTCCATCACCGGGCTCTACACCGTGCTGGTCGAGGGCGAGGACCACAACGAGCCGGTCGCCGACACCGCCCGGTCCATCCTGGACGGCCACATCGTGCTGGACCGCCGGTTGGCCACCGCCGGGCACTTCCCGAGCATCGACGTGCTGGAAAGCGTGTCCCGCGTGGTGAACGCGGTGACCACGCCGGAGCAGCAGCGGGTGGCCCGCCGGGCGCGGCAGCTGCTGGCCGCTCGCCGGGACGTGAAGGAACTGGTCGAGATCGGTGCCTACGTGGCCGGCAGCAACCCACTGGCCGACCAGGCATTGGCGTTATGGCCGGCGCTGGAGGCATTCCTGCAGCAGGACATGGCCGAGCGCAGCAATGTCGAGCAGACCTGGGCCGGCCTGGCCGGCGCCCTGGGCATGCCGCTGCCCGAGACTAGCGCTCGCGCGAAGAGCGAGGGCGGCATGAGTGAGCATCGCCCCGAGGAGCGGAGCGAATGGGCGATGAGCGCTCGCGCGAAGAGCGAGGGGAAATGAGCCCCCGACGCTGGTTGCCAACCGTGTTACGGGCTCGGCAGGCGCAGGAGGACCTGCTGGTGCGGCAGGTGGCGGCGGCCCGCCGGGATGCCGAGCTGGCTGCCGGGCAGCTGGTCGAGCAGGCCGACCGGGTGGCCGCCCTGTCGATGCCGCCGACCGCGACGGTTGCCGAGTTCCAGGCCGAGATCGTCGGCCAGCAGGCCGCGATCGCGAGCCTGGCCGCGGCCAGCAACCGGGTGCAGTTCGCCGATGCCCGGCTGGCCGGCCAGCTGGGCCAGCTGACCGAGGCGGCCAAGTCCCGTCGGAGCGTGGAGAAGATGCACGAGCGGATTCAGCAAGACCTTGTCACCCAAGCCCTTTCCATCGCCCAGCGGGAGCAGGACGACGTCAGCATCGCTCGCCACGCGAGGTCTGCCGGATGACCACCATGAGCCTCGACAGCACGCTGGCCCGGATCTCTGAGATCCAGGCCCGGCTGGTCGCGGTCGGCCTGGCCACGCCGGCTCGGCCGGCTGCCGGCAGCACCAGCTCGGTTTCCGCTCCGTTCGCGACCTCCTCCTTCGCCCAAGCGCTCACCGGCGTCCAGTCCGGCCTGGCCGGCGATGTCACCGGCAGCCAGGTGGTCACCTCGGCCGAGAAGTATCTCGGTGTGCCGTACGTCTTCGGTGGCACCGGCGGCGCTGGCCTGGACTGTTCCGGCCTGGTCCAGAAGGCCTACGGCGACCTCGGCATCCAGCTGCCTCGAGTGGCGGCCGACCAGGCGCATGTCGGCACCGCCGTGCTCAGCCTCGGCCAGGCCCAGCCGGGCGACATCCTGGCCTTCGGCGAACCCGCTCACCACGTGGCGATCTACCTGGGGAACAACATGATGATCGCCGCACCCGAGCCGGGTGACCACGTCAAGATCCAGAGCGTCTATGAGACGCCGAGCAGCATCCGCCGGATCGTCGGAACCGACTCGACCGCTGGCCCGGCCGGACCGGCCGGGTTGGCCGGCGCGTCGGCCGGAGTGGGCCGCTACAGCTCGCTGTTCGCGCAGAACGAACTCCGGTACCAGCTGCCGACCGGCCTGCTCGCCGCGGTCGCGCAGACCGAGTCCGGCGGCAATGTCGGCGCGGTCAGCCCGGTCGGCGCGCAGGGCCTGATGCAGCTGATGCCCGGCACCGCACGCGGGCTGGGCGTGGATCCGTGGGATCCGGCGCAGGCGGTACAGGGTGCCGCCCAGCTGCTGTCCGGCTACCTGACCCGGTTCGGCTCGGTGCCGCTGGCGCTCGCCGCCTACAACGCCGGGCCGGGCGCGGTCGAACAGTACGGCGGAGTTCCGCCTTATACCGAAACGCAGAACTACGTTACGAAGATCACCGGGCTGTTGACTGGAGTCGCGGCATGACCGTGATGCTCACGCCCGCGACCGGGCCGGCACCGGCGGTCAGCGTCGACTCGTCGGCGGCTGGCGACTCCGGCGGCAACGGCGAGACCTTCGCCGCGTTGCTCGCCCAGACCTCGGACCAGGCCACCGCGAACCCGGCCGATCAGCCTTGCTCCGTCGACGCCGCGGCGGCTGGCCGGGCACAGCCTGATACCACGGTGTCTGACACAGCCGAGCGTGGCACCGCGGGATCTGGCGCAGCAGAACCGGGCATGGCGCAACCGGCTGCCGCTGTGCCGTCCGCTGGCGCGCCGACGGGTCGCCCGGTCGGCGGCAAGCACCGAGCGGGCCAGCCCACCGCCGAGTCGGCCCAGGTGCTGGCGGCCTTGCTGCCGATGCTGCCCGGCCAACCGTTGCCGACCGATCCGGCACGCCAACCGGCTGCCGGGGTATCGCCGACCGACCCGGCCGCGCCGGTGACCGGACCGGCCAGCCCCGCGCCAGCGCAGCTCGACTCGAACCGGACCGGCGGACCCGCCGCGGCGGATGGGCCGCCTGCGCCGGCGCCGGCTGCTTGGGCTGACGCCACGATCGGCGCGCGAACCGCTGCTGGGTCCGGCGAGGCGACCACCCTTGCGCCAGGCCACCAGGTGGACTCCGCCCAGGCCACCGCCACCACCGTCCAGCCGGTCGGCACGTCCGTCCAGCCGGCTGGTACGCCCATCCCGGCCGCCGCGTCCGGCCAGCCGGCCGCCGCGTCGGGCCAACCGGCCGCCGCGGCCGCCGATCGGAGCAACCCGGCCGGCATCGATCTGGTCGGCGGTTCGCCGGCACCGGGCCAGCCGGCCCAGGCCGTCCGGCCGCCTCAGCCGGCCCCGGCCGCCGCCGGGGCGACTCACGGCACCCCGCCGGCGGTGGCCGGTGGCCGGCGAAGCCACCTGCCAGCCGGCGGCCACGCCGGTGACCCGGCCGATCTGGCAACCGCCAAACAGCCGGCCGGCCGAACCGAATGGGACCCGGCCGCCGACCCGGCCGCGGCGCAACCGAGCACAGCGCAATCCAGCACGGCCCAATCCAGCACGGCGCAACCGGGCACGGCGCAACCGGACACGACGCAGCTCGGCCCGGCCGGCGCGGCGGCGAGCCTGGCGCCGCAACCGAGCCTGCTCAGCCCGCCGAACCAGCCCATTGCGCAGAACTCGCCAGCGGTGCCCGGCCAGCCGGTTCCACCGCCGGTCGCGCAGCAACTGGTCAGCCCGCTGCTGCGGCTGCGGGCCGCCGGCGACGGCAACCACTCGTTCACCGTCGCGCTGCACCCGGCCGAACTCGGACCGGTCAACCTGCACGTCCGGCTGACCGGCGATGTGATGACGATTCAGCTCGCCAGCACCAGCGAATCCGCGCACGACGCGCTGCGCGAGGCGTTGCCGCAACTGCACCAGGAGCTGCAGGCGGCCGGCCTGTCGAGTGCCGGGCTGTCGCTGGAACTGAGCGGTCAGGCAACCGGCGGCTCGCCCAACTTCAGTGCGCCGGCACCTCGGCACGCCGAACCCACCGCACCGGCTCCGCCGGGCACCGAGACACCGGCCGGCAAGCAGGAAAGCCGCCCGCGCCGGACCGGCTCCGGCCTGGACCGGTGGCTATGAGAATCCAGAAGGGAAGGTAAGCCGGTGACCGCACCGATCTCGGCGACCGGAGCTCAGGTAGGTCCGATCGCATCGATGACCTCGGCCAACTCGGCCGACAACACCCAGCTCAGCTCGAAGGCCTTCCTGCAGCTACTGGTCGCCCAGCTGCAGTACCAGGACCCGAGCAAGCCGGTGGACACCTCGTCGTTCATGAACGAAACCGCGACACTCACCCAGGTGCAGACGATGGAGCAGAGCGCCCAGGCAAGCTCGGAGATGCTGGCTGCCCAGCGGGCGCAGACCGCCAGCAGCCTGGTCGGGCACACCGTGTCCTACACCGCCTCGGACGGCACCACCCAGACCGGCTTCGTCAGCGCCGCCACCATCTCCAGCGCCAACCCGACGCTGAAGATCGGTGACAGTCAGGTCGGTCTCAGCCAGGTCCAGCAGGTCTTGGCCAGCACCGCCAGCACCACCGCCTAATTCGCCAAATCCCTCGTCATTAGGAGAACCCCCATGCTTCGCTCGCTGTTCACCGGCATCTCGGGCCTGCGGGCCCACCAGCAGATGCTTGACGTGACCTCCAGCAACATCGCCAATGTCAACACCGCCGGTTACAAGAGCGCCTCGACGGTTTTCGAGGACACGCTCAGCCAGACCATCGGCGGCGCCGGCGTGCCGACCGCCACCGCGGGCGGCACCAACCCGGTGCAGATCGGTCTTGGCGTGCAGCTGGCCGGCACCTCGATCAACTTCGCACAGGGCTCCAACCAGTACACCGGCCGGAGCAGCGACCTGCTCATCAACGGTGACGGCTTCTTCGTGCTGAGCAACAACGGCCAGCAGACCTACACCCGGGCCGGCTCCTTCAGCCTCGACAGCGCCGGGCACCTGGTGGCGCCGGACGGGTCGAAGGTGCAGAGCGCGGCTGGTGGCGACCTGAACCTGACCGCGTTGAACAGCGGCCTCTACGTCTCGTGGAGCATCTCGCCGGCCGGCGCGGTCAACGCGGTGGACTCCGCCGGTGCCACCACCACGCTGGACACCGTCGCGACCGCGACCTTCGCCAACCCGGGCGGGCTGTCCCGGATCGGCGACTCCCAGTTCGAGACCACCACCAACTCCGGACCGGCCCAGATCGGCGCCCCGGGCACCGGTGGCCGAGGCATGCTGACCTCCGGCTACCTGGAGATGTCCAACGTGGACCTGGCCTCCGAGCTGACCAACCTGATCATCTCCGAGCGTGGATTCCAGGCCAACTCCCGGGTGATCACGACGTCCGACGAGGTGCTGCAGAGCCTGATCAGCCTGAAGAACTAGCGTCTTGCCCGGCGGCGGGCCGGTTCAGAAAGCCGGCCCGCTGCCGATAGATAACTGCGAAGGAGGACCCAAGGATGGGTCCTGCGAACACCTTGGACGGATCCGATGATTCTGCTGCGCCGGTTGAGTGGGCCGCTCTTCACGCTCAATCCTGACCTGATCGAGCGGGCAGAAGCCACGCCCGACACCGTTGTCACGCTCATCGGCGGCAACAAGTACGTGATCAGCGAATCGCTGGAAGAGCTGGTCGAGCTGATCCGGGACTACCGTGCGCGGATCATCGCCGCGGCCGAGACCATGATGATCGACAGCGGCTACGCCAGCGAGCCCCAACCGGCGCCGCACACCACCCGGATGCGGGTGCTGACCACCCCTCCCAGCCAGCCGGTCGTGCCGCTGCGGCGGAGTGATTCCTGATGGATCCCGCACTGCTTATCGGGGTTGTGCTGTCCCTGGTGGCGATCGTCGGTTCGGTCACCATGGAGGGCGGCAACATCACCGCCATCCTGCTGCCGGCCCCGATGATCCTGGTGTTCGGCGGGACGATCGGCGCCGCGGTGGCCGGCGCGGTGCTGCGCGATGCCACCTCGTTGCCCAAGCAGCTGATCCGCGCCTTCACCGCCAAGACGCCGAAGCCGGATGCCGCGGTGGCGACCCTGGTCCGGTTGGCCGGCAAGGCGCGTCGGGAAGGGCTGTTGGCGCTGGAGGCCGAGGCCGCCGATGTCGACGACGACTTCCTGCGCCGGGGGCTGCAGCTGGCCATCGACGGCACCGACTCCGAAGAGGTCGCGATCATCCTGAGCTCGGAGGTCGACACCAAGCGCGCCGCCGACCGGGCTTCGGCGAAGCTCTTCGAGAATATGGGCGGCTACGCGCCGACCATCGGCATCATCGGTACCGTGCTCGGCCTGGTGAAGGTGCTGAGCCACCTGTCCTCGCCGTCCAAGCTGGGCGCCGAGATCGCCAGTGCCTTCGTGGCCACCCTGTGGGGCGTCATGACGGCCAACGTGTTCTGGCTGCCGATGGCCAACCGGCTCAAGCGGGTCAGCGACGCCGAGTGCGAGCAGATGGAGCTCGTCATCGAAGGCATCCTGGCCATCCAGGCAGGCGCGAACCCGCGGCTGATCGAGCAGAAACTGCACAGCCTGCTGCCGCTCGACGCCCGGCCGAGCCCACCGGAACAGGACGTGGCATGAGCTCGGGGCACGCCGGCCGGAGTCATGGCCGCCGCCGTAAGGCGCACCACGAGGAGCATACGAATCACGAGCGGTGGATGGTCACCTACGCCGACATGCTGACCCTGCTGCTGGTGCTGTTCATCGTGTTGTACGCGATCTCGCAGGTGAACACGTCCAAGTTCGCCGAGCTGAAGTCCAGCCTGTCCTCGGCCTTCGGCAACGGCCAGTCGCCGATCCTCAACGGCGGCCAGGGACCGATAGCGGGCAACACCGTCTCGGTGGACCAGAACATCGTCGACAGCAAGCTGGCCATCCCGCGCCAGCAGGGCACCGCGCCGCAGAAGCTCAACCTGGCCAGCAATGCCGACGCGGACGCCGCGCGGCGCGAGCTCGACGAGTTCAAGAAGATCGAGCAGGCCATCAAGGCGTCGCTGGCCGCGCGCGGGTTGGCCGGTGCCGCGGAATTCGCCATCGATGAGCGCGGGCTGGTGGTCACCCTGATCACCGACGAGCTGGTTTTCGCCGGCAACAGCGCGGTGTTGGAGTATCAGGGCGCGGTGATCCTGGACGCGGTCGTGCCGGCGCTGGCCAAGATCGACAACCAGCTGCAGGTGGATGGTCACACCAACCAGCAGAACGTCTCCACCGCGCCGTACCCCAGTGGTTGGGAGCTCTCCTCGGCCCGCGCCTCCTCCGTGGTGCGCTACCTGATCGGCCACGGGCACCTGGCCGCCAGGCGGTTGAGCGCCGCCGGCTACTCCGACCAGCGTCCGCTGCTGCCGCCGAGCGACCCGCATTCGGTCACCCGCAACCGCCGGGTAGACATCGTCGTCCTGTCCAAGCTGCCCGCTTCCGCGCGCGCCTCGCTGGCCGCGCTGGGCGCGACGGCCGGTTCCGGCAGCTGAGCCGGCCCGTCCATAACCACTCCAGGAGAACACCATGACCAGCGCGACCAAGGAACGACCCGAGCGGATAGCGACCAACGTGCAGTCTCGGGGGGCGTCCGCGCCCGGAGCCAAGAAGGGGTCTTCGGGAGACGAGTCGGCTGCCAAGGGCAAGGGCAAGTCGAAGAAGGTGAAGATCGCCGCCCTGGTGGTGGTGGTGCTGCTCGGTGGCGCGGTCGCCAAGTCCACGGTGCTGGCGGCACCGGCCAAACCGGCCGGCAAGGTGGCCCCGGCCAAGGGCCCGGTGGTGCCGATGGAGGAGATGACGCTGAACCTGGCCGACGGCCATTACCTGCGGATGAAGATCGCGCTGCAGACGGCCAAGGGAACCAGTGAGGAGCTGGACACCTCGGAGGCGTCGCAGGCGCTGATCGACACCTACAGCAACCAGACGGTGGTCTCGCTCACCGGGGACGCGGCCCGCGCCCAGGCCAAGGATCGGTTCCTGAGCAAGCTCAGCACGCTGTACCCCAAGAAGATCCTGGACGCCTACTACACGGAGTTCGTGATGACCACCTGACCTGGGCAGGTCAGGGCCTTTCCACGATGCCCGGCGGCATGCCGTCCGGGAGGTATCACCTGCACGATTCGCTCAGATTCGTGCCGAGGTGGCCGAACAGTGTCCACGTGGCAACCACCCCCGCGTCACTGGCACCTGTACGCAGGCTGACCAGGCGACCGGCCGAGGACGGCGGCGACCGGATTGTCGCCTATGACTTCCGGCGTCCCACCAAGCTCTCCCGCGACCACATCCGGGCGCTGCAGATGAGCTACGAGACCTTCGCCCGCCGGCTGACCACGCTGCTGACCACCGGGCTGCGCCAGTTATGCCAGGTGAGCCTGATCGCCATCGAGCACCAGAGCTATGAGGAGTACATCGCCAACGTCTCGGCACCGACCATCCTGTCGGTGCTGGAGATGGGCAGCCTGCCGGGCACCTCGCTGTTCGAGTTCTCGGTGCCGACCGCACTGGCCTGTGTCGACTACCTGCTCGGTGGCCCGGGCGGCGAGCAGCCGGTCCGTCAGCTCACCGACCTGGAGACCGGGCTGCTGCGCAACCTGATCGAGCAGATGCTCTCGGTGCTGCGCTACGCGCTGGAACCCGTCGTGGGCGCCGAACCGGTGCTGCGCACCATCGAGTTCAACCCGCAGTTCGTCCAGGCCGTCGGCGCCACCGACTCGGTGATCGTCGGCTCGTTCCAGATGAAGGTCGGCAACCAGGCCTGCGTGTCGACGCTGTGCATCCCGTTCGCCTCGCTGCTGCCCCGGCTGCAGGGCGGCAAGGACCGCAAGCCGCAGACGCCGGCCGAGCGGGCAGCCAGCCAACTCAACACCGAGCAGGTACGCAAGGCACTCGGCGGCGTGCCGGTGGACGTCGCGCTGACCTTCGAGCCGGTCAAGCTGACGCCGGCCCAGATCATCGCGCTGGCACCGGGTGACGTGGTTCCGCTGCGGCACCGGGTGAACACGCCGCTGGCCGTCGAATCCGGCGGTGTCACCTTCGCCCACGCCTTGGCGGGCCGGCAGGGCAGTCGGCTGGCCGGCCTGGTGGTCGGCAATGGCAGCAAGCACAAGGAGACCAAGTCATGACCGCAACCCTCGCCTCGGCCGAGTCCGTCGCCCGGGCCGCGTTGGCCAACCTGCCGATCTCCGATCCGCTGGAGATCGGCGAGCCGATCACCGCGCCGATCGCCTTCGACGGCGTGGCGGTCACCGCCCGGTTCACCGGCAACCACAGCGGCGAGGTGCTGATCACGGTGCAGCGGGCGCTGGCCGAGGCGCTGCAGAACTCGCCGCTCGGTGCGCTGGATGTCGCCGCCGCGCTGGCACCGGCGCTGGCCGCCGCGGCCGCCGTCACCGGCACCACCGTGACCGGACCGGGCACCGTGCTGGAGCCGCAGCCGGCGCAGGCGGGGCTGCTGGCCAAGCCGGGCGCGCTGCTGGTGCCACTGCTGCACGAGGGTTCGGTACGGGCGCTGGTCGGTATCGCCGTCGCGGCGCAGCCTGAACCGGCCTTCGCCGCCCCGCACTACCCGAGCCCGGACGAGCTGGCCGCCCCGGCGGCGACCGCCCGCATCCCGGGGCCCGCCATGCTGCGTGGCCTGGAGCTGCTGCGTGACGTCAACATGGACGTCACCGCGCAGATCGGCAGCACCCGGATGACCATCAGCGAGCTGCTGGGCCTGTCCGAGGGCGCGGTGGTCGAGCTGGATCGGGCGGCCGGCGCGCCGGCCGACCTGCTGGTCAACGGCCACCTGATCGCACGCGGCGAGGTGGTCGTGATCGACGAGAACTTCGCGCTGCGGATCACCGAGATCGTCAGCGACGAGTCGGCGCCGCTGCCGTCGTGAGCACTATCGCAATCATCGGCCGGATGCTGCTGGCCCTGGTCCTCGTGCTTGGCGTGATGTGGGCACTGGCCCGCTGGGCGCGTAAGCCGATGGGAGTCGGCAAGGGCGAGCGGGTGATGACGGTGTTGGCCCGGCAGCAGCTGAGCCGGTCGTCCTCGGTGACGGTGCTCAAGCTGATGGATCGGGCACTGGTGCTGGGCGTCACCGAGCAGGGCGTGCAGTTGCTGACCGAGGCTGAGCTGGCTCCGATCGAACAGGCGCTGACCGTGTCCGCCACGCCCCGGCGGCGAGCCGCCGAGCCGGCGCTGGCAGCGGAGACCGTTTCCGGACTGCCTGCCCGACCAGCGCTACCGGCGGCGTTGCCGGGCGGCCTGGACGGCTCGATCCTGTCACCCGGCACCTGGAAGCAACTGCTCGGCGCGGCCCGCGAGATGACGGTGCGGCGGTGACCCGATCGCTGCGCTGGCTGCTGCTGGCGGTGCTGGGTTGTGCCGTGTTCCTCGGTGCGAACTCGGCCGCCGCGGCGGCAACGCCGGCCACCGCGGTGTCCGGCCTGCCGGTGGCCAGCGCCGCACTGACCGGTATCACCCCGATCCTGGCGCCGGCCGGACCGACCAAGCCCACCGCGCCGACTCCGCCGGCCGGCACCATCGGGGTGAACCTGTCGCCCAAGCCGAGCACCTCGGTGAGCATCCTGCTGCTGCTCACGCTGCTCTCGGTGGCGCCGTCCATCCTGCTGCTGATGACCAGCTTCACCAAGATCTTCGTGGTGCTGGGCCTCACCCGCAACGCGCTCGGGCTGAACGGCGTGCCGCCGAACCAGGTACTGGCCGGGCTGGCGCTCTTCCTCAGCATGTTCGTGATGAGCCCGGTCATCAAGGCGGTCAACACGGCCGGCGTGCAGCCCTACCTGCACGGCACCAAGACCCAGGCGGTGGCCTTCCAGGACGGGATAGCCCCGATCCGGACGTTCATGCTGCAGCACACCCGCGGCCAAGAGATCGCGCTGATGCTGCGGGCCGGCCACCTGCCGAACCCGCCGAGCCCGGAGAAGCTCGACCTGACCACGCTGATCCCGGCCTTCGTGCTGTCCGAGCTGCGCTCGGCCATGATCATCGGCTTCGTCGTCTACATACCGTTCCTGATCATCGACATGGTCGTCGCGTCCTCGCTGATGTCGCTGGGCATGATGATGCTGCCGCCGGTGTCGGTGTCGCTGCCGTTCAAGCTGCTGCTGTTCGTGCTGGTCGACGGCTGGGGCCTGATCATCAACTCACTCATCACCAGCTACCACACTTGACGCCGCTGCCGCGCCGCGTGAGATCTCGCTGACGAGACCCACACTGAACTGAGGAAGGGTCGATGACCGACACCGCAATCGTGCACCTGGGCCTGCAGGCGATGCTGATCGCCTTCAAGCTTGCCGCGCCGACACTGCTCACCGCGCTGCTGGTGGGCTTCGGGATCTCGCTGTTCCAGTCGGCCACCCAGATCCAGGAATTCACCCTGTCCTTCGTCCCGAAGGCGGTGGCGGTGGGAATCGCGCTGCTGCTGTCCGGCAGCTGGATGATGCACTCGATGGTCACCTACACCCAGGACCTGTTCAACCAGATCCCGAGCCTCATCAACAGCTGACATGACCGTCGGGGTTCCTACGGCGCAACTCGTCGCGTTGCTGCTGTGCTCGTTGCGCATCGCGGCCTGGCTGGAGCTGGCGCCGCCGCTGGCGACTGCCGGCGTGCCCCGGGTGGTCCGGTTGATGTTGAGCGCCGCGATCGGGCTGGCGGTGGTGCCGCAGACCGTGGCACATGCGCCGGCCGCCGAGTTCGGCCCGCTGCTGACCAGCGCGGTCGAGCAGTTGGTGATCGGCGCCTCGCTGGGCTTCCTCACCCGCCTGCTGTTCAGCGCGGTGGAATCGGCCGGTTCGCTGATCGACCTGTCCGGCGGCTTCTCGCTGGCCTTCGCCTACGACCCGCTGCTGGCTACCAATACCTCGGTCTTCGGCCGGTTCTACGGCGTGATGGCCAGCGCCCTGCTGTTTGCCAGCAATGCGCACCTGGTCATCCTGCAGGGATTCCTGCGTACCTTCGGCACGTTGCCGCTGGACGGCAGCATCTCGATGGCACATCTCAACCAGGTGCTCGTGCATGGCGTCAGCACCATGTTCGTGGCCACCCTGCAGGTCGCGGCGCCGCTGGTAGCGGTGCTGTTCCTGGCCGACGTCGCGCTCGGCCTGCTGAGCCGGATCTCGCCGCAGCTGAACGTGTTCCAGCTGAGTTTTCCGTTGAAGATCATGCTCACCCTGGGACTGGTCGGGCTGAGCTTCGCGACCATGCCCGGCGTCATCTCCCAGCTCGGCAACTCGGCCGCGTCGCTGATGATGCAGGTGGCCTCATGACGGTGCGGCACTGATGGCATCGGCGGCGGAGAAGACCGAGAAACCCACACCGCGCAAGCTCAAGAAGGCGCGACGGGACGGCCAGGTCGGGCACAGCCCGGAGCTCGGCTCCTGGTTGAGCGTGCTGGCGGCCAGCTTCGTGCTGCCGGCGGTGGCCCGGTCACTGATGAGCACCGCGCAGACCAGCATGGTGCAGGTCGGGGCCACCATCGAAAACCCGGATGTCGGGCAGGCGCTCGGCATGACCCGCTCATCGCTGCTGCACGCGACCACCGCGTTGGCACCGCTGGCGATCTTGGTGCTGGTCACCTCGGTGGCGGCCGCCGGCAGCCAGGGCGGCATCTGGTTCGCGCCGAAGTTGTTGTTACCGAAGGCTAATCGGCTCAATCCGTTCAAGGGCCTGAAGCGGATGTTCGGCACCCACGGCGTCTGGGCGCTGGTCAAGTCGCTGGCCAAACTCGCGGTGCTCTGCGGGGTCGCCTACCTCTCCGTCCGGCAACTCGTGCCGCAACTGATGGCGACCGGATCGCTGCCGCTGTCGGCGGTGCTCGGCACCGCCACCGACGCGGCGCTGCGACTGGTCCGATTCGGTGCGGCGGCTGGCCTGCTGATGGGCATCGCCGATGTCGCCGTGGTGCGGCACCGCACCAACAAGCAGCTGAAGATGACCAAGCACGAGGTGAAGGAAGAGCACAAGAGCAACGAGGGCGACCCGATGCTGCGCGGTGCGATCCGGGCCCGGGCGTTGGCGATCAGCCGCAACCGGATGATGGCCGACGTGCCGTTCGCCGATGTGCTGGTGGTCAACCCGACGCACGTCGCGGTAGCGCTGAAGTACGAGGCCAGCAAGGGCGCGCCGCGGGTGGTGGCCAAGGGCGCCGACCACGTGGCCGCCCGGATCCGCGAGGTCGCCGAACGTAACCGGGTGCCGATGGTGCAAGACATCCCGCTGGCCCGCACCCTGTTCGCCACCTGCGAGATCGGCCAGGAGATTCCGGCCGATCTGTACCAGGCGGTGGCCACCGTGCTGGCCTTCGTGATGCGGCTACGCCGCAAGGGTTCGGCCGCCGGCCTGCACCGGCTGCAGCGCGCCTAGGGCCGGCAACCCCGCCGACCTGGTTGCGTGCCGCGCCGCAGGCCGTTTCACTCGATGTATGGCACGATCCGGCGAGCGGCTGGCCAACTACCGGCACAAGCGGGATTTCGCACGCACCCCGGAGCCGGCTGGCGCCGCCGTGCCGACGGATCCGGCCGGCCCCCGGCGGTTCGTGGTGCAGCGGCACCGGGCCCGCCGGCTGCACTATGACCTGCGGTTCGAGATCGACGGCGTGCTGGTCAGCTGGGCGGTGCCCAAGGGCCCGACGCTGGACCCCGGGGTACGCCGGGCCGCCTTCCACGTCGAGGACCATCCATTGGAATACTTCGACTTCGAGGGGGTAATTCCGGCCGGTGAGTACGGCGGCGGCGATGTGATCGTCTGGGATGCCGGCACCTGGGAGCCGCTCAAGGCCGATGACCCGGCCAAGGCGGTGGCCGACGGCGAACTGCATGTCGAGCTGACCGGTCAGAAGCTGCGTGGCCGGTTCGTCCTGGTCCGCACCGACACCGATCCCGCCGGCAAGCAAAGCTGGTTGCTGCTGCATAAGCACGACGATTTCGCCGTTGACGGCTGGGACGCCGAGGATCACCCCAGGTCGGTGCTGACCGGCCGGACCAACGACGAGGTGAAGGCCGACCCGGATCGGCTGTGGCGTTCGGACCTGCCGGCCGACCAGGCCGCCGTGCTGCTGAAGCCGCCCCGCCCAGCTGGCCCGGACTCCGACGCGCTGCGGCAGCTGGACAGCTTCCGGTCCGCCGGCAGCTGGCAGATCTTCGGTCGGGAGCTGCGAATTACCAACCTGGACAAGGTGCTGTTCGCGGCTCGACCGGGCGAGAAGCCGGTGACCAAGCGCGATCTGATCCGCTACGCCGCCTGCATCGCGCCCACCCTGCTGCCCTACCTGAGCCGGCGACCGCTGAACATGCACCGGTTTCCCGGTGGCGCGGATACCAAGGGCTTCTGGCAGAAGGAACTGCCCGATCATGCGCCGGACTGGCTGCCCCGCTGGGACAACCCGGAAGCCGACCACGGTGAGACCCGCACCTACCTGGTAGTGGACGAGCCTGCCGCGCTGGTCTGGGCGGCGAACTTCGGCGCCCTGGAATGGCACGCCTGGACCTCGCTGAGCGATCACCCGCACCAGCCGACCTACGCACTGATCGACCTGGACCCCGGCAGCACCACCCGCTGGGACGACCTGTTGGTGCTGGCTCGCCTGCACCGGACCGCCTTCGAACACATCGGTGTGCTGGCCCGTCCGAAGGTGACCGGCCGGCGTGGCATCCAGATCTGGATTCCGATCGCGCGCGGGCCGAGCTTCGACGAAACCCGCGACTGGGTCGAGCAGCTGTCCCGCACCGTCGGCGCGGTGGTGCCCGAACTGGTCAGCTGGAAATGGCAGGTCAACGAACGCGGCGGCCTAGCTCGGCTCGACTACACCCAGAACGCCATCAACAAGACGCTGGTCGCCCCGTACAGCCCCCGCCCGGCACCGGGTGCTCCGGTGTCAGCCCCGATCGACTGGGACGAGCTGGAAGACCCGTCGCTGCGACCCGATCGCTTCACCATCCGCTCGATACTGGACCGGTTGGCCGAGCGAGGTGACCTGTTCGCCGACGTGCTCAGCAACCAGCAGCAGTTGCCCCGCCTGCACTGAGCGGGAGTCACTCCCGCGCCGGCGGCTCGGTCCTGGCAGCTCCGATCGCGAGTAGTTCGGGGTGGTGCAGGTGGTTGCGTTGTGGTTGTTGGATGGGGTGCCAGTCTGGTGGTTGCCAGTGTGGGATGCCGTTGATCATGACGGTGCGCCAGCCTTGCGCGGGTGCCAGGTTGTTGTGGTAGCCGCAGGCGATCGCCATGCTGTCGAGGTTGGTGTGGCCGCCGGTGGCCCAGTCGCTGGCGTGGTGGATCTCGGACTTCGCGGCGGGGCGGTCGCAGCCGGGAAAGGTGCAGCCACGGTCGCGGGCGAAGAGTGCTTTGCGTTGGCCGGGTGAGGCCAGCCGCCGGCTGCGGCCGTAGGCCAGGACGCCTCCGGCGTCATCGAGCACGGCAGGCAGGACGTTGCCTTGCGCGGCCAGCCGCAGCGCCTCGTCGATGCTGAGGGTGCCGCCGTGGTGGGTGGTGGCCCGCCCGGCGCGGCGTTCCAGGTCGGTCAAACTCATCGTGATGATCAGCTGGCTGGGCAGTCCGGCGTGGTCGGGCAGCTCCCCGGTGGCGAGCAAGCGTCGGCCGGCTTCTTCGAACGCGTCGTGCAGCCGCTGACCCGGGCTGCGGTCATCCGCACCGAGCGCGTCGTCCGGGCGCTGGGCCGCGAGCGGGGTGAGGACGGCCTCCCAGATCGCTTCGCAGGCCGGGCTGAGCCGGCCCTCCAGCAGCCCGCTCGAATCAGGGAGGCGGGTCAAGGAGAGTCGCCGGTGGGCCTGCTGCAGCCGCCGCTCCTCCGGGCTGGGCCCGTCCGGATCCAAGTGGGCCAGGATCCGCTGGCCCAGCAGCCGCAGGGTGCGCGGATCGCTCGTCCGGCCATGTTCCAGCAGGGTGATCTCGACCGCGACGGCATGCTCAGCCTGCGCCGCAGCGGGGATGGCCTCGACCACCTCGGCGATCGCCGCCGCGTGCTCTGGCCCGATCTTGCCGGCCTCGAACGCGGCGGCCGTGACGGGCAGCATCGGCTCCAGCGGCTCGCCGGTCAGGCTCCTGCGGACACCGAACCGCTCGACCGCCTGGGCCCGCTTCCGCGCCTCGGTTCGGGTGCAGCGCAGCTGAGCCGAGATCAGATCCGACAACCCGCGAAAGCCCAGCGTGCCGGGCACATTCCGCGCGTTGAGTTCGGCCAGCACTGCCAGCTGCCGGTATTGCAACCGGGAAAGCTCGGCCTCCAGCTCCACCACCGACGCGAGGAGTTCAGCATCTGTCGCGGTTACCAGGTGTTCGAGCACATGTTCGATTCTACGGCATCGAACGCCGATAGGCAAGGCGTCCCATTAAGCTTTCGCCTTTCCGCTCAAGGCGAAACGGAAGTCAGCAACGTAGCTGCGGCAGAAGCGCACTCCCTCGTCGCTGCGCCTTTGCCTTTAGCTTTCGTCCTCCAAGCCGCGCGAAAGCCGAATCTCAGGCAGTGACCTTCCCAGTCGTATAGAACCGCTTGAGCCAGTTCATCTTGCCGTCCGAGACATCCTCGACCGTCGGACTGGCACACCCGGGCAGCTTGGCCGCCAGGGCGATGTTGGCCTGCGTCTCGGCGTCGGTCGGGCCTTCCAGCGCGACCCACAGGTTCGGCCCGCAGGCGCGAACGGCGCCGGATTGCAGATTGCGAATGAGATGGAACATATGGTCCTCCTCGGAACCGGTCGTGAGTGCGGGGTCGATAGTCGGGGTGGGCCTGGTGAGCGGCCAGTTGTCGGTGGAGTTGTAGCCGGCCTGGGTTCGGCTGACCGAGATATGTACGTGATACAGGTGCGGATCACCCTGGTGGGCACGATGGCTACCGGGATTGTCCGGATCGGTGATTCGCTTGAGGTAGATGGCGTAACCATCCGGCCAGATCCGCGGGTCGCGTGCGGCATACATGGCGTTGACCATCGTGAACAGCGCCTCGCAGTCCGGTGCGTCGGACACCGTGACGATGCCCGCCACGTCGCTCACGTTCGCTGCCACGTCGAGGGCGCGCACCACGTTGTTGAGCCACGGATTGTGGTCGGAGCTGGAGTTCTTGGCCTGATGGGTGGTGTCGCCGATGGTCCCGGTCTGCGGCGAGCTCAACCAGCCCTGACCCGGATGTGCCTCCGTCAGTTGGTCCAGCAACGTGCGCAGCGAAGGCGCGAAACTGTATTGGGCGCTACCTGTCCAGACCATCGGAACTCCACCTGGTTGCTGTCGCGGGCTCTTGCCGCTGGCAAAATGGGACGACGACAAGAGGTCGATCGAGCGTCAGTAGATACCCACGGCCGGGGGTTTGACAGCTGTTCGGCAAGAATTCGCGGTGACCGAACGGATGGCCGGTCAGGCATGCCGCGCAGATGGTGCCGGATCGGGATATTCAGCCAGCGTCGCTGGACCGGCGAAGGTGAACCTGGCCAGCGCCCCGGTGACGCCTACCAGCGGTTGGGGTCGCGGATCACGAACGGCCGGAAGTATCGCCCGGTGCCGCCGCAGAGCTCACCGTCTCGCCGCTGGAAGTGAATGGGCTCGTCCGGGTCGGCTGGCAGGAACGTCTGGTTGCAGCGCAGACAGCATGCTTCGCGTACCTCGGATGACTGCCGGTTCGGCTCGGACATGTCCCTACCTTCGCTGTGGATTGCTGCCACGCAGATCGGCAGTTCCATGCCTTTCCTGAGTCCGACATTGCTCATGTTCCGCCCTCGGCGGCCGATCAGGGTGCATAGCCAGGACGGCTACACCCTCAGCGGACCAAGGATCGGACCGCGGCCCAAACGCAGGTCCGTACCGCTAGAGCTGAAGGTGTTGTGAACCCGAAACGGTTGAGCCAACTGGCAGTGCCCGTCGGCGTGGTCGCCATCATCCTGATGATGGTGGTTCCGGTGCCGTCCGCGCTGCTGGACTTCCTGATCGCCATCAACATCACCGGTGCGCTGCTGATCGTGCTGGTCAGCATGTACGTGCAGCGCCCGCTCGACTTCTCCAGTTTCCCGTCGCTGTTGCTGGTAGCCACCCTGTTCCGGTTGGCCCTGAACATCTCGGCCACCCGGCGGGTGCTCGGCAACGGTTATGCCGGCAAGGTGATCAACGCCTTCGGACACTTCGTCATCGGCGGCTCGCTGGTCATCGGCCTGGTCATCTTCATGATCTTGCTGGTGATCCAGTTCGTGGTCATCACCAACGGCGCCGGCCGGGTCGCCGAGGTGGGCGCCCGATTCACCCTGGACGCCATGCCGGGTAAGCAGATGGCCATCGACGCCGACCTGAACTCCGGCCTGATCGACGAGGTGGAGGCGCGCCGGCGCCGGCTGGAGGTTGCCTCCGAGGCGGACTTCTACGGCTCGATGGACGGTGCCTCCAAGTTCGTCAAGGGTGACGCGATCGCGGCCATCATCATCACCGTCATCAACCTGGTCGGCGGCATCGCGATCGGCATCCTGCAGCACCACCTGTCGGTCACCGACGCGATCAACAAGTACAGCCTGCTCAGCGTCGGCGACGGGCTGGTGTCGCAGATCCCGGCCCTGTTGCTGTCGGTCTCCACCGGCCTGATCGTGACCCGCGCCGGTGGCTCCTCGGACCTGGGCACCGTGGTGGCCAGCCAGCTGGGTGGTCAGAAGCGCGCGTTGCAGATCGCCGGCGGTGCCGGGCTCGCGCTCTGCCTGGTGCCGGGGCTGCCCAAGCTGCCGTTCCTGCTGGTCGGCGGCGGGCTGCTGATACTCGGCCAGCGGATGGCCACGGTCAAGCCGGAGACTGCCGAGCCGGTGGCCGCGGCGCATGCGGTGGCCGGGCCCGCTCCGGACAGCGCGGAGGCGATTCTGAGCGAGTTGACGGTGGATCCGCTGGAGCTGGCGTTGTCGCCGGACATGATCTCGCTGGTCGATGGTCCCGGTGCCGACCTGCTCGATCGGGTCAAGGCCCTGCGTCGCAAGCTCGCGATGGAACTCGGGCTGGTGATGCCACCGGTGCGTACCCGGGACAACGTGGAACTGCCCGCTGCCAGCTACGCGATCCGGGTCAACGGCGTGGAGGTGGCTCGCGGCAAGGCGCCGGCCGGCACCGTGCTGGCCCTGGGTGACGGCCTGCAGAACCTGCCCGGCATCGCCGGCCAGGAGCCGGTCTTCGGCTTGCCCGGCAAGTGGATCGCCACCGAGCTGCGCGGTCAGGCCGAGATGTTGGGCGCCACCGTGGTGGACCGGTCTTCGGTCATCATCACCCACCTGTCCGAGATCGTGCGCGGCTATGCCAGCCGACTGCTGGGCCGGGAGGAGGTGTCGGCGCTGAGCCTGGCGCTGAAGAAGACACATCCGGTGGTGGTGGAGGATCTGACGCCGGCCATCCTCAGCCTGGGCGAGATCCAGCGGGTGCTGCACGCGCTACTGGACGAGGGGGTCGCCATCCGCGATCTGGTGCGGATCTATGAAGCCCTGTCGGTAGCGGCCAAATCCGGCACCGAACCGGACCGGTTGGTGGAGGCGGCCCGGCTTGCGCTGGCACCGGCCATCACCGCTTCGCAGACCCAGGACGGCCGGCTGTCGGTGTTGACCATCGACCCGCGAATGCAGCAGACCTTGCTGGAGGCGGTGCGGCCGGCCGAGACCGGCGTGCAACTGCTGCCCGGCCCGGAGGTGGTCGAGGCATTGCTCACCGAGGTCGGCCGGCAGTATCAGGCCGCCCTCGAGCGTGGCCTGCGACCGGTGCTGGCCTGTGCCCCGCAGATCCGGCTGCCGCTGCGCCGGCTGATAGTCAGCATGGTGCCGGACCTGCCGGTGCTGTCGTATTCCGAGATTTCCAACAACGCCAGTGCAGTCGACACCGTGGGGGTGATCGCCGATGCCCGAGCCGTTGGTGTCTGAGGACACCAGCCTGACCAGGCTGCTGGAGACCGTGTACCAGACGCCCGGCGCCCAGATCCTGTATCAGGACACCGTCCGGCGAGGCGGCGTGCTGGGCTTCTTCGCCCGTGAGGTGCACCGGGTTGCCTACCTCGCCGGCGAGCAAACGACGGATGACGTCGAGCCGGTGGATGCGGGGGAGGGCGAGTCGGGCGAAAGTCCGATCGCCAGCCTGCTCGCCTCGGCGGAGGCGGCCGAGGCGAGGCTGCGGCAGGCCGAGGCCGCGCAGCCGGCAGCCGCCGCGCAGCCGGCAGCCGCCGCGCAGCCGGCAGCCGCCCCGCAGCCGGTTGCGCTGCCAGACCTGGACTTTCCACCGCCCACCGAGCCGCTGGCGGAGCCGAGCCAGCCGGACTTCGCAAGTGTGTTGCGCCGCTACGTCACCGACTCGCACCCGGAGCCGGTGACCATCGAGCCGAGTGAGCGGCCGGCCATCGCCACCTCGGCGCAGCCGATCGCCGAGGTCACGCCACTCGGACCGCGCGGCCGCGATGCCCGCAACCGGCTGGAACTGCTGCTGCAACTGCGTCAGGTCGGGGTGCCGATCTCGCTGAACCCGGCGACCCGGACGCAGAGCCCGTACGAGGCGCTGCAGGACATTCTCGAGCAGCTGCCGGCCCCGGCCGAGCTGCCGACCGGCGGCGGCCAGCTGATCGTGCTGGTCGGTGAGGGCGCCGCCACGCTGCGGGCGGCTCGCACGGTGAGCCGGATGTTGCGACTGCGACTCGGTTCGATCGTCGCCGCCGGCATGGACGGCGGGCTCGGCGGATCGCTGCGTCGGATCAGCTCGCCGGACGAGGCGGTGTTGTTGCGCGAGGAACTGGCCACCGCAACCGTGCCCGGCGTGCTGGTGATCGGCACCGACGGCGCCGGCCTCGGTGCGGACGATCCGTGGCCGGCGGCGATGATCGCCGCGTTGCGCCCGGCCGCCGTCTGGGCGGTGATCGATGCCCGGTGGAAGAGCGAGGACAGCCAGGCAGAGTTGGCCCGACTGCCCCGGGTCGACGCGTTGGCGGTGCACTCGGCCGAACTGAGCGCCAGCCCGGCCTCGGTCTGGGAACTGGACCTGCCGATCGGGCTGCTCGACGATCGCCGGCCGTCCAGCTTCATCTGGCTGGGCATGCTGGGCCGACTGCTCGGCGGCTCGCCGCGGCACCGGGCCACGGCCTGAGCCGGCGCGGTAACACGATCGTGTTCAAGCCTTCGGTGCTCGGGCTGGCGGTGCTGCTGAGCAGCACCGCCCTGTGGTCGGCGTTCATCAACGGGTCGTTGAGCGTCACGACCGCGCTGATCCGTTTCCTGATCGCGGTGCCGGTCGCCGCGATCATGGTCCATGCCTTCAACCTGGTGCTGCGCGTCAACGCCAGCCGGGCCAGGCGGCCGCCGCAACCGGCTGCCGAGGCCGCCGACGCTGGCTTGGAGGCCGGCTGACGGTGCGGTAAGGATCTGGCATGACCAATGACTCGTCCGGGCGCCGGCGGTTGCTGTCCGGTGCTGGGAGCAACCTGGATCCGCTGCATTCGCTCGGCCTGCGGGCCATCGATGAGCAGGCCAAGCTGAACCTCAAGCGGGCCGTGCCGGCGGCCCTGCTGGCGCTGGCCTGTTTCAGTTTCGGTGACCATCTCGGCGGCATCGACCGGACCCGGCCGGCCCGGTTCACCATCGGTCGGCACGGCCTGGCGTTAAGCCGGGATCAGGTGGGACTGCTGGTGCTCGGCCTGTGCCTGCTGTTCCTGGCGGCCGGCATCATCGCCACCCGATCGATCGCGAATGAGTTGAATCGGGTGAGCACCGCGCGCGGTGGCGTGGCGGCGGGCTCGGCCATCCGGCTGATCTGCACCATCGTTGGCTACGCCACCGTGCTGCTCGGGGTGCTGGCGCTGCTCCGGGTGGACCTGGGCAACCTGCTGGTCGGCGGCGCGGTTACCGCTGTCGTGCTCGGTATCGCCGCACAGCAAACCCTGGGCAACTTCTTTGCCGGCCTGGTGCTGCTGTTCGCCCGGCCGTTCGTGCCGGGCCAGCGGGTCAAGGTGCGCACCGGCGCGCTGGGTGGGCCGTTCGAGGGCGTGATCCTCAGCTACGGGCTGGTCTACACCACCATCGAAACCGACGAGGGCGTGATCGCGCTGCCCAATTCCGGAGTGCTGGCCTCGGCGATCGGGCCGGCGCCGGAGCCGGCGGAGTAGCGGCTGGCGCGATCTTGCCCGCCGCCGCAACCGAGCCGGGTCTGCGCGTATGCACGCCCAGCCGCGGGACATAAAAGGGCCCGCGCACCCACGGGGGGTGAGGTGCGCGGGCCAGCTGGTCTCCGAAGAGGCCGTAGGTGATTCTGCACGAATCCAATGGTCACGTAAAGCCGTCCTGGCGGTTTTCCTTCGAAAGGTGATCGTCGCCTGTCTAGCCCGACATCAGTCGAATGACTGTAAGCGTTTTGACCAAGGATTCAAGCAACTTTGACCAGCGTTCAACGAAATTTGGCCTGATTGGACGGCGCCGCCCAACCCGCTAACCGCCGGTTTCAGTCTTGGGTGGTCTCCGGCGGCAACACCAGATCCTCCCGGGAATCGGGCAGCAACGGAGCCCCCTCCAACGATTCCTCCGCGAGCACATAAACCGGCGTATTCCGGTTCAAGGCCCGCCCGCTGAAGAAGTCCCGGAACACCGGGATGCTGATCGCCATCAGGACCAGGCCGACCAGCAGGCTGCCCACGCCGAGCAGGAAGGCGTAGCCGATCTGCCAGTGCGGGGGGAAATGCATGGTCCATACCACATAGCTGTTGATCGGCTTCCAGTCCTGGATGGCGGTGAGCACCAGGCCGGTCCACAGCAGCACCCCGCCGAGCAGCGGGATCAGCCCCTTGAGCAGGAAGTCCCGGGTGCTGTTGGTCAATTCGCCGCGGTAGTACCAGGCGCAGGCGAATCCGGTGCCGCCGTAGTAGAAGGCGATCAGGATGCCGATCGCGGTCACCGCGTCGCTGATGACCTGACCATGGGCGGCGTAGTTCATCGCCAGGTACAGCAGGGCGGATACGGCACCCATCCACAACGTCGAGCTGGTCGGGGTGAAGTAGCGCGGATGCATCCGGGCGAAGGTGGCCGGGATGGCCCGGTAGACCGCCATCGACAGGGTGGTGCGAGCGGTCGGCAGGATGGTCGTCTGGGTGGAGGCGGCCGCCGAGCTGAGCACCATGATCACTAGCAGCTTCGACATCACGGTGCCGATGCCGGAGCTGCCGAAGATGCTGTTGCCGAGCACGCTGAGCACGTCGGAGGAGTTGTCCGGGTTGCCGAGGCCGATACCCGTTTCGCCGACCCCCGCATAGGCCTGGGTGCCGACCGAGACCACCGCGTAGATCGCCAGCAGCAGCACCGTGGAGATCACCGCCGCCCGGCCCGGCGTCTTGTTCCGGTCCCGGGTCTCTTCGTTCACCGATACGGCCGAATCCCAGCCCCAGTAGATGAACAGCATCAGCAGGATGCCCTGGGAGAACAGATTGAAGGAGAAGTGGCCGTTGTCGCCCTGGATGTTCAGTGGGTTGAACCAGGACCAGGCCGGGTGGATGGAGGCGCCCTCCACGCCATGCCCGGAATACACCTTGACCAGCGCGGTGATTGCCAGCACCGCCAGCATCACGATCTCGATGCTGAGCAACCAGCGCTGAATGGCGGCGGACAACTCGATGCCCCGGTAGCAGACATAGGTCATCACGGCCATCCAGAACAGGCCCACCAGCAGCACCCAGCCGCTGCTGGGATTCGAGCCGATGCCGTCGGCGCCGAACAGCAGGAAGACGTACTGGCCGGCCACCTGGGCCAGGCTCGCCATCACCAGCACGTCCGCCGCGACGATGCCCCAGCCACCCATCCAGCCCGCCTTCGGGCCGAACGCCTTGGTGACCCAGGTGAAGGTGGTGCCGCAATCCGGTTCTGCCTTGTTGAGCTGCTGGTAACCCACCGACACGAACAGGATGGGGACGAAGGCCAGCAGCACCACGGCCGGGCTCTGTAGCCCCACCAGCGCCACGATGAAGCCAAGGGTGGCCGCCAGGCTGTAGGCAGGGGCGGTCGAGGCGACACCGATCACCACGGAGGAAACCAGGCCGAGCGCGCCGCTCTTCAGCCCCTTGCCGCCGTCGTCGGCGTTGCTGGTGCGGACATAGGTTTCTGCGGTCACGAGCGCTCCCTGTTCTACTTCCGCCGGCCAACGACATCGCTGGGCCGCCGCTGTTGGCAGCAATGTTGTGCGTACGGTAGCGCCGCTGTCAACGCATCCCTCGACGCGAAACGCGGTCGTAATCGGTTGTCAACGCCGGGCTGCACAATAGATTTCGTCGCACAAGGGCAAAATGGTATGACCCCTGCTCAGGTGCCTTGATGTCGAGAGGACTTCGACCGCCGGCTTCGGCTACCGGCCGGGCGCTCTGGCGCCGGTCGCCGCGCACGCGATACTTTGCAGCCATGCGAGCACTTCTCCAGCATGGCCGGCGGCCCGGCGCCCTACTGTTCACCCTCCTGGTCGCGCTCAGCGCCGCGATCGGACTTGCTGGGCCGGCAGCGGCCGGTGCGCATCCGAGCGCGCCGGATTGGACGCTGCTGAGCACCGGCAGCCAGTCGCACTTCCGCGGCCTGGCGCCGGTCAGCCGGCAGGTGGCCTGGCTGGGCGGCTACCAGGGCCTGGTACTGCGCACGGTGGACGGCGGCCGGAGCTGGCAGGACGTATCACCGGCCGGCGCCGGCACCCTGCAGTTCCGCGACATCGCCGCCTTCGACGCCTGGCACGCGGTGGCGCTGTCGGCCGGCGGGGGCACCGATGCCCGCATCTACCAGACCGCCGACGGCGGCCGGCACTGGCGGCTTGCCTATGCCAACACCGAACCAAGCGCCTTCTTCGACTGCATGGACTTCTACAACCCGCGCCACGGCCTGGTGCTGAGCGACCCGGTGGACGGCAAGTTCCGGATCCTGTCCACCACCGACGGCGGCCGGCACTGGCAGGTGCTGCCGAACCGCGGCATGCCCGCCGCGCTGGCCGGCGAGGCCGGCTTCGCGGCCAGCGGGGAGTGCCTGACCACGTCCGGTCGGGATGCCTGGTTCGGGGCCGGTGGCGGCAGCACCGCCCGGGTCTTCCATTCCAGTGACGGTGGTTACCACTGGGACGTGCGCGGCACGCCACTGGTCAGCAGCCCGAGCGCCGGCGTGTTCGCGCTGGCCTTCCGCGGACCGCGGGCCGGCATCGCGGTGGGTGGCGACTTCACCGCGCCGGCCGCCGCCGACCGGGTGGCCGCGCTGTCCTACCTGCGCTCTCCGTGGTTCTCACCGCGTACCGAGCCGGCCGGTTACCGCTCCGGGGTCAGCTGGCTGCCTCATACGCCGGCCAGCGCGATCGCGGTCGGCCTCACCGGGTCGGATATATCCTACGACGGCGGCCTGCACTGGCACACGTTCGACACCGGTCAGTTCGACACGGTCAGCTGCGCTCGGGACGGTTCCTGCTGGGCAGCCGGCGACCTCGGCCGGGTGGCGGTCCTGCGCCGCTGAGCCGATCGGCTGGCGGGCGGGAGGCTCACGGCCGGCTTCGTCGCCGCAGCAGTGCGACGACGGCGGCAGCGTTCCCCGGCCGAGGAAGAAAGTCCTCCTGACCGCGTTCACCCCGCGGATTGGCTGTTGACGCGGTCAGGCGGGTGGTCAACTGCGGAGGTGGGTGGTTGGCGGATTGTGTCGGGTTGGCTGAGGATATGCCGATTCCTGATCGTTCTCCTGCTGGGTGGTTTGCTATGACGGTTTCTTCTTCTTCTTCTGATCCGGCTGATGATCCGGCGGTGTCGTTGGATGGTTCGGTGGATGTGTTGCTGGCCCCGGTGCGGGGTCCGGACGGGCGGCGGGGCCTGGATCCGGGCTTGTTCGTCAAGCGGCCGGGGTTGTTCAGTGTGAAGTTCGGCTTCGCCGTGACGCTGGTCGGGTTGGGTTGGTTGGCGGTGGGGTTGGCGCCGCGGTGGTGGGTGGTGGCACCGGCGGTGCTGGGGATCGGGTTGATGTATGCGCATCTGGTGGAGTTGCAGCATGAGTGCCTGCACGAGCACGCCTACCGGCAGCGGTGGGCCAACCGGTTGGTCGGTTTCCTGGCCGGGCTGGGGATGCTGAGTTCCTATTCGCATTACAAGTATGAACACCTGCGCCACCACGCCTTCCTGGGCACGCCACGTAACCAGGAGTTCTTCAACTACCGCTTCACCCACCTGGACTCGCCCCTGGGCTTGGCCCGGGCCAGCTTCCACCTGGGCCGCTACCTCGACGTGCTGCGGCTGATCGGGCTCAGCCTGACCGGCCGGCTGCACCCCGGAGTCAGCAAGACGGTGGCGGCGAAGAAGATCCGCGCCGAATACCGCACCTTCGCGGCACTGCTGACCGCCGCGCTGACCGGCAGCGTGCTGGCCGGCAGCTGGCTGCCGCTGCTGTGTTGGGCGCTGCCGGCGCTGCTGGTGGCCGAACCCGCGCACTTTCTGATCGAACTGCCCGAACACTACGGCCTGAACACCCAAACCGACCCGAACGTGCTCACCAACACCCGCACCGTGCAGGCCAGCTGGTTCGGCCGCTGGTACACCAACGGCAACGACCTACACACCGCCCACCACTACCACCAAGGCGTGCCGATGGCCCAAGTACCCCGACTCCACCAACTCATCACCCACCAGATCCACACCACCGACCCCTCCTTCCCACACTTCTACCGCAAAGTACTCACCGGCCAACTCCGCTTCCAAGGCACCGACAGCACCTGCATGACCCGCTGA
>JBJMIB010000004.1:0-1617 GCA_045807085.1 Jatrophihabitantaceae bacterium
CTGCGTGTCGACGTGGCCGTGCAGCATCCGGCCGGGGCTCAGTGGCAGGCGCGGGCGCTGGCCAGCCGGATCACCGAGGCGGCCACGATCACGGGGGTCACGCAGGGTGGTGACGGCGTCTCCGTGCATCTGGACCTCGGGCGATGGGCGCAGCCGCCGCAGCAGGCCGTGACCGACGCGGCCGAGGCGCTGGGCCGCCCGGAGTGGTCGCCGATGGAGCTCAAGCCGGACGGGACCGCGGTGCAGCGGTGGCTGGACGTGCTCCGGCCGACCTCGGGCATCACGTCGTTGGAGCTGGTCGCGGACCGGGTCGAGGCCGAGGTGGCGTGGCCGACCGAGGACGAGCCCCCGGTGTGGCGCGAGCCGGGAAGTTGATCGTCTACAGTGGATGGACACGAACCGCCGCGACCGAGGCCAACCGTGCACTCTAATGCGCAGAAATACCGCTCGATCAGCCGATCCTGGTTGTGCGGGTGTCGTGTGACAGTACTAAGTTCGGGAGCGTCGGACTGCACGGTCGGGCAGTCACGTTACTGGGAGGGACCGGATCAGCTATGGCTAGCGTCGAGCAGGTGATGGGCCAGATCGGCCAGGCCAAGGACCAGGCCGAGCAAGCTGCCCAGGCGTTGCAGACAGCGGAGACCGAGGTCGGACAGGCGCAGCAGGCCTTCCAGCAGGCCTCGCAGGGCAGCAACCAGTCCGAGGCCAGCGACGTGAACAACATGTTCGCCCACGCGCTTCAGAAAATCGGCGAGGCGCGCGACGCGGTGATGGCCGCGGTGAGCGGTGCGGAGTCCTACGCCGGCCGGTTGTGACCGATGGCGTCAGTCGAGCAGGTGCAGGCCTCGCTGGTGGTGGTCGGTGACCATCTTCGGACGGCGCACCAGCAGCTGACCGAGGCCTGCGAACGGCTGACCGAGGCGCACGCCATCCTCGAAGAGGCCAGCCGGATGCACCCCCGTTCACTTGTGCCCCCGGAACTGACCAGGGCATGCGACCATGCAAGGGAGCAGCTGACGCTGCTGCTGGGCGTCATGGAAGCCGTGGAACGGTTCTCCGGTCGCCTGTGAACTGACCGTAGAGGTGGGCGTTGAACAGGCGAAACGATCGCCGGCAACGGATACTGGACGCGTTCGAGGCCTTCCATGACGCGGTCGCCGCGGCCCGCGGCGCCGCCAAGCGGGCGCACGACGTTGCCGCGCTGCAACAGGCCAGGGAGACCTTCGAGCAGGACCTCCGGGCCCGGGGCATCGATCAGGCGTTGCGTGATCCGGACTACGCCCAGTCGCTGACCGACCCGCGCCTGGCCCGGATCGTGGCGCAGGCCAAGGACGACTGGGAACAGGCCTTCGCCAAGTGGACCAACAACGGTCCGCGCGCGCTCACCGATCTGGTCGCCGAGGCCGCGCCCGGCAGCGCGTCCGAGGACTACGAGAACTGGCTGGGGCAGATCGGCACGGTCGACGGCCGCGGCCCGGTGCCCGGCCTGTGGCGGATCGGCTCGGCCATCGCCACCAGCTCGCCGGTGCCGCTGCCGTTCCCGGTGGCGGTGCCGTTGCTGGACCGGTCGCATCTGGCCGTGTTCACCTCGACCCGCAACCGCCCGGTGGCCGAGAA
>JBJMIB010000005.1:0-1713 GCA_045807085.1 Jatrophihabitantaceae bacterium
CCGGATCGAGGCGGCCAACCGGCACATGGGGGAGAAGGGCCTGCGCGTGCTCGCGTTCGCCGCGCGGGTCGTGCGCGACGAGGAGCTGCCGCTCATGCACGCCGACCCGATGGCGCTGACCACCGGCCTGGGCTTTGTCGGGATGGTCGGGATCATCGACCCGCTGCGGCCGAGCGCCAAGGCGGCCGTGCAGACGGCGCTGCGGGCCGGCATCGACGTCCGGATGATCACCGGCGACCACGCGGTGACCGCACACGCGATCGGCAAGCAGCTGGGGCTGGGCGAGGGCGCGATCAGCGGCGCGGAGCTGCAGACCCTCTCCGACGAGGAACTGGGCCGGCGACTGCCGCGTCTGCACGTCTTCGGCCGGGTGACCCCCGAGGACAAGCTGCGGCTGGCCCGGCTCATGCAGAGCCAGGGGCTGATCGTCGCGATGACCGGCGACGCCGTCAACGACGCCGCCGCCCTGAAGCAGGCCGACATCGGCGTGGCCATGGGCAGCGGCAGCGAGGTCTCCAAGCAGGCCGCGCGGATGATCCTGACCGACGACAACTTCGGCACCCTGGTGCATGCAGTGGAACTCGGCCGCAGCATCTACGGCAAGGTCGTGTCCTACATCCGCTACCAGATGAGCCAGTTGCTGGCCCTGGTGCTGCTCTTCGTGACCGCGACGGTGTTCAACATCAACAGCGGGGTCGCGATGACGCCGCTCATGGTGCTGTTCCTCAACTTCTTCGTCGCGATCTTCCCGGTCGTGGTGATCATGCTCGACCCGGCGGACCCGGCGATCATGGACCGGCCGCCGCGGGACCCGAAGGTGCCGATCACCAACGCCGCGGCGGTGACCCGGTGGACGGCGTACGGGGGAGTGCTCTTCCTCTGCGCCCTCGTGCCGCTGATCGCCGGCCCGGACGACCCGTCCACCGACGCGGCCAGCGCTTCGATGACGATGTGCTACGTCGTGGTCGGCCTCGGCACGATCTTCAGCGGCCTGGTGATGCGCCGGGATCCCACGACAGGACTCACGCCGCCGATCCTCACCGCGGTGAAGTGGCTGGTGATCCCGGCCGGGCTGCTCGTGCTCTCCACCCAGCTGGACTTCCTGCAGCACGCGCTGCTCACGCAGTCGCTGTCCGGGCTGCAGTGGCTGGCCTGCATCGGCCTGGCGCTGGTGCTGCCGATCGTGGTGGAGATCGACAAGTGGGTGCGCCGGCGTCGGCTGCACCCTCCGGCCCCGGTCCCGGTCGAGGCGGCCGTGGCCCCGATGCGAGCGACGGCGGTGGCGTGAGATGTGCCGGTGGATGGCCTACAGCGGTAGTCCGGTCCTGATCGAGGACCTGCTGTACACGACGGAGAACTCGCTGATCGTGCAGAGCATGCACGCCCGGCTGGGGGTCGAGCCGACCAACGGCGACGGCTTCGGCGTCGGGTGGTACGACGACCGCCCGACACCGGGGCTCTACCGCAGCACCGAGCCGGCCTGGAACGACCGCAACCTGCGGGAGGTGGCCGGGCACATCCGCTCGTCGATGGTGCTGGCGCACGTGCGTGCGTCGACCGGGACGCCGGTGCAGCTGACCAACTGCCACCCGTTCCGGCACGGACCGTGGCTGTGGATGCACAACGGTGCCCTGGCCGGCTTCCAGACGATGAAGCGCGACCTCGCTCTGGCGGTGGCTCCCGAGCTGTACCCGCACATCGAGGGGTCCACCG
>JBJMIB010000006.1:0-70273 GCA_045807085.1 Jatrophihabitantaceae bacterium
AGCGCCGCACCGGCCGCCGAAGCGGCGCCGGCCGCCGAAGCCGCACCGGCCGCCGAAGCCGCACCGGCCGCCGAAGCCGCACCGGCCGCCGAAGCCGCACCGGCCGTCGAGGCCGCACCGGCCGCCGAGGCGGCGCCGGCCGAGGCTACGCCGGCCGACGGTTCGGACAGCTAAGTGCTCCCCGAGGCCCTCGAACACCTGGTACGCGGCATCGTCGACCATCCGGACGACGTGGTGGTCGATCTGATCGACAACCGGCGCGGGCGGCGGCTGGAGGTCCGGGTGCACCCCGACGACCTCGGCCGGGTGATCGGGCGCAACGGTCGCACCGCCAAGGCGCTGCGCCAGGTGGTCAACGGCGTCGGTGGAAAGGGCATCCGGGTGGACGTCCTGGACACCGACGAGAGTCGCTGAGCGCCGAGCAGGAGCAGCCCCGCATGACCGGCGGCCTGAACCCGGAAACCGAGGTGGTCGCGGTCGGCCGGGTCGGCCGCGCGCACGGCGTGCGCGGTGACGTGTTCGTCGAACCGTGGACCGACGCGCCGGATCAGCGGTTCGCCGATGGCGCGGTGGTCTATGCCGGCGAGTTGGAGCGGCGACCGTTGACGGTGGCCGACGCCCGCGATCACTCCGGCAAGCTGGTGATGCACTTCGCGGGCTTGGACGACCGCAACGCGGTCGAGACCATCCGTGGTCAGTTGCTGGTGGTGCCGCTCGCCGGCCGGCCGGCACTGGCCGATCCGGACGAGTTCTATGACACCGACTTGGTCGGGCTGTCGGTGTCCACCGTCGACGGCACACCGCTCGGCCCGATCACCGACGTGCTGCACTCGCCGGCCGGCAGCCTGCTGGCCATCGATTGGGCCGGCCGAGAGGTGCTGGTGCCGTTCCGGCGTGAGGTGGTGCCGACCGTCGACCTGACCCGGAGGGTGGCGGTGATCGATCCGCCGGACGGGCTGCTGGAGCTGTGAGCGCCGCCCAACCCGGCCTGCCGCCCACCCCGGATCTGCGGGTCGACGTGGTCAGCATCTTCCCGGACTACCTGGCCCCGCTGGGCCAATCGCTGCTCGGCAGGGCGATCGAGCGTGGCCAGGTGCGACTGGCCGTACATGACCTGCGCGACTGGACCTCCGACGTGCACCGGACGGTGGACGACAGCCCGTACGGCGGTGGCCCGGGCATGGTGATGTTGCCGGAGCCGTGGGGCCGGGCGCTGGACGCGCTGGCGCCGGCGGCCGGCGCCAGCCAGCCCCGGCTGATCGTGCCCAGCCCGACCGGACGCCGGTTCACCCAGCAGATAGCCGCCGAACTCGCCCGGCAACCGTGGCTGATCTTCGCGTGCGGCCGGTATGAGGGCATCGACGCCCGGGTGGCCGAGTACGCGGCAAGTCGGATGCCGGTGGACGAGATCAGCCTCGGCGACTACGTGCTGTGCGGGGGAGAGGTCGCGGTGCTGGCCATCATGGAGGCGGTGGCCCGGCTGATACCCGGCGTGCTCGGCAATGAGCAGTCGGCCAAGCAGGACTCGTTCACCGACGCGGTGGGCGGGTTGCTGGAGGCGCCGGCCTACACCAAGCCGGCCGTCTGGCGGGGGATGGCGGTGCCGGAGGTGCTGCTGTCCGGCCACCATGCCCGGATCGAGCAGTGGCGAGCCGAGCAGTCCCGGCGACGCAGCGCCGAACGCCGGCCGGATCTGCTCTAGGCGCGGATCTGCTCTAGGTGCGGATCTGCTCTCAAACGCTCAGCTCCCCGGTTTCTCATTCAGAGTTCGGGTATGGCACCATCGTATGGTTGCCCCGCGAGGAGCCTGACCGGCTGGACGCGGCAGCGAAAAGATGGTCCGAGACGTGAAGTCCGCTGCGCCGGTGCGCGCGGACGCAGAAGTGTGAAGGAAGCCGAGCCACCATGGACACCTTGCAGACGCTGGACGCCGAGTCGCTGCGCAGCGACATCCCGGACTTCCGGCCGGGTGACACCCTCAAGGTGCACGTGCGCGTCGTGGAAGGCGCCCGGTCCCGGGTGCAGGTCTTCCAGGGCGTCACCATCCGGCGCTCCGGCGGTGGCCTGCGGGAGACCTTCACGGTCCGCAAGGTCAGCTTCGGTGTCGGCGTGGAGCGCACCTTCCCGGTGCACACCCCGGTGATCGAGAAGATCGAGGTGGTCACCCGCGGTGACGTCCGGCGGGCCAAGCTCTACTACCTGCGCGACCTGCGGGGCAAGGCGGCCAAGATCAAGGAGAAGCGGGACGCGGTCAGCCGCTGACCCGCCCGCGCCGAACCCGCAAGGTGTCGAACCCGAACATGGCTGGTGCCGACAACGGCTCAACTCCGAACGCGGCCGCCGATCGGGCCGATGCCGACAGCTCCGCGGCTGCGACGCCAGGGTCATCAGCCCCAGCATCTCCAACGGCGCCGGCGTCTCCAGCGGCGTCGGCATCTCCAGCGGCGTCGGCATCTCCAGCGGCAAACGCTCCGGCGAGTAGCTCGGATTCCTCGCCGACCGGCCAGCCGGCGACCGTGACCGGCGGCACCGCGAAGCCGGCTGCCGCCGTGCCTGCCGAGCGTCGCACCGGCTCGGTGCGGCGGATCGCCGCCCGGTTCGAACTGCCCATCCTGATCGTGGTGGCGATCGCCATCGCGGTGGTGCTGAAGACCTTCGTCATCCAGCCCTTCTACATCCCGTCCCAGTCGATGGAGCAAACCCTGCACGGCTGCCCAGGCTGCGCCGGTGACCGGATCCTGGTGTTCAAGCCGGTTTATAAGGTCCGGGATCCGCATGCCGGCGACATCGTGGTCTTCAAGGCCCCGAAGGACTGGGACGAGCCTGGCGGCCAGGTGCTGTCGGGCAATCCGGTGGTGCACGGGGTCCAGTGGTTCGGCCAGCTGGTCGGCGTGGTGCCGCCGAGTGAGAAGGACCTGGTCAAGCGGGTCATCGCGGTAGGCGGGCAGACCGTCAAGTGCTGTGACGACGCCGGCAACGTCCAGGTGTCCGAGCACGGGCCGGCCGGGCCATGGCGCAGCCTGAACGAGCCGTACATCTTCGAGAACAGTCCGTGGAGCAAGCCGACTGGCGGCGCGGCCCGGTCGCCAGAGGACAACCGCAGCTTCGGCCCGGTCACCGTGCCGGCCGGCCGGCTGTGGGTGCTCGGCGATCACCGCAGCGACTCGGCCGACTCCCGCTACCACTGCGGTGCGGCTGGTTCCGGTGGCAACTGCGATCCGGTCAGCAGCACCGTGCCGATCTCGGACGTGATCGGCAAGGCGGTGGCGATCGCCTGGCCGCCCTCACGCTGGCGGACACTGGGCACCCCGCAGACCTTCACCGCGCTCGGACCCGCCGGCCTGCCGACCGAGCCCGGCACGCTGGCGCTGGCCGGCGTGATCCTGATCGGCGGTGTCCGGCGGCGACGTCGATGACCGGGCCGCGGCTGCGGACGGCGGCTCGAATCTTCCTGCTCGATGAGCGGGATCGGGTGCTGCTGCTGCACGACCGGCTCGATCTGCACCGCGAGGACTCACACTGGATCACCCCTGGCGGCGGCCTGGAGGACGGCGAGACGCTGATCGAGGCGGCCGTCCGGGAGGTGTATGAGGAGACCGGGTTGCGGGTCGAGCTGCCGCCGTCGGCCGAGCCGGCATTCGTGGACCGGGAGCTGTTCAGCTTCGCCGGTAAGCACTTCGACCAGACCAACCACTACTTCCTGGCCCGGGCGTCCTCCGCCGCGCCCGTCCGGCGGATGGCGCCGACCCGGTACGAGGCGGCGGTCGGGCTGGGCAGCCGGTGGTGGACACTGGACGAGCTGGAAACCGCGCCGGTCACCCGTCTGCCGCTCGATATCGTCGGGGTGATCCGGCGAGCACTGGCGGTGGGTTAGATGGGCAAGGTCCCCGCCCGCGGCAGGGTCTCGGCGCCGCGTAGCAAGGTGCCCACGCTGCGGTACGAACGGGAGATGTGGCGAACCGGCGCTGGTCTGCTGGCGGCCATCGACGAGGTGGGCAGGGGCTCACTGGCCGGACCGGTGTCGGTCGGGGTGGTGCTGCTGGCGGCCGACACCAAGCCGGCGCCGCTCGGCGTCGCCGACTCCAAGCTGCTCACCCCGCAGGCCCGGCAGAAGCTGGTTCCCCGGATCCGGCGCTGGGCGCTGGACTGTGCGGTGGGGCACGCTAGCGCCGCCGAGATCGACCAGATCGGCATCATCGCCGCCCTGCGGTTGGCAGCCGAGCGGGCGGTCGGCCAGCTGTCACTGATGCCGGACTGGATCCTGCTGGACGGCAACTACGACTACCTGACCCCGCCGGCCGACCTCGGGCTGTTCCCGCTGCCCGGACCGGGCGCCGATCCGGATGGTTGGCGCTGCACGGTGCCGGTGCGGACGCTGATCAAGGGCGACCTGCGGTGTTCCTCCATCGCGGCGGCATCGGTGCTGGCCAAGACCGAACGGGACGCCATGCTCATCTCCTATGCCGAGAAGTACCCGCGCTACGGCTTCGCCGAGAACAAGGCCTACGCCTCCCCGCAGCATCTGGCCGCGCTGGCCGAGTACGGGCCGTGTGAGATCCACCGCTGCTCATGGAACCTGCCGGGGCTGGCCGCTCGGCTGGCCGAGGCAGACCTGGAGCTGGGCGACGCCGGGCTGGAGCTGACCGAGGCGGGGCTGGGGTTGGCCGGAGCGGAGCTGGCCGATATGGCAGCCGCCCTGACCGGCGAGGATGTTATGGGTGATGATGGAGAGATGAGTTACGTGGGCCGGTTCGATGAGCGCTGAAGACCTCGAGAAGTACGAAACCGAGATGGAGTTGCAGCTCTACCGGGAGTACAAGGACATCGTTGGCCAGTTCAGCTACGTGGTCGAGACCGAGCGGCGGTTCTATCTCACCAACGACGTACAGGTGACCCCGCGCAACGCCGAGGGCGAGGTCTACTTCGAGGTGAACATGCGCGACGCCTGGGTCTGGGACATGTACCGGCCGGCCCGGTTCGTCAAGAACGTGCGGGTGCTCACGTTCAAGGACGTGAACGTCGAGGAGCTGGACAAGCCCGATCTGGACCTGAGCGGCAAGGAAGGCTTCGCCACCTGATCAACCGCCGTCCACAGTTCTGAGCGCCCTCCACAATCGGGCCGCAGCGCCGGATCGACCCCGGATCCCTGACAGGGTCGAGCCATGCGGCTCAAGGACCAACTCGGCAGGTACGGCGAACGGATCGCGGCGCAGCTGCTGCTCGACTCCGGTCTGCGGATACTCGAGACGAACTGGCGCTGTCCGCGCGGTGAGATCGACATCATCGCCTCCGCCGGCAGGACCTTGGTGATCTGCGAGGTCAAGACCCGCTCCACGTCGGCCTTCGGCGAGCCGGCCGAGGCGGTCGGCCGGGCAAAATCGGCCCGGTTGCGGTTGCTGGCCACCCAGTGGCTGGCCGAACACCCCGGCTCCTGGTCGGAGGTCCGCTTCGACGTGGTGTCGGTGCTACGCGGTCCACACGGGCCGGCCCAGGTGCGGCATCTGCCGGGGGCGTTCTGATGGCGCTGGCACGCACGCTGTCGGTCGGCGTGGTCGGGGTCGCCGGACGATTGATCGAGGTGCAGGCCGACCTGTCGGCCGGCCTGCCCGGGCTCACCTTCACCGGGCTGGCCGACGCCGCCGTGTTGGAATCCCGCGACCGCATCCGTTCGGCGGTGCAGAACTCCGGCTTCGGCTGGCCGAACCGGCGGATCACGGTGGCGCTGCTGCCCGCCGACCTGCGCAAGCACGGGTCGATGTTCGACCTGGCTCTGGCGATGGCGGTGCTGGCCGCGGCCGGCGAGGTGCCGGTGGCGGCTGTCGGTGGGGTGTGTTGGCTCGGCGAGCTGGGCCTGGACGGCCGGCTGCGACCGGTACGCGGGGTGCTGGCGGCCGTGGTCGCGGCCCGCGCCCAGTCGGTGGCCACGGTGGTGGTGCCGGCCGGCAACGCCGCCGAAGCGGCGCTGGTGCCGGGACTGCGAGTGCTGTCAGCCGGCTATCTGGCGGAGGTGGTGAGGGCCCTGCGGCCCGGCGGGACACCGCTGGACCCGGCGGCCGCCGAGACGCCGGACGAGTCGGCGGAGTTGCCCGACCTGGCCGAGGTGGTGGGTCAACCGGTCGGCCGACGGGCGGTGGAGATTGCCGCGGCCGGCGGCCATCACCTGCTGCTGGAAGGCGCGCCTGGGGCGGGCAAGACCATGCTGGCCGAACGGATGCCCTCGATCCTGCCGCGGTTGGCCGAGCCGGAGGCGTTGGAGGTGACCGCGATCCACTCGGTGGCCGGCATGCTGCCCGCCGGCGCCGGTCTGATCCGGCGGCCACCGCTGCAACTGCCGCATCACACCGCCTCGATGGCCGCGCTGGTCGGCGGCGGCAGCGGGGTGGGACGGCCCGGCGCGGCCTCACTCGCGCACCGCGGCGTGCTGGTGCTGGATGAAGCCGCGGAATTCCGGCCCAGCGTGCTGGACTCGCTGCGCCAGCCGCTGGAATCCGGCCGGATCGTGCTGCACCGGGCCAACGGCACGGTGTGCTATCCAGCCCGGTTCCAGTTGGTGCTGGCCTGCAACCCATGCCCGTGCGGAGCGCGCAAGGATGTCGACTGCGCGTGCAGCCCGGACGCTCGCCGGCGTTACCGGCGCCGGCTGTCCGGTCCGTTGCTGGACCGCATCGACCTGCGAATACCGATCGATCCGGTGTCCCGGGCGGATCTGATGGCCGATGCCGGCATGCCGGAGTCCAGCGCCGCGGTGGCCGACCGGGTGCTGCGGGCCCGATCGGCGGCCCGGCAGCGCTGGGCCGAGGACGGTTGGCTGACCAATGCGGAGGTCCCCGGGCCGGTGCTGCGCACGCGCCGGTGGCGGCCTGGGCCGCCGGCGCTGGGGCTGCTCGATGAGGAGTTGGAGCGCGGCGCTCTGAGCGCGCGAGGTTGCGATCGGGTGCTGAAGCTGGCGTGGACCCTGACCGATCTGGCCGGCCGGGCGGCGCCGGGACCCGCTGAGGTGGCCGAGGCGATCAGCCTGCGCACCGGGCGCGGCATGGCGGTGGCGGCATGACGCCGACCAGTGACGTGGCCGGGGATACCGCCGAGCCGGCCGGGCGGCCTACCGGTGCGGCTGCCCGGCCGGCCGGGCCGACCGAGTCCGAGCTGCTCGCCGCCGCCTACCTGAGTCGGGTCGCGGAGCCGGCCGCCATCCCGCTCTGGCTGCTGGTCCAGGAGTACGGCTATCCCGATGCCGCCGCGGCGATCCGCGCCGGCGATGTGCCGCCGGAGGTGACGGCCTGCACCGAGGCGCGTCGGAGTTCGGCGGACCCGCATGCGGACCTGGCCGCGGCCGAGCGCAACGACATCCGGTTGATCACGCCGAGCAGCGCCGAGTGGCCGCACTACGCGTTCGCGGCGATGCACCGGTTGGCTCGACGCCGGACAGCCGAATGGCTGACCGGCCGGCGCACCCGAGCACCACGCGGCGAGCTGATCCCGCCGCTGGCGCTGTGGATACGTGGGCGTGGCGAGCTCGCCGCGGTGGGCGTGCGATCGGTGGCCCTGGTCGGTTCCCGGGCGGCAACCCCGTACGGCGATCAGCTGGCCGCCGACTTCGGCTACGGTCTGGCCCGGCACGAGGTGGTGGTGGTCTCCGGTGGCGCCTACGGCATCGACGCGGCAGCGCACCGAGGTGTGCTGGCTGCCGACGGCGAGTCGGTGTTGGTATCGGCGGCCGGCTTGGATCGGCCGTATCCGCCGGGACACCGCAACCTCTACGACCGGACGGCCGAGCAGGGCGTGCTGGTCAGCGAGCTGCCGCCGGGCAGTGCGCCGCATCGGCAGCGGTTCCTGTCCCGGAACCGGATCATCGCCGCGCTCGGTGCCGTGACGGTGGTGGTAGAGGCCGGTCAGCGGTCGGGCGCGCTGAACACCGCTGGTTACGCCCGCGATCTTGGCCGGCCGGTGCTGGCGGTGCCCGGTCCGGTGACCTCGGCGATGTCGGTCGGTTGCCACCGATTGCTGCAGCGTGATGAGCAGCCGGCTCACCTGGTGACATCGCTGGCCGACATCCTCGGCTTCTGCTCGATCACCGGAACCGGCCACGGGCCGGCCGCGGCCGACGCGGCGGCAGGCAAGCCAACGATGGTCGGCGATGGAGCGGCCGGCGATGTGGTGATCAGTGGCAGCGCGAGCGGCGGCGCGGTGACCCGCGATGGGGGAGCGGTCGGCGATGACGGGTCAGCCGGTGGTCATACCGCGATTGGCGCTGGCCTTGGCGCCGGTTGCGGGCCCGGCAGCGATTTCGGGTCGACCGGCGGTTCCGGACCCGGCAGCCTGCCTGGCTTGGGTGACGGATCCGGGGCCGGTTGTGGGCCTCGGTCCGCGGTTGCCGGCGATGACGGTCTTGATCTGGCCGCGCAGCGGGTGCTCGATGGTTTCCCGGCCCGTGGACCGGTGACCGAGGCACAACTGGCGAGGCTCAGCGGCCAGCCGGTGCCTGTGGTGCTTGCCGCGCTACCCCTGCTCCTGGCGCGAGGCCTGATCGCCGGCTCGCGGGAGGGTTATCGGCTGGTCCACCGATCCGGTGCCAGGTCCGGCAGCGGCCGCTCCCGGCCATCCTGACCTGGCCGGCGGATCTGGCCGGCGGATCTGGCTTGTGCCGCGCACAGCGGTATGCCGCTAAGCGGGCGGTAGGCATGTCGGCTTCCCGAGTGCTGACCGAGCTTCCCGAGTGACCCGAACTTCCGTGGACCCGAACCCCGCTGGACCGCGTGGCGAGTTGACCCTCCGATGTCCTCCGCGCAGTGTTGACCGGTGCCACACAGAGCGCCCGTAAGCGGCAGCACGTCGGCGGATGTTCCGGTCGCCGACTCGGGTGAGCTGCCCCGCAAGGTTCCGGTCGCCGACTTCGGTGGGCTACCCCGCGTTGGTCTGGCCGCCGACCCGGATAAGTCGCCTCGCCATGGCTCCGCGGCAGCCCCGGGGGCGCCGCGGGTGGGTCCGGCGACCGATCTGGCTGAGCTGCCTCGGCAGCGACGGCGCGAGCCCCGCCTGGACACGGCCGCGCTCCGCCGGGACCTGCCGGAACCGCTACCGGAAGTGTTGGCCGACTTCGAGCGGTCACTGCGGCTGGAGCACAACCGGTCGGCCAACACCACCAAGGCATACCTCGCCGACATCGCGATGCTGCTCACGCATCTGGTCCGGCAGGGTGGCACCGGCCTGACCGGCCTTACGCTGCGGACGCTGCGCAGTTGGCTGGCCGACCAGCAACGCGCCGGCGCGTCACGAACCACCTTGGCCCGGCGGGCGGCCGCCGCGCGAACCTTCACCCGCTGGGCATTCCATCGCCAGCTGCTGGCCGCCGATGTGGGCGAGTTGCTGGTCAGCCCACGACCGCACCGCACCCTGCCATCCGTGCTCTCGGCCGCCGAGGCCGGCGCCAGCATCGACGCGGTCGACGGTGACGACCCGTGGCAACTTCGCGACCGCCTGGTACTGGAACTGCTGTACGGCACCGGGATCCGGGTCGCCGAACTTGTCGGCCTCGAACTGGCCGATCTGGACCGCGGCCGGCGACTGCTCCGGGTGGTCGGCAAGGGTGACAAGCAGCGCACCGTTCCGTACGGCATCCCGGCCGAGCAGGCATTGCAGCGTTGGCTCACCCATGGCCGGCCGGCCTGGGTGACGGCGGCCTCCGGCAACGCCCTGCTGCTCGGCCGGCGCGGTGGCCGGCTGGATCAACGCACCGCCCGCGCGGTGGTCAACCGGGCGACGGCTGGGGTGGCCGGTGGTCGGGGACTGTCGCCGCACGGCTTGCGGCATACCGCCGCCACCCACCTGCTGGACGGCGGCGCTGATCTGCGTGCGGTGCAGGAGTTGCTGGGACACGCCAGCTTGGCAACCACCCAGATCTACACCCATGTCTCGGTCGACCGGCTACGCCGCAGCTTCGACCAGGCACATCCGCGGGCCTGACCCATCACCCGGCCCCCTAGGGCCCCAGGTCTCAGCTCCTCCCAGACCCTCGGGCCGCCAGCTCATCCTCGACCGGCCTCAATACCGGGGCCAGCATCAGTCCGGCGGCACCCAGTCCCAGGGCAGTAGCCTGACCACGCCCAGTGGTCGCAGCAAGCTCATCGGATCGAGGTACCGGCCGTCCCGCCGGGCGCCCCAATGCAGGCAACCGGCGGCCGGGCAGCCTCGATGCACCCCATCACGCCGGCCGATCGGCCGACCCGCCATGACCCGCTCACCACGCCGTACCAGCGCGCCGACCGGCTCGTACTCGGTGCTGATGCCGTCCGGGTGCTCGATAACCACCACGCCGCGGCCGGCGACCTGGCCGGCGAATCGCACCACGCCGGCTTGCGCAGCCAACACGACAGCGCCGGCGTCGACGGCCAGGTCGACGCCGAGATGGCCTGGCCCGTATGGCGTAGCCGGTGGCGAGAACCCACGTAGCACCCGCGCCGGCCCGGCGACCGGCAGCCGGTAACTGCCGGTGTCCGGCGGCCGGTAACTGCCGGTGTCCGGCGGCCGGTGATTACCGGCGTCAGAACCGGCAGGCCCGACCGCGGTCGCGGTGGTCCGGCCACCCGGCTCGGTCGGCAAACCGGTGTCAAGGGCTGCCGCCGAGCCTCCGATGGCCAGCAGCGGGGCGAGTACCAGGGCGAGAAATCGCATATCGACACCCTCGTCGAGGAGGGGCCAGGAAAGCCGCGTGGCCGGCAGTTTGTGGATAACTCCTGGCGGAAGCCCGGACTGTCCACCGGCAACCCGGCATCGTCGGGTCTCCGCCGCCGGCCGCCCGATTTCGCGGCTGCGCCACCGCCCGGCTAAGCTTCACTTTGCACCCGGCTGAAGCTGGGTGACTTCGCGTGCCCGCCTGCTGAACGCAAGAGGCAGGTAGGCGGCCTACCTCGGTCCGACCCGAATTTCAGGTCGGCAGCTGGCCGCGACACCGGGCGCCAGGGTACGGCCGCCATCCGGGCAGCCGTATGACAACCGAGGCTCGCGTGGCCGCAGGCCGCGCACGAACGCAAGGAGGACGTGCCCGATGGCCGTCGTCACCATGAAGAACCTGCTCGACTCCGGCGTGCACTTCGGGCATCAGACCCGGCGCTGGAACCCGAAGATGAAGCGGTTCATCTTCACCGAGCGCAACGGCATCTACATCATCGATCTGCAGCAGACGCTGAGCTACATCGATCGCGCCTACGAATTCGTCAAGGAGACGGTGGCGCACGGAGGCAGCGTGCTGTTCATCGGCACCAAGAAGCAGGCCCAGGAAGCCATCGCCGAGCAGGCCACCCGGGTCGGCATGCCCTACGTCAACCAGCGCTGGCTCGGCGGCATGCTCACCAACTTCTCCACCGTCTACAAGCGACTGCAGCGGCTGAAGGAGCTGGAGGCCATGGAGGCCAACGGCTGGGAGGGCACCGCCACCAAGAAGGAACAGCTGATCCTGGGCCGCGAGAAGTCCAAGCTGGAACGCACCCTCGGCGGCATCCGGGAGATGACCAAGACCCCGAGCGCGGTGTGGATCGTCGACACCAAGAAGGAGCACCTCGCGGTCGCCGAGGCGCACAAGCTGAACATCCCGGTGATCGCGATCCTCGACACCAACTGCGATCCGGACGAGGTCGACTACAAGATCCCTGGCAACGACGACGCGATCCGCAGCGCGGCACTGCTCACCCGGGTGGTCGCGGACGCGGTCGCCGAGGGACTGATGGCACGCGCCGGTCTGGCCGCCAATGCCGGCCGGGACGAGAAGCCGGAACCCGGTGTGCTGGCGGCCGACGAGCCGCTGGCGGACTGGGAGACCGAGCTGCTGCGGCCGACTGAGGCAACAGCCCAGCCGGCCACCGCCGACGTCGCTGCCGAGACCAGTCCGGCCGAGACGAGCCCGGCCGAGACCAGCCCGGCCAGCGAGGCCGGCACGGCCGCCGAGACCACTGCCGACAGCACGCCTGCCACCGGCAGCACGCCGGCCGCCGAGGCCACTGCCGACAGCACGCCTGCCACCGACAGCACGCCTGCCACCGACAGCGAGCCGGCCAGCGAGGCCGGCCCGGCCGCCGAGACCACTGCCGACAGCACGCCTGCCACCGACAGCGAGCCGGCCAGCGAGACCGGCCCGGCCGCCGAGACCACTGCCGACAGCACGCCTGCCACCGACAGCGAGCCGGCCAGCTCCTGACCGCCCGGCGGCAAGCCACAACCGAACGTCAGCTCACCGGCCAGCTGCCGCCTCGGCCGTCCGCGGCCGGCGCAACGCCCGACCTGACTTCGGCGCGCGGCAGCTGCGCCGGCTGATCCAGCAAGCACATACCGATACCGAAAGAAGGACATCGACCACATGGCTATCAGTGCCGCCGATGTGAAGAGGCTCCGGGACGCCACCGGCGCCGGCATGATGGACGCCAAGAAGGCTCTGGAAAGCGCCGATGGCGATTTCGACAAGGCTGTCGAGGAACTGCGCATCAAGGGTGCCGGCAAGGCAGCCAAGCGCGGTGCCGAGCGGCAGACCAGCAACGGCCTGATCGCGGCCGCCGAGAACGCCATGATCGAGTTGGCCTGCGAGACCGACTTCGTCGCCAAGAACGAGCAGTTCCAGACGTTGGCCGGCGACATCGTGGCGCACTTCGTCTCCGCCGCCGCGACTGACGTCGCGTCACTGCTCAACGAGACGCTGGCCGATGGCAAGACGGTCGCCGAGAACATCGAGTCGCTCAACGCGGTGATCGGCGAGAAGATCGAGCTGCGTCGGGCGGTCAAGCTGGATGGCAAGATCGCCACCTACCTGCACCGCAAGTCCTCCGACCTGCCGCCCCAGGTCGGCGTGCTGGTCTCCTTCACCGGTGACGACATCAACGCCGCCCGAGGCGCGGCGATGCAGGTTGCCGCGCTGAAGGCGCAGTACCTCAGCCGGGACGACGTGCCGGCCGAGACGATCGAGAACGAGCGCCGGATCGCCGAGGCCACCGCACGCGAGGAGGGCAAGCCGGAGGCCGCCCTGCCCAAGATCGTCGAGGGCCGGCTGACCGGCTTCTTCAAGGCCGAGGGCGGCGTGCTGCTGGAGCAGCCGGCGGTGCAGGACAGCAAGAAGACGGTGCGGGCACTGCTCGACGAGGCTGGTGTGACCGTGACCGGATTCGCACGATTCGAGGTCGGCGCGGCCTGAGCGTCGCGCGCCGTGGTCCCCGGTCGCGGCGCGGATGAGGCAGGATCGGTACTCATACCACCGCAGCGAGGAGAGGGGCCGCCATGACCGACCGAGGACAGGCGGCCCTTCTGTCGTCCCGGCCGCCGTTCGAGGAGCCGACGCCGGTGCACTACCGCCGGGTGATGATCAAGCTGTCCGGTGCGGTGTTCGGCGGTGGCGCGATCGGCGTCGACCCGGACGTGGTGCAATCGATCGCCCTGCAGATCTCCGACGTGGTACGGCTCGGTGCCCAGGTGGCGGTGGTCGTCGGCGGTGGCAACTTCTTCCGCGGCGCCCAGCTCAGCCAGCGCGGTATGGACCGGGATCGGGCCGACTACATGGGCATGCTCGGCACCGTGATGAACTGCCTGGCACTGCAGGACTTCCTGGAGAAGTCCGGCCAGCAGACCCGGGTGCAGACCGCCATCGCGATGGGTCAGGTCGCCGAACCGTACGTGCCCCGGCGAGCCGAACGGCACCTGGAGAAGGGCCGGGTGGTGATCTTCGGCGCCGGCGCCGGGATGCCGTACTTCTCCACCGACACCGCGGCCGCCCAGCGCGCGCTGGAAATCGGCTGCGACGTGCTGATGATGGGCAAGAACGGTGTGGACGGGGTTTACGACGACGACCCGAAGCTCAACCCCCAGGCCCACAAGTTCGATGAGATCAGCTATGACGAGGTCCTGCAGCGGGATCTGCATGTGGCCGACGCGACGGCGATCAGCCTGTGTCGGGACAACGGCATGCCCATCGTGGTCTTCGATCTCGCCGACGGCAACATCGAAAAGGTCGTTCGTGGTGAGAAGATCGGTACGCGGGTCGTGCCGAGCCGATAACGCACCGCTGCGAAACAGGAGATAGACGTGATCGACGAGACGCTCTTCGAGGCAGAAGAGAAGATGGAAAAGGCGGTAGCGGTGCTGCGGGACGACCTCTCCAGCCTGCGCACCGGACGCGCCGCGGCCAGCAGCTTCGCGCGCATCGCGATCGACTACTACGGCGCCGTCACGCCGCTGCCCCAGCTGGCCTCGGTCAGCACTCCGGAGGCGCGGATGGCGGTGATCAAGCCCTACGACGCAAGCCAGCTCAACGCGATCGAGAAGGCGATCCGGGACAGTGACCTCGGCGTCAACCCGACCAACGACGGCAACCTGATCCGAGTGATCTTCCCGCAGCTGACCGAGGAACGCCGCCGGGAACTGGTCAAGGTGGCCAAGCACAAGGGTGAGGACGCCAAGGTCTCGATCCGCGCGGTCCGTCGGCACGCCAACGAGACCTTCGGCAAGCTGGCCAAGAACTCCGAGGTCGGCGAGGACGACGCGCACCGCGCCGAGGCCGAACTGCAGAAGATCACCGACCGCTACACCGCCTCGGTGGACGAGCTGGTCAGGCACAAAGAGTCTGAGCTGCTCGAGGTCTGATGACCGGCACCGAGGCATCCGACGGCCGTACCGCCGGCCGGCACGGCGGCGACAGCGGTGGGCTGTCCGCCGCCGAGCTGATCGCGCGGTCCCGGGCGGCCGCCGGCGACGCGCCGCCTCGGCCGTCCCGCCGTGCCCGACAGGCCGAGGACCCGCCGCCGCTCACGCTGGCCCACCCGCCGGTTCCGGAGGTCGCCGAGCAGCCGCTGCCGGTGCCGCCGCCGGTCCGTCACCTCAGCGTGGTGGCCGCCCCGGCCGAGCAGCCGTCCGACGCGGCGACGGTCTCGCCGCCCCGGACGCCGCGTGCCGGCCGCGATCTGCCGGCGGCGATCGGGGTGGGGGTCGCGCTCGGTGCGCTGATCGTGGCCACCCTCGCCCTCTACCGACCCAGCTTCGGCTACGTCATCCTGGCCGCCGTCGGCATCGGGATCTATGAGATCGTCACCGCGATCGCCGGAGTGGAGGCCCGGGCGTCGCTGGTGCCGCTGCTCGCCGGCGCTGCCGCGATGCAAGGCGCTGCCTGGTTCCGCGGCCCGGACGGGCTGATCGGAGCGTTCCTGCTCACCGCCCTCGGCCTGCTGATCTGGCGGCTAGCCGACGGTGCCGCCGGTTACATGCGCGATGTCGGCGCCGGTGCGTTCGTGGCGCTCTACGTGCCGTTCCTGGCCGGCTTCGCGGTGCTGATGCTGCATCCGAGTGACGGCGCCGCGCGGATCATCCTGTTCATCCTGGTGGTGGTCTGCTCCGATACCGGTGGCTATGCGCTCGGCGCGTTGATCGGCAAGCATCCGATGGCACCCACCGTCTCGCCCAAGAAGTCCTGGGAGGGCCTGGCCGGCTCGTTGCTGGCCGGCGCGGCCGGCGGCCTGCTGATGATGGTGCTGACCTTCCACCACCCGTGGTGGCAGGGTGCGCTGTTCGGCATCGCCCTGGTGGTGACGGCCACCCTGGGCGATCTTGGTGAGTCGATGATCAAGCGGGACCTCGGCCTGAAGGACATGGGCCGGTTGCTGCCCGGACACGGCGGCATCATGGACCGGCTCGACTCGCTGCTGCCCTGCGCCCCGGTCGGCTACCTGCTGCTCGCCGCCTTCCTCCGATAACGCCGTGCCGTGCCGCGCCGGCCCGGCCGCGGCCGGTCAGCGCAGCACCTCGGCCGTGGGACACTGGAAGTGCCATGACCTCCCTTCCGCTGGTGTTCGACGCCCCTCGCCGGGCGCTGCCGCCGCGCCACCTGGCCGACCTCAACGCGTCCGAGCGCCGGGTCGCGGTCACCGAACTCGGCGAGCCGGCGTTTCGGGCCGACCAGCTGTCCCGGCAGTACTTCGGCCGGCTGGAGAATCGGCCGGCGGCGATGACCGACCTGCCCGCCGCCGCCCGCGACCGGCTCGGCGCGGCCCTGCTGCCAGAGCTGCTGACCGAGGTACGGCACGTCGAGACCGACTGCGGCGCCACCCGCAAGACGCTCTGGCGGCTGCATGACGGGACGCTGGTCGAGTCGGTGTTGATGCGTTATCGGGACCGACTCACGGTGTGCGTTTCCAGCCAGGCCGGCTGCGGTATGGCGTGCCCGTTCTGCGCGACCGGCCAGGGCGGCCTGCGGCGCAACCTGTCCACCGCCGAGATCGTCGAGCAGGTGGCGGCGGCGGCCCGGTTGGCGGCCGCCGGTGAGCTGGCGAGCGGGCCGGTGCGGCTGTCGAACGTGGTGTTCATGGGCATGGGTGAGCCGCTGGCCAACTACAACCGGGTGATCGCCGCGCTGCGCCGGCTGGTCGATCCGGTGCCGGCCGGCCTGAACCTGGCCCAGCGCTCGATCACGTTGTCCACGGTCGGCCTGGTGCCGGCCATCCGGCGGCTGGCCGGTGAGGGGCTGCAGGTGACGCTGGCGGTCTCGCTGCATGCGCCGGACGACGAGCTGCGCGACACCCTGGTGCCGGTCAACACCCGGTGGCAGGTGCGCGAGGTGCTCGAGGCGGCCGACGGCTACGCGGCCAGCACCGGCCGCCGGTATTCCATCGAGTACGCCATGATCCGCGACGTCAACGACCAGCCCTGGCGAGCCGACCTGCTCGGCCAGTTATTGTCCGGCCGGCTTGCGCACGTGAACCTGATCCCGCTCAACCCGACGCCGGGTTCGGCCTGGGACGCCTCGCCCAAGCCGGTCGAGGAGCGGTTCGTCGCCGGCATCGCCGCGCACGGCGTGCCGGTCACCGTTCGCGACACCCGCGGCCGGGAGATCGACGGCGCCTGCGGGCAACTCGCCGCGACCGGCTGAGGCGGTCCCGCCGCAACCGGCCGGCCGAGGTTGCCGGCAACCGGCGGTGACGAGCCGTCCAGACAGCGGAAGGCCCGCTGGAACCACGTGGTTCCAGCGGGCCTGCCGGTGGGGGGTACTCAGGACGCGGTGAATGCCGTGTCGTCGAGGACGAACGAGGTCTGCAGAGACGAATCCTCAGTGCCGGTGAAGCTGACGCTGGTGGTGCCAGCCGGAACGGTGAAGCTCTTCAGTGCGTAACCGGTGTTGTGGTTCAGGTTGCTGTAGGTGGCCAGCGTGGTGGTGCCCGCCTTGACCGTCAGCTTGTCGTAGGCCGTGATGGTGGTGGTCTCCGACGTGTCGATGTGCAGGTAGAAGCTGAAGGTGGCGGTGCAGCCACTCGGGATGCTCACCGACTGGGACAGGGTGTCGGTGTGGGTGGTGCCGTAGCCGTCCAGCCATGCCTTCCAGCTGCCGGAGTGGGCCGGCTCGGCGGTGGAGCTGTCGATCACTCCGGCGCTGGCCGTCCAGGGCGAGGCGCTGCCGGTCTCAAAGCCGGGGTTGCCCAGCTTCTGGCCGGGGCTGGAGCAGCCGCCACCGGAGGTGGAGATGGTCCAGCTGAAGCTGGTCGAGCCGGTGCCGGTGCCGCTGTCGTGGGCGGTCACGGTGGAGCTGAAGGTGCCGGCGGCGGACGGGGTGCCGGAGATCAGGCCGGTGGAGGCGTTGATGCTCAGGCCGGTGGGCAGCCCGGTGGCCGACCAGGTGTAGGGCGCGGTGCCGCCGGAGGCCGACATCTGCAGGCTCTTGGCGGTACCTACCGTGCCGGTCTGCGAACCCGGGTTGGCAACCGTGACACCGCCGGTGCCGTGGGTGACGATGGCGTGGCTGATGGCGCAGTTGTTGGTGTCGTTGGACCAGCTGGCCTGTTCGGCGTAGGTGCCGAACGAGCCGAAGGAGACGTTGGCCGCGCCGCCGGCGGTGCCGGGGGAGAGCCAGGCGCACTCGTCGGAGTTCTCCTGGCCGTTGTAGGAGGAGCCGGTGTGGTTGGTCCAGCCACCGGCCGGGTTCTGGTCCGACATCATCTCGTGCCATTCGTGGCCGAGGGTCATCGTCCAGCCGTCCAGGGTGCCGGGAGAGTTGACGAAGCCCACGCCGCAGCCGGCGCCGGAGTCGATGTTGTACGGCTGGTTGGAGAAGGCGATGTCGCCGTAGGGGGACGACACGGCGCCACCGGTCAGGGTGGTGTCACCGTTGTAGTCGTGCCAGGCGCAGTACTGGCCCTGGTAGCTGTCCGGGTTGGTGCCGTGCGGGGACAGGATCACGTAGTAGGCCAGCCGGTTGGACGCGGCGGTGGTGTTGCCGAAGTGGGCCGCGGCGTTGACCGCCTCGACGCCCAGCTGGTGGCCGGAGGCGGTCTGTGGGGAGGCCACCGAATTGTCGTACCAGACGCCGGACAGCACGCCACCGGTCTGGTAGGGGACGTAGCTGGCCCCGGAGGCCGGGCAGACCACCGCGCCGGTGGCCACACCGGCACCGTCGCACCACTGGGTCAGGTCGGCCGACCACAGCTCGTTGTTGGTGCCGATGCCCTTGAACATCTGCTGGGTGGCGCCGGCCGCGCCGGCCGAGTCGCCGCTGAACTTGGCGTTGCCGTTGGCGTCGGTGGTCTGGGTGCCCCACTGGTTGCCGTAGAAGACCAGATAGACCTTCGAGTGCCCGCTCTGCACGCCGATGCCGTCGATGCCACCGCCGTAGGACAAGGTCTGCGGCCCGGTCGCGGTGATCACGCTCGGGTGCGACTTGGCGTAGGCGTCCATCTTCTGCTGCTGACCGATGGTCGGGATCACCCCGTGCCGGTAGGAGTGACCGGCGGCCGGCGAGTACGGGTTGGCGACGTTGGATGCGGCGGCGGAGCTGGTGGCGTCGGCGGAGCCGGCGGCCGCGATGCCGGTGAAGGCAAGCGCGGCCAGACTGGCGACTCCGATGACCGCGCCGGTTCGGCGCGAGCGGAGAGAGGACGACATCTGTGACCTTTCGGGGGCTGAGGGGTGCGGAACGTGCTCATGCGTTTGGACAGCCGCAAGCGCACGATGTGCGGGTGGGCCCGTGCTGCGGCCGGACCGGCCGGGTCGCCGACTCCTTTCCTGGAAAGCGGATTCCCGACCTCGAGCGGATGCTTCGTCCGGCGGTCTCACGCCTGCCACCACCAACAAGTGGTGCTCGGCGCGAAACGTAGCGATGGCGATGACTGCCCGTCAATGGGATAGAAGCGGAGATTTGCGGGGAAAGCCGTTGTTTACGGTTTCGCAACCGAATACAGAGGGTATTGAGAGGCCACGCTCAGCAGCGTGTGCAAGTCGCCGGTGACCGGCGACAAAGCGGCTGTTTTGGTCGTACCGCCATGCTGATCGTTCACAGCCGCCACCCTCCGCCTGGACGCATCGGCCGCGGCATGTTCGCGCTGCAGGTCGCCGGGCGGGGTACCGTACCGTGCCGGGCATGGCAGATCTCGGCTTGCACGTGCACGGACTGGTCGAGCTGGGCATGACCAGGTACGAGGCAAAGGCGTACCTGACCCTGATCCAGCGGGAGAGCTTCGCCGCCTCGGAACTGGCCACCGAGGCCGGCATCCCGCGCCAACGGATCTACGACGTGCTGAACAGCCTGGTGTCCCGGGGCCTGGCCCGGGACTGGTCCGGGCCGGTGACCCGGTACGCGGCCACCGACCCGCAGGCCGCGGTGGAACGGCTGGTGGGCGTGCAACGCCAGGCGCTGGCCGGCCTGGAGAGCAAATCCGCCGAGCTTGCCGACACGTTGCGCGGAACCTGGGAGAGCGGCCGGGCCGAGACCGCGCCGCTGGACTACGTCGAGGTGTTACGGGATCCCGGCCTGCTCAGCGCCCGCTTCCGGGATCTGCAGCGGGAGGCCGAGTACGAGCTGCTCACCTTCGCCAAGGCGCCGTACGCCAGCCCGTCCAACTCCGGCGGGCTGGAGTCCACCCGCCGGATCGTGGCCGCCGGCGGTGACGTGCGGTGCATCTACGAGGCGAGTGCGCTGGCCCGGCCCGATGTGGTCGCCGAGACGCTGCAGTTCATCAGGGCCGGCGAGGGTGCTCGGGTGGCCGACGAGGTACCGATGAAGCTCTGCCTGGCCGACGGGCATCGAGCGCTGTTCTCGCTGACCGACCCGATCGCCGGGCGCCTGACCTCGACCAACATCCTGGTCGAGCATCCGTCGCTGACCAGCTGCCTGCGCACCGCGTTCGAGGCCATCTGGGCGGTCAGCGAGCCGTTCGAACAGGCCCTGGAACAGCACAGCAAGTCCTCGGCCTGACGGCAGGTCGTTGCCCTGGCCGCTGCTCGCCGGCTCAGCGGTGCCAGCAGCTCATCCTCAGCCGGCCGGCGGTGCCAGCAGCCCGCGCACCGAGGCGGGCAGCTCGATGCCGTCGGTCAGATCCGGCGCCGGCCATGCCTCGGCATAGCGGGTCCGGGCGGGCAGCACGCCGGCCCACGCCGAACCCCGCACATCCGCCGGCGGGTCGTCCGGCCATTCCTGAGCCGCCTTGTAGCTGTAGTCCTCGACGGTCATCCGCAGCACCAGGGTGGCGGCCAGCTCCTTGGCGTTCGGCCGACGCACCTCGGCCACCCGGCCCGGGATCAGGGCATCGGTCAGCAGGTCCAACGCCCGGCCCTTCTCGGCCTGCTCGGTGACCGGCTGGCAGCTGCCGAACAGCACCGCGCTGCGGTAACGCATCGAGGACTCGAACGCCGACCGGGCCACCACCAGTGCGTCCAGCGCGGTCACCGCGAGCGATACCGGGACGCCCTGGCCGATCCGCCGGAGCCAGCTGGAGCCGGTGGAGCCGTGCAGCAGCACGTCGTCGCCGTCGCGGGCGATCGCGATCGGCAGCACCACCGGCTGGCCGGTCTCGGTGGTGAACCCGAAATGCCCGATCAGGCTCTCGTCCAGCAGCCGGTGCAGCGCCGGCCCGTCCGAGGTGCTGACCCGCTCGGCGTGGCGGGACGCCTGGAGGCGGCTGGTCATCGTGTTGGGCCCTCACCTTCGACAGCGGACGTATCGGTGCACCCCTATTCTGCCCGTCCGGTCGATCATGATCGGGCGCGGTTCGGCCGCGGCCGGGTTACCGGTTCAGCGCCCGGTTCACCAGGCCGGCCAGCCGCGATTCGGCGCCGTCGCGCGCCTCCCGGTGATCGGCCCAGGTCATCGCGCGCAGGCCGAGATTGGCGCCCAGCCAGCGCAACGGCTCGACCTCCCAGCGCGGCGAGCGATGATCCACCCAGGGCAGGGTGCCGAGTTCGCCGTCGGAGCGCAGGATCAGCTCGGCGAGTGTGCGACCGGCCAGGTTGCTAGCGGCGACCCCGTCGCCGACGTAGCCGCCGGCCCAGCCCAGCCCGGTCGTCCGGTCCAGCCCGACCGAGGGGTGCCAGTCCCGGGCGATGCCCAGCGGGCCGCCCCACTGGTGGCTGAAGCCAACCCGCCGCAGCTGCGGCAGCAACTCGCGCAGGGCCCGCCGCAGGGCCTCGAACACCGCTGGCACCCGGTCGTAGCCGGGCCGGATCCGGGAACCGAAATGGTACGGCGCACCCCGGCCACCGAAGGCCAGCCGGCCGTCGGCGGTGCGCTGACCGTAGACGATCAGGTGCCGCAGATCGGCGAAGGTCTCCCGGTCGGCCAGCCCGATCTCGTCCCAAAGCTGGGCCGGCAGCGGTTCGGTCGCCACCATCAGCGAGTAGACCGGCGCCAGCGCCCGGCGCTGGCCGGCCAGGCCGGCGGTGAACCCCTCGGTGGCGCGCACCACCACCTCGGCCCGCAGGTCGCCGTACGGCGTGCGCACCCGGCCCGGTTCGATGGCCAGCGCTGGCGTGCGCTCGTAGATCGGCACCTGCACACCGACCTGCTCGGCCAGCGAGCGCACCAGTTTGGCCGGATGCAGGGCCGCGCAGTGCGGGCTGAACAGCCCGCCCAGCACGCCGGTGGCGGCCAGCCGTCCGGTCGCCTCGGCCGCCGAGAGCAGCCGCAGGTCGTGCTCGCCGAAGCCGAACCGGCGGGCCTCGGCGATCTCGGCCCGGGCGCGCGCCAGCTGCGGCCGGCCGCGGGCCAGGCTCACCGTGCCACCGTGCGCCCAGTCGGCCGTCCACCCCTCGGCCGCGATCACCCGGCCCACCTCGCCGATGGTGTCTTGCAGCGCCTGGTACTGCCGCACCGCCTGGTCCCGGCCGTGCTCGGCAGCTAGCCTGCCCAGCGATACCGGGTACAGCGCCGAGCACCAGCCGCCGTTGCGCCCGGACGCGCCGAAGCCGGCGACCTCGGCCTCGACCAGCGCGACCCGCAGGCCGGGATCGGCCCGACGCAGGTAGTAGGCGGTCCACAGGCCGGTGTAGCCGGCGCCGACGATGGCCACGTCGACCACCCGAGCGGATGACTCCGCCTCGGCCAGCGACGGCCGGACGGTGAGCTGGCCGCCGACCGTGTGATGCCAGAACGACAGCGCCGGGTGGCCGGTGATGGCGGCTACTTCAGCAGCTGGTTGAGGTCGACGCTGGTGTAACCGTGCGCCTCGGCGACCGGCGCGTTGGTCAGCTCACCGTCGTGCGTGTTCAGCCCCAGCGCCAACGCCGGATCGGCCCGCAGGGCGTTGCGCCAGCCGCGGTTGGCCAGCTCCAGCGTGTACTGCAGCGTGACGTTGGTGAGCGCGTAGGTGGAGGTGTGCGGCACCGCGCCGGGCATGTTGGCAACGCAGTAGAAGACCGAATTGTGCACCAGGTAGGTCGGTTCGGCGTGCGTGGTCGGCCGGGAGTCCTCGAAGCAGCCGCCCTGGTCGATCGAGATGTCGACCAGCACCGAGCCCGGCTTCATCCGGGACACCAGCTCGTTGCTGATCAGCTTCGGCGCCTTGGCACCGGGCACCAGCACCGCGCCGATCACCAGGTCGGCGTCGAGCACCGCCAGTTCCACCTCGTAGGCGTTGGAGGTGACGGTCTGGCAGTGGCCCTGGTAGATGGCGTCCATCTGGCGCAGCCGGGCCACGTTGCGGTCCAGCAGCAGCACCTCGGCCTGCATGCCGAGCGCGATGGCGGCCGCGTTCTGACCGGACACGCCGGCCCCGATCACGACCACCTTGGCCGCGTACACGCCGGGCACGCCGCCCATCAGCACGCCGCCGCCGCCACCCTGGCGCATCATGTGGTAGGAGCCGACCTGCGGGGCCAGCCGGCCGGCGACCTCGGACATCGGCGCCAGCAGCGGCAGCGAGCCGTCCGGCAGCTGCACGGTCTCGTAGGCGATGCCGACGGTGCCCGCCTTGAGCAAGGCGTCGGTGCACGGCCGGTCGGCGGCCAGGTGCAGGTAGGTGAACAGGGTCTGGTTCGACCGCATCCGGCCGTACTCCTCGGCGATCGGCTCCTTCACCTTGAGCAGCAGGTCACCCTCGGCCCAGACGTCGTCGGCCTGGTCCAGGATCCGCGCCCCCGCGCTGATGTAGTACTCGTCCGGGATCGAGGAGCCAACACCGGCATCGCGCTCGACGAACACCTGGTGGCCGTTGCGGACCAGCTCGTTCACGCCGGCTGGCGTGATCGCCACCCGGTACTCGTGATTCTTGATCTCGCGCGGGATGCCGACCTTCATCGTTCTGCCTCCAGGGACAGCGGCGTAGGGAAACGGTTTACCGGAAAGAATGAAGGATTCGCGGCCAGATAGCTAGCTGGCTGAAGATAATTCTGTCAAGCTCGCCTGATGGTGCACGGTTCTTCGTCAACACGGCCGGAATCTCCGATTGGTCCGAACGGGCTGCGGAGCACGTCGCGGGCCGCCCGGCGTGCCGAGCCCGCAAGCCCCGCCGACGAGTTGGACTCGGTCGACCGGGTGATCCTGGCCGCACTCAGCCAGGATGCCCGAATCCCGAACAATGCGCTCGCCGAACGGGCCGGCATCGCGGCCTCCACCTGCCTCGGTAGGGTCCGGGCGCTGCGCGAACGAGGAGTGATCCGGGGCTTCCACGCCGACATCGACCTGGCCGCCATCGGTCGTCCGATCCAGGCCATGATCGCGGTCCGGATGCAGTCGCACGCCCGCAGCCATCTGACCGAGTTCGCCGCCGGCGTCTCCGAACTGCCCGAGGTGCTCAACGTGTTCTTCCTGGCCGGTGCCGACGACTTCCTGGTGCACGTCGCCGCGCGCAGCACCGAGAACCTGCGCAACTTCGTGGTGGTCAACCTGTCCGGCAACCCGGACGTGGCGCTGACCGAGACCAACCTGATCTTCGAACACATCCGCGCCGGCGCCGGGTACTAGCGTGCGGCTGTCGACCATGCGCGGACGGCCAGCGCTTGCGGTCTGACAGCCGAGGGCGTTTGCACAGTCAAAACAAAGGTTAAACGCCTTCCAAGCCGATAACCAAGCGCTAGCGGGGAGAATCGCCTTGCACTACCGAGCGATTCGGCGACGTGATGTTGGTTTGGCGTTGTCTTGAAAGGCTTCGGCCGTGCGGTCTGCTCCCATCAGGCATATGGTCAGGATGTCATGTGAAACAGTCATAGAAGTGGCTAGATCGTCGCAGGGGCGACGGTCATCCTCACCGAGTGGGAGGCAAGAATTGTGAGACTTCCTCATTCCTCAAGCACACGGCGGCCCTTACTGGCGCTGATCGGCGGGTTGTTCGCCGTGCTCATGACGTTGGTGTTCGTCGCTCCGGCCAACGCGGACATCATCGGAACCAGCGACGACAGGATTCATGTCGACACCTCAGGTCCCCCGTACAACACCATCGTGGAGATCACCATCCCGGGCAACAACGAATACGACCCCACGAAGGTGATCGGTCGGTGCACCGGCTGGGTGTACGCGCCGAACATGGTCGCCACCGCAGGGCACTGCGTATACGACAAGAGGGTGGTCAAGAACGGCTATTTCGACACCAAGGGCATCAGGGTCTGGCCCGGTATTAACGGCTCGACCACGAACGCAAAGTCATGCGGGGTTGTGAAGTCCTTCGTGCCAACCAACTGGACCGCGGGCCAGAGCCAGACCGTAGGCGGGAGTCCGGCCTACGACTACGGCGCGTTCAAGCTCGACTGCTCGCCCGCGCTTCAGCCCGCGCTGAAGTACGGGGCGCCGCCCACGGTTGGGGCCATCACAAGGGTCTGTGGCTATCCGAAGGACAAGGCGCTCGACACCCAATGGTGCAGCGATGGCCATGTCCAGGCAGTCGACTACTACCTGGTCTACTACGACAACGACGCCTGCGTCCGAGAGAGCGGTGCTCCGGTGATGCAGTGGAACGGCTACGAATTCAACGTAACGGCCATCCACGGCTACGGGCGAGACCTCACGAGCACTGACTACAACCGCTACACCTACAATTTCGGCGTCCCTGTCACAGGTACCGTGTCCGCCGACCTCTCCACTTGGCAGAACGACACGAGTGCGGGTACTCCGCCCAACCCCTACGCCGACCCGGCCACGCTCAAGCCTTCTTCGAGTTGCACCTGAGTCGTACGGAACGGCAGGTAGTTTCGGCTACCTGCCGTTCCGTGCGTCCGATGCTAGATGTGCTTCATGCCCTCGGTGAGCACCGAGCGCAGGATCTGCTCCATCTCGTCGAACTCGGCCTGGCCGCAGATCAGCGGCGGGGACAGCTGCACCACGGGATCGCCGCGGTCGTCGGCCCGGCAGTAGAGCCCGGCGTCGAACAGCGCCTTGGACAGGAAGCCGCGCAGCAGCCGCTCGGACTCCTCGTCGTTGAAGGTCTCCTTGGTCTGCTTGTCCTTCACCAGCTCGATGCCGTAGAAGTAGCCGTCGCCGCGCACGTCGCCGACGATCGGCAGGTCGAGCAGCTTCTCCAGGGTGTTCCGGAACGCGTGCTCGTTGTCCAGCACCCGCTGGTTGAGGCCCTCGCGCTCGAAGATGTCCAGGTTGGCCATCGCGACCGCGCAGGAGACCGGGTGGCCGCCGAAGGTGATGCCGTGCGGGAAGTAGTCCGTCCCGTGCAGGAACGGCTCGGCCAGCCGGTCGGTGATGATGCAGGCACCGAGCGGGGAGTACCCGGAGGTCAGGCCCTTGGCGCAGGCGATCATGTCGGGCTGGTAGGAGAACTTGTCGCTGCCGAACATCGGGCCGAGCCGGCCGAAGGAGCAGATCGTCTCATCCGAGACCAGCAGCACGTCATAGGCGTCGCAGATCTCGCGTACCCGCTGGAAGTAGCCGGGCGGCGGCGGGAAGCAGCCGCCGGAGTTCTGCACCGGCTCCAGGAACACCGCGGCGACCGACTCCGGACCCTCCATGATGATCGCGGCCTCGATCTGGTTGGCCGCCCACAAGCCGAATTCCTTGAGGTTGTCGCCGTGTTCGGGCGCCCGGTAGAAGTTGGTGTTGGGCACCTTGATGGCACCCGGCACCAGCGGCTCGAACATGGTCCGGGCACCCGGGATGCCGGTGATCGACAGCGCGCCGTGCGGGGTGCCGTGATAGGCCACGTAGCGCGAGATCACCTTGTGCTTGGTGGGCTTTCCGGTCAGCTTGAAGTACTGCTTGGCCAGCTTCCAGGCGGTTTCCACCGCCTCGCCGCCGCCGGTGGTGAAGAACACCCGGTTAAGGTCGCCCGGCGCGTTGTCGGCCAGCCGCTCGGCCAGTTCGATGGCGGTCGGGTGGGCGTAGGACCAGATCGGGAAGTAGGCCAACTCGGAGGCCTGCATCGCCGCGGCGTCGGCAAGCTCCCGGCGGCCGTGGCCGACCTGCACCGTGAACAGCCCGGCCAGCCCGTCCAGGTAGCGGCGGCCGTGCACGTCGTAGACGTAGGCGCCCTCGCCACGCACGATCACCGGCACATCGGCGTTCTCGTAGGACGAGAGCCGGGTGAAGTGCATCCACAGGTGGTCCCGCGCGGCGCGGGACAGGTACTCCGGGTCGTAGCCGCGAGGTTCGGGTACGGAGAAGTCGGTAGTCATGCGATACCCCAGTTGTAGGTCTGCTTCTTGAGTTTCAGGTACATGAACGTTTCGGTGCGGCGGACCCCGGCAAGCTTGCGGATCCGTTCGTTGACGAGCTCCAACAGATGGTCGTCGTCGATCACCACCGCCTCGGCGAGAATGTCGAACGAGCCTGCGGTCAGCACCACGTACACCAGCTCGGGAATCTCGGCCAGCGCCGTGGCGGCGCTCTCGAGGTCGCCCTCGATATTGATGCCGATCATCATCTGCCGGGCGAACCCGATCTGCTGCGGGTCGGTGACCGCGACGATCTGCACGACGCCCGACTCGACGAGCTTCTGCACCCGCTGCCGGACCGCCGCCTCCGACAACCCCACCGCCTTGCCGATGCTCGCGTACGGCCGGCGACCGTCCTGCTGCAGCTGCTCGATGATCGCCTTGGAGGTGTCGTCCAGCTGCGGTTGCCCGGCTCGACGTCGAGAGGCAACCATGCACCGATAATGCCGTAGGTCGGCCGGCTAAGCAAGTGAATCCGAAGCAAAAGTGCTCCTGGTCCGCTGAATCAGCAGATTATGCGAGGGCTCGGCGTTGCTCGGCGGGCGACCGGTGACTAGTCTGCTGGCGGCTGTGCTTACGAGCGGACTGGAGGAGCGATGGCGCGTTACGGCGCACAGTTCGGACCCGACATCACCTTTCTCGGGGTGCCGTCCTGCGACTGGACGGATCCGGCCAGCTACCCCGAGGCCGACGTGGTGATCCTGGGCGCGCCGTTCGACGGCGGCACCTCGCACCGGTCCGGCACCCGGTTCGGGCCGCAATACATCAGGCAGACCTGCTACCTGGCGCACGACGGCAGCCGGCCGTCGCTGGCGCTGCGGGTCGACGGGCTGCGTGACCTGAAGGTCTACGACGCCGGCGACGTCGAGATGTTCTCCGGCGACGCCGCGCGCTCGGTGCGCGACCTGCAGGCCGCGGTGTACGCGGTGACCGCGGCCGGCGCGCTGCCGCTGATCCTCGGTGGCGACCACACCATCGCCTGGCCGGACGCGGCCGGGGTCGCCCAGCACCTCGGCGAAGGCCGGGTTTCGATGGTCCATTTCGACGCGCACGCCGACACCGGCAACATCGAGTTCGGCTCGCTGATCGGGCACGGTCAGCCGATGCGCCGGCTGATCGAGTCCGGCGCGGTCCGGGGCGACCGGTTCCTGCAGATCGGCCTGCGCGGCTACTGGCCGGATCCGGAGACGCTGTCCTGGATGGCCGAGCAGCGGATGCGTTCCTACGAGATGGCCGAGATCGGCGCCCGGGGACTGACCGAGTGCCTTACCGAGGCGTTCGAGATCGCCACCGACGAGTGCGACGGGGTGTTCCTCTCCGTCGACATCGACGTTTGCGACCCGGGGCACGCGCCGGGCACCGGCACGCCCGAGCCCGGCGGCCTGACCGGACGGGAACTGCTCGATTCGGTAAGGCGAATCGCCTACGAGCTGCCGGTGGTCGGGATGGACGTGGTCGAGGTCTCACCGCCGTACGACCATGCCGACATCACCGCCTTCCTGGCCAACCGGGTGGTGCTCGAGGCGCTGTCCGGCATCGCGCGCCGGCGCCGGGACCAAGCCGGTGGCACCCGCTGGGATCCGCGCCAGCCGCTTCTCGACGGTCGCTGATGAGGCTGCTCATCCTCGGCGCCGGTGGCGTCGGCTCCGCGGCGGCCAAGATCGCCGCCCGCCGGCCGTTCCCGCGGTCGGTGGTGCTGGCCGACTACGACGGCGGGCGGGCCGAGCGAGCTGCCGCGGCGACTGGCGACGACCGGTTCTCCGCTGCGCGGGTGGACGCCGGTGACCAGGCGGCCGTCGAGCGGCTGCTGACCGACACCGGTGCCGACGCGGTGCTCGGCGCGACCGATCCCCGGTTCACCATGCCGATCTTCCGGGCAGCGTTGGCGACCGGCGTGCACTACCTGGACATGGCCATGTCGCTGTCCGTACCGCATCCGGACGAGCCGTACCGCAAGACCGGGGTGAAACTCGGTGACGAGCAATTCGCACTGGCCGGGCAGTGGCAGCAGTCGGGCAAGCTGGCGCTGGTTGGCATCGGCGTGGAGCCCGGCCTGTCCGACGTATTCGCCCGCTACGCCAGCGACCGGCTGTTCTCCCACATCGAGGAATTGGCCGTCCGGGACGGGGCGAACCTCGAAGTGCTGGGCGAGGACGGCCAGCCGATCTTCGCGCCCACCTTCTCGATCTGGACCACCATCGAGGAGTGCCTGAACCCGCCGGTGATCTACGAACGGGATCGCGGCTGGTACACCACCGAGCCGTTCAGCGAGCCGGAAACCTTCGTGTTTCCCGAGGGAATCGGCCCCGTCGAGTGCGTCAACGTGGAGCACGAGGAGGTGCTGCTGATGCCGCGCTGGTTGCGGGCCGACCGGGTCAGCTTCAAGTACGGCCTGGGCGAGGAGTTCATCGGGGTCCTCAAGACGCTGCACATGCTCGGGCTCGATTCGACGCAGCCCATACCGGTCGGCGACGCGCGGGTCAGCCCGCGCGACGTGGTGGCGGCCGCGTTGCCTAACCCGGCCGAGTTGGGCGAGCGGATGCGTGGCAAGACCTGCGCCGGGGTCTGGGTGCGCGGCACCGGCAAGGACGGCCAGCCGCGTTCGAGCTACCTCTACCACGTGGTGGACAACGCCTGGTCGATGGCCGAATACGGCTCGCAGGCGGTGGTCTGGCAGACCGCGGTCAACCCGATCGTGGCGTTGGAACTCATCGCTGGCGGCGTCTGGTCCGGTGCCGGCGTGCTCGGGCCGGAGGCGTTCGACGCCGAGCCGTTCCTGGAGTTGCTGGCGGGCGAGTACGGCTCACCCTGGGGCGTCGAGGAGTTGGCGCCTTAGCCACCGGCGGCTGGCGCGACAGCGAGTGAGCAGCGCGGGAGCGTCAGCGACGAGGAGCGGAGCCAGCGCGGAGCCGAGCAGGGGGCCGTTACGACCGCCACTGGTTCTTGCGATGGTGGCGGTCCCAGAGCAGGCCGCCGGTCAGCACCGCCATGGTGGCGATGATGGCGACGGTGCCGGCCTTGTTGTAGTGGGTGGTGGTCAGCAGCGCGCCCAGGATCAGGAAGGACAGCCAGCCGCCGATCTGCCGGCCGGCCCTGAACTCGTGATGCCAGCCCCACAGCTCCGGACGGCCGGAGTCGTCATGCGCGTGCTCGATCTCGGCGTTCCGCTCGGCGTCCAACTGCTTCGCCTCGGCGGCATGCTCTCGCTGCGCGGGCACGTCGTGTGCGGCCACTTGATCACTCCTAGCAGTCGACCCGCTTCCAACTCGCCTCATTCTGGCACCGTCGGTGGACCACCGAGCCACCGGCTCGCTGGCGCCACGGTCCACTGGCTCGGCCGGCCGGCAGGCCCGCGGCGAGGATCGGTGAGAATGGGCCGATGACCTGCTCGACGGACGGCCGGCGCAGCGTCGTGGTGCTCGGCTCCACCGGCTCGATCGGCACCCAGGCGCTCGACGTGATCGCGCATGCCCCGGACCGGTTCTCGGTGGCCGCGCTGTGCGCCGGCGGCGCAAGCCTGGACCTGCTGGTCGAGCAGGCGATCCGCTGGCGGGTGCCGCAGCTCGCGGTCAGCTGCGACGGCACCGAGTTGCGCGAGCGGCTGGCCGCGCGCTGGCCGTCGGATACGCGACCGCCGCGGGTGCTGGACGGCCCGAACGCGGCCGCGGAGCTGGCCACCCTGGACTGCGACGTGGTGCTCAACGGGGTCGCCGGCGCCCAGGGCCTGCGGGCCACCCTGGCCGCATTGGCGGCCGGCCGGACGGTGGCGTTGGCCAACAAGGAGTCGCTGATCGCCGGCGGTCCGCTGGTGCTGGACAGCGCCAAGGCCGGCCAACTGGTGCCGGTGGACTCCGAGCACTCGGCGTTGGCCCAGTGCCTGCGCGGCGGCAGTCCGGCGGAGGTGCGGCGGCTGGTGCTCACCGCCAGCGGTGGCCCGTTCCGCGGTCGGTCGCGTGACCAACTCACCGAGGTCACCCCGAAACAGGCGCTGGCCCATCCGACCTGGGCGATGGGCCGGCTGGTCACCACCAACTCGGCCACCCTGGTGAACAAGGGGCTGGAGCTGATCGAGGCACAGCTGCTGTTCGGTGTCGGCTACGACCGGATCGAGGTGGTGGTGCACCCGCAGTCGATCGTGCACTCGATGGTCGAGTTCACCGACGGTGCCACGCTGGCGCAGGCCAGCCCACCGGACATGCGGCTGCCGATCGCGCTGGCCCTGGGCTGGCCGGACCGGGTACCGGCGGCGGCCCCGGCGTTGGACTGGACCACCGCGCACAGCTGGACGTTCGAACCGGTCGACAACACCGCGTTCCCGGCGATCGAGCTGGCCCGCACCGCCGGCATCGCCGGCGGCTGCGCGCCGGCGGTGTTCAACGCCGCCAACGAGGTGCTGGTGGATGCCTTCCACGCCGGTCGCTGCGGCTTCCTGGCGATCGTGGACATCACCGGACGAGTGCTGCGGAGTTGGCTCGACACCGAGCATCGAGCGGCCGGCGTCCCGCGTGATATCGCCGACATCGAGGCGGCGCAGGACTGGGGCCGCCGCACGGCCGAGTCGCTGCTGGCCTGACCGAACCTGACCGGCAGATGTGAGGTAGCTGGGAAGCAGCTGGGAATGTCGCGCTGGCCCGCTCAGTGGGACGCAATCGGCTCCCTGGGCAGGCACAATTGACGTTGCGTCCCCTAGACGCGCAGGAAATTCCTGAGAGGCATGAGGCCCTGAGAAACCTAATCGCTGAGAGGAGCCGCAGGTGCTCTACGCACTCGGCGTGATCGCCTTCGCGGTGGGCCTGCTGGCTTCGATCGCCCTGCACGAGATCGGCCACCTGGCGCCGGCCAAGAGGTTCGGCGTCCGGGTCACCCAATACATGGTTGGCTTCGGACCGACCATCTTCTCCCGCCGTCGCGGCGACACCGAGTACGGCATCAAGGCCATTCCGCTGGGTGGCTATATCCGGATGATCGGCATGGTGCCGCCGCGTACCGACGGCAAGCGGTTCCACTGGCCCCGCCGGATGGGGGAGTTGGTCGAGGAGTTCCGGGCAACCAGCCGTACCGAGATCACCGAGTCCGACGAGCACCGGCAGTTCTACCGGCTGACCCCGGGCAAGAAGATGATCATCATGCTGGGCGGCCCCACCATGAACCTGCTGATCTTCTTGCTGATCAGCATCCTGCTATACGGGGTCGTCGGCTTGAAGGGACCGACCACAACGGTGAGCACGGTCAGTGCCTGCGTGGTGCCGGCCACGGCGCAGGTGGAGAAATGCCCAGCGGTGGGCAGCGCCGACTACCGGCGGGCCCCGGCGGCCGGGGTGCTGCGGGCCGGCGACAAGCTGACCGCTATCGACGGCACCCGGATCGGCAGCTGGGACGACGCGGTCACCATCATCGAGAACTCGGCCAACAAGCCGATCAGCGTGCAGGTGCAGCGCGCCGGCAAGCCGGTCACCCTGCATCTGACCCCGGTGCGCAACAGCAAGGCCGCCAACGCCGACGGCAGCAGGACCAAGCAGGCAGGCTTCATCGGCATCAGCACCACCGAGGCCTACCAGCCGCTGTCGGCCGGCCAGGTCACCAGCACCATCTGGCAGCAGATGGGGCTCGGAGTGGACGCGATCAAGCAGTTCCCGGCCAAGATCGGCAGCCTGATCGGCACCGTGTTCGAGGGCAAGCCGCGCGATCGGGCCGGCGCGGTCGGGGTGGTCGGCCTGGGCCGGATCGGTGGCGAGATCGCCGACAGCCCACGGGTGGACGCGCTGGACAAGGTATTCACCCTGCTCAGCCTGCTGGCCGGGGTGAACCTGCTGCTGTTCTTCCTGAACCTGTTGCCGCTGCTGCCGCTGGACGGCGGCCACGTCGCGGGCGCGATCGTGGAGTCGATCCGGCGCGGGATCGCCCGGCTGCGCCGGCGCGAGCACCTGATCTTCGTCGACGTCGCCCAGTTGGTGCCGGTGATGTACGTGGTGGCCGGCTTCCTGGTGATCTTCTCGGCCCTGGTGATGTACGCCGATATCGTGAAGCCGATCTCGCTGTCCAATTAGGGGATGTCCCGAGGAGACCTGTGACCAAGCCCGTAGTCGAGTTCCCGTCCGGTGAGTTGACCGGCCAGCTGCAGATTCGCGATCTGGTCGACGGCGACGGGGCGGTCGCCGAGGTCGGTCAGCAGGCCGTGGTGCACTACGTCGGGGTGGCCTATTCGACCGGCGAGGAGTTCGACGCCAGCTACAACCGTGGCGCGCCGTTCACCTTCCCGCTGGGCGGCGGACGGGTCATCGCCGGCTGGGACGAGGGTGTGCGGGGCATGCGGGTCGGTGGTCGCCGGGAACTGATCATCCCGCCGCGGCTGGGCTACGGCGACCGTGGCGCTCCTGGCGTGATCGCCGGCGGCGAAACGCTGATCTTCGTGGTCGACCTGCTCGACCTGCGCTGAAGCCGCGGCACCGGACGTGCGTGCCGGCCCCGTCCCGCCGCCTACTCTGGTAAGCACACCGTTACGTAGACCCGAAGTGGGGAAGCACCCGTGAGCACATCGGTATCGCTGGGCATGCCGGCCGGCCCGCCGCCGGTCCTGGCGCCGCGCCGGAAGTCTCGCCAGATCCAGGTCGGCTCGGTACCGGTCGGCGGTGACGCCCGGATCTCGGTGCAGTCCATGACCACCACGCTGACCGCCGACGTCAACGCCACCCTGCAGCAGATGGCCGAGCTCACCGCGGCCGGCTGCGACATCGTCCGGGTGGCCTGCCCGAGCCAGGACGACGCCGAGGCGCTGCCGGCCATCGCGAAGAAGTCGCAGATCCCGGTGATCGCCGACATCCACTTCCAGCCCAAGTACGTGTTCGCCGCCATCGAGGCCGGCTGCGCCGCGGTCCGGGTCAACCCGGGCAACATCAAGGCCTTCGACGACAAGGTCGGCGAGATCGCCCGGGCCGCCGCCGACGCCGGGGTCTCGCTGCGGATCGGGGTGAACGCCGGCTCGCTGGACAAGCGGCTGCTGGCCAAGTACGGCAAGGCGACTCCGGAGGCGCTGGTCGAGTCGGCGCTGTGGGAGGCCTCGCTGTTCGAGGAGCACGGCTTCCGCGACTTCAAGATCTCGGTCAAGCACAACGACCCGGTGGTGATGGTCCGGGCCTATCAGCTGCTTGCCGAGCAGTGCGACTACCCGCTGCACCTGGGCGTGACCGAGGCCGGCCCGGCCTTCCAGGGCACCATCAAGTCCTCGGTCGCCTTCGGCGCGCTGCTGTCGCAGGGCATCGGTGACACCATCCGGGTGTCGCTGTCGGCGCCGCCGGTCGAGGAGGTCAAGGTCGGCCTGCAGATCCTGGAGTCGCTGAACCTGCGCCAGCGGCGGCTGGAGATCGTGTCCTGCCCGTCCTGCGGCCGGGCCCAGGTGGACGTCTACACCCTGGCCGAGAAGGTGACCGCCGGCCTGCAGGGCGTCGAGGTGCCGCTGCGGGTGGCGGTGATGGGCTGCGTGGTCAACGGGCCGGGCGAGGCGCGGGAAGCCGACCTGGGGGTGGCCAGCGGCAACGGCAAGGGCCAGATCTTCGTCCGGGGCGAGGTCATCAAGACGGTGCCCGAATCCCAGATCGTGGAGACCCTGATCGAGGAGGCGCTGCGGCTGGCCGAGGAGTTCGCCGACGCCGGGATGGGCTCCGGGCAGCCGACGGTGGCGGTCAGCTGAGGAGCCAGCCGGGTTATTCGGTTGGCCGTTATCGGCCGCCGGGGCAGACTGGGCGTTCGTGGATATCCAGCTTCGACCGGCAACCGAGCAAGACTTTCCGGAGATCGCGCGCATCGACAGCGTTGCCTTCGGCTTCACGCACTCGGCGGAGAGCTACGCCGACACCTTCAGCAATCCACCCGAGATCCTCCTCGCCGGTGACGGCGAGCGGTTGGTCGGGGTAGCGGCCCATTACCCGTTCAGCATGACCGTGCCGGGCGGCGGCGATTTGCAGGTGCCGGGCCTGACCTGGGTGGCGGTGCTGCCCACCCACCGCCGCCGTGGCGTGCTGACCGCCCTGCTCGGCCGGTTGGCCGAGCAGTATCACGCCGCCGGTGTGCCGTGCGCGGTGCTGATGGCCAGCGAGGGCAGCATCTACCGCCGGTTCGGCTACGGGGTGGCGAGCACCGCCGTCAAGGTGTCCATCGATCGCCGGCTGGCCACACTGCGCGCCCCGGTGGACGCGGGCGCGGTCGAACAGCTGACCGCCGAGCAGGCCCGCCAGCGGCTGCCGGAGCTGTACCGGCGTTGGCAGCAGGTCACGCCCGGCGCGCTGAATCGCACCGATCGCTGGTGGGACCGGCTGTTCTTCGACCCGGAATCCCGGCGGCAAGGCAAGAGCGAGAAGTTCTACCTGGTGCATCCGGACGGCTATCTGACCTACCGGACGGCGGAGCGGTGGACGGACGGACACCCGGACAGCCGGTGCGAGATCCTCGACTACCGGCCCATCACCCGGCAGGCCCACGCGGCGCTGTGGCAGGTGCTGCTGGGGATGGATCTGATACCGACCATCGAGAGCTGGCAGGTGCCGAGCGACGACCCGTTGCCCTTCCTGCTCACCGACTTTCGGCAGCTGCGCACGGTGGCCAGCAAGGACGGCCTGTGGTTGCGTCCGGTGAACCTGGCGGCGTTGCTGGCCGGCCGCCGCTACGCGGTGGACTTCGAGGCGGTGTTCGAGGTGGCCGGTGAACGGGTGGCGCTGGCCGGCGGCCCGGACGGTGCCGAGTGCGTGCCCACCGATCGGCCGGCCCAGCTGTGGCTGGACCGGCCGGAGCTCGGCTCGATCTACCTGGGCGGCTACCGGCTGCACATGCTGCACCGGGCCGGTCTGGTCCGCTCGGACAGTCCAGGCTTGCTGGACCGGCTGGATCTGGCCTTCGGCACCGACCGGGCGCCGCGCTACGGCACCAACTTCTGACCGGGCGCCGCGGCACGATCAAGATCGCTCTCGCATCGTCCAGGCGGCGCAAGGGGGTCTCGATCGAAGCGTTCGCGGCAGCAGTTCGGATTGGACGGTAGTTTTGCTGGTGTGACGCTCATTCAGGCCCGACCCAGGGTGCTGAACGCCGGGGACGCCGCGGCGGTGCGGGCACTGGTGGACGACGACCTGATCGCCAACTGCGTGCTGGACTCAAGATTGCGGCTGGTGCCGGACCTCGAACCGAGGCGGTACGGCGGCGAGCTCTGGGGAGTGGACGGCGAGCACGAGTCGCTGCGGGCCGCCGCCTTCCACGGCGGCACCCTGATCCCGCTGGGCAGCGACCTGGCCGCGCTGGAGCTGATCAGCAGTCAACTGGCCCGGACCGGCCGCGGTTGCTCGTCCATCGTCGGGCCGGCCGAGGCGGTCGAGACGATGTGGTCGGTGCTGTCGCGCAAATGGGGGCCGGCCCGCGCGGTGCGGCACCGCCAGCCGTTGCTGTGTACCCGGACGCTGCCGCTGCATGAGCCGGACCCGGCGGTGCGTCCGGTGCGGCCGCGCGAGCTCGATGCGTTCCTGCCGGCAGCGGTGGCGATGTTCAGCGAGGAGCTGGAGGTGTCGCCGGTGGGGCGCGACGCCGGCCGCGGCTACCGCAACCGGCTGGCCGAGCTGATCTCGGCCAGCCGGGCGTTCGCCCGCTTCGACGAGGATGGCCGGGTGGTCTTCAAGGCCGAGATCGGCGCGCTGAGCCCGGCCACCGCCCAGGTGCAGGGGGTCTGGGTACGCCCCGAACTGCGCGGCCAGGGCATCGGCACCGCCGGCATGGCGGCGGTCACCCGGCTGGCGCTGCACCGGGCACCGACGGTCAGCCTGTACGTCAACGACTACAACCTCGCCGGCCGTGCCATGTATGAGCGGCTCGGCTTCGGCCAGGTCGGCACCCTGCGCACCGTGTTGTTCTGAGGCGGGTGGGCAATCGCAAGGGCGTCAGCGAGCGCGAAGCCGAGCAGTACCGTCACCGATCTCTCTTCTAGGCTGGTTGCATGACGTTGGAAGCGGTGATCTTCGACTGGGGCGGCACGCTCACGCCGTGGCACACCATCGACCCGTACGACTGCTGGTTCGCGGTGACCCAGGACGCCGAGCAGGCCAAGGCGCTGATGGCCGCCGAGGAGGTCGTCTGGCAGCTGGTCCGGGACGAGCACCGCAGCGGCACCATGGACGACATCCTGACCGCTGCCGAACTCAGCCTGTCCGAGGCGCAGCTACAGCGGTACTTCCAGTGGTGGGACGCGCACAGCTACACCGACCCGCAGGTGCCTGAGCTGTTCGCGGCGCTGCGGGCCCGCGGGCTGCGGGTCGGGGTGCTGTCCAACACCACCTGGCCGCAGGACCAGCACGCCCGGATCTTCGTCCGGGACCAGGTGGATCACCTGATCGACGGCGCGGTGTACTCATCGGAGATTCCGTGGGCCAAGCCCCACCCGGAGGCGTTTCGAGCCGCGCTCGCCGCGGTCGGCGTGACCGAACCGCGCCGGGCGGCCTACGTCGGTGACCGGCTCTTCGAGGACATCTTCGGGGCCAACCGGGTCGGCATGCGCGCGGTGCTGTTGCCGCACAGTGCCATTCCGGCCAACCAGATGGGGGTGGACGGCACCCCGGATGCGGTGATCAACTCACTGGCCGAGTTGGTCGGGGTGGTCGACGGCTGGCTTGCCGAGTCGGAGGCAGGAACAGATTTGGCCTACTGAGTGGGCGGGACAGACTTGGCCTACGGAGTAGCGGGAAAAGATTTGGCCTACGAAGTACCGGGAAACGGCGTGGTGGGCCGGTCCGGCGTGGTCAGCCCACGCCAGTAGGCGGCGGCCAGCGCGGCGGCGGACAGCCCGGCCAGGGCCTGCCGGCGCACCGCCTGCTGGCTGCCGCCGGCGCGCACGGCGCAGCCGATCAGGTACCGGTAGGCGGCCGCCGAGGTCTCCTCGATCCGTACCGCCCAGCCGGCCGCCGCCGCCGGGTCGGTGACCGGCGTCGGCGGCGGGTAGCCCGGCGCCGCCGCGACCGGGTCGGCATGCCGGCTGGTCAGCTGATCGGCGACCGCGTCCCGGTTCGAGCGGTGCGCCGCCTCCAGCGCGCGCGCCCGTTCCCGCCGCGCCTCGTCGACCAGGTGCACGCCGAGCACCGGATAGCCGAAGACCGCCTGGTGTTCGGCGGCGAGCACCCGCCGCAGGCCGTCGGCGATCGGATCGGCCGGCGTGGTCACCCGAGTACCTGCGCATGGCTGCTCAAGCAGGCGGCAATGCTGGCCAGCACCGGCAGCACCTCGCCCGCGTGCGCCTCGCCGGCCGGCCAGGCCAGCACGGCCGCCGAGAGCTCGCGAGCGTCGGCGGTGCTCAAGGTGGCCAGCCCGGCCACCGAGGAGGGCGGAGATGGCTGCCCGGTGGCCGAGGCGGTGCTGGCCGAAGACGCGGTGCTGGCCGAAGACGCGGTGCGGGCCGAGGCCGAGCCACCGGCCTGGGCCAGCCGCCAGCCGGGATAGAGCTCCAGCAGCGCGCGCAGCGCGTCGCCGTGCGCGGACACGTCCGAGCGCAGTCCGGCAAGCGCCGGTCGAGCCGCATCGCCGGCCACCGAGTCGTAGCCGGCGAGCAGCCGGCGCTGCCGCGCCAGGGCATCGGTGAGCGCGACCGGCGGCGGTGGGGGCGCAATCGCGACCTTGTGGTGTGCCCGCCTGGTCAGGCCCAGCCCGGCGCCGGTGACGAGCCCGGCCAGCAGCACCGTCCGGCTCAGCAGGGCGCGTCGGGATATCTCGGCCATCGGATGAGCAGTCTTTCAGATGCCGGTAAGCTGCTGGCAAGGCATTCCCGCCGCGCGCACGGCGCCGGTCACCGGATCCGCGGCGGGCCCCGGTACCACAACTGGACACCGACGGGAGCGGCGGAAGATGACTGCACAGTCACCGCAGCGGCAACAGCTACAGCAATTGTTGGACCCGGTGGTGTCGTCCGCAGGCTACGAGTTGGTGGACCTCTCGGTCAGCTCGGCCGGTCGGCGCAGCCTGCTTCGGGTCACCGTGGACGGCGAGGACGGGATCGACCTGGACGGCGTGGCGGTGGTGTCGCGAGCCATCTCCACCGCGATGGACTCCGACGACGGCGCCTTCACCGGCCCGTACGTGCTCGAGGTCAGTTCGCCGGGCGTGGACCGCCCACTCACCGAACCCAGGCACTGGCAGCGCGCGCTGGGCCGGCTGGTCAGCGTGTCGATCGGCGGCGCCGAGCCGGTCACCGGCCGCGTGCTGGCCGTGGACCCGGCCGGCCTGCGGTTGCAGGTGGCCGGCACCGAGCACAGCTATGCCTGGACGGCGGTGGGCAACGGCCGGATGCAGGTCGAATTCTCCCGGCCCGACCAGCCGGCAGCCGAGGACGAGGCGCTGCCGGCCGCCGGCGATGCGGGCACCGACGACCCGGCGGACGAGGAGGAATGAGCCATGGTCAACGTCGACATCGCCGCCCTGCGGAGCATCGAGCGGGAGAAGGAGATTTCCTTCGACACCGTCATCCAGGCGCTGGAGACCGCGCTGCTCTCGGCCTACCGGCACACCAACCATCCGATGCCGCACGCGCGGGTGGAGATCGACCGCAAGACCGGTGAGGTGACGGTCTGGGCGGCCGAGTACTCCCCGGACGGTGAACTGATCGAGGAGTTCGACGACACGCCCACCGACTTCGGCCGGATCGCCGCGATGACCGCCAAGCAGGTCATCATGCAGCGGCTGCGCGACGCCGAGCACGACCACACCTACGGCGAGTACTCCGGCCACGAGGGCGACATCGTGACCGGAATCATCCAGGCCGATGCCCAGGCGGCGCAGCGGGGGCTGGTGCTGGTCACCCTCGGCAAGGTGGAGGCGGTGCTGCCGCCGTCGGAGCAGGTGCCCGGCGAGGTGTATGACCACGGCACCCGGATCAAGTGCTTCGTGGTCTCGGTCAGCCGCGGCATGCGCGGCCTGCAGATCACGCTCAGCCGGACCCATCCCAACCTGGTCAAGAAGCTGTTCGCGCTGGAGGTGCCGGAGATTGCCGACGGCAGCGTGGAGATCATGGCGGTGGCCCGCGAGTCCGGCCACCGCACCAAGATCGCGGTGCGCTCGAACGTGGAGGGCCTGAACGCCAAGGGTGCCTGCATCGGGCCGATGGGTCAGCGGGTCCGCAACGTGGTCGCCGAGCTGCACGGCGAGAAGATCGACATCATCGACTACAACGATGACCCGGCGGTGTTCGTCGGTAACGCGCTGTCACCGGCGAGCGCTCGCGAGGTCACCGTGGTGGATCCGGTGGCCAAGGCCGCCCGGGTGGTGGTGCCGGACTACCAGCTGTCGCTGGCGATCGGCCGCGAGGGCCAGAACGCCCGGCTGGCCGCGCGGCTCACCGGTTGGCGGATCGACATCCACTCCGACGCCGAGGGACCAGCCCTGAGCCCGACCGGCGCCGGTCCGATCCCGGCCGGCCGGGCTGACCAGCCAGCTGGCCGAAAGGCGGGTAATTCCGCTGACTCCGGGGGGTAGACTGGAAGCTGGCCGTCACGACGGCGACATTCCGAGCGCTCAGGTGGCTATCCGCACCTGCGTCGGCTGCCGCCAGCGTGTGCCGGCCACCGATCTGCTTCGCGTCGTCACAGGGCCCGAGGTGCGTTTCGATTCGGCCGGTTCGCCGGTCCGGGACGTGCTACCGGACCCGAGGGCTCGCGCGGCCGGCCGGGGTGCCTGGGTGCATCCGGTGCCGTCCTGCGTGGCCCTGGCCGAACGGCGCCGGGCCTTCGGCCGGGCACTGCGCAGTAGCGTCCGGCTGGACCCGGCTCCGGTACGGCGGCACGTGGAGGCGTCGACACGGCCGGACCCCGGGTCCATCGCGTTCGGCGACTCCGGCGGATCGGTGTAGTTTCACCCCGAGCGGTTCGAACCGAAACCGACACTCGCGAAGGCGGCGAGACCAGTACTCGCGAAGGCGAGAGTGAGAAGCAGAGCTATGAGCACCCGATGAAGCGCCAACCATGATTGCGTTTCCCACCTAAATCGGGACCTGCGGGCTGCCGCTGGTTCCGTACGAAGGAGTCCAGTGGCAGGCAAGGCCCGCGTACACGAGCTCGCGAAGGAGCTCGGCGTACCTAGCAAGGAAGTTCTGGCGAAGCTCAGCGAACTCGGTGAGTTCGTCAAGAGCGCATCATCCACCGTGGAGGCACCGGTCGCCCGCCGGCTGCGCGAAGCGTTCCCGGCATCGGCCCCAGCCCCGGCCGGCAAGCCGGCCAGGGTGGCGACCAAGTCGGCCGCGCCCGCTCCGGCCCAGCCGCCGGCACCGGCCGTCACCGCGCCGGCGCCGGCTCCGGTCCGCGCCCCGGAGCCCCAGCCGGTCGTCGCCGAGGCCCCGGCCGCGCCGCCGGCTCCGGTGGAGGAGTCCGCGTCCCGGCCGACCCCGGGCCCGCGCCCGGCCGCGCCCCGGCCAGCTGGGCCGCGAGTGGCCAACAACCCGTTCGGGGTGGGCGGCCAAGCCCCGCCCCGTCCACAAGGACCTCGTCCCGGTGGCGGCCAGGCGCCGCGTCCGGGCGGCCAGCGCCCGTCCGGCTCCGGTGGCCCGGGTGGCCCTCGGCCGAACCCGGGCATGATGCCGCCCCGGCCCAACCCCGGCATGGTCCCGCCCCGGTCCGGTGGCCCCGGTCGGGCCGGCCCCGGTGGTGCCGGCCGGCCGGCTCCGGGTGGCGCCGGTCGACCGGGTGGACCCGGCGGTGGCGCCGGCCGGCCCGGTGGTGGCGGCGGTGGCGGCGGTAACTACCGGCCCGGTGCCGGCGCACCCGGTGGCGGCGGCTTCCGCGGCGGTCCCGGTGCTGGCGGTCCCGGTGCTGGCGGTGGTGGCGGCTTCGCCGGCCGTCCGGGTGGTCCCGGCGGGCGTGGTCGCGGCGCCGGCACGGCCGGTGCGTTCGGTCGCGGTGGCGGCCGTCCGGTCCGTGGCAAGAAGAGCAAGAAGCAGCGCAGGCAGGAGTTCGACAACATGTCGGCGCCGTCGCTGGGTGGCGTCTCGGTGCCGCGCGGCAACGGTGACGTGCTGCGGCTGCCGCGCGGCGCGTCGCTGTCGGACTTCGCCGAACGGATCAACGCCGAGCCGGCCGCGCTGGTGACGGTGCTGTTCCACCTCGGCGAGATGGTCACCGCGACCCAGTCGGTGAACGAGGAGACGCTGCAGCTGCTCGGTGCCGAGCTCAACTACAACGTCCAGGTGGTCAGCCCGGAGGACGAGGACCGCGAGCTGCTCGAGTCCTTCGACCTGACCTTCGGCAACGACGAGGGCGGCGAGGAGGCGCTGGTCGCGCGGCCGCCGGTGGTGACCGTGATGGGTCACGTCGACCACGGTAAGACCCGGCTGCTCGATGCGATCCGCAAGTCGAACGTGCTGGCCGGCGAGGCCGGTGGCATCACCCAGCACATCGGTGCCTACCAGGTGCGCGTGCAGCACGAGGGCCGGGACCGGGCGATCACCTTCATCGACACCCCAGGTCACGAGGCGTTCACCGCGATGCGGGCCCGTGGCGCGTCCACCACCGACATCGTGGTGCTGGTGGTGGCGGCTGACGACGGCGTGATGCCGCAGACCATCGAGGCGCTCAACCACGCCCAGGCCGCGGACGTGCCGGTCGTGGTAGCGGTGAACAAGATCGACAAGGAGGACGCCAACCCGGCCAAGGTGCGCCAGCAGCTCACCGAGTACGGGCTGGTCGCCGAGGAGTACGGCGGCGACACGATGTTCATCGACGTCTCGGCGCGGTCGAACATCAACATCGACGGCCTGCTCGAGGGCATCCTGCTCACCGCGGACGCGGCGCTGGACCTGCGGGCGAACCCGACCCAGGACGCCCAGGGCATTGCGATCGAGGCGCACCTGGACCGTGGCCGTGGCCCGGTGGCGACCGTGCTGGTGCAGCGCGGCACGCTGCGGGTCGGCGACTCGATCGTGGCCGGCGATGCCTTCGGCCGGGTCCGGGCGATGCTCGACGACGACGGCAAGACCGTCGACGAGGCGGGCCCCGGCTCGCCGGTGATGGTGCTCGGGTTGACCTCGGTGCCCGGTGCCGGTGACTCCTTCATCGTGGTGGAGGAGGACCGGATCGCCCGGCAGATCGCCGACCGCCGCTCGGCGCGCGAGCGCAACGCCCAACTCGCCTCGACCCGGCGCCGGATCTCCCTCGACGACCTGGACAAGGCGCTGGCGGCCGGTGAGGTGCAGCAGCTGAACCTGATCATCAAGGGCGATGTGTCCGGTTCGGTGGAGGCGCTAGAGGACTCGCTGCTCAAGATCGAGATCGGCGAGGGCAACGAGGAGGTGTCGTTGCGGGTGATCGGACGCGGCGTCGGCGCGATCACCGAGAACGACATCAACCTGGCGATCGCCTCCGATGCCGTGGTGATCGGCTTCAACGTCCGGCCGGAGGGCAAGGCGCGCGAAGCCGCCGAGCGGGAGGGGGTGGATGTCCGGTACTACACGGTCATCTACCAGGCCATCGACGAGATCGAGGCTGCCCTGAAGGGCATGCTCAAGCCCGAGTTCGAGGAGGTCCAGCTCGGCACCGCCGAGGTGCGCGAGGTGTTCCGGGTGCCCCGGATCGGCAACGTGGCAGGCTCCCTGGTCCGCTCCGGCACCATCCGACGCAACTCCAAGGCTCGGCTGGTTCGCGACGGCATCACCGTGAACGAGAACCTCGCGGTCGACTCGTTGCGCCGGTTCAAGGACGACGCCACCGAGGTTCGGGAGGGCTTCGAGTGCGGTATCGGTCTCGGGTCGTTCAACGACATCAAGATCGGTGACGTCATCGAGACCTTCGAGATGCGGGAGAAGCCCCGCTCGTAACCCGATCGTCCGCCGCGACAGGCTGGCCGGGACGTCTGAGCAATCGGCGTCCCGGCGGCAGGTCCGCGGCTGAGCAGAACGACGTTCGTCCGTCGTGTGTTGAGAAAGGCAATCGCCGCTATGGCAGATTCACCACGGGCCCGCCGGCTGGCCGGCCGGATCCGGCAGATCGTCGCGTCCTACATCGAGAACCAGATCAAGGATCCGCGACTCGGCATGGTCACCGTGACCGACGTCCGGATAACCGGCGACCTGCACGACGCGACCGTGTTCTACACCGTCTACGGCGACGCCGACGCCCGGGCCGATTCGGCCGCCGCGCTGGAGGCGGCCCGCGGCCTGATCCGGACCGAGGTGGGCCGGCAGACCGGGGTCAAGTTCACTCCGACCATCGCCTTCCTGCTGGACGAACTTCCGGAATCGGCACAACACATCAACGACCTGCTGGCGGTGGCCAGGCAGGCCGATGCCCAGGTGCAGCAGAGCCGGGCACACGCGGTGTACGCCGGCGAGCCGGACCCGTACCGCAAGCCGCGTGAAGCCGATGACGATGAGTAGCCGATGACTATGCTCAGCCGATGACGGCGGATAGCCGGTGAGCCTGCGGTTCCGTCCGGCCGGCCAAGCGGACTGGCCCGAACTCTGGCCGATCCTGCGGGAGATCGTGCTGGCCCAGGACACCTACGCCTTCGACCCGGCGATGGACCGCGACACCGGCCGCCGGATCTGGCTGGCCGGCCCACCTGATCAGGCGTGGCTGGTCAGCGACTCCGACGGCCGGGTACTCGGCAGCTATAAGACCGGCCCGAACCGGGCCGGCCCGGGTGCGCATGTGGCCACCGCCTCCTTCATCGTCGCGGCAGCCGCCCGTGGCCAGGGAGTCGGCCGGGCGATGGTGCTGCACAGCCTCGAGCAGGCTCGAGCCGGTGGTTTCCGGGGCATCCAGTTCAACGCGGTGGCCGCGTCCAACGTCTACGCGGTCAAGCTCTACCGCGATCTGGGCTTCGAGATCGTCGGGGCGGTGCCCGGTGCCTTCCGGCATCCACAACAGGGTTACGTCGACCTGCTCGTCATGTACCGGGATCTGACCGGGGACTGACCGGGGGGATCGAGCAGCATGACTGAGTCGGTCACCGGGGCGTCCACCCGGCGGATCATCGCGCTGGCCGCGTCCGCATTCGTGGTGCTCGCCGCCGAGCCGCTGTTCGTGCTCGTCGACACCGCGGTGGTCGGCCACCTGGGCCGGGTGCCGCTGGCTGCCCTGGGCGCGGCCGGCACCGTGATGACGCTGCTTGCCATCGTCGGCAGCTCGCTGGAGTACGGCACCACCGGACGGGCCGCCCGCTACTTCGGCGCCGGCCGCCGGGCGTCGGCGGTCAACGAGGGGGTGCAGGCGTCCTGGCTGGCGTTCGGGCTGGGGCTGGCCGCGGCGGCGCTCGGCGAGCTGCTGGCCGGTCCGATCGTCCGGCTGGTGGTCGGGGACAACCCGTCGGTCGCGCACGAGGCCGAGCGCTGGCTGCGGGTAGCGGTGCTGGGCCTGCCCGGCGTGCTGCTGGTGCTGGCCGGCAACGGCTGGCTGCGCGGCGTGCAGGACACCATGACGCCGGTACGGATCGTGGTGGTGGCCAACGTGCTGTCCGCGATCGCCTCGCCGCTGCTGGTGTATCCGGCGCAGCTGGGCCTGGTCGGGTCGGCGATCGCCAACGTGCTCGCGCAGTGGCTCGGTGCCGGCTTGTGCATTCGGGCGCTGCTCGTCGAGCGGGTGTCGCTCGCCCCGCACTGGCCGGTGGTGCGGGCGCAGATGGTGGTCAGCAGGGATCTGGTGGTGCGCGCGGTGGCCTTCCAAGCCTCGTTCATGATCGCCGCCGGGGTTGCCGGCCGGCTGGGCCCGGCGCAGCTGGCCGCGCACCAGATCGGCTTGCAGCTGTGGCAGTTCGTGGCGCTGTTGCTGGACTCGTTCGCGATCGCCGCGCAGTCGCTGATCGGCGCCGCGCTGGGTGGTGGCGATGTCGGCACGGCTCGGCACACCGCCTGGCGGGTGAGCGTGTACGGCCTCGGGGCCGGCGTGGTGTTCGCGGCGCTGCTGGCCGCTGGCTGGTGGGTGGTGCCGCAGCTGTTCACCGCGGACCAGGCGGTGCAGCAGCAGGCGCACGTGCTGTGGCCGTGGCTGGTCGGCATGCAACCGGCGGCCGGTGTGGTGTTCGCGCTGGACGGGGTGCTGCTCGGCGCCGGCGACAACGTCTACATGCGCAACATCACGGTGGCCGCGGCGCTGATCGGCTTCATCCCGCTGTGCCTGCTCACCCTGCCGCTGGGGCTCGGCCTGGCCGGTGTCTGGGCCGGGCTGACCGGCTTCATCCTGTTCCGGCTGGTCGGCATGTCCTGGCGGGCCCGGTCCGGCCGCTGGCTGGTGGTGGGGGAGCAGCGCTAGCCCCCGGCTAGCCTGGGGTGCATGGCGCGAAAGGGTCCGGCCGGGCCGGGCGGCCTGATCGTGGTCGACAAGCCGGCCGGCATGACCTCGCACGACGTGGTCGGCGCGATCCGGCGGATCGCCGGCACTCGCCGGGTCGGGCATGCCGGCACCCTGGACCCGATGGCCACCGGGGTGCTGGTGGTGGGCGTCGAGCGGGCCACCCGGCTGCTCAACCATCTGGTGCTGACCGACAAGAGCTATGCCGCGACGATCCGGCTGGGCGCGGCCACCAGCACCGACGACGCCCAGGGCGAGCCGCTTGTCCAACGGGACGCCTCGCAGGTCACGGCCGCCGCGATCCGGGCGAGCATGGTCGAGCTGACCGGCGAGATCCTGCAGCGGCCGTCCGCCGTCTCGGCGATCAAGGTGGCCGGCCAGCGCGCCTACGATCGAGTTCGAGCCGGTGAGGACGTGCAATTGGCGCCGCGGCCGGTGACCGTCAGCCGCTTCGAGCTGCTGGCCGAGCCGGAATATCTCGACAAGTACTGCGATGTCTCGGTCGAGGTGGACTGCTCCTCGGGCACCTACGTGCGAGCGCTGGCCCGGGACCTCGGCGAGCTGCTCCAGGTGGGCGGGCATCTCACCGCGCTGCGGCGGACCCGGGTCGGCCCGTTCGGGCTCGATCAGGCGCTGACCCTGGCCCAGCTCGGCGAACTGTCCGACCCGGTCGCGTTGCCGCTGCCGCTGGCGATCGCGGCGGCCATGCCGACCAGGCAGCTCAGCGAACCGGAGGCCCGCGAGCTGAGCTTCGGCCGGCCGATCGCCGCCGCCGGGATCACCGGCACCTACGGCGGTATCTCTCGGGCTGGGCAGGCGGTTGCGCTGCTGGCCGAGGCCGGCGGCCAGGCTCGTCCGGTGCTCGGGTTCACTCCGGCCGGCTGAGCCGCCGGAGGTGCTCCGGCCGCCCGGTAAACTGGCCGGGACACCGGCGCTTGACAATCCGCACAGAGCTTGAGGAGACCGACCCTGCCATGGCCACCACCAACGACCTGAAGAACGGCCTCGTGCTCAACATCGACGGCCAGCTGTGGACGGTGGTGGAGTTCCAGCACGTCAAGCCGGGCAAGGGCGGCGCGTTCGTGCGCACCACCCTGAAGAACGTGCTGTCGGGCAAGGTGGTGGACCGCACCTTCAACGCCGGCACCAAGGTGGAAACGGCCACCGTCGACAAGCGCGCGATGACCTACCTGTACCGCGAAGGTGACGACTTCGTCTTCATGGACGGTGACACCTACGAGCAGGTACAGGTGCCGGCCGCGGTGGTCGGCGATGCCGCCAACTACCTGCTGGACAACGCCGAGGCGGCGGTGGCGGTGCACGAGGGCGCGCCGCTGTTCATCGAGCTGCCGACGTCGGTGGAGATGCTGATCACCTACACCGAGCCGGGTCTGCAGGGCGATCGGGCCACCGGCGGCACCAAACCGGCCACCGTGGAGACCGGCGCCGAGGTGCAGGTACCGCTGTTCGTCACCACCGGCGAGAAGATCAAGATCGACACCCGGGACGGCCGCTACCTCGGCCGCATCAACAGCTGACGCCGACGCAGAGGATCAGGACGGGAACCGCGAGTGAGCATCGCAATCGCGCAGCGGCGAGGAGCGGAGCGAGCGGGCGATGAGCGCTCGCGCGAAGAGCAGGTGTACTAGTGGCCGCTAGGAGCAAGGCCCGCAAGCGCGCGGTCGACCTGCTGTACGAGGCCGACCTGCGCGGCTCCGACCCGGTTTCCACGCTGGCCGAGCGGATCGCGCTGGCCGATCCGCCGATCAGCGACTACACGATCGAACTGGTCGAGGGGGTCACCGAGCACCGGCAGGCCATCGACGAATTGCTCGCCTCCTACGCCGAGGGCTGGACGGTGGACCGGATGCCCGGCGTGGACCGGGCGGTGCTGCGGGTGGGCCTGTACGAGCTGCTCTGGTCCGCCGACGTGCCGGATGCGGTGGCCATCGACGAGGCGGTGGAGTTGGCGAAGGCGCTGTCCACCGACGAATCGCCGCGGTTCGTGAACGGGTTGCTCGGTCGCGTGCTGCGCAACCAACTCCCGGCTGCGGAGTCCGCCGACTGACGACTGAACGCGCCGACCAAGCCGGCAAGCCGACTGAACGCGCCGACCAAGCCGGCAAGCCGACTGAACGCGCCGACCAAGCCGACAAGCCGACTGAACGCGCCGACCAAGCCGATAAGTCGACTGAACCGATAAGTCAATTCAGTCGATAAGCCGACTGAGCAGAACGCTCAGCTGGCGGTGTGACCGACCGAACCGGGGGCAAGCACGCCCCAGCTGATCAGCTTGTCGGTGAGTTGATCCAGCGAAGTGTCGAACATCAGCGCCAGCGCCCGCAGGTCCTCGCCGCGGATGGAAAGCACCTTGTTGCCGTAGTCACCGCGCTGCCGCTGGATCGACTGGGCATAGCGGACCAGCGGCGCGGCGTCCTCGGCCGGCACGTGCTGCAGCTTCTGCAGGTCGAGCACGATCTTGTTGCTCGCGTCGATCCGGGCGCTCGGCACACCTTCTTCGGTGGGCAGCAGCTCGGAGATCGGAACGCCGTAGAACTCGGCCAGCTCGGCCAGCCGGGCCACCGAGACCGCACGGTCGCCTCGCTCGTAGGAGCCGACCACGACCGCCTTCCACTTACCACCGGACTTGCGTTCGACGCCGTGCAGCGAGAGCCGCTGCTGGGAACGGACGGCACGCAGCCGGCTGCCGAGGGCACGCGCGTACTCCCGATCGTCGGGGGCGAGGCCAGCCGCCTCGGCAGCGCTGTCGCGCCCGGCGGGGTCAGCACCTCCAGACCCATCGTCAGTGATGGAGGGAGTCTTGGGCTCTGTCACGTCCCCGTCCTCATATCGGCCGCCCGGGTATCCGGTGGGCGTTTGCTTGGTGGTTCGGATAGGCTGTAACGCTGACCTCACAGGGTAACAGTTGCTCCACGCACGGTAACTGATGCGACGACACGTGTCGGTGAGGTGGTACCCCGCTGCAGTCTTACTGATAAGTTCGACAGCGATACGACGTCCTTTAACGACTCGTCCGGTGAGGCGAGGAAGGAGGTCCACGCGTCATGCCCGGCCAACCGGCCCCGGCGCCCGCTTCTCGGGCCGTCGGAAGCGATGCGAAGACCGTGCTGCAGCCCGATGACGTTGCTCGGGTGCTCGACCGGATCGCACATCAGATTTTGGAGAAGACCCGCGGCGGCGCCGACGTCGTGCTGTTGGGTATCCCCACCCGGGGCGAGCCATTGGCGCGCCGGCTGGCCGACCGGATCGGCAGCTTCGGCGGTGTGCGGGTGGCTGTCGGCACCCTGGATATCACGTTGTACCGGGACGATCTGCGCTCCCAGGCGGTCCGCCCGCTCGGGCGCACGGTGGAGCCGGCCGGCGGGGTGGACGGCAAGCTGGTGATCCTGGTCGATGACGTGCTGTTCTCCGGCCGGACGGTGCGCGCCGCGCTGGACGCGCTGACCGACCTGGGCCGACCTCGCGCGGTGCAGCTGGCGGTGCTGATCGATCGCGGCCACCGGGAACTGCCGATCCGGGCCGACTACGTCGGCAAGAACCTGCCCACCTCGGCCGGCGAGCAGGTACGTGTCAGCGTCGCGGAGATCGACGGCGCGGACGGCGTCTCGATAACAGCCGACCCGAGCGGAGAGAACCCGTGAAGAGGCATTTGCTGTCGGCGGCGGACCTCTCCGCCAGTGACATCGGCCAGATCCTGGACTCGGCCGAGCAGATGGACGCGGTGCAGAACCGCGAGGTGAAGAAGCTGCCGGCGCTGCGCGGCCGGACCGTGGTGAACCTGTTCTTCGAAGACTCCACCCGTACCCGCTCGTCCTTCGAGATCGCCGGCAAGTGGTTGTCCGCCGACGTGATCAACGTCAGCGCGAAGGGCTCCAGCGTCAGCAAGGGCGAGAGCCTGCGCGACACCGCGCTCACGGTGGCCGCCATGGGGGTGGACGCGCTGGTGGTGCGACACGCCGGCTCCGGCGCGGTGCAGCGGATCGCCGGCTGGGTCGGTTGTCACGTGATCAACGCCGGCGACGGCACCCACGAGCATCCGACGCAGGCGCTGCTGGACGCCTTCGCGCTGCGCCGCCGGCTCGGCGAGCTGACCGGCCGGCACGTGGTGATCGTGGGTGATCTGGCGCACAGCCGGGTGGCTCGCTCCAACGTGCTGCTGCTGCGCACGCTCGGCGCGCAGGTCACCCTGGTCGCGCCGCCCACCCTGATGCCGGCCGGGGTGGCCAGCTGGAACTGCGTCACCAGCTGGGATCTGGACGCCACGCTGGCCGGCAAGGTGGCCGGTGACGTGGATGCGGTGATGATGCTGCGGGTGCAGCGGGAGCGGATGGCCGGCGGCTACTTCCCCTCCGAACGCGAGTACGCCGTCGGCTACGGCCTCGGCCCGGCCCGGCTGGAACTGCTGCCCGAGCATGCCCCGGTACTGCATCCGGGCCCGATGAACCGAGGCCTGGAAATATCCTCGATGGCCGCCGACAGCCCCCGCTCGCTGGTGCTGGACCAGGTCCGGGCCGGTGTCGCGGTGCGGATGGCGGTGCTCTACCACGTGCTGGCCGGCGCCGACGAGCCGATCGACGCGATCGACACCGGGGTGGCCGGATGATCGTGCTGCGCGGCGCGCGCCCACTGGGCGGTCCGGCGGTGGACCTGCTGCTGGCCGACGGCGCCATCGCCGAGATCGGCGCCACGCTGGCGATGCCGGCCGGTGCCGAGCTGATCGACGCCGGCGGCGCCGTGTTGCTGCCCGGCCTGGTGGACCTGCACACCCACCTGCGTGAGCCGGGTCGCGAGGATGCCGAGACGATCGCCACCGGCTCGGCGGCGGCCGCGCTCGGCGGCTTCACCGCGGTGCACGCGATGGCCAACACCAACCCGGTGGCCGACACCGCCGAGATCGTCGAGCAGGTGCTGGCCCTCGGCCGGCAGGCCGGCCTGGTGGACGTCCGCCCGGTCGGCGCGGTGTCGGCCGGGCTGGCCGGCGAGCGGCTGGCCGAACTCGGCGGCATGGCTCGCTCGGCCGCCGCGGTCCGGGTGTTCTCCGACGACGGGCACTGCGTGGCCGATGCCCGGCTGATGCGCCGGGCCCTGGAGTACCTCAAGCCGTTCGACGCGGTGCTCGCTCAGCACGCCCAGGACCCGCGGTTGGCCGACGGCGCCGCGTGCGCGCACGAGGGCGAGCTGTCCGGTGCCCTCGGCCTGGCCGGCTGGCCCGGGGTGGCCGAGGAGAGCGTCATCGCCCGTGACGTGATGCTGGCCCGGCACACCGGGTCCCGGTTGCACGTCTGCCATGTCTCCACCGCCGGCAGCGTCGAGGTGATCCGGTGGGCCAAGAGCCGCGGTATCGAGGTGACCGCCGAGGTGACCCCGCATCACCTGATGCTGACCTGCGACCTGCTCACCAGCTATGACCCGATCTACAAGGTCAACCCGCCGCTGCGGCCGGCGGAGGACGTGCAGGCGTTACGGGCCGGCCTTGCCGACGGCACCATCGACGCGGTGGCCACCGATCACGCCCCGCACGCCGCGCATGACAAGGATCACGCCTTCGGCGACGCGGCCTTCGGCATGCTCGGCCTGCAGACCGCCATCGGCGTGGTGATCTCGACGATGCTCGAGACCGGCCTGCTGGACTGGGCCGGGCTGGCCGACCGGATGAGCGTGCGGCCGGCGGTCATCGGGCGGCTGGCCGGGCACGGCCGGCCGATCGCGGTGGGGGAGCCGGCCAACCTGACCCTGCTCGACCCGGCGCAGCACTGGCTGGTGCGGCCGGCGGAGCTGGCCTCGCTGGCACGCAACACGCCGTTCGCCGGCCGCCGGCTGCCGGGCCGGGTGCTGGCCACCTTCCTGCGCGGCCAGCCGACCGTCCGGGACGGCGCGCTGGTCTCGGCCAGGCGCCCAGCGGTGTCGGCATGATCCTGCTGACCACGGTGCTGCCGCTGGTGACCCAGCGACAGGCGGAAGGAGCGAAGCGATGACCGGCAGCGCGCTGCTGATGCTCGAAGACGGCCGGAGCTTTCTCGGCGAGTCCTACGGCGCGACCGGTGAGACGTTCGGCGAGGCGGTCTTCAACACCGGCATGACCGGCTACCAGGAAACCCTGACCGACCCGTCCTACCACCGCCAGATCGTGGTGCAGACCGCGCCGCACATCGGCAACACCGGCGTCAACGACGAGGATCCGGAATCCACCAGGATCTGGGTTTCTGGTTACGTGGTAAGGGATCCGTCCCGCCGGGTGTCCAGTTGGCGGGCTTGCCGATCACTGGCCGAGGAGCTGGACCGGCAGCGGGTGGTAGGCATCAGCGGCATCGACACCCGGGCGCTGACCAGGCACCTGCGCGAGCGCGGCGCGATGCGGGCGGGCATCTCCAGCATCGACCTGGACCACGACTGCCTGCTGGCCAAGGTCCGCGACTCGCCGTCGATGCTCGGCGCCGACCTGACCGCCGAGGTGAGCACGGCGCAGCCGTACCGGGTGGACGCGATCGGCGAGCACCGGTTCACGGTGGCGGCGCTGGACTACGGCATCAAGTCGATGACCCCGTACCGGATGGCCGAGCGTGGCATCACCACGCACGTGCTGCCGGCCGCCGCCACCGTCGCCGAGGTGCTGGCCACCGGCGCGGACGCGGTGTTTCTGGCCAACGGGCCGGGTGACCCGGCCGCCGCCGACGCCGCGGTCGCGACGGTACGGGACTTGCTGGAGCGGCGGGTGCCGATCTTCGGCATCTGCTTCGGCAACCAGATTCTCGGCCGGGCGTTCGGCTTTGGCACCTACAAGCTGCGGTACGGGCACCGGGGGATCAACCAGCCGGTCGCCGACCGGAGCACCGGCAAGGTGGAGATCACCGCGCACAACCATGGCTTCGCGGTGGACGCGCCACTGGACCGGCCCGTCGCGACCGACTTCGGTCAGGTGCAGGTCAGCCACGTCTGCCTCAACGACAACGTGGTGGAGGGCCTGCGGGCCTCGGACGTGCCGGCCTTCTCGGTGCAGTACCACCCGGAGGCGGCCGCCGGTCCGCACGACGCGGCCTACCTGTTCGACCGCTTCACCGAGCTACTCAGCAACCACAGCCAGCGCAACAAGAGGACGACCAGCTGATGCCCAGGCGTTCTGACATCAACCACATCCTGGTGATCGGCTCCGGGCCGATCGTGATCGGGCAGGCCTGCGAGTTCGACTACTCCGGCACCCAGGCCTGCCGGGTGTTGCGCGCGGAGGGCTTCCGGGTCAGCCTGATCAACTCCAATCCGGCCACCATCATGACCGATCCGGAGTTCGCCGACGCCACCTACATCGAGCCGCTGACGGTGGAGTTCGTCGAGAAGGTGCTGGCCACCGAGGCCGAACTCGGCCACCCGGTGGACGCGCTGCTGGCCACCCTGGGCGGCCAGACCGCGCTGAACCTGGCGGTCGGGCTGCACGACAGCGGGGTGCTCGAGCGGCACGGCGTCGAGCTGATCGGCGCCGACATCGACGCTATCCAGCGTGGTGAGGACCGGCAGAAGTTCAAGCAGATCGTCCGGGCGGTCGGCGGCGACGTGCCCGAGTCGGCGGTCTGCCACACGTTGGCGGAGGCGGTCGAGTTCGCCGCGACGGTGGGCAACCGGGTGGTGATCCGGCCGTCGTTCACGATGGGTGGCCTCGGTTCCGGCCTGGCACACACCGCCGAGGAGGTACGCACGATGGCCGGCCGCGGCCTGGCCGCCAGCCCGGTGCATGAGGTGCTGGTCGAGGAGAGCGTGTTCGGCTGGAAGGAGTTCGAGCTCGAGCTGATGCGCGACCGCAAGGACAACGTGGTCGTGGTGTGCTCGATCGAGAACGTCGACCCGATGGGCGTGCACACCGGCGACTCGATCACGGTGGCACCGGCGATGACGCTGACCGATCGGGAGTACCAGCGGATGCGCGACCTGGCCATCGCGGTGCTGCGTGAGGTCGGCGTGGACACCGGCGGCTGCAACATCCAGTTCGCGGTGAACCCGGACACCGGCCGGCTGATCGTCATCGAGATGAACCCGCGGGTGTCCCGCTCGTCCGCGCTGGCCTCCAAGGCGACCGGCTTCCCGATCGCCAAGATCGCGGCCAAGCTGGCGGTCGGCTACACCCTGGACGAGGTCGCCAACGACATCACCCGAGCCACCCCGGCCTGCTTCGAACCGGTGCTGGACTACGTGGTGGTGAAGATCCCGCGCTTCGCGTTCGAGAAGTTCCCCGGTGCCGACCCGGTGCTGACCACCCACATGAAGTCGGTCGGTGAGGTGATGGCGATCGGCCGGAACTTCACCGAGGCGCTGGGCAAGGCGATGCGCTCGATGGAGACCAAGGCGGCCGGCTTCTGGACGACGGATCCGGCCGGGTCGGGCGTGCCGCGGCCGCTGGCGGAGTTGCTCGGCCAGGCGGCGGTGGCCACCGACGGCCGGCTCTACGCCATCGAACGGGCGATGCGGGCCGGTGCCTCGGTGGACGAGGTAGCCCAGGTCACCGGCATCGACGCGTGGTTCGTCGACCAGTTCGCCCAGATCCTGGAAGTCGGCGCCGAACTGGCCGAGGCCGAGTCGCTCACCACCGACCTGCTGCGCCGGGCCAAGCGGCACGGGCTGTCGGACCGGCAGATCGCGGCGCTGCGACCGGAACTGTCCGGTGAGGACGGGGTGCGCCGGCTGCGGCACCGGGCCGGCATCCGGCCGGTCTACAAGACCGTGGACACCTGTGCCGCCGAGTTCGCCGCCAGCACCCCGTACCACTACTCCTGCTACGACGCCGAGACCGAGGTGGCGCCGCAGCCGGACCGGCCGAAGGTGCTGATCCTGGGCAGCGGGCCCAACCGGATCGGCCAGGGCATCGAGTTCGACTACTCCTGCGTGCACGCGGTGATGGCGCTGCGTTCGGCCGGTGACAACGGCGGCGTCGGCTACGAGACGGTGATGATCAACTGCAACCCGGAGACGGTGTCCACCGACTACGACACCGCCGACCGGCTGTACTTCGAGCCGCTGACCTTCGAGGACGTGCTGGAGGTGGTGCACGCCGAGCAGCAGTCCGGCCAGGTGCTCGGGGTGATCTGCTCGCTGGGCGGCCAAACCCCGCTCGGCCTGGCCGAGCGGCTCAAGCGGGCCGGGGTGCCGGTGCTGGGCACCCAGCCGGAGGCCATCGACCTGGCCGAGGACCGTGGCCAGTTCGGCCGGGTGCTGGCCGAGGCCGGCCTGCTGGCGCCCCGGCACGGCCTGGCCACCTCCTTCGGCGAGGCCCGCGCGGTGGCCGAGGAGATCGGCTACCCGGTGCTGGTCCGGCCGTCCTACGTGCTGGGCGGGCGGGGGATGGAGATCGTCTACGACGAGGTGGGCCTGAAGACCTACATCGCCAAGGCCACCGACATCGCCCCGGACCATCCGGTGCTGGTCGACCGGTTCCTGGACGACAGCGTCGAGATCGACGTCGACGCGCTCTTCGACGGCACCGACCTCTACCTCGGCGGCGTGATGGAGCACATCGAGGAGGCCGGCATCCACTCCGGTGACTCGGCCTGCGCGCTGCCGCCGGTGACCCTCGGCAGCGCGACCATCGACGAGGTGCGTGCCGCCACCCGGCTGATCGCCGAGGGGGTCGGGGTGCGCGGCCTGCTCAACGTCCAGTACGCCCTGAGTGGTGACCTGCTGTACGTGCTGGAGGCCAACCCGCGAGCCAGCCGGACCGTGCCGTTCGTCTCCAAGGCGACCGCGGTGCCACTGGCCAAGGCGGCGGCCCGGATCGCGCTGGGCACCAGCATCGCCGAACTGCGCGCCGAGGGCCTGCTGCCGGCCTCCGGTGACGGCGGCGCGTTGCCGCCGGACGCCCCGATCGCGGTCAAGGAGGCGGTGCTGCCGTTCCACCGGTTCCGCACGCCGGGCGGTGAGACGCTGGACGCGATCCTCGGCCCGGAGATGAAGTCGACCGGCGAGGTGATGGGCTTCGATCGGGTGTTCGGCACCGCGTTCGCCAAGTCCCAGGCCGCCGCCTACGGCCTGCTGCCGACCAAGGGCACGGTGTTCGTCTCGATCGCCAACCGGGACAAGCGGGCCGCGCTGTTCCCGGTCAAGCGGCTGCGGGATCTGGGTTTCCGGATCGTGGCGACCGACGGCACCGCGCAGGTGCTGCGGCGCAACGGGGTGCCGGCGCAGGTGGTCGGCAAGTTCTCCGACGGCCCCGGCAACATCGTTGAGCAGATATTGGCCGAGGAGATCGATCTGGTGCTCAACACCCCGTTCGGCGCGCCCGGCAACTCCGGCCCGCGGCTGGACGGTTATGAGATCCGGACGGCCGCGGTGCAGGCCGGCATCCCGTGCCTGACCACCGTGCAGGCGATCGCCGCCGCCGTGCAGGGCATCGAGGAGCTGATCACCGGAGAGATCACGGTGACCTCGCTGCAGGCGCACCACCGAGCGCTTGCCCAGTGGCGGGCGGGCAGCACATGACCACCGCCCAGGCCGGCCCGGTGCAGGAGACCGGCGAGATCTTCGATGTCACCCGGTTCGGCAGCTACACCCAGTTCACCGTGGTGGCGCCGGGGATAGCCCGGTCCTTCCAGCCGGGCCAGTTCGCCGCGGTGGCGGTCGGCGGCCCGGACACCGCCATGCTGCTGCGCCGGTCCTTCGCGCTGTACGGGGTGAAGCCAGGCACCGAGTTCGCCGGCACCATCCAGTTCGTGGTGGCCCCACACGGTCGCGGCACCGAATGGCTGGTCCGCCAGCCGGCCGGCACCAAGCTGGATCTGGTCGGGCCGCTCGGGGTGCCGTTCCCGATCCCGCGCGAGCCGGTGCCCGCCGTGCTGGTCGGCGGCGGGTACGGTGCGGCGCCGCTGCTGCCGCTGGCCGAACGGCTGCTGGCCCTCGGCAGCGACCTGACCATGATCCTCGGCGCGGCCAGCGCGGACCGGTTGTTCGGGCAGTTGCTGGCCAAGCGGCTGATCGGCGGCGTCACCGTCACCACCGACGATGGCAGCGCGGGTCAACGCGGCCGGGTGACCGATCCGCTGCCGGCCGCGATCGAACAGCTCGGCGCGCAGATCGTCTACGCCTGCGGGCCGATGCCGATGCTCCGGGCGGTCGGCGAGGTGGCCCGGGCGCATGCCATCCCGGCCCAGGTCGCGGTCGAGGAGTCGATGGCCTGCGGCATCGGTGTCTGCATGACCTGCGTGCTGCCGGTGCGCGGCAACGACGGCGTCTCACGGTTCGTCCGATCCTGCGTGGAAGGCCCGGTGTTCGACGCCGACCGGGTGCGCTGGGCCGATGTCGGAACGCTGCCGGCGGACCTGCTCGGCGCCGAGGGGATGGGTGTGCGCTGATGGTTGATCTCCGTACCTCGCTGGGCTCGCTGCGGTTGCCCAACCCGGTGCTGACCGCCTCCGGCTGCGCGGCCGCCGGCCGGGAGCTGGGCCAGTTCTTCGATGTCGCCGCGCTCGGCGCGATGGTCACCAAGTCGATCATGCTGCGGCCCCGCTCCGGCCGGCCGACGCCGCGGATGGCCGAGACCCCGAGCGGCATGCTGAACTCGATCGGCCTGCAGGGCCCCGGCATCGACTCGTTCCTGGCCACCGACCTGCCTTGGCTGCGGCAGCAGGGCGCTCGCACCGTGGTGTCCATCGCCGGCGGCTCCACCGACGAGTACGTGGCGCTGGCCAAGCGGCTGTACAACCATCCGGTCGACCTGATCGAGGTGAACATCTCCTGCCCGAACGTGGAAAGCCGCGGTCAGGTGTTCGCCTGCGACCCGCTCGCCGCCTCCCGGGTGATCTCCGCGGTACGGCGGGCCGCGCATCCGAACACGCCGGTCTTCGCCAAGCTGTCCCCGGATGTGACCGACATCGTCCAGATTGCCCGGGCGGTGGCCGACGCCGGCGCGGACGGCATCTCGCTGATCAACACCGTGCTGGGCATGGTGATCGACACCGAGACGCTGCGGCCGGCCCTGGGCGGCCTGACCGGTGGGCTGTCCGGGCCGGCCATCCGTCCGGTCGCGGTCCGCTGTGTCTGGCAGGTGCATCGGGCGCTGCCGCGGCTGCCGCTGCTCGGAATGGGCGGCATCCTGACCGGCCAGGACGCGCTGCAGTTCATCCTGGCCGGCGCGTCGGCGGTCTCGGTCGGCACCGCGGTGTTCCACGACCCGAGCGCGCCGATCCGGATCCTGGCCGAACTGGAGGCCGAGCTCGACCGGTGCGGCTTCTCCTCGGTCGCCGACGCGGTCGGCTTCGCGCACCGCGGCCCGGCCGAGCGGGACCGGTTACGCGGCACCATCGACGCCGAGGAGATCAGCGCATGACGTTCGGAAAACGATTGGCCATGGCGATGGCCGAGCGCGGACCGATGTGCCTGGGTATCGACCCGCATCCGGCTCTGCTGGAGCGCTGGGGGCTGGCCGACGACCCGGCGTCGCTGGAGCGCTTCGCGCTGACCTGCGTCGAGGCGTTCGGCGAGCTGGCAGCGGTGCTGAAGCCGCAGTCGGCGTTCTTCGAGCGGTTCGGCTCGCGCGGCGTCGCGGCCCTGGAACAGACCATCGCGGCTGGTCGCCAGGCCGGCGCGCTGGTGCTGGTCGATGTCAAGCGCGGTGACATCGGCTCCACGATGGCTGCCTATGCCGATGCCTACCTCGGCGCGGAATCCACGCTGTCGGCCGATGCGATCACCGCCAACCCCTATCTCGGGGTGGGTGCGCTGGAACCGGCCTTCGCGCTGGCCGAGCGGCACGGCAAGGGCGTCTTCGTGATCGCGCTGACCTCCAACCCGGAGGCGCCGGCGGTGCAGCATGCCCGGCTGCCCGACGGCCGGACGGTGGCCCAGTCGGTGCTGGACGAGCTGGCCGGCCGCAACGCCGGCGCCGATCCGCTCGGCTCGTTCGGGGCCGTGGTGGGTGCCACCATCGGTGCGTCGGTGGCCGACCTGTCCGGTGTGAACGGACCGTTCCTGGTGCCGGGCATCGGCGCCCAGGGCGGCACCGCGGCCGATGTCCGGCGGATCTTCGGCGCCGAATTGTCGGCGGTGCTGCCCAGCGTCTCGCGGGAGGTGCTGCGAGCCGGCCCGGCGGTGGCTGACCTGCGCGCGGCGGCCCAGCGGGCCATCGACGAATACGCCTTCCTGGGCGGCTAGCGTCCCGGCCTTCGATCAGCGATGCCGTGCGGAGATTGGCTCGTCCCGGCTGAGGAAAACTGGCGCAGCCGGCTCGGCCGGACTGCGCTAGGTTCGAGGCATGCCCGAGGCGCCCAAGCTCACCGCCGAGCAGCGGAGTCAAGCGCTTGCCGAGGCTGCCGCCGCCCGAGCGGCCCGGGCCGAGGTGCGGGCCAGCCTGAAGGCCGGCCGGCTCAGCCTGCCCGATTTCCTGGATCGCGCCCAGCAGGATCCGAGGCTGGCCGCGATGCGGGTGAGCGCGCTGATCGCCGCGCTGCCCGGTTACGGCCCGACCCGGTCGGCGGCGCTGATGCGGGAGCTGCGGATCGCCGACTCCCGGCGGATCCGCGGTCTGGGCCCCCGGCAGCGAGTCGCGTTGCTGTCCCGGATCATCGACCCGGCAGAATCGGGGTCATGACCAGCGCATCGGCCGCCCGGCTCACCGTCCTCTCCGGACCGTCCGGGGTGGGCAAGGGCACCGTGGTCGCCGAGGTGCGCCGGCTCTTCCCGCACGTCTGGGTTTCGGTCTCCTGCACGACCCGCAAGCCACGCCCACGCGAGGTCGACGGCGTGCAGTACTACTTCGTCAATGACGAGCACTTCGACGAGCTGATCGCCACCGACCGGCTACTGGAGTACGCCACCTTCGCCGGCCACCGCTACGGCACGCCGCGGCTGCCGGTCGAGCAGCACCTGGCGGCCGGCCAGCCGGCGCTGCTGGAGATCGAGCTGCAGGGTGCCCGGCAGGTCCGGCAGCGGATGCCGGACGCCCAGTTGGTCTTCCTGGCGCCGCCGTCGATCGACGAGCTGCGGACCCGGCTGGCCAAACGGGGCACCGAGGAGGCGCACATGATCCAGACCCGGATGGAGCATGCCGACATCGAACTGCTGGCCGCCGAGGCCGAGTTCGATGTGGTGGTGATCAACGACAACGTGCAGCGCGCCGCCGCCGAGGTGGTCGCCCTGCTCAGCGCGCCGGAACTGGCTTGACCAAGCCGTAGCCGGCCTAGCACCAGCCTTGCCAGGTTCGGTCAGTCGACCTGCTTGACCGCGGCGACCAGGCCGGCCAGTCCCTTCTTGGCGTCGCTGAACAGCATGTTGGTCTTCGGGTCGCCGTACAGCTCGTTGTCGATGCCGGCGTACCCGGAGGCCATCGAACGCTTGATCACGATGATGCTGCGGGCGTGGTCCACGTCCAGGATCGGCATGCCCGACACCGCGTTGCCGGCCCGCCGGGCGGCCGGGTTGGTCACGTCGTTGGCGCCGACCACCAGCGCGACGTCGGTCCGGTCGAACTCTGGGTTGATCTCCTCCATCTCGCGCAGCTGGTCGTAGGGCACGTTGGCCTCGGCCAGCAGCACGTTCATGTGGCCAGGCATCCGGCCGGCCACCGGGTGGATCGCGTAGGACACCTCGGCGCCGCGGTCCTCCAGCAGCGCTGCCAGCTCGCGTACCTCGTGCTGGGCCTGGGCCGCTGCCAGGCCGTAGCCGGGCACCACGATCACCTTGCTGGCGTAGGCCAGTTGCAGGGCCGCGTCGTCCAGCGCGATCGACTTGACCGAGCCGCCGCTGCCGGCACCGACCGGTTCGATGCCGGTGGCCCCGGTGCCGAAACCACCGGCGATGATCGAGACCACCGAACGGTTCATGGCATCGGCCATCAGCTTGGTCAGGATGCCGCCGGAGGCGCCGACCAGCGCGCCGGCGATGGTCAGCGTGGCGTTGTTCAGCACGAAGCCGGCCATTGCCACCGCGGTGCCGGTGAAGGCGTTCAGCAGCGAAATCACCACCGGCATGTCGGCGCCGCCGATCGGCAGCACCATCAGGATGCCGATGCCGAGCGCCGCGACCAGTTCGATGGCGAGGATCCAGGCGTTGTCCGCGCCGGCGATCACGTCGATGCCCGCGACGACCGCCACCAGGGTGAGCGCTGCGGAGACCAGCCGGGCGCCGGTGAAATTGACCGGCTGGCTCCAGTAGCCCTGCAGCTTGGCGGTGGCGATCAGGGAGCCGGAGAAGGTGACGCCGCCGATCAGCACGTCCAGCGCGCTGGCCAGCGCGACGCCGGCGCTGACATGCGGGTCGTGCTGGTAGTCGGCCAGCGCGATCAGCATGGCCGCGCCGCCGCCGACCGCGTTGAACAGGCTGACCAGTTGTGGCATCTGGGTCATCGCGACCGCGCGGGCCGAGTACAGCCCGGCCGCGCCGCCGAGCAGCGCACCGCAGATCAGCACCAGCCAGCGGGTCGCGTTCATCGAGCCGCTGTGGCTGACGTCGACCAGCACCGCGACGACCGCCACCAGCATGCCGGCGGCCGAGAGCTGATTGCCCCGGCGGGCGGTGGCTGGGGAGTTCATCAGGTGCAGGCCCAGCACGAAGGCCACCGCGCCGGCCAGCGAGGCCAGTCGGACGGCCGTCTCGAACCCGCTCATGCGTGTGCTCCTCGGCTCTTCGCGCGAGCGCTCATGCGTTGTTCACTGATGCGTTGTTCACTCATGCGTTGCTGGCTCTTCGCGCGAGCGCTCATCGCGGGGTTCGCTCCGCTCCTCGCTTCGCTGCGATGCTCACTCATGCGGATTCGATCTCTTCGGTGCGTTTGGCGGGCACCCGTCGTCGGAACATCTGCAGCATCCGGTCGGTCACCAGGTAGCCGCCGACCACGTTGGCTGCCGCGAAGGCCGCCGCGATGAAGGTCAGCACGTACCCGACCGGCCCGTCCACGTAGGAGGCCAGGATCACCACCCCCACCAGCACCACGCCGTGGATGGAGTTGGCGCCGGACATCAGCGGTGTGTGCAGGGTGGCCGGCACCTTGCTGATCACCTCGAAGCCGACCAGCAGTGCCAGCACGAAGATGGTGATGTCACCGACGAAGCCCTCAGTCATGCGCAACCCCTTCGCTCTGTGCCGCGGCGGCCCGGGCACCGGCGTGCACGATCTCGCCACCGTGGGTGACCACGACACCCTGCTGGATCTCATCGGCCAGGTCGATCGTCAGCGTGCCGTCCGGGGCGTCGCCGCCAGAGATCAGGTGCGCGATCAACGCACTGGCGTTACGGCCGAATGCCTGCGACGCGCTGGTGGCCAGCCAGGACGGCAGGTTGGTGGCGCCGATCACCCGCACTCCCTGGCCGACCAGCACCGTCTCGCCGGGCACCGAGCCTTCGACGTTGCCGCCGAGCGGGCTGGCGGCCAGGTCCACCAGGACCGAGCCGGGACGCATCCGGGCCAGCACGTCGGCGGTGACCAGCACCGGCGGCCGGCGGCCGGGCACCTGGGCGGTGGTGATCACGATGTCGTGCCGGGCGATGTGCTCGGCCAGCTCGGCCTGCTGCGCGGTACGCTCCTCGGCGGTCAGCTCCCGGGCGTAGCCGCCCTCGCCGGCCGCCGCGATACCGGCCTTGAGTTCGACGAACTTGGCGCCCAGCGACTTCACCTCGTCCCGGGCCGCCGGCCGCACGTCGTAGCCGCTCACGGTGGCGCCCAGCCGGCGCGCGGTGCCGATGGCCTGCAGGCCGGCCACTCCGGCGCCGAGCACCAGCACGGTGGCGGGCTTGGAGGTGCCGGCGGCGGTCATCAGCAGCGGGAAGAACCGGTCGTAATGCTCGGCGGCCAGCAGCACCGCGCGGTAGCCGGCCACGCTGGCCTGCGAGCTGAGCGCGTCCATGCTCTGCGCCCGGGTCAGCGTCCGCGGCAGGCCGTCCAGGCTGATCGCGGTCACCTTCCGGGCCGCCAGTTCCCGGACCAGCTCCGGGTTGGTCAGCGGCGCGAGCATGCCCAGCACCGCCTGTCCGGTGCGCAGCTGGCCGATCAGCTCAGCATCCGGCGCGCCGACCGAGACGATCAGCTCGGCTTCGGCGATGGCGGTGGCCCGGTCCACCACCCGGGCGCCGGCCTCGGCGTAGCTCTCGTCGGCGAACCAGGCCCGCCCGCCGGCACCGGATTCGATCAGCACCTCGACGCCGGCGGCGGCCAGCCGCTTCGTGCTGTCGGGGTCCAGCGCTACCCGGCGCTCGTTCGGGGCGGTCTCCCGCAGTGCAGCCACCTTCAACATGCGCGCACCTTATCGATCTCCTTCGGTCGCATCGGGTGAAGTTACCCACACCGGCGCGCCGTTGCCTAGCGGAAGTGGACGAGGCGGTAGTGACGGATTGGTAATATGGAAGCCGAAGAGGCATGTCTTGCCGGTCGCAGCTACGTCACTGCAGGTCGCTTTCGCTCTTACCTGTTCAACTGCAGATATCTCCAGCTGCGCCGCCCACCCGAATGGATCGAGGCTCACCGCGTGACCGCACCCGCACCCGAAGGCATCACCAACCCACCGATCGACGAGCTGCTGGACCGGACCGGCTCCAAGTACGCCCTGGTCATCGTCGCCGCCAAGCGCGCTCGGCAGATCAACGCCTACTACAGCCAGCTCGGTGAGGGCCTGCTCGAGTACGTCGGCCCGATGGTGGAGACCGCACCGCAGGAGAAGGCGCTGTCCATCGCGCTGCGCGAGATCAACAGCGACCTGATCGAGTTCAAGCCCGCCGAGTCCTGACGCGTCTGCGTTGGACGACGAGCCGGCCGTGCCCTCCCCGAGCGCTTCGCGCATGCCGTCCTCGGTCGTGCTGGGGGTGGCCGGTGGGATCGCCGCCTACAAGGCCGCCGAGCTGCTGCGCCGGCTGACCGAGGCCGGCCACGACGTGACCGTGCTGCCCACCCGGGCGGCGCTGCAGTTCGTCGGCGCGCCGACCTGGGCGGCGCTGTCCCACAACCCGGTGGCGAGCGACGTCTGGGACGACGTGCACCGGGTGCCGCACGTGGCCATCGGCCGGCAGGCGCAACTGGTCGTGGTGGCGCCGGCCACCGCCGATCTGCTGGCCAAGGCCGCGCACGGGCTGGCCGACGACCTGCTCACCAACACCCTGCTGACCGCTCGCTGCCCGGTGCTGGTCGCACCCGCGATGCACACCGAGATGTGGGAGCATCCGGCCACCGTGGCGAACGTGGCCACCCTGCGCGGCCGCGGCGTGATCGTGCTGGAACCCGGCTACGGCCGGCTGACCGGCGCCGACACCGGCCGGGGCCGGCTGCCGGAGCCGGCCGAGATCGCCCGGCTGGCCGAGCTGCTGCTGCACCGGCCGGCCGCGCTGCCGCGCGATCTCAGCGGGCGGCGGGTGCTGATCACCGCCGGCGGCACCCGGGAGCCACTCGATCCGGTCCGGTTCCTGGGCAACCGCTCGTCCGGCCGGCAGGGTTTCGACCTGGCCTCGGTCGCGGCCGCGCGCGGCGCCCGGGTCAGCCTGATCGCGGCCAACGTGGAGCTGCCGGTGCCGGCCGCCGCCGAACTGGTCGAGGTGGGCACTGCGGAGCAGCTGCGCGAGGCCACCCTGGCCGGGGCCAAGGACGCCGACGTGGTGGTGATGACCGCCGCGGTCGCCGATTTCCGGCCGGCCAGCCAAGCATCGGCCAAGATCAAGAAGGCCGCCGGCCTGCCGGCACCGGTGGAACTGGCAGCCAACCCGGACATCCTGGCCGATCTGGTCGCGGCCCGCGCGGCCGGCGAGCTGGCGGCGCCGGTGATCGTCGGGTTCGCCGCCGAGACCGGTGACGACCATGCCGACGTATTGGGTCACGGCCGGGCGAAGCTGGCCGGCAAGGGCTGCGATCTGCTGGTGGTCAACGAGGTCTCGGCGACCAAGGTGTTCGGCCAGCCGGACAATGCCGCGGTGATCCTGAGCCGCGCCGGTGAGCCGCTGGAAATCCCGCTCGGACCCAAGACGGTGCTCGCCGCTGCACTATGCGATGCGATCGCCGCACTGCTCGCTCGCTAAACTACGCCGGATACCCACCGCCTGATGACCCCAGTCGAACCGCAGTCGAACCCCAGTTACCGCAGGAGCTAGGAGCATTCCGTGAGCCGTCGCCTATTCACCTCGGAGTCCGTGACCGAGGGGCATCCGGACAAGATCGCCGACCAGATCTCGGACGGGATCCTGGACGCGCTGCTGACCGAGGATCCGGCGAGCCGGGTGGCGGTGGAGACGCTGATCACCACCGGTCAGGTGCATATCGCCGGTGAGGTGACCACGAACGCCTACGCCGACATCCCGGCGATCGTGCGGCGGACCATCCTCGGCATCGGCTACGACTCCTCCCGCAAGGGCTTCGACGGCGAGTCGTGCGGGGTGAGCGTCTCGATCGGCGCCCAGTCGGCCGACATCGCCCAGGGCGTCGACACTGCCTACGAGGCGCGGGTGGAGGGCAGCGAGGACGCCATCGCCGCCCAGGGCGCCGGCGACCAGGGCCTGATGTTCGGCTACGCCTGCGATGACACTCCGGAGCTGATGCCGCTGCCGATCTGGCTGGCGCACCGGCTCGCCGAGAAGCTGACCGAGGTGCGCAAGAACGGCACCGTGCCCTACCTGCGCCCGGACGGCAAGACCCAGGTCACCATCGAGTACATCGATGACAAGGCGGTCCGGCTGGACACCGTCGTGGTCTCCAGCCAGCACGCCGAGGACATCGACCTGGACACCCTGCTCAAGCCGGACATCGAGGAGCACGTGGTCAAGCCGGTGCTCGACCTGCTGGAGAACCTGGACACCTCCGACTACCGGCTGCTGGTCAACCCGACCGGCCGGTTCGTCACCGGTGGCCCGATGGGCGACGCCGGCCTGACCGGCCGCAAGATCATCGTCGACACCTACGGCGGGATGGCCCGGCACGGCGGCGGCGCGTTCTCCGGCAAGGACCCGTCGAAGGTGGACCGGTCCGCCGCCTACGCGATGCGCTGGGTTGCCAAGAACGTGGTGGCGGCCGGCTTGGCCTCGCGGTGCGAGGTCCAGGTCGCCTACGCCATCGGCAAGGCCGAACCGGTGGGCCTGTTCGTGGAGACCTTCGGCACCGAGAAGGTGTCGGTCGACAAGATCATCGACGCCATCTCGGAGACCTTCGACCTGCGCCCGGCCGCGCTCATCCGCGACCTGGACCTGAAGCGCCCGATCTACCAGAAGACCGCCGCCTACGGCCACTTCGGCCGCGAGGACGCCGACTTCAGCTGGGAGCGCACCGACCGCGCCGAGCAGCTCGCCAAGCTGGCCTTCAGCTGACCTATGCCGGCCCCGGCAGCGGGCTACCTGCTGCCGGAGCCGGGTTCTGCCGCGGCGGCTCGGTCGACATATGAGACAGTCAGGTATTGGATGCGTCGAGCGCTCACCGCGACGGCGCCGACGCCCAGATCCACCGCATCGTCGGCGGTCGGGGATCGATATGAGATCGGTCCGGACAGGGTCAGCTCGCGATCAGCCGTTTCGTCCGAGTCGGGGCTGAACGAAAGTATCCAGCCGCCGAGGTAACTGCCATCGTCTAACATGGCGCCTGCATATACCTGCGTGTCCGGATACTGATTGAACAAGATCCACCATGCGGGTTCGACGGATACTCCTCCTCGCGGCGTGAACCAGCTGAATGGCGCACGTTCGGCCAGTCTTCGCGCGGGTGCTGAACCCGCAAGACGTGCCGCTCCCACGGCGGCTGCGCATGCCGCCGCTAGAACTGCTGCCCCCCACCAAAAAAGGTACGCAAGGTCCACCTGCAGGTAGGTGCTCGGGTCCCGAGCGAGCCGGCCGACATCTGGGGTATGAGATGGAAAGGCGACTCGCAGGAGGCCGAAAACCCCGAGTACCACAACATCCCAAATTGTCGATCGCAATGCGATCCCGCCGAGCTCTCTCAGGGGCGAAGGCTTCTGCACTGGGACATTGACTGCCCGATACGCGCTGAAGCTGAGCCCTGGGGCAAGCAGCGCGACAAAGAGGATCAGGCCTACCGCCGTTGTCGGCATCGGCTAAGGAGTGGCAGCGAAGCCAGAGGAGCTTGCGCTCGTCCTAGGTGCGCCCTGAGCTGGTGCTGCCGATGCTCGAGGAGGCTCTGCTGGGCTGGACTGCCGAACCGGCGGTAGCTGGGCGCCTTCGAGGTGGCACTGACCGTTGCCTAGGAGTGAGAAAGGCTCGGTCTCTTTCATGCTGGCCTTTACTTCGGCGGCGGAGCCGGCACAGCAGGCTGAGATGGAGGTCGGGGCTGCTTGTCCATGACGACCTGGCCACCCTTCTTCTCAATGCCGCTAAACGGATCGACGGGTGTATTTGCGGATTTCGACACTTGCCACCTCCGTCTGAATTTTAGCTCTTCGGCGGCCCTCACCGCGCTGAGCACGACCCGATGTGGATAACTTGCCGGGTAACCCGGTTTTCGTCTGAGGCTGCTGGTAGGCAGGACGGGTGAGCATCGAGCCCTCGGACGCGCCCGGGTCCTTCGAGGCGCGCAGCCTGCCGGGGATGGCCCGGCTCGCGCCACGTCGCCGGCCGGCGGCCGCGCGGGAGCGACAGGTTGCCGAGATCCTGCCGGTCGCCCGGGTCGCGGTGGACTCGCCGCTGCCGCATCTGGACCGGCCGTTCGACTACCTGGTGCCGGCCGAGCTCGCCGAACTCGTGCGGCCGGGTTCGCGGGTCCGGGTCCGGTTCGCCGGCCGGCTGATCGACGGCTGGGTGCTGGACCGGCTCGCGGCCACCGAGCACGACGGCCGGCTGGCCGTCCTGGAACGCGGTGTCGGCGATCTGCCGGTGCTCACGCCGGAGACCGCGCTGCTGTTCCGGGCGGTCGCCGACCGGTGGGCGGGCACCTTCGCCGACGTGGTGCGGCTGGCGGTGCCGCCCCGGCATGCCCGCGCCGAGTCAGCGACGCTGCCCGCACCGATGCCGCCACCACCGCCACCTCGGCCGGACGGCTGGACGGCCTACCGGTCCGGCCCGGCATTCCTGACCGCGCTGACCGGGGGCCGGCCGGCTCGGGCGGTCTGGAACGCGCTGCCGGGCGAGGACTGGCCGGCACGGATCGCGCAGGCGGTGCAGGCCAGCCTGGCCGGCGGCCGGGGAGCGCTGGTGATCGTGCCGGACGTCCGCGACGCGAACCGGGTGGACGCCGCGCTGAGCCGCGCGCTGGGCCGGGACGGCCATGTGCTGCTCACCGCCGAACTGGGCCCGGAGGCTCGGTACCGGCGCTGGCTGGCGGTCCGGCAGGGCGCGGTGAGGGCGGTGGTCGGCACCCGCGGCGCGGTGCTCGCCCCGGTCGCCGAGCTGGGGCTGGTGGTGCTCTGGGACGACGGCGACGATCTGCATGCCGAGCCCCGGTCGCCGTACCCGCATGCCCGGGATGTCGCGGTGTTGCGGTCCTCGATGGCCGGCTGCGCGCTGCTGCTGGCCGGTTACGCCGAGACCGCCGAGTCGGCCGCGCTGCTGGCGGCCGGTTGGGCGCACCGGATCGCGGCGGACCGTCCGGCGGTGCGCGGCTCGGCACCCCGGGTGGCGGCGGCTGGTGACGACGCCGAACTCGAACGCGATCCGTCGGCGCGGTCGGCCCGGTTGCCGGCGATGGCCTTCCGAGCCGCGCGGAAGGCGCTGGCCGACGGCCGGCCGGTGCTGGTGCAGGTGCCGCGCCGGGGCTATCTGCCCACGCTGGCCTGTGCTCGGGACCGGCAGCCGGCCCGTTGCGCGCACTGTTCCGGCCCGCTGGCCGCCGCGGCGGCGAAGGCGACCCCGAGCTGTCGCTGGTGCGGCCGGCCGGCCACCGACTGGCGCTGCCCGAGCTGTGGTGGTTCCCGGCTGCGGGCGGCGGTGGTGGGCTCGGCTCGTACCGCCGAGGAGCTGGGCCGGGCGTTTCCCGGAGCGGTGCTGCGGACCAGTTCGGGTGACTCGGTGCTGGCCGAGGTGCCGGCCGGTCCGTCGGTGGTGGTCGCGACACCGGGCGCCGAACCGCTGGTGCCTGGTGGCTACGGGGCGGCGCTGTTGCTGGACGGCTGGGCGTTGCTGTCCCGGCCGGATCTGCGCGCGGCCGAGGAGACGCTGCGCCGCTGGCTGAACGCGATCGCGCTGGTCGCGCCGGACGGGGCGGTGGTGGTTGGCGCGGATGCCGGTTTGGCCCCGGTGCAGGCGGCGGTGCGCTGGGATCCGGCCGGCTTCGCCGAACGGGAACTGGCCGATCGACAGCAACTGCGGTTCCCGCCGGCCGGCCGGATGGCCTCGCTCACCGGGGCACCCGCCGACGTCGCCGAGCTGCTCTCGGTGAGCCAGCTGCCCGGCTCGGCCGAGGAACTGGGCTCGGTGCCGGTGGCGGTTTCACGGCGCGAGGCGGCTCGCGACGATGCCGGCGGCGATCAGATCCGAGCGCTGCTCCGGGTACCTCGCGCCGACGGCGCCGCGCTGGCCGAGGCGTTGCACGCCGGCGCGGCGATCCGTTCGGCCCGCAAGTCCGGCGGCCCGGTTCGGATCATGCTGGATCCATTGGAACTGTTCTAGCGGCCAAGCTTGAGGTATCCAGATCTAGATCGATTCAGCGACAGATCGCCGAATAGGCCGTAGGCTCCGACCGCCAGGCAGGCTGGATGTCGCGTCGTTATGCGCGCTCGGTCCCACGTCGTCGGCTCCTGTCCGTGTCCCAGGCACCTTTACCAGTTCTTTGGCGGGCACAGGTCGAGAGCGCTCCTGCCGGGTCAGCTCGCCGAGCAAGACCGTTCAGTTGGCGCCTCCGGAATGCAAAGCAGCGGACGCTCGGCCTACAGCCTCGCGCAGCGCCGGTGCCGGATCGTCTCCGAAGCGGTCGATCACCTGCTGGTAGGCGGCCACCGCGTCCGCGGCGCGGTCCAGCGTCCCCAGCGTGATGCCCATGTTGACCAACGCCATGGCGACCCGCTCGCGCAGCCCCGGTGCCGGATCGTCTGCGAAGCGGTCGATCACCTGCTGGTAGGCGGCCACCTCGTCCGCGGCGCGGTCCAGCGTCCCCAGCGTGATGCCCATGTTGACCAACGCCTTGGCGACCTGCTCGCGCAGCGCCGGTGCCGGATCGTCTCCGAAGCGGTCGATCACCTGCTGGTAGGCGGCCACCGCGTCCGCGGCGCGGTCCAGCGTCCC
>JBJMIB010000007.1:0-488224 GCA_045807085.1 Jatrophihabitantaceae bacterium
AATCGCTGACTTCGGAGATGCGTGGTCAGAGGCCGCGCCGGGCACCGGGTGGTCGCCGGACGAGCTGTTGACGAAGCCACTGGCCGCCGCGCTCAAGCCGCCAGCCGGCACGTAGATCGCCTGGTCGAAGGCCGAGCCGCTCGGGGTCTTGGCCACCGCGAACGCGCCGAATGCCTTGCCGTTGACCCAGGACGTCGAGATGTAGTCGCCGACCATCCGACCCTGCGTGGTGTTCGGGCAGAGCGTCACCGCGAACGCCCGCGACGAAGCCGGCGTAGCCGGTGAGTGCTACCCGGTCGAGCCGCCCGCGCCTGCGCATGTCCTCAGCGTGACCCCTCCCGACGCCGGCCGGCAGAACCGATCAGGCCATGAACGCGGGGACGTTGGTACTTTCCTTCACAGCAGCTTCCGTCCCGTTCCAAGGGTCCATCGTCGTTCGGCGGCCACCGTCGACAGCGCCGAGGTCTGCGCTCTAATGTCGATGTCTGCTGAAGCTTGCCGGGAGCTGACAAACGATCAGGAGTTGCGTGATGAACAGCGACGGATGTCTCCAGCGCGCCGGCCATCATCCAGTTCAGCCGGCGCTACCGGCCAGATTGCGTGGTGCGCTGACTTGGCCCTGGGGCAGCCGGACCGGTGAAGTCAGCAGAAGGTGCAGTGGAAATACCAGTAGTAGCCGGTCGTATATCCGTGCAGGTAGGTCCATTGCGCGCTGGTGAGGTTGACCAGCGTGAGGGTATCCTCGGGGCCCGCCGGGATGGCTCGTTCGGTGGTCTGGCCGGCCGGCGTCGTGGACACCGTGACCGTGCGGTTCCAAGGATACTCCGGGTCGTAGGCACCGAGTAGCGCCGGCTGCCCGGGCCGGTCGTTGGTGAGAATCAGGTTGTAGGCCAGCGCCGAGTAGCCGTCCCCGGCGACCCCTAGCCCCACGTTGAGGGGCTGGTGTTGGTACAACTGGAGCTGCAGACCGTACGGCAGCCGCTGGTTGGCGATCGGTTGCGGGCTCATCGCGACATAGCTGCCGTTCACGTCCTCCACGCTGTCCGAGTCCGGCAAGTAGTAGCCCATCAGGTCGATGACCAGTTGGACGCTGTAGGCGCTTGACTGGCTGAAGGTGAGCGTGCCGTCACTGCCCACCTTGACCACCCGCTCGGTCTGCATCGTCCGCGGTGCCGTCGGGGTTCCGACGAAGCGCATGTGCACGGTGGCCTGGCTGCGATCGCCGTCGGTGATGCTCAGCAGGCCGTTGGCACGCGCCGACAGCACCGCGATGTTCAGCACCACCGCGCTGGCCCCACCGGCCGGGATGCCACCGTGCCCGGGCAGGCTCAGGGTCATCGGGTGGCCCCCGGCCAGCGGGCTGCCGGCTCGGGTATCCAGGATCCGGGAGTTCAGGGCGGCGAAGGTGCCCGATGCGGTGGGCGTGCCGGCCTGGTAGTAGCCCAGCACGTCGACGATCAGGTGCACGGCATGAGCGGAGTTGTTGCGGATGGTCACGCCGCCGTCCGCGCCGAGCCGCACGGTGAGCTGCTGCTGGATGGGGCCGCCGAAGACCAGCGTCATCGTCACCCGGCCAGTCCAGGCGGTGCCGCTGGGGTACACCGACAGCGACCCGTTCGGGGCGTCGGGCACGGTGACCTCGATGACCGCCGCCGGCGTCGCCGCGACGTGGGCGGTGACGGTGTGCCCTGGCGCGACGGCGCCCAGCCGGCCGCCGAGGCCGGACCGGGTGTCGAGCACCCGCACCGAGTTGACCGGCGAGAAGCTGCCGGGGCCATAGGAGCAGGGCCCGCACGGGTAGCCCGATGCGGGTACGACCGGTAACGCCGCCAGTATGCCTGCGACCAGCGAACAACCGGTCAGAATGGCGAGAATTCGGGACATCACGCCTCCTCGGATGTCGGGCCGCCGTTAAGGCTGACCGAACAGCGCAAGGCTTACACCGCTAAAGAGAAGTTGGCAATGGGTAGCTGAGAGACCTCAACGGCTCGGCTGGTAGGTCCGAGTCTGTCCACGCGCGGGCCGCAGCGCCCGCGGCGGCTCGATGCACGGTCGCCACCGACAGCGCCGGCCTGGGGCATCGGTGGCCTGCTGGTTGCCGTGCGTCGCTTCAGTTGGCTGCCACGAGGCGGATAGCTTCGCGACGACGGGTGCGCGTGGCCCCGGCATCCGGTCAGTGGCATCGCTGGTGCCTGACCATCGGCCCGAGTCCACGCGCACCCGTCCATCGGTGTGCGCGATTACCTTGCTAGTGCAGGCGAATCGCTGACTTCGGAGATGCGTGGTCAGAGGCCGCGCCGGGCACCGGGTGGTCGCCGGACGAGCTGTTGACGAAGCCACTGGCCGCCGCGCTCAAGCCGCCAGCCGGCACGTAGATCGCCTGGTCGAAGGCCGAGCCGCTCGGGGTCTTGGCCACCGCGAACGCGCCGAATGCCTTGCCGTTGACCCAGGACGTCGAGATGTAGTCGCCGACCATCCGGCCCTGCGTGGTGTTCGGGCAGAGCGTCACCGCGAACGGGCCCGCCACATCGGTGTGGGCGTTCCAGGTGGAACCACCGTTGTTGGACTGGATATAGCCCACTTCCAGGCTGCACGAGGTGCGGCATGCCGCGGTGCGGTAGAAGTAGTAGGTCAGACCGAGCTGTGCCGTGCTGCCCGAGGTCGTCGGGTTGACGCCGAGGCCCGGGATGAAGTGATCCACCCCGCTGCTGGTGGCATCGATCGGCACCCGGGTCACCGCCGACCAGGTCACCCCGTCGGTGGAGGTGGAATACACGATGTCGTTGGACTTGCAGCCGCTACGGAATCGGCAGTCCTGCCAGGCCACGTAGACCTTGCCCGCCGCGTCCATCTCGGCGGTCGGCAGTGGGCCGGTGCGAAGGCTGCCGGCCACCGCGTGGTCGGCGACCGTGGCCACCGTCACCGTCGAACTCCAGGAGGCGCCACCGTTGGTGGAGCGCCACGCGATGATCGCGGATTCGCTGGCGTTCGCGGCCGGCACGATCACGGTGCCGTTCGGCTGCACGAGCGGCTGGCCGCCGAGGCCGGTCGCGTTGTTGCCGGTGTTCAGCGCCGGGCCCCAGGTGAGACCACCATCGGTCGAGGTGGACATCTTCTCCCGGTCGGCGTCGGCGTTGTTGTCGAACTCGGTGTAGCAGTTGCCGTAGAACGGGCTGGTCGCGGTGTTGTCGCAGACCGTCCAGTTCTTGTCGAAGCTGGTGCTGCCGGAGGCGACGGTGACCGGGTTGCCGAAGGTGAGGCCGCCGTCCGTCGAGCGGCTGACGATCACGGTCGGCACCGTCACCGAGGAGGTGATCGGGATCGAGGAGATCAGCCAGACATTGTGCCGGGCGTCGTAGGCCACGCTGGCGTCGCTGACCCGCTGGAAGCTGCCCGTGCCGCCGTTGTTGTTGGTGATGCCGGGCAGCGTGCCCTGGGTCCAGGTGGTGCCGCTGTCGGTGCTGGTCGAGTAGCCGATGTCCGAACCGCCGCCGTCGTTGAACCGGCCGTCCTGGGCGGCGGCGACGATGGTGCTGCCGAAGGCGAAGGTGTCTGGCTCCACCACGGTCTTGTGCTGGCTGGTGGTGTTGGTGAACGGATCGGTGATGATCTGCGTTTGCGCGATCGCCGCGTGCGCGGCCGGCATGTTCAACATCAGCAAGGAGGCCGCCGCGACGGCCACCCCTGCCCCTCGTCGTACGGTTCTGGTTGACCGCATGAAGCCCTCCCCAGGGACGATGAAACAGACGCCCCGGAACCTAACTCATTATGACGTGGATGCATATAGCAAAACCGGTCAAGGCGCAGACAACTATTGCTGAGGGCGTGTTGTCCGAATTTCCTACGATAATTAGCTCCGGTGCCCGACTATTGCAACTCGAAACCTTATGAATTCGAAGCCGGATTGCGGACAACTAATACGATTAGCCGATTTTCGTACCAAACATACGGCGGTTATTTGTCGACAATGGTCAGCTAGCACACTGTTCGACGCCCCGCTTCGAGCGGCGGTGTAATCACCGCCACGGGCATCAAATCCCGTTCGGAGCGGCTGACTTCGTGGCTAGCCGGCCGCCGCTCGGCGGACCAGCTCGCGGGCGGCGCCCCGGGCATCGGCGGCAATCGAACTGGCGTCCGCCGTGCGCAATTCATTGTTCTCGACTACCACAGCGCCGCCGACCAGCAGCAGTTCCAACGGCGCCGGCGACCCGAACACCAACGCACATAGCGGATCCGCGATGTCCGCGTGACCGAGCCCGTCCAGCCGCCACAGCGCGAGGTCGGCGAGCTTGCCTACCTCGATCGAACCGAGATCGTCCTGCCGGCCCAGGCAACGCGCGCCACCCATGGTTCCCATCGCCAGCGCCTGCCGCGCCGTCAACGCCCGCGGACCGAGCCGGTAGCGGGCTGCCAGTACCGCTTGGCGTAGCTCCACGGCCAGGCCGGCGTGCTCGTTGGAGGCCACCCCGTCGACGCCGAGCCCGTCCGGCAGGCCGGCCGCGAGTAGTTCGGGTACCCGAGCGATGCCGGAGCCGAGCCGGCCGTTGGAACTTGGGCAGTGCGCGACGCCGGTGCCGGTGGCCGCGAGCTTGGCGATATCGCCATCCGACAGGTGCACGCAGTGCGCCAGCCAGACGTCTTCGCCGAGCCAGCCGAGCGATTCGACATAGTCGAGCGGCCGCGCGCCGTAGTGGGCCAGGCAGTACTCCTCCTCGTCCAGCGTCTCGGCCAGGTGGGTGTGCAGCCGGACGCCCAGCCGCCGACCGAGTTCGGCGGAATCCCGCATCAACTGCCCGCTGTTGGTGAACGGCGTGCACGGCGCCAGCACGATCCGCAGCATCGCCTCGGGAGCGGGGTCGTGATAGGAGGCCACCGCCGCCTCGCAGGCCACCAGGATCTGCTCGGGGTCCTCCACCACCGAATCCGGCGGCAACCCGCCGGCAGACCGGCCCAGGTCCATCGAGCCGCGGGCGGCGTGGAAGCGCAGCCCGATCCGTCGTGCCGCCTCGATCTCCGCGCCGAGAATATCCCCGCCGTCTCGGGGAAACAGGTAGTTGTGATCCATCGCCGTGGTGCAGCCGGACAGTGCCAGGCTGGCCAATCCGGCACTGGCCGCGCGGTATTCCAGGTCGGCGTCCAGCCCGGCCCAGATCGGGTAGAGCGTGCTGAGCCACTCGAACAGGGTGCCGTCCTGCGCGAAACCGCGGGTGATCGACTGGCACAGGTGATGATGGGTGTTCACCAGTCCCGGTGTCAGCAGGCAGTCCGATCCGGCCACCCGGCGAGCACCCGCCACCGCCGGGGCCGGACCGGCACCGACCGCCGCTATCCGGCCGTCGGTGACCACCACGTGCCCGCTCGGGTACTCGGTGCCGGCCGGGTCGACGGTTGCCACCGCGCACCCGTCGATGACCACGCTGCTCATCAGCAGAACCCCGGCACGGTCCACCAGGCCGGACCGGCATCGGGCGCCTCAGCACGCAGCACGCTTCCCTCGATCAGGCCGTACGGACGATCGGCCGCGTAGTAGACCTCGCGATCGTTGTCCAGTCCGAAGTCCGACAGATCCACCAGGAAGTGATGCTTGTTCGGCATCGACATGCGTATCTCGGCCACCTCCGGATGGCCTAGCAGCACCTGTTCACCCATGTAGTACAGGGACTGCTGCAGCGCCAGACTGTGCTTGCGGGCAAAGGATTCCAGCAGGATGCGGCGTACCTCGGCGTAGCTCTTGGCCCAGTCCAGCGCGGTGTCGGTGTAGCGCCAGCGCGCGGTGACGGCGGTCGCCAGGATCCGGTCCCGGTCCTCGCGCAAGGTCGTGTACTCATCCCGGGGGAAGCCGGTGAACTCCGAGCCGGTCGACTTGAGCACGACCAGGTCGGTGAGGCCGGAGACGACCCAGGCGTCCTGGCCCTGGATCGTGATGGTCGTGGTGCGGGTGCCGCCGCCCGCCCGGCTGAACGCATGGTCGTGTTCGGCGCCGTCCACCGTGATCCGATCCCAGCCGTACTCCTCGATGCTCACCTTGGCACCGGTGATCCAGTCCTGGGAATCGACGAAGTGCCGGCCCAGCCGCAGCGCGAAGTCCTCGATCTCGCCCACGCCGTAGCGTTCGGCAAAGGCGAAGACGGTGTTCTTCTGGGTGTCGGTGGGCAGCACCTGCGCGTTGTCGCCGGCCAGATGCGCGGCGGCGAAGTCACCGCGCAATGCGGTGGAAACGTTGAGGTCCTTGATCTCGTGCCGCTCACCGTGCCGGGCCACCCGTACCAGCCGGACCTCGGCCTTGCCGTACTGGTTGTCACCGAGGACGATCGGCATGGCTAACTCCCGCGGTAGGTCGAATACGCGAATGGGCTCAACAGCAGCGGGACGTGATAATGCTGCTCGGGATCGGTGACCTCGAAGACCACGCTCACCTCGGGATAGAAGGTGGCCACGCCACGCGCGGCGAAGTAACCACCGGTGTCGAACCGAAGGCGGTGCATCCCGCTGCCCGGCGTGCCGAGGTCAGCAATCCGCCCGTCGGCGTCGGTATTCGCCGCGGCCGCCAGGGTCCAGCCGTTCTCGGCCCAGGACTCCAGCGTCACCGCGACAGCCGGCGCCGGCCGGCCGGCGGCAGCGTCCAGGACGTGGGTGGACAGGCTCACTCGCTGTCGCCTTCGATGCCCAGCAGCTTGGCGAGCCGGATCCGGCTGATCTTGGCCAGCTCCGCCAGCACCACCGCGCGCTCGGTGGCCCGCTCGTTGTCGAGCCGCGACCGGCAGATGGCCAGCAACTCCTCGGCCGACCTGCCGGTCGCGCACACCAGGTAGACGTGCCCGAACCGCTGCTCGTAGGCCAGGTTCGCGGCGACCAGTTCGGCGCGCAGTTCGGCGCCGGCCGCCGACATGCCGGCCTGCTCCTGGCGGGACCATTCGCCATCGCGGCCGGTCGGCTGATCTCCGGTCGGCCCAGCACCGATCCGGGGGTGCGCGGCCAACGCCGTGGCCAGGTCGGCCTCGGACAGGGCCGCAATGGCCGCATCCGAAGCGGTGAACAGCTCCGCCACGCCGGCGAACGGGCGACCGGCCGTCAGGGCGGCAACCCAGGCCGGCGCGGCGCAGCACGCCGCGAGGTCGGCGCGCAGCCGGTCGTCGTCCGGTGCGTCATTGAGTTCAGCCAGCGAGCGCAGACCCGTGCTCGACCCGGTCATCGCTCGCCTCCAATGAACATTTTTGGTTGCGGAATATGGAATTTCACAATCTATAGCGCGCCCGGCCGCTGGGACCAGCGAACCGGCTCAACCGGGTGGGCCGAGCCAGCTCCGCAGCGTGTCCGGCAGTTCATCGACCTGCCCGTACGGACGCGCCCCGCTGGCCCGCCCCGGCCCGCCGGCCAGCTCAGCCAGCTGGCTGTCCGGAATCGTGTTGGCGAACCGCAGCAACAGCGCCGCACGGCCAGCCTCGGTCGGCGCGCCGTACAGGCGCAGCCGGCTCACTCCCCCGTCCGGGAAGACGTCGAGGCGCACCCGGGCCGCTTCCCGGCCGTCGAGCGGGAAGCGATGGCGGGTATCCGGCTGCAGCCGGGTGCGCGGCAGCAGCGGCAGCTCCGCGCTGCTCGGGCCGCCCCAGCCGGTCAGGCCGGCCCAACCCGGCGCGTTGCCGATGAAATGCGTCGTGTCGATCTCGGCGAGCGTCGGCCGGCCGGCGCACGCCAGCTCCAGGCTGACCCAGTCGTTGCCGTCATCGCGCCGACGCGCGGTCTCCCAGCCATCCCCCATCACCCGGGCCAGGCCAGGCTTGATCAGGTTGTTGGGTGTGGAGTAGAAGCTGTTGCTGCAATCGAGGATTCGCGCGCCATGCTCCAGCGCCGCCAGGTCGAAGGTGGCCGGCAGCAGTCGCGGGTCCACAACCACCTCGCCGAACACCCGCAGCCGTGCCACTCCACCGTCCGGATAGATCGACAGCCGCACGTGGGTGAACCGGTGCGGATTCTCGACCGGGAACTCGTGGGCGGTGTCGCCGGCAAGCTTGCAGCGGGGTACCAGGGTCGTCCAGTCGGCGCCGGACAGCTCCTCGGGCGATGGGTGGCCCGCCATCCCGCAGGCCTCGACCGAGGCATCCGGCGGGTAGTTTCCGGTGAAGAACGCGGTGTCGATGACGACCCGGCGCACCACCCCCGGGCAACCGAGCCGGACGATCGCGTGATCGAAGCCGGGCGCACGCCGGCGCCGGGTCTCCCAGCCGTCCATCAGCTGGCCCTTCGGCCCGAACGTGTGCGGCTGGAAGACCGGCGGCGCTGGCTTGATCAGGTTCTCCCGCTCGGCGAACAGTTCGTCGTTGGCCGCGACGACGCCACCGCCCAACTCCCGCGATGCGAGATCCGGCAGGTACGACTCGCTCATGGTTCTCCTCGTGTTAGTAACCGCCCCGCCGGACGATCGGCGATCTCGTTGCCGCGCAGCCAGGTTCGCCGAACCACCCCGGACAGCCGGCGGCCCGCATACGGCGTCACCGGGTGCCGCTGCCGGAGCCGGCCCGGCTCGACGACGAACCACTCGTCCGGCGCGAAGGCCGATAGGTCGGCATCCGCTCCGACCGCGATACTCCCTTTGTTCGGCAGGCCGATCAGCGCCGCCGGCCGGGCTGCCAGCCAGCCGACGACCTCGGCCAGCGCGATGCCGCGGCCGCGCGCCTCGGTCCAGACCGCCGGCAGGCCGAGCTGCACCGAGGCGATGCCGCCCCACGCCCGGCCGAAGTCGCCGACGTCGAGTCGTTTGAGGTCGGGCGAGCAGGGCGAGTGGTCAGACACCACGCAGTCGATCACTCCGTCTCGCAATCCCTGCCACAGCAGCTCACGGTTGGCCTCGTCGCGGATCGGCGGGCAGCACTTGAACTCGGTGGCGCCGTCCGGGATCTCCTCGGCGACGAAGCTCAGGTAGTGCGGGCAGGTCTCGACGCTGACGGCTACGCCGCCGGCCCGCGCCTCGGCGAGCATCGACAGCGATGCCGCGCTGGACAGGTGCAACACGTGCACCCGGCAACCGGTATCGCGCGCGGCGTCGAGCAACCTGGCAATCGCGCGCTGTTCGGCCGCCGGCGGCCGGGACTGCACGAAGGACGCGTAGCCGCGCCGGCTCGGCGCCTCCCGTACCGAGTCGGCGTCTTCGGCGTGCACGATCAGCAGGCCGTCGAACGAGGCGATCTCCCGCATCGCCTCGAGCAGGCCGGCATGGTCCAACGGCGGGAACTCCTCGACGCCGCTGGGCAGCAGGAAGCACTTGAAACCGAACACGCCTGCCTCGTGCAGCGGCCGGAGCTCGGCGAGGTTGCCGGGGATGGCGCCGCCCCAGAAACCCACGTCGACCATGCACTGCCCGGACGCCGCCTGCCGCTTGCGTTCCAGCGCCGCGACGTCACAGGTCGGCGGGATGCTGTTGAGCGGCATGTCGACGAGCGTGGTCACCCCGCCGGCCGCGGCGGCCGCGGTCGCCGTGGCGAAGCCCTCCCAGGCCGTCCGGCCCGGTTCGTTGATGTGCACGTGGGTGTCGACCAGGCCGGGTAGCAGCACCTCGTCGGCGGCCAACCGGATCTCCGCCGCCGCTTCGAGGGCGGCGTCGAGGTCGGCCAGCGCGGCGATCCGGCCGGCGCGCACTGCCACCGCACAAGCCCTCTCGCCGCCGGGCAGCACGGCCCGCCGCGCCCGAACGACAAGCTCGTACGGCTTCACCTGAGCTCCTTCGCGGGTCAACCGACGCGCCGGCGGAACAACCCGTCCAGCACGGCCTCGGTCACCCCGGCGCGCTCTGACACCTCGGCCGCGGTCAAGGCGCCGCAGCGCAGCCCGCGCACCAGCAACGAGGCCATCGCCTGCGCCGTCGCCGGCTCGTCGAGCACACCACCCTGGCTGCTCGCCAGATAGTCGCGCAGCCGCTCGCAGGCGGCCGGCAGCCCGGCGCGGTAGAAGGCATAGGTGGCGCCGTAGCGGGTGACGAGCTGGGCCGGGTGCAGATCCCAGCCCTGGTAGTAGCCGCGCTCGAGCGCGCGCCGTACCAGCCGGGCGTGCAGCCGCCAAGCCGCCAGCACCGCCGGCGCCGAACCGGTCGGCAGCACGTTCGTGGAGCCGTCGCTGAGCCGCACGCCGGTGCCGGCCGCGGCCAGTTGCATCACTGCCTTGGCGTGGTCGGCCACGGCATGCTCGGTGCTCTGGTAGGGCGCGGCCACCCCGCACGCCGCGCTGTAGTCGTAGGTTCCGTAGTGCAGGCCGACCAGCCGGCCGGCACCGGCATGCACCATCCGGGCGACGGCCGCCGTGCCGTCGGCGGCCAGAATCGCCTGCGGCGTCTCGATCTGGAGTTCGAAGCGCAGCTCGCCGGCGGCCAGGCCGTGCGCCTTCTCCAGCTCCGCGCAGAGCTCGACGAACGCTGCCACCTGGCCGATGTGGGTCACCTTGGGCAGCGTCACCACGAAGCCGGCCGGCAGCTGCCCGCCGCCGAGCAGGGCGCCGAGGAACTCATCGAGGGTACGTATTCCGCGCCGCCGGGTGGCCGGCTCCAGGCTCTTGATCCGCAGGCCACGAAACGGCAGCGTCACCCCGGCCAGCGCCGCCCCGGCCTGCCTGGCGGTGGCGTCCTCCGCCTCGTCCGGGGGCGCGCCGTAGCCGTCCTCGAAGTCGATCCGCAGATCCTCGATCGGTTCGGCGGCGAGCTTGGCGCGCACCAGCGGCAGCACCTCGGCGGCGATGGTGGCTGGCACGCCGAGCACCTCGGCGAGGGCGGCGGCATCGGGCAGGTGCTCGGTCAGCGCCGCCAGCGCCCGCGCACCCCAGTTGGCCGGCAGGTCGGCGGTGAACCGGTCAGCGGCCACGTACACCGTGTGCACCGGCTGCCGGCTGCCGGGCTCGCCCGGGTAGTCACGCGCCAGTTCGGCGTCCACGCCTGCCAGCGCGCCGTCGAGCCGGCGGTAGGCGCTCGGGTCAAGAGCCATCTCAGTCCAGCACTTCGTAGGCGGCAACGGTGAGGAAGTCGACATAGTCATCGGCCAACGCCAACCGCTCGAACAGCTCCCGGGCCCGCTCGTAGTCGCCCCGCGGATCGCCGAGTTCGGACCGGATCAGCTCGAGTTCCTCGGCGGCGATCCGACGTACCAGCTCCCGGTCGACCGGCCGGCCGTCATCGAGCCGGACGCTGTTGTGGATCCACTGCCACACCTGCGAGCGAGCGATCTCGGCGGTGGCCGCGTCCTCCATCAGGTTGAAGATCGCGACCGCGCCGGAACCACCCAGCCAGGCGCCGAGGTAGCGCAGCGCGACCGCGATGTTGTTGCGCAGGCCGGCCGCGGTGACGTTGCCCGGCGTCGCGGCGATGTCCAGCAGCTGGTCGCTGGTGACCACCACCCGCTCCCGGCGCCGGTCGAGCTGGTTCGGCCGGTCGCCGAGCACGGCGTCGAAGACGGCGCGACAGACCGGAACCAGATCCGGATGCGCCACCCAGGAACCGTCGAAGCCGTCGGCGGCCTCGCGCTCCTTGTCCTGGCGCACCTTGGCCAGCGCCGCCTCGTTCACCGCCGGGTCGCGCCGGCTCGGGATGAACGCGGCCATCCCGCCGATGGCGTAGGCACCGCGGCCGTGGCAGGTGGTCACCAGCAGTTCGGTATAGGCGCGCATGAACGGCGCGGTCATCGTCACCTGGTTGCGGTCGGGCAGCACGAAGCCGGCGCCCTGCTCACGGAAGTTCTTGATCACGCTGAACAGGTAGTCCCAGCGGCCGGCGTTCAGGCCGGAGGCATGCTCGCGCAGCTCGAAGAGGATCTCCTCCATCTCGAAGGCGGCGGGAATGGTCTCGATCAGCACGGTGGCGCGGACGGTGCCGGCCCCGATGCCCAGCGCGTCCTCGGCGTAGCTGAACACGTCGTTCCAGAGCCGCGCCTCCAGGTGGCTCTCGGTCTTGGGCAGGTAGTAGTACGGGCCGCTGCCGCGCACAACCAGCTCGCGCGCGTTGTGGAAGAAATGCAGGCCGAAGTCGACCAGGGCGGCCACCGTCGGGCGGCCGGCCACTTCCAGATGCCGCTCGTCGAGGTGCCAGCCGCGTGGTCGGACCACCGTCGTCGCGAGCGGCGCGTCGGCACGCAGCGCGTACGGTTTGCCCTCCGGTGAGGTGAATGCCAGCTCGCGCCGTACCGCGTCGCGCAGCACCAGCTGCCCGTCGATCACGTTCGTCCAGTGTGGGGTGTTGGCATCCTCCAGGTCGGCCAGCCAGACCCGGGCGCCGGAGTTCAGCGCATTGATCGCCATCTTGCGCTCGGTCGGGCCGGTGATCTCGACCCGCCGGTCCACCAGGTCCGCCGGTGCCGGCGCCACCGACCAGTCGGCGGCCCGAATGTCGGCCGTGTCCGGGCGAAAGTCCAGCCGGCCGGTGCGTCTGATCTCGGCGTACCGCTCGCGCCGGCGCCGCAGCAGCTCAGCACGCCGATCACCGAATCGGTGCTGCAACTCGGCGACGAAGGCCAGCGCATCCGGGGTCAACACCTGATCGGCCCGAGGCGGCGGGTCCTGTGCCGTCACGAGCGCCGCGTCGGCCACCGTCGTCGTCCTCTCCTCGGTCCAGCGCTGAGCCGATATTCTGTCATCCCAACGTCGTTTTCGACGGGAGAGTCCTGGTGGTTGCACGGCTGGTCGTCAACGGACGGGACGTCGGCCTGGGCGACGTCGGTGGTCACGTCACCTTGCTCGACTGGCTGCGGTCGGCCGGCTTCACCGGCTGCAAGGAGGGCTGCGCCGAGGGCGAGTGCGGCGCCTGCGCCGTCCTGATCGCCCGGCCGGACGGTGTCGACAGCACCCGGTGGACTGCCATCAATGCCTGCCTGCTGCCGGCCGCCGGCCTGGACGGCCAGGAGGTGATCACCGCCGAGGGGCTCGGCGGCCCCGAGGACCTGCATCCGGTGCAGCGCGAGATGGCCGAGCGTGGCGGCTCGCAGTGCGGATACTGCACGCCCGGCTTCATCTGCTCGATGGCCGCCGAGTACTACCGGGCTGATCGGCAGCCCACGGCCGGCCTGGACCACCAGACCGGCCCGGACCACGACACCGGCCGGCAACCGACGGTCGGCCTGGACCACCTGACCGGCCCGGACGACGAAACTGGCAGTGAGCACGAGACCGGCCCGAACGGCTTCGACCTGCACGCGCTCAGCGGCAACCTGTGCCGGTGCACCGGCTACCGGCCGATCCGCGACGCGGCCTACGCCCTCGGCCAGCCCGAGCCGAGTGATCCGCTGTCCGCTCGGTTGCGCCGGCCGGCGCCGGCGCCGGCCGCCACCAGGATCGCGAACGGGCAGGGCAGCTACGTCCGCCCGGCCAGCCTTGCCGAGGCGCTGGAGCTGCTCGCCGAGCACCCGGACGCGCAGCTGGTGGCCGGTTCCACCGACTGGGGGGTCGAGCTCAACCTCCGGCACTCGCGTGCCGGGCTCACCGTCGGGATCGACCGGTTGACCGAGCTTCGTGAGCTGTCCGTGCGGGACGGCTGGATCTCACTCGGCGCGGCGCTCACCCTGTCCGAGATCGAGCGCGGCCTGGCCGGGGCGGTTCCGCTGCTGGCAGAGCTGTTCCCGCAGTTCGGCTCTCGGCTGATCCGCAACGGCGCGACGCTGGGCGGCAACCTGGGCACCGGCTCCCCGATCGGCGACGCCGCGCCGGCGCTGCTCGCGCTGGACGCGTCGCTGGTGCTCGCCGGCCGCGGCGGCGAACGGACCGTGCCGCTGGCGCAGTACTTCACCGGTTACCGGCAGAGCGTCAAGCGCCCGGACGAGCTGATCAAGACCATCCGCATCCCCACCCCGGTGGCCCCGATCAGCGCGTTCCACAAGATCGCGAAACGCCGCTTCGACGACATCTCCAGCGTCGCGGTGGCCTACGCGCTGCGGCTGGACGCCGGCGACCGGCCGGCTGCCGATGGGTTGGCCGAGCCGGCTGCCGCCGTGGTCGCCGATGTCCGGATCGGGCTCGGCGGCGTCGCCGCCACCCCGCTGCGCGCGCTCGACGCCGAGGCCGCCCTGCTCGGTCGGCCGTGGACCGATGCGGTGGTGCGGGCCGCCGCCGAGGTGCTGTCCCGGACCGGCACGCCGATCAGCGATCACCGGGCCAGTGCGGACTATCGCGCCGCCATGCTGGGCGAATCGCTGCTCAAGTTCCACGCCGAGCACCCGTTGCCGGCCGGCGAGGAGGTCTGACCAGATGACCGAACACAGCTGGCTGGCCGATCGGCCGGACAATCCGGCGGTCGGGGTGGCGGTGCCGCACGAGAGCGCGGCACTGCACGTCACCGGCACCGCGCTGTACACCGACGACCTGCTGGCCCGGACCGGCGCCGTGCTGCATGCCTGGCCGGTGCAGGCGCCGCATGCGCACGCCCTGGTGACCGCGCTGCGCACCGAGCCCGCCCGGCGGGTGCCCGGCGTGGTCAGGGTGCTGACCGCGGCGGACGTGCCGGGGCTGAACGACGCCGGTGAGAAGCAGGACGAGCCGCTGTTCCCGACCGAGGTGATGTACTACGGCCACCCGGTCTGCTGGGTGCTCGCCGAGACGCTGGAGGCCGCCCGGCAGGGCGCGGCCGCGGTCGAGGTCGACTACCGGCCGCTGCCGTCGCTGCTGACCATCGCCGAAGCGGTGGAAGCCGGCAGCTTCCAGGGTGCCCGGCGCACCGTCCGCCGGGGCGCGGTGGATGCCGGGCTGGCTTCGGCGGCGCATCGCTTCACCGGCGAGTTCGAGTGCGGTGGCCAGGAGCATTTCTACCTGGAGACCCAGTGCGCCCTGGCGCTCATCGACGAGAGCGGCCAGCTCTTCGTCCAATCCAGCACCCAGCACCCGTCGGAGACCCAGACCATCGTCGGTCAGGTGCTCGACCTGCCCAGCAACCGGATCACCGTGCAATGCCTGCGGATGGGCGGCGGCTTCGGCGGCAAGGAGTTCCAGCCGCACGGCCTGGCCGCGGTCGCGGCGCTCGGCGCGGTCCGCACCGGCCGGCCGGTTCGGCTGCGGCTGAACCGCACCCAGGACTTCACGATGACCGGCAAGCGGCACCCGTTCCACGCCAGCTGGGAGGTCGGCTTCGACGCGGACAACCGGATCTGCGCGCTCCGGGCGACGCTGACCAGTGATGGCGGCTGGAGCCTCGACCTGTCCGAGCCGGTACTGGCCCGCGCGCTGTGTCATGTCGACAATGCCTACTGGATCCCGAACGTCGAACTGCACGGCCAGATCGCCAAGACCCACAAGACGTCGCAGACCGCGTTCCGGGGTTTCGGCGGTCCGCAGGGCATGGCCGTCATCGAGGACATCCTCGGCCGATGCGCGCCGTTGCTGGCGGTGGAGCCGGAGGTGCTACGCCGGCACAACTTCTACTCCCCCGGCCAGCGCACCCCGTACGGTCAGCCGGTCCGGCATGCCGAGCGGCTGGAACTGATCTGGTCGAGCCTGGTCGAACGCAGTGACCTGCGCCGCCGCAAGCTCGCCATCGCCCAGTTCAACGGCGCGCACCCGCACACCAAGCGAGCGCTGGCGATCACGCCGGTCAAGTTCGGCATCTCGTTCAACTTCACCGCGTTCAACCAGGGCGGTGCCCTGGTGCACGTCTACCGGGACGGCTCGGTGCTGATCAACCACGGCGGCACCGAGATGGGCCAGGGCCTGCACACCAAGATGATCCAGGTCGCCGCCACCGCGCTCGGGGTGCCGCCGCGTTCGGTGCGGCTGGCGCCGACCCGCACCGACAAGGTGCCGAACACCTCGGCCACGGCGGCAAGTTCCAGCGCCGACCTCAACGGCGGCGCGATCCGGGACGCCTGCGAGCAGATCCGGGCGCGGCTGGCCGTGCTGGCGGCCGGCAAACTGGGCATCGATCCGGCCGACGTGCGCTTCACCGACGGCGTGGTGACCGGAATCGGCTTTGCCGACAAGCACATCGCCTTCGCCGACCTGGTGCATGACGCGTACTTCCAGCGGGTGCAGCTGTGGGCGGCCGGCTTCTATCGCACGCCGGGCCTGCACTGGGATGCCGAGCAGATGCAGGGCGAACCGTTCAAGTACTTCGCCTACGGAGCCGCTGCCTCCGAGGTGGAGGTGGACGGGTTCACCGGCGCGTACCGAATCCTGCGCACCGACATCGTGCATGACGTCGGTGAGAGCCTGTCGCCGTTGATCGACCTCGGTCAGATCGAGGGCGGCTTCGTGCAGGGCGTCGGCTGGCTGACCCTGGAGGAGTTGCGGTGGGACGTCGGCGACGGCCCGAACCGGGGCCGGCTAAGCACCCAGGCGGCCAGCACCTACAAGATCCCGAGCTTCTCCGAGATGCCCGCGCAGTTCACCGTGCACCTGCTGGAACGTGCCGCCGAGTCGGGCGTGGTGTACGGCTCGAAGGCGGTCGGCGAGCCACCGCTGATGCTGGCCTTCAGCGTGCGCGAGGCGTTGCGGGGCGCGGTGGCCGCGTTCGGGCCGGCGGGCTGGTCGGTGCAGCTCGGTTGCCCGTCCACCCCGGAGGCTGTGTACTGGGCCGTCCGGGCGGCCAAGGATGCGGCGTCGCCGGTTGAGCATCCGGACTCTCGCGTGTACACCGGGGTGTGAGATGGACTGGTTGAACGCGGTGCGGCAACTGCGACACGACGGGCTGGCGGGCGTGCTGGTCACCGTCGTCGAGGTGCGCGGGCACGCCCCCCGCGGTCCCGGCAGCAAGATGGTGGTCAGCGCCGACCGCGCCTGGGGCAGCGTCGGCGGTGGCAACCTGGAGCAGTCGGCCATCGAGCAGGCCCGGGCGATGATCGCCGCCGCCACCACCACGCCTGAGCTGCGCGAGACCGCGCTCACCGAGCGGTCCAGCAACGCGCACGGCCGGCAGTGTTGCGGCGGCACCGTGCGGTTGCTGCTCGAACCGCTGCCGGCCCGGCCGGTGGTCGCGGTCTTCGGCGTCGGGCACGTCGGCTACGAGCTGGCGCGGATCCTGTCCCGGTTGGAGATTCAGCTGCATCTCATTGACTCCCGCGCCGAACAGCTCGACCGGCTGCGGCTCGCGGACGTGGTCGACGGCACCGCCGAGGTGCTGGTGCACCATGCGGTGCTCGGCGAGCAGGTGTTGGAGCGGCTGCCGGCCGGCACGCAGGTGCTGATCATGACGCACGATCATGCCGAGGACTTCGCGTTGTGCGACGCGGCGTTGCGGATGCCGGGGCTGGGCAGCATCGGGCTGATCGGCTCCCGCGCGAAGTGGACCCGGTTCCGGGCCCGACTGGCCGCCGAGGGACACGACGAGCAGGCGATCGCCCGGATCGACTGCCCGATCGGACTCCCCGACATCGCCGGCAAGGAGCCCGCGGTCATCGCCATCGCGACGGCGGCCGCGCTCGTGCGGCGCGTCCGGACCGAGCCGAGGGTTGCCGCCGGTGGCGGTACCGAATCCGCCACTCGCCAGAGCTAGCTCAGGCCCGACCTAGCTCACTGCCGGTAGTTGATGTAGGGATCCTCGGCCAGTTCCTGCTCGCTGAGCGGCGTGCCGCCGCCGAGCAGCCGCAAAGCCTCCGCGCTCAGCCGGGCTCGCTCCTCGGGCGTCAGGTCCGGCTCCGCGGGTGTCTGTTCCGGCTCCGCCGCTGCCTGATCCGGCTCCGCCGCTGCCTGATCCGGCTCTGCCGCCGGTGGCGCGCTGGACCGCGGGCTCGGCGACTGCGTCTGGCCAGGCCGCGGCGGGCGTGGGTTGTCCGGCATCGGTTCCCTGCCTTGATATCGAGGAGTCGTCACTTGGGTTGATGCAGTTGGACCGCATGATAGATGCGGGTGATCAGTTCCTTCGGTGGGATGTGCATCAGCTTGGACAGCGGCACCTCGGCGCCTTTCAGCCAGGCACCGCCGGCATCGACCGCGGCGAACCCGACCGGGGCCGCCTTGTCCTTGCCGATGCGGAATTCGATCTGCCGTTTCGCATAGTTGATCGCGATGACCGCTGCCACCTCGCCATGCTCGTCCCGGGCGAGGATCTGCGGGCGGCCGTCGATCCGGAGCAGCGGCTTGGTGAGCGACTCGTCCGGGTTGAGGAAGACGTCGGTGCGGTAGGTCATCCTGGCCTCCCTGCTCTTCTTCGCCGCCCATGCCTTGGCGTCGGGGGCCGGCCTCGGCTGGCAGACGACCTCGGTGCACGCGTCGTCGACGGTGAAGTCCCACACCTCCGCCGGGCCCATCGGCAGGCTGGTCGTCTCGCCCTTGCGCACCACGATCGGCTTGGTGATGTTGAAGCCCGGTTCCAGCAGGATCAGGCCGTTGTCCGCGGCGGTCTCCGGATTCTGGAATCGGATCATCGCGGCGACGTGGCAGTACTCCGGCGCCTTCTCCTGCTGGAAGGAGGCAGGCAGCTTGCTGCCCACCAGATATGCGCCGGGGCCGTAATCCACCTCCTTCAACAGGCTTCCGGACAGGCCGCCACAGTGGCCGCCCTGACACTGCTCGACTATCTCGGCCGACCGCAGCTCGAAACGCGCCAACGCCTCGTCGTCGGTGTACTGGGGATTCTGCGCCTTGAACAGGATGAAGGAGTTGATGTAGATGAGCCGGTCGTAGTTGCGGTTGGCCGTCTGCTTCTTCAGCAGCACCTCAAGCTCGGCCACCAACGCCCCCGAACCCCTGGGCACCACCGCGCGCGGGTCCACCGGGCCCCACTTCGGCGGCGGCGCCACGAACTCGACCCGGTCGTCGCCGACCTCGAAGGCGATCTCTTCGAACCCGAGCTTGTCCAGTTCGGATTCGCTGAGTCGCTTCCCGGCGTTCTCCGCGATCATGCCGGTGGGATCGCGCACCGCCTCGGCATCGGCGATCTCGTAGAAGAACGCGTCCGCGTCCCGGTCGAAATGCCAGCGCAGGCCGGCCAGCACCCGGTCCCAGGTCAGGCTCTTGCCGGTGGCCAGCCAGACCCGCCGGATCGTGCCGGCCGCCTCGGCTGACCGCGGCGCGGTACGTGCCGACTGCCGACGCAGGGCGGCGAGCCGATCGGGGCCGCCCTGCTGTACGACGTGGGTCAGTTCGTGCGCGAGCAGTCGCTGGCCGGATTCCTCTTCGATATTCGGCAATCCAGCGCTGAAGACGATGTCCGAGCCGACGGTGAATGCCTGCGCCTGCACCCGGTCGTTCAGCTCCGTCGCCCGCGCACCGGTGTGCACCCGGACATCGGAGAAGTCGGCCTCGAACGCCTGCTCCATGCGCCGGCGAACCGGCGCCGGCAGCGGCTGGCCGCGCCCGCGCAGGCCCTGGACGGTCGCGGCGGTGGTGTCGTCGAGGGCACCGCCTGCCGCGCCGACCGTCGCCGATCGCCTGACCAGCGCGGCGGTGGTGTCGGCCGGCACCGGCACCGGCTCGGCATCGGAGGAGTGCTGTGCCGGCCGAGCCCGCCGGCGCAGTATCGCCACGATCGACTCAGCGGTCGCCTCGGCCTCGAGCTCGGCCGGGTCGTCGGCCGAGCCGACGCGCAGCGAGCGCTGCACCGTGCCGGCCGCCGGACCACCTGCCAGGCCGGTCAACGCAACCACCACCGGCGTGCTGGTCGGCGCGGTATCGAGGTCGTCGGGAACAGGCAGCCGCGCCTGCGCGGCCGTCTTCGTCCCCGCAGCCGCATGCTTCATGGGGTCTCCTGGCCGGCCGACGTTGAGCCGAGAATCTAACACCGAATTCGCCGGTGTCGACCGTCGACACGGCGATCGGCACGCCGAATGCGGTGGAGCGTACTAAGAGTTCTTCGGCTGCTTGGCGGGCAGTGTCGCGACGTACTCGACGGCTCGGGCGACCCAGGGTGTGGCCTTGGCCGGGGTGTCCCGCCAGCCGGCGGGCATCGCGAGGTAGCCGCCCATCGGCCGCTCCTCGGGCCCGAACGGCCCGGCTCCGTCGATCTCGCTCAGCTCGGCCAGGTCGGCCGCCGCGAGCTTGATCCCGATGCTCGAACCGAATAACCCCATGAACATATTGCCGTTCACGAACGCGCCGAGATTGCCGAACATCGGCTTGACCGTCACATCGGCCCGTTCGGGCACCAGTGCCTGGAACGCGGCCTTGTCCTGCTCGGTCGGCTTGGGCATCTTCACGGTTGCGTCCTCCCCGCGGCCGGGTGGGTATCGGCCAGAGCGTTGGGATCGGGCACAGCGTTGGGATCGGGCACAGCGTTGGGATCGGGCACGGCGTTCGGATCGGGTCCGGGATCGCCGCCGCTGGCGTGCATCACCAGCCGCTCGAGGTACATCTGCCAGCCGGCGCTGTGCTGGGCGCGCCCCTGCTCGGTCGGCAGGTCGTGATGACGGAGCACCACCCGGGTGCCACCGTCCTCGGCAGCGAAGGTCACCTCGACCCGGGTCGAGCCGGGTGGCACCTGGGCATCCCGCGTCCAGCCCCAGGTGAAGACCAGCCGACGCGGCGGATCGACCTCGACGAACTTGCCGATCGTCTCGACGCCGTCGCGCATGAAGACGCGATAGCTGCCGCCGGGCACCGGGTTGAGGGTCGCCTCGGTGCCCATCCAGCACACGTAGCGGGCCGGGTCGGTGAAGTAGCCGAAGACCGTCTCGGGCACGGCCGCGATATGCACGCTGACCTCGAGGATCCCTGGAGCCGTCATGCGTCCTTCCCATCTCGCTGCTCGGCCTCGGCCAGCGCCTTGATCTCGTCGAGGCTGCTCCGCCAGTACGCCTCGACCACCGATCGCAGCGGGCCGAGCGCCTCCTGGTTGCTGCGGTAGAACCGACTGTTGCCCACGCGTCGCTCGGCGACGAATCCCGCGGCGCGCAGAATCGTGAGGTGCTGGCTGATGGCCGACCAGGACACCTCGAAGGCGGCGGCGATCTCCCCCGCGGCCAGCTCGCGGTCCCAGATCAGCCGGAGGATCTGCTGCCGGCGCGGCGCCGCGATCACCTTCAGGGCGTCCACCGGAGATCACCTCCCTTCCCAACCGGCCCAGCCAGCCGACCCAGCCAGGTCCAGCCTGGCCCCGTCAATGCTGCTGCTCGCATCGCCGTCTGGCCTTGCGTCGAGAGCTATTTTAGAGAATTCTAAAATAGTTGGCAACCGACTCTGGAGGACACCATGGATCGATCCATCATTCTCACCGCCGATCTGGCCCAGGATGCCGGGCAACTCTTCGAGATCCTCTCGACCACCGAGGGCCAACGCGGCTTCTGGACCGCGGACTGCCAGGTCGAGGGCGCGCATGCCCGATTCGGTTTTCCGCAGGCCCCGGTGGACCTGGTCGCCGAGGTCAGCACCGAGCCGGCCAAGCTGGTGCGGATGCGCGTCACCGAGGGCTTTCCGTACTGGCAGGGTTCGACCTGGGAGTGGGAGCTCGGGCCGGCCAACCGAGCCGAGACCGGAACGGCCGTGCTGTTCCGGCACTACGGTTTCGGCCAGGGTTACCCGGAGACCGATCTCGGCTACACCGCGCAGACCTGGGCGATGATTCTCGATCGGCTCGCCAGCTACGCCAGCACGGGCACCGCCGATCCCTTCTTTCCCGCTGCCGGAGCATAACCGGCCCCGGCAGGCACCTGGCCAGCCTCAGCTGGTCCGGGCCAGTTCGGATAGTCCCTGCTCGAAGCCGACGCCGGGCGCCCAGCCCAGCTCGGTCCGGGCCCGGCTCGAGTCCGCGGTGATGTGCCGGACGTCGCCGAGCCGGTATTCGCCGGTGGTGCGCGGCGGCGAGCCACCGACCGCGGCTGCCAGCGCGGCGGCCAACTCGCCGACGGTGCGCGGCGTGCCGGAGCCGATGTTGAAGGCGCGCACCCCCTGCTCGTGTTGTTCCACCGCCCGGACGGTGGCCGCCGCCACGTCCCGGACGTGCACGAAGTCCCGCCGCTGGCCGCCGTCCTCGAACACCTGGGGCGGTTCGCCGCGGCGCAGCGCCGAGAGGAAGATCGCCGCTACGCCGGCATACGGGGTGTCTCGCGGCAGGCCGGGGCCATAGACATTGTGGTATCGCATCGCGGCCACCGAGCCACCCACCGACCGGGCCCAGACGGCGGCGAGGTGCTCCTGCGCCAGCTTGCTCGCCGCATAGCCGCTGCGCGGGTCCAGGGGCGAGGTTTCGGCCACCGTCGCGGGACCGAGCGGGCGCCCGCAGTCGGGGCACGGCGGTTCGAACCGGCCGGCTTGCAGGTCGGCCGGCCGGCGCGGCGCCGGGCTGACGTCGCCATGCTCGACGCACCGACCCAGGCCCTCGCCGTAGACCACCATGGACGAAGCCAGGATCAGCCGGCGCACCCCAGCCTGCGCCATGCCGGCCAGCAGAACCGCCGTCGCGTAGTCGTTCGAGCTTGCGAAATCAGGCAGATCCGCCACGTCCACGCCCAGGCCGACCTTCGCGGCCAGGTGGCAGACCGCCGCTACGCCGGTCAGCGCCCGAGCTACCGCGTCGGCATCCCGGACGTCCGCGACCAGCAACTCGCCGGCCGGCAGCGTCGCGGTGAACTCCGCCGGCCGGCCCCGGTGGACATCCGCGCGAAGCGAGTCCAGCACGCGCACGTCGTGTCCCCGGTCGAGCAACTCGGCCCAGACCTGCCGGCCGATGAAGCCGGCACCGCCGGTCAGCAGGACACGCATCAGGCCATCATGCCGTGCCGGCTCCCCCGGACCGGCCGGCTCCCCCGTCGGCGAAGCCCGGCTGGCGAATCTGCTGCCGGCCGCCGGGCACCGCCCCGATCCACGCCGGGCTGGCGACTACTTGAGCACGTTGACGGCGTGGGCCAGGACCAGCGCGATGGTGGACAGCGCGACCGCGCTCTGCACCGCCATCAGCAGCTTGGCCCACCGCGACAGCGGCAGGGTGTCGGTCGGCGAGAAGGCCATCACGTTGGTGATGCTGACGTAGCAGTAGTCGACGAATCTGGGCCGCCAATCCGGCGGTGCCAGCTCGGGACTGGTCATCTGGGGGAACAGGAAGTCCGGGTGTGGCGTGGTACCGGCAGTCCGGTCGAACGGACCGCCGCGATCCAGTTCCCAGTACCAGATGCCGAAGGCGATGATGTTGGTCAGGTAGATGGCGGCGCCGCTGGCCAGCAGCCCGATCGCGTCGCTGCCGGTCTTGCCGGTGAGGATGTCGTAGTCCAGGAATCCGGCGGAGAAACCGTTGTCGACGGTGATCGCGGCGACCAGGGCGAGGCTGGTGTACCTGCCGAACGTGGTTGCCCGGGACAGCCGCACCGGGTTGAGCACCGTCAGCACGACCAGCAGCACCAGTTCCAGGCCAGGGATCAGCCACCGCGGGTGCAGGCCGTACCGATCGGGAATGGCCAGTTGCAGGCCCACGGCGGCGAGTATCGCGATCGCCACCGGCAGCCGGTTCTCCGGCTCGGACGGCCGCAGCCACGCCGGCAGGTGCTCCTCCAGCACGCGCGCCTCGGCCTCCAGCCGCTGGTAGTCCCGGCTGAGCGGACCTCGGCGGCCTCCCGAGGGCGGGCTTGGCGACTCGGGTGACATGACACCAGTGTCGGTGATAGGGCCGCCACGGCCAGCCACCGCCACACCTGGTGTTGACCGACGACCTACCGGTCGCGGATATCCGGCTGGCCCGCGTCAGCCGTACTAGGCGATGGAGACCGGGGCGTCCTCGGACGCGAGCACGCTGCTCACCGCGCGCAGCTGAGCACCGTTGGTCGAGGCCGGGTCCAGCCCGATGACCGCCCAGATCTCGCGCCCATAGCCATCGCAGGCAAAGCCCCAGGAACGCGAGAGCCGGTGCACGACCTCGCCCCGGTCGACGCTGCCGAGCCCCCGGCGCATCGGCCAGGTCGTGCTCCGGTCACGCAGGCGGAGTATCACGTCCGTGCCGTCGAGCCCCACCGCGAGCGCCACCACCGACCGGCTCTGGATGACACTGATGAGCACGAGTTCGCCCGCGACAAAGGCGGCGTTGTCGGTGACCCGAGCCGGCAGGGCTTGCTGCGAACAGATCGAGCGCACGAATCGCCGAGCCGCCAGCGGGGCATGCTTGCCCGGCCGGAGCACGATGCGAAATCCCGCGACGCGGCCTGGGCTCGCGTCATCGTCACGAGCCGGTCGGGGGCAGAGCACCGATGAGTTAACGTTGCTGTGAAGTCGCACCAGGGCCTCCGGCAGCCGGCTGTCGCGGAGGCTACGTGCAGTTCCTCCTGGATGACACGAACACGAAACGTTATGGCGTTAGGCGATGCGCCAACTCACCCAGCGGGGATGAGTTTGAGAGTTTCCAGGGCATCGCATGTGAAGTCGAATGAAGCAGGCGCACCACAGCGTCCGGTCCACGACGGCGTGGGGCTACGACGGCGTGGGGCTACGACGGCGTGGGGATCACGGCGCATCGTCATGCCAACCGCTAGGCTGCAGCGGTGGCGCGCCGGCCCCGTCCGGATCCTGCTGCCGCCGCAGGCCTTCCTGAACCGCTCCGACCAGGGCGCGCGCGAACACCGCCACCAGGACGAGATCGCCGAGCATCTGGATCATGGTGACGACCCGGGCCGGCTCCGACACCGGCGTGATGTCTCCGAATCCGACCGTCGAGAACACCGTGAGCGTGTAGTACAGCGCGTCCACCCGGGACAACGGTTGCGTGTAACTGCCGCTGCGCATCTGTTCGACCATGAAGTGCGCGCTGGAGAACATCACGATGAACAGCGGGAAGGTGAAGCAAAATGCCTGCACCGCCCGGAGTCTCGGATACCGGGCCCGCCGGATCGAATATATCTGCCACACCGTGACGGCCCCGACCACGAGCAGGCCGATCCCGATCTCCAGCAGTAACGTTGCGCCGAATCGTGCCCGCAACGGAAGGCAGAAATACAGGACGACCAACGCCAGCACGCTCAGCAGGGCCCGAACGATGGCGCGGACCAGCAGGCGCCGGTGCTTCGCCGTCGATGATGCCGGTGCCGCGTGAGGCTGAGCGTCGCCGCCGGGCACAGCCACCACACCTCACCACCCTCGAGCGTTACCGGCCGTCTTTCAGGACACCATGCCGGTCCTGCGCGGGCCGCGCGTCGCCCGAGGCGGATGACGGCGGCGGCCGGTCATCCGCGCCAGGCGATGCATCGGCGCAGGGCCCGGCGTGAGATTCCGCCGTGGTGCGATGTCTGCTTGCCGCCTCGGTTGCGGTCCTGGCCGCTGTCGTAACGCTGCTGCCGAGTGATCAGGCGCCGGGCGCGGTCGGCCAGGTCGCGGTCACCGTGCGGGCAGGCTCGGCGGCGGTGAGCACGAGTCCGGTGGCCGAAGCTGACCGGGTAACGCCGGCGGTCGCGTCAGCCAGCCGGCCAAGCGCTACGCCTGCCGAGTCGTCGGCGCCAAGCTCCGGCGCCGCGGTCGGCTTTCCCTGGGGTTGGGCGGCGGTGGTCGCCGCGCTCGCCGCCGGGATGCTCGCCTGGTTGAGCTTTCTCCGGCCGGGCCGCGGGTCCGGCTCCGAGCGAACAGCGGCGGTATCGATCTACGGCAAGACCCGCACGCTGGTCGATGCGACGCACGCGACACTCACCCGCGCCGATTCGGCCACCGCCGGCTCCTGGGCCCACCTGGACGAGGATGTCGGCGAGATCCTCAGCGACCTGCATATCGCTGGCCTGCATCCCTCGCAAGGAGCGGTGCTGCCGAAGCTGCAGGCATTGATGGGGGTGCTCGGCACCCTGTCCAGGGTCCTGGGCGTTGCGGCCGAGACCGCCCGAGAACAGCGGCAGCTCGGTTCGGTCATCGACGACCTGCGACATCGGCTCACCGAGGTCGAGATCGCGTTGCGGCACCTGAAGGCGGTGCTATGACTCGCTTGCGAGCCACTGGCGTTGCCGACCTCGTCCCGATCATCGGCACCCTTCGCGGCTACCCGCGGGCGTGGCTGCGGGCGGATTCGGTCGCTTCGCTCACGCTCTGGGCGTTGCTGGTTCCGCAAGCGTTGGCCTACGCCAGCCTGGCCGGGCTGCCGCCGGCGGCGGGCCTGTACGTGGGACTGTTCGGAATGCTCGCCTACGCGGTCCTCGGCACCAGCCGGCTGCTCACCGTGGGCCCGGAGTCGACCATCGCGATCATCGTCGCCGGCACCGTGGCACCGCTGGCCGGCGCCGATCCGAAGCGGTACGCGACCTCGGCCGCGCTGTTGGCGGTATTGGTGGGCGGCTTCCTGTTCATCGGCGCCATGATTCGGGCCGGCTTCATCACCAAGGTCTTCTCGGCCCCGGTGCTCATCGGCTACCTGACCGGGGCGGGGACGGTCATCGCGCTGTCACAGCTGTCCAAGCTGCTCGGCTACTCCGTGCATGGCAGCTATCCCACCGTCATCGGCGGCCTGATCGAACAACTGCACCAGACCAAGGTGCTGGCACTGTGTGTCGGCCTCGGCACCGTCGCAATCATGCTGGCGGTACGGCACTGGCTGCCGTGGCTGCCGGCCGCTCTGATCGCCCTCGCGGTGGCAACGCTCACGTCATTCCTGGCCGGGCTGGACAGCAGGATACCGGTGGTGGGCACGTTCGACACCGCCCTCTCATTCGCCACCTTCGGCGACCTCCGACTCTCCGACGTCAACGCGCTGATCGTTCCGGCACTGAGCATCGCGGTGTTCACCTTCGCCACCAGCGTCCTCACGGCTCGGGCGATCGACCCCAAGCACGCCGACCTGCTCGAGCCGAACCGGGAGTTCCTCGCCCTCGGCAGCGCGAACCTGGCTGCCGGCCTGTGCGGCGGATTTCCGGCCAACAGCAGCGAATCCCGCAGCTTCGCGCTGTCGCAGGGCGGAGCCCGGTCCCAGGTCGCCAACCTGCTGGGGGCAGGGCTGCTGATCGTGACCATCCTGCTGCTCACCCCGCTGTTCACCAAGGTTCCGCAGGCGGCCCTCGGCGCCGTCATCCTGGTCACCGCGATCGGTCTGATCGATGTGGCCGGCTTGAAACGCCTGTATCGGCTGCGCACTGCCGACTTCGTGCTGGCGGGCATCACGCTGGTCGGAGTCCTGGTGACCGGCCCGATGGGCGGCATCGTCGTCGGGGTGGTCGCCTCGCTGCTCGACGTCATCCGGCGGACGGTCATGCCGCACACGGCGGTGTTGGGACGGCTGCCCGGCGCCGGCGGCGGGTGGCACAACCTGGCCGACCACGCGGATGCCGCCCAGGTCCCGGGCGTTCTGGTCTACCGGTTCGAGGCGCCGCTGTTCTTCGGCAACGCGGAGCGGTTCCGCAACGAGATCCGGCAACTCGTCGACGCCTCGCTGCCGCCGGTGCTCGATGTCATCGTCGATGCGGCGGGAATCAACGATCTGGACGTCAGTGGAGCCGAAACCCTGCGAACCCTGATCACGGATCTGCTCGAGCGGGAGGTTCACCTGTCATTCGTGCGGTTGCGCAGGAACGTCCGGGATCTGATGGTGCGGCTCGGCCTGGACGACTATGCGCGGTCCTACTCCCAGGTTGAGGACGCGCTGCGCGCAGCCGCCCGCCGCGGCGGTGAGCCAGTTATCGGCGGCAACCCGGCTGAGCCGCGGTGAGGCCAGTCATCCCCGTGGCGTGAGGTGGGTCGAGTGCTCGGTGGGCAACACTGCGGCGCAGACCTACCTAGATCGCGGCGGCTACCGGCCATGAAGGCGGTCGCCACTGAGGAGTTCTGATGGTGACACACGACACTCATCCGCTGAGTCCGACCGACGAGCTCGCCTGGTTGCGCTCGCGGGTGGCCGAGCAGGACGCCGAGCTAGACCGCCTGCGCGGCGAGGCTGACACGGCGCCGGGGGGGCCGGCTAGAGCAACCGGGCCGAGCAAGCCGGTCGGGCAGGTTCGGCGCGAACGGCTGCGCTCGGCGACGGCGATAGCGTTGATCACCTTGGCCTGCGTGCTCGCTCCGCTGGCGGTGGTCGCGAAGTGGGCCAAGTCCGAGATCTCCAATACCGACAGGTATGTCCAGACGGTGGCGCCGCTGGCCAGCAACCCGGACATCCAGCGCGCGATCACCGACAACGTGACGACGGCGATCTTCAACTACGTCGACGTCCAGGGCTTGACCGATCAGGCGGTGACAGCTCTCGGCACGCTGGACCTGCCCCCGCTGGTGGTGCGACAGCTCCAGGGTCTCGGGACGCCGCTCGCGAATGGCATCGAGTCGTTCGTGCACGGCCAGATCGGCAAGATCGTGGCCAGTCCGGCGTTCGAGAACGCGTGGAACGAAGCCAACCGCACCGCCCATGCCGAGCTGGTGAACCTGATGTCCGGTCAGACCAGTAATGGCGGGATCACCGCCGAGAACGGCATAGTCAGCATCCATCTCGGTCCATTTATCGACCAGGTGAAGGCCCAGCTCTCCGCGCAGGGCCTGAGCATCGTCGACAACATTCCACATATCAACCCGTCCTTCGTCCTCTTCGAGTCCAAGGACGTCACCAAGGCACAGCGGGCCTATCGCATGCTCAACAACCTGGGAACCTGGCTTCCGGTAATAGCCCTGGTTCTCCTGGCGCTCGGGGTATATGTGGCCAAGGGCCACCGACGGGCTCTCCTGCTCGGCTCTCTGGGTGTCGTCTGCGGAATGTTCCTGCTCGCCGTCGCACTGAGCCTGGGCCGCGCGTTCTACCTCAATGCGGTGCCGACCGATGTGCTTCCTCAAGACGCCGCCGCGGCGCTGTTCGACACCCTGGTGCGCTACCTGCGTAACGCGCTGCGGGTGACGGCGCTGGCCTTCGTGGTGATCGCGCTCGGCGCCTTCTTCACCGGTGGCACGGCCACCGCGGTGGCAGCCCGGCGAACGCTCGCCCGCGGCATCGGCTGGTTGCGTGGCGGCGCGGAGTCGGCCGGCTTGCGTACCGGTCCGGTGGGCAGCTGGGTGTACACGCACAAGCGCTGGCTGTGGGCCGCCCTCGCCACCCTCGGGGTGCTGACGATATTCATCGCCGGCCAACCCAGCGTGCAGCTGATCCTGGTCACCGCCCTGCTCGTCCTGCTCGCCGCGGCGGTGGTGGAGTTTCTCGGCCGGCCACCGCGGCCGGACTCCGGGGCGGCAGCTCATGCCTGAGCGTTTGCTCGGCGAGTGGCCAGAAAGTCCCCTAGCGCGGACGAGTCGCCGAACGTACAAGCCGTGCACGATATGAAGAACGCACCCTAGGAGGCCGCGATGTTGATTGCAGCGAGTGACTATCCCTTCTTGAGCATCATGTGGTCGATGTTCATCTTCTTCGGCTGGGTGCTCTTCATCTGGCTGCTCATCATGGTCTATTCCGACCTGTTCCGGCGGAAGGACATGTCGGGATGGCTGAAAGGGCTGTGGTTCGTGGTCACCCTCATTTTCCCCTACATCGGCGTGTTCGTGTACTTGATCACGCAGGGAAACGCGATGGCCGAACGCGCCGCCGAACGCGCAGGGAGCACTCAGCAGCAATTCGCGCGATACAACGGTCACTCGGATTCTGCTGGCCAGATCGAGCAGGCGAAGCATTTACTCGACACCGGCGCGATAACGCAAGATGAGTACACCACCCTCAAAACCAAGGCTCTCGCCCTCTAACAATAAATAACTCTCTAATAGACATAGATTCAACCGTTAGCCGCGCTAACCTTCAATCGTCGATCAGACGGAATACCACTGCCTCGCGACCTGATCGTAGTAGGCTGGCCTAGCCGTTTCGACACCGCGTTTCCGCATCTCGACGACGCCGTCCGGCAACCTGCATGCCGGGCGGCAGAAGTGAGCATCGCACCAGGATTGGCTACGCCGCCTGCGGCAGTTGATCATAAATTCCATGTTGGAAGCGCTCCCATGACCTCAGTCCCTTTCAACTTATCTTGTGCAAGGGTAACGTAGCGATGAGAGCTGGTTGTGCTTCCGATGTGAGCGGATTCGCGCCCATTTCACGTATGATTCAGGCAAAATTTGCCTGTTAGTTTATCGCTCTACCTTTCCTGGCTGCCGGAGCCTATGATAGCCGCAAGGCAGTACCTGGGGGGTCAAAGATGGACCGTCAATCCGTGAATCCACGTTGGCGGCTGTCCCCCGAATCGCGCAGCCACTCCGGGTCAAGTACTGACACGGTTCTTACGCCGAGGCGAGCTGTCGAAGCTATTGCGCCGAGCCGCCCGAGGCTGATCGCCAAGCTGCAACCCGAGCGACTTCCGGCCGGCCAGATCCGTCGCCGGCGCCTGCTCGAGGCGGTGAGCGCCGGGATCCAGGGCGGGCCGCTCACCCTGCTGAGCGCGGTGGCCGGATCCGGCAAGACGGTCCTGGCGGCTTCCTGGGCGGCCACCCGGCCCGTGCCCTGGCCGGTGGCGTGGCTGACCCTCGACAGCTCGGACAACCTGCCGGTCCGATTCTGGGCCTACGTCGTCGACAGCCTGCGCCGCGCGGGCCTCGACCTGGCCGGCCTGCAGGAGCAGCTGGACGGCGAGTACGCCGAGGAGGCATACCCGGACCGGTTGGCTGCCACCCTGCTGAGTCTTCCCCAGCCGGTGGTCCTCGTGTTGGACGACGCCGACTGCCTGACCAACCCGGCGATCCTGACCGGGCTCGAATTCCTCCTTCGCAATGCCGCGGATCGATTCCGGCTGCTGATGTGCACGCGGGCCGATCCGCAGCTTCCGTTGCACAAGTACCGTCTCTCCGACACGGTCACCGAGCTGCGGATCGATTCGCTGGCCTTCACCGAGCAGGAGACCCAGGAGCTGTTCGAGCGGCTCGGCCAGCCTCTTGATGCGGAGAGCGCGCGTGCGCTCACCCAGCAGACCGAGGGCTGGGCGGCCGGAATCCGGCTGGCTGCCGTTCCACTGCTGCACGGTGCCGATCCCACCGAACTGATCGAGAGCCTGGCGAACGGGGAGGGCAGCGTCGCCGAATACCTGTTCACGGAGGTGCTGCACGAGCAGGACACACCCATGCGGCAATTCCTGCTCCGGACCAGCGTCGCCGACCGGCTACAACCGGAGCTGGCCGACCTGCTCACCGATCGAACCGACAGCCGTCGGATGCTGGCCACGCTCGCGCACGCGAACACCTTCGTCGAACGGGACTCCCGCGCGCCGAACACCTACCGGATCCACAACCTCTTCCGCGCCATGCTCCGGGTTCAGCTGGGCTACGAGTCCCCGGAGCTGACCACCGAGATGCACCGGCGATGTGCCAAGTGGTACAAGGGCCATGGCGACACCCGGCATGCGGTCCGGCATGCCGCCGCGGCGCAGGACTGGGCGACTGTCAGCTCGGTGCTGATCGACGACATGGCCATCGGCGTCGTGCTGGCCAGGGATGCCCCGCCGTGCGACGACCTGCTCTCAACGCTGCAGTCCGGCGTCACGGGGCGAGCGGCCGCGGTGCTGCGAGCCGCCTGGGCCGTGCACCGTGGCGAGCCGGCGCTCGCCGAGGACGTCGTGGACACCGCGGCGCTGGCCCACGACGAGACCGAATCACTACCGCGTCAGGTCTCCGCGGCGGTGGTGGTCTCGGCCCTGGGCGCAGCGGCCGAGCAGGATCCCGCACAGTCCGTTCGGGCTGCCGATCACGCGGTCAGGCTGATCTCGCAACTCTCCGCCGACCAGCGGGCGGAGCATCCCGAGCTGAGCGCGGTTACGCTCACGGCCCGCGCCGGGGACCTGCTGTGCCTGCCGGGCACCAGCCAGCACGGCTCGGCTCTGGCGTCGGCGATCGCGGCCTGCGAGCGCGCGCACCTGAGCCGCCTGCGCAGACAGGCGTACGGCGAACTGGCGCTGGTCGAAGCAGTGCAGGGACAGCTGCGCAAGGCAACCGCGCATGCCCAGGTTGCCGATGGCGCAACCGGCGAATCCGTCCGCACCCCGGACGTGGTGACTGCCGCGGCGGCGCTGGCCATGGCCTGGGTTCATTGCGAGGAATTCGACCACGTCGCGGCGCGCCGGTGGGCCGACCTCGCCATTGCGAGATCCGAGAACCTGCTTCCCGAGTCCCGCTTCGTCGAGCCGCTGCTGGCGGTCGTGCGTGCCCGGCTGCTGCGGATGCGCCGCGACCTGGAGTCGGCCGTGCGGGTGCTCCAGCCGTTCGTGGCCGCGGTGAAGCTGCCGGACTGGGTGCGCGAACAGGTGGTTCTGGAGGCGGTGCGGCTGCAACTGGCACAGGGCCGGCCCGAGCTTGCCCTCGGCTACCTGGATGCGCTGCCGAACCCCCGGTTGCCCAGTGCCGACCTGCTTCGCCGGCGCGCGGTGCTGCTGGGCGCGCACGGTGAGTTCGAGCCGCGAGACTGCACGCAGGATGAGGGCCTCCCGGTCAGCGCCGAGGTGGACGCCTGGATCGACCTGGCGTACACGCTGCTCGATCGCGGTCAGACCAGCGACGCGGTGGCCGCTCTCGATCACGCCCTGCAGCTTGCTCAGCCCGAGGGGCTGCGCAGGCCGTTCCTCGATTCAACCTCTGGGCTGCGCAAACTGATGAGAGTCGAGCTGAGCCTGGTCTCCTCGGCGGCATGGCTCAGCCCGAACGCCAGGCAGCGACAGCCCGGCCCGTCTCGACCGGCCGCTCACATCGCTCACCCGGAACCGGCCGGTCCCGAGCCGTTGATCCAGCCACTGACGGAGCGGGAGTTGGAGGTACTGCGCTACCTCTCCGACCTGCTGACCACCGACGAGGTCGCCGCGGCGATGTTCGTCTCCGTCAACACCGTCCGCACCCATGTGCGCAGTATCTTGCAGAAGCTCGCGGTGAGCAGGCGTAACGAAGCGGTCCGGCGCGCCCGGCAACTGAACCTGCTCTGAGCTCGCAAACCCCGATCATCCCCTCGCAAAGCCCGATCATCCCACTGGGTAGTAGACAAACTCCTCGCGCGCAAGGCGCACCGAAGGTATTTCCACCGACCGGTCGCAACGTCGCCCGCACCGGATGAGTGCCTGGGTCTGGCGCTGTTTCATCCCCATCGCATGAGGAATCACGGGCCCGAGAAGAGCAGGGTGCGCACTAGCTGCTAGGGGGTCACTCATGCGCGATCAGACCTACGAGGTCCGAGTCAGAGGCCCTGTTACCCGCGACGTGCTCGACGAGCTGGGCGCGACGAGTCTCGCCGAGGAGCCGGCGCACACCGTCATCCTCACCGAGCCGATGGACCAGGCCGCTTTGCAGGGCATGCTCGAACACATCCGTTCCCTCGGCCTGGAGCTCCTCGAGCTTCGCACGAGCGTCGACGCCGAGGTCCAGAGCGAGGAACCGCCGAGATGAACTGCCCCCATTTCAACCCCGCGCGATCAACGACCAAGATCCGTTACGAACTGCGGATCGCCTCCGTTGTCGGACCAGCCGTGCTGTCCTCCTTCCCGCACACCAGCCACGCGCTGGCGGTGCGTCGCAAGACGGTGTTCCGGACGCTCATGCAGGGAAATCGCGACAAGGGTGAGCTCATCGGCATCCTGCGCGCGCACGACCTCCAGATCCTCGAGATTCGCCAGCACGAAGTGTGATCGTGGCAACTCACTGAACAGCCGGCGGCACCTAGGGTGACCCGACACCGACGGCATGTTCACCCCCGCTGGGTGATGCCTCGGTTCGCGTTGGGGAGTGGTATCGCCTCAGGGCCCGCACGGTGCGGGGCGATCGATCGAGAGGACGATGATGAGCACACTTGTTGCGATCGGGTATCCCGATGAAGCCACCGGTTCTGCGGCCGGCGATGAGGCGCAGCGACTGGCCAAGGATCTCGTCCTGCAACCCGACGCCATCGCGGTCATCAGGCGGGACAAGGAAGGCAAGTACCACGTGACCACGACGGATCACATGGTCGGAGCCGGTACCACCGGCGGGATGTTCTGGGGCCTGCTGTTCGGGTTCCTGTTCTTCGTGCCGGTCCTGGGGATGGCAATCGGCGCCGGCTTGGGCGCGCTGATGGGCAAGGTGGGCAAGACGGGCATCGACAAGGGGTTCCAGGACCAGGTGCGTGGCATGCTCACCCCCGGAACCTCGGCGCTGTTCCTGGTTCTGGAAAGCGCCACGACTGACAAGGCGATCGAGGCCATGAGCAAGTTCGGTGGCACCGTCCTGAAGTCCTCGCTGTCCAAGGACGCCGAGGCGGAGCTCCAGGAGGCCCTGCACGGCGCCCCCACCGCGGCCTGATCGACACAGCAGGTTGTGGCGCCGGCTGGGTCGGACTCGCGGGCCGCGGGGGGACGCGACCGACCAGCCGGCGCCAGCGCGGGCCTGACGTGGGGCTGACCTGGGCCGGCCTGCCGCGGCCAAGAATGATTCCGGACGCAGCAGCCTGGCTCTGATCACCGTGGGCGAGCCGGGCATCGATCGGGGGGACGGCGTCCGGATCGGGGGGGACGGCGTCCGGATCGCCAGCATCAGTCTGCCTCGGTGAGCCACCACCGGACAGCCTGATCGACGGAGTCGGGTCGCACCTCGTGCGGCCCGACGAACTCCTCGTAACTGAGCTCGTATCCGGCCTTGGCGAGGGCACGGGCCACCGGTCTCGCGCAGCGGTCGATGGGCAGCACGGTGTCCTCGGTGCCGTGCGTGATCCAGATCCGGGGCCGGCCGAGCCGATCCGGGGGCGCCGCGAAGCCCGGCGAGAACGCAAGCAATGCCTGCGCGAGCTCGCCGTTTGCCAGACCTAGCGACAGGGCGTACGAGGCCCCGTCGGAGAAGCCGGCGAAGGCCAGCCGGGTAACCGCGAAGTGATCGAGGACGACCGCCAGGGCCGCGTCGAGCCGGGCGACGTCCGGACCCCAGCCGCTGGCTATCAGATCCCAGGTGCGCGCGGTCGAGGTGGGCAGCAGCACCAGGCAGCCGTGCCGTGCCGCGACCGAGCTGACCACCGGCAGGCTGGTGGCCGCCGCGCCGCCGGCCCCATGGAAGTAGACCAGCAGCGGGTTGGCAGGCGCCACCGACGGCGGCACGAACAGCAGCGCCGCCGCGGCGGTCGCCGGCTGAGCTGGTAATGGCGTTTCGGCGAGTTCCTGGATACCCGGCGACAGGGCCGGACGGCTGGGTTTGCCTGGGCGACTGCGGAGCTGGGCGTGGCCGGGACGCGCCGAGTGCGGCATACCTAGCAGGATGCCGCATCGGAAAGGGGATTGGACAGAAACCGGCGACGGTAGCCACCCGCTGCTTACGGGGGTGGCTACCGTCGCCGTTGGTGCGCTAGCTAGTTACGGCGTGAGCTCACTGATCCTGGTCGACCAGTTGCCCAGCGCCGTCCGAGTGCCAGCACCGTGCGAGGCACCGGCACAGGTACCGAGCAGGTTGTCCCCGCTACCACCAGCGAAGAACGGACCACCCCAGGTCGTGTAGTCACACGAGTGCGCGATGTACTCGCTCGCGATCCACACGTGGTTGCCGTCCACGGAAGCCGCTCCGTAGTCGCCCCACCGGGTGCGCGGCGGGTTGCCGCCCACCTGAGACTTGTAGCTGGTGAAGCCGTCCGTATCCGCCTGTCCCGCGCCGCCTGGCACCACGGCCCATGGGCCAACGCCGACGACCGCGTCGATCGGCGCGTAGGCGGCACTCGGGAAGGCCGTGTCACCGGTGTAGGTGAAGGCCATGACGCCCCGGCCGCTGGCCGTGACCCCGATCGCCGGATAGGTGAGGTCGGAGCCAGCCGCGCCCAGGTAACCCTGCAGCGCCATCTTGGCTGTCAGCGACCCGCTGGAGGTGTCCGGCTTGACGATGAACCAGGCGATACCGGCCCGCTGGGTGGTATTCCCCGGGTTCAGGGCGGTGTCGAGCGCGCCCCAGAGCTTGCCGTTGGCGTACATCACCTGCTGCATCCGGGTGTCGTTCGAGTCCGGCGCCGAGATGACCTCGTTGTGCGCGGGCTCACCGTTGAACACCAGGCGCCAGCACCCGACGCCGGCGATGGTCGGCGTCGTCGTGTCATTGATGCAGTGACCCTGCGGCACGTCGGTGCCCGGAGGCGTGCCTGCGCCAGGCTGCTTCTGCTTCGGCGGGATCGCGTAGGTCTCCGCGTCGAGCAGCTTGTTGCTCAGGTGCAGGTTCGGCGATGCGGTGTTGAGCGAGGACGTGTTCGTCAGCGCCCAGGTGACGATCTGGTTCGACACGTAGCTGCCACCGGTGCCTGCCACCGGGTGGGTCGCCTCGTCCGCGGCGTTGGAGCTGAGGAAGTACTCGGTGCCGCTCGCGCCCGTCGCATAGGACGATGCGCCGGGTGAGTGCGCCGGCCATACCGTGAAGCCCGGCTGGGTCGATCCGGCGTCGCTCGGCGCGTTCACCGTGCCGAAGGTGTTGATGTGCACGACATTGACGCCCGCCGCGCCCGCCGCGAGCTGGGCCTTGGACAGCGCGTAGATCTGCGCGCCGGCGAAGCCGTTGCTGTTCCACGGGTAGGCATTCGTCGTCAGGTAGATACCGTTGGCGTCGGCCCCGATGTGCGGGTAGTCGCCGAGGAACGGGCCGGGGTTGACGCCGCCGGCATTGGTGCCGTCATTGGTGACGTCGATCTTGTAGATGTTCCAGGAGCCGGTCGGGTTGGACGTCTGGCTGACCGCCAGATCCAGGTGGTTCACCAGGGTGAGCGCGCCGTTGGGCAGGGTGTCGAGGGTCAGCACGACCAGGAAGAACCGCTGCGTGGCGGCGTCATAGATGCAGGTCGGGTCGGTGACGGTCGGGCCGCGGACGCCGGTGGTGCGGTTGACCGCAGCCGGGTAGCCGTAGAAGGAGTTCAGGTCCACCGCGTGGTTCACGTTGCGGGGGAAGCCACCGACGATGTTGGTCGCCGTGTTGTCCGGCAGCAGCGACTGGCCGGCGGAGTTGAAGACGTTGAAGACGTCGTTCACGGCTTCCACCACGTAGCCGTTGCCGACACACATAGCCTGGTCGGGAGGCTCGACGGTGAACTGGTTGCCACTGCGTGCGTACCGCTGCTGGTAGAGGTTCAGGCCCTCGAAGCCGGTGTTGAACGTCGGATTCGACTTGGCCTTCTGCCCGCTGTTGACCGAGACCCCGTTCCCGGTGCCGTCCGACAGGCTCCGGTCGTTGATGGTGCCCGGGTAGGCATCGACGTCGGCCTCGTCGTCGGTCTCGCCGACGAACTCGACCTGGGTGGCGTCTCCGATCCCCGACGCTGGCGCATCGCCGGTGACCGGCGCGCCTGTTCCTGACAAAGCGACCTGGCTGGCCGCCTGCGCATCCTGCATTCCGGTTAGGAATGCGGCGATGCAGGCGAAAGCGACAAGCGGCGCCGTAATTACCCGGCTTCGCCTATGTCTACGAACCATGAATTCCCCCTCCTCGTGGCGACCGACGACGACCCGAAGAGCGGGGTGTCGGTTCACCAGTCCGCCAATGCTGTTTCTCAGCGCACTCTTGTCTAATCGATGCCAGTTGTCCAGAGCGTGCGGGCAAAACTTGATCGGCACGTCAGCGTGTCACCTGCTCGTCGTCGGGCCGGCAGGTAGATCATCCGCAGAGTGAACCGTTTGGGTGTTTGCTCCTTTCGGCGTGCGGTTCAGTTGCATGGGAGTTTCAAGACGCGGCGACGAGGGAGTGTCGTAGGTCTTCGGTAGCGTTGCTGGGTTACGGGCTTCTTGTTTGAGATTCGCCTTTGATTGATTAGCCAATCTGCGTTGACCGGGCCGCCTTCCACTGTTTCGAACACATGGACGGCGCCGACGACTGGTACGGGGACGGTGACCTCGGCGACGCGGACCTACTCGCCTGCGCTCTGGCCGAGGATCCGGCGTTCCGGTCGGGCGCGGAGCTGGACCGGATCGACCCTGGGCTGTTGTCCCGGGCCGGGCGGGTGGACTTGCTGGTTGTGTTGGAGGAGCAGAGACGCTGGTTCGAGGCCGCTCAGTTGCGGGTGCTGGCCGTGATGCAGGACCGTGACACCTCGAGGTTGGGGTTGGCGCAGGACTCGGTGTCGTTGGCTTTGCAGGTGCCGCTGCGTACCGCGCAGGGCAAACTCGCCCAAGCCCGGACCCTGGTCCGGGAGTTGCCCAAGACCCTGGCCGCCGTGGCCGGTGGGGCGATCTCGGGTGAGCATGCCCGGGTGGTGGCCGAGGCGCTGTGGCGGCTACCGGCCGACCCGGTGCTGGCCCCGGCGCTGGAGAAGGCGGTGCTGCCGCCCATGCTGGACGGCCGGTGCGTGACGGTGCCGCAGCTGCGGCAGCGGGCTCGCAAAGCGGCGATGGCCCTGGACCCGGTGACCGCCGAGGAACGTCACCGGCGGGCGTTGGCCGACCGGACCGTGGGGTACGTGCCGGGTGAGGACGGCATGGCCAGCCTGCCCGTCCTACTCCCCGCCCCCGAAGCCCAGTTGATCTACACCCGGCTGACCGCCGCCGCCACCCTGCTACCGGCCACCGACCCTAGGACGATGGACCAGAAACGGGCCGACCTGCTCGTTGACGCCGTGCTCGGCGGATTGCCGGCCGGTGGGTTGCCGGTGCTGCGGGGCCGGCGGCCCTCGGTCAACGTGGTCGTGTCGGCGGATACCCTGCTGAATCTGGATGACCAACCGGCGCACCTGACCGGCTACGGACCGATCACCGCCGAAACCGCCCGCCGCTTAGCCGCGGAGCAATCCGGCACCTGGCGCCGGCTGCTCACCGACCCCGACACCGGCGCGCTCTTGGACATCAGCCAAGACCGCTACCGCCCCGCCCAGCGACTCAGGGACTACGTGAGCGCGCGGGATGACGTGTGCGCCTTCCCGACCTGCAACCAACCCGGCTACCGCTGCGAATACGAACACACCACACCATATTCAGTGGGTGGTTCGACCTGCAGGTGCAACGGCGCCCTGGCGTGTAGGCGGCACAACCAATGCAAACTCAACACCAACTGGAGCTACCTCAGGAACGACGACGGCTCCTTCACCTGGACCACCGACACCGGCCACACCTACACCAGCGCACCCACCACCCACTGGACCAGCACGACCGAGCGGATCACACCGCCGAAACCACCACCGCCGCCGACCATCGAGCAGGTCCGCGCCGAGGAAGACCTGGCCTACCAGCGACTGCTCAGCAAGCTGAAACTGCAACGCGACCAAGCCATCCAAGCCGGCGATCAGCCACGAGCCGAGGCAGCCGGGCAGGCGATCGGCCGAGCCGAACAGGACCGCCACCGCCAGCTCATCAGCCGCGACACCGACCCGCCACCCTTCTAATCGAACCCCGGCCGGCCATGGATCAGGCCGGTCACCTACTGAACGACCCGATTCGCTTACCCGGTTGCCCGTCGAAACGCCAGCGCCCCGGAATCCGAAGCGTCGTACGGGCGACAGTGCGCGGGTAGGGCTGATCGCGATCAGCCCTACCCGCAGTGCCTAACTCTCGCGTCGTATCGAGATCGAAACGGTTCTACCAGTGACCTAGCACGGGTTGGATATGACGTTGCGGAAGTCGTTGAACCGGCTGAAGGTGCTGCCACCACCACCGAAGCGGAGGTAAGTCAGCGGGAGCAGCGAACCGTACTGGGCATTGCGTCCGAAATTGCTGATGTTGCCTGGGATGTCGTTGCCGAACTGCCAGTTGCAGGTTCCCCGGACGTCGGCGGTGGTGAAGAACGGGTAGAACTCGGCTGGCTGACCGCTGTCGGTCTGCGGTATCAGCGTGCAGCCGACCCCGGTGTTCCTGTTGCAGGTTGGCTCGACGGCCGGTAGGTCGGCCTCGAACGCGACTCGCTCGTATGCCTGGTCGAAGGCGCTGCCGGTGAGCGCGCTGGTGAACTGGAACGGAGTCGGGTGCAGCGCGGTGTTCCCGTCCGGCCAGACCGGTGTGTAGGAGACGCCGTCGAAGCCCCTATTCGTCTCGGTACAGCCCTGCACCTTGTACAGCAGGGCCTCGGAGGCCGGGAAGCAGAAGTCGTTGTCCGCATCCGTCGGCCGCTGATTGGCGCCACTGCCCTCGGTATTGCCTGCCGGGCAGGTGATCGGGGTGCCGGAGCTGTCCAGCCCGAACGGCGTCGCCGGGACGGTGGCACCGTTGCAGAACTGGAAGTGACCGATCTCGTCGGAGAAGGCCACGTTGTAGCTGTGTGCCGCCCAGGGCACTCTGGTCTGCTCAGAGGCGGTGTCGTACATCGGGTGGAACGCGTACGGGGTCGAGTTACAGCTGGTGCCGGTCGGGTCGTACTGGATCTGGGTGAACCCGTTGGCCGGGCTTGCCGTCATCGAACCGGACTTGTTGTTGGACAGGTCGTCGATCTGCGCCCGCACGCCGTCCGCGGTGTCGTGCATGCTCACCCGCAGTTGGTCCCCCGAGTTCATGAAGAGATCCTTGCTCTTGTCGGGGGTGAAGGTGGTAAGCGTCGAATCGATCGGGTTCGCCGGCGCCTGTGCCACGCCGTCCTTGGTGACGAAGGCGAACTGGAAGGTCTCGATGCCGACCCTCGCCGCGCAGGTCGGGTTCTGCAGGGTGCCGGCGACCGGGTCCTCCAACAGGCTGAACACGTTCATCGCGGCACACCACTGGGTGGGACTGCAGGTGTCCGCGCCGATGGCCTGGGCCCAGGTCGGCCACGGCACCCAGCCCGGCGGGTAGAACTGCAGTTCCAGGAACGCCGTTCCCGGGTGGTTGGGTGACACGGTGGGGTCGACGATGTTGCTGTCGCTGTCCGGCGTGCAGGTCGAGACCTGCTCCGGATAGGACTGGGTATCGCACAAGGCCATCCCGAACCACAGCGCGCCGTTGAGTTCGAAGTTGTAGCCCTTGCCCGGCTGGGTCGGGTGGGACGGGGTCGGGTCCTGCGGCAGCGTCACCGTGTATTGCGTTCGGTTACCGGAACCAGGCTTGTTCGAGTAGAACAGCAGCGACGGCTCGTCGTGCCCGACGTATTCGTCCTCGTCGAACACGTGCGATGGATCGGAAATGTCCGGGCATAATGTGCTGTATTCGCAAGTGATATTCATGTGCTGGCTCGACTGGGCAGCTCGCGTCGGTTGGGACGCCGACGCCGAACCCCACGCCGCGGCCAAGCCCACGGCGACGATCGTCGCGGCGAAGATCACGAGCAAGCGATGACGAGCTGATCGGTGACTAAGCATGCGCACGCCTTTAGCGAGGGTCGCCGGTCTGCTATGGCTAAGCGTGACTCGCGGCGGCCGAGAGGGGCCACGCCAGCTAACATCTCCGTTTTCAGTCGGCAACAGTCTGGCGACGGACTTGCCGCAGGTCAATAGGCCACAACTCCCAGCGTGACCGGTCGTTACAGGCAGCTACCCAAACTATTCTTTACTGGCTGAATAACGCGGTGCTGAGTAGGCCGTGATAGCCGGGTAAGCAAAGCCGGCAGTTCTGTCGTTTAGTGAGTAGCGAGCAGTGCCGTTTGAGTTGGCGGGTGTCCATGACGTTCGAGCAGTACGCGACCCGGCGCCTACCGGTGATGCTGGGGACGGCGCGGGCGATCTGCGCCGACCCTGCACTCGCCGAGGACCTGGTTCAGGACGTACTGATCAAGCTGCACGCCCGTTGGTCGGCGATCGGTTCGATGGAGTCACCGGATGCCTACGTTCGCCGGATGCTCGTCAACGAATACCTCACCTGGCGACGGAAGTGGTTGAGGACGCGGGCTGGTTCGCAGCCTCGCGAGGTCGCGGATACCGAAGCGGACTTCGCATCGGAGCAGGCCGACCGTGCCGAACTGCTGGACGAGGTCCGGCGACTTCCCGCTCGGCAGCGCGCGGTGATCGGCCTTCGGTACTTCGCGGACGTCAGTGACGCGGAGATCGCTGAGTTGCTCGGCTGCAGCCAGAGCACCGTGCGGGTTCATGCGGCCCGGGCGCTGAAGGCCCTGCGAATCGCTCAGTCGAGCCAGCAATTGACAGCCACGGAGGGAGGAGCGTCGTGACCCGTACCGTGGACGACCTCAGGGCCGCCTACCGCGAGCCGCCGGATCCCGCAGCGCTGAACCGGCTACGCGCGACCATCGGCGAACTCGGCGAACCGGCCGTTCGGAGCCGACGGAGCCGCAGGCGATGGCTTGCGCCGATGATCGCGGCCGTCGCGGTGGTCGCGGTATTCGCGACGATCGCGGTGCTCGGTCGAAGTCATCGCCCCGGCAGCGCGGGGCCCGGGCGGCATGCTCTTCGGCTGTGGGCTGACTTTCCGGTCGATGCCGCCCCGCGGCCGCTGGTGCTGACCGGGCCGGACATCATCAACCCGATGAGCGGATTCCCCAATGGCGAGGACAAGATGGCATATATCTTGGGGAGCTTCGAGCTGAAGACAGCACTTCCGGTCGGGCCGGCCACCACGAACGGGCAGCAGCTGATCTCGGCAGCGCAAGCGGTAGCCGATCTCCGCGCGCAAGGAGATACCAAGCAAGTCGCATCGACTCCGCTGAGGATCACCAGTGTGAAACTCGGTACCGGGAAGTTCTCCACCGATCGCGGAAGTCGCAGCCTGCCGGCATGGATCTTCCGCTTCGCCGGCGTGCCTGACCCCGCCCTGGTGCTCGCCGTGCCGCCCGCCGACCGATGGCCGCGACCTGGAATGCCCACCAACGACGGTGGCCCAGGCGGCGTGAGCATCTCCAGCGACGGCAGCCGAGTCACCCTGACGTTCTACGGCGCGGCACCAGGAACCGGCCCGTGCGAGGCCGAGTACACCGCTGACGTCGCGCAAAGCGCAACCACCGTCTCGATCTCGCCGCGGGAGTTGCCCAACCCCGGCAACGATGGGCAGGCGTCGTGCGATCTGGCCGCACATCGGCGCACGCTGACGGTGGCCCTGCAACCACCGCTCGGAAACCGGGTAATCATCGACTCCCACGGCGTGCCGCTAGCCGGTCTCTAGTTCGCTTTACCGCTGATGGGCGTGACGGTCCAGCGGCCCGACATGCTAAGGCCGTAGACGACACAGATCTCGCAAGTTCCCATGAGCAGCGGCACAATCCGAAGTGCAGCCAAGCGGGCAGGGCGTATCTGCGTTCGGTTTCTGAGGTGTAGAGGCGGGCGTAGGCCCAGCCGTCGGCCAAGGTGCGGTGGAAACCTTTCGATCTTTGGGTCACTGCCCGTTGACCCCCCACCGCTTTGGTTGCTCTGGTAAGAGGCAAACAAACTGTGGCGAGGTTGGTGGCATCTACTGCGGGCGTAGCCGTAGGCGTCGTACTACGAGGTTGGGTTGGATGGTTCGGAAAGTCGGATGTTGCTGGCGTACCAATCGAGCAGTTCGCGGTGACGAAATTCTAGTAGCAGCCCGGTTTGCCTCATCAGCCCGTTGTCGAGGGCCCAATCCAGGAAACGGGCGAAGCGGCTTGGGCAGGCGCCCCGTCGTGCAGCCCACGTGACACCTAGAAAATAACGCAACCAGACCCAGCCGTTCCCAGCGCCTAGCCCGCCGACCAGCCCGACCGCCAGCCCGAGCGCCAACCCGAGCGCCGGCCCGGACGCCAGCCAGCCGGCCAGCCCGACCGTCAGCCCGACCGCCAGCCCGACCGCGACGAAGTAACTCAAAGCCTGCCGAATGACTACGGAGGGACGCACCGGGATCGGCTCGGCGGACAGCCCGACCGCCAGCCCGACCGCCAGCCCGAGCACCAGCCCGACCGCTAGCCCGAGCACCAGCCCGAACGCCAATCCGAGCGCCAGCCCGAGCGCCAGCCCGACCGCCAGCCCGAGCGCACCAAACCCCGCTACCTCTCGGGAGAAGGATTTGTGCGGGTCGAGCCGCTCTACCATTGCGAACTTGCTCGCGGTCACCCACACCGTCGGGGCGAGACCCAATGGAAGGACGATTGGCCAGCTCCGGGTCTGCGCGCCGACGGCACCGACAGAGACGACCGTTGCCGCGCCCAGAAATCCGGGAACGATCCAGCGTGGCCAGGCCCCGGCCAGGCGCCACGCCTCTGGGAAGGCGATAGCGGTCCGCGATGGGCCACTTCCACTGATGTGGGAGGCGAGCGCGGTGAACCATGCCTCGATGCGTTGGCTGGTCCAGCCTCGTTCGGTGGCGATGTGGTTGTGGCGCGTGATGGCGGGCACGAGCCCGGAGAGCAGGGTCATGATGACCCGCTCCGAACCAACGGCGAGCAGGTCCGCCGGGTCGGTATCAATCGCATCGAAGTTCGCGGTCACCAGGTACAAGTGCCACGGGCGCGCCAGAAACGACCGTAACCAATGCCCTGGCGTGGCGAGACTGTCGCGAACAGGTTGCCACCGATCCATGCCGCCCAAGGACGTGGGGTAGCGGGCGACCAAGTATTCACCGACCGCCTCCGCTGCCAGCGGTTGCAGCACGATATGGCGGGCATCGACCAACACCTGCCCCTGGTCACCCTCAGCGAGCTCGGCGTAGTCGCCGATACGGGTCGTGACCACCACCGGGTCCAAGGCAGTGTTCAGGGCACGCACCACCAGCCGCGAGTCGGAGCGAAGCATCTCGTCGAGCCCGTCCAGTACCGGCAGCAACCGCCCGGCAGCAACCAGCGCCTGCACCGTCTTCGGTTCAAGCCGCGCGGCATCGGTGATCTGCTCGACAAACCATGCTTGGAAGTGGGCATGCACCTGCTCGTCGCTGCGACTAGCGAGATCGCCGGGAGGGTAGTAACTGGTCAGCGGAACCCACACTGGCACGCGCCACCGCGCAGCCTTAGCAGCGAAGTTGGATGCGCCGGTTGCAGCGCCGCTGGGAGGTTCGAGCAACTGGAGCAGCAACTGTGAGGCGAGCACCGTTTTACCCGACCCCGGCGTTCCCATGACCACCAAACGCTCCGCCGGGAGGCTCCGGAAGTACTCACCCGCCGTGGCCAAGCTGCCCTGCACCGTGTGCCCGCCAACTTCCTGCCAGCGCAACAACATCGCCTCGGCCTCCGCCGGAAGCGTGCCCCCTGCCGGAGCGCGGAAATCGACCTCCGCCAGCCGCAGAGTCGGCCGCTCCTCCCGATGCACTAAGCGGACCGAGCCGCGCAGAAACTGCTCACGATCCAGCCGCACCACTTGCTGCAACCGGTCCAGCGCCGCAGCCTCGTCCGGCGCCCGCCGCCTGCGCAGCTCCAGCACCGCAGGCACCCCAGCCACCAACACCGCAGGCACCACGATCACCGCAGCCGGACTCTCATCTGGCCAGAACAACCTCGAAACAAGCAGCCACGCCACCGACACCGTCACCAAACCAACGGCAGCACCTACCCACCCGCGCCACGACACGCCGCTATTCTTGCCGATCCCGTCCATCCGCACCCAGACACGCCAAGCAGCACGTAGCACCTTCGCCTCGATGGATTCCGACCGTCCGCAAGAGGACCGAACGAGCGGCGACGGTCGTCCGAAGCATGTTCGAACAGCCGATCAAGACTGTTTCGCAAGATCGATCGACCGCGTGCGCCGGATACCCCCACCACACTCAGGGACAGGTTTGCCGTCGGCGGTCACGCCTGCGCGAGAGCGGTACATCCTATCCGGAGCGTGTGCACGGCCGGGTGCACGCGGACAGCCGCAAGGTCGGGCATGCCGCAACGGCCAATCGCCTCCGTCGCGGGCAGTAAGGTGCCGCGAGAGCCTGCTCGCATCCAGCGATCGGTATAGCGACTGGTATATCGAGGTGGGCGATACTGGGATTGAACCAGTGACCCCTACCGTGTCAAGGTAGTGCTCTCCCACTGAGCTAATCGCCCCTGCTGGCCGCGCGCTGGTCACACAAACACAGTGCCCGCGACCTGAGGTGGAGACGGGATTTGAACCCGTGTACACGGCTTTGCAGGCCGTTGCCTCGCCTCTCGGCCACTCCACCGAGTGTGCCCGACGACCCCCGATGGAGACCGCCAATGCGTATCAACCGAGCGGACGACGGGATTCGAACCCGCGACCCCAACCTTGGCAAGGTTGTGCGCTACCAGCTGCGCTACGTCCGCGTGGTGCACCCGATCCAGCTTGAGCACCGGAGGAAAACTCTAGCCGATCCCGATTGACGCCTCCAAACCGGGTTGCACCGAAACCGAACCCATCAAGCCCCTGGCACCAGCTTCCGCCAGGCCGCATCCACCGCCCGGTGCAGCGCCGCCCGGTCCCCCGAGTTGTCCAGCACCAGGGTGGCCACCGCCCGCCGCTGCTCGTCGCTGGCTTGCCGGGCGATCCGGGCCCGTGCCTCATCCTCCGAAAGCCCCCGAGCGGCCAGCCGGGCCAGCCGGTCCGCCAGCGGCGCCTCGACGACGACCACCGCGTCGAAGCCGGCCGCCAGGTCGTTCTCCACCAGCAACGGCACGTCGTAGACGACCACCGCGTCCGGCCCGGCCGCCGCCATCAGCTCGGCGCTGCGCTCGGCCACCAGCGGGTGCACGATCGCATTGAGGTCAGCCAGCGCCGAGGCGTCGCCGAACACCCGCTCCCCCAGCGCCGGCCGGTCCAGCGAGCCGTCCGGTCGCAGCACCTCGGCCCCGAACCGCGAAACCACCCGGGCCAGCCCCGGAGTGCCGACCGAGACCACCTCCCGGGCCAGCACGTCGGCGTCGATCACCACCGCTCCCAGCTCGGCGAACCGGGCCGCCGCGGTGCTCTTGCCGCTGCCGATCCCGCCGGTCAGCCCGATCCGAAGCATCAACTGCCCGACGGCGAGGCCGAGGCAGAACCGGACGGCATGCCGCTGTCCGAGCCGTCGTCGGCGGAACTCCCGCTCGGCGACGGCGTCGCGGTCACCCCAGGCACGCCGTCGAAGCCCGCCGTCGCCACCAGCGCCGCCCGGGCGATCGCCACCAGGCCGGCGGTCGGCGCGGTCGCGATCAGCTTCGGATCCACCGTGACCGCCACCGTGCGCGGCCCCTCGGCCACCACCAGGGTCGGGCTGCCGTAACCGGTCAGGATGGTGGCCGGGTCGTCGCCGACCGCCGCGCTCTGCTGACTGGCGCCGTGCGACCGGTAGTCGGCCACCGTCCCCTGCACCCGGGTGGCCGCCTGGCTCGCCGAGGAATACAGGCTGATGCCGATCTCCACCAGCGGCTGCGGAGCCGGCTTGCCCTTCACCGCCGCTGCCAACCCGTACCGGCAGTTGAGGTAGGTCAACCGGCCGATGTCCGGCTCGGCGATTCCCCGTACGAACGCGGTGCGCCCGATCACCGGCCGGCCCAGCGCGTCTTCCACCGCCGTCACCGGCAGCACCTCCTCGCACTCGCCACCGAGCGTCGGCGCCGCGGTGGCCGGCGCGGGCGCGCTGGAGGTGGGTGCGGCCGTCGAACTGCCGGCCGGGGTGCTCGATGGTGGCGGCTCGCTCTTGGGCGAGTCAGCCTTGCCGCAGCCGGCCAGCACCAGCCCGCTCAACACCAGTCCGGTCAGCGCCAGCGCAGCGGTTCGGGCAGCCACGCCGTTCACGGTAGCCGTCCGGACGAGACAAGCCCGGGAGGCGAACCTCCCGGGCTTGTGTCCTTAAGCTGTCGGCCTCAGCGACCGGCGAGCTTCTCCCGCAGCGCGGCCAGCGCCTCGTCCGAGGCCAGCGTGCCGCTGGTGTCGGCCGGTGCCTCCGAGGAGTACGAGGTGGCCTCGCCGGACTCGGACGCCGCCTCGGCGTCGGCCCGCTGGGCCTCCTCCAGCTGCTTGCGGTGCGCCTCGAACCGCTCCCGGGCCGCGGCGTAGCGCTTCTCCCATGCCTCGCGCTGCTCCTCGAAGCCGGGCAGCCACTCCTGGGTCTCCGGGTCGAAGCCCTCGGGGTAGATGTACTCGCCCTTGTCGTTGTACTGGGCCTCCATGCCGTACTGCGACGGGTCGAAGCTGTCGTCGGCCAGCGAGCCCTCGTTGGCCTGCTTCAGCGATAGCGAGATCCGGCGCCGCTCCAGGTCGATATCGATGACCTTGACCAGCAGCTCGTCGCCGACCTGCACGACCTGCTCCGGAATCTCGACATGCCGCTCGGCCAGCTCGGAGATGTGCACCAGGCCCTCGATGCCGTCCTGCACCCGGACGAAGGCACCGAACGGAACCAGCTTGGTGACCTTGCCCGGCACCACCTGCCCGATCGCGTGGGTGCGCGCGAACTGGCGCCACGGGTCCTCCTGGGTCGCCTTCAGCGACAGCGACACCCGCTCCCGGTCCAGGTCGATGTCCAGCACCTCGACGGTGACCTCCTGGCCGACCTCGACCACCTCGCTCGGGTGGTCGATGTGCTTCCAGGACAGTTCGGAGACGTGCACCAGGCCGTCCACCCCGCCGAGGTCGACGAAGGCGCCGAAGTTGACGATGGAGGACACCACGCCGTTGCGCACCTGGCCTTTGGCCAGCTTGTTCAGGAAGTCGCTGCGCACCTCGGACTGGGTCTGCTCCAGCCAGGCCCGGCGGGACAGCACCACGTTGTTGCGGTTCTTGTCCAGCTCGATGATCTTGGCCTCGAGGGTCTTGCCCACGTACGGCTGCAAATCCCGGACCCGGCGCATCTCCACCAGCGATGCGGGCAGGAAGCCGCGCAACCCGATGTCGATGATCAGACCGCCCTTGACCACCTCGATGACGGTGCCCTCGACGACCTCGTCGCGTTCCTTCTTCTCCTCGATCGTGCCCCAGGCCCGCTCGTACTGAGCGCGCTTCTTGGACAGGATCAGCCGGCCCTCCTTGTCCTCCTTCTGCAGGACCAGCGCCTCGATCTCATCGCCCACGGAAACGACCTCGGACGGGTCGACGTCGTGCTTGATGGAGAGTTCGCGGGAGGGGATGACACCTTCGGTCTTGTAGCCGATGTCGAGCAGTACCTCGTCACGGTCAACCTTGACGATGGTGCCTTCGACGATGTCACCATCGTTGAAGTACTTGATGGTCTTGTCGATCGCCGCGAGGAAGTCTTCGGCGGAGCCGATGTCGTTCACGGCTACTTGCGGGGCGGTGCGGGTCGGGTCGATTGTGGACGTCATGTAGTAGGTAGGTCCTGCCAGTTGTCTTCTACGGTCGGTAGCGGTCAGGTTCGTCAGCCACCCGTCGCCCGGCCGGCGAGACACCGGCTGACGCCAGTGCTGCAGACCGCGGACAAGCGCGTGACGAGTGGCCTACTCCAGGTCGAGGCCACAGACCGGTTTCCAGGCGAAAGCCTACTCCAGACCCTTGCACTGGCGGTAATCCGGGCTTTCGGCCGGGTCAACACCAAGCGGCCGGACGGCCTTGCCGGCCCTCGAGCGGCGCGCCGCCGTCGAATCGGCGGCTCGCTGCGCAGGCAGTCGGTTCGCCGCCGCGCAACCGCTGGCCAGCCAACGTTAACCTTGGGCCGTATGGGGACGGAGCGTGACCTCGGCACCGTCGGCGTCGGTCGCCGGCCGCTGGACCCGGACGCGTCGGCGCGGGCCAGCCGGCGCTGGTGGGACGCCGACGCCGCCACCTACCACGGCGAGCACGGCCGATTCCTCGGCGAGTCCGACTTCGTCTGGTGCCCGGAGGGACTGCGGGAGGAAACCGCCGGCCTGCTCGGGCCGGTCACCGGCCGGGACGTGCTGGAGATCGGCGCCGGCTCCGCGATGTGTTCCCGCTGGCTCGCCGGCCGGGGTGCCCGTCCGGTTGCGCTGGACATCTCGGCCGGCATGCTCGGCCATGCCTCCGACAGCCGGCCGGTGGTCCCGCTGGTGCAGGCCGACGCGCAGCGGCTGCCGTTCCGCGCCGGCAGCTTCGACCTGGCCTTCAGCGCGTACGGGGCGCTGCCGTTCGCCGGTGACCAGGCCGGCCTGCAGGCCGAGGTGGCCCGAGTGCTGCGGCCCGGCGGCCGCTGGGTGTTCTCGGTGACGCATCCGATCAGGTGGGCGTTTCCGGACTCCCCCGGCCCGGACGGGCTGACCGCGTCGATGTCCTACTTCGACCGCAGCCCGTACGTGGAGTTCGACGGCGACGGCACGGCCACCTACGTCGAGCACCACCGCACAGTGGGCGACCGGATCCGAGAGCTGCTCGGCGCCGGCTTCCGGCTGCTGGACCTCCTCGAGCCGGAGTGGCCGGACGAGCTGACCGAAAGCTGGGGCGGCTGGTCGCCGTTACGCGGCCGGCTGCTGCCCGGCACCGCGATCTTCGTCGGTGAGCTGGCCAGCTGAGCTGGCCAGCTGAGCTGGCTAGACCCGTTCCAGCGGTGGCTCGCTGGCGGCCGGCGCCGGCGGCTCGGCACGCCGGCCAGGACTACGGCGCAGCAGCAGCGCACCGGCGACCAGCGCCCCGATGCCGACCAGCAGCGCGATCAGCGGGAACACCACGGTCAGCTGATTGATCTTGGACCGGCCGTCCTTGGCCTGCTTGGCCTGGTAGTTGATCGCGTTCTGGTTGAAGGTGAGCGTCGTGTCCACCGCGGGCGAGCCGTCTGCCAGCGTCCGCACCTGATGCTCGACGCCCTTGACGATCACGCCGGTGACCGGGTCTACCAAGACCGTCCGGCTGTCGGAGTACTTGCCCGGAATCTTTCCCTGCGGATCGATCGGCAGGTCGATGTTGGTGATGTCGGCCTGGTACTTGTACAGGCTCAAACCGGCCAGCTTCTCGGTGCCGGTGTACTTGGCGTCCGGCGCCTGCCCGGAATTCGGGTCGTAGAACTTGTAGCTCTGCTTCTTCGCGTCGAACGGCCACTTGTAGCTCAGGCCCACATGTTTGACGTTGACGTCTCCGTTGACGTTTTCGCCGTATTTCTTATCGTTCACCGACTCCCCGCTCTTGCGGTCGGCGGCCACCCGGTCGGTGGTGAAGGAGACCAGTCGCTGCTGCGGGTCCTGGTTGTCCACGCATTCCGGCGGGTTGTCGACGGCCTTGACGATGCAGAGCGTCTCCTGCACGACCGTGACGTCGGAGTTGGAGGCGGCCGAGTCGGTACGGACGTGCCGGGTGGCGATCAGATTGGTCTGCTCAAGTTGGCCGGTGGCGGTGTTCAGCAGGCTCGCCGGCCCGGTCGAGACCAACGTGATGTCGAGGTTGAGCGGCGTCTTCTCCGCCCGCGACGGCGCGTAGAACCGCAAGCCAGCGGCCAGCACCAGTCCGAACACACCGATCCCGATCAAGATGATTGACAGCGCCTTGCGCACGCCCACTCCCGCCTCGTTCCGGACCCATCCGACCGGGGACCGGCCGTCGTGGCACGCTACCAGCGAGTAGCCATAGTCCGTAACATGCTGGCGAAACAATCTGGCAACGCCGGCTTCTCCACAGTGGCCGGCACCTCAAGGAAGGCACGCGGCATCAGCGACCAATCCGAGCGCCTGGGGCGTGGCTGGTCACCGTTCACGGCGGGACTTGTCGCCATCCTGATCGGGCAAGCGACCTGGACCGGCTGGCTGTCGGCGCGCGGCTGGTTCTACCAGGACGACCTGTCCGCGCTCGATGAGGCAACCGGCCGCCGACTGGGCTGGCGGTTCCTGACGATGCCGGTCAACGACCACCTGGTGCCCGGCTACCGGCTGGTGTTCTGGCTGCAGCGGCACACCGACCCGTTGAACTATCCGCAGACCGTCATCGCCCGGATCGTCCTGCAAACACTGGCCATCTGGCTGCTGTACCGGTTGCTGGCGCTGCTCTTCGGCCGGCGGCCGGGGGTGCTGGCGATCCTGCTGCTGTACGCGGTCAACCCGCTCATCGTGGCCAACCTAACCTGGTTGACCACGGCGGCCTGCCTGGTGCCGGCCGAGATCGCCGCTGTGCTCGCGATCGATTCTCACGTGCGCTACACCACGACCGGACGGCTGCGCTGGGCGGCGCTCAGCGGCGCCTCACTGCTGGCCGGCATGTGCTTCTGGGAGAAGACCGCCATCGTCGGCGCCATGCTGCTGGTGCTCTCGCTGGGCTTCCTGTCCTCCGGTAGCATCCGGCAGCGGCTGCTCGAACTGGTCCGGCGCTGGCCCGGCTGGCTGGCCACCGCTGCACCCCCGCTGCTGTTCGTCGGATACTTCGTGGCCCACCACTACGGTGGCTCGGCCCGCGGTGTCGGCGCGGCCGATCTGGTCGGAGTCGTGCGCACCGGCTGGCTGCGGACGGCCACGCCGGCGCTGTTCGGTGGCCCGTGGCGCTGGTTCGACAACAGAACGGCCTACGTCTCCTGGTCCTCGCCGAGCACCGCCGCGGTGGTGCTCAGCCAGCTAGGTCTGCTCGCCCTGGTGGTGCTCGGCGTGCTCCGGACCGGTTGGCGGTCGCTGGCCGGCTGGCTACTGCCGGTGATGTCGGTGGCGATCGGCACAAGCGTGGTCGCGGTCGGCCGGTTCTTCGCCTTCGGCGACCTGGTCGCGGTCACCATGCGCTACAGCTTCGACTTCGCGCTGGCCATGGCGCTCGGCGCCGGGCTGGCCCTGATTCCCAGCAACCCCAGGGCAATCGCGGCTCGGGCGGCCGGCCGAGCCGTCGTCCCGCTGCCGGTCGCCGAGCCAGCCGCCCCAACCGGCCCGATGGCGGTGGCCGGCCGGCGGCGGCGAATGACCCGGCCGCGCCGGCTACCCGTCCTGCTCTGCTGCCTGGCGCTGCTGCTCAGCAGCGGGTTCTCGGCCTGGCGCTTCGAACAGCGCTGGTTGCAGAACCCGACCCGGCCGTACGTGGACCGGCTGACCGCCAACGTGCATAAGGCCGGACCCGCGGTCAACCTCTACGACACGTCGGTGTCCAGCACGGTGATGCCCTACTTCTTCGGCACGACACTGCACCTGTCGGACCTGCTGGGCTGGACCGGCGCCCGGGTCCGGTTCGACCAGACCGACACCGCGCCGGTGCTGGTCGATCAGCGGGGCAACCTGGTGGCTGCCAGCCTGCTGCCGGCGGCGACCGGAGTGCTGCCGCCCCAACAGATCTGCCAGGCGTTGGTGCACGGCGTGGGCAGCTGGCGGATACCGCTGGACCGACGATTGCCATACGGCGAGGGCTTCCTGCACCTGGAGTACTTCCAGCAACGGCCAGCGACCCTGAACGTGCTGATCGAGGACTCCAGCGGGGCGCTGATCCCGCCGGCCACCGGCGCCCGGGTCAGCTTTCCGGTGACTCTGGGAGCGCAGTTGCTGCGGCTGAAGCCGGCGGCGGCGGTCGCCGTGGTCATCCGCAGCGAAAGCGCGGCGACCAACATCTGCATCGGTGGCGTGGTGATCGGCGCGCCGTTCGCGCCCGGCCCATGACCAGCCAGCTGAGCCGGCCGGCCCGGTTGGATCGGCCGGAGTTGCGCGGGCACTTCGGCGCCCTGGACGGGATGCGGGCATTGGCCGCCTACGGCGTGCTCGCCACCCACGCGGGCTTCAACAGCGGCCGATCGCTGGACGCCGGGCCGTTCGCGCCGTTCCTGGCCAGGCTCGACTTCGGCGTCACGGTGTTCTTCCTGCTGTCCGGCTTTCTGCTGTACCGGCCGTTCGCGCTAGCCGCGCTGACCGACCGCTCGGCACCGACGCTCGGCCGGTTCTACCTGCGCCGGGCGTTACGGATCCTGCCGGCGTACTGGCTGGCGGTGCTCGGCACGCTGTTCCTGCTGTCCAGCCGGACACCGAGCCGAGCCGATGTCATCAGCTATCTGACGCTGACCCAGACCTATAACCATCACAACCTGGACCCGAGCTTGACCCAGATGTGGACGCTGGCGGTGGAGGTTTCCTTCTACGCGATCCTGCCCGGGCTTGGCTGGCTGGCGCGCGCCCGGCGCTGGCGAGGCGTCGAGTCGGCGTTACGCCGGCAACTGGTGATGCTGCTGGCGATGGTGGCGGTGGCGATCGCCGCCGACGTCTACGCCCATGCCGGCGCACCAGATCAGCGGAGCCTGATCTGGTTGCCGGCCAACCTGGACTGGTTCGCCGCCGGCATGTCGCTGGCGGTGCTGTCCTCAGTGCCGGCCGGTGCCCGCACCGGCCGGCGGCTGCTCGCCCGGCTGCACGAACTGGCCACCGCGCCAGGTAGCTGCTGGCTGGTCGCCGTGCTGCTCTTCTGGCTGGCCACCCTGCCGATCGGCGGCGCGCGTGACCTGACCGTGCCGACCGGATGGGAATGGAGCATCAAGCACTGGCTGTACGCGCTGGCCGCCGGCGCTCTGCTGCTACCGCTGGTGTTCTCCACCGGCGGCCGGCTCGGCAGCGTGCTGGCCAGCCGGCCGATGCGACTGCTCGGCGAGGTCTCCTACGGCGTGTACCTGTGGCACCTCGGGTTGCTGCTGGCCATCCAGCGCTGGCTCGGCCAGCACACCTTCGGCGGTCACTTCGCCGAGCTATTCTGGCTGACCGCGGTGGCGGCGACAGCGGTAGCCGCGCTGTCCTGGTTCGGCATCGAGCGCCGGATCCTCCGGCTCGGCCGGCCAGCCAGCCGGGTGGATCCGGTGGCTGCAGCGGCGGTGGCGAGCACCGCGAACCCGGACAGCAACTGACCCAGCCAGTTGTCGGTCATCGAATGCGCCGAGCCGGGCGGGAAGAACGCCCCCAGCACGCCCACCATCGCCAACGCCGCCGCCGGCGACCAGCGCAGCCAGGCCCACCAGGGTGCCGGGCCGATCGCTCGGCGGCCGATCACCGCCCGTTCGGCCACGGCTCGCACCGCGAGCACGGCGCCGGCCAGCAGCAGGCCGGTGACACCGAGCAGGGCGAAGCCGGTGATCGCGACCAGGCCGTTGCCAACCACTGCCGGCAGCGTGCCGGCCGGCGCTGGCGGGCCCGGCTGTTCGCCGCCCGGCCAGAAGCACATGCCGAGCAGCACCAACACCGCCAGCAGACCGGCCGCCAGGCCGGCGCCGAACAGCCGCTGCGGGACGAAGGTGAGCGTCACCGTGCCCGAACTCCCGGCCGGAATGAGATAGCCCTGCTGCCAACCGTCCAGCGTCACCGACCGGAGCCGGTGCCCGTTCAGGCTGGCACGCCAGCCGGCGTTGGCGTTCTCCCGCACCACCAGGTAGGCCGGCTGCCCGGCCCGCACCGCGATCCGCCGAGAGGTGTCGGACATGGCCAGCGCCGTGGCGGTCAGGCCCGCCGGCCGGTCGTCGCCGAGTGGCGGCACGCCATCGGCGGTGGCGGTGATCGAGACCGGCGCCACCACCGAGGTCGCGGCCAGTCGCAGCCGGTGCGGGCCGGCGGCCAGCTCTACCAGGTCATCGCCGCAGGGGGTTGCCAGCACCGGCTGGCCGGTGAGCGCCGCGCGGGTGGGGACGATCGCACGCAGCGGCACGCTGCGCCCGTCGATGAGCATCGTCAGGCCGGCCGCGCAGCCGATCTGGAAGGATTGGACCGGCGCAGGCTCGATCACCCCGACCGGTTGCACCTCGCTGATGCCGGCGGGCAGCACCTGGGTGAGGTGGCTGACCGAATCCATCGAGGCCCGCACCACCGACTGCAACACCGTGATCGTGATGCGCTGGGCCTGCACCGGCTGGTCGAAGCTCAGCTCGCCGCTGTCCGGCAGCGGTCCGGTCCAGGTCTGGTCGCCGGCCTGCACCCGGACCCGGGACGGCCGGGACACCGGCGCGTCGGGCGCGGTCCGCAGCCTCAATCCGGTCAACCGCGCAGGCCCGGGCAGCTGGACTGTCAGGGTTGGGCGCAGATCGCCGGGCTTGGCGATCCAGGTGGTTGCCGGGTCGCCGTCCACCGCGGCGCCGGGACGCAGCCGCGGATCGGCGGCCTGCACCGAGGAGGCCCGCGCCTTGAGCGGGCCGAGCGCGTCCAGCGCCGCGGTCAAGCCGGCCGACGGCCGTAACCGGACGGTGGCGGCGAGGTGATAGCTACGGCCGGCGCCGAGGACGAAGCTGCGATCGAGGGCGCCGTCCTCCTCACCAACGGATTCGGTGGCCGGGTCGCAGCCGGCCGCACCGCCGACCGGCAGGCAGCCCGAGTGGTTTCCCGCCGCCACGTCGAAGGCGAGTACGTCCGGGCTGCCGGAGGGCAGCGGAACATCCAGCGTCCGGCTCGCCGTGACGCCCGGAATGCTGAGCTCGACCAGACCCACCGAGCGGCCGCCACCAGCCATCGCGAGCACGCTGATGCGCAGGCTGCGGGTCTGACCGGTCGGCACCGGCAGCGGCTGCGGCCGGGCGTCGTTGGCCACGTCGACGTCCTCGGTGCCTGCATCGGTGCGCACCCGCAGCCGGGTCGGAAAGTCGCCGAGGCCGTCGGCGAAGCTGAACCGGACGCCGGCCGGGCTGATCGGCCGGTTGAAGTCGACCTGTAGCCACTGGCCGAGTGCGCCGAACACACCACTTCGCCAGGCCGTCGCCGGATCGCCGTCCAACGCCGAGAACGGCGCGCTGGTCGCTCCTCGATTAAGCAAGGCGCCGACCTCGGCACCGGACGACGACGCCCGGACCGAGGCGATGCCGGTCACCCGGGTGGTGGACAGCGGACCCGGCAGCGGCGGCAGGTAGTCGTGGACGGCTCGCTGCAGCTCGAACGGGGTGGCGGCATCCAGCGTCGCCGGGTACTGGTTGGGCCGGCCGAAGGAGATCTCTCGGCGCCGGATGCCGTCGGTGGCCACCGTGACGGCGCCGGCCGCCACAGCCGGACCGAACAGCACCGGCCGGTCCACGCCCAGGCCACGCTCGGCCAGGCTGACCAGCGCATCGGCCGAACCGGTCGCGGTCACCGCTTGGTCTGCTGGCAGCATCCCGACCAGGCCGGCGTAGTCGGCCACCGCGAAGATCTGCACGGCCGGTGACCTCGGCCAGGCGCCCTGGTCGGTGAGGTCGGCCAGGCCGGTGTCGCCGCCGAAATCCGGGCCGAAGCCGGCCACCTGCCGCAGCCCGGCCGAGTGCGCGATGCTGGCATGCACGTTGGCCAACCGGGTCGAATCGGCCGCCGCCGAGTCCAGGTCGTTGCGCAGCACCAGGTACTTCACCCCGGCGCGAGCCAGCAGCACCTGCAGCGTGTCGTCGCCCTGGCCGCGCGCCAGGATCGCGTCCACCGCGTCGAGCAACCGGATATAACCGGGCTGGGTGAGCGGCAGCCCGTCCCGGACCGTCCACGGCGAGCGGGCCTCCGGCTGCAGCGGATCATCCACGGTCTGGCCCCAGACCAGGTTCGGGCGCCCGGCGGCCGGCACCACCAGCGCCCGGCCGCCGCCGGAGTTGGCTGCCAGCCAACTCGCCGCAGCCGACCACCATGCCTCGTCGGCCACCGGTCGAGGCTGGCTCACCATCCGGCCGCCGAAGACCGGTCCGATCGCCACCGCGGCAATCGCCAGCAGCACCAGCGCCGGCAGCTGGACCGGATTGCCGGGCAGCCAGCGCCGCCAGCGTGCCAATTGCCGGGCCGGGTCGAACCAGGCCAATAGCTGCCCCAGCCCGAGCGCCAGCGGCAGCCGGATCAGCGGATCGAACTTGTGCACGTTGCGGAACGCGTTCACCGGCCCATCCAGCAGCCGCTGCCACTGGCTGGCGAACGGCGGCCCGAGAGTGCCGCGATGTCCGAGCGTGAGCAGCACCAGCCCAAGCAGCAGGCAGCTGAGCAGGAACAGCCGGTTCCGGTCGCCGCGCGCGATGCCGGCAATGCCGAGGGCGGCCACCAGGCAGGTGCCCAGCACCGCGGCCGGCGTCACCACCAGCACCCACCCGGCTGGCCAGCCGCTCGGCCCGAGGTAGGCCAGCCAGTGGGTAACCCCGCGCAGGCTGGCGGCCAGCGAGGTAGGCGTGGTGGTGACCGCGGCGCTCTCAATCCAATCCAGGAACGGCGGGCTGTACCGGCCCAGCACCAGCAGCGGAGCCAGCCACCACAGGCAGGACAGCAGTACCGCGAGCAGCCACCACCGGACCAGCGCCGCCCGGCGGCGGCCGCGCGCCCGGGTCAGCAGGAATAGCGCCGGCGCGGGCAGGATCGCCAGCGTCGCCGAGGCGTTGATGCCGCCTGCGAACAGCAGCGCCAACCCTGACCGGGCGGCCGCCTGGCGTGGCGAGCAACGCTCATCGGTGCTGGCCCGCACCAGAGGCACGAGCACCCAGGGCAGCACTGCCACCGGCAGCAGTTCGGCCGAGATCGAGAACAGCTCGCTCAGCATCCGCGGCGCCAGCGCGTAGGCCAGCCCCGCCGCCACTCGCGGCCAGAATGCCTCGGTGCCCAGCAACCGGGCAAGCCGTACCACGCCGAGGAAGGCGGCGATCAGCACCAGCGACTCCCACGAGCGCTGGATCACCCAGGGCGGCAGCGCCAACCACTTGCCGAGCACGAAGAACGGCCCCATCGGGAACAGGTAGCCGTAGGCCTGGTCCTGCAGCTGCCCCGCCGAACCCACCGGATCCCAGAGGCTGAGCGACCGGCGCAGGAAACGCATCGGGTCGACGAGCAGATCCAGCTTGGTGTCGGCGGCGACCGAGCCGGCGTTCTGCGCGAAGGTCGCCAGCGCCAAGCCCAGACAGACCGCGAACAGCCGCAGTCGCTGCACGCTGCCGACAGGATGCCTGGGCTCGAGGCTGCTAGCGACCGGCTCGAAACCGAGGCCGCCGACGGCGCGCCCGGAATCGGAATCGCTGGCGACGGGCACGCCGGGCACGGTACCCGAACAACCCAAGATGCTGCCGGCCGGCGGGCCGGTCAGCTACTCTCCGGTAACCGATTCCAGTGGGCAGTTCGAGGAGCGATGGTCGAGCAAGCGGGTACCCCGAGCCGGGTGGTCTTCCTGGTGTGGCGGGACACCGACCATCCGGACGGCGGTGGCTCGGAGGTCTACGTCGAGCACATGGCGCGCTGGCTGGCCGGACGCGGGCACCAGGTGCTGATCCAGTGCGCCAAGCATCCGAACGCACCGGCCGACGAGGTGCGCGACGGCGTCCGGTTCCGCCGCCGCGGCGGCCGGCTGACCGTCTACCCGCGCGCGCTGGCCTACCTGCTCTCATCGGCCGGCCGGCGCGCCCAGGTGGTGGTGGACGTCCACAACGGCCTGCCGTTCGCCAGCACGCTGGTCCGGCGCCGGGGCATCCGGGTGCTGGTGCACCACGTGCACCGCGAGCAGTGGCAGCTGATCTACCCCGGCATGCGCGGCCGGGTCGGCTGGTGGCTCGAATCGGCGTTCGCGCCCTGGATCTATCGCAATCGGCCCTACCTCACGGTCTCCGAGTCGTCCCGGGCCGACCTCATCCGGCTAGGCATCGACGCCGGGCGGATCGAGGTGGTGTGCAACGGCATCGACCTGCCGCACCCGTCCCGGCTGCTCCCCCGCTCAGCCACCCCGCGGCTGTGCGTGCTCGGCCGGCTGGTGCCGCACAAGCAGGTCGAGCACGCGCTGGACACGCTGGCCGAGCTGGCGCCGGAACTGCCCGACCTGCGGATGGACGTGATCGGCGAGGGTTGGTGGCACGAGGCGCTGACCAAGCACGCCGAGCGGCTCGGGGTGACCGGGCGGGTGCACTTTCACGGTCAGGTGAGTGACGCCGAGCGGGACCGGCTGCTGGACGAGGCGTGGCTGCTGCTGGCGCCCTCGGTCAAGGAGGGCTGGGGTATCGCCATCATGGAGGCCGCGGCCCGGGCGGTGCCGGCCATCGGCTACCGCAGCGCGGGCGGGGTCACCGAGTCGATCCAGGACGGCGACACCGGGCTGTTGGTGGCTGATCAGGCCGAGCTGACCGAACGCACCCGTTTCCTGCTGACCGACACCGAGGCCCGGCTGGCCATGGGCAAAAGGGCCCGGGAACGGGCAGCGAACTTCGACTGGCAGAGTTCGGCGGCGCGGTTCGAGCAGCTGATCCTGGCCGATTGACCGGCCGGTCAGCGGTTGGGTCGGCTCAGCGGTTGGTCGGCTCAGCGGTTGGGTCGGCTCAGCGGTTGCCGTAGTTGACGATCGGCGCAGAGGCTGGGTTGTGCTTGGGCGCGGCGGTGTTGGAAGAAACCACACCGGTGACGGCGGCCCCGGCCAGCACGGCGCCGATGATGGCGCTGACCACCAGCCCGATGAGCTTGCCCACTTGGTTCCTCCACGCCGTCCGAGCTGACTCACCGGCGCGCAAACCGCTAGGTTCGGTCGGCTCGCCGGCTCTGCTTCCAGAAAGTTACCGGCGAGTGTAGCAAGCCGACGACCGCCCGTCCGGCTAATACGGCCGCCGCCACCAGGACCAGCAGGGCCAGCAGCAGATCGATCCCGATCACCGCGATCGCCCTTGCCAGGTCGCTAGATATGGGTCGCACCGGAGCCGGCACCTGGTACAGCCGGACGTCCGGGCCGGCGATCAGCGGGCGCAAGCCGCCGAGATCCGGCGGCGCCGGGCCGGGCGTGCCCGCCTCGACCACCACCCAGCCGATGCCTAGTCGGGCCAGCTGGTCGGCCAACTGGCCCGGCGCGGGGTCGTCGGCCAATACCGTACGGACCCTGGCCGCCGCCGCATCCTCACCGGACAGCACGGTGCCGCTCACGGCCAGCCGGTCGTCCACCAGCACCGGCGGCCCGAGCAGCCGAGGCGCCGGATCCAGCACCGTCCGACCCGGAGCCCAGCCGAAGCTGCGGTAGGACGAGAACGGCAGCACCAGCACCGTCACCTGGCTGCCGGACACCCGGGCGGCCACCTGCTGCCAACCGGCCGGGTAGTGCACCGGGCTCAGCGGAGCGCGCAGGGCGGCCGGCCCATCCGGCAACAGCACCAACGGCAGCACCGCGGCTGCCACCGAGGCGACGATCAACCGGCCGGGTCGACCGGCAGCGTCATCCTGCCGGCCGGGTGGATCGGCAGCGTCATCCTGCCTGCCGGGTCGATCGGCAGCATCATCCTGCCGGCCGGCGGCCCGGCCGAGCCGATCAGCCAGCCGATCGGTGGCCAGTCCGCCGGCCAGCACCGCCAGCAGCACGAACGGCATCAGCCACTTCTGACCGTCCCGTAGCAGGCCGGCGCCGGGCAGTTCACGCACCGCCCAGCGCAGCAGCGCGGACAGTCCAGGCACGGCCGCCGCGGCCGCGAGCAGCAGGCCAGCGGCCGCCAGCACCGCCAACCGCACCGCCAGCAGCCGCGGCCGGATCAGCGGCACGCCCAGCACCAGGGCGGCGAGCACCGCCAGCGTGCTGAGATAGCCGAGCAGGCCCGCCCGGCTGGCCGGCGTGACGTCGGCGTTCCAGATGCCGCCCAGGCCCAGCAAGCTGCCCAGCGTGCCGCCCGGCCGCTCCGGCCGGGCGGCGAAGGCGGCCACCGCGCGCGGGTCGCTGGTGACGGCCGCCGCCGAAGTGAGCGCCGGCAGCAACCACGGCAGCTGAGCGGCAACCGCCAGCCCGAACAACACCCCACCGCCGGCCCGCCGGCCCGGCCGCCAGCCGATCACCACCAGCACCACCGCCCCGATCAGCGCTCCGGTGGGCGTGATCGCGCAGGCAGCCAACGCACAGACCGCAGCCGCCCAACTCCAGCGGTCGGCCGCCAGCCGGATCCGGCTGGCGGCCAGCACCAGCCAAGGCAGCGCGCCGTAGCACCAGAGCAGTGCCCACTGCCCGAGCGCCAGCCGCTCCACCACGAACGGGTTCCACACCGCCCAGCCACCGGCCAGCAACAGCGCCGGCAACCGGCCACCGCCGCAGGCCCGTACCAGCCGGATCAGCCCCCAGCCGGCCAGCAGCAGCGGCACCGCCAGCGCCAGCCGGCCGGCCAGCTGACCGCCGAGCAGCCTGCCGGCCAGTGCCACCAGCGCATCCAGCGGCACCGCCCGCGGCGAGGCGGAGCCGAGCCCGACCGAGCCGGCGTTCAACGGCTGGTGCGGAGTGAACACCATGTCGTGGCCGAGGCCGTAGCCGCCGTGCCGTTGCGGCCAGAGCAGCCAGCCGGCGAGCAGCAGCACGAAGAAGTCGGCCGCGCGGCCGGACAGATCGACCGAACGGCGGGGCAGCACTGGGCAGCATCCTCCCGCGCGCTCGGTGAGGTGCCACCGGGCGGCGGCGATACCCTCAACTGTGGATCGCACTGTAGTAGCCCGCTGAGGAAGGCTTGTTGGTGTCCGAACCGCGGCGCCTCCGGCCGGTGACCCGAGGTCTGATCGGGGTCACCGGCGCCGGCTGGTTGGGCAACGTGCTGAGCTACCTGCTGGTGCTGGCGGCCGCCCGCCAGCTCGACGCGGAGGGCTATGCGGCGCTGGTCGCCCTGATCAACCTGCTACTGGTCGGATCGGTGCCCTCATTCGCGCTGCAGGCGGTTGGGGCGCGCCGGGTCGCCACCGGCGAGGAGCGTGGCCTGTGGCAGGCCGGGTTGCTGACCGGCGCCGGTTGCTGCCTGCTGCTGGTCGCGGTCTCGCCGCTGCTGCGCAGCTTTCTGCACCTGCCCTTGCTCGGGCTGCTGCTGGTGGCGGTTGCGTTGCCGGCCACCGCGATACAGGGCCTGTGCCAGGGCGTGGTGCAGGGCGAGCAGCGGTTCACCGCGCTCGCGATGATCACCTTCGCGGGCATTGTCGGCAAGGCGCTGGCCGGGCTGATCGGACTGCTGATCTTCGGCACCGCGACGGCCAGCATCGCGGCCATCGCGATCGGCGTGACCCTGGCCGCCGCCGGCTCGGCGCTGGTGCTGCCGGAGCTCCGCCAACGGGCGCACGGCGGCCGGCAGCTGCTGCTGCCGCTGACCGGCGAGGCCATGCACGCCTCGCACGCGTACGGCATCTTCCTGCTGCTCAGCGTTTCGGACGTACTGCTGGCCCGGCACGCGCTGCCTGGCCGGGCGGCGGCGGTGTACGCCGCGGGCTCCATATTGGCCAAGGCCGCCCTGTGGTTGCCGCAGTCGGTGGCCAACGTGCTGTTCGCCTCGCTGGTGGACACCGACCGGCATCATCGGGTCTTCGCCCGAGCGGTGGCTGGCATCGCCGGCCTGGCCACGGCCATTGCGCTGGGCTGCTGGCTGTTCGGTTCGATCGTCGCCACCGTGGTGGCTGGCAACCGCTATCCGGAACTGGGCTCGGAGATCTGGCTGTTCGCCGCCCTCGGCGGTTGCCTGGCGATCCTGCAGTTCACCCTGGTGGCGGGCTTGGCGGTGCGCAGCCACCGCGTCACCGTGCTGATCTGGCTGACCGTGCTGGCAGAGGTCGTCGGGATGTTCAGCCTGGGCAGCAACCCGTCGGTCCGGTCGGTGATCACCGTGATGTGGCTGATCAACCTGGTCAGCGCCGCAGTCGCGATCGGGCTCCGGCTGAGGTCTGATCGGCGACCGCAGCTAGCTGCGATCAGCGCTGCCTTTCCCGCCGCCAACCCGGAATGAACTCGGGGCGTTCAGCCCGTGCCGTCAGCTCTGACTCGGCATCTTGGCCAAGGCTGTGCGAGATGGCGCGGGTCGCCCGATGTCCGGCGAAGACCTCGGAGGGTGTCGCCGTCAACGTGAGTGGCCGCCAAGTGTTGCCGCGATCAGCTCTCGTTACCGGGCCAGGGCCCTGGCGCGTAGGCCGGATTCAATCCCTCCCCCATGATCGCAGGCAATCCCGCCGGAGTCGGATAGATCCCGCGCCGCGCCCAGTTGTCCAGCGCCGTCACCAGCCCTTCCCGCTGCTGGTCGGAGAAATTGCAGTGCCCGGCTCCGTAGGGCGCCTTGGCCGTCTCGGAGTAACTGACCGGCGGCGCGATGTAGAGCTGTACCAGCCGCGAGGTCTGGTTCTTCTCCGCCGCCCGGCTGGCGAACACGGTCTCGTTCTGCACCAGTACCAGCGGATCGGCCTGCGTATGCAGGGTCAGCGTCGGCACCGCCAGCGCCCCGGTGGTGTCGCCCAGCTCCTCGATAGCCTCGCGGGCCTGGCTGTCGGCGGTGATCCTTGGGGCGGCGTCGAGAGTGTGCTGCAGCGCCGCCACGTTGCCGCCCGCGAAGGAGATGGTGCTGGCCTCGGCGGCATCGATCCGGCTGCCGTAGTCGGCCTGGCTGTTGTCCGACGGATCGCCACCGATCCGCTGCTCGAGCTCGTACCGGCCGCTGGTGCCGAAGGCCAGCGCGGTCAGCAGCGCCTCTACCCGGGCCTTGACCTGGGACACCAGGTCATGGCCGTCGTAGGTCGCGGTGGCCGTCGGCGCGTCCACCAGTGAGGCGATGAACAACACCTTGGCGGTACCACCACCGGCGGTGTCGGCGGCTGCCTTCTCCACCGCGGCCGCGGCATGCTGCCAGTTGCTGGCCGCGTCCTGGTCGGAGGCGTAGCCGGTCAGCTTGAGCTGCGGGTCGATCAGCGCCTTCACGGCGAAGGCCACGTCCAGCGCGGCGTCGAAGTTGTAGTTCGGGCCGGCCACCGCGCCGCACATCGGCGCCGAGCCGTCCACCCAGGACGGGTTCTGCTCGGCCATCACCTCGGTGATCAGGCCACCCAGCGAGTCGCCCCAGACGTAGGTGCGCTTGGGCTTGCCGACCAGCTGGAGGAACTTGGCATGCAGGTCCGCGCCGGCCTTCACCCCGTCGGCGACCGCCCAGCCGTTGGACTTGTAGGCCGAGCCGGCCAGCGCGTAGCCCTCGCTGAGTAGCTTGGTGCTGAGCGGATCGGTGCCAGAGCCGTCCGGATCGGTGGACGACACCTGCGGGTTGGTGTTGACGGGACCGAAGTCGGGTGGTGCCGGATTGGCGAATCGGTAGCCGTGCGAGTAGAGCAACAGGGTGCCGTTCCACTTGGTCGGCAGCTTGATCGCGTACTTGGCGCCGTTGATCTCACCGGTGCACTGGCTGGCACACGAGCTGAACTTGACGTTCTGGTCGGTGGCCTGCACCGACTTCTGCCGGGACGAGACCGGCGTGGACGGGTGCGCGGCGCAGCCGGTCAGGACCACTGCGGCGATGGTGGAGCCCGCGACCAGCACGGTCCGGCGGTGCGAGAAAGGATGCGGCATAACGCGTATCCAACACCTACTGATCAGTAAACGCACGCACCGGGTGCTCGGCATGGCGTAGCCTGCCTGAGGTGCCGACCGGGGAGCTGCCAGCATTCGAGGACGTGCTGGCAAGCGCTGGCGGCATCGGCGGCTGGCTGACCACCGAGCAGGCCAGGCTGCTGTGGCAGCAGGCCGCGGCAGTGCCGGCCGGCGGGCTGATCGTGGAGATCGGCAGCCACCAGGGTCGGTCCACCGTGGTGCTGGCCGCCGGCCGAGCCCGGGTGCTGGCGATCGACCCGTTCGTCGGTGGCGCGATGTTCGGCGGGCAGGCCACCCGGGAGAAGTTCCTGGCCAACATGGCGGCGGCCGGGGTGGCCGATCGGGTGGAGCTGCGGCAGCTCAAGAGCACCGAGCTGCGGCCGAGCTGGCAGCAGCCGATCGACTTCCTCTACATCGACGGCAAGCACGACTACTGGACGCTGTCGGACGACCTGCGCTGGGCCGAATTCCTGCCGCCCGGCGGCCGGCTGGCCATCCATGACGCGTTCTCCTCGATCGGCGTCACGTTAGGCCTGCTGCGCCACGTTCTGTTCTCGCACCGGCTGCGCTACGAATGCCGGACCGGCTCGCTGGCGCTGTTCCAGGTGGCCCGGCCGTCCGGCGCCGATCGGTGGCGGATGGGCCGCCAGCTGCCCTGGTGGCTGCGCAACGTCGGCATCAAGATCCTGCTGCGGCTGCGGCTGTATCCGGTGGCCCGCCGGTTCGGCCACCACGACCGCTACGACCCTTACTAGCGGTCAGTGCGCGGCGGCGTCCCAGTTCGGGCCGACCCCGACGCTGACCTCCAGTTCGACGTCGAGCCGGGCGGCGCCGGCCATCTCGGCGCGCACCAGTTCCTCGACCTGCTCCCGCTCGCCGGCCGCGATCTCCAGCACCAGCTCGTCGTGTACCTGCAGCAGCAGCTTCGACCGCAGGCCGGCCTCGGCGAGCAACCGCTGCACACCCAGCATGGCCACCTTGATGATGTCGGCGGCGCTGCCCTGGATAGGCGCGTTCAGCGCCATCCGCTCGGCCATCTCGCGCCGCTGCCGGTTGTCGGAGTTGAGGTCGGGCAGGTACCGGCGACGGCCCATGATGGTCTCGGTGTAGCCGGTGTTCCGTGCCTCGGCCACCACCGAGTAGAGGTAGTCACGCACGCCGCCGAACCGGGCGAAGTACGCCTCCATCTGGCCCTTGGCCTCGTCCGGGGTGATCTTGAGCTGCTGCGCCAGCCCGTACGCGGACAGCCCGTAGGCGAGGCCGTAGCTCATCGCCTTGACCCGCCGGCGCAGGTCCACGTCGACCGCCTCCGGTGAGACGTCGAAGGCGCGCGCGGCGACGAAGGTGTGCAGGTCCTCGCCGGAGGTGAACGCCTCGATCAGGCCGGCGTCCTTGGACAGGTGGGCCATGATCCGCATCTCGATCTGGCTGTAGTCCGCGGTCATCAGGCAGTCCGCGCCCGGTGCTGCCACGAAGCCGCGCCGGATCCGGCGACCCTCGGCGGTCCGGACCGGGATGTTCTGCAGGTTCGGGTCGACGCTGGACAGCCGGCCGGTCGCCGCGATGGTCTGGTTGAAGGTGGTGTGCACCCGGCCCTGTTCGTCGATCATCGGCAGCAGCGCGTCCACCACCGACTTCAGCCGGGTGACCTCCCGGTGCCGCAGCAGGTAACCCAGCAGCGGGTTGTCACTCACCTGAGCCAGCCCGGCCAGCGCGTCGGCATCGGTGGTGTAGCCGGTCTTGGTGCGCTTGGTCTTGGGCAGCTTCAGCTCCTCGAACAGGATCTGCTGCAGCTGCTTGGGCGAACCCAGGTTGAACGGCCGGCCGACCAGGTTGTGCGCGGCCGCCTCGGCGTCCTGGACCGCGGCGCCGAGCTCGGACTGCAGCTCGATCAGGACGTCGGCGTCCACCGCGATGCCGGTTGCCTCGATGTCGGCCAGCACGAAGGTCAGCGGCAGTTCCAGCTCGGTCAGCAGGTGCACGCCGCCCCGGCCAGCCAGCTCCACGTCGAGCGCATCGGCCAGGTCGCGGACGGCGGCCGCCCGCAACGCCTCCGCCTCGGCCCGCGCATCCTCGCTGGCCTCGAAGCCGCCGTCCAGGGTCAGCTGACCGGTGTCGTCGCCGGAATCGTCGCGCAGCTCGCGCTTGAGGTAGCGCAACGCCAGGTCGGCCAGGTCGAAGGCGCGCTGGCCGGGCTGCACCAGGTAGGCAGCCAGCTGGGTATCGGAGCTGACGCCGGCCAGCCGCCAGCCGTACTGGGCCAGCGCCAGCACCGGCCCCTTGATGTCGTGCACCGCCTTGGGCTGGTCCGGATCGCCGAGCCAGCCGGCCAATGCCTTGTCATCGTCCGGGCCGAGTTCGGTGACGTCGATCCAGCCGGCCTCCCCGTCGGCCGCGGCGATGGTGATCGCGTTCAGGGTGCCGATGCCCCGGCCCCAGGTGCCGGCGAAGGAAACCCCGGTCCGGCGCCCGTCACTGGCGTGTTCTCGGAGGAAGTCGGTCACCGCGCCGGTGCCGAGCCGGCGCACCGAGATGTCGAAGCCGCCGTGCACCTCCGGCTCGACCTCCGGCAGGGTGGCGAACAGCCGCTCCCGCAGCACCCGGAACTGCAGGTTGTCGAACAGCCGGTGCACCTCGTCGCGGTCCCAGGACTGCCGGACCAGCTCGCTCACCCCGAGGTCGAGGTCGAGGTCGCGCACCAGCCTGGTCAGCTGCTGGTTCTGCAGCACCCCGCCGAGGTGCTCACGCAGCGCGTCACCCACCTTGCCCTTGACCTCGTCGACGTGCGCGACCAGCTCGTCCAGCGAGCCGTACTCCCGGATCCATTTGGCGGCGGTCTTCTCCCCCACGCTCGGGATGCTCGGCAGGTTGTCGCTGGGGTCGCCGCGCAGCGCCGCGAAGTCGGGATACTGCGACGGGGTCAGGCCGTACTTCGCCTCGACCTCCTCGGGAGTGAACCGGGTCAGCTCGGAGACGCCCTTGCGGGGATAGAGCACGGTCACCTGGTCGTTGACCAGCTGCAGGGCATCCCGATCGCCGGTGCAGATCAGCACCTGCATGCCATGCCCGCAGGCCTCGGTGGTCAGCGTGGCGATGATGTCGTCGGCCTCGTATGACTCCCGGGTCAGCATCGGGATCCGCAGTGCGGTCAACACCTCCTGGATCAGCGAGAGCTGCGGGGAGAACTCGCTGGGGGTACTGCTCCGGTTGGCCTTGTATTGCGGGTACGCCTCGGCCCGGAAGGTCTGCCGGCTGAGGTCGAAGGCGACCGCCAGGTGGGTCGGCTGCTCGTCGCGCAGCAGGTTGATCAACATCGAGGTGAACCCGAACACCGCATTGGTGGGCTGCCCGGTGGTGGTCGAGAAGTTCTCCAGCGGCAGCGCGTAGAAGGCCCGGTAGGCGATCGAGTGGCCGTCGATCAGCAGCAGCCTGGCGGTGTCGGTGCGGGTGGGCTCGTCCAGTACCTCGGTCACGCTGCAGAGTCTAGGCGCGGGCACCGACAGCACGCCGGGCGCTGCGGCGGCGGTGTCACGGCCCGGCGGCGCGCCGGTGCCGGTGGGCATCAGGTCGAAGCGGCATCAGGTCGAAGCGGCATCAGGTCGAAGCGGCATCAGGTCGAATAGGTATCGGTCGAATAGGTATCGGTCGAAGAGCGCCGGCCGTGCGGTCCCCGGGGGGAGGGGACCGCACGGCCGGCCGGGATGCGGTCAGGAACGTATGCGGGTCAGGAACGTATGCGGGTCAGGAAGCTATGCGGGTCAGGAGCGCTTGGCGACCGGCACCACGTACCGGGTGAAGACCAGATCCCGCAGCACGTCGTCACCACCCTCGACGATGGAGACGTAGCGCATGTCGCGCAGCAGCTTGCCGACGATGGACTCCTGGGTATAGCCCAGGCCGCCGAACATCTCCGAGGCCGCCGAGGCGATCTGCCAGCCGGTCTGGCCGCAGAACATCTTGGTGGTCAGCGCCGACTTCAGGGTGCCCTGCCGCAGGAACTCATCCGCCGCGTCTGGACGGGACGCGATCGCGGTGTACTCGGCCGCCGCGGCCAGGCACTGGTTGGTCATCACCTCGATCTGCATCTCGAACTGGCCGAGCTTGGCGGCGAAGACCGGATTGGTGGATAGCGGCGCGCCCTTGACGGTCTTGGTCCTGCCGTAGTCCATGCACAGATCGCGCAGCCGCCGGGCGATGCCCAGCCCGGTGGTGGCGATCAGGATCCGGCTGGCGTTCAGGCCGATCTCGAGTAGCCGCAGGCCGTTGCCGCGCAGCGCGTTGGCCGCCGGCACCCGGCAGTCGGCCAGCGACACCTGGTAGGTGGCCGAGGAGCGCAGCCCGATCACGTCCCACCGCTTGTCGATGGTGATGCCCGGGGTATCGCGTGGCACCAGCACCGCCTGGAAGTCCGAGGAGCCCTCGACCCGCGCGATCACCACCAGGAACTGGCCGAAGTCGGTGTTGGTCGAGTAGGCCTTCTGCCCGTTCAGCACCAGCGAGTCGCCGTCCCGGCGGACCGTGGTGGTGATCCGGGCCAGCTCGCTGCCGGCGGCATGCTCGCTGCCGAGCGTCGCGCAGAACCCGTTGTCGGCAACCAGCTTGGTCAGGTAACGCTGCTTGAGCTCGTCACTGCCGTACCAGGTCAGCATGCTGGTGGTGAGCACCGAGATGAACGCGGTGAAGGCCACCCCGGCGTCACCGTAGGCGAGTTCGGAGACGATCGGCACGCTCTGCTCGAGGGTCAGGCCCAGGCCGCCGTGCTCCTCCGGCAACCACCAGTTCGCCAGGCCGGTGTCGGCGAATCGCTTGTACACCGGCAGCGGCGCGTCGGCCAGCGAGTCGAACTCGGCCTCGGAACCGATCAGCTCGGTCCGGACGAACTCCCGGATGGTACGAAGGTGATCAGGCTGACGCATCGTCGCCACCCTCGCTGCCGGTTTCGGCCACCGCCGACTCGGCCACCGCCGACTCGTCCACCGACGGCTCGGCCGGGGTCTCGGCCGTCTCGGCCGGCGCCTCGGCCGTCTCGGCGGCGCCCGAGCTCAGCAGCTCGGCAAGCTGCCGGACGGTCGGGCACTCCAGCAGGCCGGTCACCGGAACCGAGGCGCCGAACGCCTTGCGAATCCGGGCGGTGAGATCGATCGCGATCAGCGAGTGGCCGCCGAGTTCGAAGAAGTTGTCATGAGCGCCGATCGGCTCGATGCCCAGCACTCGTGACCAGATCTCGGCCAGCGTCGCCTCGGCACCCTCGGTGGGCGCCACGAACGGGGTGCTCAACTCCGGTCGCGGATGCCGCTCCCGGGTGTCGGCCTCCTCCGTGTCGGCCTCGTGCAGGTCGCCGGTCACCCACTGCTCCAGCCGGGTGGTCAGCGACCCGGTGGAGATCACCAGCTGGCCGAGGAGAGCACCGGCGGCCAGCGTGCGCTCGAAGACGTCGATCGCCTCGGTCGGCGACATCGCGTAGTCGGTGACGCCCGGGCCGTGGCCCTCCAGCCGCTCCGGATTGATGTTCCAGGTATCCCAGTCGATCGTGATCCACTGGCCCTGGTCGGATCGGCGGGCCTGCCGGGCGTAGGCGTCCAGCACCGCATTGGAGGCGGCGTAGGCCGACAGCGCCATCCCGCCGAGCACCGCGGCCAGCGAGGACATGGTGATCCGCCGGTCGCGGGCGTGGTCACCAAGCACCTGCTGCAGCACCTGGAAACCGGTCACCTTGGCGGCGAAGTGCGCCTCGCAGGAGGCCCGGTCGAGCAGGTGCGCGAAGTTGAAGAACCGGCTGTCCTGCACGCCGGCACCGTGCACCACCACGTCGATCCGGCCGAACCGGGCAACCGCCGCGTCGACGACCGCCTGCATCTGACCGATGTCGGAGACGTCGGCCGACAGTGCCAGCACCTCGGCGCCCCGCTCCTCCAGGTCCAGGATGTTGCGGATGTGCCGCACGGTCCGCTCGCTGCCTTCCGGCGGCGCGGCCAGCAGCTGCTCCCAGTCGGTCCGCTCGGGCAGCGGCGAGCGCGCGGTCAGCACCAGCTTGCAGCCGTAGTTGCCGGCCAGGTGCCGGCCCAGCAGCAGGCCGACGTCGCCCAGCCCACCGGTGATCAACACCGTGTCGCCGGGCTGGACCGGCCGGCTGTCTTCGGTCAGCTCCGGGGTCGGCTGCGGCTGGTAGCGCCGTAGCCAGGTCTCCCCGGACCGGACCGCGACCGGGCCCTCGTGCGGGGTGACGATGGCTGCCAGCAGCTGGCCGGCCAGCTGGTCCAACGCGCCGGCATGGCCGTCCGGCACCGGGTCCACGTCGATCGTCCGGCAGCGCAGCCGGGGGTTCTCCTGGGCCAGGCTGACGCCGAGCGCGGAAAGCCCCGCGTGCTCGGGATGGTGCAGGTCCGAGCCGAGCACGCCGACCGCGCCGGCGGTGAGCAGCACCAGTTCGGCCCGTGGCGCGGCGCCGGTGTCGTCGACCAGCTGGCCGGCCAACGCCAGCACCGAGTAGAAGCCACGGTCCTGCTCGGCCGCGAAGTGCGCGATCGGGTCCTGGGCCGAATCCGTAGGGCTGGCCAGGCTGAACCCGTGCAGGATCGCCCGCGGGATCACCGGCAGCGACTGCAGCAGTGCGGCGAAGTCCGCCGGCTCGGCGGTACGCACGGTGAAGTCGCCGGCATCATCGCAGTCGAACGCCTCGCCGGGGCGAACCGTGATCACCTCGGCGCCGGCCCGCAGCAGCCGGTCCACCACCGCCTCACCGCGATCGTCGGCGACGAAGGCAAGCCACGGCCCGGCCAGCCGGGCCTGCTCGTCCAGGTCGCCGACTTGGCGCGGAGCCAGCTGCCAGCCGGGCAGGTAGGTCCACTGGGAGCGGTCGAAGGTGCGTGCGGTGCTGCTCGGCACCGACCACCAGACGTCCGGCACGTTGACCTTGGACTTCGCCTCGACCCAGTACCGGTGCCGTTGGAAGGCGTAGGTGGGTAGCTCCACCCGCCAACCCTGGCCGTCGTGCAGGGCCGGCCAGTCGATGCTGCTGCCGGCCTGCCAGAGCCGGCCGATGGTGGCCAGCAGCCAGCCGGCGGCGGACTCGCCGGCGGCCGGCGCGACCACGATCTGCTCGATGCCGGCCTCGGCCGCGTCGGCGGAGGCCACTCGCACGCCGTACCCGGTCAGCGTCTCGGCCAGCGCGGCCAGCACCGGCTGGGGGTCGGTGCCGGTCGAGCCGCGGCCGGTGCGGCGGGCCAACTCGGTGGCCAGCTCGGACCACCAGGCGGCCGGGACGTCCGGCCCGGCGGTCAACTCCACCTTCGGGTTGCGACGCTGGGTCTTGCCGTCGATCCAGCGGGCCTCATCGGCGAGTGCGTCCAGCGCGTCGATGGCGTCGGCGCAGACCACCGCCCGGCGCAGCGCGAAGCCGCCCCGGGAGACCTGCAGGGTGTAGGCGACGTCGGCCAGATCCTGTTCCGGATGCTCGTAGAGGTGCTCGCGCAGCCGGTCGGTGACCTCGGCCAGCGCCTGCTCGGAGACGGCGGAGAAGGTGAGCAGGTGCGGGCCGGGCCGGTTCGGCCGGGCCGGCCGCGCGGGCGGCTGCTCCAACACCACGTGCGCGTTGGTGCCGCCGAGGCCGAACGAGCTGACCCCGGCCCGGCGCGGCTGCGAGCTCTCCGGCCACGGCTGGTGCTCGGTGAGCACGGCGAACCGGTCCTGGGCGCCGACCAGCGCCGGGTTCGGCGCGGAATAGTTCGGGGTGCCCGGCAGCACGGCGTGCTTGACGTTGAGGGCGGCCCGGATCAGCCCGGTCACGCCGGAGGCACGGTCCAGGTGGCCGATGCTCGGCTTCAGGGTGCCGAGCACGCAGGGCGTCTCCCGGTCCTGGGCGAAGACCCGGTTCAGCGCGGCCAGCTCGATGGAATCGCCCAGCGTGGTGCCGGTGGCGTGGCACTCGACGTAACCGATGTCGTTCGGCTTGACCCCGGCGACACCGAGCGCGAACTCGATCACCTCGGCCTCACCCTCGACGCCGGGCGCGGTGTAGCCGGCCCGGACCCGGCCGTCGTTGTTGACCGCCGAGCCGAGGATCACCGCGTGGATGATGTCGCCGTCGGCGATCGCCTCCGACATCCGCTTCAGGGCAACCGCGCCGACGCCGCTGCCCATCACGGTGCCGTTGGCCTCGGCGTCGAAGCTGCGCACCACGCCGTCCGGCGAGGTGATGCCGCCCTGCTCGTACAGGTAGCCGGTCGGCTGCGGCAGCGGCACGTAGGCGCCGCCGGCGACCGCGATGTCGCACTCGTAGGTGAGCAGGCTCTGGCAGGCCAGGTGTACCGCGACCGCCGAGGTGGAGCAGAACGTCTGCACACCGATCGCGGGGCCGCGCAGGCCGAGCTTGTAGGAGACCAGCGAGGCCAGCGAGTCACGCTCGTTGCCGACCGCGATCAGCAGCGCGCCGCCCGGCTCGGTGGTCAGGTGCGAGATGTTCTGCACGATGTAGTCAGGGAAGCCGCAGCCGGCGAACACCCCGACCTGGCCCGGCATCTCGGTCGGGCAGTAGCCGGCCGACTCCAACGATTCCCAGGTGCTTTCCAGGAACAGCCGGTGCTGCGGGTTCATCGACTCCGCCTCGCGCGGGTTGATGCCGAACACCGAGGCGTCGAACAGGTCCGGGTCCGGCACCGAGCCACCGATCCGCACGTAGCGCGGGTCGGCCAGCTGGCCCGGGTCGGCGCCGGCGGCGATCAACTCCTCGTCGGTGAACTCGCGCAGGCCCGGGACACCGTCGAGGACGTTGCGCCAGAGCTCGGCGACGCCGCGGGCCCCGGGGAACCGCCCGGCCATGCCGATCAGGGCGATCGCGGACCCGTAGTCGGTGCCGTAGTCGGCGCCGTCCTCGACACCGTCATCGACACCGTGGTCGGCGGTCTGGTCTGTGCTGGTCATGAGACTCTCCTGCTCCGAAGCGTGTTCCGTCGCTGCTCGATCCGGGACCGTTGCTGGTCCTGGGAACGCTGTTGCTGGTCGTCGTCTGCTTCCTCGGCGCCGGTCTCGGCCACCGCCGCCGCGGCCAGCGCGGCCACGGTGGGTGCCTCGTAGAGCAGATGTGGGGGTAGGTATGCGATGTCGAGGGCCTTGCGCACCTCGGCGATGATCTCCATGCCGATCAGCGAGTTGCCGCCCAGCTCGAAGAAGTTGTCGTGCGCACCGATCGATTCCAGGCCGAGCGCCTCGGCCCAGACCTCGGCGATGGCTTGCTCGGTCGGTGACTGCGGTTCGACGAAGGAGGTCGACAGCTCCGGCCGCGGGTGCTTGCCGAGCGCGTCCCGGGCCTTCTTCACGGTGGCCTGATGGCTGGCGATGGAGGACCGCCGGCTCATCTCGACCAGGAACGGGAAGTCCTGGGTGGAGACCACCACGTGCGACTCGCCGCTGGCCAGCACCCACTGCAGCGCCTGCCAACCCTCGTCGAAGGACACCCCGAAGGTCTGCCGGTAATGCTCGAAGAAGGCCTTGGAACCCTCGTCGTAGTTGTCCAGGCCGGTGGTCCAGCCGTTGTAGATCCACTCGCCCCAGTCGATGGAGACCACCGTCGTGCCGGGCAGCGGGTCACTCTCGGCGAAGGCGTCCAGGTAGGCGTTCGCCGCGCAGTAGTCGACCTGCCCCGCGCCGCCGCCGGTGACCGAGGTGGTGGAGGAGAACAGCGCCAGGAAGTCCACCGGCCGCTCGGCCAGCACCTCGGCCAGCGCCAGCGTGCCGGCCACCTTGGGCGCCAGCACCTTGGCCATGTCGGCGCTGGTCTTGAACTGCATCAGCCCTAGCGCCGGCACGCCGGCGCAGTGCAGCACGCCGTGCAGCTCGCCGAACCTCTCATAGGCCGCCTCCACCGCGCGCCGGACATCGGCCGGCCGGGAGACGTCACCGGCGACGGTGATCACCTCGGCGCCGGCCAGTTCCAGTCGTTGCAGGCCGTCCAGCCGTCGGCGCACCTCACCGGTGGTGGTGTCGGCGGCCAGGATCTGGTTCCAGGCCTCACGCGGCGGCACCGGCGTGCGGCCGAGCAGCACCAGCCGGGCCTGGTAGTCCCGGGCCAGCCGCTCGGCCATCGCCAGCCCGATGCCACCGAGCCCGCCGGTGACCAGGTAGCTGCCGCCCTTGCGGATGCCGGCCACCGGTGGCAAGCCCTCGGTGACGTCGAGAATCTCGTAGCCCGGCACCCAGCGCCGGCCACCGCGCACGGCCACCACCTGATCGGTCGGGTCGGCGGACAGCTCGGCGAGCAACGCGCGCGGCACCCCGGCGACGTCGTCGATGTCGATCAGCCGGGTACGTACCCGCGGGTACTCGACCGGGATCAGCCGGCACGGCCCGATCGCGGTCGCCCGGTCCGGGTGCACCACGTCGTCGGGCAGCACCCGGGTGCTGCCGCTGGTGACGATGTCCAGCGTCCAGGCCGGCAGGCCCAGATCACCGGCCGCCCGGGCCAGCGCCACCAGCGAGTGCAGCCCGCGTCGCAGCCCGGCGCTCGTGTGCTCGGCCTCGAACCGGCCGCTGGTGCCCTCGGTGTCGAGTGACCACAGGTGCAGCACCCGCTCGGGCAGCTGCTCGTTCTGGGCCAGCTGGCGAAGTAGCGCGGTCATGTCCTCGACCGAGCCCGGCCGCAGCCGGAAGCCGTCCTCGGTGGCGGCGAACTCAGTGCCCGGCCGAGCCAGGATCAGCTCGGCACCAGCGGCAGCCAGCCGTGGCCGCAGCAACTCGGTGACCGCGTCGGCGAAGCCGGCGTCGGTGAGGATCAGCCAGCGACGGTCGTCGGCCCGCACCCGCTGGGCGGCGGTCTGGCGCCAGGTCGGCAGGTTGACCCATTCGGTTTCGGGCAGCTTCGGCAGGTTGTTCAGCACCGCGGCCGGGTCGTCCAGGTCCGGTTGGCCGCCACCGGCCGCGCCGGCGATGGAGGTCTCGGCCTCCAGCCAGTACTCCTGGCGTTCGAAGGGGTAGGTGGGCAGCGGCACCCGGCCCGGCCGCCACGGCTGCAGGCCGGCGGCCTCCTCGGCCGGATCGAGGCCGGCGGCCTCGGCTGGCAGGTGCAGGCTGGTCCAGTCCACCGGCACGCCGGTCAGCCAGAGCCGGCCGACTGCCTCGGCCAGGCTGGCCGAGGCCTCCCGCCGGTCGGCGGCGCCCGGCAGGGTGGCCACGATCAGCGGCCACTGCGCCTGCTGGCAGTCCGGGTGGCTACGGGCCAGCGCGCCCAGCGAGGCGCCGGGGCCGATCTCGACCAGGGCCAGCGCGCCGAGCGTGAGCAGGTGCGCGAGGCCGGCGCCGAACTGCACCGTCTCGCACATGTGCCGGGCCCAGTAGCCGGGCTCGGCGACCAGGTCGGCGGTCACCAGCTCGCCGGTGACGTTGCTGAGGTAGGGAAGCCGGGGAGCGTTCAGGGTGACGTTCTGCTCGATCCACTCGGTCAGTTCGGCGGCGGCCGGCAGCAGCATCCGGGAGTGGAAGGCGTGCGTGGTGTCGATCAGCCGGCAGCTGATGCCGGCGCCGCGCAGCAAGCCGGCGGCGGCCGTGATCGCCTCGGTCGGGCCGGCCAGCGTGGTCTGCGAACCGGTGCGCACCGCGATGTCGATCTCGTCCAGGCTGTCGCCCAGGATGTCGCGCAGCCGTTGGTCATCGGCCGCGGCGGCCAGCATCGCGCCGCGCGGCAACGCCGTGATCAGCTGGGCCCGGAAGGCCACCAGCCGCAGCGCGTCCGGCAGCGACAGCACGCCGGCCAGGCAGGCGGCGACGTACTCACCGACGCTGTAGCCGACCAGCACGTCCGGCTGGATGCCCCAGCGGATCAGCTGGCGGGCCAGCGCGTACTCGATCACGAAGGTGGCCGGCTGGATCAACTGCGCCTCGGCGGTGGATCGCGCCGACTGGCCGGGAGCGCCGGTGCGGCCGAGCAGGTCGGCCAGGGTGCCGCCCTGGGCCGGCGCCGACGGCACGAAGCTGTCGGACAGCTCGCTGGCGCTGGCCAGGTTCAGGATGGTCAGGCATTCCTCGACATCGGCCTGGAAGCCGGGCTCCTCGGCATAGAGCTGGGCGACCATGCCGGGGTACTGCTCGCCCACACCGGCGAGCAGGAAGCCGACCTTGCGGCCGACCGTCGCGTCGGCGCGGCCGAGCACCACCGCCGGGTCGGTCAGCCGGGTGGCTGCCTGCTCGGTCTGCTCGGCCACCACGAACCGGCGGTGGCTGAAGGTCTTCCGGCCGGCCTGCAGGGTGAACGCGATGTCGCCGAGGTCCAGGTCCGGCTGCTCGGTGAGCCGCTCGGCCAGCCGGGCGCAGGCCGCGTCGGCGGCCGCCGCCGAGCGGGCCGAGACCGGCAGCAGCTGCCAACGGCGCGGCCGGGGCCCCCGCGGCGCCGGCTCCGGCGCCTCGGTGATGATGGCGTGCGAGTTGGTGCCACCGGTGCCGAGCGAGCTGAGGCCGGCGATCCGGGGCTGGCCGGGAGTGCGCGGCCACGGCGTCGGCTGCGCGGTCACCCGGAACGGGCTGTTCGCGAAGTCGATCTCCGGGTTGGGCGTGTTGAAGTTGCGGGTGCCCGGGATGAGTTCGTGCCGCAGCGACTGGATGACCTTGATCAACCCGGTCACCCCGGAGGCGCGGTCCAGGTGGCCGACGTTCGGCTTGACCGAACCGAGCAGGCAGTACTGCTTGCGGTCGGTGGCGCTGAACGCGCTGGTCAGCGCCGCCACCTCCATCGGGTCGCCGACCTCGGTCGCGGTGCCGTGCGCCTCGACGTAGGAGATCTCGGACGGGTCCACCCCGGCGTTGCCGATCGCGGCGCTGACACAGCGGCGCTGGCCGTCGAGGCTCGGCGCCTGGAAGCTGAACTTCAGCGCGCCGTCGTTGTTGATGGCCGAGCCGCGGATCACCGCGAGCACGGTGTCGCGATCGGCGATCGCCTGGTCCAGCCGCTTCAGCGCCACCACCGCGACACCGTCGCCGAACATGCTGCCCTTGGCCTGCGCGTCAAAGGTGCGGACGTGGCCGTCCGGCGATGCCTGATTGCCGTCCAGGTAGAGGTAGCCGGTACGGTCCGGCACCCGGATCGAGACGCCGCCGGCCAGGGCCATATCGCACTCGCCCCGGCGCAGGCTGGCGCAGGCCAGGTGCACCGCGACCAGCGAGGTGGAGCAGAAGGTCTGCACGGTGACGCTCGGGCCGCGCAGGTCGAGCCGGTAGGAGACGTGGGTGGCCAGCGCGTCCTTGTCGTTGCCGGCCATCAGGCCGTCGATCTCGACGCTCAGCGCGAACGCGTTCGGCCGGGTGAGCAGGTAGGTGCTGATGTTCATGCCGGCGAATACGCCGATCTCACCGCGTGATTCCGGGGTGGCGTAGCCGGCGGACTCCAGCACCTCCCAGACGCACTCGGTGAACAGCAGCTGCTGCGGGTCAGCCAGCGTGGCCTCCCGCGGGCTGACCCCGAAGAATCCCGCGTCGAAGCTGCGGATGTCGGCCAGCACCGGCCGGGACCGCACGTACTTCGGGTTGGTGAACAGCGTGGGATCCTCGCCGGCGGCCAGCAGTTCCTCGTCGGTGAAGCTGGTGAACGACTCGACGCCGGTGCTGATGTTGCGCCAGAACTGGTGCACGTCCGGGGCGCCCGGGAACCGCCCCGACATCCCGACGATGGCGATCTCTGCCTCCGGCGCCGGCAGCGATGCCTCGCCGCGAGCGGATAGCTGACTGGTCAACACAGCCCCTTGTTTCGGTCATGACCGGGCACGCCGAGCGGACCCCGGCGTGTCGATGGAAGGATTGGATTGCGGACTTGTCTGGTGCTGCTCGTTGTCGCCGCGGGTTGGCGGTGCGGTCGGGAACCGGGCTGAGTCGTCCGGTTCCCGAGTCGCCCGGTTCCCGCCGTCGGATCAGAGCAGCCGGGCCCGTCCCCAGCCGCGAGCCAGCCGCCACACCGCGTAGCTGCCGGCGACGACGCCGAGCGCGAACAGGATCCCGGCCGGGATGAGCACTCCGCTGGCGTCGCCGCGGATCGCGGCCTTCACCATCCGCAGCGCGTAGTAGCCGGGTGAGGCGTGCGCGGCGGCCTGGGCCCAGCCGGGCATGATCGACAGCGGCACCAGCGAGCCACCCATCGAGCTCAGCACCATCGCGCCGACGTCGGAGATGACGCCGAGTTCGCCGAGGCTGCGGGCCACCGTGGACAGCGCCGCGCCGACCGCCAGCAGGGCGAACGCCCAGACCGCGATGGCCAGTGCCACGTAACCCACCGAGTGCGGCACCGGAATGCCGATCACCACGCAGCCGTAGATCAGCAGGATGCTCTGCTGCAGCAGCATCAGCACGAAGATCGGGATGGTCTTGCCGAGCAACATCTCGGTCGCCGAGGCGGTGCTCTGGCGCAGCCGGTCCCAGGTCTGCCAGTGCCGTTCGACCAGGATCGAGTTGCCGGCGATGGCGATCGCGAAGACCGAGAACATCACCAGCAGGCCGGTGACCACCTGCACGTCGCCGCCGTCGACGGCGCGGACGTAGAGCGGCTTGAGCACCAGCATCAGGATCATCGGCATCGCGATGTAGCTGATCATCTGACCGGGATCGCGCAACCGGATGATCAGGTTGTGGCGCACGATCGCCCAGATCCGGTAAGCCGAATCGCGGATGCCGCCGCGGCCGGTGGGCCGGTCGGTGTCATCGAGCGGGTAGGTGGCGAGGGTCGCCTCGACGTCCGGGGTATCAAGAAGCATTGCTGACCGCCAGTGATCGGTAGAGGTCGTCCAGGGAAGGGTTGTGCAGTTCGATCGAGGTGACCTGCCGGTCGGTCTTGCCCAGCAGCTCGATCAGGGTCGCGGTCGGCTGGGTGGTGGACACCCGCACGTCCTGCTCGTCGTCGAAGATCAGCCTTACCTCGCCGGGCAGTCCGTCGGCGAGCTCGTCGTAGCTACCGCGCGCGATGATCTTGCCGGCGCGGATCACCGCGATGCTGGCGTCGAGTTCGGTCAGCTCCGGCAGGTAGTGGGTGGTGTAGACCACGGCGGCACCGTCGGCGGCGCGCTGCTTGACCACGTCCAGCAGCGCCTGCCGGGTCTCCAGGTCGGCGCCGGCGGTCGGCTCGTCCAGCAGCAGCAGGGACGGCCGGTGCACCAGCGCGGTGGCGGTCTGGGTGCGGCGCTGCTGGCCACCGGAGAGCACGCCGGTGCGCCGGTCCATGATCTCGGTGAGCCGTAGCGCGACGGCAAGTTCCTCGATGGTGCTGCTCAGCGCCGCCTTGCGCAGGCCGGCGATCCGGCCGAACAGCTGCAGGTGCTCGCGCACCGTGATCGAGGGGTAGAGGCCGAGGTGCTGCGGCGTGACGCCGATGTTGCCGCGCGAGTCGGCCGGCGGCTTGCCACCGATGGCGACGTAGCCGCCGTCCGGCCGGATCAGGCCGGACACGATCTCCACGAAGGTGGTCTTGCCGGCGCCGTTGTGGCCCACCAGGCCGACGATCTCGCCGGCAGCGACCCGCAGGCTGAATCCGTCGAGGGCGTTGACGCTGCCGTAGCGCTTGGTCAGATCCAGGGCTTCAAGCAAGATGTCACATCCGATGTCGTCGGGAGATTGTTGAGCTGGCTTCTCATGCCACCGTTGTGGCCGCACCCGAAAGATAGGGTCGGTCGGCTTGTCGCCGCTATCGGCAGCAAGTGGCCAGTGGGATCAGGTCATCGGCGTTTGCCGGTTCGGGCGAATAGGCTCTAGTCCGAGGGGCCTGGTTCGAGGCTCTGGTTTTCGAGGCTCTGGTTCGAGGGGCCTCGTTGAACCTCTGTTCGAGGGGCCTGGGCCGAGGCTCTGGTTCAAGGCTTGCGAGCACTGGAGGGCAGATATGGCAGACCGGCGGGATCGATCGGTTGAGCCGGCGCGACCCGCTGGGTCGGTGCGTCCGGCCAGCGAGCTGCGCGCCGCCAACCAGGACCGGCAGGCCGTGGTCGACCGGTTACAGGGCGCCTTCGTCGAGGGCCGGCTGCAGCTGCACGAATATGACGAGCGGGTGGCGCTGGCCTACCAGGCGGTCACCTACGCCGACCTGGCCGCGCTGTTCGCCGACCTACCGGACGACAACCCGATCGCGCTGCCCGCCGCTTCGCGGCCGGCCGCTTCCGGGCCGGGGTCAGTGCCGGCCAAGTCGCCGGCGCGGCAGCCGAGCATGATCGGTGACCTGCCGCTGGCGCTGCAGATCCTCTGGACCATCTGGATCAGCGTGGTGCTGATCAACCTGGTGGTCTGGACGATCCTGGAGGTCAGCCAGGGCTCGGAGGATTTCTGGCCGATCTGGCTGCTGGTGCCGGGCGCGGTGCTGCTCGGCGTGACGTTCGGGGTGCAGGGAATCCGCCGCGATCGCCGGGCCAAGGCCATCCGGCGCGGTCTGAAAGCCGCCCGCAGGGAGCGGTGAACCGGTCGAGCTCAGTTGCGTACTGAAGCCTCGTCCAGGCCGATGCCGATGACGGTGGCGACGCGTTCCAGGTCGACGTCGCGGCAGAGCAGCGTCGCTCCATGTCGCCAGGCGACGGCGGCGATCATGCAATCGATCATGCCTCGCGGCGTGACGCCGGCCTGACGGCAGCGCCGGTAGATAAGTGCCGCGGCGTCAAAGTCGGTAGGGCCCTCGAAGGGCAGCAGCCCGCCGCGCAGCAGCAGTCGGCGCAACTTGTCGGCATGCGCCTCCGAGCGGGCTGCGGCAACGACCTCCATGATCACGGGTTCGGTCACGACCAAGGGGCGGTCTTGGCTGATCAGGGTCGTTACGCGCTCATCGACGGCGCTTCCGGTCGCCCGGTCGTACTCGATCCATGCCGAGGTATCGGCGAGGATCACGCGACGCCACGCGGGGCGGCATCGGCCGGGCCGGTGTCGGCCGGGATCTCATCGATGGCCCGGGCACCGCGCAACGCAAGGGCTTGCTGACGCGTCATCGGCTGTCCGGCCAGATGGCGCAGGGCAAGCGCGACTGCCTCGGTCTTGGTGTGCACGCCATAGCGGTCCATGATGATGGCGACATCGTCGGCTTCGATCTCGATATTGGTGCGCACCTTGGCCATACACGCAGGATACACCTAACGTGTACGACAGGTGTACTTACCACTTCCATGAAGTGAAGGGCATCCGGCCGCGAGGCGAGGGCCACTGCGTTACGGGCGACGGCGTAGTTCCAGTTCAGTCGGATAGAGCTCCTCGGAATGCTTCGAGGGATTGTCGTACGACGGTGAACGCCTCCTGCCGGAAGCGGGCCAGCTCTTGATCTTCACCAGTGACCGCGAGGAAGTTCGCATACGCCGCCGGACCGTCATGAGTCGCGGACTTGAAGCGTTCGGCCATCAGCGTCATTGCCGCGCCGACCTGATCGAAGCCCGCAACCGGACTCGTTGCCGCCGACCTGCCAGCGTCCGACGGGTCATCGCCAAAGTTTGCAAGGGTGAACACCAGATCGTACGCATCCTTGTTCTCATGCCGGTCCTGGAACGCGTTGATCTTGAGGACGACATAGGGCAGCACGTTGACCACACGTAGCACCACCCTGGAGAGGCCACCGTTGTTGAGGCGCTCACCTTCGATCCCATGCTCGACGTAGTCCTGCGTCGCTAGCTGGGCACCGCGGACATTGAACGCCCCCAGATTCGACCCCACGCTTCGCCGGTGGGCCGGAAGATCGCCCCCTGTTCAACACGTTCAGTCTCACAGAGGAACTCGACCGCTACCTGCACGCCGTCCACGTCGCGGTACCACCGGAAGCTTGGCGTGCCTTGCTTGAATCCCGAGGTCTTGAGGTTGTTCTGAAGGGTGCGATAGGTCTCGGGTGTCTCGTCGCCGAGTGCTAGACCGATGATCAGGTCGAGGTCCGACGTGCCCACATGAGCAGCTGCGCCTTCTGGTAGGCGTCCGACCAGATACCGTGGCGCCAACCCGCCCACCAGGTAGACGCGGTCGCGCCACGGCCCTAGATCCCCCAACAGCGTTAAGAGGACTCTCTCGCAGCGGGCGGTTGTCTCGTTGTCGTAGTCGTCGAAGTGTTCCCGCCTCAAAATCCGATCACCTGCCGCCGCAGGTTGTCAGCCTGCTCGCGCCCACGGCGGGGATCGCGACGGAGATCGGCGTATAGACGAAAGACGTTCGCGATCGAAATATCTTCGTGGCGGCGAGCGAATGCCAGTGGTGCATCGCCCCTTGCTTGCAGAAGCACAACGTTCGCGCCCTCAGTGACCGGCTCGGCGCGAGCTGCCGTCAGCGCGTCACCTGTCAGCAGCTTCGCCGGCAGCCAGATCTCCGTCGTCGGGCTCGCTGTCAACAAGGGTGCCAGCATTGCCGCCGCTGCCGCCCCGGTGATCGCGTACGGGACTCCGGTGGCGTCGAGGTTCCGGGCGAGGCTTCGGGTGCGCGCTTCGGCCGTTCTGGCGACGACGTATGCAAGCACCCTGTGCGGCCGCTCCATCTCCGTCTCTTCGGACCACAGGTCCAGAAGTGCGGCCGGATTGACCACCCGACGCTTGCGCCGAGGGCCGGCACCCTCCACCGTCATCACGTTCTCGGACTCGAGTCGGGCGAGTACGCGGTGTGCCAGCCCAGCCGAGACGTCGGCTACAACTGCGACGTCGGCAACCTTCCACGCACGTTCAGGCTCAAGGAGCAAAGCCTGGGCTATGACACCAGCCTTCCCGGTCAGGCGAGGAGCAGTTGGCCGATTAGGCCGAGCCGTTTTTGGCCGGCGTTGCTCCAGGTGGATCAGGAGTCCCGGTAGTTCGACATGCGCGTTGCCGAGACCGTCGATCAGGCCGATCCCGTGCTCAGCGAGAAGCGTTCGCGCCTCGGCGGTCGTGTCGCCCGCGATGAGGATGTAGCCATATGGATCCCCCCCGAGGTGCCGTGCGTGGCCGATGAGCTGCCAGGCAGTCGCCGCGTTGGCGTGTCTCTTCACCTCGAACACGACCGGTGCCCGCCGATCGCTGAACCGCACGATGCCATCGACACGGTGATTGCTTCCCACCGGCGCAGCTGTCTCGACTGCCTCGACCCCGGGCACGCTCCGTAGCAGTTGGAGCGCCATGGCTTCCAACTGCTCATCATCATTTACTACTTCTCCTATATTCACAGCACTAGTAAATATAGGGCTCATAGTGAAGATGAGCAAGTACCGGCTGAGGCCCTACGCTCTGCCATCTCTACTGCGAGTCGCGGGCAACTGCGTCCAGGTGATTCGCTCACATGGAAGCCGCTCCGCGAGTGGTCGCACGGACGGCTTCTGAGCATGGCAGTGCCCCGGCAGGGATGCGGCCGCCGGGGCACTGCGTCCAATCAGCGCGGGTAGCGCTGTGCTTCATCAGCGCGCTGGCGCTGTGTTCAATAAGGCAGCTACCTAGCCGCGCCTGCCGGCCAGGTGGTACTCCGGCGCGGACGCCGACTGCGGCTCCGCCGGCTCAGATTCGCGCACGCCGTAGCGGCCGTACAGCTTGCCCAGCGGCCCGGGCGCCCACCAGTTGTGCCGACCCAGCAACCGCATGGTTGCCGGCACCAGCAGCAACCGGACCAGGGTGGCATCCACCAGCAGCGCGACCACCATGCCGACGCCGATCATCTTCACGAACGTGATGCCCGAGGTGGCGAAGCTGCCGACCACCACGCAGAGCAACACGGCGGCGGTGCTGATCAGCCAGCCGGTGCGCTGCACCCCGCTGACCACCGCGGCGGTGTTGTCACCGAGCTCGTCCCACCGCTCCCGGATCCGCGACAGCAGGAACACCTCGTAGTCCATGGACAATCCGAACAGGATGGCCACCATCAGGATCGGCTGGCTGGCCTCCACGTACCCGGTCGGGGTGAAGTGCAGCAGGCCGGCCAGGTGCCCGTCCCCGAAGATCCAGGTGACCACGCCGAACGCCGCCGCGATCGAGATCAGGTTCATCGCGATGGCCTTCAGCGGCACCACCACCGAGCCGAACGCGATCGCCAGCACCAGGAAGGTGATTCCGGCGACCAGCAGCGCCATCCAGGGCAGCCGGGACGACAGCGAGTGCAGCTGGTCGACCACGCTGGCGCTGGTGCCGCCGACCAGCACGGTCGCGCCGGCCGGCCGGGGCAGCGCCCGAATCTGCTTGACGATGTGCTGCGCGGCGGCCGAGCTGGCGTCGCCGCTGTAGTTAACGTTCAACAGGGTGTTCTCGGCCCCGGACGAGGCAGCCTGATGCGCGGCCACTGTCACGCCGGTGACGCCCGGCACCGAGGCAACCTCGCTCTGGTAGGCCGTGGCATCGGTGGGAGCGGCAGCGCTGATCAGCACCCGGATCGGCCGGATGCCGGCCCCGGTGAAGTCCGCCGCCAACCGCTCGGAAACCACCCGGCTCTGGGTGCCGGCCGGCAGCATCCGCTCGTCGATGCCGCCGAAGTGCACTCGCGCGAACGGCAGGCTGAGCACGCCGAGTAGCACCACGATGCCCACCAGTACCACCACCGGCCGCCGCATCACGCCCCGCGCGATCCGTCCCCAGCGACCGTTCTCCGACGAAGCCGAACCAGCCGAGACGAGCCCGGCGACCGCGCCGGTCACCGTCGGGATCCGCCGCCGGCGCGACCACGGCAGCCGCACCGCATCCACCCGGTGGCCGAGCACCGCGAGCAGCGCGGGCAGCACGGTCAGGCTGGCCAACATCGCGACCAGCACCGCAGCCGCGCCGCCGAGCCCCATCGAGTGCAGCAGCACCTGCGGGAAGATCATCAGGCTGGCCAGCGCCAGCGCCACCAGCACCCCGGACACCGCCACCGTCCGGCCGGCGGTGGCCACCGTGCGCGAGACCGCCTCGGGCACCGGCCGGCCACGATCCAGCTCCTCGCGGAACCGGCTGACCAGGAACAGCCCGTAATCGACGGCCAGCCCCATGCCGAGGATCGTGATTATGTTCAACGAGAAGATCGACACCGTGGTGAACATGGTGATCACCCGCAGCACCAGGAACGCGCCGAGCACCGCGAAGCCGCCGATCAGCACCGGCATGCCGGCCGCGACCACGCTGCCGAACACCACCAGCAGCAGGAGCAGCAGGATCGGTGTGCCGATCATCTCCGCCTTCGCGATGTCGGTCGGCACCCGGCCGTTGATCGCCAGATCGACCGCGCGCTGGCCACCGATCATGGAGTTGAGTTCGGAGGTCCGCAGCGCGTGCCCGATCTTGTTGGCCTTGCCGTCGGAGGTGTGCGGCACCAGCCGGACCGCGATGTAGGTCTCGTGCCGATCGGCCGAGACGAACGACGCCGACCGGGTGTCGTAGTACGACGTGATCGCCGAGACGCCGGCCAGGCCGCGCGCCCGCTCCTCGGCCGCGCGCACGGCGGCGGCGAACCGTGGGTCGTCGACCGTGGCTTGCGGGCTGCTGTAGAGCGCGACGATGTCCTCGCTCTGCGGCCCGAAATCGGTCAGCACCTGCTGGTTGATCCGCTGCGACTCACTCGCCGGATCGTCCAGGCTGGAACTGCCGGACAGCTGGCCGAACACGCCCGTCCCCCAGCCTGCGGCCACCGCCAGGAATGCCACCGCCAGCGCGATGACCAACCAGCGGAACCGGCTCATCGCCGTTCCCCAGGACGAGAACATGTGCTACCTCCACCCTTGAAACGCCGAATTTCGCGCTTGGTACTCGGTACCCATGCTGCCAGAGCTACGACATATGCCGCGATGTCAACAACTTGCCAGTCACAACCGGTCACCGGCGCTTGAGCAGCTCGGGGTGGTGCAGGTAGTTGCGTTGGGGCTGCTGCGCGGGGTGCCAGTCTGGCGGTTTCCAGTGTGGAATGCCGCCGATCAGCACGGTTTGCCATCCTTGTTTGGGGGCTTCATTGTTGTGGTAGCCGCAGGCGATGACCATGGAATCGAGGTCGGTTCGGCCGCCTCGGGCCCAGTCGGTGGCGTGATGGATCTCAGATTGCGCGGCGGTGCGGGCGCAGCCGGGAAAGGTGCAGCCACGATCCCGGGCGAACAGCGCCTTGCGTTGGCCGGCTGAGGCGAGCCGGCGGCCGCGGCCGTAGGCCAGGATGCCGCCGGCATCGTCGAGCACGGCCGGCAGCAGTTCGCCCTGCGCGGCCAGCCGCAGCGCGTCGTCCACGGTCAGGGTGCCGCCGTGGTGGGTGGTGGCCCGGCCGGCTCGGCGTTCCAGGTCGGTCAGGCTCATGGTGACGATCAACTGGCACGGCAGGCCGGCGTGGTCGGGCAGGTCTCTGGTCGCGAGCAAGCGCCGGCCGGCTTCTTCGAAGGCGTCGTGCAGCCGCTGCGCCGAGGTTCGCTCATCCTCTCCGAGCGCGTCGGCCGGTCGCTTGGCGGCCAGCGGGGTGAGGATGGTCTCCCAGATCGCCTGGCAAGTCGGAGACAGCCGGCCGTCCAGCAACCCAGTCGAGTCCGCGAGACGGGACAGGCTGAGCCGGCGGTGGGTCTGCTGCAGCCGCTGCTCCTCAGGGCTCGGCCCGTCCGGATCCAGATGGGCCAGGATCCGCTGACCAAGCAACCGGACGGTACGCGGATCAACCGTGCGGGCCTGCTCCACCAGCGTCGACTCGACCTGCCCGGCGTGTTCGGCCTGCTCCTGAGCCGGAATCGCCTCGACCACCTCGGCAATCGCCGCCGCGTGCTCCGCCCCAACCTCACCGGCGGCGAATGCCTCGGCAGCCAGCGGCAACCGTGCTTCTAACGCCTCGCCGGTCAAGCTCCGCCGGGCACCGAACCGCTCCACCGCCAGATACCGCTTACGCGCCTCGGTCCGGCCGCAGCGCAACTGCGAGCTGATCAGATCGGGCAACCCACGAAAACCCAAGGTGCTGGCAACGTTGCGCGAGTTCAGCTCGGCCAACACCGAAAGCTGCCGGAACTGCAACCGGGAGAGCTCGGCCTCCAGCTCCACGACCTCGGCGAGCAGCAGCTCATCCGGACGGTGGCGAGGTGCTCGATCACATGTTCGATTCTACTATACCGAACACCGAGAGACAAGCTAGTTTTGATGCGCTTTCCTCTTTCGAAGAAAGGCGAAACCGCCGTCCAGCAATGCAGCGAAGCCATGCTGCCCACTCCTTCGTCGCTGCGCCTGGGTGTCTTTGCTTATCCCAGCAGCGCCTCCAGCAGGAACTGCCCGGTCCGCTCCGGCTGCTCGAACAGCGCGAAGTGGCCACCGACCACGGTGCGCTTGCTGACCGCCCCGGTGGTCAGGTCCTGCCAACGGGCCTGTGCCACGTCGGTGGCCCGTGGGTCGCCGATGCTGGACAGCACCGTCAGCGGCGTGCTGAGCAGCGGCTCGGCCCGGTACTGGTAGGTCTCCTTCACCGCGAAGTCGGCCCGGATCGCCGGCATGATCATCTCCAGCAGTTCCGGATCGGCCAGCAGCCAGTCCGGCGTGCCGCCGAGCCGGCGCAGCATCTCCACCAACTGCGCCGGTGACATGCCGCCCACCAGCGGCCCGTCGTCGAAGCCGTACTGCGGGGCGGCGCAGCCGGAGACCACCAGGTGCACCGGTTCGGCGTCGCCACGCCGGCGGATCTCCCGCTGGGTCTCGAACGCGACCAGAGCGCCCAGGCTGTGCCCCCACATCGCGTACGGCCGATCGCCGGCCGCCTCGCTCACCACCGTGGCGAGCTCGGCGACCAGCGGCTCCATCCGCTCGTGCGGAGCCTCCCGCAGCCGGTTCTCCCGGCCGGGCGGCTGCAGCGGCACCACCGCCAGCCGCGGCAGCGTGTTCAGCCAACTGCGATAGGTGGCCGCACCGGCGCCGGCATGTGGGAAGCAGAACAGCAGCAGCCCGTCCGAGTCGGCCGGTGTGCGCAGCGGCATCCAGCGCCGGCTGGTGTCCATCGTCGTCATGGCGGATCAGTCCAGAATCTCGACGTGGACGTATTCCGGCGGCGGCTGCAACGCGGCCAGATCGGCCTGCAGCACCACCTGGGCGCCGGTCCGGCTGACCTCGCGGAAGCCGGCGAAGGCGTAGGTCACCTGCATCATCCGGTTGCGGCCGGTCTCGACGAAGTCGGCCCGCAACTCCGCCCCGGCCTGCTTGGCCAGGTTCATGATGTGGTTGAGCAGCACCATGCCGACGCCGCGCGACATCACCCGGCAGGACATCAGCATCATGTTCAGGTGCCAATGGGTGGCGCTCTTCTCCACCAGGGCCAGCCCGATCTTGCCGTAGCTGCCGAACTTGTCGGTCAGCGAGGCGACCAGCAGCAGGTGGTCCGGTGACTCGCGCAGCGCGTCCAACTCGTCGTAGGAGTAGGTACGGCCGGTCGAGTTCAGCTGGTTGGTACGCACCGTCAGCTCTTCGGCCCGCTGCAGATCCTGGCGCTTGGCGGTCTCGATGGTGAAGTGCATCCGCAGGTCGGCCAGGAACTCGTGGTTGGTGCCGACGAAGTCCTTCTCCAGTTCGTCCCGGGCGATCTGGCCCTGATACATCTCCCGTCGCTTGGCCGACTCGTCGGTGATGAACCGGGGATGGAACTCCTCCCGGGCCAGCGCCGCGTCGAGCTCGGCGACGTCCACGCAGGTCACCTTCGGCAGCACGTGCGCCACCTCGGCCAGCTCGAACGGCTGGTCGTCGACGAAGGCGAAGGCGTCCAGGCCGAGGTTCAGTGCCTTGGCGATCAGCTCGATGGAGCTGGACTTGGGGTTCCAGTTCACTTGCGGGAACAGGAAGAACTCCGCCAGGCCCAACTCGGTGAGCTTGGCCAGCGCGGTCTGGTGGTCGTTCTTGCTGGCGATCGAGTGCAGCACGCCGGCCTGATCAAGCCGGCGGATGTGCTCGACCACCGAGTCGCGGACGCCGACCTGCTCGTCTTCGAGCAGCACCCCGTCCCACAGCGTGTTGTCCAGATCCCACACCACGCACTTGATCCGGCCGCGAGCCGGTTTCTCCGGCAGCGGGACGGCAACGGCCGAATCCGGCCGCGCGTCGATGGTGGCAGTCATGTTGTCATCTCCCGATATGCTTCGGCGGCAATCGTGATCCGCTGGATCTCGTTGCTGCCCTCGATAATTTCCATCACCTTGGCGTCGCGGTAGTACCGCCCCACCGGGTAGTCGCCACCGCATCCGTTGGCTCCGTGGATCTGCACCGCCTCGGTCGCGTGCTTGGCAGCCGCGGTGGAGGCGAAGTACTTCGCGATCCAGGTGGCCATGATGGTGGACGACTCGCCGGCGTCCTTGAGCCGGCCAGCCTCGGCAACCAGCAGCCGGGCCGCCCGCGCGTCGGTGACCATGTCGGTCACCTTGGCCTGGATCAACTGCAGATCCCGCAACGGGGCGCCGCCCACCGACCGGTGGGTGGTGTAGCTCGCGCTGGCGTCCAGGCATGCCTGGATGATGCCGACCGAGCCGCTGGCCACGCTGTACCGGCCGAGATCCAACGTCCCGGTCAGCACCATGCCCGCGGTGAACCCGCTCGGGCCGAGCAGCGCGTCCGGACCGAGCAGCACGTCGGAGAAGCTCAGCTCGGCGAGCATCGACGCCCGGGTGCCCATGATGTCCCGGATCGGCCGAACGCTGACGCCGGCCGCGCTGCGCGGCACCAGGAACGCCGCGATGCTGGTGCCCAGCCGGGCGAAGACCAGGTACAGATCGGCCCGCTGCCCGTTGGTGATCCACTTCTTGCCACCGTTGAGCAGGAAGCCGTCACCGGTCGGCACGGCGGTGGTCCGGATGCCGGTGGCATCGCTGCCGGCCCCCGGCTCGGTCAGGCAGAACGCGCCGAGCACCCGGCCGGTGGCCAGGTCGCTCGACCACCGCTCGCGCTGCGCCGCGGTGCCCCAGCGCTGCACCGCCCAGGACAGCATGGTGTGCACGGTGAGCAGGCTGCGGACCGAGGAACAGGCCCGGCCCACCTCCTCGTGAATCTCCCCGAGCGCCACCATGCTGATCCCAGCGCCGCCCACCTCGATCGGCAGGAACGGCGCCCACAGCCCGGCGGCGGACATCCGCTCGATCAGTTGTTCCGGAATCCGGCCGGCCCGTTCGAACTCGTTGCCGTACGGGGCGATGTGCTCGGCCGCGAAGGCATGCGCCGACGCGCGGTCGCACACCTGATCGGCGAACGGATCCTCCGGTACCAGCAGGATCGGTGCGGCGGTCATCGCTAGACCCCGACGGTGGCCGGCGTCAGCCGTTCCACCAGCTCGGTCATCGACTGCGCGCTGTGGAAGTTCTCGATCCGCAGCTCGTCGTTGGGCACGGTGACCGAGAACGCCTTCTCGATGAACATGACCAGCTCCATCGCGAACAGCGAGTTGACGAAACCGATCTCGAAGATGTTGTCGGTCTCGGTGATCTCGACCTGCGGGTAGCGGCCGCTGATGAAGGCCAGGATCTGGCCGGTGACAGTGTTTGACATGACGTACTTTCTCCTTGTTCTCGTTGGTCTTTGTTGGGTCAGCTGGCTAGTGGCGTGGTGCCGGCAGCCTTGCCGGGCACCCGGTTGGAGCCGTTGTAGTCGTAGAAGCCACGGCCGCTCTTGCGGCCGTGCAGGCCGGCGTCGGTCATCTGCATCAGCAGCGGACACGGCCGGTACTTGCCGTCTCGGTAGTGGTCGTAGAGCACGTCGATGCTGTAGAGGACGGTGTCGACGCCGATCAGGTCCGCGGTCTCCAGCGGGCCCATCGGGTGGCCGAAGCAGCTGCGGAACACCTCGTCCACCGCCTCGGCGGTGGCCACGCCCTCATACACCAGGTACGCCGCCTCGTTCATCAGCACGTGCGACAGCCGGTTGGAGATGAACCCGCAGGAGTCCTTGAGCTCGACCGCCTTCTTGCCCATCGCGGTCAGCAGGCTCTTGGTCCGCTCGATCGTCTCCGCCGAGGTGTGGAAGCCCGGGATCAGCTCGACCGCCGGCTTCATCGGCACCGGGTTCATGAAGTGCACGCCGATCACCTTGTCGGGCCGGCCGGTGCCGGTCGCCACCTTGGTGATCGGGATTGCCGAGGTGTTGACGACAAATACCGTCTCCGGTCCGCAGGCCGCATCCAGCGCCGCGAACACCTCGCGCTTGATCGTCCAATCCTCCGGGACGTTCTCGATCACGATGTCGGCCTTGGCGACCGCGTCGGCGCCGACGCCGGTGCTGATACGCGACAGCACCTCCTCGGCGTCCACCGCCGGGCCGCCCATCAGCCGGCTCAGCCGGCAGTTCTGCCGGATCGTGGCCAGCGCGCCGGCCAGGATCTCCTCACTGATATCGACCAACACCACGTCGTGGCCGGTCTGGGCCAGGTTCTGCGCCACGCCGACGCCCATCACGCCGGCGCCGACGACTCCGATCACAGTCATGACTGCTCCATCTCTGCTTTCCTGCTCATTGGCGATTCGTCTTGCTTGCTATCCAGTTCGCGCCACTGACGGCGCGCGACATGCTGTGACGTAGGGCTACCTCCCCCGCCTGCGGACGGCGGAGGCATGCAGGCCGGATCGGCGCAGCTGCGCCCGGACCTGCGAGCCCTCGTCGGAGCCTGCCCCGGCACCGGACGGCCCGGCGCCGGACAGCTCGGCCTCGATCACCGCGCCGAGCGCGGCCACCGTCGGAGCCTCGTAGAGGATGTGCGGCGGCAGTTCGACCGGGGCGAACTGCCGGCGCAGCGCGGCGACGATGCTCACGCCGAGCAGCGAATTGCCGCCGAGTTCGAAGAAGTTGTCCCGCACCCCCAGCCGCTCCAGCCGCAGCGCGTCGCACCAGATCTCGGCGATCGCCAGTTCCACCTCGCCGGCCGGCTCCTGGTACGGGGTGACCAGTTCCGGTCGTGGGTGCCGGGCCTCGGCGTCGGCGCCCAGTGCCGGCGAGGTCACCGCGGCGACCGTGAACCGGGAGCTGTAGCGGACCATCAGCCCGAAGTCCTGGGTATTGATGACCACCCGGGACTCGCCGCTGCCCAACGCGCGCAGCAAGCTCTGCCAGCCCTGCTCGAAATCGATGCCGATCCGCGCCCGGTTCGCCCGGAAGAACTCCTGCAACTCCTCGGCGTAGCCGGCTAGCCCGTCCTCCCAGGCGTTCCAGGCCCACTCGCCCCAGTCCACCGCGAGCACCCGGCGCTCGGCCGTCGCCAGCTGCCCGGCGATGCTGTCGCAGAACGCGTTCGCCGCGCAGTAGTCGACCTGCCCCGGGCCACCACCGGTGGCCGAGGTGATCGAGGAGAAGATCACCAGGAAGTCCAGCTGGTGCTCCTCCGGCTTGCCGACCCGCAGCGCGTCCAGCAGCGCCAGGGTGCCGGCCACCTTCGGGCTGAGCACCTGGTCCAGCTCGTCCGGCTGCTTGAACTGCATCAGCCCCATCGCCGGCACGCCGGCGGTGTGCAGCACGCCGTGCAGCGCGCCGAACCGCTCGATCGCCGTCTCGTAGGCACGCCGCGCATCGTCCGGATCGCTCACGTCACCGGTCACGATCTCGACCTCGGCGCCCAACTCCAGCAACGCGCTTACCTTCGCGATCCGCTCCAGTTCGCGTTGCGCGCCGGTCTGTCCAGTTCCCGCCCCCTCGGCGAGCAGCCGCGGCCACGAGTCCCGCTCCGGCAGGCCGGTGCGGGCCAGCAGCACCAGCTTGGCGCGGCAGTCCCGGGCCAGCCGCTCGGCCATTGCCAACGCGATACCGCCGAGGCCGCCGGTGATCAGGTAGACCCCGCCTTCCCGCAGCAACTCCGAGGCGAGCGGCTGCGCGGCCCGCATCGGCTCGTACTCGGGCAGCCAGCGCCGGCCGTGCCGCAGCGAGACCAGCACGTCGGAACGCGCGCCGCGCAGTTCGGCCACCAGCGCCGCCAGCGCCCTGGGCGCCGGCGCCGGATCGAGATCCACCAGCCTGGTGCTGACGTTCGGGTACTCGAGCGGGATCACCCGGACCGGGCCGAGCAGCGTTGCCGCGCTCGGGTGGGCCACGTCGTCATCGAGCACCTGCTGGCTGCCGGAAACGACCACGTCCAGCGACCAGCCGTCCATGCCGAACTCGCCGGCCGCCCGGGCCAGCGCCACCAGGGTGTGCAAACCGGCGGCGACGATGGTCTCCTCCGGCGCCGGCTCCAGTGCCCACAGGTGCAGCACCCGGTCCAGCTCGGTGCCGGTGGCGCGCAGCTGCCGCAGCAGCGCCACGGTGTCGGGCAGGTTGCCGGGACGGATGGTGAACCCGTCCTCGGTGGCGGCGAAGGCGTCACCGGGCCGGACCAGCACCAGCCGGGCGCCGTTCAGGGTCGGCCGCAGCGCGGCCAGCACCTGCTCGGCGACGCCGTCCTGGGTATAGACCAGCCAGCTGGCCGGCTGCTGCTCGGCCGGTTCCGGCGCGCCGGTCTGCCGCCATACCGGTAGGTAGAGCCACTGCTCCGGCGGCAGGGTGGGCAGCGCGCCGATGTGGTCGAGGGTGATCTCCCCCTCCGGAAGCTGGGCCAGGTCAAGCGCGGCCGGCTGACCGGCGGGCTTGCCCTCGATCCAGTACCGCTGCCGCTGGAACGGGTAGGTGGGCAGCGGGATCCGGCCGGGCAGTTCGGCCGAGTCGCCGTCCAGCCCGGGCCGGCGGCCGTGGTAGGCCGACCAGTCCAGCTCGACGCCGAGCAGCCAGAGCCGAGCCAGGCAGTCGGTCAGCGCCGCGTCGGCCGGCCGGCTGTCACTGCCGCCCGGCAGCGCCGCCAGGATCAACGGCCACTGCTGTGGGGTGGCCCCGGCGGTGCGGATCAGCGCGCCCAGCGACTGGCCCGGCCCGATCTCCAGGATGGCCTGCTCCGGGTCGGCCAGCAGCGTCTGCACGGTGGCCGCGAACTGGACCGGTCCGCACATGTGCTTTGCCCAGTACGCCGGGTCGCACACCAGCGCGGCGTCGGCGTAGTCGCCGGTCACGTTGGACAGGTACGGCAACCGGGGCGGGTTCAGGGTGATGTGCTGGCTGATCCACTCGGTCAGCTCGGCGCTGACCGGCTCCAGCATCCGGCTGTGGAAGGCGTGCGTGGTCTGCAGCTGGCGGCAGCCGATCTCGGCCGCCCGCAACCGCTCGGCGAACCGCTGCACCGCCGGCACCGGGCCGGCCAGCACGGTGACCTGCGGGCCGTTCACGGCGGCCACGTCCAGCTCGGGCTCGGTGGCCAGGAACCGGCGCTCCAGCTCGGCCAGCGGCAGCGAGACGGCGAGCATCGCGCCCGCCGGCAGGCTGCCGATCAACCGGGCCCGGCGCGCCACCAGCGCGATCGCGTCGGGCAGCGACAGCACGCCGGCCAGGCAGGCCGCGACGTACTCGCCCAGGCTGTAGCCGGCCATCACCCGTGGCTGGAGTCCCCAGCCGAGCAGGGTGCGGGCGAGGGCGTACTCGACCGCGAACAGCGCCGGCTGCACCACCTCGGTGCGGGCCAGCTCGGCCGTCCGGGGATCCTGACCGGCACCGTCGCCGCCCCGGCCGAGCAGCGCGGCCAGGCCGGCCGCCGCCACCCGGCCACCGGCCAGCAGGCCGGCCAGGTCGGTCTCCGGCAGCAGCGGCCGCAGCAGTTCCAGGCACTCGTCCAGCGCGGCCTGGAAATCGGGTTCGCGCTGGTACAGCTCGGTGATCAGGCCGGGGTACTGCTCCCCCGCGCCGGCGAACAGCAGCGCGACCGGCCGGCCGTGCACGGTGTCCACCCGGCTGAGCAGCGCCGCGTCCGGCGTGCTGCCGGCCAGCGCATCGACGGCCTGGGCGACGCTGGTGGCCACCGTGACCCGCCGGTGCTCGAAGGTCTTACGGCCGGCCTGCAGGGTGAAGGCCACGTCCATCAGCCGGGCGTCCGGGCTGCCGCCGAGGTGCGCGGCCAGCCGGCCGCAGGCCTCGGTGACGGCCTGCTCGGTGCGGGCCGACAGCGGCAGCACCTGATACCGCCGGCGCGGCCGGTCAGCCGGCAGCTCCAGCTGCCGCACCGGCGCCTGCTGCACCACCACGTGCACGTTGGTGCCACCCATGCCGAGGGAGTTGATGCCGGCGATCCGCGGCCGGCCGTCCCGGGTCTGCCAGCTCGCCAGCTCGGCGTTGACGTAGAACGGGCTGGCCGCGAAGTCGATCTCCGGGTTCGGGCTGGTGTAGTGCAGGGTCGCCGGGATCACCTGCTCGTGCAAGGCCATCGAGGTCTTGATCAGGCCGGTGACGCCGGCTGCCCGGTCCAGGTGGCCTACGTTGGTCTTCACCGAACCGATCGGGCAGTACTGCTGCGCGCTGGTCTCGCCGAAGGCGCGGGTCAACGCCGCCACCTCGATCGGGTCACCCAGCTCGGTCGCGGTGCCGTGCGCCTCGATGTAGCTGACGTCGTCACCGGTCACCCGGGCATCGACCATCGCGTCGGCGATCACCCGGGTCTGGCCGACCACGCTGGGCGCGGTGTAGCCGACCTTCAGGGCGCCGTCGTTGTTCATCGCCGAGCCACGGATCACCGACCAGATGTGGTCGCCGTCGCGCAGGGCGTCGGTCAGCCGCTTGAGCACCACGACCGCCGCGCCGTCGCCGAACATGCTGCCCCGGGCCTGCGCGTCGAAGGTGCGCACGTGCCCGTCCGGGGATTCCTGGCCGCCCGGGCCGAAGATGTGCCCGACCCGGTTCGGCACCCGGATCGAGACGCCGCCGGCCAGCGCCAGCTCGCACTCGCCGTTGCGCAGTGCCTGCACCGCGAGGTGGGTGGCGACCAGCGAGGTGGAGCAGAAGGTCTGCACCGCGACGCTCGGGCCGTACAGGCCGAACAGGTAGGACACCGTGGTGGTCAGGGCGTCCTTCTCGTTGCCCATGATGATCTCGTAGGTGCTCACATCACCGCCGGTGACGCTGCCCTCGGGCATCTGCAGCAGGTAGGTGCTCAGGTTCGTGCCGCCGTAGACGCCGACCCGGCCGCGATGCTCGGGGGCGGCGTAGCCGGCCTGCTCCAGGCCCTCCCAGCAGACCTCCAGGAACAGCCGCTGCTGCGGGTCGGTGAGCGCGGCCATCCGCGGGCTGATGCCGAAGAAGGCCGCGTCGAAACCGGCGATGTCGTCCAGCACCGGACGGGCCGGCACGTAGGACGGGTCATCGATCAGCTGCTGCGGCACGCCTGCGGCGCGCAGCTCGTCGGGGCTGAAGAAGCTGATCGACTCGACGCCGCCGCACAGGTTCTGCCAGAACGTGCCGACATCGCCGGCACCCGGGAACCGGCCGGCCAGGCCGACCACCGCGATCCGCCGGTCCAGATCCTCCTCGTTCTCGGCGACCTGCCGGACGACGGCCTGGCTTGCCGCCGGCCGCACCGGTTCGGACCCGGCCGGCTGAACCGTCGCGGTTGGCTTGACCGGTTGAACCGCGCTCGGTTGAACCGCGCTCGGTTGAACCGCGGCGGGCTTGACCTGCTGAGCCGGCTCGGCCGCCGGCCGGCCGGCACCGCGCTTGTCGTCCAGCACGGCGGCCAGCGCGGCCACCGTCGGCGCCTCGAACAGCGCCACCGAGGGCACCGCGATGCCGAAGTTCTGCTTGACCAGCGCGAGCATCTGCAGGGCCAGCAGCGAGTTGCCGCTCAGGTCGAAGAAGTTGTCCCGAGTGCCGACCGGCTCGACGCCGATCACGCTGGACCACAGCTCGGCCAGCGTCCGCTCGGTCGCGGTCAGCGGCGGCGTGTAGGGCTGCGGCAGATCCGGGCGGGGGAACCGCTCGGTCACCGGCACCGCCGGCACCGCCGGCTCGGCCGGCCCGGTCAACCGGGGCAGCCGGTCGGCCAGGCCGCCAGCCGCCACCAGCACGCTGGGTGCCGGCTGGTCGAGCAACGCGGCCAGTGCCGCGAGCCCCTGCTCGGCCGACATCGAGTGCGCCGACATCGAGGCACCGACCCCGTCGCCCAACCGCTGCAGGGTGGCCGCCCAGGTGTCCCAGTGCGCGGCGATCCACCGGGTCGCGGTCCAGTCGGCAACCGGCTCGGCCGGCGCGAACGCCGCCAGCGCGGCGTTGGCCGCCGCGTAGCTGCCGAACGCCAGGCCACCCAGGATCGCCGAGGTGGAGGTGAACAGCACGCAGAACTCCGGCGCCTGCGCCGGATCCAACTCGGCCAGCACCTCGGCCAGCACCTCGGCACCGGCCACCTTGGCGCCGAAGTGCAGCCCGACCAGCTCCGGGGTCAGGTCGCGCAGCGGCCGGAAGGTCTCCGGGCCGGTCTGGGCGGCCGCGTGGAAGACCCCGTCCAGCCGTCCGGCGGCGGCCGCGTCGGCGACCACCGCGCGCATGCCGGCGACGTCGGTGACGTCGACCTTCGGCAGCACGACCTCGGTGCCGGCCGCGCGCAGCCGTTCGATGCGCGGGTAGCGGGCATCGGATTCGGCCAGGCCGGACCGGCTGGCCAACACCAACCGGGCCGCGCCCCGCTCGGCCAGGTACTCGGCGAGCAGCAGGCCGACCTCACCGAGGCCACCGGTGATCAGGTAGCTGCCACCGGCGCGCAGCGCGGGCACCGCCGGCGCCGATTGCTCGGCCGCGACGAACTCCCGGACCAGCCGCCGGCCGGCCCGGTAGGCCACCAGCAGCTCGCTCGGCACCGCCGACAGCTCGCCGGCCAGCGCGCTGACCGCCTCGTCGTCGCCGGCTGCGGGGTCCAGATCGACCGCGCGGGCCTGCAGGTTCAGGTACTCCTGGTTTGCCACCACCGGCAGCGCGGCGGCCGCCGCGTGCGCCGGCACCGCGGCACCGGTGATCGGCTGGCCGCCCCGGGTCACCACGACCAGCTCGGTGGTGGTGGCGGTATCGGCCGCGCAGGCCGAGATCAGCTCGGCCAGCGGCAGCACCACCGAAGCCGGGTCAGCGGGCTTAGCCGATGCGGTGGACCCCGCCGGCCTTGCCGGCCCGGTGGGTGAGGCGTCGGTCAGCAGCCGCAGATCCACCACGGTCGCCCCGCCGGTGGCCGGCGGGACCTCCGACAGCACCGTGACCTCGTTGCCGGCGGCGGTCAGCGCGGTGGCCAGCCGGCCGGTCAGCCCGGCCGGGCCACCGATCAGCAGGTAACCGCCGGTGTCGCTACGAGCCGGGGCGGCCGCCTCGACCCAGTTCGGCCGCAGCAACTGGACGTGCCCGTCCCGGTCGGCGTTGGGCTGGTCGGCGTTGGGCTGGCCCGTGCTGGGCTGCTTGGTGCTGGGCTGCTCGGTCTTGGCGGCGGCCGGCTCGGCCGTGGCTGCCGGGGCCGCGATCCAGTACCGCTGACGCTGGAACGGGTAACCCGGCAGCGCGACCTTGCCGACCTCGCGGCCGGCACGGTAGCCGGCCCAGTCGACCGGCACGCCGGCCAGCCACAACCGGCCGACCGCCTCGGCCAGCAGCAACGCGGCCTCGGCCGGGTCGTCGGCGCAGGGCAGCACGCTCAGTGTGGCCGAGCCGGCCGCTGCCGGGCCCAGCTCCAGCACGGCGAAGCCTTGCTCCGCCAGGCTGTTCGCGATCGGGGTACTGCTCGCCCGCAGTTCGACCGCCCAGTACGCCGGATCCTGCGCCTGGTCGGCGGCGACCGGCTCACCGGTCGCCGCCAGCAGCGGCACCGACGGCGCGTTCAGCTGTAGCCGCTCGGCGATCCAGCCGGCCGACAGCTGGCCGGTGTGCAGCCGGTGCGCCAGCGCCAGCGCGTCGGACAGGCTCAGCACGCCGGCCAGGTGGGCTGCCAGGCAACCGCCGGCACCCCGGCCGCTGACCGCCGCCGGCACGATGCCCCATGAGGTAAGCAGGCTGGCCAACGCATAGTCGGCGACGAAGCCGGCCGGCCGGTCGGCCTCGGCGACACCGAGCTCGCCCAGGATCGCCTGGCACTCGTCCACCGCCACCCGGTAGCCGGGCTCGGTGGCGTACCGGTCGGCGATGACGGCCGGGCAGTGCCCGGCGGCGTCCGCGATCAGCAGGGCCACCCGATCCTGGCCCGGCTGGCCGGCCAGCGCCTGGCCGGCAGCCAGACCCGCCGCGGCGTCGGCCACCGTGCTGGCGACCAGCATCCGCCGGTGCTCGAAGGCCCGGCGGCCGGCCTGCAGGGTGTGCGCGACATCGGCCAGCCGAAGCTCCGAGTCACCAAGGTGCGGTGCCGCTGAGCCGGCTCCGGCGAAGCCGTCGAGGTGCGATTCCGCTGAGCCCGCTCCGGCGAAGCCGTCGAGGTGCTGTGCCAGCCGGTCGGTCAGTTCGTCCGCGGCGGTCGCGCTGCGCGCCGACCAGACCAGCAGTTCCGGACGCGCGGCGGCTGCCGGCCGTTCGATCACCGGCGCCTCCTCGAGCACCACGTGCGCGTTCGTGCCACCGATGCCGAACGCGCTGACGCCGGCCCGGCGGCTGTGCTCGGCCTGCCGCGGCCAGCTCCGCAGGCTGGTCACGACCTCCAGCTGGGCCTCGCCGGTGCGCAGCTGCGGGTTCGGCTCGGTCAGGTTGCGGGTCGCCGGGATCTCGCCGTTGCGCAGCGCCAGGCTGGTCTTGATCAGGCCGGTCACGCCGGCCGCCCGGTCCAGGTGACCGAGGTTGGTCTTGATCGAGCCGATCAGGCACTGCTCGCCCCGAAACACCTGCTGCAGCGCGGCAATCTCGGACGCGTCACCCAGCGCGGTGCCGGTGCCGTGTGCCTCCACGTAGTCGATGTCGGCGGCGGTCAGGTCAGCGCTGGCCAGCGCCTCGGCGATCACCGCTGCCTGTCCCTGCACGCCCGGGGCGGTGAAGCCCACCTTGCGGCCGCCGTCGTTGTTCACCGACCAGCCGCGGATCACCGCATAGATCTGGTCGCCGTCGGCCAGCGCATCGGCCAGCCGGCGCAGCACCACCACGCCGACGCCGCTGCCGAGCGGGGCACCCAGACCGGCCGCGTCGAAGGCCCGGCACTCGCCGTCCGGCGGCGCGATGCTGCCCTGCTGGTACAGGTAGCCGACCCGGTGCGGGACGCTCACCGCGACCCCGCCGGCCAGCGCCAGGTCACACTCGAAGCCGGCCAGGCTGCTGGCCGCCGCGCAGACCGCGACCAGCGAGGTGGAGCAGTAGCTCTGGATGCCGTACGCCGGGCCGGTCAGGCTCAGCGTGTGTGCCACCCGCAGCGGCAGCGAGTCCTTGTCGTTGGCCAGCCCCACCGCGAGCTCGCCCATCGCGGCCGCGGCCTGCGACGGCAGCAGGTTGTGCTGCAGGTAGGAGCTCCAGGCCGCGCCGCCGAAGACCCCGATGCTGCCGTCGAACCGCGACGGGTCACAGCCGGCGTCCTCCAGCGCATGCCAGCTGTTCTCCAGGAACAACCGCTGCTGCGGGTCCAGGATCTGCGCCTCCTTCGGGCCGACCCCGAAGAAGCCGGCGTCGAACAGCTCGATCCCGTCGAGGACCGCGCCGGCCTTGACGTAGCTGGCGTCGGAGAGCAGCGATTCGGCCACCCCGGCGGCCCGCAACTCCTCATCGGAGAAGCGGGAGATGCCGGACTTCCCCGCGCGGATGTTCGCCCACAGCTCGCCGACGTCGGCGGCGCCCGGGAACTGCCCGGACATGCCGACGATGGCGATGTCGGAGTCGGAGACCGGGTACTCGGTCTGGTTGGTCACGTCGGTCCTCATTTCCGAACGCCGGAACGAGCGCGGCGGCGCCGCTGTCCCCGATCCGAGCTGGTGGTAAGCAGGTCGGTCAGGCCGCTGTCTGCCCCGGCGGCATCGGTGTGCTCCAGAGCGGCGGCGAATTCGGCGATGGTCGGGTGTTCGAACAGGACCGCCGGCGCGATGGTGGTGTCGAGCCGGCTCTCCACGGCGTGCACCATGCTCATGCCGACCAGGGAGTTGCCGCCGAGCTCGAAGAACGCGTCGTGCACGCCGACCCCGTCGATGCCGAGGTAGCTCTGCCAGACCTCGGCGATCAGCTGCTCCAGCTCCGAGCGCGGCGCGACGAACTCGGTGCGCAGCTGTGGGCGCGGGAACCGCTCACCGGACGGCGGCGCGGCGGTGGCGGTCAGTGACGCCAGGTCGAGCACGGCCGACCACTCCTGGCGCGCCTCGGCCATCGACTGGCGGACCGCGACCACGCTGCCGCCGGCGACGGCCAGCATCCGCTCCAGGAACTCGCAACCGCCCTCGTCGGTGAAGCCGTACCGGCGCCGGTAGGCCCGCGCCCGCTCGGCCAGGCCGCCGGCGGTCGGCACCTGCCAGTCGTCGTGCTGCCACGGCCCCCAGGCCACGGTCAGCACCCGGGTGCTCGGCGCCGATGCGGCCAGCGCCGCCCCGTAGCTGTCCAGCACGGTGTTGGCCGCGCAGTAATCACCCTCGCCGATGCCGCCGAAGGTGGTGATCGCCGAGGAGTAGAGCACCAGCAGTTCCGGCCGCAGCTCGGCCGGGGTGGCCGGTGAGACCAGCTCGGCCAGCGCGCTCATCGCCAGCACCTTGGGCCCGAGCACGGCGTGGCCCTGCTCCACGGTCTGCCGCTGCAGCATGCCGCTGGCCGGTGCGCCGGCCGCGTGCAGCACGCCGTGCAGTGCGCCGAACCGCTGCCGGCAGGCGGTGACCGCGGCCCGGAGCTCGGCCGGCTTGGCCACATCGGCGGCCAGCAGCAGGATCTCCGCGCCGGCGGACCTCAGCTCGGCGATCGCCGCCCGGACCCCGGCCGCCTGCACGCCGGCATCCGAGCTGGTCGCGTTGCGGCTGACCAGGGCCAGCTTGCCGACGCCGGCCGCGACCAGCCGCCGGGCCAGCGCCAGGCCCAGGCCGCGAGTGCCGCCGGTGATCAGGTAGACGCCATCTTCTCGCCAGGCCGGTTCGGTGCTGGCCAGTTGGGTACTGGCCGGTTCGGTGCTGGTCGGCTCGGTGCTGGCTGCCTGGCCGGTGTCCACCGGCGCCCAGTCCGGCTGCCACCGGCGACCTCGCCGCCAGCCGGTGACGGCCGGCTCCGGCGTCTCGGCGAGCAGCTCGCGGGCAAGCTGGCCCGCTTCGACGGCCGGCTGCGCCGCATCCGGGTCCAGATCGGTGCCGTGCCAGGACAACCCGGCGTACTCGTGCTGGGCCACCCGGCCCAGCCCGTGCCCGAGCGCCCGGTACGGCGCCGGCAGGTCGCCGCCGAGAACCTCACAGGCACCCCGGCTGACCGTGAGCAGCCGGACGCCCCGGCTGCCGGGCAGCTCGCCGAGCGCTTGGATGCAGCGCAGCACGCTGTCGAAGCCGGCCGTGATGGCAGCCCGCAGCTCGTCCTCGTCGGCGTACTCGGCATGCGCGCTGCCGGCCGCCAGGCTGCCCAGGTGTACCAGGTGCACCGGGCCGGTGCCGGGCAGCCGGGACAGCGCCTCGGCGTAGTGGCCGGCCTCGGCCGGGTCGATGACGATCCGGCGGCCGTCCCGCCGGGTCGGCATGGCGGCCGGCCCGGCGACCACCTCCAGCACCTCGGTGCCACCGGCGGCAGCCAGCTCGGCCAGCTCGGCAGCGACGCTGCCCGGGCCGCTCGCGGTACCGGCGATGATCACCAGCGGGCCGGCCAGCGCGAGCGGCCGTCCCGGCGCGCCGGCCGGCAGCTGGCGCCAGACCGGGGCGTAGCAGTACTCGGCCGGCTCGGCGGCTGCCGATCGGCTCGCCGGTCGCCCGGCCGGAGCCTGGCCCGGCTCCACGTCGGGCCAGAATCTCCTGCGCTGGAAGGGGTAGCTCGGCAGCGTGACCACCCGGCCGGCCGGTTGCTCGGCCGCCCAGTCGAGCTGCACGCCGTGCTCCCACAGCTGGCCGCGGCAGCTCGCCACGGCGGCGACCTCGGCGCTCGACCGGCCGGCCTGCCAGCGAGCCGGCAGGGTGCCGAGCACGCCGGCGCCGCAGCTGCCGGGCAGGTTCTGCCGGACCAGGCCGCCGAGCGTCTGCCCGGCGCCCAGCTCGACGAACACGTCGACCTCGGCCTCGATGCAGTGCTGGACGCTCTGCGCGAAGCGCACCGGCTTGACCAGGTGGTCGGCCCAGTGCTCGACGCTGCCGGCCTGCTCGGCGGTCAGCGGCTGGCCGGTCCGGTTGGAGATGATCGGGATCCGAGGCGCGTTGTGCTCGACCGTGCTCAGCAGCGCGGCGAGCTTGTCCCGGGCCGGCTCCAGCAGCCAGGAGTGGAAGGCGTGCACGGTGCGCAGCGGCCGGCAGGCGATGCCCTGCTGGCCCAGCGTGCCGGCCAGCGTCTCGACGTCGGGCGCCAGCCCGCTGACCACGGTCATGGCCGGGCCGTTGAAGGCGGCGATGTCGATCTCGGCCCCGCTGGCCGAGATCGCCGAGGTCACCGCGTCGGCGTCGGCGGCGACCGCCAGCATCCGGCCGGCCGGCACGCCGGCGATGATCCGGGCCCGCTCGACGACCAGGTACAGCGCGTCGGACAGGCTGAACACGCCGGCCAGGCAGGCCGCGACGTACTCGCCGAGGCTGTAGCCGACCAGCACGTCCGGGCTGACGCCGCGGTCGGCCAGTAGCCGGGCCAGCGCGTACTCGACGGCGAACTGGAACGGGTGGCTGAACTCGGCCTGCTCCAGCAGCTCCTCGGTGGCGGCCGCGACCGGGTCCTCGGCGGCCGGCGTGGCCCGGCCGACCAGCGCGGCGAAGCTGTTGTCGGCAGCACTGTTGTCCGCAGCACTGTTGTCCGCAGCACTGTTGTCCGCAGCACTGTTGTCCGCAGCGTCTTGCCCGGTCGGGAAGAGCAGCGGCCGCAGGTCCAGCCCACAACGCTGCTCGACGATCCCGACGCACTCGTCGATCGCCGCCGCGTAGACCGGCTCGGTGCGGTACAGCTCGCGGCCCAGGCCGGCGTACTGGTCGCCCACGCCGGGCAGCAGGAAGGCCACCCGGGGACGGCTGGTGGCCTGGACACCAGGACTGCCGGCGGCACCGGCCAGTTGCCGGGCGGCATCGGCGGTGTCGGCACAGAGCAGCGCCCGGCGGTACTCGTAGGCCGACCGGCCGGTGCTCAGGGTGTGCGCGACGTCGGCCAGCGACAGCTCCGGCCGGTCGGCCAGCCACCGGCCGAGCTGGTCCAGTTGGGCGGCCAGCGCCGGACCGCTGGCCGCCGACACCGGCAGCAGGTAGCGCTGGCCGGATGTCGACGCACACGATGCCGGAACATCAGTGTTAGAAAGGGTGTTCTCGGCCGCCTGCAGCACCAGATGGCCGTTGGTGCCGGACCAGCCGAAGCCGCTGACGCCGGCGATCGGCCGATCGCCGGGCAGCGGGGTCGGCTCGAGGACCGGCGAGATGGTGCCGTCGGCCGGAATCGCCGAGGACGGTTCGGTGGTGTTCAGGTTGCCGGTGGCCACGCCGTGTTCGAGCAGCAGCACGGTCTTGATCAGCCCGGCCACCCCGGCCGCGGACTGGGTGTGCCCGATGTTGGTCTTGACCGCGCCGACGCGCAGCGGCTGCTCGGCCGGCCGCCGGCCGCCGAAGACATCGTGCAGCGCGGACAGTTCGATCGCGTCGCCGAGCTGGGTGCCGGAGCCGTGCGCCTCGACGTAGCCGACCTCCTCCGGCGCCACCCGGGCGTCGGCCAGCGCACGCCGGATCACCTCCGCCTGAGCGCTGCGGCTGGGCGCGGACAGGCCGTTGCTGCGACCGTCCTGGTTGACCGCCGAGCCGCGCAGCACCGCCCGGATCCGGCGGTTGTTGCGCTGGGCGTCGGACAGCCGCTCCAGCACCACCAGGCCGCCGCCCTCGCCCATCACGTAGCCGTCGGCCGAGCTGTCGAAGGTCTTGCACCTGCCGTCCGGGGCCAGCATCGAGGTGGCGCAGGACTGGACGTAGGTGTCCGGGTGCATGATCAGGAACGCGCCGGCGGCCACCGCCAGGTCGCACTCGCCACCGCGCAGCGCCTGGGCGGCCAGGTGCACGCCGACCAGCGAGGACGAGCAAGCGGTGTCCAGCGTGATCGCCGGCCCGCGCAGGTCGAACTGGTAGGCCAGCCGGCCGGCCAGCACGCTGGCGGTCACGCCCTGACCGAAGTACGGGTCGGCGATCACCTCGGCGCCGTAGCGCTCCACCTGCAACCGGCCGTACTGGGCGGTGTCCATCAGCCCGACCAGCACCGCGGTCCGGCTGCCGGCCAGCTGCTGCGCGGAGGTGCCCGCGTTGTCCAGCCCTTCGCAGACCAGCTCCATCAGCAGCCGCTGCTGCGGATCCATCCGCAGCGCCTCGGCCGGCGGGATGCCGAAGAACTCCGCGTCCCAGCCGGCGATGTCGGGCAGGAAGGCGCCGTGCCGGGTGTAGACGCCGCCGGCCACCCGGCGGTCCTCGGTGTAGTAGTCGTCGATGTTCCAGCGGGCCGCCGGCACCTCCACCACGCCGCTGCGACCCTCGGTCAGCAGCGACCAGTAGTCCTCGACGGTCGGCGCGCCCGGATAGCGGCAGGACATGCCGATGATCGCGATCGGCTCGTGCCGCTCCTCCTCCAGCTCGCCGAGTCGCCGGCGGGCGTCGGTCAGGTCGACGGTGGCGCGCTTGAGGTACTCGCGGAGCTTGTCCTCAGTTGCCATCTCTGCTGCCTTTCCAGTGCGCTGCGAGTTCTCGCAAGCAGGTATCTGCGGGTCGATGCGGTCTAGAGCTGGGTGTCGATGAAGGCGAAGATCTCGTCGTCGGAGGCGTCGCTGAGGCTGGCCCGCGCGCCGACCAGGGCTTCGGCGTCGCTCGCCAGCCGGGCCAGCGCGCTGTTCAGGACGGCGATCACCCGGTCCCGGGCCGCCTCGTCGTGCTCGGCCAGTGCCAGCTCGATCTCGTCCAGGCTGGCCTGCAACGCCTCGTCCGGCGGTCGCGGAGCCGGTGCCACCGTCTGGTAGATGAACTCGGCCAGGCTGGCCACCGTGGGGTAGTCGAAGGCCAACGTGGCCGGCAGCCGCAGCCCGGTGGCCAGATCCAGCCGGTTGCGCAGCTCGACCACGGTCAGCGAGTCGAACCCGAGCTGGGAGAACGTCCGGTCCACCGGCACCGCGCTGCCCTCGCCATGCGCGAGCACCGAGGCGACCTGGTTGCGGACCAGCTCCAGCACCAGTTCCCGGCCGGCCGGTTCGTCCAGCGTGGCCAGTCGCGAGGTCAGGTCAGCCGAGGCCTCCGCCGTGGCGGCACTGGCCCGGCGCGGCGCGCGGGTCAAGCCGCGCAGCACCGGCGCCAGCTGACCGGACTCGGCCCGCTTGCGCAGCCCGGCGCTGTCCCAGGCGGCGCCGGCCAGCACCGGCCCGGCCGCGCCGGCGAGCACCTGGTCGAACAACGCCAGGCCGTGCTCGACACTCAGCGGCGCCACCCCGGACCGGGTCAGCCGGGCAAGGTCGGCCTCGCCGAGCTGGCCGGTGATGCCGGTCGCCACGTCCCACAGGCCCCAGGCGATCGAGGTCGCCGGCAGGCCCAGCGTCCGGCGGTGCGCCGCCAGCCCGTCGACGAACCCGTTCGCCGCCGCGTAGCTGGCCTGGCCGGCGTTGCCGATCAGGCCGGCCAGCGAGGAGAACAAAACGAAGGTCGCGAGCTGCTGGCCGGCGGTCAGCTCGTGCAGATGCCAAGCGGCGTCCACCTTCGGCCCGAACGCGACGGCCACCTGCTCGGCGGACAGCCCGGTCAGCGCGGCATCGGCGGTCACCCCGGCGGCATGCAGCACGGCCGACAGCTGCCGGCCGCCGATCGCGGTGGCCAGCGCCGTCCGGTCCGAGACGTCACAGGCAGCAACCTCGACCTCGGCGCCGAGCTCGCGCAGCCGGGCCACCAGGTCCGGCGCGCCGGTCGCGGCCAGGCCGCTGCGCGAGAGCAGCAGCAGGCTGCGCACGCCATGTTCGGTGACCAGCCGCTCGGCCACCAGCGCACCCAGGCCACCGGTGCCACCGGTCACCAGCACCGTGCCCGAGGCCAGCGACACCGTGCCCGACGCCAGCGATGCCGTGCCCGACGCCAGCGATACCGTGCTGGAATCGGATGAATCCGCCTCGCCGGCCGGCGCCGGACTCAGCCGGGGCAGCAGCAGCGCGCCGTCGCGGACCGCGAGCTGCCAGTCGCCGGCCTCGATCGCGCCGGCCAGCGCCGGCCAGAGCTCGGCCTCCGCTGCGGGCACCGGCTGATCCAGATCCACCAGCGCGAACCGGTCCGGGTGCTCGGCCGCGGCCGAGCGCACGAGTCCCCAGACCGCGCTCTCGGCAAGACCGGCGCCGGCACCCGGCCCGGTCGCCGCCGAGGTCAGCAGCACCAGCCGGGAGTTCGCGCACCGCTCCTCGGCAAGCCAGGCCTGCAGCAACTCCAGCACCGCAACGGTCAACCGGCGTGCCGCGGCCGAAGCATCGCCCGGCTCGGCGGCGCACCGGACCGCGACGAATTCCGGCAGCTCGGCCAGCTCGGACAGAACCGCTGCCAGGTCGGCCGGCTCACTGGCCAGGTCGGCCGACACGCCGAGGGTCAGCCAGCGGGCGCCGGACGGCCGGCTCTCCGGCGCGGGAATCCAGTCCAGCTGGTGCAGCGGCGTGCCCGGCTGACCGCTCGGCCGCAGCGTCTCGGTCGCCAGCGGGCGGGCGCGCAGCGCGTCCACCGTCAGCACCGGCCGGCCGGCCAGGTCGACCGCCTCGATCCGGTGGTCCTGCCCCGCGCTGGTCAGCCGGACCCGCAGCGCCGAGGCGCCGGTCGCGGCCAGCCGGACGCCCTGGAAGGCGAACGGCAGCAGCAACTCGGTGCCGGTGGCGGTCAACGCCAGCGGGTGCAGCGCCGAGTCGAACAGCACCGGGTGGATGCCGAAGCCGGCCACCTCGACGCCGTCCGGCGCGGTGATCTCGGCGAACAGCTCCGCCCCGGCCCGCCACAGCCCGGTCAGGCCCTGGAACGCCGGGCCGTAGCCGTAGCCGGCGTCGGCCAGTTCGGCGTACCCCTCGGCCACCGGCAGCGCGACCGCGCCGGCCGGCGGCCAGTGCGCCGCCCAGTCGGCCAGCCGATCCGAGTCGGCGAGGTCACCGGCCAGCACCGTGCCGGTGGCGCAGCGGGTCCAGTCCGGCTCACCGGACCGGCTGAATACCTGAACCACGCGGCGGCCGTCGGCAGCCGGCGCGGCCAGGCTGACCTGGATCTCCACCGTGCCCCGCTCGGGCAGCACCAGCGGGCGCTCCAGGGTGAACTCGGCCAGTTCCGCGCAGCCGGCCAGCTCGGCGGCGGCCAGTGCCAGCTCGACCAGGCCGGCGCCGGGCAGCAGCACCACGTCGGAGACGGTGTGATCGGCCAGCCAACCGGCCCGCTCGACCGACAGCCGGCCGGTGAGCAGGTAACCGCCGCCGGCCTCGCTGACCGCGGCCTCCAGCAGCGGATGCCCGGCAGCCGCGATCCCGGCCGCGGTCACCGACCCGCCGGGGGTGCCGTCCAGCCAGTACCGCCGCCGGTCGAAGGCGTAGGTCGGCACCGCCAGCCCGCTGGCCGGCGGGGCGCCGAGCACCGCGCGCCAGTCCACTCCGGCGCCCTGCACGAACGCCTGCGCGGCGGCGATCAGGAACTGCCGCCAGTCGCCGGCGCCGCGCCGCAGCGTCTCCCCGACGACCGCGGCGATGCCGTGCACGTGGGTGGTGTCGCGCAGGTCGCCGCCCAGCACCGGGTGCGGGCTGACCTCGAGGAACAGCGGCCGGCCGGCGCCGGCGGCGAACGCCGCGACGGCGCTCTCGAACCGCACCGGGTTGCGCAGGTTGTCATACCAGTACTGGGCAGTGAGCTCGGTGCTGGCCAGGAAGTCACCGGTCAGCGAGGAGCAGAACCGGACCTCGACCGGCTGCGGGTCGACGCCGGCCAGCAGCTCGGCGAGCTCGGCCTGCAGCGCCTGCATGTGCGGGGTGTGCGAGGCGTAGTCGACCTCGATCCGGCGGGTCCGGACCTCCTCGCCGCAGCTGGCCTGGAACGCCTCGACGGCGGCCACCTCGCCGGCCACCACGGTGCCGGTCGGGCTCGAGTGCACCGCGATCCAGAGCTGGCCCTGCCACGGCGCGATCCGGTCGGCGACCTGCTCGGCCGGCAGCGCGACCGCCAGCATGCCGCCGGTGCCGCGCACCCCGGTCAGTGCCCGGCTGCGCAGCGCGACCACCCGGGCCGCGTCGTCCAGCGACAGCGCGCCGGAGACGAAGGCCGCGGCGATCTCGCCCTGCGAGTGGCCGAGCACGGCGGCCGGTTCCACACCGATCGAGCGCCACAGCGCGGCGAGGGAGACCATCACCGCGAACAGCACCGGCTGGATCACATCGGAGCCGACCAGCTGGCGGGCACCGTCCTCACCGCGCAGCACGTCCAGCACCGACCAGTCGGTGTACGGGGCGAGCGCGCCGTCGCAGCGGCACATCCACTCCCAGAACACCTCGGAGGAGTTGAGCAGGTCGACCGCCATGCCGGCCCACTGGGTGCCCTGGCCGGGGAAGACGAACACCGGGCTGACCTCGGCCGCGGCCGCGCCGGTGACCAGGCACGGGTGCGGGTTCCCGCCGGCCAGCGCGGCCAGACCGGCCAGCAGCTCGGCCCGGTCGGCGGCCACCAGCACCGCCCGCTGCTCGAGGCGGGTACGGCCGGCGAGCACCTGGCCGGCCACGGTCAGCTGGGCCTCGGTCACCTCGGCGGCGAACTCGGCCAGCCGGCCGGCCTGCCGCCGCAGCGACTCCGGCGTGCGCGCCGAGACCACCCAGACCAGGGGCCGGGCCGGCGTCTCCTGCACGATCAGCTCGGCAGCCGGATCGGGCTGTGGGGCCGGCTGGGGCTGCGGGGGCTGCTCGATGATCACGTGCGAGTTGGTGCCGGAGATGCCGAAGGAGGAGATGCCGGCCCGGACCGGCCGGTCCGGGTGGCTGAACGGCACCGGCTGGGTGGCCAGCGCCACCGTGCCGGCCGACCAGTCGACGTACGGGCTGGGCTCCTCGGCGTGCAGGGTGCGCGGCAGCACCCCGTGCTGCATGGCCAGGATCATCTTGATCACGCCGGCCACCCCGGCAGCTGCCTGGGCGTGGCCGATGTTGGACTTCAGCGAACCCAGCCAGAGTGGCCGGTCCGGGCTGTGCTGCTTGCCGTAGGTGGCCTGCAGCGCCTGCGCCTCGATCGGGTCGCCGAGCTGGGTGCCGGTGCCGTGCGCCTCGACCGCGTCCACGTCGCCGGCGTCGAGCTTGGCATTGGCCAGCGCCTGCCAGATCACCCGCTCCTGGGACGGCCCGTTCGGCGCGGTCATGCCGTTGCTGCGGCCGTCCTGGTTGACCGCGCTGCCCCGGATGATCGCCAGCACCTGGCGGTTGTTGCGGCGCGCGTCGGAGAGCCGTTCCAGCAGCAGCACGCCGGCGCCCTCGGCCCACGAGGTGCCGTCGGCGGCGGCCGAGAACGCCTTGCACCGGCCGTCGGCGGCCAGCCCGCGCTGCCGGGAGAACTCGATGAAGACCGCCGGGTCGGCCATCACGGTCACCCCGCCGGCCAGCGCCAGCGTGCACTCGCCGCGGCGAAGTGCCTGCGCGGCAAGGTGAATCGCCACCAGCGAGGTCGAGCACGCGGTGTCCAGGCTGACCGCCGGGCCCTCCAGGCCGAAGGTGTAGGACACCAGCCCGGACAGCACGCTGTGCAGGTTGGCGGTGTGCAGTGAGCCGTCCACCACCGCCGGGGTGCCGCCCAGGAACCGGGTGGCGTAGTAGTCATACATCGAGCCGACGAAGATCCCGGTGCGGCTGCCGCGCAGCCCGGTCGGGTCGATACCGGCCCGCTCGAACAGCTCCCAGGACGTCTCCAGCAGCACCCGGTGCGCCGGGTCGGCGGCCAGCGCGGCGCGCGGGCTCATGCCGAACAGGTCGGCGTCGAAGTCGGCGACGTCGTAGAGGAAGTGGCCGACCTTGGTGGTGGACCTGCCGGCCGCGTCCGGGTCCGGGTCGTACAGCTCCGGATCCCAGTTGCGGTCGGTCGGGAACTCGTCCAGCACCTCCTGGCCGGCGGCCAGCAACTGCCACAGCTGCTCGGGCGTGCGCACCCCGCCGGGGTACCGGCAGGCCATGCTGACCACCGCGATCTCCTCGCCGGCGTCCAGCTCGGACAGCCGGCTCTCCGCCTCGGCCAGCCGGCGGCGGGTGTCGGCGAGATCCGCGGCGGCCCGCCGCAGGTAGTTGCGCAGTTCTTCGTCGGTTGCCATGTCCAGTGCGGCCCTTTCAGCGGTACCTGGTGCTTACAGTTGGCTGTCGATGAGGGCGAAGATCTCCTCATCGGTGGCCGAGTCCACGTCGGTGGTGGCGGATCCGGCCAGGTCGCCGGCGCTCGCGCCGGACCCGGAACTCCACCGGGCCACGGTGCTGTGCAGGATGGCCAGCAGCTGATCGCGGCTGCTCGCGTCGGCGGCGAGCAGCTGGCCGACCTGGTCCAGGCTGGCCCGCAGCGTCTCCTCCGGGCTCGGCGCGGCCGGCGCCAGCGTCAGGTAGAGGTGATCGGCCAGCGCGGCCACCGTGGGATGGTCGAAGGCCAGCGTGGCCGGCAGCCGGAGCCCGGTCGCCGCGTCCAGCCGGTTGCGCATCTCCACCGCGGTCAGCGAGTCGAAGCCCAGTTCGCTGAACGACCGGTCGATGCCCACCGCGTCGGTGCTGGTGTGTGCCAGCACCGCGGCCACGTGACCGCACACCACGTCGGTGAGCAGCCGCCGGCCGTCCGCCTCGGCCAGCTCCGCCAGCCGGGCGATCAGCTCCGAACCGCCGGCGGCGGTGCCGCCGGTCGCCGGGCCGCCGGCGGCGGCCCGGCGCGGCGTGCGCACCAGTCCCCGCAGGATGGCCGGCAGGGTGCCGGCCTCGGCCCGGGCGGTCAGTGCGCCGGTGTCCCAGCGCGCCGCGACCAGCACCGGATCACTGCCGGCCAGTGCCAGGTCGAACAGTTGCAGGCCCTGCTCGCGGTTGAGCGCGGCCACGCCGGACCTGCTCAGCCGGGCCAGTTCGGCCTCGGACAGCCCGCCGGCCATGCTCGCCTCGTCCGCCCAGAGACCCCAGGCCAGCGAGACGCCGGGCAGGCCGAGCTGGCGCCGGTAGCTGGCCAGGCCGTCCAGGGTGACGTTGGCCGCGGCGTAGTTGCCCTGCCCCGGGTTGCCCAGCACGCCGGCCACCGAGGAGAACACCCCGAACACCGCCAGCGGCAGTTCTCGGGTCAGCTCGTGCAGCAGCCAGGCGGCGGTCACCTTGGCCGCGAACACCGACTCGAAGTGGGCCGGGGTCAGCGTCTCGATGGTGGCGTCGTCCAGCACGCCGGCCGAATGCAGCACGCCGACCAGCGGCGCCTCGGCCGGCACGCCGGCCAGCAGCTCCCGCAGCTGTGCCGGGTCGGCCACATCGCAGGCCTGCACCCGCACCTCGGCGCCCAGGCCGCGCAGCCGCTCGGCCAACTCGGCCGCGCCGGGCGCGGCCGGACCGCGCCGGGAGACCAGCAGCAACCGGCTGGCGCCGTGCCGGGTGATCAACTGCTCGGCGACCACCGCGCCCAGCCCGCCGGTGCCGCCGGTGACCAGCACCGTGCCGGCCGGCAGGGTAGCGACCCCGGTAGCCACCGCCGGCCGGCGAGCCACCCGGGGCGCGAGCAGCGCGCCGGCGCGGACCGCGAGCTGCTGCTCGTCGGCGGCCGCGGCGGCCAGCGCCGAGAAGTCGGTGAAGCCGGCCTCGACATCGGCCAGCACGAACCGGCCCGGGTATTCCGACTGCGCGGTGCGCACCAGGCCCCAGACCGCGCCGGCGGCCACGTCGGTGATCTCCGGGCCGGCCGCGCCCCGGGTGAGGAAGACCAGCCGGGAGGCGGCAAGCCGCGGCTCGCCGATCCAGCGCTGCAGCAGCGCCAGCGCCTCGGTGGCCAGCGACTGCGCCTCGGCCGGCACGTCGGTGGACGCCGAACCCAAGCTCACCGCCACGAACTCCGGCAGCGGCCGGCCGCCGGCCAGCAGCTGGTCCAGGTCGGGGTAGCTGTCGATGCCGGTCAGACCGGAGCCCAGCGCGGCCCAACCGGCCGTGCTGGTACCAGTCGGCACCGGCAGCCAGTCCAGGCCGTAGCCGATCGGACCGCCGGTGCCGGCGTCGGCCGACAGCGCGGCCGGCGACACCGGACGCACCCGCAGCGAGTCGATACCGAAGACCAGCCGGCCCTCGACGTCGGCCGCCTGCACCCGCACGTCATCACCGGAGACCGCCAGCCGCACCCGCAGCACGCTGGCGCCGGTGGCGCACAGCGTCACCCCGCCGAAGACGAACGGCAGCTTCAGCTCCGCCGCCCCGCCGGCCAGCAGCATCGGGTGGAAGGTGGCATCCAGCACCGCCGGGTGGATGCCGAAACCGGTCTGCTCCAGCTCCTCGGCAACCCGCACCTCGGCGAAGTACTCCTCGGCCCGGGTCCAGGCCGTCGACACACCACGGAAGCTCGGCCCGTAGTCGTAGCCCAGCTCCAGCAGCGCGTCGTAGCCGCCGGTCACGTCCACCTCGGCGGCCTCGGCCGGTGGCCAGTTGACCGCCCAGTCGCAGAGCCCGCCGGCCAGGCCGCCCGGGGCCAGCAGGCCGGCCGCGCAGGGCTGCCAGCCGCCGTCGTCCGGCCGGCTGAACACCCGCACCGACCGGCGGCCGTCGGCCGCCGGCGCCTCCGCGACGACCTGCAGGAACAGCTCACCGGAGTCGCCGAGCACCAGTGGTGCGGAGAACATCAGCTCATCGACCCGCTCGCAGCCCAGCTGGCCGGCGACCTCCAGCACCACGTCCAGCACCGCCGTGCCGGGCACCACGATCGCGCCGGCCACCGTGTGGTCGGCCAGCCACGGCAGCCCGCTCAGGGTCAGCCGGCCGGTGTAGACCACCTGGCCGCCGTCGCCCACCTCGACGGCCGCGTCCAGCAGCCGGTGGCCGACCGGGCGCAGGCCGGCCGAGGCGACGTCGGCGCTCGGCGCCGGTGGCTCCAGCCAGTACCGCTGCCGGTCGAATGCGTACAGCGGCAGGTCCGGCCCGACGTCCGGGCCGGTGCCGAACAACTCGGCCCAGCCGACCGGCACGCCTGCCACCGAGAGCTGCGCCAGGCAGCCGAGCAGCGCCTCGAGCTCGGCCCGCTTGGCCCGGCCCAGCGGCACCACCGTGGCTCCGGCGGTCGGCGCGGTGGCCGGCCCGGTCGTCGCCCCGGCTGCCGGCCCAGCGGCCGATTCGGTGCCGAGGCAGCCGTGCACCAGGCCGGACAGCACCGCGTCCGGACCGATCTCCAGGTAGCCGGTGACGCCGTGCGCGGCCAGGCCGGTCACCGTGTCGGCGAACCGGACCGCCCGCCGGATCTGGGCGATCCAGTACTGCGGGTCGGCCCAGCTGAGTTCGTCGTCGTCACCGGTCAGGTTGGTGACCGAGGTCAGCGCCGGCTGGTGCAGCTCGACGCCGCTCAGCTCGGCGGCGAACTCGGCGATCATCGGTTCCATCAGCGGCGAGTGGAAGGCGTGGCTGACCGGCAGTCGCCGGGTGCGCCGGCCCAACTCGCGCCAGTGGTCGGCCAGGCCCAGGCAGGTCTGCTCGTCCCCGGAGACCACCACGCTGGTCGGTGAGTTGATCGCGGCCAGCCCGACCAGCCATTCCTGGCCGGCCAGCATCGGCTGCATCTCGGCGGCCGATGCCTCGATGGCCACCATCGCGCCGGGGGCCTGCAGGGCGTGCATCAGCCGGGCCCTGGTTGCGATCAGCCGGCCGGCGTCGGCCAGCGACCACACGCCGGCCAGGTAGGCGGCCGCGTACTCGCCGACCGAGTGCCCGGCCACCGCGTCCGGCCGCACGCCGAACGTGGCCAGCAGCCGGCTGGCGGCCACCTGGTAGACGAACAGCGCCGGCTGGGTGTAGCGGGTCTGGTTCAGCAGCTCGGCCTCGGCGGTGTCCGGTCCGGCCCACATCAGCTCGCGGATCGGCCGGTCCAGGTGCGGGTCGACGGCCGCGCAGGCCTCGTCGAACGCCTCGGCGAAGACCCCGAACCGCTGGTACAGCTCGCGGCCCATGCCCGGCCGCTGGCCGCCCTGACCGGTGAACAGGAAGGCCAGCCGCACCTTGTCCCGGGCGACGCCGGCGATCACGTCGCCGGCCGGACCGCTGCTCAGGTACTGGCCGAGGTTGGCCACCAGGCTGGCCCGGTCGGCGCCGAAGACCACCGCCCGGTGCTTGAACAGCGCCCGGCTGCTGACCAGCGCCCGACCGATGTCGGCCGCCGGCACCTCCGGCGCGGAGCTGACGTAGCCGTGCAGCCGCTGGGCCTGACCGCGCAGGCTGGCCGGGCTGCGGCCACTGACCAGCCAGGCGCACGGACCGTCCACGACCGGTGCGACGGCCGGCGCCGACTCCGCTGCCGGCGCGCTGGAGCCGTCCACCGCCGGCGCTGCCGCGGCGGGCGGTTCCTCGATGATCACGTGCGCGTTGGTGCCGCTGATGCCGAAGGACGACACGCCGGCCCGGCGCGGGTGGTTCTGCCGGGGCCAGTCCCGCGCCTCGGTGAGCAGGTTGACCGCGCCGGCCGACCAGTCGACGTGCGGGCTGGCCTGCTCGGCGTGCAGGGTCGCCGGCAGCTTGCCGTGCCGCATCGCCATCAGCATCTTGATCACGCCGGCGACCCCGGCCGCGGCCTGGGTGTGGCCGAGGTTGGACTTGACCGAGCCGATCCACAGCGGCTGATCGGCCGGCCGGTTCTGGCCGTAGCCGGCGATCAGCGCCTGCGCCTCGATCGGGTCACCGAGCGGGGTGCCGGTGCCGTGTGCCTCGACGGCGTCCACATCCCGGGCGATCAGGCCGGCGTCGGCCAACGCCTGGCCGATCACCCGCTCCTGGGCCGGCCCGTTCGGCGCCGTCATGCCGTTGCTGCGGCCGTCCTGGTTGATCGCGGTGCCGCGCAGCACGCCGAGGATCCGGCGGCCGTTGCGGCGGGCATCGCAGAGCCGCTCCAGCAGCAGCATGCCGACCCCCTCGGACCAGCTTGCCCCGTCGGCGTCGGCGGAAAATGCCTTGCACCGGCCCTCCGGGGAGAGCGCGCGCTGCCGGCTGAACTCGATGTAGGCATCGGGGGTGGCCATCGCGGTGACCCCGCCGGCCAGCGCCAGCGTGCACTCGCCGGTGCGCAGCGACTGGGTGGCCAGGTGCAGGGCGACCAGCGAGGACGAGCAGGCGGTGTCCAGCGTGATCGCCGGGCCCTCGAAGCCGAAGGTGTAGGAGACCCGGCCGGACAGCACGCTGTAGGCATTGGAGGTGAACAGCGAGCCCTCCACCGACTGCGGCACCTGGCCGAGGAACCGGTTGGCGTAGTCGTCGAACATGCAACCGGCGAACACGCCGGTAGGGCTGCCGGCCAGCGTGGTCGGGTCGATGCCGGCGCGTTCGAAGGCCTCCCAGCTGGTCTCCAGCAGCAGCCGGTGCTGCGGGTCGGTGGCCAGCGCGCTGCGCGGGCTCATCTCGAAGAAGCCGGCGTCGAAGTCGGGCAGGTCGTAGAGGAAGCCCGCGTTGCGCACGTAGGTCTTGTTGGGCGCGTCCGGGTCCGGGTCGTAGATGCCTTCCAGGTCCCAGCCACGGTCGGTCGGGAAGTCACCGATGGCGTCGCCGCGGGCATCCACCAGCTGCCACAGCTCTTCCGGGGTGGTCACGCCGCCGGGGTAGCGGCAGGCCATCCCGATGATCGCGATGGGCTCGTGGCGCTCGTCCTTGAGCTCACCCAGCCGACGTCGCGCATCGGCCAGATCGACCGTCACCCGCTTGAGGTACTCGCGGAGTTTGTCCTCAGTTGGCATGAGCCGGACCTTTCTGCAAAGAAGCGAACCGCATGGTTGGTGGGCAGCTATAGCTGCGTGTCGATGAAGGCGAAGATTTCGTCGTCGGAGGCGGCATTGATCTGCTCGTGCACGTCGAGCTCGGCGCCGTCGGCCCCGGCCGGGACGGCTTCCAGCCGAGCCAGCGTGCTGTGCAGGATGGTGATCAACTTGCCTCGGGTGGCCTCGTCCTGCGCTGCCAGGTTGTGTTCCAGCTCGGCCAGGTTGGCCCGCAGGCTGTCCTCCGGCGAGGCGGTCTGTGGTGCCAGCGTGCGCAGCAGGTGCTCGGTCAGCGCGGTCACCGTCGGGTAGTCGAAGGCCAGCGTGGCCGGCAGCCGGAGCCCGGTGGCCGAGTCCAGCCGGTTACGCATGTCGACCACGGTCAATGAGTCGAAACCGAGTTCGGAGAAGGCATGTCCCGGGCTGATCGCCTCGGCGTCGGTGAAGCCGAGCACCGCCGCGACCTCGGCCCGGATCAGCTCGCTGAGCACCTCGCGGGCCTGCTGCTCGGCCAGGCCGGCCAGCCGCTCGGCGAGGCCGCCCCGCTGGCTCGGCTCGGCCGGCGTCCGCCCGCCGGTTGATCGGCTGACCGCGCTGGGCCGGCTCGCCCGCCGGGACGCCCGGGTCAAGCCACGCAGCACCGGGGTCAGCTCGCCCGACTCGGCCCGCTCGCGCAGGCTGCCGGCGTCCCAGGCCGCGGCGACCAGGTTCGGCACCGCGACCGGCGACAGCGCCTGGTCGAACAGCGCCAGCCCGCGCTCGGCGCTCAGCGGCGCCAGCCCGGCCCGGCCCAGCCGCGCCACGTCGGCCGCCGCCAGCCCACCGGTCAGCCCGGTCGGCACGTCCCACAGGCCCCAGGCCACCGCGACCGCCGGCAGCCCGGCGGCCCGCCGGTACACCGCCAGGCCGTCCAGGAAGCCGTTGGCCGCCGCGTAGTTGCCCTGCCCGGCGTTGCCCAGCACCGCGGCCACCGAGGAGAACGTCATGAAGGTGGCCAACCGCTGGTCCGCGGTCAGCTCGTGCAGGTGCCAGGCGGCATCCGCCTTCGGCGCGAACACCGGCGCCAGCTCGGAGTCCGACAGCCGGTCCACCGGCGCGTCGGCCACCACGCCGGCCGCATGCACTACGCCGGACAGCCGCCGGTCGCCGATCGCCGCGGCCAGCGCCGCTCGATCCGAGACGTCGCAGGCCAGCAGTTCGACCTCGGCGCCCAGCTCGGTCAGCCGGGCCACCAGCGCCGCGGCGCCGGTCGCCGCCGGGCCGCCGCGGGAGAGCAGTAGCAGCTCGCGCACGCCGTGCTCGGCCACCAGCCGCTCGGCCACCAGCGCGCCAAGGCCGCCGGTGCCGCCGGTCACCAGCACCGTGGCTGAGGCCAGATCCTCAGTGTTTCCAGTCAAATCCGCATCGGCCGGCTCATCCGCCGGCGACAGCGGGGCCGGCGACGGTGGGGCCGGTGACAGCGCTGCCAACCGCGGCACCAGCACCTGCCGCTGGCGCACCGCGAGCTGCCACTCACCGGCCGCCAGCAGGCCAGCCACCGCCGGCCAGGCACCGGAGCCGTCCGAGTCGGAGTCCACTAGCGCGAACCGGCCGGGGTGTTCGGCGGCTGCCGAGCGCACCAGTCCCCAGATCGCGTTGCCGATCAATCCGGTGCCGTCGGTTGCCGGACCGACCGCGCCGGCGGTCACCAGCACCAGCCGGGACGCTTCGAAGCGCGGGTCACCCAGCCACCCCTGTAGCAGTTCCAGCACTTCGGCGACTGCCTCGCGGGCGGCCTCGGCCGGCTCGTCCGACTCGGCGATCCGGATCGGTGCCAGCACGGTCTCGGCCGGCTCGCCGTAGGTCAGGTCGGCCACCGAGACCAGGTCGTAGTAGCTGCTGACCTCGGCGCCGGACTCGACCAGCTCGGCCGCCAGCTCGTCAGCCGCCCGGCCGACCCCGACCACCGCCCAGCGGTGCCCGGTCAGCTCCAGCTCGGCAGCCGGGCCGGGCACCCAGCCGAGGGAGTATCCGCCGGCCAGCTCACCGGCCGGTGCCGACTTGGTCGCCCGGCGTAGCACCAGGGACTCGACCGCCACCACTTGGTGGCCGGCGGCATCCCAGGCCCGCAGGCTGAACCGGTCATCAGCGGTTTGTTCGATGCGGACCCGCAGTTCGGTCGCGCCGGTGCCGGTGACCCGCACACCGCCGAAGGAGAACGGCAGCAGCAGCGAGTCGGCGCCGGTCTCGGCGACCGCCGCCAGCACCAGCGGGTGCAGCGCGGCGTCCAGCAGCGCCGGGTGCAGCGCGAACCGGTCCGCGTCGGCGGGCTCGGGCAGCGCGACCTCGACGTACCAGCCGTCCTGCTCGCGCCAGGCCCGGCGCAGCCCCTGGAAGGTGGGGCCGTAGTCGTAGCCGCCGTCGGCGAGCCGGTCGTATGCCTCGGTCAGCTCCAGCTCGGCCGCGGCCGGCGGCCACTCCGGCGCCGGGCCGGCCGGTGACTCGGCGGTCGGCGCGCTGTCGATCGCGAGGCCGAGCAGGCCGGTGGCGTGCCGGGTCCAACCGGCGGTCTCGTCGGCCGATCGGCTGTGCAGGCTGAGGGTGCGGCGGCCTGCCCCGTCCGGACCACCGACCAGCAGTTGCAGCTGTACCGCGCCGGCCGGCGGCAGCACCAGTGGGCTTTCCAGGCTGAGCTCGACCAGCTCGTCGCAGCCGGCCAGTTCGGCGGCCTGCATCGCCAGCTCGACGAACGCGGTGCCCGGCAGCAGCACGCTGCCGTCCACCGCGTGGTCGGCCAGCCAGGGCAGGGTGGCCAGCGACAGCCGGCCGGTGCAGAGGTAGCCGTCGGCCTCGGCCAGCGGCAGCACCGTGCCCAGCAGCGGATGCCCGGACGAGGCCAGCCCGGCCGGCGCCTGGCCGGCCTCGGCGATCCAGTACCGGCGCCGTTCGAACGGGTAGCCCGGCAGCCGCACCGAGCCGGCCGGCGCGGTGCCCAGCAGCCCCGCCCAGTCCACCTCGGCACCGAGCACGTAGGCCTGCGCGGCGGCCAACAGGAAACGCTGGCGGCCGTTCTCGTCGCGGCGCAGGGTGCCGATCGCGTCGCCGGGCAGGCCGGCCGCGCGCAGGCTGTCCTGCACGTGCCCGGTCAGCACCGGATGGGGGCTGGCCTCGATGAACAGCGGCCAGCTGTAGCGCTGGACCGACCGGACGGCCTCGGCGAACCGCACCGGGTGCCGCAGGCCCTGGTACCAGTAGTCACCGATCAGCTCGCTGGTGTCGCGAAATTCGCCATGCAGCGCCGAGCAGAACTCGATCTCGGTGGGTCGTGGCGTGCGGCCGGCCAGCAGCTCGGCCAGCTCGTCGCGCAGCGCTTCGATGTGCGGGGTGTGCGCGGCGTAGTCGATCGCCACCCGGCGCGGCCGGGACTGCTCGCCGTGCGCGGCGATGAACTCCTCGATCGCGGCCAGGTCGCCGGCGATCACGGTGCTGGCCGGGCCGCTCAGGATGGCCACCCACAACCGGTCGGGCCAGTCGGCGATCAGCTCCTGGGCCTGCTCGGCGGGCAGCGCGACGGCCAGCATGCCGCCGGTTCCGGTCAGCCGGAGCAGCGCCCGGGACCGCAGCACGACGATCCGGGCGGCGTCGGCCAGCTCGATCGCGCCGGCCGCGCAGGCGGCCGCCAACTCGCCCTGCGAGTGGCCGAGCACGGCAACGGGTTCCACGCCGATCGAGCGCCACAGCGCGGACAGCGAGACCATCACCGCGAACAGCACCGGCTGGATCACGTCGGAGCCGGCCAGTTCCGGGGCGCCGGCCGCGCCGCGCAGCACGTCCAGCACCGACCAGCCGGTGTGCGGCGCCAGCGCCTGGTCGCAGCTGGTGAGTTGGGCCCGGAAGGTGTCGCTGGTCTCCAGCAGGTCGACGGCCATGCCGGCCCACTGGGTGCCCTGGCCGGGGAAGACGAACACCGGGCTGACCTCGGCCGCGGCGGTGCCGGTGATCAGGCATGGGTGCGGGGCGCCGTCGGCCAGCGCGGTCAGACCCGCCAGCAGCTCGGCCCGATCGGCGGCCAGTACCACGGCACGCTCGCCGAACCGGGCCCGGGCGCCCAGCAGCTGGCCGGCGGTCACCAGTTCCGGCTCGGTCAGCTCGGCGGCGAGCCGCGCCAGCCGGCCGGCCTGCACCCGCAGCGCCTCGACGCTCCGGGCCGACAGGCTCCAGACCAGCGGGGTAGCCGGCTGCCCGGCATCGGCTTGCCCGGCGTCGGTCTGCCCGGCATCGGCTTGCCCGGCGTCGGTCTGCCCGGTACCGACCTGTCCGGCCGGCGAGACGACCTGGGTCGGGGTGGCCTCCAGGATCAGGTGGCCGTTGGTTCCGGAGATGCCGAAGGCAGACACGGCGGCCCGCGCCGGCCGGTCGGCGGGCAGCTGGACCGGCTCGGTCAGCAGGCGCAGCGCGTCGGCGTCCCAGGCGACGTGCGGGGTCGGCTCGGCGACGTGCAGGGTGGCCGGCAGCACGCCGTGCCGCATGGCCAGCACCATCTTGATCACGCCGGCCACCCCGGCGGCCGCCTGGGTGTGGCCGATGTTGGACTTCACCGAGCCCAGCCAGAGCGGCCGGTCGGCGGCCCGCTGCCGGCCGTAGGTGGCCAGCAGCGCCTGTGCCTCGATCGGGTCGCCCAGCTTGGTGCCGGTGCCGTGCGCCTCCACCGCATCCACGTCGCCGGCCGTCAGGCCGGCATCGGCCAGCGCCTGCCGGATCACCCGCTCCTGGGACGGACCGTTCGGCGCGGTCAGGCCGTTGCTGTGCCCGTCCTGGTTCACCGCCGAACCTCGGATGGTGGCCAGCACCTGCCGGCCGTTGCGCCGGGCATCGGACAACCGTTCCAGCAGCAGCACGCCGGCGCCCTCGGCCCACGAGGTGCCGTCGGCATCGGCCGAGAACGCCTTGCACCGGCCGTCGGCGGCCAGGCCGCCCTGCCGGGAGAACTCCACGAACATGCCCGGGGTGGCCATCACGGTCACCCCGCCGGCCAGCGCCAGCGAGCACTCACCCCGGCGAAGTGCCTGCACCGCAAGGTGAATCGCCACCAGCGAGGACGAGCAGGCGGTGTCCACGGTCACCGCCGGGCCCTCCAGCCCGAAGGTGTAGGCGACCCGGCCGGAGACCACGCTGAGCGCGGTGCCGGTGAGCAGGTGGCCGCCCACGCCGTCCACCGGCTGGTGCAGCCGCGGCCCATAGTCGGGAGCCATCGCGCCGACGAACACGCCGGTCCGGCTGCCCCGCAGTCGCTGCGGGTTGACCCCGCCCTGCTCCAGCGCGTCCCAGCAGATCTCGAGCACCAGCCGCTGCTGCGGATCCATCGCCAGCGCCTCGCGCGGGCTGATGCCGAAGAACGGCGCGTCGAACTGGTCGGCGTCGTGCAGGAAGCCGCCGAGGCTGGTGTCGCTGGTGGCCTGCCGATCGGCGGCCGGCGAGAACAACGTGTCGGTGTCCCAGCCGCGATTGGCCGGGAACTCGCCGATCGCCTCGGCGCCGGCCGAGATCAGCTCCCAGAACTGTTCGGGGGTGCTGACTCCGCCGGGGTAGCGGCAGCCCATCGCCACGATCGCGATCGGGTCATCGGCGGCCGCGGCCTGGTCGTCCCGCGCCGGCAGCGGCGGCGCGGCCGCAAGCTCGGCGCTCGGCTGCTCGGTGGCCGGCTGCTCGGTGGCCGGCCGCTCGGCGGTCAGCTCGTGCAGGTAACCGACGAGCTGGTCCGGCGTCGGGTAGTCGAACAGCAGGCCGGTGGGCAGCGGCAGCCCGGTCAGGGTCCGCAGCTGGTTGCGCAGCTCCAGCGCGATGGCCGAGTCCACGCCCAGGTCCTTGAACGTCCGGAAGCCTTCCAACTCGACCTGGTCGGCATGCCCGAGCGCGGTGGCGGTGCTGGCCAGCACCAGCTCACGCAGCTGCCGGCGGGACCGGCCGGCCGGCACCGTGATCTCGCGTCCCGGCTGGCTCACCGGCCCGACCGGGTTGCTGGCGGGGCGGCTGCTGGGCAGCGTGGCAGCGGCTGGCTCCGGCAGCCAGTACCGGCTGCGCTGGAACGGATAACTCGGCAGCTCGATGGTCTCGCGGGGCCGCACGATCCGGCCGGCAAGCCAGTCCACCGCCACGCCGGCTGCGTACGCCTCGGCGAGCGCCCGGCGGAACTGAGCGGGCTCGCCCTGGCCGCGGCGCAGGGTGCCGAGCGCGCGGGCGGTGACCCCGTCCTGTTCGAAGGTCTCCTCCAGCGCGCCGACGAGCACCGGATGCGGACTGCATTCCAGGAAGACGGCGCAGTCGGTCTCCAGTGCTCGCCGGGCGGCCTGCGAGAACCGCACTGGACGGCGCAGGCTCTGGTACCAGTAGTCGGCATCGAGCCCGGCGGTGTCCATCGGTTCACCGGTGAGAGTCGAGATGAAGGTGGTTGGCACCGACCGCGGCGCCACCGGGGCGAGCGCCTTGGCCAGCTGGTCGCGCAGCTGCTCGACGGCCGCCGAGTGCGATGCGTAGTCGACCGGCAGGATCTTGGTGCGGTACCCCGCATCGACGAATCGGGTTTGCAGCGCGACCAGTTCCGCCTCGGTGCCGGACACCACGACCGAGCGGGCGCCGTTGATCGCGGCCACCGCCGCGCCGGCTGCGTGCTCGCGCACCGCCGCCTCGACGACCGCCGGCTCGGCGGCCACCGACATCATGCCGCCACTGCCGGCGATGGCGGCGATCGCCTTGCTGCGCAGGGCGACCACTCGGGCACCGTCGGACAGCGACAGCGCGCCGATCGCGGTGGCCGCGGCGATCTCGCCCTGCGAGTGGCCGATCACCACGTCCGGCCGCACGCCGTTGGCCCGCCACAGTTCGGCCAGGCCGACCATCACCGCCCACAGCGCCGGCTGCAGCACGTCGACCCGATCGAAGTCGGGGGCGCCCGGCGTGCCGCGCAGCACGTCGAGCAGCGAGAAGTCCACGAACGGCGCGAGCGCCTCGGCGCAGGCGACGATCCGGCCGGCGAAGACCGCCGAGCCGGCGAGCAGCTCGCGGGCCATCTCCGGCCACTGCGAACCCTGGCCGGGGAAGGCCAGCACGGTGCCGCCGGTCAGCGCGGTGCCGGTGATCAGCGAGCCGTGTGGCGCGCCGGTGGCCAGTGCCCGCAGGCCGGGCAGCGGGTCCTCGCCCAGGATCACCGCGCGCTGCTCGAGTCGTTCCCGGGTGCCGGCCAGCGCGAGCGCCACCGCGGCCGGCCGCGGCTGCCGCCCGGCCAGCTCGATCAGCTGCTCGGCCTGGGCCCGCAGCCCGGCCGAGGATCGGGCCGACAGCAGCCAGGGCAGCTCGACCGCTGCCTCGCTGACGGTCGGCTCGGCCGTTGTCTCGCTGACGGTCGGCTCAGCCGGCACCTCGCTGACGGTCGGCTCGGCCGGCACCGCGACGTCAGTCGGCTCGGCCGGCACCGCGACGTGCTCGGCCAGCACCAGGTGGCAGTTCGTGCCACCCATGCCGAAGGAGCTGACGCCGGCCACCAGGGGCCGGTCCGGCCGGGGCCAGTCGCGGGTCTGCTCGACCACGGCCAGGCCCAGCTCGGCCAGCGGAATGCTGGCCTTGCCGAAGTTGAGGCTGGCCGGCAGTTCGCGGTGGGTCAGGCTCAGCGCCACCTTGACCAGGCCGGCGATGCCGGCGGCACCCTCGAGGTGACCGATGTTGGTCTTCACCGAGCCCACCAGCAGCGGCTGGTCCGGCTCGCGGCCGGCGCCGAGCGCGGCGGACAGCGCGGCCGCCTCGATCGGGTCGCCGATCGGGGTGCCGGTGCCGTGCAGCTCGACGTAGTCCAGCTCGGCCGGCCGGACGCGGGCCTGCGCGCAGGCCCGCTCGATGACCTGCTGCTGGGCCAGCCGGCTGGGCGCGGTGAGCCCGGCGCCGCCGCCGTCGTTGTTGACCGCGCCGCCGAGGATCACGCAACGCACCCGGTCACCGTCGGCCAGCGCGTCGGACAGCCGCTTGAGCACCACCACCGCGGCGCCCTCGCCCCGGGCGTAGCCGTTGGCCCGCTCGTCGAAGGTGTAGCAGCGACCGTCCGGCGACAGCGCGCCGAACCGGCCGATCGTCTCGGTGGTCTCGCCGAGCAGGTTGAGGTTGACCCCGCCGGCCAGCGCCAGCCGGCTCTCGCCGCGGCGCAGGCTCTCGCAGGCAAGTTGAACCGCGACCAGGGACGAGGACTGGCCGGTGTCCACGGTCAGGCTGGGACCCTGTAGCCGCAGGAAGTAGGACACCCGGTTGGCGATCAGCGCCCGGTGGGTGCCGGTGTAGGAGTGCGGGCCGGCCGCGCTGCCGAGCCGGTCGGCGAGCTTGGCGTAGTCCTGCGCGATGGCGCCGACGAAGACGCCGGCCGGGGTCTCGCGCAGGGCGGCCGGCACGATGCCGGCGTGCTCCAGCGCCTCCCAGGCCAGCTCCAGCACCAGCCGCTGCTGCGGATCCATCGCCACGGCCTCGTGCGGGGAGATGCCGAAGAAGCCGGCGTCGAACCCGGCCACCTCGGTGAGGAAGCCGGCCCGCCGGTGTTCGGGCGCGGTGGGCCAGCGCTCGGCGGCGTCGGTGAGCGCGTCCACGCCGTCGTGCAGCAATCGCCAGAAGGCGGCCGGATCCGCTGCCCGCGGCAGCCGGCAGGAGATGCCGACGAGGGCGATCGGCTCGGCTCGCTCGTCCTGCTCGCTGATCTCGCCCACGGACACCCGTTCCCGTTTCCGCTCCTGAACCGCACTCGCATTCACAGCGATCCAAGAATTGATCGATTTACTAAAGATTTGCGCCGGCGGCGACCTGGTGAGCGTTAACCCGAAATTGCTTTTCGGATTCGCCCGACGGTGGCCGTCGCCGTTACAGATGACCAGCTGTTGATTGGGGCGTCAAGGACTCAACGGGTATTGCCGACTGGCAACAAATGACCAGGAGAAGCTGCCAGTGCAGCACCCTTGACTACATAGAAAGGGTTTATTAACTTGGCCGGAATAACCTCGGCCAGCGATATCGACTATCGCGTTCCCGGCGCTATCGCAATATCGGAAAGGGTGGCGTTCGTGCTCGAAGCCCCGCTCAGCTTCGGCCAGCTCTACAGCTGGCGCGAGGTCGACACCTACCCGTCGGCGTGGAAGAGCGAGGCGAACCTGCCCGCCACCTGGGACATCCGCGGCTTCAGCACCGAGCGGGTCGAGCTGGCGCTGCGCCGGCTGTTCGACTGGCACGAACCGCTGCGGACCACCTTCCACCTGCGCGACGGGGTGCCGGTGCAGCGCGTGCACGATGACCTGCAGCCGCCGATCGATCGGGTCAAGCGGATGATCACCAGCCGGCGCGACGCCGACCGGACGACCGCCGAGCTGATCGCCATCCCGTTCCCGATGACCGGCGGGCTGTGCTGGCGTGGCCGCTTGGTGAGCTGGCTGGGCAAGCCGGTGTTCCTGTCGCTGTCGTTCTCGCACCTGATCCTGGACGTCTGGTCGGTGCAGGAGTTGCACACCCAGTTCCGGGGCTTGCTGGCCAACCCGGACGATGCGGTGATCGCCGCCCGGGTCGGCCCGTCGCCACGGCAACTCGCCCACGAGCAGCGCAGCGATGACGGCGCCCGCCGGCAGCAGGGCGCCGAGCGCTACTGGCAACGGGTGCTGGCCGAACGCGCCGTCCAGCTGCCGGTGCTGCCGGCCGGCGTCGAACGCAACCGGATCCAGGCGACGCTGCATTCTCACGCGCTGAATGCGCAGACTGCCCAGCTGGCCCGCCAACTCGGCGTCACCCCACCGGCCGTGCTGGCCGCGCTGGTCGCGGCCGGGCTGAGCCGGCAGCTGGGCAGTGACCGAGTGGTGCTCAGCCTGATGTCGTCCAACCGGTTCGCCCCGGAACACCGGCACGTGGTCGGCACCATGAACCAGCTGATCCCGGTGCTGGTGAGCGTGGATGCTGAGACCCCGCTCGCCGAGCACATCAAGAGGCTGCACTGGGCCGGCGCCAAGGCCTACCGCCATTCCGGCTACGACGTCGACCGGGTAGCCGCGCTGGCAGCCGGAGACATCTCCCCGGGCGCCGCCAGCCGTTACTTCAACGACCTTTTCCCATGCTGGTTCAACTACCTGCAGCTGGACACCGAGCAGCCCAAGCGGCCCGACCGCAACCCTGCCGAGCTGGCCTGGACGCCGGTCGCCCGGCAGTACGGCCAGCCGTTCGACGTCCGGGTCACCGCCCGGGAGGGGAGAACCAGCATCGCGCTCCGGACGGATCCCGAGGTGATTCCGGCGGCCGGCCTGCTGGACATCCTGCGCCTGGTGGCCGCCGGCGTTCGGCGGCTCCGCCTGGATCCAGAGGTCAGCCTGGCCGAGCTGTACGGGATTCCCGGCCAGCTGCCGACCACCCTGTTCCCACGACGGCTGCCCCAGCCCCCGGCCGGCGCCGCCGCCTGACCCGACCGGCTCGTCGGTCGATTTCGCCAGAATCATCCACCCTGACGGTGGTCGAGGCTCCGTATCAGGGCGAGCGAAATATCAGAGCGAGCGAAATATCAGGGCGGCCGAATCAGGTCGGGCCGGCGAGGCGATGCTCAGACCAGCATCTCCACGGCGGGCTGCTGGCTCAGGAAGCCGGTCGGCGAGGCGGTCAGCCCGTACGCGCCGGCCTGGAAGACCGCGATCAGATCGCCCACCTCGGCCGCCGGCAGTTGCACCTCGTCGCCGAGCAGGTCCAGCGGGGTGCACAGGCAGCCGACCACGGTGAAGGTGGCCTCGGCCGGCGCGGCGAACCGGCTGGCCACCGCGATCGGGTAGTTACGCCGGATCGCCTGGCCGAAGTTGCCCGAGGCCGCCAGCTGATGGTGCAGGCCACCGTCGACCACCAGGTAGGTCTTGCCGCGCGACTGCTTGCGGTCGATCACCCGGGTTAGGTACACCCCGGCCTCGCCCACCAGGTAGCGACCGAGTTCGATCACCACCCGGGCCTCGGGCAGCCGCGGCCGGACCAGCTCGGCCAGCACGGCGTGCAGGTTCTCCCCCACCGCCGCCAGCTCCAACGGCCGGTCGCGGCTGGCGTACGGGATCCCGAAGCCGCCGCCGAGGTTCAGGTAGCGGATCGGGCCGGGTGCCGCGGCCGCCAGCTGGAGTACCAGCTCCACGGTGCGCCGCTGCGCCTGGCAGATGCTGTCGGCCTGCAGGTTCTGCGAGCCGGCGAAGACGTGAAAGCCATGGAAGTCGAGCAGCCCGGTGTCCATCGCCGACAGCACCGCCGGCACCTGCTCGCTATCGATGCCGAACTGCTGCGGGCCGCCGCCGAGCCGCATGCCGGCGCCGCGCACCGCGAAGTCCGGATTGACCCGCACCGCGACCCGGGCCCGGATGCCGAGTTCGGCACTGGCCTTGGCAGCCCGGCTGAACTCGGCCTCGGACTCGAGCTCGATCAGCGCGCCGGCGGCGATCGCCTGGCGCAGCTCGCCGTCGCGCTTGCCGGGCCCGGCGAAGCTGATCACCTCGGCCGGCATCGGCGTGTCCAGCGCGTGCCGCAGCTCCAGCCCGGACGCGACGTCCAGGCCGTCCACCAGGCCGCTGAGGTGCTGCAGCAGGGCCGGCATCGGGTTGGCCTTGACGGCGTAACTCAGGTGCACCTCGGCCGGCAACGCGGCCCGCACGCTGGCCACCCGGGCTCGGATGGACTCCCGGTCATAGGCGAAGAACGGCGTGCTGCCGGCCCGGACGGCCAGCCGCTCGGCCCCGATGCCGCCGATCGTCAGCTGACCGTCCGGGCCGGCCTGCCAGCCCTCGCTCATCCGCCGACCTGACGCCGCAGCTCGGCCCGGTCGAACTTGCCGTTCGGCGAGCGGGGCAGCTCGGACAGCCGCACGATCCGGCGCGGCACCATGTACTTGGCCAGCTCGGCGGTCAGCGTCTTGGCCAGCAGCTCGGTGTCGCAGCTCTCGCCGGCCGGGCCGGTCACCGCCAGCACGATGTGCTGGCCGAGCCGGTCGTCGGCCACCCCGAACGCGGCCGCCTCCCCGACCAGGCCACTGGCGTAGGCGACCTCCTCGATCTCGGTCGGACTGACCCGGTAACCGGAGGTCTTGATCATGTCGTCGGTGCGCCCGACGAAGTACAGGAAGCCGTCCTCGTCGCGGTAGGCCAGATCGCCCGACCAGACCGCGCGCTCGGCCACCGTGGCATCGGAGCCGGGCGGGAACGGGCGGAACCGGACGGCCGTCCGGTCCGGATCGTTCCAGTAGCCGCGGGCCACCAGCGCGCCCCGGTGCACCAGTTCACCATGCTCGTCGGGCTCGCACTCGGTGCCGTCCGGTCGCAGGATGAGCACCTCCGCGTTCGGGATCGCCTTGCCGATCGAGTCCGGCCGCCGGTCCACCTCGGCTGGGTCCAGGTAGGTGGACCGGAACGCCTCGGTCAGGCCGTACATCAGGTACGGCTCGGCGGCCGGGAACATTTCGCGCAGCCGGTTCAGCGTCGCCTTGGGCATCCGACCGCCGGTGTTGGCGAACAGCCGCAGCTGCGCGGTCGCCTCGGCCGGCCAGTCCTGGGCGGCGAGTTGCAGCCAGAGCGGCGGCACGCAGGTCAGCGCGGTCACCCGGTGCCGAGCGCACAGCCGGACGATCTCGCGCGGCAGCAGGTAGTTGGCCAACACCAGGTGCGCCCCGGACAGCAGCGCGGTGGTCAGCTGGCTGAAGCCGGCGTCGAAACTCAGCGGCAGCACCCCGAGCAGCACGTCGGCACTGCTCTGGCGCAGGTAGCCGGCCACGCTCTGCGCACCTGCCAGCAGGTTGCGATGGGTGAGCATCACGCCCTTCGGGCCGCCGGTGCTGCCGGAGGTGTAGAAGATCGCGGCGAGATCGGCGTCGATCACCGGCTCGGCGGCCGGGGGCTGCCGCAAGCGCAGCGCGGCGGAGCCGATCAGCTGCCGCCAGGTGGTTGTCGCCACCCCGGCACCGGCTGCCTGACGGACCGCGGCCAGCGCGCCGGGGGCCGGCTCCCCGACCAGCACCAGCCGTTGCAGCGTCCGGACGGTCGGCAGTTCGACCAGCAGCGAGCGGCTGCGCTCCTCCGAGGTGATCAGCACCCGGGCGGCGCAGTCGGCGGCGACGTAGGCCACCTGACCGGGCTTGAAGGCCGGGTTCACCGGCACCAGCACGCCACCGGCCGCCGAAACCGCCAGCATCGCCACCGCGGTCTCGATCCGCTTCTCCAGGCAGACGATGACCCGGTCGCCGCGGCGCACCCCGAGCCGGCGCAGGCCGGCAGCGGCGGCGTTGACCAGCCGGCCCAGTTCGGAGTAGCTGAGCGTGTCGTCCTTATAGGTCAGCGCGGGCCGGTTCGGCTCGCCCAGCCACACCAGGTCGTCCAGCCGGGTCAGCGGTCGGTCGGCCGGCCGGGCCGCCGGCCGCTCAGCCGGCCGGGCCGCCGATCGCTCAGCCGGCTGGGCCGCCGGTCGCTCAGCCAACCGGGTCAGCGACGCCGTTTCGGCCGGGACGGTCGCCGTCATGCCGACTCGGCCAGCGGCAGCAGCTCGGCCAACACCTGCCAGAGCGAGCCGACGGTGGCGAAGGTCGCCTCGTTGAGGATGTCGTCGGGCAGCTCGATGCCGTACTCGTCCTCGATATCGGCCAGCAGTTGCACGATGCTCATCGAATCCAGGCCGAGGCCCGCCAGATCGTCGCCCGGCTCCAGGATCTCCGCCGCGGCGAACGGCAGATGTGGCCTGAGCAGCTGTTCGAACGAGAGTGGAATGTGCATTGTGGTCATCGTCCACCCCAGGTGTTTTCGGTTCAGCCTTTCGGCTGACGAATTGAACAAGACACAACGCGCGAATATGCGTGTGCGGTTAGGTTTAGGGCTGCCGAGTTGGCGTGTCAACGTCCGGACGCCAATCCGGTGGTGACCGGAATTTTCGGCAACAAGGTGCCATCGGCCGGTGGTACCGCTATTCGTCTCCCGCCCGGCAGGATGGGTCATTACCGTTCGTCGAATTGGGGATGCCGAAGATGGCCGCCGCGGACAAGACCGCCGAGCTGTGCTGGGGACAGCGCTATATCTGGCTGCGCCACCATCAGCTGCCGGCCGAGGCACGGCACGAGACGCACATCGTCACCAGCTTTCCGCTGCCGCCCGGTGCCCCACTGATCGGGGTACGGACCATGCTCAACTACCTGGTCCGCCGGCACGAGGCGCTGCGCACCACCTACCACTGCGACGGCGAGGGCGGCCCCTGGCAGCGGGTGCACCCGCCGCGCGGGGTGCCGCTGCTGACCGCCAGCACCGAACGCGACGGCACCGACAGCCCGGCCGAGGTGATCGAGCGGCTGAGCACCGCGCCGTTCGACCTGGCTACCGAGTGGCCGATCCGGGCCTGCGCGGTGCTGACCGGTGGCCAGCCCACCAAGCTGGTGCTGGTGCTCAACCACATGGCCTTCGACGCCTGGACGGTGGACCGGTTCGAGCAGGAGCTGCAGGCACTCGGCACCGGCATCAGCAGTGGCCGGCCGGCCGCGCTGCCACCGGTGCGGCACCAGCCGGTCGACCTGGCGCAGTACCAGGCCTCGCCGGCCGGCCGGGCCGACACCGAGCCGGCCGTGGCGTATTGGCGGGCCGAGATCGAACAGCTGCCGTCGGACTCCTTCGCCGGCCGGCGGCGGACCGGCCAGCCAACCGCGTCGGCCGCCGAGTCGGAAACCGGATCCACCGGCGCGAGGGCCGGAGCCAGCTTCAGCGCAACGCTGACCTCGCCGGAGCTGCTGGCGGCCAGCCGCCAGATCGCCGCCCGGCACCAGGTGTGGCCGTCGGTGGTGCACCTGACCGGCTACGCCATGCTGATGGCCGCCTACACCGGCCAGGATCTGGTCAGCACCCTTGCCTTCACCGGAAATCGCGACGCCCGCTCGCACGCCGAGGTGATGACGTGCATGTTCTCGCCGTTGCTGATGCGGCTGGACTGCCCGGCCGGCTCGTCCTTCGCCGAGGTGCTCGAGACGACGGCCCGGCGTTTTGAGCTGGGCCAGCGGCATTCGGCGGTGCCCTATGACGAGCTGCTGGAGCTGGTCGCCGGTGAGAGCGACCGCCGAGGCGAGCCGGTCCGGCTCGGCTCGGAGTTCAACTTCCTCAGCCACGCCAGCCAGGCCAGCCGGGCCCGGCGCACCCGGTTGGTGTGGAATGCCGAGCCGGTGTCCTGGGCGCGGTACGGCGCCGACAGCTACCTGCGCGCCTACGAACTGCGCGATGCCGCGGTGATCTCGCTGCAGGCCAGTGCCACCGTGCTGGACGCGCCGGCGGTCGAGGCGTTCCTGCGCGGCTACGAGCGGCTGCTGCTGTCCACCGAGCTGGCCGGCGTCACCGTGGCTGACATTGCGGAGCTGGCCGGCTTCCCAGCCGCGACATCGCCAGCCGGCGAACCCCCGCAGGCGGCGGCGTGGCCGGCGGCACCCGGCGGTGAGGCGGCCCTGGCCGCCGCGGTCGCCGAGCTGAACGGGCTGGACTCGGTCGATGTGACCAGGAACTACTCGGTTGCCGGCGGCCGGGTGCTGCGGATTCCGGCGGTGCTGGAGAACCTGCGGTGCCGCGGCTGGACCGGCCTGGCCGTCTACGACCTGGCCGGCGCAATGCCGCTCGGCGCGCTGGCCGGCCGACTCAGCCGAACGGCCGAGCAAGCCGCCTGAGCCGCCAAAACGCGGCACTGGTCCGACAGCGGCTGGCTGATCTCAAGAGCCATGACGACAGCTGGCACGCCCGCCACCAACCCGCTGGCGGACCTGGTTCAGGAGCCGGCCTTCCTCGATCTGGTCATCGAGCGTCCTACGGTGACAATGGCCGACCTGCGGCGGGGTACCGCCCGGGCGGGCAGAGCTGTCCGGTCGGCCGTCAGGCGTGTCGGCCGTCAGGCGTGTCGGCCGTCAGGCATCGGCCAGCTGCCGCCGACCGGCCCGGACGCCGGCCTGGAAGCGGCTGATCGCGTCCAGGTCGCGCATCAGCGTCGCGATGTGCCGGCGGCAGGTCCGCACCGACATGCCGAGCTTGCGGGCCAGTACCTCGTCGGTGTAGCCCTTGGCCATCAACCCGGCGATGGTCTGCTGCAGGTCGTCGGCCACCTCGGCATAGCCGGTGTCGTGGCAGTCGACCGGGGTGGCACCGTCCCACAGGTGGTCGAAGACGTCGACCAGGAACTCCACCATGTCGCCGTCGCCCACCCGGGACGCGCTGACCTCGCCGGCGCCGCTGCTCAGCAGCACCGCCAGCGACTGGTCGAAGATGACCGCCGTGCGCGGGATGTGGCCGGCGGTGCGCACCTGGGCACCGGCGTCGACGACCCGCTTGATCTTCATCCGGGTGGTCAGGTCGGCCCGGCTGCGATGCTGGCAGACGATCCGCACCGCGACGCCGCGGCCGAGCAGCTGCAGGCAGACCTGCAGGAAGTCGTCGAACTCCTCGGTGTCCTGCTTGCCGGCCTGCAGCATCATCACCTCGCGCTCGCAGCCGTCGCTGGTCACCTTGAGGTAGCCACGCACCTCCGGCGCGCCGGTCACCCGGGCCGCCGCGCCGGCGATGGCCGGCTGACCGGCCTCGGCGTAGTCGGCCCGGAACATGTCGGTGCGCTGCCGGACCTGGGCGATCAGCTCGCGGCGCTGGTAGATCTCGCGCTCCATCGGCGACACCAGCGCCATCGCGGCGATCTCCGGGTCGACCGCGAGCAGCCGGCTCGGGTCGGTGAGGTCCTTGCGCAGCAGCCGGTGCCGGGCCAGCTCAGCCACCGCCTGGTCCACCGCCTCGGCCGGCAGGTCGAGGTCGGCCGCGAGTGCGGTCAGGTCGCCGATCCCGTTCGTGGTGGCGTACCGGTAGACGGCCGCGACATGCTCGTCGTGCGCGGGCGGCGGAACGCTGTGCAGCAGGCTGACCGAGGCCATCGGGTTCATCCTTTCGGTCGGCTGGTTGCCGACTCCGTCCAGGGCGAGGCGGCCACGGGTGGCCGGGCCGGTCAAGCCGGCCTCGGCGGTGCCGGTTGGCTGCGCCGCCAGCTCATCGAGCCGAATCGGATCTGTCATGTCTGCCCCCGCATGCGTGCTGACGAAGTTGTCTGCACGCAAGGTGCCAGCTGGAGCTACCGATCCCCTTCCGATCGGCTCTCCCCGGGCCGATAGCGGCCGAATAGCGGACGGGGGGTGAATCGGAAGCAGTTGCTTCTAGATTTTCCCCATCAGGCCATCGCGGCCTGCACACAACCACGTTGGGGGAACAACAATGGTGAATAGACACCGCATCCGCATGACCGCTGTCGCACTCGCCGCCGGCGCCTTGGGCCTGCTGGCGACGGCTGGCCCGGCGCAGGCCGCAACCAGCAGTGAGACGGCAACCAGCTCGGCGACCGGCTCGAGCTCGCTGACCATCTCGACCTCGGTCTCGATCACCGTCGGCCCGCTGGACTCCTCCTGGGACTGACGCCGCTACTGCGTCTGGGCGACCGCGCCGCCCGGACGTCCGCCGCCGGCCGATCCTCGCCGGCGGAGTCAGGAGGTACGGGGCAGGCGCTGCTCCTCGGCCGGGTAGAACCGGCTGGACCGCGGCATCCAGGAGATGCCGGCGGACGCCTGAACGGAGGCCAGCGCACTGCGCACCTCGGCCAGCGAGCGCAGCAGCCGGCCGGCCTCCTTCGAATCGCTGTTGCTGAGCACCTCGGTGACCCGGTCGATGTCATCGACATCCGGCGTGGCGCCATCGGTCCCACCAGCCTCCAGCAGCTGGATCAGGGTCTTGGCCAGCCACAGCGAGGAGCCCAGCTCGTCGAAGAGTTCGCGGGCTCGCTGCAGATGCTCGGCGGCCTTGGCGTTCTCGCCCCGGGCCAGGCACAGCTCGCCGATGGCGTAGTGCGCCTGGCCCTGGATCAGCCGGTCGCTGACCTCCTCGGCCACCGACAGCGCGTGCAGCAAGGTGGCCTCGGCGGTGTCCAACCGGCCCTCCCGGCGGCGCACGATGCCCAGCCCGTAGAGCGCGTGTGCCTCACCGATCCGGTCACCGATCTGGCGCACGCTCTCCAGCACCCGGTTCAGCGTCTGGCGGGCCAGCGCCGGCTGGCCGGTGGACAGGTACAGCTCGGCGAACCGGCTGGCCACCTGCGCCTCGCCGCGCACGTAGTTGACCTGCTGGCATAGCTGCAGGGCCTCGGACAGCATCTGGGCGGCTTCCTCGATGTCCCCCTGGTCGATGCGGTACTTGGACAGGTTGCGCAGGATGTTCGCCTGGCCGATGACGTCGCCGACGGTACGCATCTTGGCCAGCGCCTCTTCGTACTTGCCGAGCATCGAGTCGAAATTGCCCAGCAGCCGGTCGACGATCGCGGCATTGCGCAGCACCAGCGCCTGGCCGTGCACATTCTCATCGGCGGAGAAGATTTCCAGCGCCTGCCCGAACAATTCTTGAGCGGCACTCAATTGCTTCTGGAACATGGCCAGGGTGCCCTGCGAATACCGCATCGCGGCGCGGCCGGTCGCATTACCGGCCCGGACGCACACCGCGTAGGCCAGCTCCGCGGTCTCCCGCCAGTCGTCGAAGTAGCCGCGCACCTCGAACAGGCTGACCATGCTCAGCGCCAAGTCCCAGCTGAGTTCGTCCTCGTCGGCGGCCGTGGCGCTGCGCACCGCCGAAACCAGCGAGCCGCGTTCCTTCTCCAGCCACTCCAACGGGTTGGCCAACCACGGCCGGGGGTTGTCCGCGCCATGATCGCTCCACTCGGGCAACCGGAACCGCTCGGCGGTGCCATGCAGGATCGTGTAGTCGCCGCCGTACTCGGTGCGGTGAGCCTCTTCCGCCAATGCCAGCCAGCCACCCAGCAACCGCCGCAGCGCGGCCCGGCGATCCGGCTCGGGATCGGTATCCAGCAGCCGCTCGCCGGCATAGACCCGGATCAGGTCGTGAAAGCAGTACCGGGTCTCGCCATCGGCGGCCTCGCCGATACTGAGCAGCTGGACGTCGACCAGCCGCTCCAGCGTCTCCTCGGCCTCCTTCAGGCTGCAGTTGAGCAATGCGGCCGCGCTCCAGCTGGGAAAGTCCCGGGCTTGCGGCAGCGCGATCAGCCGGAACAGCCGCTTCGCCTGCTCCGGCAGGGTCCGGTAGCTGAGGCCGATGCTCGAGCGGATCTCCAGGCCCCGGTGACTCAGCTCGTCCAGCCGCTGCACCTCGCTCTTCAGCCGCCGGGTGAGCTCGCCGATCCGCCAGTGCGGCCGGGACGCCAGCCGGGCGCCGGCGATCCGCAGCGCCAGCGGCAGCCCGCCGCAGTACTCGACCAGTTGCTGGACGGCGGCCGGCTCGGCCTGCAGCCGCTCCCAGCCGACGATCTTGGCCAGCAGCTGGATCGCCGTCTCGCTGTCGAAGGCACTCAGCGATATCCAGCGCGCGCCGGCCAGCCGGTCCAGCCGGGTACGGCTGGTCACGATCACCGCGCAGGTCGGGCTGCCCGGCAGCAGCGGCTCGATCTCGTGCTCGGCGCTGACGTTGTCGATCACCAGCAGCAGCCGCTTGTTGGCCACCCGGCTGCGGTACATCCCGGCCCGCTCCTCCAGGCTGTCCGGAATCGCGGTGGCGTTGACCCCGAGCGCCCGCAGGAACCGGGCCAGCACGCTGGCGATCCGGTCCTCGCCGCCCTCGCCGGTAAGGTCGACGTAGAGGTGCCCGTCCGAGTACTCCTCGGCCGACTCGTGGGCCACCCGCAGCGCCAGCGTGGACTTGCCGACTCCGCCGAAGCCGACGATGCCGATGATCGGCACCGCGTAGCTCGGCGTGCCGGAGCTGCGGGCCTCGGCCAGCAGCTGGCTGACCTCCACGATCTGGGACTGCCGGCCGATGAAGTCGGCGATGCTGCTCGGCAGCTGGCGGGGCGAGCTCAGCGGCTTCTCGGCCGGGTTGGCCGGCTGGCCGCTCTCTGACGGCAGGCCCAGCGACGGGTCGCGGTTGAGCACCGCCCGCTCCAGGGTCTGCAGTTCCTGGCGGGGCTCCAGGCCCAGTTCGGAGATCATGGTGACCCGGGCCCGCCGGCACACCTCCAGCGCCTCGGCCTGCCGGCCGGACCGGTAGAGGGCCAGGACCAGAAACTCGTAGAGCCGCTCGCGCAGCGGGTGCTCGGCGACCAGCACCCGCAGCTCGCCGCTGATCTCGGCGTGCCGGCCGAGTTGCAGATCCAGTCGCATGAGTTCCTCGACCGCGGCGATCCGGGCGTCCTCCAGCACGGCACAGCCACGCTGCACCAGATCGCTCTGCACGCCGCTGAGCGCTGGGCCGCGCCACAGTCCCAATGCCTCTCGCAGGGTGGCCGCCGCCTCCGGCAGCCGCTGCTCGGCGACCTGCCGGTGTGCCTGGGCCACCAGCTTGCCGAACTTCTCGCTGTCCAGGCGGTCCTCGGCGACGGTCAGCAGGTAACCACCGGCGCGGGTCTGGATGGCATCGGGCAGGCCGGCATCGTCCAGCACCTTGCGCAGGCCGGAGATGCAGCTCTGGATCTGGGCACGGGCGGTGGAGGGCGGCAGCTCACCCCATACCGCATCGACCAATTGCTCGACCGAGGTGACTCGGTTGGCCCGCAGCGCGAGCATCGCGAGCACGATACGTTCCCTCGGTCCGCCTATCCTGACCGCCTGCCCATCGGCGACAACGTCAAGTGGGCCGAGAATGCGTAACTTCACCAGCGTCCTTCCCCGGACGCGAATCGCGTACTCGAGGCCAACTTTGTGTGTTCACAGGCGGTGCACAAACGACACCGCGAAACAGCCCCGTCTTCAACCCCGCGATCATTATGCTAACAGTTGACCGATATGACTTGCCACCCGGAATACGGCGATTAAAACGCTTGCGTAATCAACGGAAATATCGACTGTTCAGACATCAGCCGGCTGCTGAAGATGAATCAATGGAGCGGTTTTCAGCCGCGCGGCAGCCGGTGTCTCAGCCGGGACCGGCCAGCCCCGCCTGATGGGCCGGCCGGATCGCGCAGGTGAGCCGGGCGGTGGCCGTCCGCCGGCCGCTCTCGTCGCTCAGCACGATTTCGAAGGACGACACGGTGCGCCCGACGTGCAATGGCGTGCACACCGCAGTCACCAGCCCGCCGGTCGCCGCCCGGTGGTGCGTGCAGTTCAGCTCGATGCCCATTGCCACGCAATCCGGGCCGGCATGCAACGCGGCGGCCACCGACCCGATGGTCTCGGCCAGCGCGGCCGAGGCGCCGCCGTGCAGCAGCCCGTACGGCTGGCGATTGCCGGCCACCGGCACCGTGGCGACGATCCGGTTCGGATCGATCTCGACATAGGAGATGCCCATCCGGTCGGCCAGCAGCTCCTCGGTACCTTCCCAGCGTTGTTTCAAGTCGTCGAGCAGGGCCTGCTGGGCCGGAGTGATCATGCCCCTCTGCCTACCACACGACTCGGCAGCACTCCACGTACGGAGCGCCGACGACGAAGTGCGACACGGTCGAAGGAGTCAACGATGCCCAGGCTGCGGCGCAGGACCGCCACCGTGGCGATCCGGCGTACCACCAGCGGGGCGAAGCCCAACCGGGCCAGGTAGCGGTTGGCGTCCCGGGCACTGGCCTGCACGCCCACCACCACGTGATCGATCTCCCGGTCCTCGGCGTGCCGGACCGCGCCGGTCAGCAGCGCCCGGCCGGCCCCGCGCCGGCGGAAGGACGGCGTCACCAGCAGATGGGAGATGTAGAGCGCGGCGGTCGGGGCCAGCACGCCGACCCGCTCCTCCAGCAGCACCGCGAAGCCGACCAGCTGGTCGGTGGCCTCGTCGATGGCGACCAGCACCAGCCGGTCCATGTCGGAGAGCAGCGCCATGTAGCGATCGACCAGTGAGTTGTGATCGCCACGGTGAACGCCGCGACCCCGCCTGCTGACCCGGTCGACCAGGCCGTTGTCTTCAGCCAGCACGATGAGTTCATTGATATCGGAGGTAGCGGCCGGTCTCACCCGTACGTTGCCCCTCGACACATCCACTCCCGGTTCTCGCCTATCGACTGAACTGTGGACTACTGCGCGGCGGGCTGGTCAGCGGCCCGCTTTGTTGGACGCCCACCCAAACCCGATGCGCACCATATCGTGCCCGCGACCCCGGCGACAGTGGCAATCGACAAACGACTACTGGCGCGTATCTTCCATGTCGAGCCGGTCACAGCACGGGAAAACCACCGATATCCCGACCGGCCACACCAAGCCGGTCGCGACATTGCTGGCTCAGCGGGCGAACTGCTCGCCAGGCACCCCAACTGGCTCAGGAGGCGATCTCCTCGCCCAGGTAGGCGGCCCGCACCCGGTCGTCGGCCAACAGCTCGCTACCGGTGCCCCGCAGCACGATCTCACCGGTCTCCAGCACGTAGCCGCGGTCGGCCAGCGCAAGGGCCTGTGCCGCGTTCTGCTCGACCAGCAGCACGGTCACCCCGCTGGAGTTGATCTCGGAGACGATGTCGAAGATCTGCTTGACGATCATCGGGGCCAGCCCCATCGACGGCTCGTCCAGCAGCAGTAGCCGGGGCTTGCCCATCAGCGCCCGGCCGATCGCGAGCATCTGCTGCTCGCCGCCGGACAGCGTGCCGCCCAGTTGCTTGAGCCGCTCGCGCAGTCGGGGGAACAGCTCCAGCACGTGATCGAGCACCTGCTGGTCGGGTCGCTTGAACCGGAACGCGCCCATCTCCAGGTTCTCCGCCACCGTCATCCGGGGAAACACGTGCCGGCCCTCCGGCACGTGGCAGATGCCCAGCTGGATCAGCTCGTGCGCCGGGATACCGTCGATCCGCCGGCCCTCGTACCGGATCTCGCCCAGGCTCGGTCGCAGCATGCCGGAGACGGTCTTCTGGGTGGTGGTCTTGCCGGCGCCGTTGGCGCCGAGCAGCGCGACCACCTCGCCCTCGCCGACCGCGAAGGACACCCCCTTGAGCGCCCTGATCGCGCCGTAGCGAACCTCGATGTCATCGACCTCGAGCAGTGTCTCAGGCATCTGTGCCACTCCCATCCGGGGACGCATCCGGGGACGCATCCGGCAACTGTTCGATCAGCCGGTCGGGCGCATCGTGTCGATGCTCGGCCAGCTCCTGCGCGGCCTCCTCGGCGGAGCTGCCCAGGTAGGCAGCCACCACCACCGGATCGCGCTGGATCTGCTCCGGGGTGCCCTCGGCGATCTTCTCGCCGAAGTTGAGCACCACCAGCCGGTGCGCGATCGACATCACCAGCCGCATGTCGTGCTCGATCAGCAGCACCGAGACGTGATCCTCGACGTTGATCCGCCGGATCAGATCGGCCAGTTCACGCTTCTCGACCGGGTTGGTGCCGGCGGCCGGCTCGTCCAGCAGGATCACGCCCGGATCGGTGCCGAGCGCCCGGGCGATCTCCAGCCGGCGCTGCTCACCGTAGGGCAGCGAGCCGGCGAGCTCGTTGGCCCGCTCGGTCAGGCCGACGAAGGCGAGCAACTCGTAGGCGCGCCGGGTGCTCTCCCGCTCCTCCCGGCGCTGCCAGGGCATGCCCAGCATGGCCGCGACCGGACCGGACCGCTGCCGGGTCTCCACGCCGACCTTGACGTTCTCCAGCGCGGTCAGCGCCGGGAACAGCCGGATGTTCTGGAAGGTCCGGGCCACCCCCATCCGGTTCACCACGTGGGTCTTGGCGCCGAGCACGCTGCGCGGGCTGTCGCCCGGCCGGGCGGCCAGGTTGATGTTGCCCTGCTGGGGGGTGTAGACGCCGGTGAGGGAGTTGAACAGCGAGGTCTTGCCAGCGCCGTTCGGCCCGATCACCGCCAGGATCTCGCCCCGGTACATCTTCAGCGAGACGTCGTTGAGGCTGGTCACCCCGCCGAATCGCAGGGTGATGTGGTCCACCTCGTAGACCACATCCCGGTCCTCCAGGCGCTCCTCACGTTCCTGCACTGCCGTCATGGCTGGCTCACATTCCTTCCGAGGCCGGCACGGCGCGCGTCTCCGCCGAAGCCGGCGCGTCCAGGCCGGTCAGCTCCGCCCGACGGCGCCGAGCCGGAATCAGCCCGGCCGGCCGGAAGATCATCATCAGCAGCACCGCGGCGCCGATCCACATCGGCCGGTCGGCACCGGGCACCTGGTCCTTGAGGAATTCCGGCAGCCAGGTCAGCACCGCCGCGCCGGCCATCGCGCCGGGCAGCGACCCCATGCCACCGAACACCACGTAGGCGACCACCAGGATGGAGTTGGCCAACACGAAGTTGTCCGGGTTGAAGTAGCCGATCTGACTGGCGAAGAACACCCCGGCCAGGCCGGAGGTCGAGGCGCCGATCGCGAAGGCCAGCAACTTGACCTTGGTGGTGTTGATGCCGGAGGCCTGCGCGGCGACCTCGTCCTCCCGGATGGCCGCCCAGGCTCGGCCCAGCCGGGAGCCCTCGAGCCGGTAGAACAGCACTACCACGATGATGATCAGCACCAGCAGCAGGTACCAGTACTGCAGGTTGTTCAACCCCCAGACCCATTGCAGCGGGCCGATGTGGATCACCGGGTGCGGCACTGCCGGCTGCGGGCCGCGGGTGGAGTTGGTGAGGTTGGCGGGGTTGTTGATGGCCGCGATCCGGATGATCTCACCGAAGCCGAGGGTCACGATGGCCAGGTAGTCACCGCGCAGTCGCAACGTTGGTGTGCCGAGCGCCAGGCCGGCCAGCAGGCACACCCCGATCGCGAACGGGATGGCCAACAGCGGGCTCATGTGCAGCCAGCTCGGCGGCTTGTGCGGCAGCGAGCCGACCAGGTAGGCGGTCACGTAGGAACCGATGGCGTAGAAGGCGATGAAGCCGAGGTCCAGCAGGCCGGCCCAGCCGACCACCACGTTCAGCCCGATGGCGAGCAGCACGTAGACGCCGATCTCGGAGACAAGCACCTTCTGCCAGAACTCGGTGGTCGTCGGCGGGTAGAACAGGGCCAGGCCGAGGCCGAGCACCATCAGGTTGCGGGTGGACCGAGGGGCGTCCAGCAGCGACCGGCGGGACGTGCCGATGGTGTCGATCGCGTCGCTGCTGACCGGCCCGGTGCGGCCGCGCAGGCTGAGCGCGGCCAGCACCCCGGCCCCACCGATCAGGAAGAAGGCCAGGCAGGCCAGCCAGCCACCGGCACCCAGGTTCTGCCAGGGACCGTCGGCGAAGTCGACGTTCTTGTCAGCGGCCAGCGCGGTGAACTTGTACATCGTGATCAAGGTCAGCACGATGGAGATCACCCCGAGCGCGCCGGCCAGCCAGCCGAGCGCCGAGATGCGCAGATAACAGGCGACCACCGCCGCCGCCAGCGTGCCCAGGAACAGCACCCAGCCCAGCCAAGCCAGGTACTGCGCGGCCAGCGGCGCCAGTGAGGTGCCCTGGAAGAGACCGTGGGTGTCGTTCAGGGTGGCGTTGAAGTGCGACGGGGAGAACCAGGTCGCCTGCCAGAACGCCAGCAGCCCGACCAGGCCGCCGAGCACCGCCAGCGGCAGGCCGGGCCGCCAGCTGAGCACCAGGTCGACGAAGGCGGCGGTGTTGGACACCTCCGACCGGGACAGCGCGACGGTCGCCGAGGCGGCAGCGATGGTCAGGTAGCCGAGCGTCCCCACCCAGGCGCCGAGCGAGTGGTCGATGCCATTGGTGTAGGAGACCACGTCGGCGTGCGCGAGATAGAGCCAGATCGCGCTGAGCAGGCCGAGCGCCGCCCCGACCCAGGCGAGCCAGCGCAGCCGGAGCGCGGTGGCCACCGCCGCGCAGGCGAAGGTCACGATCAGCGCGATCCAGGCCACCGGGCTGGTGAAGAACAGCCTGGTCAGCGGGGACAGCCCGCTGGTGTTCGCGGCCTGGTCGGACAGCGTCTTGAACTTGCCGTCACCGAGCGGGTCGTACCACTTGAGCAGGGTCTGGGACACCACGACGGTCAGCCCGCCGACGGCCAGCGGCCGAACACCGGAGCGCACCAGGTACGGCTTGACCAGCGGCCAGAACGTGATGACGAGGAACAGCAACACCCCGATCAGCAGGAACACCACGATGCGCGGGCTCAGGACCGCCTCCCGGAAGGCCAGCCCGTAGTCCTCCTGGGTGCCCTCCTGGTTGCCGACCATCAGGGCCAGCACGAGGCCGCCGGCCAGGCAGCCGAGCAGCCGCTTGGCCAACATCCGGTACTGCTCGTTGCGGCCGCCCGGGGCCCCGAACACGGAATCGGCATGGCCCCGCGGGCGCACCTTGCTGCGCTGCTCACTGACCGCGGTCGGTGCGCCCAGCGCGGGATTGGCTCCCCCGGTGCCGCTCATCGCGGCGTTCGCGCCGCCGCCCGAACCGTCGTTGCGATGCTGGCTCATGTGTTCACCACGCTCTCGGAACGGCCGGGATCGGGGTGCCACCGAAGCCGGCCCGAGTGATCTGCGCTCCTCGGCCCTCCGGGCCTCGATGCTCGCTCATGCTGCCCGGCCTAGCCGCTCGCCGAGGATGCCGGTCGGCCGGACGATCAGCACCAGCACCAGCACCACGAAGGCGACCACGTCGGTCCACTCGATCCCGATGAAGGACAGCGGCGGCACCAGGGCCTCCACGATGCCCAGCAGCAGGCCGCCCAGCATGGCGCCCCGGATGTTTCCGATGCCGCCCAGCACGGCGGCCGCGAAGGCCTTGTTGCCCTGGTTGAAGCCGATGGTGTTGGAGAAGGAGAAGGCGGTGCCGAACAGGAACCCGGCCGCGCCGGCCAGCGCGCCGCCGATCACGAAGGTGAGCGAGATCGTCCGGTCGATGTCGATACCCATCAATGCCGCCGTCGGCGCATCCTCGGCCACCCCACGGATGCCACGGCCCAGCTTGGTCCGGGCCACCAGCCGATCCAGCCCGATCATGATCACCACGGCCGCCAGGATGATGATGACCTGCAGGATCCGCACGTCCGCGCCGCCGACCGTGAACAGCACCTTGTCGGTCTGGAAGTAACTGGGGAAGGAGTTGCCGTTGAACCTGTTGAACAGCTTGCCGGCCAGGTTGGACAGGAAGAACGAGGCCCCGATGGCACTGATCAGGAAGGTCAGCTTTGGTGCGCCACGTCTTCGCAGCGGCCGGTAAGCCACCCTTTCCAGCGCCCAGGCCACTGCCGCGCCGATCAACGCGCCGGACAGGGTGCCGATCAGCAGGACGAACGGCACCGCCCAGCTGGGCAGCGCCTGCCCGTCGCCGACCACGGCGTGCACCACGATGTAGCTGCCGAAGCAGCCGGACATGAACACCTCGCTGTGCGCGAAGTTGATCAGCTGCAGCACGCCGTAGACCAGCGTGTAACCCAGCGCGATCAGCGCGTACATCGAACCGCGGGTCAGGCCCAGCACGACATAGTCGGGAATCTGATGAAGGTAGTTCAACCCCGTACCCTTCTAAGCCTGTCACCCCACGGCAGCAGCCGCTCAGCTGGCCGAAACGGCGGGGAGCCGCCGCTCACTTGGCAGCGCAGAGGCGTCTCACCCTCGATCGACGGTGAGACGCCTCTGCTGCCGGCTAGATGAAAATCCGACGAATCAGCTTTGCTTGGTGATATCGCCCAGCAGCCCGATCTTGCCATCCTTCTGCTGGTAGAGGTTGATCACCTGCTGCTCGACCTCACCGCTCGGCTGGAACTTGATGGTGGTGGTGATGCCGGTGTAGTTGAGGTTGGTGACCGCGTCCCAGACCGCCTGCCGGGTGACCGTGCCGCTGCTGGCGACGGTCTTGATGGCCTGGATCATGGCGTTGGTGGCGTCGTAGGCCTCCGGCGAGTAGGTCGACGGCGGGGTGTTGAACTTCGCCTGGTAGGCGTCGCTGAAGTCCTTGGCCTGCGGGGCCACGGTGGCGTCCAGGCAGCCGCAGGAGAAGTACCAGCCGTTACCGGCAGGGCCGGCGCCGTCGGTGAACTTCGAGGACTTGCCGCCGTTGCCGGTCGCGGTGATCCCGGTGAAGCCGGCCGACTTCAGGGCCTTGGCGAACTGGGCAGCCTGGGTGTCGTAGCCGCCGTAGAACAGCGCGGTCGCGCCGGAGGACTTCACCTTCTGCGCGATGACGCTGTAGTCGGTGGTCTTGGCGTCGACGCCCTGCCGGGTGGTCTTGACGCCCTTGGCCTTCAGCTCGGTCTGCACGGCGTCGGCCGCGCCCTTGCCGTAGTCGCTCAGGTCGTCGACCACGAAGACGTTCTTGGCCTTGGTGGCCAGCCAGTCGCCGGCCTCCTTACCTTCCAGCGAGTCCGGCGGGACGATGCGGTGGAAGGACTTGTAGCCCTTGGAGGTCAGCGTGGGGTTGGTCGCCGAGGGGCTGATCAGCACCAGGTGGGCGGCGTCGTAGGAGGCCGCGACGGCGTTGGTGGCGCCGGAGAAGCTCGGGCCGATCACGCCGACCACCGCGTTGTCCTGCTGCAGCGTGGTCGCGGCGGCCGGCGCCTTGGCCGGGTCGCCGACGTCGTCGGACTTGAACTCCTCGAGCTTGAAGCCGAGGTCGCCCTTGGCGTTGGCCTGGTCGATCGCCAGCGCGACGGCGTTCTCCTCGTTGATGCCCAGCTGGGCGTTGTCGCCGGACAGCGGGCCCTCGAAGCCGATCTTGTAGGTCTTGCCACTGTTGTTGCCGCTGCTGGTACCGCCGTTGCCGAGGTTCCCGCTGCCGTTGCTCTTGGAGCTCGAGCAGGCCGAGAGCGCCAGCACGGCCGCCGCACCTACTACCACGCCAACCTTGAGTGAAGTCTTACGCACCAAATCCCCCTCAACGGAGTTGACCGGTCTTCCGGTCTTCGAGTGAGTATCTCTGGCGGGACCATAGTGGACGGGTGTTTCACACAGAACGCATAGGCCTGCCCAGCGGCAGGTCGTAACCAAATCTTTGCCGCAGAGGCCGGGCAATCATGGCTAGTCCGACCTAACCGAAAAGCCCTGGGACGCGGCTGTGTTCACGGTGCCGATCCAGCCGGTCACGGTCAGTGCTGCTGCATTTGTCCGGTCTCGGCCAGCACTAGCTCGGCAACCACCCGCATGGTGGTGCGCTTGTCCATCGCCGCGCGCTGGATCCAGCGGAAGGCGTCGGGCTCGGACAGCCGGTGTTCGGCCATCAGCACGCCCTTGGCCCGCTCGATCAGCTTGCGCGCCGCCAGCCGCTCCTGCAGCCCGCTCACCTCGGCCTCCAGGGCCCGGATCTCGGCGAACCGGCTGGTGGCCATCTCGATGGCCGGCAGCAAGTCGCGCTTGTGGAACGGCTTGATCAGGTAGGCCATCGCGCCGGCGTCGCGGGCCCGCTCGACCAGGTCGCGCTGGCTGAAGGCGGTCAGGATCACCACTGGCGCGATCCGGGCGCCGGTGATCTGGCCAGCCGCGGTGATGCCGTCCATCTTGGGCATCTTGACGTCGCAGATCACCACGTCCGGCCTGAGTTCGGCGGCGAGTTCCACCGCCTTCTCACCGTCGGCCGCCTCGCCGACCACCTCGAAGCCTTCCTCGACCAGCATCTCGCGCAGATCCAGCCGGATCAGCGCCTCGTCCTCGGCGATCAGCACGCGCCGGGCCCGGCTCACCGCCTCGACGGATGGCTCCTGCTCGACCACGTGGCTCACTACCTTCACTGGTGCCTGCGTCAGCCGCGCCCTGCTCGGAGCAGGACGCGCAAGGCTCAAGCCTATCCGGCTAGACTCGCTGCGGCGTGCCGCCCCTGTGATGGAACTGGCATACATGATGGTCTCAAAAACCATTGCCGAAAGGCATGTGGGTTCGAATCCCACCGGGGGCACCCAGCCAGGCTCACGGCTCGATCGCCGCGTACTCGATCTCGACCAGGTCGAGCAGCCGCTCGATGGTCGCCGTCGCCTCGGCCGGCGAGGCGGCGTAGATGTGCGCCGACAGGCCGGTGCAGTCGTACTCGGGGTCGGCCGGGATGACCTGGCCCGGGAACGCGGCGTGCGCGATGCTGACGCCCGCCGGCAGCACTCCGCCGGCCGAGATGCGGCGCACCACCTTTCCGCTCTGGCCGACTGCCGAGCACATCAGCCAGCCGTAACTGCCGGCCGGCGACCGGGGGGAGACGCCGGCCGGCAGCGGCCGAAGATCGCAGCAGAGCCGGACCGCGGCCGACATCAGGTCGACCCCGGTGTGCCGGTGGACGAGCGGCAGGATCTCCCCGCCGCCCGGCCGGTGCCCGATCTCCAGGAACACGAACTCGCCCTGGTCGATGAATGCCTCGAGGTGGAAGACCCCGTTCTGCAAGCCGAGCGCTGCTACCACCCGGGCCACCCCGTCGGCGAGGATCCGCGCCTCCGGGGTGTGCTGCACACTCACCGATGCCAGCGGTTGACCTTCGTTGAAGGCGGTGCAGGTGCCCAGATACCTCGACGGCGACAGGAAGCGGACCGCGCCGTCCTCGGCGTAGCCATCGCAGTGGTACAGCGGGGCCGAGACGAACGTCTCGGCCTCCCATTCCTGCTCCGGGTCCAGACCCCGCAGGGTGGCCCGCAGCTCGGCCCGGTCGCGGCACACCGTCACCTGGGAACTCGCCGCGCCGGCGATGGGCTTCACCACCACCGGATAGCGCCACCGCGATTCGATGGATCCGATGCTGGTGCCGGCGCTGACCGGCAGCCAGTCCGGCGTGCGCACGCCGGTGGCCGCCACCATGGCCTTGCTGTAGCACTTGTCCCGGAACCGGCGGACGTACTCGGCGGAATACCCCTTGATCCCCAGGTGCTCGCGCACCGTCGCGCCCAGCTCCAGGTCGTACTCGGAGATGGCGACGACATGCCGGACGGCCGCGGCGGCCGCCGGATCGGCCTCGAGGGCCTTCGCCACGCTGGCCCAGCCGAGTTCGGGCACCAGGTCGACCTTGTGGTAATCGCGCCGGCGGTAGCCGGGCATGCTGTCGACGTTCGTGCTGACCAGCCACAGCCGGGCATCGAGGTCGTCGAGGTAACTCGGATAACGGCAGTAGTCGTCGGTCAATCGATTGAGGATCAAGCAGATCGGCGCGGTCATCAGGTGAACCGCACCGTCTGCCGGACCGCGTTCCAGGAGCGGTCCACGGTGGTCCGATCGGCGCCGGTCATCAGCACCCAGCCCAGTCGTGCCCGAAAGTCGGCGCGGCGGTTGGGCCGGTCACCGGGACGCACCGTCACCGCGCTTTCGATCACGTCGGGCAGCGCGCGCAGTTCGGCATCGGCCGGCGCGCTGCTGACGATGTCCAGGCCGGGCTCGTAGAAGAACCTGATCGCGGCCACCTGGACCGTCGAGCCGGCCCCGGCCAGCGCGGGGTTGCCGACTGGGCGGTCGGTGGCCAGCCGGACGAAGATGTCGGCCAGGTTCACCCCGCTGCTCAGCTCGATCAGCGTCGGTATGGAGTCGCCGGGCAACCGCGCACCGAACTCGATGACCTGCGGAACGCCGTCGCGCAGCCGCAACTCCAGGTGGAACACGGTGCAGTCGACGCCGAGCGCCTGCGCCACCGCCGCGGTCCAGGCAACGATCCGGCGCTGGCATTCGGCATCGACCGGTGCCGGCACCGTGTGTCCCAGCTCGATGAAGCACGGCGGCTCCGACACCAGCTTCTCGGTGATCGAGACGACCACCGTGCGCCCGTGCTGGACGAATCCTTCGACGCTCAGTTCCGGGCCGGCGATGAACTCCTCGAGCAGCACCTCGGCGCCCAGGCTTGTTCCCAGATCCAGGGTGGTGTCGGTGCTGATCGCGGCGTAGGCCGAGCGCAGCTCGGCCATCGAGGACACCAGCGAGACGTGCACGCTGCCCGCCGATCGAGTTGGTTTGATCACCAGCGGAAACCCCAGCTGCTCGGCCGCCGGGTCGAGCTCGGCCGGGCCGGCGACCAGCCGAAAGGCTGGCCCGGGCACGCCAGCCGCGGCGAGCGCCCGTCGCATCCGGAACTTGTCCCGCACCCGCTGGCCGATGGCCGGGGTGAGGCCGGGCAATCCGAGCCGCGCCGCGAGCAGCGCGGCGGTCGGCACGTAGAACTCGAATCCCGGCAGCACCCCGGCGATCTCGCGGTGCGCCGCGAACCGATCGACGCAGGCCAACACCGCCGCCGCATCGTTGGTGTCCACCACCGCCAGCTCGGCACCCCAGCGCTCGAGCTCGGCTGCCGGGATGACCCGGTCGGCCGCGTTGTGCGACAGCACCAGCACCTGGTATCCCTGCCGGGTCGCCGCGGCGATGAGGTCCAGGCCCGACGAGGACGGCTCGACGATCACTACCCAAGATCGCATCTGGCCCTGATCCCTGTCCTCGCCGGCTAGCTGACCGCGTTGCTCGCCAAGGCCTGACCGACCGGCGCCGCGACCGTGGACTCGTACAGCTCGGTGAAGTAGTCACCGATCAGCGACACGAATGCCTCCGCGTAGCGGAGCGCGGTCTCAGGTGTGCTCCACCGACCGACCGCCCGATCGACCACCTTCCACATCAGCTCGTCGTGGTCATGGCTCTCGTCGTAGTCCAGGTGCGCCTGCGAGCCGCGCAGCGCGTCCTCGCCGTATTCCAGCCGAGCCCGATCGGTGATGACCTGGTTGAATTGATCGGAATACCATTCGACGAAATAGTTCCAGACCGTCGTCGGCGCCGGCCCTTCCTTGTTCACCGACATCTGCAGGTAACCCATGAGCAGTTCGGTGGACAGGAATGGGCGGGTGCTGTTTACCTGCCCCTCCGTCCACCCCAGCTGTTTGATGTCGCGCATGAACATGTGCTCATGGCCGTATTCTTCGGCGAGGTATTGCGCCAGGATGGCGGCCAGGTGGTCATCGGTCGATCCCACCCGATACAGCGCGTACCCGTCGACCTCGTTATTGAGGCGTATGCGGAGCACGGTCTCCACGAGATGCCGTAGGTAGTAGTCCCGGTGAATCCACTGACCGGCGTGGAACTCCCGCATCATCGGAACGCGCTCGAACTGCCGTTCCAGGCAGCTGGACAACCTGTCGTTCAGCTCCGCTCGGGTGAGACTCACATCGACTCCTTCTCGGTGGATGAACCTTGACTGACTGACTCAGTGGGAACTCGCGCGATAGCCGGCCCGCTGTTTCGGGCAGGGCGGCAGCGCTATCCGGTTGCGTGAATGCCTGGCGAACAATCCTGACTGCGCCACACGCCCGAGCGGGCCAGAGAAGTGGCTAGAAACCCTTACTTACCCGCATACCGGTAACACTTTCTCATCGGGATAAATCGGTCGGGCAGCGCTTAGAGAACCATTGGTCAACTGCGATGTCAACGCCGGGCGTCCGCATTTGCACACCGCTGCTCCCCAACCGCCGGGCGCACTCAGGAAAGCGTGAAATCGTGAAGTGCAATCTCAGGGCGTGGGCAGAATGATGAGCGATGGACATCAGGTCAAGGTTCGGTCATCGTGGACTGTCTGATGTCTGACGGATAGTCAGTCAAGCAGGCGTCATCGGGAGGGGCATGTACATCGCGGTGATCGGTCCGGGCAGCACGGCGACGCCGGCGGATCGCGAGGTTGCCGAGCAGGTGGGCTACCTGCTGGCCAGCAGCGGCGTGATCGTGCTGACCGGTGGCCTGGGCGGGGTGATGGCCGCCGCCGCGGCCGGCTGCGCTCGCGGCGGCGGGATCAGCGTCGGGCTGCTGCCCGGCGATCGGCGTTCCGAGGGCAGCGCCGGCCTCACCGTCAGCCTGCCGACCGGCCTCGGCGAGCTGCGTAACGGCCTGCTGGTCCGGGCCGCCGACGGGATCATCGCGATCGGTGGCAGCTGGGGCACGCTGAGCGAGATCGCGCTGGCCCGGCGAACCGGGGTGCCGGTGCTGGCTCTCGGCGGCTGGCAGTTGCGGGACCGGGAACTGGTCGACGAGACCGCCGAGTCGGCAGCCGACGCGGTCCGCCGGATCATGCAATTGGCTCACCACCGCCCATCGGCCGGCGGCGAGGGTGGCCCGGACGGCACCGACGGATAGATTCAGCCAACATGAGCCTGCACATGAGCCCGGCCGAGTTCCGGGCCTACGGCCACCAGGTCATCGACTGGATCGCCGACTACTACGACCGGATCGAGTCGTTCCCGGTGCTGTCCCCAGCCACCCCGGGCCAGCTTCGGGCCGCGCTGCCTGCCGAGCCGCCGGCCACCGGCGAGGACTTCGACCTGCTGCTGGCCGATCTGGACGAGCTGATCCTGCCCGGCATCACGCACTGGCAGCATCCGTCGTTCTTCGCCTTCTTTCCGGCCAGTTCCACCGGTCCGGCCATCCTCGGCGACCTGCTCGCCTCCGGCTTGGGCGTGCAGGGCATGCTGTGGGCCACCTCGCCCGCGGCCACCGAGCTGGAAACCCACATGCTGGACTGGCTGAACCGGTTGCTGGAGCTGCCGCGGCAGTTCCGGTCGGACAGCACGGGCGGCGGCGTCATCCTGCACTCAGCCTCCGACGCGGCGCTGGTGGCGCTGGTCACCGCGCTGCATCGGATCAGCGACGGCGCCACCGAGACCGCCGGCGTGGCGGCCGGCCGGTACACCGTCTACACCTCGGATCAGACCCACTCCTCGGTGGAAAAGGCTTGCCGGATAGCGGGAATCGGCGCCGCGGCGTTGCGCAAGCTGGAGGTCGACCCGGTGACCCAGGCGGTCCGGCCGGCGCGGCTGGCCGATTTGCTGGCCGCCGACGTGGCGGCCGGCTACACGCCGGCGTTGGTGGTGGCCTCGGTGGGCACCACCGGCACCGGGGCGATAGATTCCGTTGGGGAACTGGCCGAGCTCGCCCACCGGCACGGCGCCTGGCTGCATGTGGACGCGGCCTGGGCCGGCGTGGCGGCGGTCTGCCCGGAGTTCCGCTGGATCAACGCCGGGGTGGATCAGGCCGATTCCTACTGCACGAACCCGCACAAGTGGCTGCTGACCAACTTCGACTGCACCGCGTTCTGGGTGGCCGACCGGGCGGCGCTGATCGGCGCGCTGTCGATCCTGCCGGAGTACCTGCGCAACTCCGCGAGCGAGTCCGGCGAGGTCTTCGACTACCGCGACTGGCAGGTGCCGCTCGGCCGGCGGTTCCGCGCGCTGAAGCTGTGGGCGGTGCTGCGCTGGTACGGCGCCGACGGCCTGCGCGAACATATCCGCACCCACGTCGGATTGGCCGCCGAGTTCGCCTCCTGGGTGGCGGCGGACGAGCGATTCGAGTTGCTGGCCCCGCACCCGCTGGCCCTGGTCACCTTCGCGCTTCGCGACGGTGACCAGGCCACCAGAGACCTGCTGCGGGCGGTCAACGCCTCCGGCGAGGCGTACCTGACCCACACCGTGGTGAACGGCCGGTACGCGATCCGGATGGCGATCGGCGCCGTGCTGACCGAGCGCCGGCATGTCGAGGCCGCCTGGCAGTCCCTCACCAGCCGGCTGTCAACTCAGCCGGGGCAGCGCGCGAACAGCGACCGGGTCGGGTAGTTCGGGTCGTCGTACGCACTGGGATCGGTGAACCGGCAGCCGTAGTTCGGCGCTGCCAGTACCTGCTGATCCCGCACCTCGTCACCGGCCGGTCGTGCCGCGTCCCGAGCCGCCGGGCCGGCCTGCACCCAGTGCGTCAGGTCGGTCCACGCCGCGGCCACCTCGGCCGGCGTGAAGTCACAGTGGTCGGCGCCTCGAATCACCCGCTGCACCAGCAGATCCGCCTGCCCGTGCGCCGCCACCTCGCGGCCGTAGATCTGTTCCATGGACAGCGGCACCAGCAGGTCACCGACGTCGTGCAGGGTGAGCACCGGCACCCGCGGGTTGCCGATCACTCGCGGGCTGTCGGTCAGGCCGGGGTCGAGCCGGTCTGCCAGGTCCGCCGGCAGAATCCGCTGCACGGTCCCGTTGACGTCCACCGGCTGGTTCGGCGTGTACCGCGCGAGCATGTTCTGCGCCAACCGCATGGGATTGTTGAACAGCGGGCCGCCGTCGTCCGGCGTGTCCAGCTGGAACAACCCATTGCCCACCCAGTACGAGAACGCGGCCTCGATACCGGGACGTTGCCCACCGGCGCGTTGGATGGTGATGGCCTCGAACTGCCGGCCGAGCTCGTTGCGGGGCTGCTCAGCGCGCGCGAGACCGGAGATACCGAGCGCATCCTCGATAGCCGGCAGCACCGTCGTCTGGTAGTCCGGCGGCGTCGGATAGGCGCGGATACCGGCAAGATCCTGGGCGACGAGGTTCTCATCGGCGAAGTAGTCGAATATCCGGTCATCGCCGAGCACTCCGCACATCGGCAGCGCTCCGGCATAGAAGTACGGGTACTGCTCGAGCGAGCGGGCCACCACCTGGCCGCCCATCGAGATGCCCGCCAGGTAGGTCCGGCTGGGCTTGTGGCGCAGCAATTGGCTGGCGAACAAGGCCAGATCGTGTGTCGATACGACACCGGAGCCGACGTCCCAGCCGGTCTCGGTGAAACTGGAACCGGCCCAGGCGTAGCCGGAGTCGACAAGCAGTTGCCGCAGCCCGAACTCCGGGGTGTCCAAGGTGAGCACCGGCGCGGTGCCCAGGTACGGATGAGCCCACATCACCAACTGCCCGTTCCAGTGCGGCGGCATCTCGAAGTCGTACGCCGCGTGATGGGAGATCCCTTGCTGGACAGTGGTATTGCCGTACGGCGTGGCCAGCGGCGCCAGCGGCGGGTTGTCCACGGTGTATCCCGGCAACGGCTGTGACCCGTCCGAGTCGGCGCCGGCCGCTCCGGCAGGCGCCGCGCCGAGGCAGCCGACGACCAGCCCGGCGACCAGCCCGGCGATCGCCACCAGGGCGTGCGGCAATAATCTTCCGATCCCCCGTACCATCGACGTTTCCCCTTCTCACGACTGGTAAAACCCTGCCGGTCCAGCATCCCCCCTAACCATGTCAGAGTGGACTCGTCGCAGTAACGATCCGGCTCGCCGAGTAACGATCCGCCATCGCGGCAAGGCGCTCGGCCCGCCGCGTCGAATCCCATTGGGCTTACTATTGGTTCCAGAACTGGAGGTCTTGCGGGTGCACCACAATCCGGTCGCCGTACCGGAGCCGCAAGACGGTTCGGTAGACGGGCTTGTAGTGGGCCAGGCTGATCTCTACCCGGTCGTGGGCATTGATTCCGACGAACGACAGTTGGATGCCCCGCTTCGACCAGTCGGCGGCGTCGGCCTCGATCATTCGCATCGTCGCTTTCAAGTCTCTTTCCGAATAGCGAACCGAACGGAACCGAACCGGAATGTCTCTACCTTGGTATTGCGGCGCATCACGAGCAATTGCAAGCTCCACCGCGGTCGGCTTGCCCACCACGTTGATCTCGATGCCACAGGGGACAACCTGGATCTCGGCATAGCCAGGCTGCCGGAACAGCTCGTCAGGGAACCGTCCGATGGCATTGCCGGCTGCAAGGTTGGCCGCCTGATCTTGCCAAAAGTCGATAGGGCCTGCCGGCGTGGCGCAGCTTGCCCGCGAGCCGGGGCTTTCCTGCCCGGTGGCCGGGCGCAACAGTGTGGCATAGACACTTCCGGCGACCGCGGTGAGCAGCACCGCGGCGCTCAGCACACCCAGCAAGCGACGCACCCCGAACGCCATAACCGTCCCCGTCCAGCCGAAACGCCTGACAGTGTTGGCAATATGGCAACCGATGCGGTGGCACGAACAGTGCCGATACCAATTCGATGCTGCCGGTTGGCCGGATCGAGGCTGCGCGGTGACCCAATCGAGTCCCTGGCCGCTCGTGGACTTGGCTCAGCCGTTCGGCAGCCGGATCATGCCCTCCTGGGTCACGCTGGCCACCAACCGGCCGTCCCGGGCGAAGAACCGGCCGGTGGCCAGGCCGCGGCCGCCGGAGGCCGACGGCGAGGATGACTCGTAGAGGAACCAGTCATCAGCGCGGAACTGCCGGTGGAACCACATCGCGTGGTCCAGCGAGGCCATGCTGATCGGATCCAGCCGGGCCGCCATGCCGTGGTGGATGAGCACCGAGTCGAGCAGGTTCAGATCCGAGGCGAAGGTCAGCACGCAGACGTGCAGGGTGGGATCGTCCGGCAGCACCCCATCGGCCTTCATCCAGATCCGGTGCGGCTGGTTCTCCCGCGGCCCGAGCGCGCGCTGCACCCACGGCGGATCGTCCACATAGCGGATGTCGAAGGCCTGCGGGATCCGGGACAGGTAGTCGGCCAGTTCGGGGTAACCGGCCAGCCGCTCGGCGAAGGTCGGCAACTCCTCGGGACTCGGCACCTCCGGCATCGCCAGCTGGTGATCGATGCCGCCCTGCGACAGCTGGAAGGACGCGGACAGCGTGAAGATCGGATTGCCGTGCTGCACCGCGGTCACCCGGCGGACCGAGAACGAACGGCCGTCCCGGATCCGCTCCACCAGGTACACGATCGGCACCGACGGATCGCCCGGCCGGATGAAGTAGGAGTGCAGCGAGTGCACCTGACGGTCGGCGGCCACCGTCCGGGTGCCGGCCACCAACGCCTGGCCGGCCACCTGGCCGCCGAACACCCGCTGCAGCGAAACACTGGGACTCACGCCGCGGAAGATGTTCTCGTCGATGCGTTCCAGGTCGAGCAGCTTGACCAGGCCGTCGACCACCAGCTGGCCGGTCAGCGTCAAGGAGGCCTCAGCGGTCACGTCGCAGGATGTCTCCAATGTGATGGACCCGGATGGTGTTGGTGGTGCCGGGTGTGGACGGCGGTGTACCCGCCACGATAATCACCAGGTCGTCCGGCCGGCACACCCGCTGGGCCAGTAGCGCCGAATCCACCTGCCGGACCATCTCGTCGGTGGTCTGGACCGTCCACACCCGGTGCGCCTGCACTCCCCAGGACAGCGCCAGCTGACGCTGCACGGTCTCCTCCGGGGTGAAGGCGAAGACCATGGCGCGCGAGTGCAACCGGGCCAGCCGGCGGGCGGTGTCCCCACTCTGGGTGAACGCGACCAGCGCGGTCGCGCCGAGTGAGTCGGCGATGTCCTTGGCCGCCTTGGAGATAACCCCGCCGGTGGTGCGCGGGTCGTGCAGCAGCGCGCCGACCTCCACCCCGGATCGCTCGACCGCGCCGATGATGCGCGACATGGTGGCCACCGCCTGCACCGGATAGGTGCCGACGCTGGTCTCACCGGACAGCATCACCGCGTCCGCGCCGTCCAGCACCGCGTTGGCCACATCCGATGCCTCGGCCCGGGTCGGCCGGGAGTGGCTGATCATCGACTCCAGCATCTGGGTCGCCACGATCACCGGCTTGGCGTAGTCCCGGCAGACCGCGACGGCGTTCTTCTGCACCATCGGGACCTGCTCCAACGGCAGCTCCACCCCCAGGTCACCCCGGGCCACCATCACCCCGTCGAAGGCCAGCGCGATGTCGAGCAGCCGCTCGACCGCCTCCGGCTTCTCGATCTTGGCGATCACCGGCCGGCGGATGCCCACCCGGTCCATCACCTCATGGGCCAGCTTGATGTCGTCCGGCGAGCGGACGAACGACATCGCGATCCAGTCCACCCCGAGCCGCAACGCGAACTCCAGGTCGTCGATGTCCTTCTCGCTCAACGCCGGCACGCTCACCGAGACGCCAGGCAGCGACAGACCCTTGTTGTTGCTGACCACGCCGCCCTCGCTGACGTCGCACACCACGTCGGTGCCGTCCTCGACGGTGACCACCACCAGCGCTACGTTGCCGTCGTCGACCAGCAGCCGGTCGCCGGGCTTGACGTCGACGGCCAGCTCCTTGTAGGTGGTGGAGACCCGGTCGTGATCGCCCTCGACATCGGCCACCGTGATCCGGATCCGCTCGCCGGTCGCCCACGTCACCGGCCCGTCGGCGAACCTGCCCAGCCGGATCTTCGGCCCCTGCAGGTCGGCCAGGGTGGCCACGTTGCGCCCGGCCGCCTCAGCCGCCTCTCGAACACCGTGGTAGCGGGTGGCATGGTCGGTGTGCTCGCCGTGGCTGAAATTGAGCCGAGCCACGTCCATCCCCGCCTCCACCAGGGCACGCAGCCGCTCCGGGGCGTCGGTGGCCGGGCCGAGGGTGCAGACGATCTTTGCGCGACGGGTCATATCCATCAACCTTAAACGTTCTCACTCAGGCGTCGCCAAGGCTGGCTTGCCCAGCGTCCGCAGTTGACCCCCGCTGCGCCCGGTCACCCCCGCGTGCGGTCGAGCTCCGTGCGCGGTCGGCCGGGCGCCAGCCGCTCCTCATCCCCGTGCCGCGGCCATCACCGCGGCGTCGACGTCCCGGCCCTCGGCCTGGGCCTGCCGGGTCGCCTCCAGCACCCGCCGGTAGTCCCGCGGCATGACCAGGCTGAACCGGGTCAGCGCCGCCGGCCAGTCGGCCAGCAACTCGGCCGCCACCGCCGAGTCGGTGAGCTCGGCGTGCCGCCGGACGATCGACAGCAGCGTCTCGGCGTGCTCGCCGCCGACCGGCTCGACATCGACCAGCTCCGGATTGACCAGCCGCCGGTCCAGGTCCAGCACCAGGCCGAGCCCACCGGACATGCCGGCGGCGAGATTGCGGCCGGTCCGGCCCAGGATCACCGCGACGCCGCCGGTCATGTACTCCAGCGCGTGGTCGCCGACCCCCTCGGCGACCGCCGTGGCGCCGGAGTTGCGCACGCAGAACCGCTCCCCGACCACGCCGCGCAGGTACAGCTCACCGGAGGTGGCGCCGTAGCCGATCACGTTGCCGGCGATCACGTTGTGCTCGGCGACCAGCGCCGCCCGCTCGTCCGGCCGGATCGCCAGCACTCCCCCGGACAGGCCCTTGCCGACGTAGTCGTTGGCGTCGCCGAACAGCCGGATCAGGATGCCGGCCGGCAGGAACGCGCCGACCGACTGGCCGGCCGAGCCGCGCAGGGTGATGTCGATGGTGCCGCCAGGCAGTCCGGCCGGCCCGTACCGGCGGGTCACCAGGGAACCGAGCATGGTGCCGACGGTCCGGTTCACATTGCGCACCGGCAGCTCCAGGCGCACCGGGCTGCCATCCAGCAACGCCCCCTCGCAGAGCTGGATGAGGGTGTTGTCCAGTGCCGCCTCCAGGCCGTGCTCCTGATCGATCCGCCGGTACCGGTCGGTGCCGGCGGCGGGCTCGGGCATCAGCAGCAGCGGGCTCAGATCCAGCCCGTCCGCCTTCCAGTGCTCGACCGCGCGTCGGGTGTCCAGGAACTCGGTGTGCCCGATCGCCTCGGCCAGGCCGCGGAAACCCAGCTCGGCCAGCAGCTCGCGCACCTGCTCGGCGATGAACTCGAAGAAGGTGACCACGAATTCCGGCTTGCCGGTGAACCGGGCGCGCAGCTCCGGGTTCTGGGTGGCCACCCCGACCGGGCAGGTGTCCAGGTGGCAGACCCGCATCATGATGCAGCCGGACACCACCAGCGGCGCGGTGGCGAAGCCGAACTCCTCGGCGCCGAGCAGCGCGGCGATCAGCACGTCCCGGCCGGTCTTCATCGAGCCGTCCACCTGCACCACGATCCGGTCGCGCAGGCCGTTGAGCAGCAGCGTCTGCTGGGTCTCGGCCAGGCCGAGCTCCCACGGCATGCCGGCGTGCTTGAGCGAGGTGAGCGGTGCCGCGCCGGTGCCGCCGTCGTGGCCGGAGATCAGGACCACATCGGCATGCGCCTTGGCCACCCCGGCGGCCACCGTGCCCACCCCGGACTCGGCCACCAGCTTGACGTGCACCCGGGCGGCGGAATTGGCGTTCTTCAGATCATGGATCAGCTGGGCCAGGTCCTCGATCGAGTAGATGTCGTGGTGCGGCGGCGGGGAGATCAGCCCGACGCCGGGGGTGGAATGCCGGGTCCGGGCGATCCACGGATACACCTTGTAGCCGGGCAGCTGGCCGCCCTCCCCCGGCTTGGCGCCCTGCGCGATCTTGATCTGCAGGTCGTCGGCGTTGACCAGGTAGTGCGAGGTCACCCCGAACCGGCCGGAGGCCACCTGCTTGATCGCCGAGCGACGCAGGTCCCCGTTCGGATCCGGCAGGTAGCGGTCGGCGTCCTCGCCGCCCTCACCGGAGTTGGACTTGCCGCCGATCCGGTTCATCGCGATGGCCAGCGTCTGGTGCGCCTCGGCCGAGATCGAACCGTAGGACATCGCCCCGGTGGCGAAGCGGCGAATGATCTCGGCCGCCGGCTCCACCTGCTCGATCGGCACCGGCGGCCGCAGGCCGGTGCGGAAGCCGAACAACCCGCGCAGCGTGGCGCCCTCCCGGCTCAGCCGGTCCACCTCGTCGGTGTACTCGGTGAAGATGTCGTAGCGCCTGGACCGGGTGGCGTGCTGCAGCTTGAAGACGGTGTCCGGGTTGAACAGGTGGATCTCGCCCTCCCGGCGCCAGCTGTACTCGCCGCCCACCTCCAGCCGGCGATGCGCCCGGCTGGCCGGGTTGTGGCCGAACGCGCGCTCGTGCCGGGCCAGCGCCTCGCCGGCCAGCACCTCCAGGCCGACCCCGCCGAGGCTGCTGCGGGTGCCGAGGAAGTAGCGCTGGACGAGTTCCTCGGACAGTCCGAATGCCTGGAAGACCTGGGCGCCGGTGTAGGAGGCCACCGTGGAGATGCCCATCTTGGACATCACCTTCAACACGCCCTTGCTCAATGCCTTGATGTACTTCGTGATCGCCGTCGTCGAATCGATACCGGTGAGCACGCCGCGCTCGATCAGGTCGTCGATCGTCTCGAAGGCCAGGTACGGGTTGACCGCGGCCGCGCCGTAACCGATCAGCAGCGCGATGTGGTGCACCTCGCGGGCCTCGCCGGTCTCCACCACCAGGCCGGCCCTGGTGCGCTGCCCGGTCCGCACCAGGTGCCGGTGCACCGCCGAGGTCAGCAGCAGGGACGGGATCGGCGCGTGGTCGGCGTCGCAGTCGCGGTCGGACAGGATCAGGATCCGGGCCCCGGCCGCGACCGCCGCCGAGCACTCGTCCTGCACCCGGAGCAGCGCCGCGGCCAGCGCCGGGCCGCCGCCATGCACCCGGAATCGGCCGTCGATCAGGGCACATTGGAAACCGGGCAGGTCACCGTCGGCGTTGACGTGCCAGATCTTGGCCAGCTCGTCGTTGTCGATCACCGGGTTCGGCAGCACGATCTGGCGACAGGAGGCCGGCGACGGCGCGAGCAGGTTCTGCTCCGGGCCGATGGTGCCGGCAAGCGAGGTGACCAGCTCCTCCCGGATGGCATCCAGCGGCGGGTTGGTGACCTGGGCGAACAACTCGGCGAAGTAGTCGAAGAGCAGCCTGGGACGCTTGCTGAGCGCGGCCAGTGGAGTGTCGGTGCCCATCGAGCCGAGCGGCTCGGCGCCGCTGCCGGCCATCGGGGTGAGGATGATCCGCAGCTCCTCCTCGGTGTAGCCGAACAGCTGCTGGCGGCGCAGCACCGACTCGTGGGTGTGCACGACATGCTCGCGATCGGGCAGCGAGTTCAGGTGCAGCAGCCCGGCGTGCAGCCAGTCGCCGTACGGGTGCTCGGCGGCCAGCGCCGACTTGATCTCGTCGTCGTCGCGGATCTCACCGGCCGCGGTGTCGACCAGGAACATCCGGCCAGGCTGCAGCCGGCCCTTGGCGACCACCTTGGCCGGGTCGAGGTCGATCACGCCGGTCTCGCTGGCCAGGATCACCAGGTCATCGGCGGTGCGCCACCACCGGCCGGGCCGCAGGCCGTTGCGGTCCAGCACCGCGCCGATCACCGTGCCGTCGGTGAAGGTGATGCAGGCCGGCCCGTCCCACGGCTCCATCAGCGTGGAATGGAAGGCGTAGAAGTCGCGCAGCGCCGCGTCCAGGGCCGGCTCCCGGCCCGGCCGGGAACCGCCCACGGTGGCGTTCTCCCAGGCCTCGGGGATCATCATCAGCACCGCGTGCGGCAGGCTGCGTCCGGACAGGTGCAGCAACTCCAGCACCTCGTCGAAGGATGCCGAGTCGGACCCGCCGGGCGTGCAGATCGGGAACAGCCGGGACAGCTGACTACCTTGCGGCGTCAGCAGCTCCGAGGCCAGCAGCGCCTGCCGGCTGTACATCCAGTTGCGGTTGCCGCCGATGGTGTTGATCTCGCCGTTGTGCGCGATCAGCCGGAACGGCTGGGCCAACGGCCAGGACGGGAAGGTGTTGGTGGAGAATCTGCTGTGCACCAAGGCGATCGCGGTGGCGAACCGCTCGTCGGATAGGTCCGGGAAGAAGCTGGTCAGCTGGGTGGTGGTGAGCATTCCCTTGTAGACCAGGGTGCGCGCCGACAGCGATGGGAAGTACAGCTCGTCGCCGGCCGCCGCGGCCTGCCGTTCGGCGATCTTGCGCACCGCGTAGGCCCGCCGGTCCAGTTCCAGGGCGGTGATGCCCAGCCCGGACGCGGGCTCGGACGCGGGCCCGGACGCGGTTTCGGAGGCGGTTTCGGAGGCGGGCTCGGACGCGGTTTCGGAGGCTGGCTCGGACGCGGTTTCGGAGGCGGGCTCGGACGCGGCGAGGAACAGCTGGCTGAAGGCTGGCATGACCGAGCGCGCGGTCGGGCCGACGCCGGTGTCGTCGACGGGCAACTCGCGCCAGCCGAGCACCCGCAGGCCCTCCGCCGCCGCGGTCTCGGCCACCAGCCGCTCGACCCGGCCCCGGGCGGTGACATCGGTGGGCAGGAACGCGATGCCGGTGGCGTAGCTGCCGGCCGGCGGCAGCTCGAAGCCGGCCACCGCGCGCAGGAAGCCGTCCGGGATGGCCACGGTCAGACCAGAGCCGTCGCCGCTGGACGGCTCGGCGCCGGCCGCGCCCCGATGGTCCATGTTGTGCAGCGCGATCAGGGCGTCGCGAACCAGCTGGTGGCTGGGCCGGCCGCGCAGGTCGGCCAGGAACGCCACGCCGCAGGAGTCGGATTCGGATGCCGGATCGTAGAGACCCTGTTTCGCCGGTATGGCGGAGAATGGCAGCGCGGCTGCGGGCATGCGTGCTCCCCTCGTCCCGGAGGGCTGGTGCAGGCACCCGCCCGTTGCTGTCTTACTGCCGGCCGCCGTCGGCGGTGTTGGCGATGCGAGCGGGACAGCGTCGGCCTGCGCACGTTGCTGCTACAGGCTACCGGCGATGCCGCCGGCCGGCGAGCGGCGATCCTGATCGGCTTACGCTGGCCTGGCCTGGGCTGCACTCGGGGCTTGGGTTCGGGGCTTGGACTCGGGGCTTGGGTTCGGGGCTTGGACTCGAGGCTTGGGTTCGGGGCTCTGGCCGCTGCGGCTTGGTTGGGCCGCTGGGCCCGCCGGTTCTGGCAGAGTGGGCTGCTGTGACCGATGCCGAACGCTTCGTCACGGCGGTCCGGACCGGCGACGTGGACACCGTTCGAGCCATGCTGGACGGTGACGCCGGCTTGCTGCAGTCATCCGGGCCGGACGGCGAATCGGTCGCGCTCACCGCGCTCTATGCCGGACATCATCAGCTCGCCGGCGAACTGGCGGCCCGGGCCGGCGAGCTCTCGGTGTTCGAGGCGGCGGCCTTCGACGACACCGAGCGGCTGGCGGCGGTGATCGAGGCCGATGCCGACTCGGTCTCGGACTGGAGTCCGGACGGCTGGCAGCCGCTACACCTGGCCGCGTACTTCGGCCGGGCAGAGGCCGCCCGGCTGCTGCTGGACGCCGACGCGCCGGTCGCCGAACCGTCCCGGAACGCAATGTCGGTGCAGCCGTTGCATGCCGCGACGGCCGGCCGGCATGCCGAGCTGGTCTGGCTGCTGATCGCCTCGGACGCGCCGGTCGACGTGCGGCAGCCCGGTGGCTGGACGCCGCTGCACGCGGCTGCGGCGAACGCCGACCTGGAGTCGATCCGGGCGTTGTTGGCGGTCGGCGCGGACCGCGAGGCGGTCACCGATGACGGGCAGCGGCCGGCCGACCTCACCACCGATCCGGAAGTGCTGGCAGCGCTGCAAAGCTAGCCCGGGCCTGTCACGCTCAATCGGTGGTGGCCGGCTCGTCGCGGCAACCGTCGGTGGTGGCCGGCTCGTCCCGGGAACCGTCGGCCGCCGCAGGCTCATCCCGGGCAGGCTCGGCCCGGGCAGGCTCGTCCCGGGAACCGTCGGCCGCCGCAGGCTCATCCCGGGCAGGCTCGGCCCGGGCAGGCTCGTCCCGGGAACCGTCGGTCGCGGCAAGCTCGTCCCGGGCAGGCTCATCCCGGGCAGGCTCGTCGCGGGAATCGTCGGTCGCGGCAGGCTCATCCCGGGCAGGCTCGTCCTGGGCGGCTTCAGTCGCGCTGGCCGCCGCAGCGGCGGTCGGCATACCGTCCCGCGCGCTGCTGCGCGGCTTGCCGCGCTGGCGGAAGAACGCCACCAGCGCGGCCACGAACACCAGGATGGCAACCCAGCTGTTCACCCGCATGCCCAGCACGTGGTTGGCGGTGTCGCTGCGCAGCGACTCCACCACGAACCGGCCTGCGGTGTAGCCCAGCACGTACAGCAGGAACACCTGACCACGGGCCAGCCGGTAGCGCCGGTCGGCCCACACCAGCAGGCCGGCGAGCAGCAGATCCCAGATCAGCTCGTAGAGGAAGGTGGGCTGGTAGTAGCCGATGACCGCGCCGGCCTTGCCGGTGACCACGTCCAGCTGGTGGATCTGCAGCTTCCAGGGCAGTGTGGTGGGCCGGCCGTACAGCTCGTTGTTGAACCAGTTGCCAAGCCTGCCGACCGCCTGGGCGAGCACGATGCCGGGCGCCGCCGCGTCGGCGAAGGCCACGAAGTTCATCCGGTGCCGCCGGCAACCGATGTAGACACCCAGCGCTCCGAGCGAGATGGCGCCCCAGATGCCCAGGCCGCCGTCCCAGATCTTCAGCGCGTCCAGCGGGTGCTTGCCCGGCTTGAAATACAGCTCGGGATCGGTGAGCACGTGATAGATCCGGCCGCCGAGGATGCCGAAGATGATCGCCCAGCCGGCGACGTCGCCGACGTCCGACGGCCGGCCGCCGCGGGCCCGCCAGCGCCGGTCGGTGACCCAGAGCGCGAGGATGATGCCGGCCACGATGCACAGCGCGTAGAGGTGGATCGGAAACGGCCCGATCCGGAGCACGCTGACCGTGGGAGACGGGATGGTGGCATCGATGCGCTGCACGTCCACACGGTAGTGGACCGGCGCACGGCGCCTGCGCGGGTGCTGAAGTAGCGTGACGGCATGGCGGCACGCACGACGCAAGCATTGGTGGTCACCGAGCCCGGCGGCCTGGAGGTCCTGCGGTTGCAAGAGCGTGCGGTCGACGAACCCGGCGCGGGACAGCTGCTGGTGCGGCTGGCTGCCGCCGGGGTGAACTTCGTCGACACCTATCAGCGCGCGGGCGTCTATCCGATGACGACGCCGTACGTGATGGGCAACGAGGGCGCCGGCACGGTGGAGGCGGTCGGGCCCGGGGTGACCGGCACCGCCGTGGGAGATCGGGTCGCCTGGTCACAGACGTTGGGCAGCGCGGCCGGCCTGGCACTGATCCCGGAGTCGGACACGGTGCCGGTGCCGGACGGCGTGTCGACCGAGCTGGCCGCCGGGGTGCTCCTGCAGGGCATGACCGCGCACTACCTGGTCAACTCGACCTATCCGGTGGCAGCCGGCGACACGGTGCTGGTGCACGCGGCGGCCGGTGGCGTCGGCCAGCTGCTGGTGCAGCTGGCCAAGGCCAAGGGCGCCCGGGTGATCGGCACCGTCTCCACCGAGCAGAAGGCGGCCAAGGCGCGATCGCTCGGTGCGGACGAGATCATCAACTACGCCGAGGAGTCCGACGTCGCCGCGGCGGTGCGCGAGCTGACCGGTGGCCAGGGTGTGCCGGTGGTGTACGACGGGGTCGGCAAGACCACCTTCGACGGCTCGCTGGGTTCGCTGCGACCGCGTGGCCTGCTCGCCCTGTTCGGCGGCGCCAGCGGCCAGGTGCCGCCGTTCGACCTGCAGCGGCTCAACTCCGGTGGCTCGCTGTTCGTCACCCGACCGACCCTGAAGCACTACCTGCTGACCCGCGAGGAATTGCTGTGGCGTGGCGGCGAGGTGCTGGCCGCGGTGGCTGACGGTTCGTTGCGGATCGAGATCGGTGGCCGCTACCCGTTCGCCGAGGCACACCGGGCGTATGAGGACCTGACCGGACGCAAGACGACCGGCAAGCTGCTGCTGATCCCGTAACGCCTCGGTCCCGCCCGCCACCGGCAAGCTGCTGCTGATCCCGTAACGCCTCGGTCTGCCGCCGCTCCTGCATAACGCAACTAGGCGTGGAGCGGTTTTGATCATCGGTGGAACGGCCGGCCGGCGCCTAGTCACCTGCTATCAGGCTGAGCGACTCTCCTTGCCTCTAACATCGTTTCTCCTTTGCTTCTCAGGCTATTCTTGGCTAACCGGCCAATTTCTGTCGTACCCGCCGGCTAGCTTCAGCTACATGGACGACATGCTGGCGGAGCGGGTGGCAACGTTGACCGCCGCGGTGGATGCGCTGCTGAGCTATGGCCTGTCCTCGGTCGGCGACGATGCGGTGTTGGCAGCGGCGCGTTCGGTTGAGGTGGCCCGCCGCCGCCTGGAAACCTTCGACCATGCACTGGTGGCTGAGCTCGACCAGCGCAGCATTCTGGCGCGAGAGCTGGCGCCGTCGGCGGCCCGCTTCCTCGCGCAGTTATGGAATTCTTCGCCATCCGAAGCCAAACGGCGGGTCCGGCATGCCCGAGACTTGAGCACGCGGCAGAGCCTGTCCGGTGCGAAGCTGCCACCGCTGAGGCCGACGCTGGCCGGCGCGCGGGAGGCCGGCACGGTCAGCAGCGAGCACGTTGAGCTGATCCTGACGACTTTGCATGGGCTGCCGTCGTCGCTTCCGGTTGAGACGATGGACGAGGCAGAGGAGTTTCTGACCGGCTGGGCTCGCCGGGTGGGCCCGCCATCGCTTCGCGGTATCGCCGCACGGCTGGTGGCCACCGTCGATCCGGACGGGCGGCTCACCGACACCGCTGACCACCGACGCCGACGCGGATTGAGCCTGACTCCGCTCGCCGATGGCATGCACCGGTTGACTGGAGACCTGGACCCAGCCTGCGCCGCGCTGGCCACCACGGTGCTCAACGCGCTCTCCGCACCCCGACCTAGCGACGCCGCTGGCCCGGACGAGCGTAGCCCTGCCCAGCGCCGGCATGACGCCCTGGCCAGCGTGTGCAGGCTTGCTCTGCGCGCCGGCGAACTACCGCGAACCGGCGGCACGCCCGCGACCGTGCTGATCACCGTTACCGCTGAGCAGGTGGCTACCGGCACCGGGTCGGCCAGGACCAGCACCAACCAGCTGCTGCCGGTCATCGATGCACTCAGGTTGGCTGGCCAGGCCGATCTCGCTCTGCTCATCCAGGACGCTACCGGCCGGCCGCTCGACCTCTACCGCAGTCGACGGATCGCTTCAGCTGGTCAAACCCTCGCGCTGATCGCGCGCGACCAGGGCTGCACTTTCCCCGGCTGCACGATGCCGCCGGAGTGGAGCGAAAAGCATCACATCCGCGCCTGGAAGGACGGTGGCCAGACCAACCTCGACAACCTCTGCCTCATCTGCGACTACCACCATGATCACCACCTCCGCGAAGGCTGGCGCATCCAGATGCGTCAAGGACAACCGCATTGGCTGCCACCGGCCTGGAAGGATCCCGAGCAGAAACCCATCCGCAACCATCACTTCCACCCACCTGATTGCTGAGGAACGTCCGTGCATAGCAATCGCCTTATCCGCCAAGGCGGCGCGGACCCGGATCGGCACAACGAAAACGATTCGCGGCCTACCGTCCGGCGCCGGCACTCGCAAGGTCAACCAGAACCGCAGCGCCGTCGAGCAGGCGACACTCGACGTGCCGAGTGCCGTTCCTATCCAGCCACGGCGCGGGGGATTGCGGCTTGGATACGACCTCGCTCACCGGCGGCGTCTGCTCGGTCGCGAGCTGGACAGATCACGCGCTCGCCTCGGCCGCGGCGACCCTCGCCGTCGCTGGAGATATCGGACTCATGCACAGAACCTGACAGTCCATGCCTAGCGACGGACGCCGCGGCAGAGTTCGGCCGCGAGCTCGCCCGCGCCCGACACCCCGTCGGCGTCCGGTGAGTCCAACAACCGGCGGACGAACGCCGAGCCCACGATCACCCCGTCGGCGAAGGCGGCCACCTCGGCCGCCTGCTCGGCGTTGGACACGCCGAGTCCGACGCACACCGCGATCGACGGCGCCAGCGCGCGCACCCGGCCGACCAGCGCGACTGCGGTGTCGCTCACCGCCGAGCGGACCCCGGTCACCCCCATGGTGGACGCCGCGTAGACGAAACCACGGGAGGCGGCCGCGGTCGAGACGATCCGCTCGTCCCCGGACGACGGAGCCACCAGGAAGACCCGGTCCAGATCGTGCTGGTCACTCGCGGCCAGCCAGTCGGCGGCCTCCTCCGGAATAAGGTCGGGGGTGATCGCACCCGCGCCTCCGACGCTGGCCAGGTCCGCCGCGAATCGGGAAACACCATATTTGGCAATAGGATTCCAATAGGACATGATCACCGCCGCCGCACCGGCCGCGGTCACCGCCGATACCGCGGCCAGCGCGTCGGTCATGCGCACCCCGGCCCGCACCGCCGGATCGACGGCAGCCTGGATGGTCGGCCCATCCATCCCCGGATCGGAATAGGGCACGCCGACCTCGATGATGTCGGTGCCGCCGGCCACCATCGCTCGCATCGCCTCGATCGAGGTCGGCACATCCGGATAGCCGACCGGCAGATAGCCGATCAGCGCCGCCCGGTTCTCCGCCCCGCACTTGGCCAGCACCGCCGCCAGCACGCTGCCCGAGGTCGAAACCTGGCTCACGCCCGGGAGACCTCTTCGTGCAGGGCCTCCTCGGACACCACGCCGAAGTACTTCGACGCCGTCTCCACGTCCTTGTCGCCGCGGCCGGACAGGTTGACCAGGATGGTGCTGCCGGCCCCCAGCTCCTGCCCCAGCCGGAGCGCCCCGGCCAGCGCGTGCGCGCTCTCGATGGCCGGGATGATGCCCTCGGTACGGCACAGCAGCGCGAACGCGTCCATCGCCTCGGCATCGGTGACCGGGCGGTACTCGGCCCGTCCGGTGTCGTGCAGCCAGGCGTGCTCCGGCCCAACGCCGGGATAGTCCAAGCCGGCCGAGATCGAGTGTGACTCGATGGTCTGGCCGTTGTCGTCCTGCAACAGGTACGACCGGGCGCCGTGCAGCACGCCGGGCGAGCCGCCGGTGATGGTGGCCGCGTGCCGCCCGGTCGAGATTCCCTCGCCGGCCGCCTCCAGGCCGACCAGCCGCACACCGGCGTCCGGAATGAAGTCGTAGAAGATGCCGATCGCGTTCGAGCCGCCGCCGACGCAGGCGGCGACCACATCCGGCAGCCGGCCGGTGCGCTCCAGCACCTGGGCCCGCGCCTCCTGCCCGATCACCCGGTGGAACTCGCGCACCAGCCGCGGGATCGGGTGCGGGCCGGCCGCCGTCCCGAACAGGTAGTGGGTACTGGCTACATTGGCCACCCAGTCCCGGAACGCCTCGTTGATGGCGTCCTTCAGGGTGCGCGAGCCGGTGCGCACCGGCACCACGGTGGCCCCGAGCAGCCGCATCCGGGCCACGTTGAGCGCCTGTCGCCGGGTGTCCTCCTCGCCCATGTACACCGTGCATTCCAGGCCGAGCAGCGCGGCCGCGGTGGCGGTGGCCACCCCGTGCTGGCCGGCGCCGGTCTCCGCGATCACCCTGGTCTTGCCGAGCCTTCTGGTCAGCAACGCCTGACCCAGCACATTGTTGATCTTGTGCGAGCCGGTGTGGTTCAGATCCTCCCGCTTGAGCAGCACCCGCGCGCCGCCGGCATGCTCGGAGAACCGTTCGGCCTCCGACAGCGGCGACGGCCGGCCGCCGTAGTCCCGCAGCAACCGGCCGAGCTCGGCGATGAACGCCGGATCGGCCTGCGCCGCGGTGAACTGCAGGTCGATCTCGTCCAGCGCCGCGACCAGTGCCTCCGGCACGTACCGGCCGCCGTAGCTGCCGAAATGGCCGCCGGCATCGGGCACCGCCGCCAGCTGCGCGAACTGAAACTCGGTGCTGGTCATCGCCGGACGGTGATCAAGTGATCCGCGGTCATCGGTTGGTCCGCGGTCATCACGTGGTCGCGGTCATCACGTGGTCCGCGATCATCACGTGAGCCGCGGTCATCGGGTGGTCCGCGGTCATCACGTGAGCCGCGGTCATCGGGTGATCCGCGGTCATCACGTGAGCCGCGGTCATCGGGTGATCCGCGATCATCACTTGGTCCGCGGCGTAGCCGGATGCGCGCCGGCGGTGACCAGATCCGCCACCGCCTGGCGCGGATTGCCCGAGGTGACCAGGCCCTCGCCGACCAGCACCGCGTCGGCCCCGGCAGCGGCGTAGGTGATCAGGTCGTGCGCATCCCGAACTCCGGACTCGGCGATCTTCACCACCTTGCTCGGCAGCCCCGGCGCGATCCGTTCGAACACCGAACGGTCCACCTCGAGGGTCTTGAGATTGCGCGCGTTCACCCCGATCACCCGCGCGCCGGCATCCAGCGCCCGGCTGGCCTCGTCCTCGTCATGCACCTCGACCAGCGCGGTCATGCCGAGCGACTCGATCCGCTCGCGCAGGCCGATCAACACGTTCTGCGGCAGCGCGGCGACGATCAGCAGCACCAGATCGGCGCCGTGCGCGCGGGCCTCGTGCACCTGGTAGGAGCTGATCACGAAGTCCTTGCGCAGGATCGGGATGCTGGCCACCGCCCGCACCGCGTCCAGGTCGGCCAGCGAGCCACGGAACCGGCGTTCCTCGGTCAGCACGCTGATCGCCCGGGCCCCGCCGGCCTCGTACTGGCAGGCGAGCGCGGCCGGCGAGCTGATGTCGGCCAGCGATCCGCTGGACGGGCTACTCCGTTTGATCTCGGCAATCACCGCGACGCCGGGCTCGCGCAGCGCCGCGTAGCCGTCCAGCGCGCGGGGCGCCGCCAGGGCAGCCGCCTTCACCTGCTCCATCGGCACTGTGGCCATCCGCGCCGCGACATCATGCCGGACTCCTTCGATGATGTCCTCGAGGACGTTCACCCCGGACCCCCTCGCACGCTGCTACGGCTGTCGGCGGATCCTTGATGGGACGGTCAGCGGACCTCGCCGTCTGTAGAGAGATGCTAACCGTCCCGGATTGTCGGATCCTCACCGCGGTCCATTTGCCGCCAGGGATCGGCAGCCGCCGCCGCCTCGGCCGGTGCCGCGTACCGGCTGGACAGCCCGGCCCGCCAGCTGCCGGAGCGGGTCAACAGCAGCACGCCGGCGGCCAGCAGGCAGACCGAACCCGCCAGTGCCAGCCAGGCCCAGGCCGGCTCGGTGTGCACCAGCGGCGCGCCGGAGCGCTGGCTCAGCCGATCACCGGCCAACTCCAGCACCCGGCTGGTGGCCGGCCGGCGGGTGCCCTGCGCGGCGTACCAACCGGTCCAGCCGGCCAGCAGCATCAGTACCACGCCGAGCAGCCGGCGCGGCCAGCCGGCCAGCACCAGGATCAGCACCGCGACGATCAGCGCCACCACCGCCAACCCGGTCAGCGGCGGGTACAGCCGGTGACCGGACAGCGCCAACCGGACCGCGCCGAACGGCGGCTGCCGGGGCACCGTCACCCTCGCCCAGCTACGGCCGGCAACGGCCAGCATCAGCCCGGCACCGACCAGCACCAGCAGCACGGTGCCGGCCAGCTGCCGTCGACTAGCGGGATCCACCGCGAACGCCCAGGGTCTCCGCTGTGGCGATGGCCTGCAGCACCGCGCGGGCCTTGTTGCGGGTTTCGGCCTCTTCGTTCGCCGGCACCGAGTCGGCGACCACCCCGGCCCCGGCCTGCACGTAGGCCACCCCGCCGGTCATCACCGCCGTCCGGATCGCAATCGCCAGGTCCATGTCGCCGGCCGGGTCGAAGTAGCCGACCGCGCCTGCGTAGATGCCCCGCCGGACCGGTTCGATCTCCTCCAGCAGTTGCATCGCGCGCACCTTCGGCGCGCCGGACACGGTGCCGTGCGGGAAGGCGGCGGTGAAGACGTCGAAGGCGTCCCGGTCGGCCGCGACCTCACCGGACACCGTGGAGACGATGTGCCACACGTGGCTGTAGCGCTCCACCACCCCGAACTCGACCACCTGCACCGAGCCGGGCCGGCATACCCGGCCCAGGTCGTTGCGGGCCAGATCCACCAGCATCACGTGCTCGGCCCGTTCCTTCGGGTCGGCCAGCAGCTCGGTCACCAGCGCGGCGTCGGTCACCGGGTCCGAGCCGCGTGGCCGGGTGCCGGCGATCGGGTGGATGGTGGCGGTGCCGTCCGAGACGGTGACCAGCGCCTCCGGGCTGGAGCCGACGATGTCGAAGTCGGCGAAGTGCAGGTAGTACAGGTAGGGCGACGGATTGAGCGTGCGCAGGGCCCGGTAGACGTCGAAGGCCTCGGCGGTGGTCTCGGCGATGAACCGCTGGCCGGGCAGGATCTGGAACACCTCGCCGGCCCGGATGGCCTCCAGGCAGCGCCGCACGGACGCCTCGTACTCCCCCGGCGGCGTCCGCGAGCGGGCCGGCTTGGGCGGCACCGGCAGGCTCGGCACGACGGTGGATTCACTCGGCGCGGCAAGGTCATTCTGCATCGCGTCGAGCCTGGCCTGGGCGTCGGCGTAGGCGGCGTCCAGCTCGGCCTCGGTCAGCCCCGGGTGCAGCACGGCGTTGGCGATCAGGGTCACCGTGCAGCTGTGGTGGTCCACCGCCGCCAGGTCGGTGACCAACAGCATGGTCAGCTCCGGCAGATTCAGCTCGTCCGGCGCGAGGTCCGGGATCGGTTCCAGCCGGCGCACCAGGTCATAGCCGAGGTAGCCGACGAAACCTCCGGTCAGCGGCGGCAGCCCCGGCAGCCGGGGAGCCCGGACCGCGCGCCAGGCCTGGGCCAGCAGCCGAAGCGGATCGGCGCCCTGCTCGCCACCCTGCTCGACCCCCTGTTCGACCCCCGGCTCGGCGCCCTGCTCGGCGCCCTGCTCGCGCTCGATCGCCAGGCCGGTCGGCACCGAGCCGGTCCAGCGGGCGGCGCCGCCCTCGGCGGTCAGCGTGGCAACGGCCCGCACTCCGACGAAGGACCAGCGGGAGAAGGACGCGCCGGGCTCGGCCGATTCCAACAGGAAGGTGCCCGGCCGGTTGCCGGCCAGCTTGCGATACACCCCGACCGGCGTCTCGGAGTCGGCGAACAGGGTGCGGGTGATCGGCACCAGCCGGTGGGTCTTGGCCAGCTCGGCCAGCGCGGCGCGCTCGATCGAGGTCACCGGGCCGCCGACGGCTCTGCGGTCGAGCCGGCGCTGGTTCGTTCGACGCCGGCCGGTTCGGCACGGCTCGGTTCGGCGCTGGTTCGTTCGCCGCCGGTCGGTTCGGCGCGGGCCGGTTCGACGCCGGCCGGATCGGCACGGGTCAGTTCCACGCCGGTCGGTTCGGCGCGGGCCGGTTTGGCAGCAGTTGGACCTGCGGCCGTCGGCTCGACGCCGGTCAGCGACCCGCCTGCGTCGAAGCAGCTCTTGGCGCCGGTGTGACAGGCCGGCCCGTGCTGGTCCACCCGCACCAGCAGCGCGTCGCCGTCACAGTCCAACCCGACCGAGACCACCCGCTGGATGTGACCGGACGCCTCGCCCTTCACCCAGTACTGCTGGCGGGATCGCGACCAGTAGGTGGCTCGCCCGGTGGTCAGCGTGCGGTGCAACGCCTGGTCGTCCATCCAGCCCACCATCAGCACCTGGCCGGTGTCGTGCTGCTGGACCACCGCGGCGACCAGGCCGGCCGCATCGCGCTTGAGCCTGGCCGCGATCCGCGGATCCAGCTCGGAACCGGAAGCGGCGGGACGGGTAGCCGGAGCGGGAGCCATTGCTCAATTCTGCCCCGCTGCCCGATCCGCCGGCCGGCCGGCTCAGGGTGGCTGGTAACCCGCCGGCTGGCGGTACTCGACCGGCTCCGGGTACTCGGGCTGGCCGTTAACCGGCTGGCCGTACCCCGGCTGGCCGTTCCCCGGCGGGCCGTACCCGGGCTGGCCGTTCCCCGGCTGGCCGTTCCCCTGCTGGCCGTACCCGGGCTGGCCGTTCCCCGGCTGGCCGTTCCCCGACGGCTCGCGGTCGGCCGGCTGCCAGTACTCGCCAGGCGGTGGGTACGGCAGGGTGGGCATGCTCGCCGGCAGCACCACGGTGACCATGGTGCCGCGCTCGACCGAGGAGTCGAAGTACACCGAGCCGCCGTGCGCCTGCACGATCTGGGCGACGATGGCCATGCCCAGCCCGCTGCCCCCCTTGGCCCGGCTGCGTGCCTTGTCCGCCCGCCAGAACCGCTCGAAGACGTGCGCGGCCTGCTCCGGCGGCAGCCCCGGCCCGGCGTCACTGACCTGCAGCGCGACCGCCGGCACCGACTCGGTCGGGCTGATCACGATCCGGCTCGACATGGCGCTCAGCCGGATCGGACCGGACGTGGTGTGCACCGCGGCGTTGGTGGTGAGGTTGATCAGCACCCGCAGCAGCTGGTCCCAGTCACCCGGCACGGTCAAGCCGGTGGGCGTGCCCACCTCGATGGTGCGCCCTGGCTGCCCGGCGTGCGCGACGGTGGCCGCCTCGGCCATCAGCGCATCCACCGACACCTCGGTCAGCTCCAGCGGGGTGTCCTGGTCACCGCGGGCCAGCACCAGCAGGTCCTCGACCAGGCGTGACATCCGGGTGCCCTCGAGCTCGATCCGGCGCATCGAGTCATCGGCCGCCTCGCCGGCGGCCGACCGCAGCCGGGACAGCTCGGCGTAACCGCGGATCGAGGTCAGCGGGGTGCGCAGCTCGTGCGAGGCGTCGGCCAGGAACTGGCGCATCCGCTGTTCGCTGCGTAACCGCGCCGAGAACTCGGTTTGTACCGCTGCCAGCAGGGTGTTCACCGACGCGGCGACCTGCGCCACCTCGATCGGGGCACCGTCCACCGGCACCCGGCGGTCCAGCCCGGAGCCGTCCGGCGACAGCTCCGCGGTGACCTCCTGCGCGGTGCGGGTGACCCGGTGCAGCGGCCGCAGGCCGGCCCGGACCCCCCAGGCGGTGACGCCGGCGGCCAGCGCGATGGCGGCCAGCCCGAGGATCAGCTCCAGCCGCACCAGCCGGCCGAGGGTGCTGTCCACGTCATGCATGGACAGTCCCACCACGGCCACACCCGGCACCGGGTTACGGTCCACCGTGAAGGTCACCCCGACCGGCAGCACCCGAAGCTCGACGCCGTCGGTGGTGGTCACGGTCTGGTAGGTGTTCGGATGCTTGGCCAGCTTGCGACGGTCGCCGGCGGACAGCGCGAGCGGATGGACCAACAGGTCGTCCGGCACCGTGAACACCGTCGTGCCGTCGCTCTGCATCGCGGTGAACCAGACGTTCTGCGCGCCGGGGAAGGCGGTGCTCGGGTTCTGGGCGTAGCTGAGGTAGCGGGAGATGTTGGACGGCTGGGCCACCGAGCTGAGCTGCTCGTCCACCCGGGTGGTGAGGAACGGCGCGAGCAGGGTGTAGGTGGCCACCCCTACCATCAGCACCAGCAGGGTGACCAGGCCGACCACGCCGGTCATCAGCCGTCCGCTGAGCGTGCGCGGCATCAGTCGCCGCAGCAACCGGCGGCCCGGGTGAGGTCTTCTCGGCTGGTCGGCGCCCTCCGGGTGCTCGGTGGTGAGGGGAAAACTCACCCGCGCGGCGCCTTGATGACGTAGCCCGCGCCGCGCACCGTGTGGATCAGCTTGGGGTCGACCGAGTCGATCTTGCGCCGCAGGTAGCCGATGTAGAGCTCGACGATGTTGGAGTGGCCCTGGAAGTCGTACTTCCAGACCCGGTCGAGGATCTGGGCCTTGGACAGCACCACCCGCTCATTGCGCATCAGGTAGCGCAGCAGCTCGAACTCGGTGGCGGTCAGGTGGATCTCCTGGCCGGCCCGGGTCACCTCGTGACTGTTCTCGTCGAGTTCCAGGTCGGCGACCCGCAGCACGCCGTCCTTGTCCTGCTCGATCTGCGTCCTGCGGAGCACGGCGTGCACCCGGGCCAGCAGTTCCTCCACGCTGAACGGCTTGACCACGTAGTCGTCAGCGCCCGAACGCAGCCCGGCGACCCGGTCGTTGGCGGTGTCGCGGGCGGTCAGGAAGATCACCGGGACGATCGAGCCGGCCTGGCGCAGGTGCTGCAACACGGCATGCCCGTCCAGGCCCGGCATCATCACGTCGAGCACCACCAGGTCGGGGTCGTGCTCGGCCACCGCGGCCAGCGCCGAGTGACCGTTGTCAGCGGTCACGGTCTCGAAGCCGTCGAAGCGCAGCGCCGAGGCGACCAGATGGACCACGTTCTCCTCATCGTCGACGACAAGCACCTTGCGCTTGGTGCGCGATCCGGTGAGGCTGGGCTGGGTTGCGGAAAGAGAACTCGACATGACACGAGAATCTCTGTTCCGAATGGGCATGCCCTCAGCTTTGACTGTGAATGCCCTGTGCGCTACCCCTGCCGGTGTGCCGGTTCGGTCACAACGTCCAGGCCGGCGTCCGGTTCGCCGGTTGCGTCCCTGCTCGGACGCGGCGGCGGTTCCCGCTCACCGCCGGCCGAGGCCACCCAGCGAGTCGCCGGCGGGGTGAGTGAGAGGGCGATGGCCAGCGCCGCCGCCGCCGCGGTGACCACCGGCACCTGCGGATCGCCGGAGGAGCTGTCGAGCAGGAACGTCACCGAGACGGCCAGCGCGATCAGCTGGCCGAGCCAGAACACCATCCGGTTGCTGCCGTTCAGCATCCGCAGCATGCCCCAGAGCACGAATGCCAGAAAGGCCAACGCGACCAGGCCGGCCGCCGCCTCGCCGTGCCGGCTGCCGGTGATGTCGGGCTGCTCGACCTCGACGAAGATGCCGCGCGCGATGAACAGGAACGAGTACACGATCAGGAACGGCACCACCACGGTCGCCGCGGCAACCGCGGCGATCACCGCGCCCGGCGTCCGGTGCGGGTCAGGCTCTTCGCTCACCCGGCCATCATCCGACGCCGCCGGTCGTAATGCATGCCGAATCGCCCTAGCTGTCGGGATGTCTCATCGCCCTAACTGTCGGGATGCCTGCTCAACGTACTGGCAGGCCGGCCGCGGCCAGGCCGCGCTTCACCTCGCCGATGCTGAGCGTGCCGTAGTGGAAGACACCGGCGGCCAGCACCGCGTCGGCGCCGGCTTCGACGGCCGGCGGGAAGTGCTCGACCCGGCCGGCGCCGCCGCTGGCGATCACCGGCACCGACACCGCCGCCCGCACCTGCCGGATCAGCTCCAGGTCGAAGCCGTCTCCGGTGCCGTCGGCATCCATCGAGTTCAGCAGGATCTCCCCCGCGCCGAGCTCGGCTGCCCGGGCCGCCCACCGCACCGCGTCGATGCCGGTGCTCTCCCGGCCGCCGTGCGTGGTCACCTCGAACCGGGGCACGCCTGGGCCGGCGTCCAGTAGCCGCCGAGCATCCACCGACAGCACCAGCACCTGCGAGCCGAACCGGTCGGCGATCTCGCTGATCAGCTCCGGCCGGCCGATCGCGGCCGTGTTCACGCCCACCTTGTCGGCACCGGCCCGCAGCAACGCGTCGACGTCGGCCACCGAGCGCACGCCACCGCCGACCGTCAGCGGGATGAACACCTGCTCGGCGGTGCGCCGGACGATCTCGTAGGTGGTCTCCCGGCCGGCCGAGGAGGCCGTGATGTCGAGGAAGGTGAGCTCGTCGGCGCCCTCGACGTCGTAGCAACGAGCCAGCTCGACCGGATCCCCGGCGTCGCGCAGGTCGGTGAAGTTGACCCCCTTGACCACCCGGCCGGCGTCCACGTCCAGGCACGGAATCACCCGTACCGACAGCGTCATTGGCTCTTCGCGCTAGCGCTCATCGCTGACCTCGATCCGCTCCTCGCCGCGCTGCTTACTCGGGGTCATTCGGCCACCGCCCGCAGTGCTTCCTCGATGGTGAACGCGCCGGTGTACAGGGCCTTTCCGACGATGGCACCCTCCACGCCGATGCCGGTCAGGCCGGCCAGCGTGCGCAGGTCGGCCAGCGAAGACACCCCGCCGGAAGCCACCACCGGACGATCGGTGGCCGCGCACACATTGCGCAGCAGCTCGGTGTTCGGACCGGTCAGAGTGCCGTCCCGGTGCACGTCGGTCACCACATAGCGGGCGCAGCCATCGGCGTCCAGCCGGGCCAGGGTTTCGAACAGGTCGCCGCCTTCGGCGGTCCAGCCGCGGCCGGCGAGCGTGCTGCCGCGCACATCCAGCCCGACCGCGACCCGCTCACCGTGCCGGGCGATCACCGTTCGTACCCAGTCCGGCCGCTCCAGCGCGGCGGTGCCCAGGTTCACCCGGCTGCAGCCGGTGGCCAGCGCCGCGGCCAGCGACTCGTCGTCGCGGATGCCGCCGGACAGCTCCACCCGCACGTCCAGTTGGCCGACCACCTCGGCCAGCAGTTCGGCGTTGCTGCCCCGGCCGAACGCGGCATCCAGATCGACCAGGTGAATCCAGTCGGCACCGCCGCGCTGCCAGGCCAGGGCAGCCTCCAGCGGGCTGCCGTAGGAGGTCTCGGTACCGGCCGCACCCTGCACCAGCCGCACCGCGACGCCGCCGGCCACGTCCACCGCCGGCAGCAGTTGCAGGGTCATGACGCGCCCCGTTCGGCCCTCATCTGGCGTTCCGGCCGAACAGCGCGGCGATCAGGGCCGGCAGCGCGATCGCGGCCACCAGCAGCACGCCGATCACGATCGGCACCGACCGGGTGATCAGGTAGGTCAGCACCACCACGACCAGCAGCACCGAGCCGATGGTGGCTCGCCGCTCCCGGCGCCGGCTGGCTAGGGCACTGCCGTCGGCCAGCGCCGCCCGACGCCGCGGCAGCAGGGCGGCCATCCGGGCTCGGCGGCGGCCCTTGGCAGCGGCCCGCTCGCGGGCGGCCAGCTGAGCGGCCGCCCGAGCGTGGGCAACGGCCTGCCGCTCGGCCCGGCGGCGGGCCCGTTCCTTGCTCACCGGCCCGCTCCGACCTCGATATCGCCGCCCGCCGCCGGCTGCGGCCCGGCGCCCGGCAGGGTGGCCAGCCAGTTGCGCAGCAGCTGGATACCCGCCTCGCCGGACTTCTCCGGATGGAACTGGGTCGCCGACAGCAGCGGAGATTCCACCGCCGCGACAAAGCTATTACCGTGCTCGGCAGTGGTCACCAGGTAACCCGGCAACTCGACCGGCGCGGCCACCCCGTAGGAGTGCACGAAGTAGAACCGGGCATTGCCGATGCCCGCGAACAGCGCCGAACCGGCCGGCGCGGAAACGGTGTTCCAGCCCATGTGCGGCACGATCGGTGCCGTCAGCCGGGTCACCCGGCCGGGCATGGCCGCCAGCCCCGGCGTCGCCGTGCCGTGCTCGACGCCCTCGCCGAACAGCACCTGCATGCCCACGCAGATGCCGAGGGTGGGTCGGCCGGTCGCCAATCGCCGGTCGAGGATCTCGCGGGCCGACACTGCCATCAGGCCGGCCATGCAGGCGGCGAACGCCCCGACCCCGGGCACCACCAGCCCGGCCGCGGCGGTCGCGGCGGCGGGGTCGGCGGTCAGCTCGACCTGCGCGCCGGCCCGCTGCAGCGCGCGCACCGCCGAGCGCACATTGCCCGAGCCGTAGTCGAGCACCACGACACTGGTCATCTGCTCTTCGCGCAAGCGCTCATCACCCGCTCGCTCCGCTCCTCGGCTTCGCCTGCGATGCTCACTCGCTGAGTCATCTGCTCTTCGCGCAAGCGCTCATCACCTGCTCGCTCCGCTCCTCGGCTTCGCCTGCGATGCTCACTCGCTACAGCACACCCTTGGTGGACGGCACGCCGGACTGGCGCGGGTCCAGCTCGCAGGCGGCTCGCAGCGCCCGGGCGACCGCCTTGTACTGCGCCTCGGTGATGTGATGCCAGTCCCGGCCGGCCTGCACGGTGACGTGCAGTGCCAGCTTGGCCTGGTGCGCGAAGGACTCGAAGACGTGCCGAGTGAGGGTGGTGGCGTACGCACTGTCCCGACCCAGCAGGTAGGGCGGGGCGCCGTCCGGCTCGGTGTGCGCAAGGTATGGCCGGCCGGATAGGTCCACGGCGGCAACCACTAGCGCCTCGTCCATCGGGATCATCGCGTCTCCGAACCGGCGCACACCGACCTTGTCGCCGGCTGCTTCGGCGAAGGCCTGGCCGAGCGCGATGGCCGCGTCCTCCACCGAATGGTGGGCATCGATGTGCAGGTCGCCCTCCACCGCCACCGTCAGGTCGAACAACCCGTGCTTGCCGAACGCGGTCAGCATGTGATCGAAGAACCCGACGCCGGTGTCCACGTCGGTATGGCCGCTGCCATCGAGATCGATGGCCACCAGCACCTTGGTCTCGGCGGTCTGGCGCTCGATGCGTCCGGTGCGGCTCACGATCGCTCTCCCATCACCTGCTGCAGCGCGAGCCGGAAGGCCCGCATCTCCTCCGCCGTGCCGATGGACACCCGCAACCAGCCGGCCGGGCCGGTCTCGCGGATCAGCACACCCCGATCGAGCAGACCCTGCCACACCGCGTGCGGATCCGCGAACGTGCCGAACAGCACGAAGTTGGCATCCGAATCGATCACCCGCAAACCCAGTTCGCGCAGCCGGTGCACGGTGGCGTCGCGCTCGGCGCGCAGGACGGCGACGGCCGCCAGCAGTTCACCGCTGTGCGCCAGCGCGGCCCGCGCGGTGGCCTGGCCGACCGAGGACAGGTGGTAGGGCAGCCGGACGATCCGGACCGCATCCACCACCGCCGGATCCGCGGCCAGGTAGCCCAGCCGGCCACCGGCCAACGCGAACGCCTTGCTCATGGTCCGGGTCACCACCAACCGGGGGTGGTCGGCCAGCAGGGTGCAGGCACTCGGCACGCCGGCCCGGCGGAACTCGGCGTATGCCTCGTCCACCACCACCATGCCCGGCGCCACTTCCAGCAGCGCCCGGATACTGTCCAGCGTGGCGGCGGTGCCGGTCGGGTTGTTCGGCGAGGCCAGCAGCAGCACCGCCGGCTGGATCTGTTCGATCAACCGGGCCGCGGCTGCCAGGTCGAGCTCGAAGTCGGCGGTGCGGTCACCGGTCAGCCAACGGGTGTGGGTGTTACGGGCGTACTCCGGATACATCGAGTAGGTCGGCGCGAACGACAGCGCGGTCCGGCCCGGACCGCCGAAGGCCTGCAGCAGCTGCTGCATGATCTCGTTCGAGCCGTTGGCCGGCCACAGCTGCGCCGCCGCCAGCGGCACGCCGGTGTCCTCGGCGAGGTAGCCGGCCAGCGCCACCCGCAGCGCCGTGCACTCCCGGTCGGGATACCGGTTCAGCTCGGTGGCCGCGGCGGCCGTCGCGGCGGCGATCTCAGCCACCACGGCAGCCGGCGGCGGGTACGGGTTCTCGTTGGTGTTCAGCCTGACCGGCACGTCCAGCTGCGGCGCGCCGTAGGGCACCTGGCCGCGCAGCTCGTCCCGGATCGGCAGCTGCGCGAAGGTGGCGTTCATGACCGCGGAACCGGGCTGTTCATGACCGGGGCAGCCGGGCGGCGATCGCCGCGCCGTGCGCCGGCAGGTCCTCGGCCTCGGCTAGCGCGATCACCTTGTCCGCCACCGCCAGCAGCGCGTCCCGGTCGTAGTCGACCACGTGCACACCGTGCAGGAACGACTGCACGCTCAGCCCGGACGCGTGCCGGGCGGTGCAGCCGGTCGGCAGCACGTGGTTGGAGCCGGCGCAGTAGTCACCCAGCGACACCGGCGAGTGCGTGCCGACGAAGACACAGCCGGCATGCCGCACCCGAGCCGCCCAGCTGGCCGGCTCGGCGGTGAGCACCTCCAAGTGCTCGGCGGCGTAGGCGTTGACCACGTCCAGCCCCTGCGCCAGATCCGCCACCAGCACGATCGCCGACTGCGGACCGGTCAGCGCGGCGGTCACCCGCTCGACGTATTTGGTCTGGGCAACCTGGCGGTGCACCTCGGCAGCCACCGCGGCGGCCAACTCGGCCGAATCGGTGACCAGCACCGAGGCGGCGGCCGGATCGTGCTCGGCCTGGCTGATCAGGTCCGCCGCGACGTGCACCGGATCGGCGGTGTGGTCGGCCAGGATGGCGATCTCGGTGGGTCCGGCCTCGGCGTCGATGCCGACCACGCCGCGCAGCAGCCGCTTGGCGGCGGCCACGTAGACATTGCCGGGGCCGGTGATCAGATCCACCGGCTCCAGCGGCAGTTCCGCGTCGCCATAGGCCAGCAGCGCGATCGCCTGGGCACCACCGACCGCGTACACCTCGGTCACCCCCAGCAGCGCGCAGGCAGCCAGGATGCTCGGGTGCGGCCGGCCGCCGAAGTCGCGCTGCGGCGGCGTGCAGACCGCCAGCGACGGCACGCCGGCCGCCTGCGCGGGTACCACGTTCATCACCACCGAGGACGGGTACACCGCCAGCCCGCCGGGCACGTACAGCCCGACCCGGTCCACCGGCAGCCAGCGCTCGGTCACCGTGCCGCCCGGCGCCACCCGCACGGTCTGGTCCGGCCGCCGCTGCGCCTCGTGCACCAGCCGGGCTCGCCGGATGGCTTCGGCCAGCGCGTCCCGGACGGCCGGGTCGAGTGCGTCCAGCGCCTGCCGCAACTCGATCTCCGGCACCCGTGGGTCGGGCACGTCCACGCCGTCGAAGTCCCGGGTGAACGTCCGAGCCGCCGGGTAACCGTGCGCGCGGACCTGTTCGACGATCGGGGTGACCGTGGCCAGCGCTGCATGCACATCCACCGCGGCCCGCGGCAGCACCCGGCGCAGGGCCCGGGCGGTGGTCGGCGCGTTGGAGAGATCCACCCGACGAAGCACCTGTCCAGTCTGCCAGAGCCGATCCAGCGAAAATGACTTCCCGCCGGCACCCCGGTTAGGCCGTACGGTAGTGCGGTGAGCACACCGGGTGCGGGCCCAACCGAGCAGCTTCCGCTGTTTCCGCTCAGCACCGTGCTCACCCCCGGGATGCCACTGTCGCTGCACGTCTTCGAGCCCCGCTACCGGCAGCTGGTGGCCGACCTGCTCAACGATCAGGATCCGCGCGCACCGGAGTTCGGGGTGGTGGCGCTGCGCGGTGGCTGGGAGGTCGGCGAGTTGCGGGAGCTGCACCCGGTCGGCACCACCGCCCGGGTCACCGACGTGCTGCCGCTGCCGGACGGCCGGTGCGACGTCTCCGCGATCGGCGAGCGCCGGTTCGTCATCGAGCAACTGGACACCACCAGCCGGCCGTACCTGATGGCGACCGTGCGCTGGCTCGCCGAGCCGGACGGCCGGTTGTCGGTCGGCCTGCTGCTCGGCGCCCAGCTGGCCATGCAGCGGCACCGGAAGGCGCTGGCACAGCTGAACGTCGACTACCTCGAACCGGAGCCGGGCCCCGATCCCGACCCCCGTCCCGGCCAAGAGCCAACGGGTGAACGACCCGATCCAACCGGTGAACGACCCGATCCGACCGGTGGACGACCCGATCCGACCGGTGGACGACCCGATCCGACCGGTGGACGACCCGACTCGGCGGTCGCTCGCGCGCTGTCCTACGCGGTGGCCCGGCAGTCCTGGTTGCCGCTGGTCGACCGGCAACTGCTGCTGGCCTGCCCGGACACGGCCGCCCGGCTGCGCGAGGCGCGCGCCATCCTGCGCCGCGAGACCGAACTGGTGTCGCGGCTGCGCGCGGTTCCGGTCACCGCGGCGGCCTTCCGCAGCTGAATCCGCCTGTCGCCAACCGCCTCTCGTCAACCGCCTCTCGTCAACCGCCTCTCGTCAACCGCCTGTCGCCGGCCGCTACGGCTGGCCGGCCGGCGGTGGCTCGGCCGGCTGATCGATCCGCTCATCCGGCTGATCGGCCCACTCGACGGCCTGATCGGTCTGCTCATCCGGCTGATCGGTCCGCTCGTCGGCGGGCCGGCCGCGGCCTAGATGCTGGTCGCCCGCGAGCCCGACGAAGACGGTGTACACCAGCACCGCCAGCAGCGCCTGCAGGAACACCGCCGCGGTGGCGTGCAGCGCCAACGGCGGATGGAAGGCGGTGTTGACCGGAGCGCTGTCGTGGCCGTTGCTCAACAGCTGGCCGGTGGCCAGCGCGAGCAGCGAACTGAGCAGGCTGCTGGCCCCGAGCACCAGCAACGTCACCGAGCCGCGGTTGCTGCGCAGTCGCCAGGCCAGCAGTCCGAACACCAGGCCGGCCAGCACGGTGAGCAGCGCGTACCGGCCGTCACCGGCGACCTGGCTCTCCGACTCGCCCGGCACCACCACCGCGGAACCGTGGCCGGAATCCAGCATGTAGGACACCGAGGTCGGCGACCAGGCCAACCAGATCAGCCCGAGCACCACGCCGGTGAGCAGCTGGGCGAGCACCAGCACCACCAGCGGACGGCGGTCCGGCACCGCGGCGGCCAGCCGGCGCAGTTGCGGACGGACGTCGGTCAGACTCATCGGTTGGCTCGCCGGGTCAAGGCGGCCGCGCGGGCGGGGCGGTGCTGGCTGGTCACGGCATCGCGCCAGCGGTAAGCCGTCCGTCGGCGTACACCGCGCTCGGTGTCCGGAAGACGCCCGGCTCGACCAGCGGACTGCTCGGCAACAGCACCAACGCGGCGGGCCGGCCGATCTGCAGCAGGCCGCTGCGCCGACGCATGCCGGCGGTGCTGGCCGACCATTCGGTGGCTGCCCGCAGCGCGCCGAGCCGGCCGAGCCCGGCCGCGGCCAGCCGGTCCAGCTCGCGCGGGTCCACGCCGGGCCGGGTGCCGGAGTTGCCGAGGTCGGTGCCGTAGCTCAGCCGAACCCCGGCCGAGACCAGATCGGCGGCGTTGGCGGCGGCATCCCGGCCCTCGCCGTTGGCGAAGAAGGTCTGCAGGGTGGAGGTGACCCGCAGGCCGGTGTCGGCGATCCGCTCCACCAGCGCCGGTGGCAGCCGCTCGGTCGGGGTGTGCGCCAGCTCGTCCACGCCGGCATCGAGGGCTCGGCTCACCATCTCGACGGTGAGCGCGTGCGCGACGACCGGCAGGCCGGCCGCATGCGCGGCCTCGACGATGGCCAGGACCACCCGTGGCTCCGGCACCGGCCAGCGCTGCTCGCCCGGCTCCAGGGCCAGTTTGATCAGGTCGACGCCGGCCGCCGCCAGCCGCTGCACCACCCAGCGCGCCTGGGCCGGCGAGCTGACGAATTCGGCATAGCCGTCCGCGCCCCAACTGCGGGAGGGGTAGCCGCCGGCGGCGGTGAGGATCGGCCCGGACACCGCGATGAACGGCATGCCCGGCAGGCAGGGCCGGTGGCCGGTCCGCCAGCGAGCGGCCCAGCTCATCGGCGCGCCGAGGTCCCGCAGCCCGACCAGGCCGGTCTGGGTGCCGGACACGCTGAACCGCCCGTACGGATCCGGCGGGGCGGTCGGGTCGAAGCCGAGATGGACGTGCGCGTCGATCAGTCCGGGCATCACCCAGTGCTCCGCGCTGCCGTGGACCGGCAGGTCGGCCGGCAAGCCCTCCCGGTTCTGGCGCAGTTCGGCCACCCGGCCGGCCGCGTCCAGCACCAATACCCCCGGCTCGGGCTCGGCCGAGCCACCCAGCCAGATGGTGCCCGCGAATGCCATGCCGCGGTGCGGCCCGGTGTCGATCGGCATCGGTGGCCGTGCCTTTGCCCGAGTGGTCGCGACGATCCGGCGCACCGCGCCGACCCCCCGGCGTAATCGGCCGAGCGGTGCGGTGTCCGGGGCAGCGTCCGAGCTGCCACCGCGGGGCGGGACCAGCTCTGGGCTCATCGGCTCATTCTGTCAAGCCGACCCGTGGCTGGACGTGTGTTCGGCCCGACCGCCTGCCAACTGGCGCAGGTTCTGCTGGACAAGCGGCCGACTTAGGACGATTCGCTCCGCCAGTCGGTTCTGCCGACGTGCTCGATTCTGCCGGCCGGCTTGGTTCTGCCGAGGTGCACGGTCCTGCCGGCCGGCTTGGTTCTGCCGAGGTGCACGGTTCTGCCGGCCGGCTTGGTTCTGCCGGCCGGCCTAGTTCTGCCGGCCGGCCGACTGCAGCAGCAGGTGCAGCTCATCGAGCTGGCTGGCCGGCACCACCCGGGTCAGGTCGACCCGGGCCAGCGCCTGCGCGGTCTGCCGGCGCCGGTACGGCCGCAGCAGCCGCAGCGCGATCAGCAGCGGCGCCCAGGGCGTGCCGGGCAGTCCCACTCGGCGCAGTTCCTGGCGCAGCTGGCGACCGGTGCGGGCAACCAGCCGGCGCACCTGCGGTTCGACCGCGCCGAGCCGGTCGGCGCCGGACAGCCGGCGACCCAGGCCGGCCAGCATCCACCGGGCCAGCAGCACGAACACCGCGAGCAGTCCGATCAGCACCGCGAGCACCTTGACGTCGGCGAGCCAGCAGGCCACCGCGAGCGCCACGATCGCGATCGCCGACCACTGCACCGTGTTCAACACCGAGCGGCCGAGCGCCCGGGTCAGCAGGTACTGCCGCAGCGCCGCCTCCGACTGCGGGGAGGCCGACCGGAAGGAGAAGCTGACTCGTTCCGCCGGCGCCGGGTATCCCGGCTGCTCGCCATACCAGGCCGGACCTGACTCGCTCACGGTGGCTCAACGATCGGGTCGCCAGCGGAGTGCCCGGCGGCGTCGGCCGGGGCCGGGCTCAGCCGACGACCGCGCTCGCACCGAGCAACTCCTTGATGTCGCCCATCAGGGCGGCGCTGATCGCGACCCGGTAGTTCGGCAGCGCCACCCGCAGCCGGTTGCCGAAGCCGAGTTCGACGTGCACCTCGGTGGCGCCGGGATGCGACTCGAGGATCTCGCGCAGCCGACCGATCACCCGCTCGTTGCACCGCTCCCGGCTGATCTCCAGCCGGAGCGGCCCCCGTGGATCGCTGCTCAGATCCGGCAGCCGCAACTCCGAACCGATGATCCGCACGGTCTCCTCGCGGGCATCGACCCGGCCGCTGATCACCACGATCGCGTCCTCGACGATCTGCAGGCCGATCTGGGCGTAGGACTGCGGGAAGAACAGCACCTCCACCGAGCCCTCGAGATCCTCGAGCACCACCTGTGCCCAGGGCTTGCCGTCCTTGGTCATCCGCCGGGTGACGCTGGACAGGATGCCGGCCACCACGACCCGCTCGCCGTCCTTGACCAGGTCCGTCTGTAGATCGGCGATGCTGACCTCGGCCGAGGTCTTGAGAATGTGCTCGACACCGAACAACGGATGATCGGAGACGTAGAGCCCGAGCATCTCGCGCTCGAAGTTCAGCAGCACCGACTTGTCCCACTCGCCGGCTGGGATTCGCGGCATCAACGAGTAGTCGCTGATGAACCTATCGTCCGCGGGGCCACCGAAAAGCGCCTCCTGCTCGCTCATCTCCTCCCGCTTGAAGGTCATCGCGACATCGATGCATTGCTCATGGATGACCAGCAGGCCCTTGCGCGGGTGGCCGAGCGAATCAAACGCTCCGGCTTTGATCAGAGCCTCGACGGTCCGCTTGTTACAAGCGACAGAATCGACCTTCCGGAGGTAGTCGTGGAAGTCGACAAACGGTGATTTCTCCTTTCGGGACATGGCAATCGAGGCAACCACATTGCTGCCGACATTGCGCACCGCGGACAGCCCGAACCGGATGTCATCATCGGTCGGGGTGAAGTTGGCGTCGGAGGAGTTGACGCAGGGCGGCAGTACCTTGATGCCCATCCGCCGGCACTCGGCCAGGTAGATCGCCATCTTGTCCTTGTCGTCCTTGACCGAGGTCAGCAACGCGGCCATGTACTCGGCCGGGTAATGGGCCTTGAGGTAGGCGGTCCAGTAGGACAGCAGGCCGTAGGCGGCCGAGTGCGCTTTGTTGAACGCGTAATCGGAGAACGGAACCAGGATCTCCCACAGCGTCTTGATCGCGGCCGCGGAGTAGCCGCGGTCGGCCATGCCGGTGGAGAAGGTCTCGTACTGGGCGTCCAGCTCGGCCTTCTTCTTCTTGCCCATCGCGCGCCGCAACAGGTCGGCGCCGCCGAGGGTGTAGCCGGCCAGGTGCTGGGCGATCGCGATGACCTGCTCCTGGTAGATGATCAACCCGTAGGTGTCGCTGAGGATCTCGGCCAGCGCCGTTTCCAGCTCCGGGTGGATCGGCACCACCGGTTCCCGGCCGTTCTTGCGGTTGGCGTACTTGTTGTGCGAGTCGGCGCCCATCGGTCCCGGCCGGTACAGCGCGATGACCGCCGAGATGTCCTCGAAGTTGTCCGGCCGCATCGAACGCAGCAATGCCCGCAGCGGACCGCCGTCGAGCTGGAAGACGCCGAGCGTGTCGCCACGGGTAAGCAGTTCGTAGGTGGGCTGGTCATCCAGCGGCAGTTCCTCCAGCACCAGGTCGACGCCACGGTTGGCCCGGATGTTGTCGACAGCATCATCCAGGATGGTGAGGTTGCGCAACCCCAGGAAGTCCATCTTGATCAGGCCGAGGCTTTCGCACGATGGGTAGTCGAACTGGGTGATCACCGCGCCGTCCTGCTCCCGGCGCATGATCGGGATGACGTCCAGCAGCGGGGCCGAGGACATGATCACGCCCGCGGCGTGCACGCCCCACTGCCGCTTCAGCCCTTCCAGGCCGCGCGCGGTGTCGACCACCCGCTGCACCTCTGGGTCGCTCTCGTACAGCGCGCGGAACTCCCCCGCCTCACCGAACCGCTTGTGCCGCGAATCGAAGATGCCGGCCAGCGGGATGTCCTTGCCCATCACCGGCGGCGGCATCAGCTTGGTGATCCGGTCGCCCATCGCGAACGGGTAGCCGAGCACCCGGGCTGCGTCCTTGACCGCCTGCTTGGCCTTGATGGTGCCGTAGGTGACGATCTGCGCCACCCGGTCGTCGCCGTACTTCTCGGTGACGTAGCGGATCACCTCGCCGCGCCGGCGCTCGTCGAAGTCCACGTCGAAGTCCGGCATCGATACCCGGTCCGGGTTGAGGAAGCGTTCGAAGATCAGCCCGTGTCGCAGCGGGTCCAGGTCGGTGATGCGCATCGCGTAGGCAGCCATCGAGCCGGCCCCCGAGCCGCGTCCCGGGCCGACCCGGATGCCGTTCTCCTTGGCCCAGTTGATGAAGTCGGCCACCACCAGGAAGTAGCCGGGAAAGCCCATCTGGACGATGACGTCGACCTCGTAGTCGGCGCGCCGACGCACCTCCTCCGGCACCCCGTCCGGGTAGCGGCGGCGCAGACCGACGGCCACCTCCTTGGCGAACCATGACTGTTCGGTCTCACCCGCCGGCACCGGGAACGCCGGCATGTAGTTGGCCGACTCGTTGAAGCTCACCGCGCATCGCTCGGCGATCAACAAGGTGTTGTCGCAGGCCTCCCGCAGGTCGTACTTGTCGGCCCACAGCGAGCGCATCTCGGCGGGTGACTTGAGGTAGAAGTCCTTGGCATCGAACTTGAACCGGTTCGGATCGGCCATCGTCTTGCCGGACTGCACGCAGAGCAGCACCTCGTGCGCGTCGGCGTCCTCGCGCCTGGTGTAGTGCAGGTCGTTGGTGGCGATCATCGGCAGGCCAAGGTCCCGGCCGAGCCGGATCAGGCCGTCCCGGACCCGGGTCTCGATGTCCAGGCCATGGTCCATCAGCTCCAGGAAGAAGTTGTCCGCACCGAAGATGTCGCGGAATTCGGCCGCGGTGGCCCGGGCTTTCGCGTAGTCGCCGATCCGCAGCCAGGTCTGGATCTCACCGGACGGGCAGCCGGTGGTGGCGATCAGGCCGCCGGCGTACTGGGCCAGCAGTTCCCGGTCGGCCCGGGGTTTGTAGAAGAACCCCTCCAGGCTGGACCGGGACGACAGCCGGAACAGGTTGTGCATGCCGGCGGTGTTCTCGGCCAGCATGGTCAGGTGGGTGAACGCGCCGCCGCCGGAGACGTCGTCGTCGCCACCGTTGTTCCAGCGCACCCGGGACCGGTCCGACCGGTGGGTGTTCGGGGTGAGATATGCCTCCATGCCGATGATCGGCTTCACCCCGGCCTCGGTGGCCTGCCGGTAGAAGTCGTAGGCGCCGAAGATGTTGCCGTGGTCGGTCATGGCCAGTGCCGGCATGCCCATCTGGGCAGCGGTCTCGAACAGATCCGTGAGCCGGGCAGCACCGTCGAGCATCGAGTACTCGGTGTGCACGTGCAGGTGGACGAAGGAGTCCGAGGCACCTGTTGAGGCGGCAGAGACGGTCACAGCGGTGCCCTCATTCCTTCGATCAGGTGGCGCCCCACGTTCGGGCTGGCCAGCGGCTTCCGATTCTGCACCCCGTCACCGACAACCGCAGCGGGACTCGCCGTCGGCCGGCTGTGACAGCATCGATGCATGTCAGTCATCAAGATCAACGCGATCACGGTGCCGGCGGACAGCGGCGACGAGCTGGCCAGGAGGTTCGCCGCCCGGGCCGGCGCGGTCGACGGTCAGGACGGCTTCGAGGGCTTCGAACTGCTGCAGCCGACCGACGGCCGCGACACCTGGCTGGTGCTGACCCGCTGGCGGGACGAGGCCGCCTTCCAGGCTTGGCGGGACTCCTCGGCGTTCGGCCACGGTCACCGTTCCGAACGGCCGGCTGACGGCGAGCCGGCACCAGCCCCGGTGGCGGTCAGCAGCGAGCTCTGGTCGTTCGTGGTCGCCGGCGGATCGAGCGGCTGAGCCAGCCCGGCATTTTCGCTCTCTTCGCGCCAGCGCTCATCGCCCACTCTCGCCGCTAACGCGGGGCGATGCTCACTCACTGAGCGCCATGGCGTCAGTTGTCGGCTTCCAGTACGTCCAGCGCGTGCTGCAGGTCGGTGGGGAACGGCGAGCGGATCTGCAGATCCTCCCCGGTCACCGGGTGCTCGAAGCCCAGCTCGCGGGCGTGCAGCCACTGCCGGTTCAGGCCCAGTTTGCGGCTGAGCACCGGGTCGGCGCCGTACACGGTGTCGCCGCAGCAGGGATGGCGCAGCGCGGCCATGTGCACCCGGATCTGGTGGGTACGGCCGGTCTCCAGCCGGACGTCGAGCAACGATGCCGCCCGGTAGGCCTGCACGGTCTGGTAGTGGGTGACGCTCGACCGGCCGCCGGAGACCACGGCGAACTTCCAGTCCGCCGACGGATGCCGGTCGATGGGCGCGTCGATGGTGCCACTGCTCGGGTCGGGGTGGCCCTGCACCAGCGCGGAGTACAGCTTGCGCACCGTGCGCTGCTTGAACGCCCGCTTCAACGCGGAGTAGGCCCGCTCGCTCTTGGCGACCACCATGACGCCGGTGGTGCCGACATCCAGCCGGTGCACGATGCCCTGCCGTTCGGCGGCGCCGGAGGTGGCCACGTCGATGCCCATCGCGGCCAGCCCCTGCACCACGGTCGGTCCGGTCCAGCCCACGCTCGGATGCGCGGCAACTCCGACCGGTTTGTCCACCGCTACCAGGTCGTCGTCCTGGTAGAGGATCCGCAACCCGTCCACCGGGGTGGGCGGCACAGCGGCCAGGTCCGGCGGATCCGGGATGGTGATCTCCAGCAGCGACCCGCCGCGCACCTTCTCCGAACGCACCGGGGCCCGGAAGTCCAGGGTGACCGCGCCGTCGTCGATCAGGCCGGCGGCCGCCGTCCGGGACAGTCCGAACATCCGGGAGATGGCCACGTCCAGCCGTAGCCCCGCCAGCCCGTCCGGCACCGGCAGTAGCCGGGAGTCAGCCACCGCTGCGCTGCCGGTGCGGTTGGGCCGGCCTGCCCGACTTGGCTGACCGGTGGCCGGCAAGGTCGATGCCGAGCAGTGAGATCAACACCGCCAGGCAGCCGCCGATCACGATGCAGGAGTCGGCGACGTTGAAGATCGGCCAGATGTGGCCGTCGGCGGCGAACAGCGAGATCCAGTCGACAACATGGCCCTTGCCGGGCGCCGGTGACCGGAAGAACCGATCCGTCAGGTTGCCCAGCGCACCGCCCAGCACCAGGCCGAGCGCGATCGCCCAGCCGACCGAGCGCAGCCGGCGGGCGGCCCGGACGATGACGGCGACCACCAGCACCGCCACCGCGGTGAGCGCCACGGTGGCGCCGGTGCCGACCGAGAACGCGGCGCCGGAGTTACGGGCCTGCACCAGGTAGAGCGCGCCGCCGAGTAGCCGGATGGCACGGTCCGGCTGGATCGTGGCCACCACCAGCACCTTGCTGGTCAGGTCGGCTGCCAGCACCAGCACCGCGACCAGCGCGAACAGCAGGATCCGACGTGGCCGTCGCGGCACAGGCTCGGAACCGACCTCGGACCCAGGTGGCGGCGCGGAACTCACCATGCCATTGTCTCAGGCCGGACGGTCGAGCAATCAGTGCCGCTCCTCGCGGGACTTGCACTCGGCATCCAGGGTGGCCATCGGCAGCGCCAACAACCGGGCCTTCGGAATCGGCTTGCCGCAGTTCTCGCACAACCCGTAGGTGCCCGCGTCGATCCGCTCCAGGGCGTGCTCGATCTGGATCAGCAGATCGTGCCGGTTGGCCGTGATGGACTGCTCCTGCTCGCGTTCGAAGGTCATGCTGCCCGCGTCGGCCTGATCGTCGCCGGCCCCGTCGGTGTGCGTCTGCTGCAGGTCGTTGAGCAGTTCCAGCGACCGCTGGTATTCCGCCTGCATCTGATCGAACTCCTGCTGCAACTGCGACCGGATGTTGCGCAGCTCCGCCGCGCTCAGCTTCGGCTCCGGACGAGCCGCCGCGGCCGGCGGCGCGGCCTTCTTCGCCGGTGCCGGCGGCGCGGTGGTTGGCGCGGTGGAGTTCGGGCTGGCGGCAACCTGGGCCGGCTCGGCCGCCGGGGTGCTGGCTGCCTTCTTGGCCGCTTGCTTGGCCGGCGCACTCTTGGCCGCCTTGCTGGCCGGCGCTGCCTTCGCGGTCGCGCCCCCAGCTGGCCGCTTGGTCGGCGCCGCTTGCCTGGCTGCCTTGGTCGGCGCAGCGTTCTTCGCCGGCGCTGCCTTCGCGGTTGACGCAGCCTTCTTGGCTGGCGCCGCCTTGGCGGCCACCACCTTCTTCGCTGGCGCAGCCTTGGCAGGGGCAGCCTTCTTCGAGGCTGTTGCCGGCGCGGTCTTTGTCGCCGGCGCGGTCTTTGCGACAGCCTGCTTGGCCGGCGCTGCCTTCGCGGCCGACTTCGCCGCCGGCGCCGCCTTCGCGACAGCCTGCTTGGCCGGCGCTGCCTTCGCGGCCGACTTCGCCGCTGGCGCTGCCTTCGCGACAGCCGGCTTGGCCGGCGCTGCCTTCCCGGCCGACTTCGCCGCTGGCGCTGCCTTCGCCACAGCCGGCTTGGCCGGCGCTGCCTTCGCGGCCTGCTTGGCCGGCGCCGCCTTCCCAGCCGACTTCGCCGCCGGCGCCGCCTTCGCGACAGCCTGCTTGGCCGGTGCCGCCTTCCCGGCCGACTTCGCCGCCGGCGCTGCCTTCGCAGCCGACTTCGTGGCCGGCGCTGCCTTGCCGGCCACTACCTTCTTCGCTGGCGCAGCCTTGGCGGGGGCAGCCTTCTTCGAGGCTGTTGCCGGCGCTGCCTTCGCGGCCGACTTCGTGATCGGCGCAGCTTGCTTGGCCAGCCCGGCCTGTTTGGCGGATCCAGCCTGCTTGACCGGCCCAGCCTTCTTGACCGGCCCGGCCTTCTTGACCGGCGCGGCCTTCTTCGCCGGCGCTGCCTTCGCGACCGACTTCATGATCGGTCCGGCCTGCTTGGCCAGCCCGGCCTGCTTGGCGGATCCAGCCTGCTTGACCGGCCCGCCCTTCTTCGCCGGCGGGGCCTTCTTGGCGGTGGCCTTGCTGGCCGCCGGGGTTTGCTTCTTGGCGGCCGCCGGAGCGGCCTTGGTAGCGGCAGCAGCCTTCTTCGCGGGGGTCTTGGCGGCCGAGGCCGTCGCCTTGGCGGTTTCCCCCGCTCGGCGCAACGCGTTACCGATTCGCCCTCGTACGCCGGCCATGACGCCCCTTTCGGCATATCCCCGACTTATGGTTCAGCCAGGGTACTGGTTGTCACCGCGATCTAGCTGGCATCGGATAGGCCCGCCAGAATACGGGCGGCAGCCTACCCAAACGAACTGACGCGCCGCGCCCCGGGCCGGCCGGCCGCTCGTCCGGGCGTCAGCGGCCGTTTTCGAAATTGCCGCGCACCTCCACGCGGCGGTTGGCCGGCCGACCCGAGGCGCCCCCTACACTGGACAACGGCGCAGACGAGGACAAGTAGCTTCGGCGACGAATCACCAGCGATCCGGGGACGGTGTGAGCCCGGAGAGGAGTGCCGGATGCCAAATCACCTCCGAGCCTTCGGAAGAACGGGCCGGCCACGGCCTCAGTAGAACCGAGCGCGGTAGCAATGAGCGGGTGCCCGAGCACCATCCGGGCGCCAAGAGGGGTGGTACCGCGGCAGCGCAGCTGTCGTCCCTTCACCGATCGAGGCGGCTTACGCCTATGGCCGAACCGGTGAAGGAGACACGCAATGGCCTACCAGCCACTTCCGGCGCACGTCGACCTGGCCAGCATGGACCGCGACGTGCTGGCCTTCTGGGCCGAGGCCAAGGTCTTCCAGCGCAGCATGGACCAGACCGCGCACGGTCCCAGCTACCTGTTCTACGAGGGGCCGCCGACCGCCAACGGGATGCCCGGCACCCACCACATCGAGGCCCGGGTGTTCAAGGACCTGTTCCCGCGCTACCGCACCATGAAGGGCTACCACGTGCCCCGGATGGCGGGCTGGGACTGCCACGGCCTGCCGGTCGAACTGGCGGTCGAGAAGGAACTCGGCTTCACCGGCAAGGCCGACATCGAGCGGTACGGGATCGCCGAGTTCAACGATCGCTGCCGGAAGTCGGTGCGGCGCCACGTCGACCAGTTCACCGAGTTGTCGGAACGGATCGGCTACTGGTGCGACTACGACAACGCCTACTGGACGATGAACTCCAGCTACGTCGAGTCGGTGTGGTGGGCGCTCAAGCGGATCTTCGACGCCGACCTGCTGGTCGAGGACTACCGGGTGGCCCCGTACTGCCCGCGCTGCGGCACCGGCCTGTCCGACCACGAGGTGGCCCAGGGCTACGAGACCGTGGTCGATCCGTCGGTCTACGTCCGGTTCCCGGTGACCTCCGGCGAGTGGGCGGGCAAGGCGGACCTGCTGGTCTGGACGACCACCCCGTGGACGCTGGTCTCCAACACCGCGGTGGCGGTGAACCCGAGCGTGAGCTACCTGGTCACCAGCAGCGAGCACGGCACGCTGGTGGTTGCCGAACCGCTGGCCGAGCGCGTGCTGGGCAGCGATTACCAGGTTCTGCGCACCTATTCCGGTACCGAGCTGGAGCGCTGGCGCTACCAGCGCCCGTTCGAGCTGGTGCAGATCGGCGATGCCGAGCAGCCGGCGCACTACATCGTGCTGGCCGACTACGTGACCACCGAGGACGGCACCGGCCTGGTGCATCAGTCCCCCGCCTTCGGCGCCGAGGACCTGGCGGTGTGTCGGGCCTACGGGCTGCCGGTGGTCAACCCGATCAGCAAGGACGGGCACTTCCTGCCGGAGCTGGCGCTGGTCGGCGGTGCGTTCTTCAAGGACGCCGACGAGGCGCTGGTCGCCGACCTGAAGCAGCGCGGCCTGCTGTTCAAGCACGTCGCCTACGAGCACGCCTACCCGCACTGCTGGCGCTGCCACACCCCGCTGATGTACTACGCGTTGCCGTCCTGGTACATCCGCACCACCGCCCGCAAGCAGGAGCTGTTGGCGCAGAACGAGGCCACCAACTGGTACCCCGAGACCATCAAGCACGGCCGGTACGGTGACTGGCTGACCAACAACATCGATTGGGCGCTGTCCCGCGACCGGTACTGGGGAACGCCGCTGCCGATCTGGCGCAATGACGTCGAGCCGCAGCGGCTGGTCTGCGTCGGTTCACTGGCCGAGCTGTCCGAGCTGACCGGCACCGACCAGTCCGGGCTGGACCCGCACCGGCCGTACGTGGACGCGCCGACCTTCACGTTGCCGGACGTGCCCGGCACCTTCCGCCGGGTGCCACAGGTGATCGACGCCTGGTTCGACTCGGGCTCGATGCCGTTCGCCCAGTTCGGCGCACCCCACCGCAACGCCGAGCTGGCGCTGGCCTCCTATCCGGCCGACTTCATCTGCGAGGCGATCGACCAGACTCGCGGCTGGTTCTACACGCTGATGGCGATCGGCACGCTGGTCTTCGACCAGAGCTCCTATCGCAACGTGCTCTGCCTGGGTCACATCGTCGCCGAGGACGGCCGGAAGATGAGCAAGCATCTGGGCAACATCCTGGAACCGATGCCGTTGCTCGAGCAGCACGGCGCCGACGCGGTGCGCTGGTTCATGGCCGCGGCCGGCTCGCCGTGGTCGCAGCGACGGATCGGTCACAAGCTGTTGGAGGAGATCGCCTCCAAGGTGCTGCGCACGTACTGGTCGCTGGCCTCGTTCCAGTCGCTGTATGCCCGCGCCAACGACTGGTCGCCGGACTCCGAGACGGCCGGCTCGAGCGGCGAGCCAAGCGTGCTGGACCGGTGGGCGCTCGCCGAGACGGCGCGGGTGGCCGGCGAGGTGGACGCCGCGCTTCAGGACTACGACACCGCCCGTGGCGGCCGGGCGCTGGCCGGGCTGATCGACGACCTGTCCAACTGGTACGTGCGCCGGTCCCGGCGCCGGTTCTGGGACGGCGACCCGGCCGCGTTGCGGACCCTGCACGACTGCCTGCACACCCTCACCCGGCTGCTGGCGCCGTACGTGCCGTTCGTCACCGAAGCGGTCTGGCTGGCGCTGTTCGCCGAGTCCAGCGGCGTCGAATCGGTGCACCTGGCATCCTGGCCGGCGGTCCAGGCGCCGGCCGAGCCGCGGCTGGCCGAGCAGGTGGCGCTGGTCCGCCGGCTGGTCGAGCTGGGCCGTGCCGCCCGGGCTGCGTCGAAGGTGAAGACCCGGCAGCCGCTGGCCCGCGCGCTGATCTCCGCCGCCGGCTGGGCTCAGCTGCCGCCGGAACTGCGGGCCGAGGTGGCCGATGAGCTGAACGTCGTCGAGCTCGCCGAGCTGGCCAGCTCCGCGGATCTGGTGGACGTCACGGTCAAGCCCAACTTCCGGGCGCTGGGCAAGCGTTTCGGCCCGCGCACCAAGCAGGTCGCCGACGCCATCGTGGCGGCCGACCACAGTGCGGTGGCGGCTTCGGTGCGCGCCCGGGGTTCGTTCGAACTCGGCGAGTTCGGCGAGATCGCCGCCGACGAACTGGTGGTCAGCGAGGTGCCGGTGTCCGGCTGGGCGGTGGAGAGCGGCGGCCAGGACACGGTCGCCCTGGACCTGGAGCTCACCCCGGAGCTGCGCCGGCTGGGCACCCTGCGCGACATCGTGCGGATCGTGCAGGAGGCGCGCAAGGGCGCCGGCTACGAGGTGACCGACCGGATCGAGCTGCACTGGCTGGTCGGTGGCTCGCCGGAGCCGGCCGAGGCGATCCGCGAGCATGCCGAGGAACTGGGCCGGGAGGTGCTGGCCGGCTCGCTCAGCGAGGGAGCACCGGCCCAGCCGGACGGCTTCGACCGGGCCGGAGACGAGGAACTGGGCCTGCAGCTGTGGTTACGCCGGATCGCCGGTTGAGCTGAACTCAGCCGGTGATCCGGTTGTCCGGATCGCAGTCGGCGCACGGCGTGAAGCCGTCGGCCACCGCCTGCGCCAGGCTGATCGGCTCGGCGCTGCCATCAAGCTGCCGGCACTCGGTGAGGTGATAGCGCGGCCGGCCGTCGATCACCCAGACCCGGGCCTGTCCGTGCCGCTCCAGCGGCGCGATGGTCTCGGCGGCCGCCGGTTCGTCGGCGGCGAGCTGCTCGGGCGGAACCGCCGGTTCGACACCGGCGACCTGGTCGAGGCGCTCAGCTGCCGGCTGGGCCGGGGCGGCGGCGGCCCGCCGGCTGGCGGCGGCCGCCGCCGCGGCCAGCACCCGGGTTGCCTCGTCTTGGTCCGCCGCCAGCTTGGCCTGCCGCTCGGCCTCGGCCCGGCGCGCCTGGGCCAGCTCCGCCCGCCGCCCGCGTCCGCGCACGATCGCCGCCACCGCGATCAGGCTGAGCGCGATCGAGCAGGCGGCGAGTGCGGAGTTCGCACTGACCAGCGCCAGCACCAGCAACGCCAGCGCCGCCACCAACAGCAGCAGGATCAGCAACTGCACGTGAGCCGCCGGGGCGCCGATCGACCGCTGCTGGGGCTAGGGCGTGTCTCCCAACTCCATGCTCCGCTGCGCGGGTCTGACCTGGATAGCGTTGTCCTCCTCGGCCGTAGCGCCGCTACGACCGCCGCCTTGTAGCTCATCCAGCCCCAACCCCGCTCGCGACGAGCGGAATCGGGAGACACGTCCCTAGGCCTTTTCCGGCTGCTTCTCGGCGGTGTTGCCGGTCGCGTCCGCCCGGTTGCTGCTGGCATCCAGATCCCGCAGCTGGGACTCGAGGTAGCTCTTGAGCCGGGACCGGTACTCGTGTTCGAAGGTCCGCAGCTCCTCCAGCCGCTTCTCCAACGCGGCCTTGCGCTGTTCCAGCTGGCTGGAGATCTGGTGCGCCCGCTGCTCAGCCTCCTGCACCGTGTTGGCGGCCTTGGCCCGCGACTCCCGGTCCAGCTGGTCGGCTCGCGCCTGCGCGTCGGCGATGGTCTTCTCGTGGAAGGCGCGGGCCTCGCTCGTCACCCGGTCCTGATGCGCCTTGGCGTCGGCCACGGCCTTGTCGTAGGCCGCCTTGGCGGCCGAGGTCTGCTCGTCGGCGGCCTGCTGGGCCAGCGCCAGCACCCGCTCGGCCTGGGCCAGCTGGGACGCCGCGCCACCGGCCACTGCCGCGCCGGTCGCAGCCGCGCCGCCGGCTGCCTTGGCCGCGGCGGCTTCCTGCTGGGCCTGGGCGGCGGCCTGCTGGGCCTGCTGGGCCTGCTGCCGAGCCTGGTTGAGCGCCGTCTCCAACTCGCCGACCCGGCCGGAGAGCCGCTTGCTCTCCTCGCGCGCCTGGGTCAGCGCCGCCGCGTCGGCCGCGTTGCCCGGCGCCGGCTGGGACTGCCGGGCCTGGGTCAGCGCCGACTCGAGCTCACTGACCCGCGCGGCGAGTCGCTTGTTCTCCTCGCGCGCCTGGTTCAAGGCGGCGGGGTCGCCGCCGCCGGCGACCGCCGCGCCGGAGCCGTTGCGCAGGTCGGTGTTCTCCTCGATCAGCCGGGCCAGCTCGACCTCGATGATGTCGAGGAACGCGTCGACCTCCTCCTCGTCGTACCCGCGCTTGCCGATCGGGGGCTTCTTGAAGACCACATTGTGGACTTCAGCGGGTGTCAAAGGCATCGGGCCACCTCATATGCGCTTGATGGTGAACCTGCTCCAGGTCCGCCAGCCGGTCTTTCGGACGGTCGTACAAAGTATGAGCCACGCTGCGGGTTGAACGACGCTCGACGCACCCGCTGGCTATGCGGGTGCATAGGGAGGATAGCGAGTTGCGCTCACCATGTGTCGCACGAGCCCCAGGTAGCGGTGGGTCCTGGGTGACTTGTCGTCCTTTATCCGACTCAATATTCAGGAGGAGACGGCCATGCTGTCGACGAAGATCCGCAGAATCCAGACGATGATCAGCAATACCCAGACGCTGACGTCCAGATTGATGCCGCCGAGCCGGAGTGGCGGGATCACCCGGCGCAGCGCCTTCATCGGCGGATCGGTGACCACGAAGACCACCTCGAGTCCGATCGCCGCCGCTCCGGCTGGTCGCCAGGATCGGGCGAAGCTGCGAGTCGTCTCGACGATCAGCCGGGCGATGATCAGCAGGTAGAAGACCAGCAGCACCAGACCGAGCGCAGCCCAGAACGTCGACATGAGCCCATTCTCGCATCAACGCCGACGGCGTCCGGTCGGATCTCGGTACTCCCTCAGCTCTGGTTGTAGAAGCCGCCCTCGACGATCCGCTGCTTGTCTGCCGCGGTGACCGAGACATTGTGCGGGCTGAGCAGGAACACCTTGGGGGTGACCCGCTCGATGCTGCCGTGCAGGCCGAAGGTGAGCCCGGCCGCGAAGTCCACCAGTCGCTTGGCATCGGCATCGTCCATCTCGGACAGGTTCATGATCACCGGCGTGCCGGCCCGGAACTGCAGGCCGATGGTCTTGGCCTCGTTGTAGGTACGCGGATGCAGGGTGGTGATCCGCCGCGGTGGCTCGTAGGCCGTCGTCTCGTACTCGTCGTAGGCCTCGACCTCGGCCGGCGCGTCGTAACCGCGGACGTGGCTGACCTCGGTGTCGCGGCGGTGGTAGTGCGGGTCACGAGCCAGCGTGCCGTAGGACTCGGTGCCGCCCTCGGCGTAGTCGTCGTCCTCGACCAGCCCGAGGTAGACGCCCATCTTCCGAAAGGCTGTTGCCATGTCGTCCTCCTGAATCCAGTGCAGCCGTGCCCGGCCGGACCACTCGCCCGACGTTATCGAAAGTGTGTGGCACGGCGGCCGAGCAACGCCGTACCGACACGCACATGTGTCGCGCCGTGCCGGATCGCCGCTTCCAGGTCGACACTCATGCCGGCCGAGATGACCGTGGCCGCCGGATACGCCGCGCGGACCGCCGCCGCCGCGTCGGCCAACCGCGCGAAGGCCGGGTCCGGATCGGCGTCCAGCGGCGCGATGCCCATCACGCCGGCCAGCCGCAGGCTGGCCGACCCGGTCACCTGATCGGCCAGCTGAAGCAGTTCGGCCTGCGCGCTGCCGCCTCGGCCGGCGCCGGTGGCCGGCGGGTCCAGGTTGAGCTGCACCAGCACCGGCAACCGGCGGCCGGCTCGCTCCGCAGCGGTGGCGAGCGCGTCGGCCAACCGCGGCCGGTCCACGCTGTGCACCAGGTCGGCATAACCGGCCACCGAATGGGCCTTGTTCGTCTGCAACTGGCCGATGAAGTGCCAGCGCACCGGTAGCCGGCTGAGTTCGGCGAAGGCGGTCGCCTTGGCCGAGGCCTCCTGATCGCGGTTCTCCCCCAGGTCGGTCACGCCGAGTTCGGCCAGGTGTACCGCGTCGGTGACCGGGAAGAACTTGGTGACCGCGATCAGGCTGACTTCCTCGGCCGAGCGGCCGGCGGCCTGGCATGCCTGGGTGATCCGGGCCCGGACCTGCCGCAGGTTCTCGGCGATCTCAATTCGGCGGGCATCCGGGTCGGTCATCGCCGGATGCCCGCCGAAGTCAACGGGTATTTCCTTCCGGTACGAATCGAGGAACGGGAATTACTTGAGAAAATCGGGCACATCCAGCTCTTCGTCGAGCTCCACCGGTCGGCGGGCATGATTGGGACTGGTCGTCGTGCGGGTCGCCGCGGTGCCGGCAGTGCCGCCAGAGGTGGTCGACGGTGACCAGACCACACCGGAGGTGCCGGCGACCGGCTGCGGGCCGTGGCCGTTGACCGAACCGGTCATCGACGGCCGGCTCGCACCGACCGGCTCCGACTCGCGACGCACCTCAACCTTCTTGTACGGCAGCTGACCGGAGTCGAAGCCGGCCGCGATCACAGTGACCTTCACCTCGTCGCCGAGGGTGTCGTCGATGACCGCGCCGAAGATGATGTTGGCGTCCGGGTGGGCGGACTCGGCAACCAGCGAGGCGGCGTCGTTGATCTCGAACAGGCCGAGGTCCGAGCCGCCGTAGATGGACAGCAGCACGCCGTGCGCGCCTTCCATGCTGGCTTCCAGCAGCGGGGACGCGATCGCCATCTCGGCCGCGGCCCGGGCCCGGCCGTCGCCGCGTGCCGACCCGATGCCCATCAGCGCCGACCCGGCACCGCTCATCACGCTCTTGACGTCGGCGAAGTCCAGGTTGATCAGGCCGGGCGTGGTGATCAGGTCGGTAATGCCCTGGACACCGGAGAGCAGCACCTGGTCGGCGCTGCGGAAGGCGTCCATCACCGAGACGTTGTGGTCGGAGATCTGCAGCAGCCGGTCGTTCGGAATCACGATCAGGGTGTCGCACTCGGCCCGTAGCGCCTCGATGCCCATCTCCGCCTGGGTGGCCCGCTTCTTTCCCTCGAAGGAGAACGGCCGGGTCACCACGCCGATGGTCAGCGCGCCCAGCTTGCGCGCCATGCCGGCGATCACCGGTGCCCCGCCGGTGCCGGTGCCGCCGCCCTCGCCGGCGGTCACGAACACCATGTCGGCGCCCTTGAGCACCTCCTCGATCTCGTCCCGGTGGTCCTCGGCGGCCTTACGGCCGACATCCGGCTGCGCGCCGGCGCCGAGACCGCGGGTCAACTCCCGACCGACATCGAGCTTGACGTCGGCATCGGACATCAGCAGCGCCTGCGCGTCGGTGTTCACCGCGATGAACTCGACGCCCTTCAAGCCCTGCTCGATCATCCGGTTCACGGCATTGACGCCGCCGCCGCCGACACCGACGACCTTGATCACAGCGAGGTAGTTGTGCGGTGAACTCATGAGCATTCCTTCGCATAGGCCGTCGTGCGACGTGCTGGCTGGCGTCTCGGTCGGCTGAACTCTCACCCTCAGGTAGACCGTTAACGTTATGTCAACCTGAGCGATAGTGCGAAAGTAGTTCGCGCTGGCTGCGATCCGGGAAGGCGCGCCGCGTGGCGGGCAAATAAGCCGCCGAAACCGGGCGGTTAGCGGCCCCGGCTGATCACCGAGCTGGGATCGCTGACGTCGAAGTAACGGCCGGGCTGGTGCACCAGCACCGGTACCAGCTTGGCCTTCTCCGCGCTGCGGTCGGTGCCGCCCCAGAGCACGGTGCGGCCATCGGTGAGGGTCAGCGTGATCGTCTGGGTGGTCGGCACCGCGATCCGTTCCACCGCCCCGACGAAATCGGCGGGCAGCGCGGCGGCTACCGTCGCGGCCGCCGACGAGCGGGCCCGATCGTCGGTCACCGGCAATTCCGGCAGGCCGCGCGGCGGCTGGGCCAGCGTGTCGAACGGCACGTCGGCGGCGTCGACCAGCACCGCGCCGGCCGGGTCCGGCCGAAAGCCGACGGCGACCCGCTCGGTCACCCGGATGCGCACGGTGGCCGGGTAGCTGGTGCTCACCGAGACCGTCCGGATGGCCGGGATGGCGGCGATCCGAGCCCGCACCGCCGCCGTGTCCAGCCTGGCGAGCGGCGCGCCGTGCGGAATCCGGGCCGCCGCGATGATCCGCGCGCCGCTCACCCGGTGCTCGCCGCCGACCGTCACGGTGCGCACCCCGAGCACGCTGGATAAGCCCACCAGCCAGCCGCCGGCCAGCAGCAGCACGGCCAGCGCAACCGGCACCAGCCACCACCGCCGCTTGGCGAGTCCGGACAACCCAGCTGGCCGGCTCGGTGGCCGGCCGGCGTGCCCGAGGCGCTCCAGCAGCCCGGTCATCGGCCGCCGCCGGATTCGGCCTGAGCCGCAGCCAGTTCGGCCAGGATGAGCGGGCACTGCAGGTACACATCGCCCACCCCCATGGTCAGCACCAGGTCACCGTCGGAGGCCAACCCGGCCACCCGGGCGGCGACCGCGTGCCAGTCCGGCTCGTACACCACCCGACCGGCTGTCAGCGGCACCTGCTGGGCGATCAGCTCACCGGTCACGCCGGGGATCGGCTTCTCCCGGGCCGGAAAGATGTCCAGCACCACCGCGAGGTCGGCCACCGCCAGCGACTGGCCGAACTCGATGGCGAAGGTCTGGGTCCGGCTGTAGGTGGCCGGCTGGAACACCGCGATCAGCCTGCCCCGCCGGCCGGTCTCGGCGGCGTCGGCGTCCAGCACCGCGGCCGCCGCCGACAACTGCGCCCGGATCTCGGTCGGATGGTGGGCATAGTCGTCATAGACCCGGACGCCGGCGGCGGTCCCGTGCGGTTCGAAGCGCCGGGCGACGCCGCCGAAGCCCCGCCAGGCCTCGACCGCCGCGACCGGATCGGCGCCCAGCTCGGCCAGCACCAGCAGCGCGGCCGCCGCGTTGAGCGCCATGTGCTCACCCACCAGCGAACTGATCGTGTATCGCAGTGGCTGCTCGGTCAGCCCGGCGACGGTGAACCGCACCTCATGGTCACCGGGCGACACCGCGCTCACCCGCACCTCGGCGGCTTCGCCGGTGCCGTACGCGCGAACCCGCCGACCCACGGCGCGGGCGTACTCGCCGATCCGCACCGCGCCCGGGTCGTCGGAGCAGACGATCAGCACCCCGTCGGCGGCGATCCGGTCCACGAACAGCTCGAAGGCCCGGAACACCCCTTCCAGATCACCGTGGTTCTCCAGGTGGTCGGCCTCCACGTTGGTGACCACCGCCAGGTCCGGGCGCAGCAACAGGAACGAGCCGTCGCTCTCGTCGGCCTCCACGATGAACTCCGGGCCGGTGCCGACGTGGCCGTTGGCGTGTTCCTGCCGCAGGTTCGCCCCGATCGCGAAGGACGGATCCAGTCCGGCCGCGTTGGCGGCGGCGACCAGCAGCGAGGTGGCGGTGGTCTTGCCGTGCGTGCCGGCGATGGCGACCGTGCGGTGACCGGCCACCAGCGCGCCGAGCGCGGCCGCTCGGCGCAGCGTCGGCAGGCCGGCCGCCCGGGCGGCGACCAGCTCGACGTTGTCCGGTTGGATCGCGGTGGTGTAGACCAGCGTGTCGCAGTCGAGCAGGTGGTCGACGGAGTGGCCGATCGAGATTCGCGCGCCGAGTGCCCGCAAATCGTGCGCCGTCGCGGACTCCCTGCTCTCACATCCGGTCACCGTGAAACCGCGTCCGAGCAGCAGCCGGGCCAGCGCGCTCATCCCGGAGCCGGCGATGCCCATCAGGTGCAGCCGGCCCAGGCTGGCCGGATCCGGGATCGGCTCGGTGGCCGCCGACCGTACCAGCGCCGCGCCCGGCGGCGCCCAGTCGGCCGGGCGTTGGTAACTGGCCTGGTGCCGATGCGCGGCGTCAGCGGGTAGCTCAGCGTCGGCGGGTAGCTCAGCGTCGGGGGGCAGCTCAGCCATGTGGCTCACCGGCCAGCGTGAGGATCCGGCGGGCCATGACCTCGGCGGCGTCCCGGCTCGCCGATCGCTGCGCAGCGGCCGCCATTGCCGCCAGCCGCTGGCCATTTCGCAGCAATGGCAGCACATTCGCGCTGATCCAGTCGGCGGTTAGCTCGGCGTCCGAAACCAGCAGGCCACCGCCGGCGGCCACCACCGGCCGGGCGTTCAGGCCCTGCTCGCCGCCGCGCAGCGGCAACGGCACGTAACAGGCCGGCAGTCCGACGGCCGTCAGCTCGGCCACCGTCATCGCTCCGGAGCGGCACAGCACGAAGTCGGCGGCGGCGTAGCCGGCGGCCATGTCGGACAGGTACGGCAGCACCCGGTACGGCGGCTCACCCGGTTCCCGCTCCGGCGGCGTGACCGGGTTGTTCGGCCCCGCAATGTGCAGCACCTGCACGCCGGCCTCGGCCAGCTCTCGTTGCGCGCCGAGCACCGCCCGGTTGAGCTTCAGCGCGCCCTGCGAGCCGCCGGTGACCAGCAGGGTGGGTAGTTCCGGACGCAACCCGAACCGGTCCCGGGCGGCTGGCCCGGCCGCGTCCCGGTCGAGGCCGAGGATGGCCGGTCGCAGCGGCATACCGACCGGGGTGCCGTGCGCCAACCGGACCGAGGCCGAGGCGGTGAACACCTCGCGGGTCAGCAGCGCGGCGACCCGGTTGGCCAAGCCCGCCCGGGCGTTCGCCTCGTGCACCACGATCGGGATCCGGCGCCGCCGGGCGGCCAGGTAGCTGGGCAGCGCGACGTAGCCACCGAAGCCGACCAGCACGTCGGCCTGTAGGCGCTGGAGTATCGCCTCGGCCGTCCGGACGGCGCCGGTGAGCCGGACCGGTGTCCGCAGCAGATCCAGATTGAGCTTGCGCGCAAGTGGAACCGGCGGGATCAGCTCCAGCGGATAGCCGCGTTCCGGGATCAGCGTGGCGTCCAACCCGCGCCGGGTGCCGATCGCGGTGATCACTGCTTGCGGGTCCAGTTGCCGGATCGCGTCGGCGACATTCATGGCCGGCTCGATGTGTCCGGCCGAATGACCGCCGGCGATGACGATGCGTGCCATCGATCAGGCGCCTCGTCGATACGGCCGAGCCGGCGGCTGCCTTGGCGCCGGAGCCGGTTTGACCTTTCCGGCTGGCTTCGCAGCCGGTTTCGCGGCCGGTTTGGCAGCTGGTTTGGCAGCCGGTTTCGTCGTCCGGGCCGGTTTGGCCAGCGCGGCCGGCTTCGGTTTGGCCGGCGTGGCCGGCTTCGGTTTGTCCGTCGCGACCGGCTTGGGCTTCGATGGCGGCGCGGCCCGCGGCACGCCCAGCCGCAGCGCCCGCACCCAGCGTGCCGACCGGCCGGCCGCCGCGGCCCGGCGGGCGGCCTGCGCGGCAGCCGGCTCGTGCCGGGCGAAGGAGACCAGCATGCCGAGCACCGCGCAGGTCAGCAGCAGCGAGGTGCCGCCGTCGGAGATGAACGGTAGCGGGATGCCGGTGACCGGCAGCAGCGCCGTCACGTACCCGATGTTGATCAGCGCCTGGCCGGCGATCCAGATCGCCGCTCCGCTGGCCACCAGCCGGACGAACGGATCCCGGCTGCGCAGCGCGATCCGCATGGCGGCATAGGTGAACAGCGCGAACAGGCCGAGCACCACGGCACAACCGAGCAAGCCCAACTCCTCCCCCACCACTGCGAAAACGTAGTCGGTGTTGGCATTGGGCACCCAGCCGTACTTGGAGGTGCCCTGGCCCAGGCCCACCCCGAACAGCCCGCCGCTGGACAGCGCGTACAGCCCCTGCATGGTGTGGTAGCCGGCACCCTGCGGGTCGAGGTTGGGATGCATGAAGGTGGTGATCCGCTGTACCCGCCACGGCTCCAGCAGGGTGAGCAGCGAGACGGCGCCAGCCACCAGCACCAGCAGGCCGGCGAAGTACCGCATCGGCAGTCCGACCATCCAGAGCAGGCCAAGCAGGATCAGCAGGAAGCACAGCGAGGTGCCCAGATCCGGCTCGGCCATCACCAGCGCCACCATGGCGGCGAAGCCGGGCACCAGCGGCACCAGCACGTGCCTGGCTCGGGTCAGGCTCTTGAGCTTCTCCTTGCGGGCCAGCAGATCGGCACCCCAGAGCAGGATGGCGAGCTTGGCGAACTCCGAAGGCTGAACGGTCAGCGGACCGAGCTGGATCCAGCGGCGGGCGTCGTTGATCCGAACCCCGACGCCGGGCAGCAGCACGCCGAGCAGCGCGCAGACCGCCAGCGCCAGCACCGGGTAGGTCAGCCGGCGGTAGATGGCCGGCGGCATCCGCACGGTCAGCCAGAACACCGGCAGGCTGAGCAGGATGAACTCGCCTTCCTTGATCAGCTGGCTCCACGGCGCGGCACCGGTGGTGTGCAGCGATGCCGAGATGGTGGTGGAGGCCGACATCAGCACGCCGAAGAACAGCAGCCCGCAACCGGCCGCGAGCAGTAGTTGCAGCGAGGCGTACGGCGTCTCCAGGTAGCGGCGAGGCGCCCGCAACACCCGGTTGTCGATCAGTGGCTCAGCAACCATCAGCAATCCGAGAGCGCCCGTACCGCGGCCTGGAACGCCAGGCCGCGGGCGCCGTAACTAGCGAACATGTCCTTGGAGGCCGCGCCGGGCGCCAGCAACACCACGTCACCGGCATGCGCCAGCGACGTGGCGGCGGCCACGGTCTCCTGCATCGCCCCATCGTCGGTCCTGGCCACCTCGATCACCGGGAGGTCCGGCGCGTGTCGAGAAAGCGCGGCCGAGATCGCGCCGCGGTCCACCCCGAGCAGCACGGCGCCGGCGAACCGGCCGGCGTGCTCGGCCACCAGCGGCTCGATGTCGGCACCCTTCAGCTGGCCACCGGCGATCCACACCACCCGCCGGTAGCCGGCCAGCGCGGCGGCGGCGGCGTGCGGGTTGGTGGCCTTGGAGTCATCGACGTAGCGGACGCCGCCGATCTCGGCCACCAGCTGGTTGCGGTGCGGATCCGGCACGAACGACCGCAGCCCGGCCACCATCGCCGCGGCCGGCACGTCGACCGTGCTGGCCAGCGCGGCGGCGGCCAGCGCGTTGGCCACGTTGTGCGGCCCGGGCGGGTTGATCTCGGCGGCCGGCAGCAGCCACTCACCGGTCGCGGTGACCAGCATGCCGTCGGCCACTCCGAACCGGCCGGCGGCCGGCTGCCGCAGGCTGAACTCGATCGGGTCGCCGGGCTGATCGGCCAGCAGCCGCGCCACCCGCTCGTCGTCGGCGTTGCCGATCGCGTAGTCCCCCGCGAACACCTTGGCCTTGGCCCTGGCATAGGCTCGCATCGAACCGTGCCAGTCCAGGTGGTCCTCGGCCAGGTTCAGCAATGCGCCGGCCCTGGGTCGCAGCGAACCGCTGAAGTGCAGTTGGAAGCTGGACGCCTCCACCGCCAGCACCTGATAGCTCGGCACCGCGCGCACCGCGTCGGTGATCGGCACCCCGACGTTGCCGACCGCGGCGGCCCGCAGGCCGGCGGCCCGCAGCATCGCCTCCAGCATCCGGACGGTGGTGGTCTTGCCGTTGGTGCCGGTCACCATCAGCCAGCGTGGCTCGGCGGTCGGCTGGATCCGCCAGGCGAACTCCAGCTCACCCAGCACCTCGACCCCCGCGACCCCGGCCGCCACCAGCACCGGATGCGACGGTGGCAGGCCCGGTGAGCTGACCACCGCGTCGATGCCGGCCGGCAGGCCGGTCAGCCGGCCGACGAACTCGGCCCCGATCGGCAGCGGCGGTGGCACCCGCCCGTCGTCGGTGACCAGTGGCCGGGCGCCGAGGGCCAGCAGCGCCCGAACCGCGGCCAGCCCGGCCAGGCCGGTGCCGCAGACCAGCACCGTCCGGCCGCGGAAGGAAGGACCCAGCTCAGGCACGCCAGCTACCCGTGGGAGATGAACTCGGCGTAGAACAGCCCCATTCCGAACGCGACCGCCAGGCCGGCGACGATCCAGAACCGGATGATGGTGGTGATCTCGTCCCAGCCGCCGAGTTCGAAGTGGTGGTGGAACGGCGCCATCCGGAACACCCGGCGGCCGGTGCCGGTCCGGATCCGGGTGAACTTGAACCAGCCGGTCTGGATCACGCTGGACAGCGTGACCACCGCGAACAACCCGCCCAGCACCACCAACAGCAACTCGGTGCGGGACAGGATGGCCAGCCCCGCCATCAGGCCGCCGAGGGCCATCGAGCCAGTGTCGCCCATGAAGATCTGGGCCGGTTTGGCGTTCCACCAGAGGAATCCGAAGCAGGCGCCCATCGCGGCCGCGGCGATCAGCGCGAGATCCTGCGGATCCCGCACGTGATAGCAACCGGACAACGCCGGGCCGGGTGTGCAGGAACTGCGGAACTGGATGAAGGTGACCAGGGTGTAGGCGCCCATCACCATCGCGGCGCTGCCGGCGACCAGCCCGTCCAGGCCGTCGGTCAGGTTCACCGCGTTGGTGGTGGCGGTGATGATCAGGTAGGCCAGCAGCAGGAACCCGATGAAGCCGATGGAGAGCCCGCCGATGTCCCGCACATAGGAGATGTGCTTGGACGCCGGGGTCAGCCCGTGCCGGTTCCGGAACATCATCGCGCCGAGTCCGAACAGCACCGCGACGATCAGCTGGCCGAGGAACTTGGCCCTGGCCCGCAGGCCCAGGCTGCGTCGATGCCGCAGCTTGATGAAGTCGTCCAGGAAGCCCACCCCGCCGGAGCCGAGCATCAGGAACAGCAACAGCATGCCGGACGCGGTCGGCCCGGAGTCGTGGCGCAGCGAACCGATCAGGTGCGCGATGCCGTAGCCGATGATGGTCGAGCCCATGATCGCCACGCCACCCATGGTCGGCGTCCCGCGCTTGACCAGGTGGCTCTTCGGGCCGTCGTCGCGGATCTCCTGTCCGAAGCCCTGCTTGCGGAAGTAGCGGACCACCAAGGGCGTGCACAGGATCGAGGCGAGCAGCCCGAACAGGGCCGCGATCAGGATGGTCTTCATGCCTGTTCGCGGTCCTGGGTCGGGGCCGCCAGGGCGGCGATCAGTGCCTGCGCCACCTGCTGCAGTTCGGCGGCCCGGGAACCCTTGACCAGCACCACGTCACCAGGCCGGACCAGCTCCGCCAGCAGCCGCGACGCGGCGTCGTTGTCCGGCACCCAGTGCGCCGCGCCGCGCCAGCCGCCGGCCAGCGCGGCTCCGTCGGCGATCGGCCGAGCCGGCTCGCCCACCGCGACCAGCAGCTCGACCGCCGGCTGTGCTGCCAGCCGGCCGATCGCGTCGTGCGCGGCGACCGACTCCGCACCCAGCTCGGCCATCTGGCCCAGTACCGCGATGCCGCGCCGGCCAGCGCCGTCCTGGCCGGCCAGCACCGACAGGCTGCTCAGCGCGGCCCGCATCGATTCGGGATTGGCGTTGTAGGCGTCGTTGACCACGGTGACGCCGGCCACCTCGGTGACCTCCATCCGCCAGCGCGAGCGAGGGGTGGCCGCCGACAGCGCCTCGGCCACCGCTGACACGCCCATGCCCAGCCGGGTGCCGACCGCCGCCGCCGCCAGCGCGTTGGCGACCTGGTGCTCGCCGACCAGCCGCAGCGCGACCGGCGCCCGGTCGGCACCGATCACCAGCTCGAACCGGGCCTGTCCGGTGGCCTCGAGGACCACCTGCTCGGCCCGCACGTCGGCGCCCGGCTGCCGGCCGAAGGTGACCACCGAGGCCGCGGTGCGCGCCGCCATCGCCAGCACCAGCGGGTCATCGGCGTTGAGCACCGCGATCCCGTCCGCCGGCAGTGCTTCCACCAGCTCACCCTTGGCCTGCGCAATGGCCGCCACCGAGCCGAACTCGCCGAGGTGCGCGCTGCCCACGTTCAGCACCGCGGCCACCGCCGGCGGCGCGATCCGGGTGAGCTCGCGAATGTGCCCGATGCCCCGAGCCGAGGCCTCCAGCACCAGGTAGTCGGTGTCCTCGCCGGCCAGCAACACCGTGTACGGAAAGCCCAGTTCGTTGTTGAACGACTCGGGCGGCGCCACCGTGCGGCCATGCCGTTCGAGCAGCTGGGCGAGCAGGTCCTTGGTGGAGGTCTTGCCGGACGAGCCGGTCAGCTCCACCACGGTGGCGGGCAGCCGGCGGGCGGCCGCGGCGGCCAGCGCGGTGATCGCGACGATCGGGTCGGTGACCACGATGCAGGGCAGTGGCAGTTGCCGGGTGCCCAGCACGGCCACCGCGCCGGCGGCCAGCGCCGCCTCGGCGAAGTCGTGCCCATCGGCGTGCTCGCCCTTGATGGCAAGGAACAGGTCACCGGTCGCCACCCGCCGGCTGTTGAACTCCACCTTGCCGTTGACGATCAGGTCGGGGTCCAGGCCGTACGGCCGACCGCCGACCAGCCGCGCGATCTCGGCCACCGTCATGGGAATCATGCGCTCGTCACGTCCGGGTCCGCTGCCCGCGCGATCCCGGCCGGCGATCCGGCCGGGAAGGGGGTGAAGCCGTTCTCGGCCAGCGCCTCACGCAGAACGGTGACATCATCGAAGGCCAGCATAGTGCCAGCGACTTCCTGGCCCGTCTCGTGCCCCTTGCCGGCCACCAACACGGTATCGCCCGGTTTGGCAAGTGAAATCGCCAACCCGATCGCCTGCCGCCGGTCGCCCTCTTCCCGGACCTCGGCCGCCTGAGCCGCCGGCACCGCCCGGGCGCCGGCCAGCATCGCGGCCCGGATCGCTGCCGGATCCTCGGTGCGCGGGTTGTCGTCGGTGACCACCAGCAGGTCGGCCAGTTCGGCAGCCACCCGTCCCATCACCGGCCGCTTGGCCTGGTCCCGGTCACCGCCGCAGCCGAGCACGATGATCAGCCTGCCCGGGGTCAGCGGCCGCAGCGCCTGCAGCGCGCCGGCCACTCCGGCCGGCTTGTGGCTGTAGTCCACCACTGCCAGGAACCGCTGGTCGCCGTCCACCCGCTGCATCCGGCCGGGCACCTGGGCCGCGGCCAGCGCCGGCGCGATCGCCGGCAGGTCGAGGTCCAGCTGGCCGAGCACCGCGCAGGCCAGCACGGTGTTGGCCACGTTGTACCGGCCCGGCATCCGGCAGCCGGCCGGAAAGGCCAGCCCGGCCGGCCCGCGAACCAGGAAGCGGCTGGAGCCGTCGGCCGCCGTCTCGATCCGCTCGGCCCGCCACTCGGCCTCAGCCCCGGTGGCCGACACGGTTACCGTGTGCGGCCGGTGCAGTTGCCGTCCCCACTCGTCGTCGATCATCACCACCTCACGGCGGGCCCGGCCGTCGAAGAGCATCGCCTTGGCCGCGAAATAGTCGGCCATATCCCGGTGGTAGTCCAGGTGGTCCTGGGACAGGTTGGTGAACGCGCTGACCGCGAACTCGGTGCCGGCCACCCGGTGCATCTTCAACGCGTGCGAGGAGACCTCCATGGTCACCGCGCGCATGCCGTCCTCGGCCATCACCGCCAGCAGCGCCTGCAGCTGCGGCGCCTCCGGCGTGGTGAACGGCAGCTTGAGGTGCCGCTCGCCGAGGAACACCCCGACCGTGCCGATCACCCCGGTGCGCCAGCCGGCGGCCCGCAAGCCGGCCTGGATCAGGAAGGTGGTGGTGGTCTTGCCGCTGGTGCCGGTCACTCCAAGCACCGATAGCCGTCGGGACGGGTGCCCGTAGACCTGGGCGGCCACCGGTCCGAGCGCCGCCCGCGGCGTGGGCACCACCAGGGCCGGCAGCCGGCCGGCCAACCGCTCGGCGCCGGTCTGGTCGGTCAGCACGGCAGTCGCCCCGGCGGCCAGCGCCGTGGCGAGGTACTCGATACCGTGGCCGCGGCCGCGCTCACTCGGCAGCGCGGCGAACAGGTCACCCGGCCGGACGTCGGCGGTTGCCGCGGTCACCCCGTGCACCACGCCGCTGACCGGCTCGGCCCCGATCAGCGCGGCCAGCGCGGCCAGCGACTGCGGCCGCGCCTCGTTCGGACGGATGGCCGATTCCGGCTGGGCCGCGGCCGCAGCCGGCCCGTCGGAGGCTGGCACCACGGTTGACCACGGTACCGATCGGGCCATCGGCCACTCCGTTCCCGCCGGCCGGCTGCTCCGGCGCGTCGGCCGGCGGCTCGGGCGCTAGTCCAGCGTGAGCGGCACCAGCTTGGACTGCGAGCCGGACGGCGGGATCTTGGCCGCGGACAGCTCGTAGCTGGCGATGTGGTGGAACAACGGCGCGGCAACGTCGCCGCCCTCGAGCCCGTGCGCCGGGTTGTCGATCATGATCGAGACCACGAAGCGCGGCGCGTCGGCCGGTGCGATGCCGGCGAAGGTGTCCCAGTACACCGAGTCGGAGTACTTGCCGGTCTTGGGGTCCGGTTGCTGCGCGGTGCCGGTCTTGCCGGCGATCCGGTAGCCGGGGATGGCGGCCTTGACGCCGGTGCCGCCCTGCAGGGTGACCGACTCCAGCATGGTGCGCAGTTGCTCGGCGGTGACCGGCGACATCACCGGGATGCCGGCCGGCTGGCCGGCGGCGTGCACGGTGCCGTCCGGCGCGATGGTGGACTGCACGATCCGCGGCGGAATCCGGATCCCGTCGTTGGCGACCGTCTGATACATCGAGGCAAGCTGCAGCGAGGTCATCGCGACGCCCTGGCCGATCGGCAGGTTGGCGAAGGTGGCATCGGACCAGCCGGCCAGCGGCGGCAGCAACCCGGCGCTCTCGCCGGGCAGCTCGATGCCGGTTCGCTGGCCGAGGCCGAACCGATTCAGGTAGTCGTCGAAATCCTGCCGGCCCACCCGCTGGGCGATCTGCAGGGTGCCCACGTTGGACGATTTGGCCAGCACCCCGGTGGCGGTGAACTTCTGCACCGGGTGCCACCAGGCGTCGTGCACGGTGATGCCGCCGGTGGCGATGGAGTCCGGCACGTCCAGCACGCTCCGCGGGCCGATCAGGTGTTTCTCCAGGGCGGCCGTCATGGTGACGATCTTGTTCGCCGAGCCGGGCTCGAACACCTGCTGGATGTTGGGGTCCATCGGGGTGTCGGCGTTGATGGTGGACGGATCCTGGGAGTTGAAGGCGCCGGTTGCGGCCATCGCCAGCACCTGGCCGGTGCGCGCGTCGAGCACGCTGACCTGGCCGTCCCGGGCGCCGGACTGGGTCACCGCCTGGTTCAGCAGGCTCTGCACCTCGTACTGCAGATCCTCATCGATGGTGAGCCGGACGGTGCCGCCGTCCAGGGCCGCCTTGCGCTTGATCGGACCGGCCGGATTGACATTGCCCAGCGCGTCCTTCTGGTAACTCACCGAGCCGTCGGTGCCGCGCAGCAGCGAGTCGTAGCTGTACTCGATGCCGGCTGCGCCGGCCCCGTCGGACTGGATCAGGCCGACCACACTGGAGCCGGTGGTCTGCGCCGGGTACAGCCGCTGCAGCGTGGCCTGGCTGAACAGCCCGGCCAGCGGCTGGTTGTGCAGCCGCAGGTTCTCGATCTGCTTGGCCACCGCCGGCGACACCGCGCTGCCCAGCAACGCGTAGTGCGAGGTGCCGTTGAGCTGTTGCGCGACGGTGAGTTGCGGCCGGTTGAGCAGCGGTGCCAGCATCGCGGCGTAGCTCATCCGGTCATCCGGCGGGATCATCGTCGGGTCGGCGACGATGTCCTTGGCGTCGGCGGTGTAGGCCAGCGCGTTGCCGTTGCGGTCCACGATGGAACCGCGGGCGGCGTGCAGCGTGACGAACTCCCGCTTCTCATCGGTGGCGGCCAGCGCGTAGCCCTTGGCATCCATGCCCTGCAGCCAGAGCAGCCGGGCCAGCACCACGGCCAACAGCAACCCGACGAAGAACACGCTGGTCCACAGCCGGCGGATGGTCTTGCCCAGTCGCAATTGACGCCGGTTCCGCACCCGTCGGCTGACTCGGCCGGCCGGACTGGGCCGGGTTGGCCGGCTGGCTGCGGTCGGCCGGCTGGCTGCGCTAGGCCGGGCACCGGCCGGACGAGGTGGCGGGGCGGCGGGGCGGCGGCCAGACGGCTGGCCGGTTCGGCTCGGCTGCTGGCCGGTTCGGCTCGGCGACGAGTAGGCCGTCCGCTGCCCGGCCGGCGCCTGCGGGCGGCCCGCCGCCGACTGACGACCTGCCGCCGACTGACGGCCCGGCGCCGGTTGCCGGGTCGGCGCGGACTGGCGGCCCGGCGCCGGCTGGCGGGGCGGTGCGGGTTGGCGGGTGGGTGCGGGCTGGCGGGTCGGTGCGGGCTGACGGGGCGGTGCTGGCTGACGGGGCGGTGCCGGCCGGTGGCCCTGGGTCGGCTGCCAGACAGCGGCCGGCTGCCGGACAGCGGCCGGCTTACGTGCGGCGGCCGGCTGACGCGCGGCGGCCGGCTGCTGCCGGACAGCAGCCGGCTGACGCCGGGCCGCCGGCTTCCGGGGGGCCATCGGCGGCTGTTGCGGCGGCCGGCTCATCGGTGCCGTCCGGCGGTTGCGGTCGGGGTGGGGGTCGGCGCCGGCTTGGTCACGGTCACGGTGACCACCGGCGCACCGGGTGCCCGAGAGGTCGGTGGCACGCTCCCGGTCGGTCTGCCGGCCCGGCTCTGCGCGGTGGTCGGGCTGGACCTGGTCGGGTTGGGCTTGGCCGAGCTGGCCGGATGCGCGCTCGGGGTCGCCGTCACCGGCGGCGGCGGCACGCTGGCCGGAGTCGGCGAGCCGAGCACGGTGACCGAGCCGTCGGCATTGATCCGCAGGAACGCCGGATTGGGATTCGGCACCAAACCCTGCGCGGCGGCGGCCGAGGCGAGCGCGGCGGGCGCCTGCCGGGAGGCCAGATCCCGGATGAGCTGCTGTTCCTGGTCCGAGGCGCTGGCATTGCTGTCGGTGAGCGTCCGCTGTCGAAGCTCCTGCGCCGCCGAGGCCGTATTGAGCGTCAGCAGCAGGCACAGCCCGGCGATCAGCATGCCGCCCAGCAGCACCGGCAGCGGCATCCCGCTCAGCCGGGTCCGCGGGCCGCCGACGACCGGCCCGTCGTCCCGGCCGCCCACCCGGTCATCTGGAAACCTGACGTCCGGGGCCGAGCCGGTTGCGGTGGTGCGGGCGCTCACGCGGCCGCCCGAATCCGCTCGGCGGCCCGCAACCGGACCGAAGCGGCGCGCGGATTGGCGGCGATCTCGTCCGGACCGGCCGACTCGGCACCGCGGCTCAGCAGCCGGATCTGCGGGCCGGCCTCGGCCAGCCGGACCGGCAGGTCCGGCGGTGTCCGGTCGGTGGCCAACTCGGCGAAGGCCCGCTTGACGATCCGGTCTTCCAGCGAGTGGTACGCCAGCACCACGATCCGCCCCCCTACCGTGAGTGCTTGTAACGCCGCCGGGATCGCGGCCTGCACCGCGTCGAGCTCGGCATTCACCTCGATGCGCAGTGCCTGGAAGGTGCGCTTGGCCGGGTGGCCGCCGGTCCGCCGGGTGGCCGCCGGGATCGCGGTCCGCACCAGCTCGGCCAGTTCCGCGCTGGAGGTGATCGGGCCCCGCGCCCGGCGTCGATCGATGGCCTGGGCGATCCGCATCGCGAACCGCTCCTCGCCGTAGTCGCGCAGCACCCGGGCCAGCCGCGGCACCGGATAGCTGTTCACGATGTCCGCCGCGGTCACCGGATCCCGCGGGTCCATCCGCATGTCCAGGGGCGCGTCCTGGGCGTAGGAGAAGCCGCGTTCGACCAGGTCCAGTTGCATGGAGGAGACGCCGAGGTCGAACAGCGCAGCCGAGATCCGCTTGACGGCGAGCGAGGCCAGCACCGCCGGCAGCTGGTCGTAGACCGCGTGCACCAGTTCGATCCGGTCGGCGTAGCGAGCCAGCCGGGCGCTGCTGCGGGCCAGCGCCGCCGGATCCCGGTCCAGGCCGATCAGCCGAAGCCGGGGGTGGGCGGCCAGCAGCGCCTCGCTGTGACCGCCGAGGCCCAGCGTGGCGTCCACCAGTACCGGTGGATGGCCGGCGGTGGTGTCAGCGTCATCGGCCGTGTCGGTCAGTGCCGGCGCCAGCAGCTCCAACACCCGCTCGAGCAGCACCGGCACGTGGCCGGCCGGCTCAGGCGCCGGATCGGGCTGGTGCGGCCCCGGCGCCTGCGGTGCATCCATGCAATGGCTCCCTGCGGATCGAACGGTGACGGTGCTGGTCGGCTCGTGCTGGCCGGACTCGTGCCGGCGGGTCCCCGCCCGCCTGTCAGCTATCGGTCGCCTGGCGCCGGGGAAGTGCGTCAGGAGTGCCGGTACTGCTGGCGGGAGGAGGCCGGTCGGCGCGGGTACGCGCTCGGCGATGAGTCGAGGGGTCGAGGGGCGGTCAGGCGGGCGGCTCAGAGCAGACCGGGCAGCACCTCCTCGGCATCGGCGAAGGACTGCTCGGTGCCGTCCAGATAGCTCTGCCAGGCGGCGGCGTCCCACACCTCGACCCGGCTGTTGGCGCCGATCACCACGCAGTCCTTGGCGAGCCCGGCGTATTCGCGCAGCGGCGCGGGCACGGTGATCCGGCCTTGGGCGTCCGGTACCTCGTGCGAGGCGCTGGCGAAGAACACCCGGCTGTAGTCACGGACGCTGCGCTGAGTCACCGGAGCCGTCCGCAGCAAATCGGTGATCCGGCTGAACTCGGCCATCGGAAAGACGAACAGGCAGCGCTCCTGGCCCTTGGTGATCACCAACCCGCCCTCCAGGTCGCCGCGGAACTTGGCGGGCAGGGCCAGCCGTCCCTTGTCGTCGAGTCGGGGCGTGTGCGTGCCGAGGAACAACTCGCCTCACCCCCGACCCTCACTATCCCCACCGCGCCCCACCATACCCCACTTGACGCCACCGTCAATCAGAATCGCGCATGTCAGGGGCTTGTTTCGCCACCTCGGCTCCGCAAATCCGGGCTGGATCGAGGTGGGGAACCAACCTGGGACGGGTCTCGTATCTCTTCTGGGCAACGGTTACCGTCACTTCTTTGCAGCGGTTACACCGACCGTGCGGCGGGAACCATTGCCGAACAACTACGCTCGCCCTCGCTGGCCGTCCGTGACAGAGCACGGGCACGGACGGTGGGACTCGACTTATCGGCGGTTCTCGATAACGCTTGTGGTGGCCGACGGGGGGTTGCCCGGCGCAATGGACGACAGGATGGGTTGCACGCACGTGACACATGCAGCGCAGGCGGCGAATGCCGACCACAATGCCAGCCCCGGTGCTGGTGCCGGCGTGCCCAGCAGCGCCAACGGACATGGCGCGCAACTGGCGATCGAGCAGGTCGCGCCGGCGGCCGAGCGGATCGTGGAGAACATCGAGCGGGTGATCGCCGGCAAGTACGACGTGATCCGGCTCGGCGTGACGGTGTTGCTGGCCGAGGGGCACCTGCTGATCGAGGATGTGCCCGGCGTCGGCAAGACCACCTTCGCCAAGGCGTTGGCGCGCTCGATCGACTGCTCGGTGCGTCGGCTGCAGTTCACCCCCGACCTGCTGCCCAGTGACGTGACCGGGGTGAGCATCTACAACGCCGAGTCCACCGACTTCGAGTTCAAGCCCGGCCCGATATTCGCCAACATCGTGCTCGGCGACGAGATCAACCGGGCCTCGCCCAAGACCCAGGCCGCGTTGCTGGAGTGCATGGCCGAGCGGCAGGTCACGGTGGACGGCACCCGCTACGTGCTGCAGTCACCGTTCCTGGTGCTGGCCACCCAGAACCCGGTGGAGATGGAGGGCACCTACGCGTTGCCGGAGGCGCAGCGCGACCGGTTCACCGCCAAGATCTCGCTCGGCTACCCGGACCGGATGGCCGAGATCGCGATGCTGTCCGACCAGACCACCAGCGACCCGTTGGAAACCCTGCAGCCGGTCTCGGACGCCGCCCAGATCCGGACGCTGATCGAGACGGTGCGCCGGGTGCACGTGGTGGATTCGGTGAAGAACTACGTGGTGGCACTGGCCGAGGCCACCCGCAACCATCCCGAACTGCGGCTCGGTGCCTCGCCCCGGGCGTCGCTGCACCTGCTGCGCACCGCGAAGGCGGTCGCGGCGATGGCCGGCCGGGACTACGTGCTGCCCGACGATGTGCAGGGTCTGGCGGTGCCGGTGCTGGCGCACCGGCTGATCCCGGCCGCGGCCGCCACGGTGGCGGGCCGCAGCCCGGAGGATCTCACCGCCGAGGTGGTGGCCAAGGTACCGATCCCGGCCGCCAGCCAGCGGGCCTGATCATGGCCGGCTCAACCACCGGCTCGATCCGGAACAAGCTGGCCGGCTGGGTCGACGACCTCACCAATCCGTCCGGCGGCGCGAGTGCCGCCGATCCGAACAGCGGCCGGCGGCCGGGCTCGACCGACCGGCAGCTCAGCGTTTCCGCGATCGGCACCCGCAAGCTCTCGCTGTCGATCCGGGGCCGGATCTTCATCGCGGTCGGCAGCCTGTCACTGTTGGCCGGACTACTGCTCGGCGTGCTGGATCTGCAGCGGGTCGGCGTGCTGCTGCTGGTGTTGCCGATCCCGGCCTGGCTGGCGGTGCGCCAGGCTCGAGCCGGACTGCGGATCGGGCACGCGGTGACACCACCCCGGGTGGTGGTCGGCGACACCGCCGAGGTCCGGTTGGTGCTCGGCAATCCGCAGGGCTTCGGCACCGGGCCGCTGCGAATCACCGAGACGGTGCCGGGCGGTCGGCCGCTGAGGTTCAGCGTGGCCGGGGTGCGGGGCCGGCAGCGCCGGACGGTCGCCTACCCGCTGCCGCAGCTGCGCCGGGGCCGCTACACGGTCGGCCCGACCACGGTGATCGCCAGCGACCCGTTCGGGCTGGTCACCGCCGACACCCGCTCCACCGACACCGCCCAACTCGTGGTGCAGCCCAAGACCGTCCCGCTGGCACCGCTGACCCTGCCGATCGCCTGGCGGGACGGCGCGGCCACGCTCAGCCACTCGGTGGGTTCCGGTGGTTCGGACGACGCCTCGGTGCGGGAGTTCCGACACGGCGACGACCTGCGCAAGATCCACTGGCGGAGCACTGCCAAGACCGGCGCGCTGATGGTCCGGCAGGAGGAGCGACCCTGGCACGGCGAGTCGCTGGTGCTGTTGGACACCCGAGCGCTGGCCTACCCGGTGCTGCCCGGCGAGGACGAGTCGCCGGCGCTGGAGTGGGCCGTTTCGGCAGCCGCCAGCATCGGCTGCCACCTGGCCGAACGAGGTCGCCGGGTGGCCGTGGTGACCGGCAGCGGGCAGGTGGCGCACGACGAGGTGGGCCCGGTCCTGGACATGCTGGCCGAGGCCACGCCGGCGCTGCGCAGCGATGTGCAGCCGCTGGCTGCCGCGCTGAGCGCGCTGGGCCGGGACGCCTCGGTGTTCGCGATCCTGGGGGCGGCTCCGCACGCGGTGATCTCCGAGCTGCTGGGCCGGCCCCGGATGCCGGGCTCGTCGGTGGCGCTGCTGCTGCGGTCCTGGACCTGGGTCGCCACCGGCGGGATGCGGGACCTGCTGCGTGAGGAGTCCTGGCAGGAGAGTGCGGACGCGCTGCGGGCCGCCGGCTGGCGGGTGGTGCCTGCCGAGTCCGACAGTGACCTGGCCGAGTTGTGGCCCCGGCTGCTGTCGGTCCGAGCGGCGGCGCGGATATGACCGTTACCCAGCAACGGCCGGCACCCGCCTCGCCTGGTGGCCCGGCCGGATCGAACGGGCCGGCCGGCGGCTCGTCGGCACCGGCCGCGCGACGGCGTACGACGAGGCCCAGGTCGGGCACTGCGCTGGTGGCGGCGACCGCCACGGTGGCCGGCGGCATGTTCCTGACCACGCTGCCGCTGTCGTCCATCTTCACCGACTGGAGCTGGCTGACGGTCAGCATCGGCTGCGGGCTGCCGTACCTGCTGGTGGTCGGCGCGCTGCGTTATCGCGGGGTCGCTCGCTGGTGGCAGAGCGTGCTCGGGCTGGCCGCGTCGGTGCTGATGCTGCTGTGGGTGTTCGTGCCGCGGCACCTCTACTACGGGGTGCTGCCCACCTCGGCATCCGGCCGGGATCTCGGCGACCTGATCGACCACGCGCGCCAGATCATGCAGGCCGAGCATGCGCCGCTGGCCTCCTCCCCGCCGCTGCGGTTGCTGGTGGCGGCAGCCCTGGTGGCGCTGCTGTGCCTGACCGACGTGCTCGGTGTGCTGCTCCGGCAGCCGCTGTTGGCCGCGGCTCCGCTGCTGGAGGTGCTCGCGGTGGCCTCGGCCACCTCGGCCCGATCGGCGAACCCGGCCTGGTTCGCCGCGGCCGCGATCGGCTTCCTGCTGATCCTGCTGGCCGGCACCCGGTTGCAGGACATCGCCTGGGGCCCGTCGGTGGACGGCTCGGCCGGCCGGCTCGGCGGCGGCCGGCGGATGGCGGTGACCGGCATCGTCGCGGCCCTGATCGTGCCGCTGCTGCTACCCGCGGTCCCGAGCAATCTGCTGGCTCGGCTGGCACATCACAACGGCTCCGGCAGTGGTAACGGCAACGGGTCGGGCCAGCTGGTGCTCAACAACCTGGCCTCACTGCGCGGCGTGCTGCGGCAGCCCGCCGCGGTCAAGCTGTTCGAGGTGCGCGTCAAACCCGGTGACGACCCGTTCTACTTCCGGCAGGAGGTCGACGACGAGTTCACCAACGACGGTTGGCGGCCGTCCGGGAACATCTTCGGTGGCCCGAACACCGCCCTGCTGAACCAAACCGCGTTACCGGTCGATCCGCCGACAACCCCGATGACCGGGCTGCAGGCGTTCGGGTTCGACCCGAAGTTCACCATCCTTGGCCTGGGCGGCCGCACGCTGCCGATCCTGGCGTACCCCACCGACGACGGGGCGGCCTTCCAACTCACCGGCGGCAGCTGGGACACCAGGACCGCGACCGCCAGCGTCTTCGCCGTGGAACGCAACCTGACCTACTCCGAAGCGGCGAGTCAACTGGCACCGAGCATCGATCAGCTCAAGGCGGCGCCGGAGTGGCCCGGCAGCGGCAACACGCAGCTGGACGACCGATACCTGAAGCTGCCGCCGCAACCGACCGAGGTCAGCCAGCTGGCACAGCGGCTGATCGCCGGAAAGTCGACGCCCTATGACAAGGCCCTGGCGATCTCGGACTACTTCACCAACGGCCGCAACGGCTTCGTGTACTCGCTCGACGCCCAGGCCAAGGATGGGGAGAACGCGCTGGTCGCGTTCCTGAACAACAAGGCCGGGTTCTGCCAGCAGTACGCCGCCGCCGCCGCGGTGTTGATGCGGGAAGCAAAGCTGCCGACCCGGGTGGTGCTGGGCTACACCCACGGAGAGCCCGACATCAATGGGCTGATCACCGTCACCACCCGCGATGCGCATGCCTGGGTCGAGGTGTTCTTCGCCGGCATCGGCTGGATACCGTTCGACCCGACGCCGCTGACCGGCGTGGACGTGGCTCGGGAGGCGAAGCTGGGATGGGCGCCGCACCCGAACCAGGCGACGATCAGCACCGCCGAGCCGACCGCGAACAAGGGACCGTCCGGCAGCTCCTCTACCAGTGCCAGCTCTTCGGCGGCGGCTGTCGGCGGCTCGGGACCGACCATCTCGCCGCTGGTGTGGGAGGTCGGTGGCCCGGTGACCGCCCTCGTGTTGCTGCTGGTGCTGGTGGGCTGGGGGCCGCGGCTGGTGCGCGGTCGGCAACGACGGCGGCGACTGGAGCACGCGCGCAGTACCGGCAACCCGGAGTTGCTGTGGCTCGAGGTGGCCGCCAGCGCGACCGACCGCAACGCGCTGTGGCCACGGACGGTGACGGTCGGCCAGGTGCCGGGCTGGCTGGGCCGGCACGGGGTGGACGAGCGCGGCCAGGCGGCGATGCAGGCGGTGGCGGCAACGGTCGAGCGGGACCGGTTCAGCCCGACGCCGGTGACCCAGCTGCCACCGGATTCCATCCGTGCGCTGGACCAGGCGCTCAGCCGGTGGGCGCGTCGGACGGACCGGCGGCTGAGCCTGCTGAATCGGTGGGTTCCGAAGTCATTGTTGCGACGGCCGCCCAGGTGGCAGCGGTAGCGCGATGCCCGCCTAAGCGGAGCGGTAGTACCAGAGCCGCACTGTTTCTTGAGCGCTTGTGACTCAGGTTTGAGGTCGGTAATTGATTAGTTCGAATTACGCTGCCGTGGAACTTCAGGTGCCCGTGGTCACTTCAGGCGCTCGTGGTCACTTCAGGCGCCGTGGTCACTTCAGGCGCCGTGGTCACTTCAGGCGCCGTGGAATCTCAGGAGTCCCTGCAATCTCAGCTGCCCATGCAATCTCAGTGGCCGTGGAGCTTGAGGCGGTGGAGCAGAGAGAGCCGGCCATTAGTTGGCTGAGCGCATTTGAGCTGCGGGCTGAGAAATGGGTTAAGCCCAGAAATGACTGCGCCGCGCTGAAGCCAGCGCGGCGCGGTGGGCAGAACGGTTGAGATCAGTTCTCTTCGAACCGCCGGCGCATCCGGTCTTCCATCTTGGTGCGCAGGTTGTTCTGCCGGTTCGGGGAGTTGGACGGGGTGCTGATTGCGGCCGCCGTTGACTGTCGTGGCCCGCGCAGCGCACTTGCCGCGGTGACGCAGGAGCCGACGATCAGGACGAAGCCCAGCACACCGATGACGATCAGGTTCGCCGTCAGGCCGATCAGGACGACCGCCAGTCCGACGATGACGCCGATCGCGGACAGGGCGAGCATCATCCGAACGCGACTACGGGGGCGAGCCGACCTTACCGATGACGCGAATTTCGGGTCCTCGGCATACAGGGCCTGTTCGATCTCGTCGAGCAGCCTTTGCTCATGCTCGGAGAGCGGCATGATGCCCTCCTATCCCTGTCGTGTTTCGACCAGTATCTGCCTCGGAGCCGCCCGGGATCACATCGGCTTCCGGACTGATCCGACGTACTACCGAGCATACGAGTCCACCTACCAGTTCGAAAGTTAACTGGTCGGATTGCCGGGCAGATTCCCGCGATTTGTTATCTCGCGGCGTCCGACGGGCCGTCTGGAGGGCAGATTAGGGCCGTTCCGGCCCCCGGCGGAGGGTGGCACGGTGGGTGCGAGCAGCGATGCCGGGCGCACCACCGAGTCCCCGAACCGGGCAACCAAGGCGTCGATGGCCTGGTCCGGGGCCGGCGCCGACCGGGCCGAACCGGTGAGATCGAGCGCCAGCTGGGTGGCCTCGCCGGCCGGACGGAGGTTCTCGGCCTTGACGCCGACCAGCCGAATCCGCGGCTTGTCCAGCTTGAGCGCCCGGTACAGCTGAAGGGCCTCGGCATACACCGTCGCGGCGGCATCGGTCGGCTCGGCCAGGGTTCGCACCCGAGTGACCGTGGTGAAGTCGGCAAATCGAATCTTGATTCCTACCGTCCGGGCCAGCCGTTCGGCATGCCTCAGCCGCTCGGCGACCTCGCCCGCGCCGCGCAGCAACTCCTTGGCGACCTCGGCCTCGGTCAACAGGTCACGGGCCAGCGTGCGGTCGGTGGATATCGACTTCTCCTCCGCTCGTGCGCTGACCACCCGATCGTCCCGGCCGTTGGCCAGCTCGTGCAGATGGGTAGCGGATGCCGAGCCGACCGCCCGCCGCAGCGTGTCCAGCGGAGTCGATGCCAGCTCGCCGACGGTCCGGATACCCAGCCGGCGCAGTGGCTCGGCCGTCCGGGCACCGACCCCCCAGAGCGCGGTGACCGGTAACGGATGCAGAAAATCCAGCACGCCGTCCCTGCTTACCACCCGCAGGCCGTTGGGCTTGCAACTGCCGGAGGCGAGCTTGGCCACCGACTTGATCGAGGCGACCCCGACCGAGCAGGTCAGCTGCTCTTCGGCGTAGACGCTATGCCGGATCTGGCGCGCGATCTCGGCCGGCCGGCCGAACAGGCCGATCGCGCCGGAAATGTCGAGGAATGCCTCGTCCAGCGACAGCGGTTCGATTACCGGAGTGAACTCACGGAGTATCCGCATGATTCGGGCCGATGTCTCCGAGTAGCTGGCCCGCTGCGGCGTCACGACGACCAGTTGGGGACACAGCCGCAATGCTTGGGCCATCGACATTGCGCTCCGGATCCCGTACTTGCGGGCCGGATATGAGGCGGCGGCGACCACCCCGCGACCGTTCATTCCGCCCACCACGACGGGCAGCCCCCGAAGCTCCGGACGCGCCCGGATCTCGACGCTAGCGAAGAACGCGTCCATATCCACGTGCAGGACATGGCAACCGCGGTCGTCTCCGTCGATCTCGCCGGACGACCGTGGCAGGTCCGCGCTTCTACCCATGTCCGGTTAAGCCAACACCACGCGACCGCGCGGCTGCCGAAGGGCAGGCTTCAGCCGTTCGGCAGGCTTCAACTGGCGACTCCTAACGACAGCATGCCGGCCATCCGCTCGATGATCGAGATGAACTCCCCCGCGGCCTGCAATAAGTCGTCCGCGTCGCGCTCGCTGACCACGCTGATCGAACCGGCCTCGATGGCGGCTCGGCGTTGAGCGCTGTCGGAGAAGTACGCCGACCACTCGGAGAGTTCGGGGGCCAGCCGATCAAGCAGGACCCAGGCACTGGTCGGGCGTCGCGAGCTGGTGACCGCTGGTCGGGCCTTGAGCGCCAGCACGGAGGCAGCCGCGCGCAGTGCCGCCACATGAGCGCCCCGATACTTCTCGGCTGGTCGCGTTTCGAGTACCGCTTCAGCCCAGGTGTGCCTGGCTTGGGTGAGCAGGCTGGCAACGCTACCCGGAATCGGACTCGTCATAGCGCACCCCTCTCGAATCGCGAACGTATAATCGAACTTCTGTTCGAGACTAGCATGTCGTGGGCGGAAAGGAAGCCCCGGCGCGGGACAATTGCGAAGCTAATCGCCACCTCTGACAACACCGCGCCGTGCAGATGACAACACCGCCCCTCGCCGCTGGCACACCGCCCCTCGCCGCTGGCACACCGCCCCTCGCCGCTGGCACACCGCCCCTCGCCGCTGGTACCCCGTCCCTCGCCGATCCTGCAGTTGAGGCTTCGAGGCGCTTCAGTTACGTGAGCATGCCTGTGCTTCGTGGTCCCTCGGGGATGAAAGCGCGGCGACGGGAAGTGTCGTAGGGGTGCGGTAGCGTTGCTGGGTTATGCTGTCATTGTTTGAGATTCACCTTTGATTGATTAGCAAATCTGCGTTGACCGGACCGCCTGTCACTGTTAGAATCGAACACATGGACGGCGACTGGGACGGGGACGGTGATCTCGGCGACGCGGACCTGCTCGCGTGTGCCCTGGCCGAGCATCCGGCGTTCCGGTCGGGCGCGGAGCTAGATCGGATCGACCCTGGGCTGTTGTCGCGCCATGAGCGGGTGGATCTGCTGGTTGTGTTGGAGGAACAGAAACGCTGGTTCGAGGCCGCTCAGTTGCGGGTGCTGGCGGTGATGCAGGAACGCGACACCTCCAGGTTGGGGTTGGCGCAGGATTCGGTGTCGTTGGCTCTGCAGGTGCCGCTACGTACCGCGCAGGGCAAGCTGGCCCAGGCCCGGACTTTGGTCCGGGAACTGCCCCAGACCCTGGCCGCCGTTGCCGGCGGCGCGATCTCGGGTGAGCATGCCCGGGTGCTGGCCGAGGCGCTGTGGCGGCTACCGGCCGACCCGGTGCTGGCTCCGGCGCTGGAGAAAGCGGTGCTGCCGGCACTGCTGGACGGCCGGTGCGTGACGGTGCCGCAGCTGCGGCAGCGGGCCCGGCGGGCGGCGCTGGCCCTGGATCCGGTGACCGCAGAGGAACGGCACCGGCGCGCGTTGGCCGACCGGACGTTGGGGTACGTGCCCGGTGAGGACGGCATGGCCAGCCTGCCCGTCGTGCTCGCCGCCCCGGAGGCGCAGTTGATCTACACCCGGTTGACCGCCGCCGCCACCCTGCTACCGGCCACCGATCCGCGCACGATGGACCAGAAACGGGCCGACCTGCTCGTCGACGCCGTGCTGTCCGGCCTGCCCGCCGACGCCCTGCCGGTCCTGCGGGGCCGCCACCCATCGATCAACGTCACCGTCTCGGCCGACACCCTGCTGAACCTGGACGACCAGCCGGCGCACCTGACCGGCTACGGACCGATCACCGCCGAAACCGCCCGCCGCTTGGCAGCGGATGACTCGGGCACCTGGCGCCGGCTCTTGACCGACCCCGACACCGGCGCCCTGCTCGACATCAGCGCCGACCGCTACCGGCCCGCGCGGCGGCTGCGGGACTTCGTCAGCGCGCGGGATGACGTGTGCGCCTTCCCGACCTGCAACCAACCCGGCTACCGCTGCGAATACGAACACACCACCCCCTACTCGAAGGGTGGTTCGACCTGCAGGTGCAACGGCGCCCTGGCGTGTCGGCGGCACAACCAATGCAAACACCACACCGGCTGGAACTACACCCACAACAGTGACGGCTCATTCACCTGGACCACCAGCACCGGCCACAGCTACACCAGCGCACCCACCACCCACTGGACCAGCAGGCAACACCAGATCACGCCACCCACCCCGCCGCCACCACCCACCACCGAACAGCTCCACGCCAAAGAAGACGCAGCCTACGAACGGCTGGTCGCCAAACTCGAACAGGAACGCAAACACGCCACCGAAGCCGGCAACCAAGACCGGCAAGCCGCGGCAGAACAAGCACTAGCCACCGCCGAAAGCGACCGCCGACGCCAACTCACCTGCCGCACCGACCCCAACCACCCACCCTTCTAGATGAAGCCCGCCCGCAGTGGATCAGGCCCGGGATCGGCATGAGGCACGGCTCGCTAAGAACGAGCGCCCACTCACCATCCCAGCGCGGCAACCCCGCCGATGATGACCACGGCCGGCGCGGTGAAACCCTCCGCCGCCGCGCGTTCCGGCAGGTCGGCCAGCGGCGCCCGAAGCACCCGCTGTTCCGGCAGGGTCGCATGCTGGATCACCGCGCTCGGCGTATCCGCCGGCCGGCCATGCTTGATCAGCTCCGCGGTGATGTCAGCCAGTCGACCCATCGCCATCAGCAGGATCAGGGTGGCCGGCCCGACAGCAAGCTCCGGCCAGCTCCATCCGGCGTCCGGTTGTCCGACGCCTTGCCCGACGCCCGGTTGACCGGCGCCTTGCCCGACGCCCGGTTGACCGGCGCCTTGCCCGGCGCCCGGTTGTCCGGCGCCTTGCCCGGCGCCCGGTTGACCGACGTCTTGCCCGGCTTCCTGCCCGGCATCGCGATGCCCGGACACCACCGCGAAGTCCGCGCTCACCCCTCGATGGGTGACTGGGATACCGGCCGCCGCCGGCGCCGCGATCGCGGAGCTGATTCCCGGCACGACCTGTACATCCACCCCGGCGGCGAGGCAGGCCGCCACCTCCTCCCCGCCGCGGCCGAAGACGAACGGGTCACCGCCCTTCAGCCGCACCACCCGCTTACCGTCGAGGGCTCGCCGCACGATGAGGGTGTTGATCTCCTGCTGGCTGAGGTTGTGCCGATGGGCCGACTTGCCGCAGTCGACGATCTCCACCCCGGCCGGCAACTCGGCCAGCAACGCCCGAGGCGCCAACCGGTCGGTGACCACCACGTCGGCCTCGAACAGCAATCGGCGTCCACGCACCGTGATCAGCTCCGGATCGCCCGGCCCGCCACCCACCAACGCGACCGAACCGGCCGCCGGCCGCGCCGGCCGTCCGACCAGCGACTCGGTATCGATCAGGTGCGACAGCAGATTCCGCACCTCCACCGCCCGCGCCGGGTCATCATCGGCATTCACCGAAATCGTCAACGCACCCCGGCGAAGCACCGCCGGCATCCGAGCGCTGCCGCCGGAGGCCCGATCCGACCGGACGCAGAAGATCCGCAACGACTCCGCCTCAGCCGCCACCGCCGCATTCACCTCGGCATCGTCGGTGGCTGCCACCGCCAGCCAGGCGGCCGCGGCCGACAGGTCACCGGGCACGTAACGACGGCGATCGAGGAAGACCGGCAACTCATCGAACTCCGCCACCGCGACCGGTGCGATCACCCGAACCCGGGCTCCGGCCGCCAGCAGACTCCGGCTTCGGCGCAGGGCGACCGGCCCCGCACCGACCACGACTGCCAGCCGACCGGTCAGGTCGAGCAGCAGCGGCAGGCCGGTCACCACGCCAGTGTGGCGCACCGCGAACTGCCACTCACCGGACCGGTCAGCGCACCAAGCCCGCGGCCACCGTCGCCCCGGACGCCGGGTCCACCAGCAGGAAGGCGCCGGTCGAGCGGTTCAGCTCGTACGGGTCGGTGATCACCGGCTCGGCCAGCCGGATTCGGACGGTCCCGATGTCGTTGAGATCCAGCCCGGCCGCGGGCAGCGGCGACAGCGTCGCGATGTCCAGCCGGGACTCGATCGCAGCCACCACCGCCAGCACGTCCCGGGTGGTGTGCCGAAGCTGGTACCGGGCGCCGGCCCGCAGCGGCGAGTCGGTCAGCCAGCACACCGTCGTGTCCAACTCTCGGCTGACCACCGGCAGCGGCTCGGCGTCGACGGCGATCAGGTCACCCCGAGCGATGTCGATCTCATCGGTCAACCGCACCGTCACCGACCGGCCCGCCGGCGCGGCCGCCAGCTCGCCGTCCGGCGTGTCGATCGCCTGCACCGCCGACACCTGGCCGGACGGCAGCACCCGTACCTTGTCGCCGGGCCGCAGCACCCCGGCCTCGACCCGGCCGGCATAACCCCGGTAGTCCGGGTACTCGGCGGTGCGCGGCCGGATCACCACCTGTACCGGCAGCCGGGCCGGCAACGGCCGAGCCGGCGGCGGCTCCACCTGCTCGAGGAACGCCAGCAGCGGCTCGCCGCTGTACCAGGACATCTGCTTCGACTTCTCCACCACGTTGTCGCCGGACAGCGCCGCGATCGGGATGGGCGTGAAGTGCCCGACACCCAGCTTCGCCGCCGCGGCCGCGAAGTCGGCGACGATCGCGTCGAAGACCGGCTCGGCGAAGTCCACCAGATCCATCTTGTTCACCGCGAGCACGATCTGCGACACCCGCAGCAGCGCGGTGACCGCCAGGTGCCGTTTGGTCTGCTCCACCACGCCGGTGCGGGCATCGACCAGGATCACCGCGACCTCGGCCGTCGACGCCCCGGTCACGGTGTTGCGGGTGTACTGCACATGTCCCGGCGTGTCGGCCAGGATGAACGACCGGCGAGCCGTCGCGAAGTACCGGTAGGCAACATCGATCGTGATGCCCTGCTCGCGCTCGGCCCGCAGCCCGTCGACCAGCAGCGCCAGATCCGCACCGGCATACCCGCGCCGCTCCGAGGCGAGCTGCACCGCGCTCAACTGGTCGGCCAGCACCGCCTTCGCGTCGTGCAGCAGCCGGCCGACCAGGGTGGACTTGCCGTCGTCGACCGAGCCGGCGGTGACTACCCGCAGCAACCCACCCGGCATCAGTTATCTCCCGCTTCTTCGCCCGAGCGCATCAGCTGTCTCCCGCTTCTTCGCGCGAGCGCATCAGCTGTCTCCCGCTTGTTCGCGCGAGCGCATCAGCTATATCTCTCGCTTCCTCGCGCGAGCGCATCAGCTGTCTCCCGCTTCTTCGCGCGAGCGCATCAGCTATATCTCTCGCTTCTTCGCGCGAGCGCATCAGAAGTACCCCTGGCGCTTGCGGTCTTCCATCGCCGCCTCGCTGGTCCGGTCATCGGCCCGGGTGGCGCCGCGCTCGGAGATGGTGCTGGCGGCCGTTTCGGCAACTATCTCGGCCACCGTCCGGGCCCGCGACCGGACCGCGCCGGTGCAGGTCGCGTCACCCACCGTCCGGTACCGCACCCACTCCAGCCGAACCGGCTCGGCTCCGGTCGGCTGGGTGTACTCGGTCACCGCGAGCAGCATGCCGTCCCGGTGGAACACCGGTCGCTGATGCGCGTAGTAGATGCTCGGAACCTCGATGTCCTCCCGCTCGATGTAGGACCAGATATCGAGCTCGGTCCAGTTCGAGAGCGGAAAGACCCGAACGTGCTCACCTGCCCGGTGCCGGCCGTTGTACAGATCCCAGAGCTCCGGCCGTTGGTTACGCGGATCCCACTGGCCGAAGTCGTCGCGCACCGAGAACACCCGCTCCTTGGCACGCGCCTTCTCCTCGTCCCGTCGCGCGCCGCCGAGCACCGCGTCGAACCGGTTGGCCGCGATCGCGTCCAGCAGCGGCACCGTCTGCAGCGGGTTCCGGCTCGCGCCCGGGGTCTCGGCCACCCGACCGGCGTCGATCGCCGCCTGCACGCTGGCCACCACCAGCCGGGCACCGGTCCTGGCCACCTGCCGGTCCCGGAAGTCGATCACCTCGGTGAAGTTGTGCCCGGTGTCGACATGCATCAACGGAAACGGCAGCCGGGACGGCCAGAACGCCTTCATCGCCAGGTGCATCATCACGATCGAGTCCTTGCCGCCGGAGAAGAGCAGCACCGGACGTTCGAACTGGCCGAACACCTCTCGGATGATGTGGATCGCCTCGTCCTCGAGGTCGGTCAGCCAGGCGCGCTGGGAGGAGTCGGCTGAGAGCACTGCGGTCATAACAGATTCTCCCTTTCCAACAAGGCGATCAGCTCATCCACGGTGTCCTCGACGGATCGGTGGTAGGTGTCCAGCCGAAGCTCCGGGCGCTCGGGCGGCTCGTACTCACCGTCGATGCCGGTCAGGTTCCGCACGCTGCCGTCCCGCTGCCCGGCGTAGAGGCCCTTGACATCCCGCTCGGCGCACACCGTCACCGGGGTCGCCACGTGTACCTCGAGGAAGCGGGCGCGTTCGCGTGCGTGCAGCTCCCGCACCGAGTCTCGGGCCTGCGCGAACGGCGAGACCACCGAGGCGAGCACCAGCACGCCATGGCGGGCCAGCCGGGAGGCAACCCAGCCGATCCGGGCGACGTTGGCGTCCCGGTCGGCCCGGCTATAACCCAGTTCGGGTGACAGGATCGGCCGGACCGCATCCCCGTCCAGGATCTCGACCGGGCGGCCAGCCGCGGTGAGTCGGGCGGCCAGTGCGCCGGCCAGCGTGGTCTTGCCGGCGCTCGGCAGGCCGGTGAGCCACACGGTGGCGCCAACCGTGCGGAGTTCGGTCGGAATCGACATGAATGGGTTTCCTGCGGTGGTCGCGGCTGTCGGCAAGCTGGGTTTGTGCCGCCCGGCGAGCGCGCCGAAGGCGGCTGCTGGCGGCTAGCGGAGTCCGTCGATCAAGCCCGATCGGGGCCGACCAAGAACGGCGTCAGGAAGTGCGACACGCCGCGCTGACGACGCGCTGCAGATCAACGTGCAGGCGAGCGACCAGCGGGACCGCGAACATGCAGACCAGTGTGGCATATCCGACCTCGGTAACACCACGTTCGCCTTCTCCCCCGGCCTTGCCGCCGGTGAGCTCGACACCCGGTCGCGCCGCGGCTGTCGCGGGCTGCCCGTCGGGTATCCGGGTTGGGTATGCGGCACCGGCCCGCGCACGGCAGGATCACGGCATGGCATCAACGGCTCGATACGCGGCCGGCGGCGGCAGGGTCCGGCTCTCGCCCGGCCGCACCGGCCTGCTCGGCGCACTGTTGCTGGCCGTGCTGGCCCTGACCGGCTGCGTCACCGTGCAACTCAACGCGACCGTGCACCCCGACGGCACCCTGTCCGGCACCGCGCGGTACGGCGTGGCCAAGAGCTTGGCCGCCCTCGCCGGCGGTCAGGACCAGCTGCTCCAGCAGCTCAAGTCCGAGGGCAGTTGCGACTTCGGCAACCACCAGGGCACCACCAAGGAGTTCGACGACGGCACCTACATCGGCATCGACTGCAGCTTCGACCACGTCACGATGGCGGAGTTCAACAGCGGCGAGGACGGGCCGAAGCTGTCCCGGGTCGGCAACGAATTCCACCTGACCGGCAGCCTGAACCTGCTCAAGGCCATCTCGGACGGCACCGGGGCCCTCGGGTCGAGCAGCGGGCCGGCCGGCCGGCCGAGCACGCTGCCGTCCGGAGTGCCGAGTGACCTGTCCAGCCTGCTGCCCTCCGGGGTGCCGACCGGTGGGCTTCCCGGGCTGGACCCGTCCGCCCTGCTGAAGACCGCCAAGGTCAGCTTCGCCTTCACCTTCCCGGGCAAGGTCACCTCCTCCAAGGGCAAGGTCAACGGCCACAAGGTCATCTTCGTTCCAGACCCCGCCGGCAACATCGACTTCCAGACCACGGCCGCGGCCACCCCGACCGGATCCGGCGGGCTGAGCAACACGGTCTGGATCGTGCTTGCCGTGGTGATCCTGGCGCTGCTGGGCGCGGCCGGCCTGCTGGTACGCCGGCGCCGGACCGCCACTGCCGACCAGGCCGCGCTGGCCAGCGGATACCCGCAGGCCGGCTACCCGCAGGCTGGCTACCCGCAACCCCCGGCGAGCCAGTACCCGACCCAGCAGTACCCGGTCCAGCCGCAGTACCCGACCCAGCAGTACCCGCCGCAGCCGCAGTACCCGACCCAGCCGTACCCGCCGCAGTCCCAATATCCGGTCCAGCCGCAGTACCCGACCCAGCAGTACCCACCACAGTCCCCACCCAGTCCCTGGGCGGCGCCCCCACCACCACCGCCGGACGAACCGAGCCCGTGGGCGAGGCCACCCACCGAAACGGAGGCCGACCCGACGGCACCCTGGTCGGGTCCGGAAAATGACAGCGGCAGATCTTGAAATCGTGTGAAACCATGTAGTGGTGCGCATCGCTCAGCCTCTGCTGACCTCGCGCCGCCACATCGACCTTCTGCGGGTGGCCGGCGCCTGCTGTTGAGCGTCCCTTCGAACGGCTCTCCAGCAATGCTCCACGCACTCGCGAAGGGACAACCCTGCCAATGGCAGCGCGTAAAGGACAGGGTCAGTGGGCGCTCGGCTACCGTGAACCGCTGAACCCGAACGAACGCAGCAAGCGTGACAACGACGGTCTGCTGGTCCGGCAGCGCATCATCGACATCTACTCGCGCCAGGGCTTCGACAGCATCGACCCGGCCGACCTGCGCGGCCGATTCCGCTGGTACGGCCTCTACACCCAGCGGGCGCCGGGCATCCCGGGCGGCAAGACCGCGATCCTGGAACCGGAAGAGCTCGACGACAAGTACTTCATGTTGCGGATCCGGATCGACGGCGGCGCACTCACCACCGATCAGCTCCGGGTGGTCGGTGAGCTCTCGACCACCTACGGCCGGGACCTGGCCGACATCACCGACCGGCAGAACGTCCAGCTGCATTGGATTCGGGTCGAGGACGTGCCCACCATCTGGGAGAAGCTGGAGGCGGTCGGCCTCTCCAGCACCGAAGCCTGCGGAGACACGCCTCGGGTGATGCTGGCCTGTCCACTGGAAGGGGTCGCGGCGGACAGCGTCATCGACGCCGGCCCGGCCCTGCGCGAGGTGGTCGAGAAGTACCTGGGCGACCCCGCCTTCTCCAACCTGCCGCGCAAGTTCAAGACCTCCATCTCCGGCTGCGCCGAGCACTGCGTCAACCACGAGATCAACGACGTGGCCTTCGTGGGCGTGCGGAACGAGGCCGGCGAGGCGGGCTTCGACCTCTGGGTCGGCGGCGGGCTGTCCACCAACCCGATGTTCGCCAAGCGGGTGGGGGTCTTCGTCCGGTCCGACGAGGTGGCCGAGGTGTGGGCCGGCGTTGCCGGCATCTTCCGCGACTACGGCTATCGTCGCTCGCGCAACCACGCCCGGCTGAAGTTCCTGATCGCGGACTGGGGCACCGAGAAGTTTCGCCAGGTGCTGCAGGCCGAATACCTGCACCGGACGCTGCCGGACGGTCCGGCGCCGGCCGTCTCACCGGCGAACCGCGACCACATAGGCGTGATCCAGCAGGCCGACGGCCAGGTCGCGATCGGCGTCACCACCAAGTCCGGCCGAACCAGCGGCTCGGTGCTCACCAAGATCGCCAAGCTGGCCGAGGCGTACGGCAGCAGCCGGGTACGCACCACCGCCCAGCAGGGCCTGGTGATGCTGGACCTGCCGCCGGGATCGGCCGAGGACGTCATCGCCGAGTTGGACCAGCTAGGCCTGGCGGCCCGGCCGAGCACCTTTCACCGCGGCACCATCGCGTGCACCGGAATCGAGTTCTGCAAGCTGGCACTGGTGGAAACCAAGGGCCGCGCCGAAACCATCCGGGCCGAGCTGGAACGCCGGATGCCCGACTTCGACACCCCGATCACCATCAATGTCAACGGTTGCCCGAACTCCTGCGCCCGCTTCCAGGTCGCCGACATCGGCTTCAAGGGCATCGTCGCCAAGGTTCGGCAGGAGGACGGATCCTTCGTCGACGCCGACGCGTTCCAGGTTCATCTCGGTGGCCAGCTCGGCACCGAGGCGGCCTTCGGGCGCAAGTTCCGCGGCCTGAAGGTCACCGCGGCCGAGGCGCCCGACTATGCCGAGCGGATTCTCACCGGCTACCTGCGGCGGCGGACCGAGCACGAGTCGTTCGCCAGCTACGTCAGCCGGGCCGAGGAGGAGTGGCTGCTGTGAGGCGAGATGTCTGAGCGCGCCGCGCCATTCCACTGCCCGTACTGCTCCGATGAAGATCTGCGGCCGTTCGGCGAGACCCACGGCCAATGGCGGTGCGGAGCTTGTCAGCGAGTATTTGCCTTGAAGTACCTGGGTATCGCTGCCGACTGGCGCAGCCAGCCGGCGCCCCCGGCGGGTCTCGCTGTCGACTGGCGCAGCCAGCCGGCGACCGGAGAACGAGCATGACACTCTCGACGAGCCCGCGGGAACTGGCCGAGCGGGCCGGCCGCGAACTGGCAGACGCCCCCGCCGAGCAGATCCTGGACTGGGCGGTGGAACGGTTCGGCAGCCGGTGGTGCGTCGCCTCGTCGATGGCCGACGCGGTGGTGCCGCACCTGGCAAGCCAGGTTCTGCCTGGTGTGGACGTGGTATTCCTCGACACCGGCTATCACTTCGCCGAGACCCTGGGGATGCGCGATGCGGTCGCGGCCACCCTGCCGGTCACCGTCCGGACGGTGCTGCCGTTGGCCACCGTGGCCGAGCAGGACGCCAGGCACGGGCCGAAGCTGCATGCCCGGGATCCCAACCTGTGCTGCGCGCTGCGCAAGGTCGAGCCGATGGACCGGGCCCTCGAGCCGTACCAGGCCTGGGCCTCCGGCCTGCGCCGGGCCGACTCGCCCACCCGCGCCCACACCCGCGTGGTCGAATGGGACGCCCGCCACAACATGGTGAAACTCAATCCGATCGCCGGCTGGACCGACGAGCAGGTGGATGCCTACGTCGCCGAGAACGGCATCCTGGTCAACCCGCTGCTCTACGACGGCTATGGCTCGGTCGGCTGCGCGCCGTGCACCAGGCGGCTGCTGCACGGCGAGGACACCCGGGCCGGTCGGTGGGCGGGCACCAGTAAGACCGAGTGCGGGCTGCACGGCGAACTCGGTCGCCGCTGAGCGAGGGCCGGACCGGCAAGGTTCAGCGACGCGGTCTTGACCCGCGCCACCGGCGCGCCAGCAGTGCCACCGCGGCCAGTGCCGCGATGGTCGCGGTGCTTATTAGCCAGTTCAATGTCCAGTGATCGGCAGTCGATCCAGTGGATGGCGCCGAGCTTGTGCCGGTGGGCTGCCCACCCGCCGGCGATACGCCGGCTGCCTCGGTCGGCATAACCGACGCACCGGGCCGGACGAGTAGCGCCCCGGGCAGCGGCACTCGGTACACCGGCGTGCCGGCGCCTTCGCTGTCCACCAGCAGCGCGTCGGCCGTCACCGCGATTCCCTCGCCCCTGGGTTGCGCCGGCAGCGGAATTCGCACCGGTGGCCGGCCTAACGCCGCCACCAACTGCCCACCGGTGACCGGCCACAGGTAGGCATCGGTGTACGTGCGGACCGCCAGCAGCGAGCCGTCCGGCGACATACCGGCCCCGGTCGCGGTCAGCTGCCCGAGCGGGCTCGGGCCACCCCGGGTCCCGGTGGGCCGGAACTCGATCGAGCCGACCAGCGACATCGGCCGCACCCGTGCCGGATCGGGCTCGGCCGGCACCTCGAACACCTCGCTCCGGCCGAGCAGCGCCTTGGTGATCACGTACAGCCGCCGGCCTACCGGATCGGCCACCAGCGACTCGGCATCGTGCGGGCCGTCCGGATACCGCAACCGCCAGACGTCCGGACGACCGGTGCTCAGCAAACCGGCCGAGCCGATGCTGGGTGAACCCAGGACGGGCTCGGCCACCCGATAGAGCTGGATCTCGGTGCGCACCGCGTCGTTGTCGCCGATGTCAGCCAGCCACACCGACCACCGGCCGGCCGGGTCCGGGCCGGTGGCCAGATCCTCCCAATCCAGGTTGCGCGCGCCAGGCACTGCGCATACCGCGCGGACCGCGCCGGTACGGGCGTCGAGGGCGAAGAACCGGGCGCTGTCTCCGCTGTCGTTCTGCAGGTAGAGCACCGAGGACGACCGGTGTCCGAGCGCCAATCCGCTCGCCTCGGTCAGTCGCGGATCCGATAGCCGGAACAGCGGCACCGGCGGCGCGGCGGCAGCTGCCGGCCGAATCGTGAGCGCCAGCGACACCGCGACCGCCAGTGAAACCGCTACCGGAGCGAACAAGCGCCGCGGCAGCCGGCCGATCCGCATGTCGACCAACCTAGAGCACCGGCGACCGCGCCGACGGCCTAGTGTGCACTTCCATGGAAGAGATGACCGGGCTGCCAGCCACCGCGGTCATGATCGTCGACCTGCCCGCGAACGAGGTGCAGGACCGGCTCGCCGAGGCGATGCGGATCTACGTCGATGCGATGGGTTACCCGCCCGGCAGCGGCGGCCAACGTGGCGCGCACATGCTCAGGCATGCCAAGCTGTCGCACTTCCGCTGCCGGATGGCATTGGACCAGCGCGGGGACATGCTCGGGTTCGGGTACGGCTACACCAGCCTGCCCGGCCAGTGGTGGCATGACCTGGTGCGCCGAGCGGTGACCCGGGATGCCGAATATTGGCTGCCCGAAGCCTTCGAACTCTCCGAACTGCACGTCCGGCCGGCTGCCCAGGGCCAGGGCATCGGCGAGCGGGTGCTGCGGTCACTGGCCGACGGGTTGCCCCATCGCACCATGCTGCTGTCCACCCCGGAGGGTGAGAACCGGGCCTGGCGGCTGTATCGCCGACTGGGCTTTGTGGATCTTGCCCGGCAGCACCTGTTCCCCGGCGACCACCGGCCGTTCGGAGTGCTGGGCGCGCCGCTGCCCTTCCCGCCCGCGCAGCGGTAGCGAACTCGGCCCGTTAACGGGCCAGTGAACCGAGCGAGAGGTTGTGCCAGATCTCACGAGTCGCCCTGGACCGGTTCAGCGTGTAGAAGTGGATGCCCGGCGCACCCTCGTCGAGCAGCCGCTGGGCGAGCTTGGAGGTCTCCTCGATGCCGAGCGCCCGAACCGCCCTCGGGTCATCGGCGATCTCAGCGAACCGAGCCCCCAGTTCGGCTGGGAACGGTGCGCCGGTGAACTTCTCCGACCGCTCGATGATGCCCATGTTGGTGACCGGCATCAGGCCGGCGATGATCGGCGCGGAGCAGCCGGCGGCCGCGATCCGATCCCGCATCCGCAGGTAGGCGTCGGCGTCGAAGAACATCTGGGTGACGGCGAATTCCGCGCCGCGCCGGATCTTGGCGACGAAGAACTCGGTGTCCTGCTCGACCGTCTCCGAGCGTGGATGCTTGTACGGGAATGCCGCGACGCCGACGGTGTAATCGCCGTGCGCGCGGATCAGCTCGACCAGATCTCCGGCGTACGCCAGACCGTCCGGGTGCTTGACCCACTCCCCCAACGGGTCGCCCGGCGGGTCACCGCGCAGCGCCATCACATTGCCGATGCCGGCGTCGGCCAGCCTCCCGATGATCGAACGCAACTCCGCCACCGAGTGCCCGACCGCGGTCAGATGGGCCACCGGCAGCAGCGTGGTGTCGCTGGCCATCCGCTCGGTGATCTCGATGGTGCGCTCGCGGGTCGAGCCGCCGGCGCCGTAGGTCACCGACACGAAGTCCGGCCGTAGCGATTCCAGCTCCCGGATGGTGGTCCACAGCAGCCGGTAGTCCTCGGCCGTCCGGGGTGGAAAGAATTCGAAGGAAAAGGTCGGCTTGCCCTTCTGGAAGCAGTCCCTGACCATGCGCGCCATGGCTGCCAGCCTAATGTCCGCCGCCCGTCCGGTCGGATAACCCCGGGCTCGGGTGTCGGATCGATCTGCCACCATGGTGCGGTGGCGGTCGGCGAGCACACGGAGGCTGGCGCCCTGCCCGCGGCCGCGGCCCCTCCACCATGGCTGGATCGGCTCGACCGGTTGGTCGCCGACTGGAACCTGCGCACCATCGGCCGGCTGGGGCTGGCCGGCACCGTGCTGATCACGATCGGCAGCCTCGGCGCCGGCGCATTGCCGGCCAATGACCCGAGCCGGACCTTTCCGCTGGTCGGCTTGCTGCGGCACGGCACGGCCGGATTGCGCGCCGCGCTCGGCTTCTACTACCTCGGCCTGGTGCTGCTGATCGTGGCCTGGCTGGTGCTCGGTCGGCTGCTGCTGACCGGCTCGACCAGCGGCTACCTGCCGGCCGGGCGGCCGGTGGTGAACCCGGCTCGGCTGCGCACCATGATCATCGGCTGGATGTTGCCGCTGCTGGTCAGCATGCCGCTGGCCAGCAGCGACCTGTACAGCTACGCGGCGCAGGCCCAGCTGGTCCGGCATGGCCTGGATCCGTACACCACCACGCCGGCGGACCTGCCGGCGGTGGATCTGGGCAAGTTCCTGGACAACGTCGCCTGGAAGTGGGTCGACACGCCGTCGCCGTACGGGCCGCTGTGGGTGGCGATGTCCAAGTGGGTAGCGGTCGGCATCGGCAACCACGCGCTGATCAGCGTGCTGCTGCTGCGGCTGCTGCCGTTCGCCGCGGTGCTGGCCATCGCCTGGCTGCTGCCGATGCTCGCCGACCGATACGGCCGCCGGCCGGACCTGGCTCTGTGGCTGGCGGTGGCCAACCCGCTGATCCTGGTGCACGCGGTCGGCGGCGGCCACAACGACGCGGTGATGGTGGCGCTGATCCTGGCCGGCCTGGTGCTGGCCAGCAGGCCGGAGGCCAACTGGCGGCATCTGCTCGCGGCGCTGGCGCTGACCACGCTGGCCGCGGCGGTCAAGTCACCGGGATTGGTGGCGGTGGCCTTCGTGCTCCCGATCTACCTGGGCCGGCGGCCCGATCTGCGCTGGCCCGGCTGGCTGCGACACTGCCTGCTGGCCGCCGGAATCGTGGTCGCGGTGTTCACCGTGGTGTCGCTGATCGCCGGCGTCGGCCTGGGCTGGACCAGGCAGGTGAGTTCGGGCGCCCCGGTGATCAACTTCATGTCGCTGCCCACCCTGCTCGCGGTGGGCTACCGGGCAGCCATCGGGGCGGCGCACGCCGGCACCCTGGTGGACGGAACCGTGCGCGGCTTCCGCACCGCCGGCACCGTGCTCAGCGGGCTGCTGCTGTGCTACCTGTGGATACGCGCGATGCGCCAACGCGGCCAGCCGAGGCTGGTGCTGAAGCTGCTCACGGTGGCGCTGTTCAGCGTCGTGGTGCTGGGCCCGGCGGTGCAGCCATGGTACTTCAGCTGGGCGCTGACCATCGGCGCGGCGCTGATCCTGTCACCGCGCAAGATCTTCTGGGTGGCCACCGCCTCGATCGGCCTCACCCTGCTCACCCGGCCGATGGGGTCCAGCCTGGAGGCGGCTGCCTACCTTCCCGCCGTGATCGCCGCCGCGCTGGCCGCCCGCGCCCTACTCGGCCCGATCATCCAGCGCCAGGACTGATCTCGCCGGGCGTTTCCGCTCTCCCGTTGCCGTCCCGGCCCGTACCCAGCAGGCCAGCGTGAGCAGGATCAGCGCGAAGCCGAAGCCGAGATCCTCGATCGGCGCGTAGGCCAGCCGGAGGCCGGTGATGGCGGCCGGGTCGTAGCGGACCACCCGCAGCCCGGTGAGCGTGCCGTTCACCAGCAGCTGGAAGCCGGCCAGGATGCCATACGCCGTCCAGAACGCCCGACGCCGCACCAACCGGGTGCGCAGCAGGAGCAGGTCCAGCGCGAGCGCGGCGAGCACCGCGAGGACTACCAGTTCGGTGTAGCTCAAGGCTGCTCCGGGGGTTCGTCGCCGATGCGCCAGCCGGGCCGGCGCCGCCGCACCGCCTCCAGGGTGAGCACCGCGCACAGCGGGACGACCACGAAGAACAGCGCCTCCTCGATCGGCAGGCCGGCGATCGACAACCCCACCAGGTACCGGTGGTCGAAGGACCACTGGTGCCGGTGGACGGCGTACAGATCCCAGCCGATGCCCAGCACGATGCCCGGCAGCAGCGCAGCGAGCAGCCGGCGCCAGCGCGCGTACACCCCGGTCCGCAGCACGAACTCCAGCGGAGCCGTGCCGAGCAGGCAGCCGGCCAGCAGCCCGAGATAGCTCAGGTGCCGGAACAGGTTCACAGCCGACGGCGGTTCAGAAGGCCGCCGCCTGGGCCCGGCGCTTGACCTCGGTGCCCCGGTTCTCGGCCAATGCCTGGGCCGGCGCGCCGGGCAGCGTGTCGTCCGGCCGGAGCAGCCAGGCCACGATCTCGTCATCGGTGTAGCCACCGTCACGCAGCAGCGTGATGACGCCGGACAACCCCTTCAACGGGGCGCCCTGGGCGACGAAGATCCGCGGCAGCACCCGCCGCCCCTGCTCATCGCGGGTGATGACCAGCTTGCCGTCCTTGATCAGCTGGTGAACCTTGGTGATCGGCAACGCCAGCAGCTCGGCGGCGTCCGGAAGGCTGATCAGCTCATGGCCGGCAGTGGAGATGTCGGTCGGTGAAGACATGCTCTAAGCCTGCCATCAGAACCTGGGTCGCCACAGCCGGCTCCTCTTCGGGCGAGCGCTCATCGAAGGCGGACCATCACGGCACCGCTAGCGGACCCGCCAGCCACGCACCGGCTCCGGCGACTCGGCCGAGTCGGCATCGGTCCAGGGCGGCGCCGTGCGGTACAGCTCGGCCAGCGCCGCGCCGGCTCGCAGCCCGACCGGAAAGGGCTGGCGGGCCAGCCGCCGGCGCACCTCGTCGATGTCCAGCGGTCGCCGGGCGGCGGCCACCACCACGTTGCCGAACCGCCGGCCGCGCAGCACGTCGGTGGAGCTGACCAGGGCCAGCTCGCCGAACGAGCGGACCATCGCCGCCAGCACCCGGCGCAGGTAGCCGAAGCCGGGCTCGTCCACCAGGTTGGCAAGCAGCCACCCGTCCGGTCGCAGCACCCGGGCCACCTCGGCGAAGAACTCCATCGTGGCCAGCGCGGCCGGCACCCGACCATCGGCGTAGGCGTCCAGGATCACCAGGTCGGCACTGCCGGTGCCGAGCTGCGCGATGCCCTCCCGGCCGGCCACCGGCCGGATCCGGATCCGGTGGTTGCGCGGCAGCGGCAGCCGGTCCCGGATCAGCGCGGTCAGCTCGGTGTCCGGCTCCAGCACCAGCTGGGTCGAACCTGGCCGGACGGCATCCAGGTAGCGGGGCAGGGTGAGCGCGCCGCCGCCGATATGGGTGACCGTCAGCGCGCCGGCCGGCTTGGTCTCCAGCACGCTGGCCAGGTACTGGACGTACTCGAAGTCGAGATAGGTCGGGTCGGTCAGATCGACGTAGGACTGCCGGACATCGTCCATCAGCAGCATGAAACCGCCCGGCCGCTCGGCGTCGGCGACCAGCTCGATCCGGGATCGCGACGGCATGCCGTAGACATTAGGGCAGCTGCCGATTCGACCGGCGACGGTGCGGCGCGCCCGGCCCCGGGCCGGCCGACCTAGAATCGTGGCGTGCAGACGACCCAGGGCGACCGCCGGGACCGGCTTGTCGGCCGGCTGCTCGAGGGTCGTTACCGGATACTCGAGCGGCTGGCCCGGGGCGGCATGTCGACCGTCTACAGCGGGGTCGACGAGCGGTTGGACCGTCCGGTCGCGGTCAAGGTGATGTCCGCCGCGCTGTCCAACGATCCGGCCTTCGCCGACCGGTTCGCCCGGGAGGCTCGGGTGGCGGCCCGGCTGGCCCACCTGAACGCGGTGTCGGTCTATGACCAGGGCGTCGACGGCGAGCACGTGTTCCTGATCATGGAGCTGGTCCGGGGCCGTACGCTGCGCGACCTGCTGCGGGAACGGGGCGCCCTGAGCCCGGCGCAGGCGGTGTCCATCATGGAACCGGTGCTGGCAGCGCTGGCCGCCGCGCACCGGGCCGGCCTGGTGCACCGCGACGTGAAGCCGGAGAACATCCTGCTGTCCGACGACGGCGTGGTGAAGGTGGCCGACTTCGGCCTGGCCCGGGCGGTCGAGGCCGACCTGACCAGCACCCGCACCGGCCTGATGATGGGCACGGTGGCCTACTGCCCGCCCGAGCAGATCTCCCGCGGCGCCGCCGACACCCGCTCGGACGTCTACTCGGCCGGCGTGGTCTTCTTCGAGCTGCTCACCGGGCGCGCGCCGTACGTCGGGGACAACGCGATGGCGGTGGCCTACCAGCACGTCAACTCCGACATGCCGGCGCCGTCCAGCCGCCGGACCGGCATTCCCCGGCAGCTGGACGAGCTGGTGTTGCGCGCCACCAGCCGGGAACCGTCCGGACGGCCGCTGGATGCCGGCGCCCTGCTCGCCGAACTGCACGACGCCCGGGTTGATCTCGGCCTGCCGGTGGTTGCCGTGCCGCCGCGCCGGCCGGGCCCGGCTGCCGACCTGGACGCCACCCAGCGCATCGACCGGATCGCCGACGGGCACCCGTCGATGCCGCCCTACCCGCCCGGCAGCTACCCGCCCGGCACCGACTTCGCCGGCCCGGTTGCCGCCGATGCCACCACCGCGCCCACCCCGGATCGGCCCTACCGCGGCCAGCGGACCCAGTACACCGCCATCCAGCAACCCGACGACCGGCCGGCCACGCCGTCTCGGCAGCAGCGCCGGCCGGTGTCCAAGCGGCAGCAGGCCCGGCGGCGGGCGGCGGCCTGGCTGATCCTGGTGCTGCTGCTCGGCCTGCTCACCGGCTGGGGCGCCTGGTACCTGACCGTCGGCCGCTACCACCAGGTGCCGAATGTCGCCGGGCAGAGTCAGTCGGCGGCGATCAGCCTGCTGCGCAACGACGGCTTCACGGTGAGCTCGGCCATCCAGCAGGATTACTCCGAGACCGTGCCGGTCGGCCGGGTGCTGCGCTCGGACCCGGCGGCCGGCTCGCACCTGCTGGGCGGCAAGCCGGTGCGGCTGGTGCTGTCCCGGGGAGCAGAGCGGTTCACCGTGCCGCGGGTCGCCGGCCAGCCGTTCGAGACCGCGCAGCGGGCCTTCGCCGACCTGCCGGTCCGGCTGGACCGCCGGGACGTCGCCGACGGCACCGGCAAGGTGACCGCCGGCTCGGTGATCCGGACCGATCCGGCCGCCGACAGCAAGGTCAGGCGCAACCAGACGATCGTCGTCTACGTCTCCACCGGGCCGCCGATCGTCTCGGTGCCCGGGGTTACCGGCCAGTCCCAGGGCGACGCCACCGGCAACCTGCGGCAGGCCGCGTTCAAGGTGACCAGCACCGAGACCTTCTCCGACCAGGTGCCGGCCGGCACGGTGATCAGCCAGGACCCGCCCTCCGGTTCGCGGGTGCCGAAGTTCAGCACGGTGACCCTGGTGGTGTCCAAGGGGCCGCCGCTGGTCACCCTGCCGAAGATCGCCAGCGGCACCTCGGCGCACGATGCCCGGCGCAAGCTGGAGGCACTCGGGTTGACGGTGAGGATCAAGACGGTGTTCGGCGGATTGCTCGGCAAGGTGGTCGGGATGGACCCGGGCGCCGGCCACCAGGTGCCGGTCGGCTCGCAGGTGACGCTCACCGTCGTCTAGCTGGCGCGCTTAGGCTGGCAGCCATGGTGATCGTGATGAGCCAAGCCGCCACCCAGGACGACATCGACGCGGTGATCGTGCAGATCGAGACGCACGGCGGCCAGGCCTTCGTCAGCCGCGGCGTGACCCGCACCATCGTCGGCGTGGTCGGCGAGGAAGCGGTGCTGGAGACCATCGACGTCACCGGACTGTCCGGTGTCGCCGACACCAAGCGGATCACCGCGCCGTACAAGCTGGTCTCGGCCGAGAACCATGCCAAACGCAGCACGATCCGGGTCGGCGGGGTGCCGATCGGGCCGGACACCTTCACCCTGATCGCCGGCCCGTGCGCGGTGGAGACACCGGAACAGACGCTGGCCGCCGCGCTGCTGGCCAAGCGGGCCGGCGCCACCCTGCTGCGCGGCGGTGCGTACAAGCCGCGCAGCTCGCCGTACGCGTTCCAGGGGCTGGCGCTGGACGGGCTGCGGATCCTGGCCGAGGTGCGCGCGGTGACCGGGTTGCCGGTGGTCACCGAGGTGCTCGACGTCAAGGACGTCGACGACGTCGCCGAGCACGCCGACATGTTGCAGATCGGCACCCGCAACATGCAGAACTTCGGGCTGCTGCAGGCGGTCGGCGGCATAGGCAAGCCGGTGCTGCTCAAGCGCGGGCTGTCGGCAACCTACGAGGAATGGCTGATGGCCGCCGAGTACATCGCCCAGCGCGGCAACCTCGACATCGTGCTGTGCGAGCGCGGCATCCGCAGCTACGAGCCGGCCATCCGCAACCTGTTCGACGTTTCGGCGGTGCCGATGGTGCAACTGCTGTCGCACCTGCCGGTGATCGTCGACCCGTCGCACGCGGCCGGCCGCCGGGATCTGGTGGTGCCACTGGCCCGGGCCGGCATCGCCGCCGGCGCCGACGGCGTGATGGTGGACGTGCACCCGCAGCCGGAACTGGCCCTGGTGGACGGCGCGCAGGCACTCAGCGGCGCCACCCTGGACGAGCTGGCCGAGGTGGTCCGAACGCTGCCCGCGCTGCTCGGCCGCACGTCGGCGGTCCAGCTGGCCGGCTGAGATTCTCGGACCGAATTGCTGCAACATCCGACCAGCTCGGGTGTCCTATCACTGAGTCCATTCCGGACGAAGGCATCGGGGGGTGGCCGGCTCCGCGCCGGCCACCGAAGTGGAGCGGGAAGTGTTCGGTGTGGCGGCTGCGCGCGGTGCGCTGGTCGGCTTCGACGAGATCTACCAGGAGCAGTGGTGGCCGATGCTGCGGCTGGCCACCGGCCTGGTGGATCAGCGGGCGGTCGCCGAGGACGTGGTGCAGGACGCCTTCGCCTCGGTGTACCGCAACTGGTCGAGCATCCGGGAACCGGCGGCCGCACTCGGCTACCTGCGTACCGCGGTCGTCAACGGCAGCCGGAACGCGTTGCGCCGGCGGATCACCGCTCGCAGGTACTCGCGAGTGCTCGGGGAGGAGACCGCTGAGGGGGCGGATGCCAGCTCGGTGCTGTCCGCCGAGCACGACATGGTGCGATCCGCGTTGCAGGCGCTGCCGGCCCGGCAACGCGAGGTGCTGACCCTGCGCTATATCGCCGAACTGACCGACATGGAGATCGCCGAGGCGACCGGGTTAACCCTCGGCGGTGTCCGGTCCGCGTCCAGCCGAGGCCTGGCCGCGCTGCGCAACAGGTTGGGAGGTCAGCTGTGACCAACTTCGAGAGCACGCTCAAGCGACTGCTCAACGAGAGCGTGGATGCCGAGCTCGGAGGCCGCCAGCCGGCGCCCCAGCCGCGTCTGGCCACTGCGGCGACGGGCGGACGGACGTTCCGGCCGTGGCTGGTACCGCTGCTGGCCGCCGCCGGTGTGGCGGCCGCCATCGCGGCGATCGTCGTGCCGGTGCAGATGTCTGCCGACCGTCCGGCCGGCGGACCGAACAACGGCGGCCTGGCCGGATCATCGACGAGTCCGACCCATCCGGCACCGGTAACCGCGCCGGACCCTGACGGGCCACCGCCGGCACCCCTCCCTCCAGCCGGCACCCCGGTCGAGCTGGGCGACGCGAAGCTTCGGTTGCCGGTCGGCTGGGTAGCCCGCGAAGTGGCCGATCCGCACCAGTACGGCAACAGCGCATACAGCCGCGAATGGTGCCTGGCGCCAGCCGAGTCAGCCGACCGACCCCGCCCGGATTGCCCGCTGCAGTTCGGCCCGGCCGCGGCGGTGACCACCAGCGGTGTTCCGGTGAATGGCAATGTGCCGCTCGGCACCCGGCTCGGTGGCAAGCAGTCGTCCTGCCCGGTATCTGGCTTCTCGGGCTCCACGACCGGGGCCCTGGATCGTTTCGGGCAGCGGGACGCGCTATTCCGGGAATGGCACGGCGACTGCCCTGACAGCACGCTGTGGATCCAGCAGTACGTCGTAGGCACCGCGCCGGGCTACGTCCTGTTCTCCGACCAGCCGACCGCAGAGCGGATGGCGGCCATGGACGAGATCAGCCGGTATGCCTCGCTGCCGGCCCAGACCGGTCCGCTGCCGCTCTATGACATGGGAACGGTGCTGGCCGTCACCCGTCACCCGGGCGGATACCTGATGACCATCACGCCTATCATCCGAGAAGGCGGTGACTGGATGCCGAGCGGTGCGACCACCCGCAGGTACTTGATCGGGCAGGCCGACCTGAAGTACGCAGCCGTCGGAACGCGGGTCGGCGTGACTACCGATGGCACGAAGGTGATCGACGTCGGCGCACCGATCAGCGGGTGGTGATGCTGTCCGGCACGGCCGGGCGCCAGCCCGGCGGGCCGAAGGTGTAACCGAGTTTCGCCTTGATCCCATGGGCCGATCGAACGTCCCGGCCGAGCGCGGCGAACTCGCCGAAGGCCACCTTGAACGGGTTGTAGGTGGCGATGTTGTGGGTGAGTCCGTAGTTCGCGCGATGGGTTTCCGGGACGAAGCTGCCGAACATCCGGTCCCAGATGATCAGGATGCCGGCGTAGTTGACGTCCAGGTAGTCGGCGTCGCTGCCGTGGTGCACCCGGTGATGCGACGGGGTGTTGAACACCGCCTCGAACCAGGCCGGCATCCGGTGAATCTTCTCGGTGTGCAGGAAGAACTGGTAGAACAGGCTCCACGCCATCGCGGTGAAGATCACCCAGGGTGGAATGCCGATCAGCGCCAGCGGCATCCAGAACGGCAGGGTGAGCATCGGCGTCCACTTCTGCCGCAGCGCGGTGGAGAAGTTGTAGTGCTGGGACGAGTGGTGCACCACGTGGCCGGCCCAGAAGAACCGGACCCGGTGGGATACCCGGTGGAAGCCGTAGTAGGCCAGGTCGTCGGCGAAGAACACGATCGCCCAGGTCCACCAGTCGTGCGGGCTGAGGCGCAGCGGGGTGAGCTGCCAGAGCGCCGCGTAGACCACCAAGACAACCAGCCGCCAGAACAGGTTGACGATCGAGTAACCGGTGCCCATCAGCAGGCTGGTCCGGGTGTCGGCCGGCGTGTAGCCACGCACGGATTCGCCGGCACCGAACTGGTCGTGCCGCAGCACGTGGATGGCGAGGATCTCCAGCACCACGAACACCACGAAGACCGGCACCGCGTACATCACCGGGTCATGGATCTGGCCCACCGGTCGCCTCCTCTGCCTCGTTTCAGCAGGACCTACTGCTCGGTAACCTTACCGAAGGGCCCGATCAGGTGCTGGCCACCGCCGCCGGCCTGTCCGACTTCGCCGAGCGGCGCAACCGGGCCTGGTGGGGCGTCAGGTAAGGCGAGATGATGCCGGCCGACAGTGCGTGGCCGAGGCCACCAACGGCTACCGGGACCGGATTCACGCCATCGTGAACCAGGCGATGGCCTCGGTACTGGACGATCCGCTCGACGCGGAGTTGGCTGCGCACGCCCTGATCGGCGCGGTCAGCCACGCCCTAAGGGCCGCCGAGCACTATGGGCGGCCGAGCACTATGGCCCCGCCGAGCGCTATGGGCGGCCGAGCACTATGGGTTGCCGCAGACCAGGGGCCTGAGCACCGCCAGCGCCCGGTCGATGTCGTCGTCGCCGATGTCCAGGTGGGTGACCAGCCGCATGACCGTCGGCCCGAGCACCGATACCAGCACGCCCTGCTCGGCCGCCGGCTGAGCGATCCGGGCGGTGTCGGGCACCCGGAGCACCAGGATGTTGGTGTCCACCCCGGCCGGGTCGATGTCCAGCCCGGCGGCCAGCCGCCGGGCCCGGTCATGGTCGTCGGCCAGCCGCTTGATGTTGTTGCGCAGCGCGTATCGCCCGGCGGCAGCCAGGATGCCCGCCTGCCGCATGCCGCCGCCGTAGCGCTTGCGCCAGATCCGGGCCTCGGCGATTCGCTCCGCCGAGGACACCAGCACCGAGCCGACCGGCGCGCCGAGGCCCTTGGACAGGCACACCGACACCGTGTCGAAGCCTTCGGCCAGGGTCGACAGCTCAAGCCCGCAGGCGACATGCGCGTTCCACAGCCGGGCGCCGTCCAGATGTAGGCCCAGCCCGTGTCGCCGGCCGAGCTCGACCACCGCGCGCACGGCCGCCGGCGGCTGCACCGTCCCGCCGCCGAAGTTATGGGTGTTCTCCACCGCGATGGCCGCCGTCGACACCTGGTGCCAGGGCATGTTGGGCGTGATCACCTCGGCCACCAGCGCCGGATCGAGCAGACCGCGCTCGGCCAGCCAGGTCCGGGTGGTGATGCCGGAGAACACCGCCGCCGCGCCCAGCTCGGAGCGCACCACGTGCGCGCCGTGGTCACAGACCAGCTCCTGGCCCGGTTTCACCAGCAGCCGCAAGCACAGTTGATTGGCCATGCTGCCGGACGGGGTGAACAGCCCAGCCGGATAACCAAGCAGCCGAGCGACCTCGTCCTCCAGCTCCTTGACCGTCGGATCGTCGCCGTAGACGTCGTCGCCGACCTCGGCCTCGGCCATCGCCTGCCGCATCGCCGGCGACGGCCGGGTCACCGTGTCGCTGCGCAGGTCGATCACGGGCGAGCTGGTCATCGTGCCGCTGTTCATCGGGCTGCTGTTCATCGCGGCGGCGCGCATCGAGCCGACTCCATCCGGCGCTGCCGGTCGGCCACCAGCCGCTCGGCGACCCGGAAGGCCAGCTCCAGCGACTGCTCGATGTTCAGCCGCGGATCGCAGGCCGTCTCGTAGCGGCGGCTGAGATCGGCCGGGGTCAACTCGGCGGTGCCGCCGATGCACTCGGTGACGTCGTCACCGGTCAGCTCCACGTGCAGGCCGCCCGGATGGGTGCCGAGCGCGGCGTGCACGTCGAAGAAGCCGTCCACCTCGTCCAGGATCCGGTCCAGGTGCCGGGTCTTCACCCCGGTCGCGGTCTCCTCGGTGTTGCCGTGCATCGGGTCGCACTGCCACACCACCAACCGGCCGGTGGCACGCACCTTCTCCACCAGCGGCGGCAGCACCTCGCGGACCCTGGTGTTGCCCATCCGGCTGATCAGGGTCAGCCGGCCGGGCACGGCGTCCGGGTCCAGCCGCTCCACCAGTTCGGCGGCGAACCCCGGCGTGGTGCTCGGCCCGAGCTTCACCCCGACCGGGTTGGCCAGCCGGGAGACGAAGTCCAGGTGCGCGCCGTCCAGCTGTCGGGTGCGCTCCCCCACCCAGAGGAAGTGACCGGACAGGTCGTAGGCCCGGCCGCCGTCCACTCGGGTCAGCGCCCGCTCGTACTCCAGGATCAGCGCCTCGTGGCTGGCGTACAGCTCGACCACATCGAGGGCGGTGTCGTTGACCCCGCAGGCCCGCATGAACTGCACCGCCCGGTCGATCTCGGCGGCCAGTTGCTCATACCGGCTGCCGGTCTCGGTGCTGCGGGCGAACTCGGTGTTCCAGGAGTGCACCTTCTCCAGCGATGCCAGGCCACCGCCGGCATAGGCCCGCATCAGGTTCAAGGTGCTGGCCGCGGTCGAGTAGGCGCGCAGCAGGCGCTGCGGATCGGGCGTGCGGGCCGGCACCGAGGCGGTCAGCTCGTTGACCATGTCGCCGCGATAGGTGGGCAGCCCGCGCGCGTCCTGCTCGGTCGAGCGGGGCTTGGCGTACTGGCCGGCCATCCGGCCGACCTTGACCACCGGCATCGCGGCGCCATAGGTCAGCACCACCGCCATCTGCAGCAGCACCCGGACCTTGCCAGCCACATCGGCCTGCGAGGAGGTGGCGAACGTCTCGGCGCAGTCGCCGCCCTGCAGCAGGAACGCCTCGCCGCGCGCCACCTGGCCCAACCGCGCGGTCAGCGCGTCCACCTCGCTGGCGACCACCAGCGGTGGCCGCTCCGTGAGCACCTCGGCGGCCTCGCGCAACGCCGCCGGATCCGGCCAGCCCGGTTGTTGGGCGGCCGGCAGCGCGCGCCAGGCATCGAGTCCGATCGGTGGCTCGGCGGCGGCGTCCGGCGGCGGTTTGGTACTCGCGGTCACTGGGCCAGCCTAGAGGCTGCGGATTGGTCCAGCTGGGGCCGGAGCCCGGACGGCTCAGCCGAAGAACACCTCGGCCTCGGCGTAGAACTCCGGCGGCACGGTCTTCAGCGTCTCGGTGGCGGCGGCCAGCGGCACCCGGACGATGCTGGTGCCGCGCAGCGCGACCATCGATCCCCACTCGCCATCGTGCACCGCGTCGATGGCATGCAGGCCGAACCGGGTGGCCAACGCGCGGTCGAAGGCGGTCGGCGTGCCACCACGCTGGATGTGGCCGAGCACCGTGGTGCGCGCCTCCTTGCCGGTCTGCTTCTCGATCTCGCCGGCCAGCCACTCGCCGATCCCGCCGAGCCGGACGTGGCCGAAGGCGTCCAGCCCGCCGTGGGGTTGGCCCACGGTGGTGTTCTGGCCGCCGTCCGGCGTGGCACCCTCGGCGACCACCACGATCGGGGCGTAGTGGGACTGGAACCGGCTTTCGACGTAGGCGCAAACCCGCTCCACCGAGAACGGCTGCTCCGGGATCAGGATGACGTTGGCGCCCCCGGCCAGCCCGGCGTGCAGGGCGATCCAGCCGGCATGCCGGCCCATCACCTCGACGATCAGCGCCCGGTGGTGCGATTCGGCGGTGGTGTGCAACCGGTCGATCGCCTCCATCGCGATGTTGACCGCAGTGTCGAAGCCGAAGGTGTAATCGGTGGCGTTCAGATCGTTGTCGATGGTCTTGGGCACGCCGACCACGTTCACCCCGATCCCGTGCAGCCTGGTGGCCACCCCGAGGGTGTCCTCGCCGCCGATCGCGACCAGCGCGTCGATGCCGGTGGCGTGCAGGTTCTGCTGGATCCGGGCAACCCCGTCGTCGACCTTGAACGGGTTGGTCCGGGACGAGCCGAGGATGGTGCCGCCGCGCGGCAGGATGCCACGCACCTCGGCAATGCCCAGTGGCTGGGTCAGCCCCTCCAGCGGGCCACGCCAACCGTCGCGGTATCCGACGAACTCGTGCCCGTACACGCCGACGCCCTTTCGGACGACGGCGCGGATGACCGCGTTCAGGCCCGGGCAGTCGCCTCCTCCGGTGAGCACACCGATACGCATCTGAGCAGTCCCTTCGCTGATGGGGGCGGTCCGGCTGGCTTCCGGCGACGGCGCTGTCGAGGAGGCAGCATATGCCAGGCGCCTAGTCAGCTCGGCGCGAGTGCGCCCTCGCGGTGCCGTTGCACAGCTCCGCACTTGCTCAGCTCCGCGCTCGCTCCGCGCCTCCTCGCTGGCGCTCCTGCGATGCTCGCTCGCTGTCGCCTTCGATCGCCTCCCACCGTGCCAGGTTGTGCCGGGCATCGGCCAGCGCGTCGTGCGCATCCGGACCGGCTGCCGGCAGCGTCGGGCAGCCGGCGTACTCCCACAACTGCCGCAGCTCGTGGGTGAAACGCGGCAGCTGGCGGGGCAGGGCGCGCATGTCGCCCCAGAGCTGGGCCAGCGCCACGTGGTCGTAGCTGCACATCCAGGCCCACAGCTCCACCGGCTCGCCGGGTTCGAGCAGGTAGCGCAGCAGCTCGTCGCGGATCTGGGCCCGGGACCGCCAGGCCGGCGAGGCCGGCGCCGGCAGCTGGCTCAGCACGTTGCGACGTACCCAGTCGATGGCCAGGTTGGGGTCGAACTCGGTGGACACGGCGTAGAACTCTCGGCCGCGTTCGTCCACCACGCCGATCGAGACCAAGGTGATGGTCCGGCCGTCCTCGATGAACTCGCAGTCGTAGAAGTAGCGCAAGTCGTCTATCGCAGCCTCAGCCGGCCCGCTCGACCGGCGCTGCCCGGTCGTTGCTGGTCCGGCCGACCGCGTCCGGATGCCGGTCGGTACCGTCCCGGCTGCCGAAGCCCAGCTGCGCGCCGCTCTGCAGCTTCACCTTTGCCGCGTAGGTGTCGACGTATTCCTGCCCGGACAGCTGCATCAGCTCGTACATGATCTCGTCGGTCATCGATCGTTCGACGAACCGGTCACCGGCCAGCCCCTCGTACCGGGAGAAGTCCAGTGGCTTGCCGAACCGGATGCCCGGCCGGGGCCGCAGGTGCGGCAGCAGCCGGCCGGTCGGCATGGTCTTCTCCGTATCGATCATCGCCACCGGGATCACCGGCACGCCGGCTTCCAGCGCCATTCGAGCCACTCCGGTCTTGCCCTTGTAGAGCCGACCGTCCGGCGAGCGGGTGCCCTCCGGGTAGATGCCGAGCAACTCACCGGCCTTCAGGATGCGGATGCCGGCGGTCAACGCGCCGCGGGCGGCGTCGGCGTCGTCGCGGTCGATCGGCACCTGGCCGATGCCGGAGAAGAACACCCGGGAGAACCAGCCCTTGATGCCGCCGGTGGTGAAGTACTCGGCCTTGGCCAGGAAGGTGACCCGGCGTCGGACCAGCACCGGCATGAAGAAGGAGTCGCAGAAGGACAGGTGATTGCTGGCCAGAATGGCGCCGCCGTGCTCGGGGATGTTCTCCAGCCCCTCGGTGTACGGCCGCCAGATCAACCTCAGCCAAGGGCCGAGCCCGACGAACTTGAGGAACCAGTACAGCAACTCCGCCGGCCTCCCCCATCGCGTGCGTGTAGTCGAACGATAGCCGTGCCGGGCGGCCGCTCACAATTTCACGCGCCGAGCGGTACCGAACCTGCCCAAAACCGAAACCGCTGGTCGCAGCGGGTGGTGGGCCGGATCGGGTCGGGTGGGGCCGGCGGCGCGGTCGGAGGCTGCCGGCCCGGTGCTTGGCATAGCCAGGATCGCGCCCTAGACGGCATGATGTAGGAATCAAGTTTCAGGGGGGAATCGTGTCCGTCCAGCCACCGGTGGTCGCCGGCGCCGAGCCGTTCGCCGCCGACGGCAAGGGCGGCAACGGCCGGATCGGGGTGCTGGTCAGCCACGGCTTCACCGGCAGCCCGTACAGCATGCGACCCTGGGCCGAGCACCTGGCCGCCGCCGGTTACACGGTGCGGCTGCCTCGGCTGCCCGGGCATGGCACCACCTGGCAGGAACTGAACACGGTGCGCTGGACGGACTGGTACGCCGAGATCCGCAAGGCTTACGCCGAGCTGGACGAGCGGTGCGAGACGATCATCGCCTGCGGCCTTTCGCTGGGCGGCGCGCTGGTGCTCAAGCTGGCCGAGGACATCGGACCCGAGGCCAAGCTGGCAGGGTTGGTGGTGGTCAATCCCGCGATCGCCACCATGCGCAAGGACGCCGGCCTGGCCAAGTACCTTGCCTGGGCGGTGCGGTCGCGGCCCGGGATCGGCAACGACATCAAGAAGGCCGGCGTCTCCGAGCATGGTTACGACCGGACGCCGCTCAAGGCCCTGGTGTCGATGATGCGGATGTGGCGGTTGATCGTGGCGGATCTGGCCAAGATCACCGTGCCGGTGTTGTTCTTCCACTCCGCGACCGACCATGTGGTCGACCAGTTGTCCGGCAAGCTGCTGCACGCCGGTGCCACCTCGACCATGGTGACCGAGGTCGCGCTGCCGAACTCCTACCACGTCGCCACCCTGGACAACGACGCCGAGTTGATCTTCACCCAGACGCTCGAGTTCATCGAGGAGCAGGTTCGGGCGGTGCGCCGATGACCACGCCTGCCTCGCACCGCGGCCGCCGGGACAACGGCCTGGACTCCGACGCCTACGCCCCGGTGGCCGATGTCGATCCGCGGCTGGCCGACCACCTGCTCGACGTGCTCGGGTTGCGTGACGTGCCGGCCTACGTCGAACCGACCAACCAGCCGGTCACCGCCGACCGACTGTTCGTCGCGGCGGACCGAACCGAGACCGCCCGCCAGGTGCTGACCGAGCTGGCCAGCGAGCTGGGCATTCAGGTGTCGGCAAACCGGCACTCCAGCGACCCGGACCGGCGACCTGATCCGCTGGCCGGAATCGACACCGACAGCGAGTTCGCCGCGATCGTGGCCGGGATGGGCGAACTCGGCCGGCCATTGCTGGACTGGCACCACTCGATCTCGGTGGACGCGGCGGGCGAGGCCGGTCCCACCGTGGACGAGGTCGAGCATTTCGTACCGCCGGCGCCGCCGCCGGTGCCCCGGCCGGCCCTGGGCACGCTGATCGCGGTGCTGGTCACGCTGGCCGGCATCGCGGTGATCGCGTTCGGCTACCGGCTGGGGCTGCCGGCGGACCTGCCGCTGCCGCTCGGCGTGGTGCTGGTGCTCTTCGGCGCCGGCCTGCTGGTGCTGCGGTTGCGGCCGGAGCCGCGGGACGACTCCGATGACGACGGAGCGGTCGTCTAGCTGGGTGCGGGGCGGCCGTCCAGCCAGGTGCTTGGCGCTGCGGCAAACTTCTGATTGCCGCGGTTTCTGATTGCCGCGGTTTCTGATTCGCCGCGGTTTCTGATTCGCCGCGGTTTCTGATTCGCCGCGGTTTCTGATTCGCCGCGATTTCTGATTCGCCGCGGTTTCGCCTGACCTTCATGTTGTGGTGGGCCGCGCGCCACCTTCCCGGCCGATGGTGAACGCCGAGGAGGTGAAGCCATGCTGTCCAGCCAAGACACCGTCTTCGTCCTGTGGTGCCGGCTCACCGGCAACGACCCCACCGACTTCGGCGATCAGGAGCGGGAGGCGTTCCTGGGCCGTCCGCAGGTGATCGAACTGGCCCGCACGCCCTACCCGATGTTGCTTGATGCCGGTATCCGGGTCGCCCGACGCGGGTCGCTGCCGCTGGAGCACTGGCTGCGGGCGGTTCGATCGGAGCACGCGGTCGGCGCGTAATCCGGTCGGCGCATGCCGGCTGGTCGGCGCATGCCGGCTGGTCGCACGCCGGCTGGTCGGCGCACGCCGGCCGGGTTGGCTCCGCGTCGCTGACCCGTGGTCGTACGGTGATGCGACATGGAGGAGTTGCTGGCCACCGTGCGCGATGCGCCAGCCCGGTGTGGGCCGGTGCGGGTGATCGCCATCGACGGCGGCGCCGCGGCTGGCAAGACCAGCCTGGCCGACCGATTGGCCGGTGCGCTGCCGCGGGCGAGCGTGCTGCACCTGGACGACCTGCTCGCCGGCTGGACCGGTCAGTTCGGTTATCGGGAACGCCTGCACGCCGAAGTACTGCGGCCGCTGGCCGACGATCGACCAGCCAGCTATCGCCGCTATGACTGGGTGCTCGGCCGGTTCGACGGCCCGGTCGCCATGCCGGTCCCCCGCTACCTGTTGGTGGAAGGGGTCTCGGCACTCTGGGGCTGCTCGCCGTTCTGGTCGGCGGGCATCTTCCTCGATGTGCCGCGCGCTGAGCGAGAACGTCGCTGGATCGCCCGCGACGGGGCTCCGCGGCCAGAGTGGTCAGCGTGGCTCGATGCCGAGGACCGATTCTTCGCCGAGCATCCGGTGCCGGGTGAGGCGGTGCTGTTGCGGGTCGGCCGGGCGGATTGAAGACCTGCGGCGATGAAAAGCGCGGCGACGAGAAGTGTCGTAGGGGTCTTGTAGCGTTGCTGGGTTACGCTGTCGTTGTTTGAGATTCGCCTTTGAGTTGCTGGCTAATCTCTGTTGACCGAGCTACCTGTCACTGTTAGAATCGAACACATGGACGGTTGGGACGACTGCGAGGATCTCGGCGACGCCGAACTGCTGGCGTGCGCCTTGGCCGAGCATCCGGCGTTCCGGCTCGGGGCGGAGCTGGACCGGATCGATCCGAGTGCGTTGTCGCGCCATGAGCGGGTGGATCTGCTGGTGGTGTTGGAGGAGCAGAAGCGCTGGTTCGAGGCCGCGCAGTTGCGGGTGCTGGCCGTCATGCAGGAACGCGACACCTCCAGGTTGGGGTTGGCGCAGGACTCGGTGTCGTTGGCTTTACAGGTGCCGCTACGTACCGCGCAAGGCAAACTCGCCCAAGCCCGCACTATGGTTCGGGAGTTGCCTCAGACCCTGGCGGCGGTTTCGCGGGGCGCGATCTCGGGCGAGCATGCCCGGGTGCTGGCCGAGGCGCTGTGGCGGCTGCCCGATGATCCGGTGCTGGCCCCGGCGTTGGAGAAGGCGGTGCTGCCGGCGCTGCTGGACGGCCGCTGCGTCACCGTGCCGCAACTACGCCAGCGGGCCCGGCGGGCCGCGATCGCCCTGGACCCGGTCACCGCCGAGCAACGCCACCAGCGGGCCTTGGCCGACCGCACCGTCGGATACCTGCCCGGTGAGGACGGCATGGCCAGCCTGCCCGTCCTACTCGCCGCCCCGGAAGCCCAACTCATCTACACCCGGCTCACCGCCGCCGCCACCCTGCTACCGGCCACCGACCCCCGCACGATGGACCAGAAACGCGCCGACCTGCTCGTCGACGCCGTGCTCGGCGGATTGCCGGCCGGTGGGTTGCCGGTGCTACAAGGCCGGCGGCCCTCGATCAACGTGGTCGTCTCGGCCGACACCCTGCTCAACCTCGACGACCAACCCGCGCACTTGACCGGCTACGGCCCGATCACCGCCGAAACCGCCCGCCGACTCGCCGCCGAGCAATCCGGCACCTGGCGCCGGCTCTTGACCGACCCCGACACCGGGGCACTCTTGGATATCAGCACCGACCGCTACCGGCCCGCCCAGCGACTGCGGGATTTCGTCGCGGCCCGGGATGACGTGTGCGCCTTCCCGACCTGCAACCAACCCGGCTACCGCTGCGAATACGAACACACCACCCCCTACTCCGAAGGGCGGCTCCACCTGCAGGTGCAACGGCGCACTGGCCTGCCGGCGGCACAACCAATGCAAACTCGACACCGGCTGGGGCTACACCCACAACGGGGACGGCTCCTTCACCTGGACCACCAGCACCCGCCACAGCTACACCAGCGCCCCCACCATCCAATGGACCGCCAGGACCCGACAGCCGACACCACCCCAGCCGCCGCCACCACCCACCACCGAACAGCTCCACGCCAAAGAAGACGCAGCCTACGAACGACTCATCGCCATGTGGAAGACCGAGATCGAGCAAGCCACCCAAACCGACAACCACCAACAGCAATCCGAAGCAGAACAAGCACTAGCCACAGCCCACCGCGACCGACAACGCCAACTCACCCACCGCACCAACCCCCACCACCCACCCTTCTAGATAGAGCCCGCCCGGCCCTAGATGAGGCCCGGCTCGGGATGAGGCCCGGCTCGCTAAGAACGCGGACCGAGGCCCGGCTGGAATCAGGCCCGAGGCCCCGGCGGGAGGCCGGCTGCGCCTGGGGCCCGAGCGCGCGACCGGCGCTCGGCATAGCGGCCCAGTCTCGATACAGCGACGGGTGCGGGCAACGAAGAGCACGGCCGGGTCGGCGTGAATTCAGTCCGGGCGGAGCGGTCGGACAGGTTCGAGAACGTAACGACGCCCTTGTTCGCGAACCTATCGGACCGCGCAGCCACCCCAGCTGCCCAAGAAACGCCACCACGCCGAGCGCCGACTAATCCGACCGTGCAGCCAGCCAGCTGCCCGAGAACCGCCAACCACGCCGAGCGCCGATCCACCAAACACCAACCGCGCCGAGCGCCGACCCATCCGATCCAGCGCTAGCTCAGAACGAGCGCCGTGTCATCCACCACGAACGAGGTCTGCAACGTCGAATCCTCGACGCCGGCGAAGCTCAGGCTCACCGTCTGACCACCGCTGATGGTGAAGCTCTTCAGCGCATAGCCGGTGTTCTTGTTCAGGTTCGAGTAGGTCGCCAGAGTCGTCGAGCCCGCCTTGACGGTCAACTTGTCATACGCGGTCGTGGTGGTCGTCTCCGCCGTGTCGATGTGCAGATAGAAGCTGAACGTTGCGGTGCAGCCGCTCGGAATGGTCACCGACTGGCTCACCGTGTCGGTCGTCGCGGTGCCATACCCATCCAGCCAGGCATCCCAGCTCCCGCTGTGCGGCGGTTCGCTGGCGTTGTTGCTGATCACGCCACTGGTGGCCGTCCACGGCGAGGCGGTGCCGGTCTCGAAGCCCGGGTTGCCGAGCTTCTGACCGGAGCAAGTACCACCGGAGCTGCTGATCGTCCAGCTGAAGGTGGCCGAACCGGTCGCACCGGTGGTGTCCCGCGCGGTCACGGTGACCGTATACGTGCCGGCGGTGCTCGGCGTGCCGGAGATCAGTCCAGCGGAGCTGATCGAGAGCCCGGGCGGCAGGCCGGTCGCCGTCCACGTGTATGGCGAGCTACCACCACTGGCCGACAACTGCAGGCTGGTCGCGGTGCCGACGGTGCCGGTCCGAGAGCCAGGATTGGTCACCGTGACCGAGCCGGAACCACCCGTGCCGCCGCTGGCCAACCACTCGGTGCCATTCAGCATCACCGTCGAGTCGGTGCCGGCCGGGTCGTTCCAGCCGTTGTAGAGGGTATTGCCGGACTGCCCGGTGCCGTCGTCGATGGCCGAGGAATCACCGATGAACATCACCCGACCGGAGCCGAACGTCGAGCTGGCCACCGCCACCCCAGTGGTGCCGGATGCCGAATAGCCACTGCGGTAGATCTCGCCGCGCACCGAAGAGTTGTCCGACGGCTTGAGCGTCACCGTGGTGCCGTTGCGCAGGATCGTGCCGGTCGAGTGGCCGAACGGCCCGGCGATGATCGGATCGGAGCCGGCCGAGGCACCGATCACGTTCGGGTTCTCGTTCGCGATGTTCAGCAGGTCGATCGAGAAACCGAAGGGGTCGGTGTTGTCCACCCCGTTGCTGGTCATCAGGTCGTTCAGGATCTTCGGCGAATCCCAGCCGTCGTTGTTGCGGTCGCTGCCGGTGTGGTCGGAGATCATGAACAGCCCGCCGCCGTTCTGGACGAACTTCATGATCGCGGTCTTGGCGGTGGCGCTGAGCTGCACGTTCGGCTCCGGCAGCACGAAGGCGTTGAAGTCGGCCAGATCCAGCGCATTACCGCTGTTGCCGTAGCTGATCGAGCCACCGGACGGCAGCGTCTTGAGCGAATACCGGCTGGTCCGCTGCAGCGCCACGCCCCAGGCCGAGATGGCTCCGGTCCAGGACGTCTCCGAGGTCGGATTGGCGTTCTGTGCCAGCGGATCCGGCTGCGAGGTGGAGATGATCCAGTCGGCGTTGCCGGCGGTCTCGGCCAGCGTGTTGTCGAACAGCACCTTGTACGGGGTCGCCGCCGACGCCAGGCCGGCGCCACCGACCAGCGCCCCGGCGGTCAGCCCCGCCACGGCGGTCAGCGCTGCCGCGCCGATCAGCGCCACGACGGCCGCCCCGGTGACCCGCCGAGACAACCGAGACAACCGCGCAGCCTTCATCCGCATGACGAACCTCCGACTGACCCAAAGGGCCAAGTGCCCGATTTATTGATCTTGGCGCACTGTAGAAGGTTTGCGGTTGTATAGAGGTTAAGTACGCATCTGCTTCGACAGGCCGGGCGCCTTGCCACGCGTCAACCGGATCGGCGCGCACCCAACCGGCTACAGCTCGATGCTCTCGCCCGGCCCCAGCGGCCGGTACTCCGTCGCGTAGTCGGCGCCGAGTCGCTGCACCAGCGATCCGTACAGCGTCCGCCCGGCATCGGACAGCAGCGCATCGTGAATTCCGATGGCGCGTGGGGCCCGCACCGACACCGCGAAGTCCACCGTCTCGGCGACCTTGGCCCACGGTGCGTTGACCGGGATCAGGGCCAGCTCCACCAACGCCGTCGGCACCACGTAGGAGTCACCCGGGTGATAGATGCTGCCCTCCACCAGGTACGCCACGTTGGCCACCACCGGAATCGAGGAGTGGATCAGCGCATGCTGGCCGCCGAACGTCCGGATCGGAAAGCCGCCGGCGGTGAACTCCTCGCCCGAACCCACCGTGGTCAGCCGGTCGGCCAGGCCGGCTACCGAGGACAGCTGATCGGTCACCGACTTCGGTGCCCAGATCCGAAGATCGCCGTTCGTCGCCGCGACCGCCGCCAACCGCGCCGGGTCGACGTGATCGGGGTGCTCATGGGTGATCAGCACCGCCGCGACCTCGGCCAGCGCGGTCTCCACCTCGCTGAACCCTCCGGGGTCGATCACCAGCGCCCGATCGTCATCGGTGATCCGGACACAGGAATGGGTGAACTTGGTCAACAGCATGGCTCCACTCCACCACATCGGCCGCCAACCGCCTACCGTGATGCGGGCGCTGACCGAGCTAGCCGGCGACCACCAACCGCCAGCTGCCCGTCCAGTCCTGCCCCGGCGCCAACCGGACCAGGCCCGCGCCGGAGTTGAAGGCATCGGCCGGGCAGCTCATCGGCTCGATGGCCACCGCATGCCGGCCCGGCGTGATCTCAGGCGGGGTGAACACCTGCAGGTAACCGAAGGCCGGCTGCCAGTGCAGCTCCAGCCGCCGCCGCTCGGTGCGCAACACCGCGACCGAGCCGGTCAGGTCGGCGAAGCCGTGGTCCAACCGAAGCTCGTCGAGCGGCCGCAGCCGGCGGAGGTCGAACGCGGTGCCGGCCACCGACAGCCTGCCGACCGGAAGCTGGCGCTCGTCGGTACGCAGGACGGTGTCGGCCGGAATCAGCAGCTCGGCATCGGCCAACGGGTAGTCGCCGAGATCCAGGAACGGATGGAAGCCGGCTCCGAACGGAGCCGGCGACGAGCCGATATTCTCCGCTGTCAGCCGCACGGTGAGGCCCGTCTCGGCCGCCACCGTGTACCGCAGCCGCAGCTGGATCTCGAACGGGTAGCCGGTCTGCGGCACCACATCAGCGCCCATCAGCACGCTCGCCGCGCCATGCTCGAGGCACTGCCAGCGGACCCAGCGCATCAGCCCGTGGCTGGCGTTCAAAGAAGCTGGTTCGGTCAGCGGCAGCTGGTAGTCCACGCCCTCGAAGCGATACCGGCCGTCCCGGATCCGGTTCGGCCAGGGCACCAGCACGCAGCCGGCCGACTTCGGCGGCAGCTGGTCCGGCGACCAGTCGACGGTGACCGGCTCGTCGCCCCGCCACAGACCGGCCAGCGCGGCGCCGACCTCGGCCACCTCGGCCCGGTAGTCACCATCGCCAATGGCGAACCGCGCACCCGACAAGGCCATGCCGGCAACCGTAGCGGGCTGAGCCCGCCGGCGGCCGGCGGGTCAGCCCACGGGCGGCTGCCGTGTGTCGACCTTGTCCGTGTCAGAGCGCTTGCCCCCGTCAGAGCGCTTGCCCCCGTCAGAGCGCTTGCCCCCGTCAGAGCGCTTGCCCGCGTCATAGCGCTTGCTCGCGTCATAGCGCCAGAACGGGCGGACCAGTAGCGCCGCCAGCAGCACCCCGAACGCGCAGACCAGGCCGCCGCCGACCCAGGACGCGGTGACCCCGGCGACCGAGGCGGTGGCGCCGGCCCGCAGGTCGCCGAGCCGCGGCCCGCCGGCCACCACCACGACGAACACGCCCTGCATCCGGCCGCGCATCTGATCCGGCGCGTAGGTCTGCAGCATGCTCTGCCGGTACACCGCGCTGATCAGGTCCGCGGCGCCGGCCAACGCCAGCATCATCACCGCTAGCCACAGCGCATGGGCCAGCCCGGACACCGTCACGCAGATCCCCCAGCCGACGATGGCAAGGGTCAGCGCCACCCCCTGCCGGCGGATCCGGCCGATCCAGCCGCCGGACAGGCCGGCCAGCACTGCCCCGATCGCGATCGCCGCGTACAGCGGCCCGACCTGGCCGTGCCAGCGCTCGGCCGCCACCTGCGGGAACAGCGCCCGGGGCATCGCGAACACCATCGCCACGATGTCCACTCCGAACGACATCAGCAGCACCGGCCGGGCCGCGATGAAGGCCAGCCCGTCGAACACCGAGCGCAGCCCGGGCGCCTCGCTGCCCGGCTGGGGCGGCATCGGCGGCAGCCGGAGCGCGGCATAGAGCGCCACCGCGAACAGGATCGCATCGACCGCGTACGCATATTCGAAACCGTGCCGGCGAGTCACCAGCACCCCGGCGATCAGCGGCCCGATCACCAGCCCGACGTTGCTGATGGTGAAGGTCAGCGTGTTCGCCGCCGGCACCAGCTCCGGCGGCACGAGCCGCGGCACGATGGCGCCGCGAGCGGACGACGACATCGCGAAGAAGCCGGCCTGCACCGCGACCAGCAGCAGGATCAGCGGCACGCTGTTCAGCCCCAGTGCGGTCTGGGCCAGCAGCCCGAGGGTGACCAGCCAACCGCCCACCGAGCTGACCAGGTACAGCGACCGGCGATCGATGGCGTCGGCCGCCGCGCCACCCCACAGCCCGAAGGCCACCAGCGGCAGTAGCCCGACCAGTCCCACCAGCCCGACCTGCAGCGAGGAGCCGGACAGCGCGTACACCTGAACCGGCACCGCGACCTGGGTCAGCATCGCGCCGATGAACGCGGTGCCCTGACCCAGCACCTGCCGCCGGAACGGCGGGATGGCCATCGGCCTGGTGTCGATGGCATGGTGGCGCAGCCAGCCACCCCGCGATCGCGGCGGCTCGACGATCGTGGCCGGCCCCACCAGCGCCGGGTCGGTCGAGGGCTGGCCGCTCGACGGCTGACCGCTCGACGGCAGACCGCTCGACGGCTGACCGCTCGACGGCTCGGTGATAGGCCCGGTGGCCGGCTGGCCGCTCGACGGCCCGGTGGCCGGCTCGGTGATAGGCCCGGTCCTGTGCTCGGTCACGGAGCCAGTCGCTCGACGAGCCAGCTGGCATCGGCCGAACCGTCGGCCGGCTGCCGCCGGAACCGCAACCGGTCGTGCAACCGGAACTGCCGTCCCTGCCAGAACTCCGCCTCGATCACCTCGATCCGGTAGCCGCCCCAGTGCGGCGGCGGCGGTATCGGATCGTCGCCGAACCGGGTCGTCACCTCGGCCAGCAGGCTGTCCAGTTGCTGCCGGTCGGCCAGCACCTCCGACTGTGGCGAGGCCCAGGTGGCCAGCTGTGAGCCGCGCGGCCGGCCGGCGAAGTAGGCCTCGGTCTCGGCTCTGCTGACCTTGCTGACCGGCCCGCGCAGCCTTACCTGACGCTCGGCCGGCAGCCAGGCGAACACCGCCGCGGCCGCCGGATGTTGGGCCAGCTGTCGCCCCTTGGCCGAGGTGTAGTTGGTGTAGAAGACCACGCCGCGGGGGTCGAAGCCACGCGCCAGCACCGTGCGCAGGTCCGGCCGGCCGGCCTCGTCGACGGTCGCGACCTGCATCGCGTTCGGCTCGCCGATCCGGGCATCGGCAGCCGCCTCGTCGTACCAGCGGCGCAGCTGAGCAAGCCAGGTGTCGGCCAGCGCCGCCTCGGTCAGCTCATCGGATTCGTAGGAGCGACGCAGTGCGGCAGGGTCGCTGGCTGGGTTCACAGCGATCATTGTCTCAGTTGCCGCCGACCGGTCCGCGTGGCCGCCGGCCCGATCCATGAGCAAGAATGATTGAGGAGTTCGCGTCGAACACGAACGGAGTCACCAACATGGCCGCCGACTACAGCCCTGGACTTGAGGGCGTCATCGCATTCGAAACCGAGATCGCCGAACCGGACAAGGACGGCGGCGCGCTGCGCTACCGGGGCGTGGACATCGAGGATCTGGTCGGCCACGTGACCTTCGGCAACGTGTGGGCCTTGCTGGTGGACGGCAAGTTCGGGCCCGGCCTGCCACCGGCCGAGCCGTTCCCCATCCCGGTGCACACCGGCGACGTCCGGGTCGACATGCAGGCCGCGCTGGCGATGCTCTCGCCCATCTGGGGATACCGGCCGCTACTGGACATCAGCGACGACGAGGCCCGCGAGCAGTCCGCCCGGGCCTCGGTGATGGCGCTGTCCTACGTGGCCCAGTCGGCCCGGGGGATCGGCCTGCCCGCCGTGCCGCAGTCCCGGATCGACAAGTCCCGGACCATCGTCGAGCGGTTCATGGTCCGCTGGCGGGGCGAGCCCGACCCCAAGCACATCGACGCGGTGGACGCCTACTTCGTCTCGGCCGCCGAGCATGGCATGAACGCATCGACCTTCACCGCCCGGGTGATCGCCTCCACCGGCGCGGACGTGGCCGCCGCCATCTCCGGGGCCATCGGCGCGATGTCCGGCCCGCTGCACGGCGGCGCGCCGGCTCGGGTGCTGCCGATGATCGAGGAGGTGGAGCGGACCGGCGACGCCCGCAAGCTGGTGCGCGGCATCCTCGACCGCAAGGAGCGGCTGATGGGCTTCGGCCACCGGGTGTACCGGGCCGAGGACCCGCGGGCCCGGGTACTGCGCCGCACCTGCAAGGAGCTCAACGCGCCGCGCTACGAGGCGGCCGAGGCGCTGGAACAGGCCGCGCTGGCCGAGTTGCGAGAGCGCCGGCCGGACCACCCGATCGAGACTAACGTCGAGTTCTGGGCAGCGGTGACGCTGGACTTCGCCGAGGTGCCGCCGCACATGATGCCGGCGCTGTTCAGCTGCGCCCGGACGGCCGGCTGGGCCGCCCACATCATGGAGCAGAAGAAAACCGGCCGGCTGGTACGACCGTCCGCCCGCTACGTCGGGCCCGAGCCACGCAGCCCGAAGGACGTCGAGGGCTGGGACAACATCGCCCACCACGGCAGCTCGTCCTGACCTGAGTCCTAGCCGAAAGTCCTAGCCGAAGTTCTTGCCCTCGCCGCGATAGGACGGCACCGGCTCGGCCAGTCTGCCATCGGCGTCGACCAGCTGCACCTGGTCGAAGCGTTCCAGCAACTCACCGGCCTTGGCGTGCCGGAACCAGACCGCGTCGCCGATCCGCAGCTGCCTGGCGCCAGGACCCCGCACCGGGGTCTGCACCTCGCCGGCGCCTTCGGTCCCGAGTAGCGACAGCCCCGGCGTCACCGGCCGCGGCAGCCGGGACCTGCCCGCCGGTCCGGAGGCGACGTACCCGCCGCTGAACAGGGTGGCCACCTCGGCGGCGGGCCGGCGAACCACCGGCAGCGCGAAGAACATCGCCGGTTCGCAGGCGTTGGCCCGGTAGCCGTCGAACAGCGCCGGGTGGTAGAGCCCACTGCCGGCGGTCACCTCGGTGACCGAGGGGTCGGCGGCCGAGATCTCCAGGCTGCCGGTGCCGCCGCAGTTCACGAACTCCAGCTGAGCGCCCGCGGCCCGGACGGCCTGCACCACCTCGGTACGTCGGGTGCTCAACTCCGCCGCCGACCGACGCTTGACCTGCCCGACCGCAGGCGAGCTGTCCGGCACCCCGGCGATCTGCGCCTCGTACATCATCACGCCGACCAGCGAGAAGCCCGGCCCGACCCGCTCGGCGAACGCCACCGCCTCGGCCGGGGTACGCACCGGCGAGCGCCGCACACCCAGATGCAGCCGCCTGATCCGCAGCGACGCGTCCACGTCCAGGCAGATCCGGATCGGCTGCGCCGGCTCGCCGACCACCCGCCGGACGAACTCCAGCTGCGCCAGATCGTCCACCATCAAGGTGATCTCACGCAGCAGCTGCCGGTCTCCGGCCAGTTCCCGCAGGCCGGCCCGGTCGGCGGTCGGGTACCCGAGCAGGATGTCGGTGAAGCCCTGCCGGACCAGCCAGCACGCCTCCGCCAGGGAATACCCCATCACCCCGGAAAAGCCTTGTCGGTCAAGGATATTGCGCAACACCCAGCGGCAACGCACCGACTTGGAGGCGATCCGGATTCCGGTGCCGCCGGCCCGCCGCGTCAGCGCGTCGGCGTTTCGCCGGAGCGCGGCCAGATCCAGCGCCGCGAGCGGTGGGTCGAGTCCGGCGGTTGCCGCCGCCAACCGGGCAACCGGCTCGTAGTCGTTCACGCGTGCCTCCTGAGCTATCCGCACCTCGCCGGGTGCATGATCCAGATGAGCCCTATAGTCAGTGCATCATGGCTGAAAGCGGTTCATCCAGCTGGCAGAACTGGTCCGGTACGTTCTCGGTCAACCCTGCCCGGATGGCTCGGCCACGAACCGTCGAGCAGGTCGTCGACGAGGTACGGCGCGCGGTTGCCGACAACCTGTCGGTCAAGGCCGTCGGCGCCGGGCACAGCTTCACCGACATCGCGCTGACCCGCGGTGTGATGATCGATCTGGAGTTGCTGACCGGCATCATCAGCGCCGATCGGCACACCGGCCTGGTCACCGTGGCCGCCGGCACCACGCTGCGTGAACTCAACATTGCCCTGTGGAAGATGGGGCTTTCGTTGGCCAACCTGGGTGACATCGATGCCCAGACGATCAGCGGCGCGATCTCCACCGGCACCCATGGCACCGGCCGGGCGTTCGGCGGCCTGGCCACCCAGGTACGCGGCCTGCAGCTGGTGACCGCCGACGGCGAGCTGCTGGACTGCTCGCCGGAGCAACACGCCGATGTCTTCGCCGCGGCCCGGATCTCCCTCGGCGCGCTCGGCATCATCACGGCGGTGACGGTGCAGTGCGTGCCCGCCTTCCTGCTGCATGCGGTCGAGGCGCCGGCTGACTACGACGACCTGCTGGAAGCGCTCGGCGCGCTGGAGGCCGGCGATCATTTCGAGTTCTACTGGTTCCCGCACACCCGCCGGGTGCTGACCAAGACCAACACCCGGATGCCGGTCGACACCGAAGCCAAGCCGCTCGGCCGGTTCAAGGGCTGGCGGGACGACGAGTTCCTGTCCAACACCGTCTTCGGCGGCCTGAACCGGCTCACCGCCGCCCGTCCCAAGCTGATTCGCGGCGTCAACCAGCTGGCCGCTCGGGCACTGTCCAAGCGCGAGTACACCGACCGCGCGTACAAGGTGTTCACCTCTGCCCGGCGGGTGGTGTTCCGGGAGATGGAGTACGCCGTGCCGCGCAAGTCGCTGGCCTACGTGCTCGACGAGATCGACACCTGGTTCAGGCGCTCGGACGAGCGGGTCGGCTTCCCGGTCGAGGTACGGCTCGCTGCCGCCGACAACATCCCGCTGTCCACCGCCTACGGCCGCGACACCTGCTACGTCGCCGTGCACCAATACCATCGGCGCCCGCACGAGCAGTACTTCCTGGCGGTCGAGGCGATCGCGCGCGAGGTGCAGGGCCGACCGCACTGGGGAAAGCTGCATTACCGCTCGGCCGACGACCTGGCTCCGGTGTACCCCCGGTTCGCCGATTTCGTCCGGTTGCGGGACCGATTGGACCCCGAGCGTAGATTCTCCAACGACTACCTGCGGCGTGTGCTGGGCAGCTGAGCGCCGGCCGCTCGGCCCTGAACCCCTGGAGCACACCATGGCCGTCGCCTTCGACCCCAAGTCCACCCTGCCGCTGGTGCTGGGTGGCAACGTGTTCGGCTGGTCTGCCGACAAGCAGGACTCCTTCGCCGTGCTCGATGCGTTCCTCGGGGCTGGCGGCAGCCAGCTCGACACCGCCGACGTCTACGCCCGGGGTGGGTCGGAGACCATCGTGGGCGAGTGGATGGCCGACCGGGGCTGCCGCGACCGGGTGTTCCTGGCCACCAAGGTGGGCTCGCTGGCGCCGTACGACAACCTGCGCGCCAGCAGCATCACCATGGCCGTGGAGGACTCGCTGCGCCGGCTGCGGACCGATCACATCGACCTGTACTGGGCACACCGCGACGACGCCGGCACCCCGCAGGAGGAGACGCTGGCCGCCTTCGACGCGGCGGTGCGGGCCGGCAAGGTGCGCTACCTCGGCGCGTCCAACTTCTCCGCCGACCGGCTGCAGTCAGCACTCGACTGCTCGGCCGAACGGGGCCTGGCCGGCTACGTCGCGGTACAGCCGCACTACAACCTGCTCGAGCATGCCGACTGGGAGGCCGGCGCCGGCAAGGTGGCGCTGGCCAACGAGCTGGCCACCTGGCCGTACTACGGGCTCGCCTCCGGCTTCCTGACCGGCAAGTACCGACCCGGCGTCGAGGTGGACTCGGTCCGGTCGAGGTCGGTGGCCCGCTATCTCAACGATCGTGGTTTCGGAGTGCTGGCCGTGCTCGACCTGCTGGCCGAGGCGCACCAGGTATCGGTGGCGGCGGTGGCGCTGCGCTGGCTGGTCCAGCAGCCGGGCGTGCTGGCGCCGATCGCCTCGGCCCGCACCCCGGCGCAGCTGGCCGAACTGGTGCAGGTGGGCAGCTTCCGGCTGGGTCATGACGAGCTTGCCTCACTGCGGGCGGCGGCCGGCTGAGATACTTGCTCAGGTGAGCGACCTCCGGCTGCCCGAGCACCTGCTGCCCCGTGACGGGCGGTTCGGCTCCGGCCCGTCGAAGGTGCCGGCCGGCTTGCTCGACGAGTTCGCCAGCAGCGGCCGGCAGCTGCTCGGCACCTCGCACCGGCAGCCACCGGTCAAACAGCTCGTCGGCCGGATTCGGGCAGGGCTCGCCGAGCTGTTCACACTGCCCGACGGCTACCAGGTGGTGCTCGGCAACGGCGGCGCCACGGCGTTCTGGGACGTCGCCGCGTTCAGCCTGATCCGGCATCGGTCCCAGCACGTGCAGATCGGCGAGTTCTCCGCCAAGTTCGCCGCGGTGACCCGCGGCGCGCCGTTCCTGGCCGAGCCCAGCGTCCGGCAGGCCGCCGCCGGGCAGGGCCGGCTGCCGGAACCGGAACCGGGCATCGACGCCTACTGCTGGCCGCAGAACGAGACGTCGACCGGGGTGATGCTGGACGTGCGCCGGGTGGCCACCGACGCGCTGCACCTGGTGGACGCCACCTCGGCCGCCGGCGGGCTGCCGGTCGATGTCAGCCAGGTCGATGCCTACTACTTCGCGCCGCAGAAGGGCTTCGCCGGTGAGGCCGGGCTGTGGCTTGCGCTGCTGTCGCCGGCCGCCGCCGACCGGGTCACCGAACTGCACGCGGCCGGACGCTGGATCCCACCGTCGCTGGACCTGCGGCTGGCCATCGACAACAGCGCCGCCGACCAGACCTACAACACCCCGGCGATCGCCACCCTCTGGCTGCTGGCCGCCCGGATCGAGGCGATGCTGGCGGCCGGCGGGCTGGCCTGGGCGGTGCGCCGCAGCGCCGATTCGGCCCAGCGGCTCTACGACTGGGCCGAGAAGTCGGAGTTCACCAGCCCCTTCGTCGGCCAGCCGGAACTGCGCAGCAGCGTGGTCGGCACCCTCGACTTCGACCCGGCGGTGGACGCCGGCCGGCTGGCCGCCACCCTGCGGACCAACGGCCTGGTGGACACCGAGCCGTACCGCGGGCTGGGCCGCAACCAGCTGCGGATCGGCATGTACCCGGCGGTGGATCCGGACGACATCTCGGCGCTGACCGCCTGCATCGACTGGCTGGTGCCGCGGCTGGCCTGAGCGGCGCCCCGGGGAGTAGTTCGTACCGGCGTGGAGTCGCCGAAAATCCGAGGTCAGACCGTATGGTCGCAGGATGCAGTCGCTGCGCTTGGTGGGCCCAGGTGAGGACGGCGCGTCCGTCATCCTGGAATCCCAGGACGGCGCAGAACGATTCTCCCTGCCCCTCGACGAGCGGTTGCGTGACGTGTCTCTTGGTGAGCCCCCAGAACCGCCGGCCGCGCCGGAGCCAGTGCCGGGCCAGTCGCTCAGCCCGCGCGAGATCCAGACCCGGGTCCGGGCCGGCGAATCGCCGCAGGCGGTCGCCGACGCCGCCGGCATGCCGCTGCCGAAGGTGCTGCGGTTCGCCCAGCCGGTGCTGGACGAACGCACCCGGGTGGTCGACGAGGCCCGGCGGGCCCGCGCGCGACGGCCCGGCGAGGGCAGCCCGGCCCCGTTCGGCGAGCTGCTCGCCGCCCGGCTGGCCGGCCACGGGGTCGACCCGGCCACGGTGAGCTGGGACGCCTTCCGGCGCCCGGACGGTGGCTGGACGGTGACCGCCGGCTTCACCGCGATCGAGCAGGATCGGCTGGCCAAGTTCTCCTTCGGCCTGTCGAACCGGACGGTGTCGGCGCTGGACGCACTGGCCGCCGACCTGCTGTCCGACCGGCCGGTGCGGGCCCTGCTGCCACCAGATCCGGATCCGGTCGCCGAGCCGGCCGAACCAGGCCCGGCCCGGCTGGCCGCGGTGCCGGACCAGCCGGCCGCCGAACCGGATCCGGACGCCGACGAGCCCGGGCTGGCCGCCACCCCGGCGGTTCGGCCGTTCCGCCGGCAGAAGACGCACACCCGGCCGATCCCGATCGACTCCGACGACGAGCTGTTCGACCAGGAGGCCTTCGAGGAACCGAGCGGCAGCTGGCAGGAGCCGCCGCTGCCGCTGGAGCTGGCCGATCAGGGCATCGACCCGGACGAGGACGTCGAGGGCCGGCACCGGCGGGGACGCCGGCCGGAGAAGCCGCGGATGCCGTCCTGGGACGACATCCTGCTTGGCGTCCGGCACAAGGACTGAGCTGGTGTACTAGCCGAGCACGTTGCGGTTCAGGAAGTCGTTGCCGAAGGTGCCGGCCGGGTCATAGCGCCGGGCCAGCGCGGCGAAGTCGGCCAGCCGGGGGTGCAGCTCGGCCAGCCGGGCCGGCGGCGTGCTGAAGTTCTTCGCCCAGTGCGGCACCGCGCCCAGCGGCGCCAGCCGCGCCTCCAGCTCGGCCACCACGCCCGCGACCAGCTCGGCCTCCCGCGCCCAGGTGAAGTGGAAGGCCACCCGGTCGCGCAGGTAGCACGGGCTGAGCCACAGCCGGTCGGCCGCGACCGTACGGATCTCGCCGATCAGCAGCACCGGCGCCAGCCGGTCGGCCATCGACCGGATCACCTCGATGGCGGGCTCGGCCTGCGTCCGGTCGAGGAAGTACTCGGACTGGATCTCCTCGCCGTGGCTCGGGGTGAACTCCAGCCGGAAGTGCGGCAGCCGCTGCTGCCACGGTCCCGGCACGCCCAGCTGTTGGGTGGCCGAGCCGATCTCGCCGCCTGGAATCGGGTGCCGCGGGCGGTCGGCCGGCCGAGCGCCGAAGAACGGCCCGTCCTCGCGCGGCTCGGCAGACTTCAGCCAGACCTGGCCGGTGCCCTGCCAGCGGGTGAAGAGGCTGACGCTGTAACTGGCGCCGAGGATCTCATCGAAGTGCTCGATCAGCTCGGCAAATGCCAGCCCGTCGTAGACGTACTGCCGGATCTCGAAGGCCGGCAGCAGCCCCAGGGTCAGCTCGGTGACCACGCCGAGCGCGCCCAGGTGGATTACGGTGCCGTCGAAGTCCGGCTCGGCGGCACTCAGTTCGAGCAGTTCGCCGTCGCCGGTCACCAGCTGCTGCGCCCGGACGGCGGTGGCCAGCACGCCGTTGCGGTCACCGGAGCCGTGGGTGCCGGTGGCGCAGGCTCCGGCCACCGAGATGTGCGGCAGTGAGCCCAGGTTCGCCAGCGCGAAGCCATGCCGGTTCAGGAATTCGGTCAGCTCGCCATAGCGCAGGCCCGCGCTAAGCCTGACCAGGGCCCGGTCCGTGTCCAGCTCGAGCAGCCGCGGCAACTCCCGGACCGAGACCAGCGCGCCGCCGGTGTCGGCGATCCGGTTGAACGAGTGCCCGGTGCCGAGCACCTTCACCCGGTGCTGCCGGCTCACCAGCGATCGCAGTTCACCGATCGAGGCCGGCCGGTGCAGCATGTCGGCGCCGAAGGTGATGGTGCCGGCCCAGTTCCGGATCGGTGCGGGTGTCCGCGCTGTCATGGTGGCAGCCTGGCACAGCCGCGGCTTCGGCCCGTGGCGAAAATCGTTCGCCCACTGTCGGTGCCCCGTCGTAACCTGAGTCATCGTGGCGAACGGGGCGATAGAGACGACCGAAACGGTGCCCCGAGACGCCGAGCAGCAGCCGGCCGAGGCCACCGTGTCTTCCGGTCGGGCCCAGCTCGCCGGCCCAGCCGAGAACGTGCACGGCTCGGTGCGGGACCTGCTCCGACTCTGGCCCTGGTTGCGGCCCTACCGCGGCTACCTGATCTTCATGCTGGTGGTGGCCACCACCGCCATGGTGGTGCAGTCGCTGCTGCCGCTGATCACCGCCGCGCTGATCGACGGCCCGATCGCCCGGCACGAGACGACCGGCATGCTGCCACTGATCGGCCTGGCGCTGCTGTTCGGCATCCTCGAGGCGGTGCTGTTCGGCGTCCGACGGCGGGCCGTGACGGTGTCGGCGCTGGCCATCGAGACCGATCTGCGCCGTGACTTCTACCAGCACCTGCAACGGCTGCCGGTCAGCTTCCATGACCGCTGGCCGTCCGGTCAGCTGCTGTCCCGGGTGACCAGCGACCTTTCTACGCTGCGGCGCTTCGTGGCGTTCATGGCGATCTTCTTCGTGGCCAACCTGACCATGATCGTGGTGGTGCTGGTGCTGATGGTGCACCTGCATCCGCTGCTGGGGGTGACGGTGTGCGTGGTGATGGCACCGCTGGCGGTGATCACCCGCAGGTACGAGCGGCTGTACAACATCCAGGCGCGCCAGGCCCAGGATCTCACCGGCGACCTGGCCACCGAGGTCGAGGAGTCGGCGCTCGGCATCCGGGTGGTCAAGGCGTTCGGCCGGCGCGGCCGAGTGCTGCGATCCTTCTCCGGCACCGCCGAGCGGCTGCGGCAGGCCGAGCTGGCCAAGAACCGGACGCTGGCCAATCTGTGGACGATCATCGGCACCTACCCACAGCTGGTGCTGGCCGGGGTGAGCTGCCTGGGCGTGGTGGCGGTCGCGCACGGGTCGCTGAGCAAGGGCGACCTGGTCGCGTTCATCACCTTGCAGCTACGCCTGAACTGGCCGCTGATGGCGATGGGCTGGCTGATCGCCGGCACCGAGGAGACGGTGGCCGCCACCGCTCGGTTGTTCGAGGTGCTGGACTCGACCAGCGACATCGCCGAGCCTGCCGAGCCGATCAGCCTGCCGGCGGCCAGCGGCGCCGACGGCTCACCGGCCCGACTGCGCTTCGACGACGTCAGCTTCCGCTTCCCCGGCGCGCACACCGATGTGCTGCACCACCTGGACCTGGACATCGAGCCGGGCGAGACGATGGCGCTGGTCGGCGCCACCGGTTCGGGCAAGACCATCCTGACCGCGCTGGTCCCCCGGCTGCACGACGTCACCGGCGGCGCGGTGCTCATCGACGGCGTGCCGGTGAACCGGCTGCCGCTGGTCCAGCTGCGCAGCACGGTCAGCGTCGCCTTCGAGGAGCCGACGCTGTTCTCGGCCAGCGTCCGGGAGAACCTGCTGCTGGGCCGGCCGGATGCCGACGAGGACTCCCTCGCCGAGGCGATCGAGGTGGCGCAGGCCGGTTTCATCTACCAGCTGCCGCACGGCCTCGACACCCGGGTCGGCGAGCAGGGGCTGTCGCTGTCCGGCGGCCAGCGCCAGCGGCTGGCGCTGGCCCGCGCGGTGCTGGGCCGGCCACGGGTGCTGGTGCTCGACGACCCGCTGTCCGCGCTGGACGTACACACCGAGGCCCAGGTCGAGGGCGCGCTGCGCCGGGTGCTCGGCCGGACCACCGCGCTGGTGGTGGCGCACCGGGCCTCCACCGTGCTGCTCGCCGACCGGGTGGCGCTGCTGTCCGGCGGCCGGATCGCGGTCGTCGGCACCCACTCCGAGTTGCTGGCGAGCAACCCGGAGTACCGGAACCTGCTGTCGCAGAAGGCCGGATCGGCGCCGGAGGCCCGGGCATGACCACCACCGAGCCCGGCTACCACGGCGACGACGAGCGGGCCGAGGACGTCGTCCGGGCCGAAGCCATCCGGATCGAGGCCGCCGCTGCCGGCACCGAGGATGCGGTGCCGGTGGAGGAGTGGCGCGGCCAGTGGGACGAGCGCGATCCGGACCAGGAACAGTTCGCCGCCGACCGCAAGCCCCGGCTGCGGGCCGAGGCTCGATCGCTGCTGGGTGACCTGCTGCGCCCGTACCGGATGCGGATCGTGGTGGTGTTCGCCCTGGTGATCGGCCAGGTGGCGGCCACCACGGCAGCGCCCTGGCTGATCGGGCTGGTCATCGACCACGGGCTGCCCGAGGCGCTGGACGGCCAGTACCAGACGCTGCTGCGGCTGACCGTGCTGCTCGCCGTCGCGGCGCTGGCCTCCGGCGTGCTGCAGTGGCTGTTCCTGCGCCGGATCGGCACCATCGGGCAGGCCGTGCTGTTCGACCTGCGCCGGCGGGTGTTCGACCACACCCAGCGGCTGTCGGTGTCCTGGCATGAGCGGTTCACCTCCGGCCGGGTGATCAGCCGGCTGACCTCCGATGTGGACACGCTGCGCGAGCTGCTCGACGCCAGCCTGGACGGGCTGTTGCTGGCGGTGTTCAACATCACCGTGATCACCGTGTTGATGCTGGTGCTGGACCCGTGGCTGGCGCTGGTCGCGCTGAGCGCGGTGGTGCCGCTATGGCTGTTGTTCCGGTGGTTCTCGGCGCGTTCCACGGTGGCGTTCCGGCGCACCCGGGAAACCATCGCGCTGCTCATCGTGCAGTTCGTGGAGACCTTCAACGGCATCCGCGCGGTGCAGGCGTTTCGGCGCGAGCCACGCAACGACGCGATCTTCGAAGGGTTGAACGGCAACTACCAGCGGGCCAACCAGGAGGTCTTCCGGTTGCACGCGGTGTTCATCCCGGGCGTCACCCTGATCGGCAACGTGGCCACCGTGACCGTGCTGTTCATCGGCGGCGTCCGGGTCGCCGAAGGTGGCCTGGCCCTCGGTGTGCTGACCGCGTTCCTGCTGTATCTACGGGAGTTCTATGGCCCGATGGAGGACGTGGCGATGTTCTTCAACTCGCTGCAGTCGGCCACCGCGGCGCTGGAGAAGCTGGCCCTGGTGATGGCCGAGCGGCCGGCGGTGGCCGAGCCGGCCGAGCCGATCACGCTGCCTCGGCCGGTGGCCGGCACGGTCAGCTTCGAACGGGTGGGGTTCGGCTACGACTCCGGCCGGCCGGTGCTGCACGAGCTGAACCTGACCATCGACAGCGGTCAGACGGTGGCGTTGGTCGGTGCCACCGGGACCGGCAAGACCACCATCGCCAAGCTGATCAGCCGGTTCTACGATCCGAGCTCGGGCACCGTCCGGCTGGACGGGATCGCGCTGCGGCAACTGGCCGATCGGGACCTGCGCGAGGCGGTGGTGATGATCACCCAGGACGGGTTCCTGTTCTCCGGTTCGGTGGCCGACAACATCGCCTTCGGCCGGCCGGGAGCCAGCCGGGACGAGGTGATCGCGGCCGCCACCGCGGTCGGCGCGCACGAGTTCATCAGCCGGCTGCCGAACGGCTACGACACCGATGTGCGCAAGCGGGGCGGCCGGCTGTCGGCCGGCCAGCGTCAACTGGTCGCCTTTGCCAGGGCATTCCTGGCCGACCCGGCGGTGCTGATCCTGGACGAGGCGACCTCGTCGCTGGACATCCCGAGCGAGCGGGCGGTGCAACGGGCGCTGCGCACCGTGCTGAACGGCCGGACGGCGCTCATCATCGCGCACCGACTCTCCACGGTGGAGATCGCCGACCGGGTGCTGGTGCTCGACGCCGGCCGAGTGGTCGAGGACGGGACGCCGGATGTGCTGACCGGCACCGCCGACGGCCGGTACGCCGCGCTGCACACGGCCTGGCGCGATTCGCTGGTGTAGCCGCGGGCCGAGCTGGCGGTGGACCCGGTGGCTGGTTCAGCCACCGGGTCCCACCGTGATAAGGCCGGTTCGATTGCCGATATGGCCGGGTTCGATTGCCGATATGGCCGGTTCGATTGCCCTTACGCGGCAACGTGTTCGGCGACGGCGGCCGGCTCTAGGGCCAGCTGCAGCACCTCGCGCACGTCGCTGACCGGATGGATGGCCAGCGCCTCGCGCACCTCGGCCGGCACGTCGTCCAGGTCCGGCTCATTCCGGCTCGGGATCAGCACCGTGCTGATGCCGGCCCGGTGCGCCGCGAGCAGCTTCTGCTTCAGCCCGCCGATCGGCAGCACCCGTCCGGTCAGCGACACCTCACCGGTCATCGCCACGTCCGAGCGCACCAGCCGGCCGGACAGCAGCGAGGCCAGCGCCGTGGTCAGCGTGATGCCGGCACTCGGCCCGTCCTTGGGCACCGCACCGGCCGGGAAGTGAATGTGCACTCCCCGATCGGCCAGCGTGGCCACCGGCAACCGCAGCTCCGGGCCGTGCGAGCGGAGGTAGGACAGCGCGATCTGCGCCGACTCCTTCATCACCTCACCGAGCTGGCCGGTCAGCCGGAGCTCGGTGGAGCCGGTGCCCGGCTCGGCCAGTGACGCCTCGACGAACAGCACGTCGCCGCCGGCACCGGTCACCGCCAGGCCGGTGGCCACGCCCGGCACCGCGGTGCGCTCGGCGGTCTCCGGGGTGTGCCGCGGCCGGCCGAGGTAACCGCGCAGATCATCAGGCGCCACCGTCACCGCCGCGTCCGAGCCGGACAGCGCCGCGGCAGCGGTCACCTTGCGCAGGATCCGGGCGATCAGCCGCTCCAGCTCTCGCACGCCGGCCTCCCGGCTGTACTCGGCGGCCAGCTGACGCAGCGCGTCCTCGGTGATCGAGACCTCGGCCGGCTGCAGCCCGGCCCGCGCCAGCTGCCGGGGCAGCAGGTGGTCCCGGGCGATGGTGAGCTTCTCGTCCTCGGTGTAGCCGTCCAGGGTGACCAGCTCCATCCGGTCCAGCAGCGGCCCGGGTATCGAGTCGAGCACGTTCGCGGTGGCCAGGAACAGCACGTCGGACAGGTCCAGCTCGACTTCCAGGTAGTGGTCGCGGAAGGTGTGGTTCTGCGCCGGATCCAGCACCTCCAGCAGCGCCGCGGTCGGGTCGCCGCGGTAGTCCGAACCCAGCTTGTCGACCTCGTCCAGCAGCACCACCGGGTTCATCGAGCCCGACTCCTTGATCGCCCGCACGATCCGACCCGGCAGCGCGCCGACGTAGGTACGCCGGTGCCCCCGGATCTCCGCCTCGTCCCGGACGCCACCCAGCGCGACCCGGACGAAGTTGCGGCCCATCGCGCGAGCCACCGACTCGCCCAGTGAGGTCTTGCCGACGCCGGGCGGGCCGACCAGTGCCAGCACCGCGCCACTGCGCCGGCCACCGATCACGCCGAGGCCACGGTCGGTCCGGCGCCGGCGCACGGCCAGGTACTCGATGATCCGCTGCTTCACGTCGTCCAGGCCGGCGTGGTCGGCATCGAGCACCGCCCGGGCACCCGCGATGTCGTAGGAGTCATCGGTGCGGGTGTTCCATGGCAGCTCCAGCACGGTGTCCAACCAGGTCCGGATCCAGCTCACCTCCGGCGACTGGTCCGAGGTCCGCTCCAGCTTGTCGACCTCGGCCAACGCCGCCTCGGCCACCTTCGCCGGCAAGTCGGCGGCCTCCACCCGAGCCCGGTAGTCCTGCTCCTCGCCGGTCGGCTTGCCGTTGAGTTCGGCCAGTTCCTTGCGGATGGCGCTCAGCTGCTGACGCAGCAGGAACTCCCGCTGCTGCTTGTCCATGCCCTCCTGGACGTCCTTGCGGATGGTCTCGGCGACATCCAGCTCGGCCAGGTGCTCGCGGCTCCAGCCGACCAGCCGGCGCAGCCGCTCGGCCACGTCGGCGGTCTCCAGCAGCCACACCTTCTGCTCGTTGGTCAGGTAGCCGGCGTAGCCGGCCAGGTCGGCCAGCGCGGCCGGGTCGGTCATCGACTGCACGGTGTCGATGAACTGGAAGGCGCCGCGCTGTTGCAGGATGGTGGTCGCGATCGACTTGTAGTCCCGCGCCAGTTCGGCCAGCTCGCGCGGGTCGTCGGCCGGGACGACCAGCTCAGTCGCCTCCACCCAGAGCGCCGCGCCCGGCCCGGTGGTGCCGGTGCCGATCTTGGCCCGCCGGGTGCCGCGCACCACGGCGGCGTGCTCGCCGCCGCGCAGCCGGCCGACCTGCTCGACCACCCCGACGGTGCCGTAGCCGGAGTACCTACCGTCCAGTCGGGGCACCAGCAGCACCTGCGGCTGGCCGCTCGGGCCAGCCGCATCGGTTGCGCCGGTGGATGCCTGGGCGGCCTCGACGGCGGCGCGCACCTCGGGGTCGGACATCGCAACCGGGACGACCATCCCCGGCAGCACTACCACGTCGTCCAGCGGAAGCATGGGTAGTGGATGAGTTTCAGCCATCTTCGTCCTCACTGTCCGTGGCTCAGCCGAACCGTCCGGCAACTCAGCCGAAAACTTGAGCCATACCCACTCAACTAGGCGGCCTGGGTAATTGTTTCCTCTGATTCCTCGCACGCTGTTCGCTCTGAGCGATCGCGGATCTACAGTGATTCCGTAGCAAATGCCGCTTTAGCGGCTGACCTTCCGAAACAGGCGAAAGACCCCACGCCGGGAATGCACGAAAGACGGAAGAAGGCGTCATCATGACCAGGACCCGCCACATCAGAATCGCCTCGCTCGTCGCACTGCTCGCGACGGTGCTGCTCACCCTGGGGATAAGCCCGGCGGTCAGGGCGGCTACCTCCCCCGGCTTCGACGACGAGGCGTCGCAGTTCAGCATCTTCTACGACTGCCGGCAGGGCCAGAATCCCTGCCCGGGCCACGGCGCGGTCAGCAACGTGGCCTCGCCCAGCGAGGACGGCCAGTCGCTGAAGATCGACTACCAGTCGGGCAACCCGTCCTACATGGGCATCTACGCCTACCACAAATGGGCGGCCAACCACTCGGCCACCCGATTCCAGATCAACTACGACTTCTACTTCCCGAACAAGGCACCGATCCAGGCGCTGGAATTCCCGATGAACGACTACATCTCCAACACCCGCTACCAGTGGGCGATGCAGTACGAGTTGAAGGCGACCGGCGGCAGCTGGCGGATCTGGACCGGCACCGCCTGGCAGGGCGTCGGCATCGCGCAGACCCTGAACGCCAGCACCTGGTACACCCTGACCATCGACGGCGACATCGCCAGCGGCAAGGTGCACTATATGGACTTCATCGTCAACGGCGTGAACCACTCGCTGACCCAATACAGCTTCGCGCCGACCGGCGGCACCGGTGACTTCCTGGTGGCGGCGATGCAGCTGGACGGCGACTCGGTCGCCGACCCGTACCAGGTCTACTACGACAACTGCCACTTCTACTGGGCCTAGCACTGGCCTGGAGCTGGCTGAGCTGCATACCAACTGGTATGCAGCCCAGCTAGGCTCAGGTGCACCAGCTGCTGCTGGATCTGCCCCATCCGAAGCTCGATTGAATGCGCGCTATCGCGCTGGTACGGCTGGACAAGCCACGCCCGGCGCTCCTGCTCACCCGGGCTACGGTGCTGCACCTGCTGACCTGGGTGACGGTGGCGCCCATCACCAGCACGAGCCGCGGGCTCACCAGCGAGGTGCCGGTCGGCAGCCGCAATGGCCTCGACCATGACAGCGTGGTGAGCTGCGACAACCTCACCACCGTCCGGCGAGAAGCCGTCGGACCCACCATCGGCCTGCTCTTCGACGATCAGGAGCCGGCACTGGCCAGGGCCATCAGCGACGCATTCCAGCTCTACCTCGGCTGCGGCTGATAGCTCGGCGCTGGACCGGTCGCCGAGCAGGCCGGTCCAGCGTGACCAGGGCTACGGATGCACCACCAGCGCGCTGCCACCGCCCAGCCGGACCGGCTCGGCCGCGGCCTGGAACCGGTTGCCGGACAGGAATTCGATGCCGGTGGCATTGCCGATGTAGGAATCCCTCGGCAGCACCGGCCCGGTCTGCAGCCGGAACTGCTCGCCGTACTGCGCGGTCAGCTGCGCGGCCAACGGGCTGTTGTAGAAGTCCGGCTCGGCGTCGGTCAACGCGCCGTTGCGCTGGCTGGCCCGCGGCGCGGCGATCGCGTCCGGCAGGCTCATTCCGAAGTCGATCCGGTTGATCAGGATCTGCAGCACCGTGGTGATGATCGTCGCGCCACCCGGCGAGCCGACCGTGAACAGCGGGGCACCGTGGGAGAACACCATGGTCGGGTTCATGCTCGAGCGCGGCCGCTTGCCCGGCGCCGGCAGGTTCGGATCGTAGGCACCCGGTGCCGACGGCGCGAAGTCGAAGTCGGTCATCTCGTTGTTGAGCAGGAAGCCCCGGCCCGGCACGGTGATGCCGCTGCCGGCCAGCTGCTCGATGGTGTTGGTGTAGCTGACGATGTTGCCCCACTTGTCGGCGACCACCAGGTGGTTGGTCTGGGTGCCCTCATGCACCGGGTTCTGGCTGGCCGCACTGGCCGAGCAGCCGGCGTAGGGCGGGTACGGCTTGCCCGGCGCCGCCGGCGAGGTCAGCGCGGTGTTGCCGATCAGGCAGCCGCGGCTGGCGGCGAACGCCGGATCCAGCAGGCCGGCCTGCGGAACCGGCTCGTAGTCGGCGTCGCCGATGTAGGCGTTGCGGTCGGCGAATGCCAGCCTGGACGACTCCAGGTACTGGAACAGCGCCTGGTCACGCGGCTCGGTGGAGAGATCCCAGCGGCTGAGGATGTTCAGCGCCTCACCGGTGGTCAGCCCTCCGCTGGACGGTGGCGCCATGCCGTACACGTCCAGGCCTCGGTAGTTGACATGCGTCGGCGCCCGCAGCTTGGCGGTGTAGTTGGCCACGTCGGCAGCCGTCATGACGCCCGGTCGGACGTTGAAGGTGCTGCCCGGATACACCGGTGGGTGCTGCACCGTGTTGGCGATCTCGCGGCCCAGCGGGCCGTGGTAGAGGTAAGCCGCCCCCTGGCTGGCCAGCTTCTGGTACGTCCGGGCCAGATCCGGGTTGCGGAAGGTGGAGCCGACCGGCAGCGGCTGCCCGGTCGCGGTGAGGAACAGCTTGCGGCTGGGGGTGAAGGTCTGCAGGTCGGGCAGTGACTTCTGCTCCTGCTGGTTGAAGTCCAGGGTGACCGGGAAGCCACGCTTGGCGATCGTGATGGCCGGCCTCAGGTCGGCGCCGAAGCTCTTCTTGCCGTACTCGCGCACCGCCTTCGACCAGGTGGCGACCATGCCCGGCACGCCGACCGAAAGCCCGGACCGGCGGGCGTCCTCGAAGGCCAGCGGCTTGCCGGTGTTCGGGTCGATGAAGAAGTTGGGGGTGCAGGCCGCCGGGCACATCTCCCGGCCGTCGATGCTGATGACCTGATGGGTCTTGGCCAGGTAGATCAGCATGAACCCGCCGCCGCCCGGGCCGGCCACGAACGGCTCGGTCACCCCGAGCGTGCTGGCCACCGCGACCGCCGCGTCGATGGCGTTGCCGCCGGACTTGAGGACCTCGATGCCGGCCTTGCTGGCGTTGAACTCGGCCGACGCCACCGCGCCGCCGGTGCCGGTCGCCACCGGCTGCTTGTGGTAGTTCGGCCGGTCGGCGGGTTTGGCGGCGGCCGAGGAGACGGTTGCGACGAACGAGGCGGCGACCAGCGCCGCGACAGCTACGGATGCGGTGAGCAGACGGGAACGCACAGCAGACCCCCAAGCGACGAATAGCCTGATTAACCCGTACTCGGCTACTCGGCGGGTGTCAACCGGAGCTGATGGTGGCTCTACCGGGAGCCAGCGCGGCTAGTGGCCGCCGAGCTGGGGGTTGCTTGCGTTGAGCGCGATCCCGAGCCGGAGCGCGTCGGCCTGCGCCTCCGACTTGACGCCGGGGGCCTGCTCGAAATCCATGTCGGATTCGGTGCGCCGGGTCCACACATAGAACGCGACCAGCAGCGCGATGAAGAGCGCGAAGCCGAGAATCCACAGCACCATTGCGAGCATGGTGGCCTCCTTAGCCAGCCCGAACGATACACCGACCGAAGGGCGTTAGGGGGCGGTGTGACCCAGCAATCAGCCGGTCAGCTGTGCCAGCGCGATCGCGCCGGCGGTGGCCACGTTGAGCGAGTCGACGCCGGCCGCCATCGGGATCCGGACCAGCCGGTCGGCCCGGTCCAGCACGGCCTCGGTCAGCCCCGGTCCCTCGGCGCCGAGCAGCACCGCCCAGCGGGCCGGCGGCGACACCGCGCGGAGCGGTTCGGCGCCCGGCCGCGGCGTCAGCGCCAGCAGTTCGACGCCATGATCACTCAGTATTCGCAGGGAATCCGGCCAGCTGCCGGGCAACACCGCGAATCCGACACCGAACACGTTGCCCATCGAGACCCGCACGCTGCGCCGGTACAGCGGATCGGCACAGCGCGGGTCGAGCAGCACGCCGTGCACCCCGAATGCCGCGCAGTTGCGGAAGATCGAGCCGAGGTTCTCGAAGTCGTTGATCGCCTCGCAGACCATGAACCGGCTGCCGCCGGCCAGCAGGTCGGCGGCAGCGACCGGGGCCGGACGATCGGCCGAGGCCAGCACGCCCCGGGTCACCCGGAAGCCCACCAGCTCCGACAGCGTCCACTTGTCCACCCGGTACACCGGGCAGCGCGGCTCGGTCCGCTGCGTCAGCACCGGCGCGAGTTCGGCGAGCTTGCCGGCCACCCCGACGATCGCGCGGCTGCGATAACCGGAACCGAGCAGCCGCTGCACGACGTTGACACCCTCGGCGATGACGATGCCCCGCCGGTCGGGTCGCGCGTCGGCGTCGGTCAGGTTCCGGAAGTCGGCGAGCCGCTCGTCAGCCGGATCGGCGATCTCCACGACGCCGTTCTGCTCATCGAACATGCCCGATATCCAGCCCGCCGGTGGCAGGTGAGCGCTATTCCGAACCGAGGCGATCCAGCACGGCGACCGCCTCGGTGAGAATCCGGATCTCCTCCGGGCTGAAGTCGACCAGCCGGGTGGCCAGCCACTCGTCGCGGGCCTTGATCTCGGCACTGAGCAGTTCCCGACCGGCGGTGGTGATCGAGATGATCGACTGCCGGCGATCGTCCGGGTGCGGTGACCGCTGCACCCAGCCCTCGGACTCCAGTGAGGCGAGGATCTTGGTCATCGACGGTGGCTGCACCCGTTCGATGCCGGCCAGCTCGCCGGCACTCAGCGGGCCGTATTTGCCGACCGTGGCAAGCGCGGACAGCTGGGACAGGGTTACCGCCGTGTTCACCCGCTGCGAGCGGAGCCGGCGAGCCGCCCGCAGCAATGCCAACCGCAGCTCGGAGGCCAGCTCGGTGGTGCTGTCTGCCCGAGTCACATGATTAGCCTAGCTAACAATTGACCTGCTGGCTAGGTCTCACCGACCGCGCGTTGCGGGGTTCATTCAGGAGATTCCGAACAGGTTCTTCAACGGCTCGATGGCGAAGTACAGCGCGAAGAACGCCGACACCACCCACATCAGCGGATGGATGGCGCGAGCCCGGCCGACGGCCACCTGCAACACGACGTAGCTGATGAAGCCGGCACCGACACCGTTGGTGATCGAGTAGGTGAACGGCATCAACACGATGGTGAGGAAGGCCGGCAGCGCCAGTTCCAGCGACTGGAAGTCGATGTTGCGCACCTGCCGCATCATCAGCACGCCCACCACCACCAGGGCCGGCGCGGCCGCCTCGGACGGCACGAACTGGGCCAGCGGGGACAGGAAGATGGTGACCAGGAACAGCAACCCGGTGACCACCGAGGCAAGCCCGGTGCGCGCGCCGTCGCCGATGCCGGAAGCCGATTCCACATAGGTGGTGGCCGAGGAGGCGCCCGCCGCGCCACCGCCGACCGCGGCCAACCCGTCGATGAGCAGCACCCGGCCGATCCCGGGCAACTGCCCGTTCTCATCGAGCAGGTCGGCCTCCTGGGCCAGCCCGATGGTGGTGCCCATGACGTCGAAGAAATCGCTCAGCACCAGTGAGAACACGATCACGATGCCGGATACGATGCCGACCGCCGCGAAACCACCGCCGAGTGAGAAGTGCCCGACCAGGCTCAGATCCGGCGCCCCGAAGTGCTTGCCGGCGAAGGACGGGACGTTCAGCGACCAGCCTTCGGGATTCACCACCTTGCCGGTGGCATCGGTCTGCGGGCCGATGTTGAGGACCGCCTCGAGGATCACCGCCAGCACGGTGGACACCACGATCCCGATCAGGATCGCGCCACGCACATGGCGGGCCATCAGGATCGAGATCACCAGCACCCCGACCACGAACACCACGGTGGGCCAGCCGTTCAGGTGGCCGCCGATGCCGATGTCCACCGGGGTGCCGGCGCCGGGCCGGACGAAGCCGGCGTCCACCAGGCCGATCAGCGTGATGAACAGGCCGATGCCGACCGCGATGGCGCTCTTCAGCTGCGCCGGGATGGCGTTGAACACCGCAACCCGGAAGCCGGTCAGCACCAGCACGGTGATCAGCAGGCCCTCCAGCACCACCATGCCCATGGCGGCGGCCCACGACATCCGGGTGGCCACTTGGAAGGCGACGAACGCGTTCAGGCCGAGGCCGGTGGCCAGCCCGAACGGATAGCGCCCGAGCAGGCCCATCGCCAACGTCATCACGCAGGCCACCAGCGCGGTGGACGCGGCCACCGCGGCCAGGTTCGGCGCCTGCCCGCCGCCCAGGAAATGACCGTTGGCGTCCTTGACGGTGCCGATGATCAGCGGATTCAGCACGACGATGTACACCATCGTCACGAAGGTGACCAGGCCGCCGCGGAGCTCGCGTGGCACGGTGGAACCCCGTCGGGTGATCGAGAAGAACCGGTCCACGCCACTGACGTCGTCGCGTGCGGTGGCCGGTGCGGTGTCCAGTGCCATGCTGCTCCAGGTCTAGGGCCAGCGAATGCCACGCGTAGCCTGCCGAACTGTGACCAGGAGTTCAAGTACCACGCCCGGAGATCCGCCGGCCGACGGCGCCGCCGAGCGGATGCTGGCGGTAAACGCCCGACCGGTGGTATTTGTCGGCACCGCGCTGTTCTTCGTCACCTTCCTGGCGCTGCTGCCGTTCTGGTCCTGGCTCGGCGAGCACGGGCACCGGGTCTGGTTGTGGACGGCGCTGGCCGGCACCGTGCTCGGATTGTTGGCATTGCCCTTGGTGCGCAAGCACACCGGCGAGGGACGGCTTGGCTGAGCCGATCCGGTTGCGCCCGGCCGCCGGCGACCTGGGCACCGGCGCGATGCTGCGGGCGCTGCTCGCCGCGCCGGCCATCGACACCACGACGCTGGCCTGCCTGGCCGGCCGCTGGTGCGACGGCGAGGTGCTGATCGGCTGGCAGCCTCGCCGGACCACCGACCGGCTGGCCGAGCTGACCGGCACCGACGACGGCTGCCGCTGGATCGGCAGTATCGACTACCGGGGCGAATGCTGGTTCGGGCTGTTCGACACCCTGCTGCGCCGGGACCACACCGGCTGCTGGTGGCTCTCCGGTGCCCCGGAGTTGGCCGAGCCGATCGAGCGGTTCCCGTGCGCCGGGGCCGGCCCGGTCCGGCTGCTCGATATCACCGCGACCGAGCGGGACCACCACCTTGCCGCGGTGGAGCGGGCCATCTCTGGGATCCGGGCCGGTCAGCTGTACCAGGTGAACGTCTGCGCCCGGCTGTCCGGCACCATCCTCGGCGAGCCGGTGGAGCTGTTCAGCCGGGGCCTGGAGCAGCTGGCGCCTGACTACGCGGCCTTCCTGCGGACACCCGACCGGACAGTCGTGAGCCTGTCCCCCGAGCTGTTCCTGCACCGGCGCGGCCGGGCCGTGCGCAGCGCGCCGATCAAGGGCACTCGGTTGCGCACCGGCGAACAGCCGGACGACCCGGGCGCGACCGAGCTGCGCCGTTCGGCCAAGGACCGGGCAGAGAACGTGATGATCGTCGACCTGGTCCGCAACGACCTGTCCCGGGTGTGCGAGCCGGGCACGGTGATGGTCGGCGAGCTGCTCGGCATCCGGCCGGCGCCCGGCGTCTGGCATCTGGTCTCCGAGGTGACCGGCCGGCTGACCGGGGCCAGCGAGGTGCCGGACCTGCTGGCGGCCGCCTTCCCGCCCGGCTCGGTGACCGGTGCGCCGAAGCTGCGAGCCTGCCAGCTGATCGACGAGCTCGAGCCGGCCGGCCGCGGCCTGTTCACCGGGACGATCGGGTACAGCGATCAGCACAACAGCGAATTCAGCGTTGCGATAAGGACCTTCGAGATCACCGGCAACCGCTTCGAGCTGGGCGCCGGTGGCGGCATCACCGCCGAGTCGGTGCCGATGGCCGAGTGGCAGGAATGCCGGATCAAGGTCGCGCCGCTGCTCGCGCTGGCCGGTGCCCGCTGGCCCGGGCCGGCCGAGTCGGTGCCGGCCGAGTCGGGGCCGGCCGAGTCGGGGCCGGCCGATTCAGAGCCGGCCGACTCGGAGCTGGAATGGGTCGACCGTAGCGCGGGAATCTTCGACACGCTGCTCTGCCGGGACGGCCGGCTGGTCGGGCTGGCCGATCACCTGGCCCGGCTGGAGGCATCCTGCCTGGAGCTGTACGGTTGCGGGCTGCCCGCCGACCTGCCGGCCCGGCTGGCCTCGCGCGGGCAGCGGTTGACCGGCCGGCACCGGATCCGGCTGACCGTGCGGCCGGCGGCCGAACCGCTGATCGAGATCGGCCCGGCGGCGGCAGCCGGTGGCCGGCTGGCCCTGCACCGAGCCGATCGGCCGGCCGGCAACTGGCGGCACAAATGGGTGGACCGGCGCTGGCTCGGCGAGGACGGCGCGGCCGCGCTGTTTCCGACCGCCGACGGCTGCGTGGCCGAGACCGGCACCGCCAACCTGGTCGTGATCCCGGCCGAGGGCCTGCTCCGGACGCCGGTGCTGTCCGCCGACGTGTTACCCGGCGTCACCCGGCGACGGTTCCTCGATGCCGCCCTCGACCACGGCTGGCGGGTCGAGTTAGGTCGGGTCGACTTCGCCGACCTGCGTACCGCCCGGCTCGTACTCGCCCTGTCCAGCATCCGCGAACTGGTCCTCGTCGACCGGCTGGACGGTGTCGGCCTCGATGTCGATCACCGGCTGCTCGAGATCGTCAGCGGTTGGCTCGGCTGACGATGCTGCCGAGGCTGACCAGGCTGACGATGCTGATGCTGACGCGGTGTCGACCGGCCCGGTGACCGAGGAATCGGCCGCCTCGGCGACGCCCGGCGAGTTCCCATGCAGGTCGACCAGCTCGATCAGCTCGTCCTGATAGACCGGTCCGGCCGGTTCGATGGCCGGCTCGGCGACCGTCTCCGAGTGCGCGCCGCAGCCGTACTCGACCGCCACCACCCGGCCGTCGGCGTTGGCGAACTCGTTGGCGCATACCCCGAAGGCCGCCTGTAGGGAGCCGCCCAAGGCGACGAAGAAGCCGCAGGTGCCACACCGGCCCGGTGCCTGCCTGGCCATCGGGCTGTCCGGGCCGAAGTCACCGGACTGCCAGCGGTCGGCGGCCGTCAACCGGCCGAGCCGGGAGAGCACCTGAACCCGGCCGAGACCCAGTTCGAAGGCGACCTCTTCCACCTGCGGATCGCCGGAGTCGGTGTACCCCGGCACCAGCCGCGGGTCGTCCGGCGGCGGCGGCAACAGATCGCCCGGGCTGAGGTCGCCGGCCTGCAGCCGCTCACTCCACGGCACCCAGGGTGGCGGCAGCAGCGCACCCTCGCCGGGCAGCAGGACGACCTCGGCCACGCTCGGCGGCCCGTCCGGCACCCGCACCATGGTCACCGCCCAGTGCCAGCCGACATAGCCGGGCAGGGTGGCGGCGAAGGCGTGGGTGGCCGCGTACGGGCCCTCGGCCCGCACACCGAGATGGGTGCCGACCTGGGCCGACGGGCCGCCGGCTTCGGCGATGCCGACATCGGCGCCGGCCAGCTCCACCGCGGCCGCCCGAGCCTGCTCGACCGCCTCGGCGATGGCCTCGTCGACGGTCAGCGACTCGGTGGATGTGTTCACGCCAGCCATTGTGGCATCCGGACGCGAGCCTCGGACAAACTCGCGCCACTCACCACCCACTCGACTCCGGTGAACGCCGGCAGCGCGCCTTAGCGAGGAAGTCGGCCCGCGCCGGCTGCCGAACCAGATAGCTCAGGTGTGTCGGTGAAGTCTCTGCCGGTGCGGCAGGATGGACGACGTGACGGCAGCAGACGGTCCGGTCGACGCCGGCGGCTCCGGCGGCGATGGTTTCTCTGCGCCCACCTACCACGCCGGCCACGGCTCGTCCGCCGAGCCGGCGGGCCGGGCCGCTGGCTCGGCGCGGACGCCACCGGCCGGCACCGGCGGGGTGACCGTCACCCGGGCAGTGCTCGCCCGCAGCCGCTACCTCTCCCGGCTGCTGGCCCACAAGGTGATCACCGCCAGTGAGGCCGATGGGGCCAAGGAGTCCGGTCTCACCGCGATGATCTGGAACCAGGTGATGTCCTACGGCGCCGACGCGATGGTCACCGTGGCGCTGGCCGGCACCGTGTTCTTCTCCGCGCCCAGCGACGCCCAGCGCGGCAACGTGCTGCTCTACCTGCTGATCACGATGGCCCCGTTCGCGGTGGTGGCCCCGGTGATCGGACCGGCGCTGGACCGGGTGCAGCACGGGCGGCGCTGGGTGATGGCGGGCACCGCCATCGGCCGGGCGGTGCTGGCCGTGGTGATGGCGCTGAACTTCACCGACCTGTACCTGCTGTTCCCGGCCGCGCTCGGCTCGCTGGTGCTGTCCAAGGCGTATGCGGTGATCCGATCCTCGGCCGCGCCCCGGCTGGTGCCGGCCGGCCTGACCTTGGTCGAGGCCAACGCCCGGCTGTCGTTGTTCGGGCTGGTCGCGGCGATCCTCGGGGGCATCCTGGTGGGCGCGGCGATCAAGGTCACCGGCTCGTACCCGTTCGGGTTACTGCTCACCGCCGCCGCGTTCGCGGTGACCGCGTTCTACTCCTTCCGGCTGCCCAAGATCGTCGATGCCCTGCCGCCGGTGGCGGGGACGGACCGGGAGCCGGCCCGGTCCCGGCGCCGGGCCGCGCCGGCCGCTGCTCCCGCGTCTCGCGGCCTGCCGGCCCGGCTGCTGGACTGGACCCGCCGCGGCTTCGCGCCCGGCGTGATCGTGGCGTTGCAGGGTGAGTCGGTGCTGCGTTGGCTGGCCGGCTTCCTGACCCTGTTCCTGGCCTTCTACGTCGAGTCGACCGCGCACGGTTGGCAGGCGGTGGTGAGCCTGGGCGCGGTGGGCGGCGCCGCCGGGCTCGGCAACTTCTGCGGCACCGCGATCGGCACTCGATTGCGACTGGGCCGGCCGGAGCTGGCGATCCTCTATTGCACGATGCTGGCGGCGGCCAGCTGCCTGCTGACCGCGGTGCTGTTCAGCCTGCCGGTCGCGGTCGGCGCGATGTTCATCAGCTCGGTCTGCAATGCGCTGTCCAAGCTGTCGCTGGACGCGATCATCCAGCGGGACGTGGCCGAGTCGCTGCGCTCTTCGGCCTTCGGCCGGTCGGAGACCTTCCTGCAGCTGGCCTGGGTGCTCGGTGCGGCGATCGCGCTGCTGCTGCCGTACCAGCACCCGCAGCTCGGCTTCGCGACCGCCGCCGTGGTGCTGATCGGCGTGCTGAGCGTCATGCTGGCCAAGGGCCGGGCGATCAGGTCGCACCGGCGGCAGGCAGTGCCGAGTGGGCTGGCCGGTCCTGGCGCGGCTGACCGCCTGAGCTGATCGACGGTGCCGAAGCTGCTGATCGTCACCGCCGTGGCCGCCGAACGCGACGCGGTGCTGCGCGCCATGCCCGGCGACGCACCGGCAGCCGGGCAGCTGGCCGGACTGCAGGTACGCCGGGCCGCCACCCCGGCCGGGCTGGTGGACGTGGTGGCCGGCGGGGTGGGGCCGGTGGCGGCCGCGCTCAGCGCCGCGGCACTGCTCGCGGCCGCCGGCTACGACCTGGTCATCTCGGCCGGGGTGGCGGGCGGTTTCCCGCCCGCCGAGGTCGGTGGGCTGGTGGCGGCCGAGCGGGTGGCGTTCGCCGATCTGGGCGCGGAGCTGGCCGACGGCGGCTTCGCGGGCCTGCCCGAGCTCGGCCTGGGTGAGGTGCTGATCGAGGCTGATCCGGCGCTGGCGCGGCTGCTGGCCGAGCGGGCGAAGGCGGTGACCGGCACGGTGCTCACGGTGCACACCGCCACCGGCAGCGCCGCTCGTGCCGAGCGGCTGCGGGATGCCTTCCCGGGCGCGGTGGCCGAGGCGATGGAGGGCGCCGGGGTGGCGATGGCGGCGCAGCGGGCCGGGGTACGGTTCGGCGAGCTGCGTGGGGTGTCCAATCTGGTCGGCCCGCGCGATCGGGCCGGCTGGCAGCTCGGCCCGGCGTTGGCCGCGCTGGCCACCGGCTTCGCCGACGTGCTGGCCGGTCCACTGACCGAGGGGCTGACTTGATGAGCGCGTTGCGGCTGGCATTTTCGCCTTGTCCGAACGACACATTCGTCTTTCACGCCTGGACCCACGGGTTGATCGAGAGCGCTCCCGAGGTCGGGGTGACCTTCGCCGATGTGGACATCACCAACACCGCGACCGAGCGCGGTGAGTTCGACGTGGCGAAGGTGTCGTACGCGGCTCTGCCCTGGCTGCTGCGCGACTACGTCCTGCTGCCGTGCGGCGGAGCCCTGGGGCGGGGTTGCGGGCCGCTGGTGCTCACCGCCGACGACCGGCCGGACCTGACCGGCGCCCGGGTGGCGGTGCCCGGCGAGCGCACCACCGCCTACCTGCTGATGCGGCTGTGGGCGACCGGGCAGCGGCCGGCCGCCATCGAGGTGGTTCCGTTCGCCGAGATCATGCCGGGGGTGCGCGACGGTCGTTACGATGCCGGCCTGGTCATCCACGAGGCACGATTCACCTATCCCCACTACGGATTGACCGCGCTCGCCGACCTGGGCCAGTGGTGGGAGAGCAGCACTGGGCATCCGATCCCGCTCGGTGCGATCGTGGCTCGGCGCTCGCTGGACGCCACCGAGCTGACCCGGGTGATCCGGGCCTCGGTCGACTACGCCTTCGCCCATCCGACGGCATCGGCGGCCTTCGTCGCCGAGCATGCCGACGAGATGGATCCGGCGGTGCAGCGTCAGCACATCGAGCTGTACGTGAACTCGTTTAGCCGGGATCTGGGCGAGCAGGGCTACGCGGCCATCGAGGAACTGCTGGGCCGCGCGCACGCCACCGGCCTGGTGCCGGCGATCGGAGCATTGCGTTGACCGCATCGGGATCGACCCCGGCCGGAGGCGGCCGAGCTGGCTGTCCTGCCGACGCTCGATCCCGACCGGCGCTCGATCCCGACCGGCGCTCAACCCCGACCGGCGCTCAACCCCGACCGGCGCTCAACCCCGACCGGCGCCAGCCCCGATCGCCGGCACCGGGCAGGGCCCGCGAAACTCTGCTAGGCGTCTAGGTTGTCGGCCACCGCGCGGAGCAGCGTGGCCACCTTGCGCCCCTCGGCCCGATCCGGATAGTGCCCGCGCCGCAGCGAGTTGCCGACCTTGTCCAGCAGCTTGATCAGATCCTCGACGATCGGCGTCATCTCCTCCGGCGGCCGGCGGGTCGCCTTCACCACCGATGGCACCGGATCCAGCAGCCGCACCTGCAGCGCCTGGTTGCCCTTACGGCCCTGCACGACGCCGAACTCGACCCGCTGGCCGGACTTCAGCTCCGAGATGCCAGCGGGCAGCGCGTCCTTGTGCACGAATACGTCGGCGCCCGCATCGTCGGCGAGAAAGCCGAAACCCTTCTCGGCGTCGAACCACTTCACCTTGCCGGACGGCATGCGTGACACCCCATTAACTCGCTGGCTACGATCCGATTCGTAGTTTCGACAGCATAGAACTGACGCCCGCATGGCTGCGGACGTCAAGTTCATAGCCTAACGCCCTTGGTCTGCGCAGCGCACCAAGATTGCCGCCGGGTGGGCCCGAGACCAGCCAGAACTCAGCGATCGGCCAGAACTCATCGATTCGGCGAGAACTCGGCGATCGGCCAGAACTCAGCGATCGGCGGCGGCCAGCCAACGCTCGGCCTGCTGGCGGGCGCCCACCGGCAGCTCCGGAGCCGCCACCAGCATCGCGGCCAGGCTGTGCTCACCGGTCAGCGCCCGCAGCGTCTGGGCGATGGTCAGCCCGTGCGCCGGCCGGTCCAGCACCGTGATCGGATCGCCCGCCGACACCTCGCCCTCGGTCAGCACCCGCAGGTACGCCCCGGGCCGGCCGGCCGCGATGAACCGCTTGATCAGCTGGTCCACGCCCCAATAGGCGGCGAACGTCGAGCACGGTATCCGCGGCGAGCTGACCTGCAGGATGGTGCCGCCGATCCGCCACCGCTCGCCGATCACCGCGCCGGTCACGTCCACCCCTCGGGTGGTCAGGTTCTCACCGAACGCACCGGAGCGCAGCCGCACGCGGATTTGGCCGGCCAGCTCGTGCTGCCACCAGTCGGCGTCCTCCTCGGCGTAGGCGTACACCGCCTGGTCCTCGCCGCCGTGGTGGACGGTGTCGCAGATGGTGTCGCCGCGCACGCCCAGCCGGCGCACCGCGACCGGCCCGGTCGCCGGCCACTTGTCGATGCCGGTCTTCACCGGCTTGACGTCCTGCCGGCCGCGCACCGGCGGCGGTGTGTCAATCACCCGGGCGAGGTTGATCGCCACCAGCTCGCCCACGCCGGGACCGGACTGTGCCACTGCCACGATCACTCACGCTACCGGCATGGCACACTGGATATTTAGCTGCTGGACGGCAATTGGCCGGCCAGCCCGTGCTGAGCGGTGTTCGTCCGTACCAGTTCGAGTCGAAAGGGACCAGATGGCAAGCGTTTCGCCGCAGCCCCGGCCACCGGCGCAGCCGGCCGAGAGCTGGGACGATCTGTATCCGGAACATCCGGTCAACGAGCTGCTGTCCAACAAGGCCGGCTCGCAGAGCCCGTTCGGCGACGACATCGCCTTCCCGCTGCCGGTGGAGAACCTCTTCTACCACCACCCCGGCCCCGAGAACCGCCCGCATCTCGCTGGCAACTGAACCCGATCCCGCAGGCACACGGTCCGAGGACCGTGCGGATCCGCATAACCTGACCGACTGGTTGCGGACCCGCTCGGACGCCGAGCTGCTGGTGTTGCTGCGCCACCGGCCCGACCTGGCGTTGCCCGCGCCGGTGGATCTGGCCACCCTGGCGAACCGGGCGAGCGTGCGTACCTCCATCGGTCGCGCGCTGGACGCCCTGGACGCCTTCACCCTGCGAGTGCTGGAGGTGGCGTGCGGCCATCCGGGCTTCAGCTCCGCGACGGAGCTGGCCGACTGGTTCGCCGAGCAAGACCGGCCGGCGGTGGCTACCGCGATCGAGCGGCTGCGGGACTGGGCGCTGCTCTGGGGGCCGGCGCACCGGCTGCATCCGGTCGGCACCGTGCGCGAGGTGCTCGGGCCGTACCCGGCCGGGTTGGGCCGGACGGCGGCCGAGCTGTTCGGCCGGCAGCCCGAGCTGGCCCTGGTTGCGCTGCTGCGCCGGCTTGAGTTGCCGCCGGCCAGCCAGCCGGCTGCCGGCGCGGCGGTTGCCGAGGCGGTGCTGGCCCGGTTGCCGGTGCTGCTTGCCGACTGCGCCGAAGCGGAGCAGTCGGTGCTGCGCCGGCTTGCCGCCGGGCCGCCGATCGGCACCTATCGGGACGCCGAGTCGGCGCTGCGGGAGCTGGTGCAGGCTCGCCCGAGCGAGCCATCACCGGTGCAGGGCCTGCTGGAGCGGGGCCTGGTGGTGCCGATCGACGGCCGGACGGTGGAGCTGCCGCGGGAGGTGGCCATGGCGCTGCGGCCGGCGCCGGCCGGCGACGTGCGACCGGAACCGACGCCGGTGCCGGTCACCGAACGGGGGGCCGCGGTGATCGACGCCGGCGGGGCCACCGCCGTGCTGGAGACGGTGCGGCTGGTCGAGCTGCTGCTGACGACGCTGTCCGACGAGCCGGCCAGCCAGCTGCGCGCCGGCGGCCTCGGGGTGCGCGATCTGCGCCGGCTGGCTCGGGTGCTGGAGGCCTCCGAGCAGCTGACCGCGCTGCTGGTGGAGGTGGCCGCCGAGGCCGGCCTGCTGGCCAGCTCCGGGCTGGTCGATCCGCTGTACCTGCCGACCACCGAGTTCGACGGCTGGCTGGCTCAGGGCACCGCCGAGCGGTGGGTGCGGCTGGCCGGTGCCTGGCTGGCGATGACCAGGCAGCCCGGCATGATCGGGCAGAAGGACGACCGGGACAAGGCCATCGCGGCGCTGTCGGCCGACGTGGAGCGGCACAGCGCGCCGGCGCTGCGCCGGCAGCTGCTGCGGCTGCTGGCCGACCTGCCGCCGGGTGCCGCGCCGGACGGCAATGACGCGGTGCTGGCCCGGCTGGCCTGGCAGGCGCCGCGCCGAGCGGTGGCGCACCGGCATTCGGCGGCGGCCATCCTCGGCGAGGCGGCCACCCTCGGGGTCACCGGATACGGGGCACTCACCGGCTATGCCCGGGCGCTGCTGGACGGTGCCGAGACCGGCGCCGTCCGAGCGGAGGGGAACGCGGCCGAGCTGCTGCACGCCGCGCTGCCGGAACCGGTCGAGGAGTTCCTGCTACAGCCGGATCTGACCGTGGTGGTGCCCGGGCCGCCGACCCCGCAACTGCAGCGGGATCTGGCCCTGGCCGCCGATCTGGAGTCCACCGGCGGGGCGGCGGTCTACCGGATCTCGCCGAACAGCCTGCGCCGGGCGCTGGACCGGGGCTGGACGGGTGCCGACCTGCAGCGGTTCTTCAGCTCCTCCTCGCGCACCCCGGTGCCGCAGGCGCTGGAGTACCTGATCGGCGATGCGGCCGGCCAGCACGGCCGGCTGCGGGTGGGTACCGCCACCAGCTACCTGCGCTGCGCCGATGAGGTGCTGCTGGACCGGGTGCTCGCCGAGCCCGCGCTGGAATCGCTCGGGCTGCATCGGCTGGCGCCGACCGTGCTGGTCTGCGCGGCCAGCATCAACCAGCTACTGGACCGGCTGCGGGCGCACGGCTACGCGCCGGCGGCCGAGACGGCCGACGGCGCGGTGCTGACGCTGGCCACCGACGCTGCCCGGGTGCCGGCCCGCCGCCAGCACACCCGGCTCGGCCGGGTCCGGTCGACTTCGATCAGCGACAGCCAGCTGACCGAGGTGATCGCCCGGCTGCGGGCCTCGGAGAAGCTGGCGGCGGCGATCAGCAGCTCCACCAACCGGGTGTCCCAGCAGGTGCCGGGTGTGACCTCGGCCTCCATCCTGGAGCTGCTGCGCACCGCCGTCCGGGAAGAACTGACCATCGCGATCGGCTACGTGGACGACACCGGAACGCCGTCGCAGCGAACGCTGCTACCGATCTCGCTGGGCGGCGGGGTGATCCGCGGCCACGACCCGGACGACACCCGGCTGCGCAGCTACCCGCTGCAGCGGATCACCACGGTGAGCGTGCTGGCCGACGACTGAATGCGGTCCGGAGAGGTTAGCCGCTGGCACAATGGATGTTTATGCCTGTGAAGGAGTGTGCCGGTGACTGACGGACCGTTGATCGTCCAGTCGGACAAGACGCTGCTGCTGGAGGTCGACCACCCGCTGGCCGCCGACGCGCGTGCCTCGATCGCGCCGTTCGCCGAACTCGAACGCTCCCCCGAGCATGTGCACACCTACCGGCTCACCCCGCTGGGCCTGTGGAATGCCCGCGCCTCCGGCCATGACGCCGAGCAGGTGGTGGATGCGCTGGTCCGCTACTCCCGCTACGCCGTGCCGCACGCGCTGCTGGTGGACGTGGCCGACACCATGGACCGGTACGGCCGGCTGCAGCTGGCCAAGCACCCGACGCACGGGCTGGTGCTGATCTCGCTGGACCGGGCGGTGCTGGAGGAAGTGCTGCGGCAGAAGAAGATCGCGCCGATGCTCGGCGAGCGGATCGATGCCGACACGGTGCTGGTGCACCCGTCCGAGCGCGGCCGGCTGAAGCAGGCGCTGCTCAAGGTCGGCTGGCCGGCCGAGGACCTGGCCGGTTACGTCGACGGCGAGGCGCATCAGATCGAGCTGCGCACCGAGGGCTGGCAGCTGCGCACCTACCAGTCCGACGCGGTTTCCTCCTTCTGGGCCGGGGGTTCCGGCGTGGTGGTGCTGCCGTGCGGCGCCGGCAAGACCCTGGTCGGCGCGGCCGCGATGGCGCAGGCCAAGGCCACCACGCTGATCCTGGTCACCAACACCGTCTCCGGCCGGCAGTGGAAGCGGGAACTGCTCGCCCGCACCTCGCTGACCGATGAGGAGATCGGCGAATACTCCGGTGAGAAGAAGGAGATCCGGCCGGTCACCATCGCCACGTACCAGATCATGACCACCCGGCGGAAGGGCGAGTACCGGCACCTGGAGCTGTTCGACTCCCGCGACTGGGGGCTGATCGTCTACGACGAGGTGCACCTGCTGCCGGCGCCGATCTTCCGGCTGACCGCCGACCTGCAGTCCCGCCGCCGGCTCGGGTTGACCGCCACCCTGGTCCGTGAGGACGGCCGGGAGGCCGACGTGTTCTCACTCATCGGGCCGAAGCGGTACGACGCGCCGTGGAAGGACATCGAGAACCAGGGCTGGATCGCGCCGGCCGACTGCCGCGAGGTGCGGGTCACCCTGACCGATGCCGAGCGGATGAACTACGCCACCGCCGAGCCGGAGGACCGGTACCGGATCGCGGCCACCGCGCGTACCAAGCTGCCGGTGATCGAGGCCATCGTGGACCAGCATCCGGACGACCAGGTGCTGGTGATCGGGGCTTACCTCGACCAGTTGGAGGAGATCGCCGCTCACCTCGGTGACGTGCCGATCATCCAGGGCTCCACGCCGAACCGGGAGCGGGAGCGGTTGTACGACTCGTTCCGGGCCGGCGAGACCCGGGTGCTGGTGGTCAGCAAGGTGGCCAACTTCTCCATCGACCTGCCCGAGGCGGCGGTGGCGATCCAGATCTCGGGCACCTTCGGCTCCCGGCAGGAGGAGGCGCAGCGGCTCGGCCGGGTGCTGCGGCCCAAGCACGACCGCCGGCAGGCGCACTTCTACACCGTCGTCTCGCGCGACACCCTCGACGCCGAATACGCCGCGCACCGGCAACGGTTCCTGGCCGAGCAGGGTTACTCCTACACCATCATCGACGCCGACGACCTGGTCGGCCCGCCGCTGCCGGAGTTCGGAGTCGAGGACGACTGAACAGCGCGCTCGGAGCATGCACTTGGCACGAGTAGAGTCATCAAGTGATGCTCTAATCGATGCGGAGGAACCACCATGCGAACGACGGTTGCGCTGGACGATGAGCTCCTCGCCGAGGCTCGCCGGCTGACCGGAACGGGCGAGAACAGCGCGCTCCTCCGGCAGGCTTTGATAGCCCTCATCGAGCGGGAGAGCAGCCGGCGGCTGGCCAAACTCGGCGGCAACGAACCAGAACTGCGCGCCAGTCCGCGCCGCAGGCCCAACCGCGCCTCGTGATCCTGGTCGACACCTCGGTTTGGGTGGATCATCTCCGGCACGGCGATCGAGAGCTCGCCGACCTGCTCGATCGCGCCCGGGTACTCGGCCATCCGGCAGTCTTGGGCGAGATCGCGCTGGGCAGCCTTGCCCATCGCGCCCAGGTGGTACAGCTCATGGCGAACCTGCCGCAGGCGAAGGCCGCCGCTGACGATGAGGTGCTGGCCCTAATCCAGCACCGACAGATCTACGGACGGGGCATCGGATATGTCGATGCCCAACTGCTCGCAAGCACGCTGATCACCTCCGACGCTCGGCTCTGGACGCGCGACGCGCGGCTGGCTGAAGTGTCGGCCGAACTCGGCTGTGCCATCCGCATCCGCTGACCAGCCGTTCCGGTGCTTGCCCTGACGGCGCTGAGCGGTACCTCAGGTGCTCTCTACCGCGGGCCGGAATCATCCGGCCATGCCTTCGCCGGAGCTGACCGGTCCGGCGGGTGGCGTCGCCGTGTGAGGGCCAGGTCGTCGGGTCCGACTGGCCGGCGGGCGTAGGCCAGTACCGGCCAGTGGCGGGCTGGTTGCCAATTTGAACCATGACCGTCTACTGTTGCGCAAATCACTCGACGAAGACAAATTCCATCTGCAGCTACTTAGCCTTGAAATAGCTGCTCTTGGGATTTATCGCTATTTATATCCATTTTTTGATACCAGGAGAAACGCATGCCCTTTTCCGACCCATCGGCTCGTCGGCGGAGCTTCCGCCGGCCGCTGTTCGTGGCGCTCGTCGCCGGAGCCCTTGCCATTCCCGTCATGGTGGTCGCCGGCCTGCAGCCAGCGGCAGCCGCCGTCCCGTCCGGACGCGCCGTCCTGCTGAACGCGCCCGCTTGGACGGCAACCACCACGGCGCTCGGTCCGGCGCCGGCCGCCAGCACCGTCAGCTTCTCGGTCGCCGTCGCGGCCCGGGACGCCGCCGGCGCGCAGGCGTTCGCCGACGCGGTCAGCGACCCGCGCAGCGCGAGCTACCGCCACTACCTGACGCCCCAGCAGTACACCGCCCGGTTCGGCGCCACCGCCTCGGACGTGGCCGCCGTGCTGAGCTGGCTGCATGGCGCCGGCCTGCAGACCGGCACCGTGCCGATCAGCAACAGCTACGTGCCGGTCACCGGTTCCATCGCCGGAGTGAACAAGGCGTTCGGCACCACCATCAAGAGCTACCACCGGAACAACCGGCAGGTCATCGCACCGGCCTCGGCGCTCACCGTGCCGGTCGCGCTGGCTGGCCGGGTCAGCGACGTGCTCGGCCTGGACACGTCGCAGATCTATCGCACCGGAGCCAAGGCCACGCCGAACGGCGCGGCTGCGGGCAACATCACCTGCTCGACCTACTGGGGCGAGAACACCAACACCTCCTACCTCACCGCGCCGGCGCCGCTGAGCGGCAACCTGCCGAACCGGTCCTGCTACACCCCGTCCCGGCTGAATGCCGCGCGCGGCATCCCGGCCACCGGCAAGACCGGCGCCGGCGTGACCGTCGGCAACGTGCTGTGGTGTGACAGCCCCACGATTCCGTCTGACGTCAACACCTGGGCCGCCCAGGTCGGCGCACCGGCCCTCACCGCCGGCCAGTACACCTCGCAGGACCCGGCCACCTGGGACGCCTACTGCACCAACCAGGCCAACATCGACAGCACCATGGTCGAGACTGCCCTGGATGCCGAGGCGATCCACGGCGCGGCGCCGGACGCCAAGATCATCTACGCCCCCGCGGCCGGCCCGTACAACAGCTACCTGCTGACCGCCACCCAGAACCTGGTGAACGCCAACCAGGTCCAGGTCATCACCAACTCCTGGGGTGGTGGCGAGACCAGCAGCGCGTTCCTGCACTCGGTGTACGTGCAGGCCGCCAGCCAGGGCATCTCGGTGATGGCGTCCTCCGGCGACGACGGTGACAACACCTACAGCAACGGCTCGGCCAGCAAGGCTCGCCCGTCCGCCGACTACCCGGCCTCGGACTCCGAGCTGACCTCGATCGGTGGCACCTCGCTGGGTATCTCCTCGACCAACTCGGTGCTGTTCGAGCAGGCCTGGTACGACGTGATCAGCCGGAGCAGCGGCACGACGTGGACCAGCGACGTGTTCTACGGCGCCTCCGGCGGCGGCAAGAGCGGGTTCACCTCCCAGCCGTCCTACCAGTCCGGCATCGTGCCGAGCACCTTCTCCGGCAAGCCGGCCAAGCGGGCCTACCCGGATATCGCCAACATCGCCGACAGCCAGACCGGTTACGTGGTCGGTGTTACCCAGGCCGGCGCGTACACCACGCTCACCGTCGGCGGCACCAGCCTGGCCTCGCCCTACACCGCGGGTGAGGTGGCGCTGGCCATCCAGACCAAGGGCGGCAACCTCGGGTTCCTGAACCCGAAGCTGTACCTGAACCGGGCGACGGCGGTCAGCGACGTATCCGGGTCGACGGTGAACGAGGGCACCGAAGGCAAGTGGAAGAACCCGAGCACCGGGACGTACATCGAGCCGACGACCTACTTCCTGAACGCGATGAGCCTGCTGCCCTCGACGCAGCAGTCGGCTGCCGGCTGGGACAACGTGACCGGCCTGGGTGCGGTTTCCAACGCCAGCAACTTCATCACCGCCATCCAGTAGTGAGCGTTGGGTCCGGCCGGTCGAGGCCGGCCGGACCCAGCGGTCGGCGGATCAGCCGGCTCGCGCTCGACCGAGCGCGGGCCGGCGTTGCCGTCGATCCGGCCCGAAGAACAGCACCCCGTCCGGTCCGGCCGAAGCTTGCCAGTCACCTGCCGTTCAGGTAATCCCCATTGCGGGGACGGCAAGCGTTCGGCTCAGTCGAGTTCGGTGCTGGTGACGCCCGCCGCCGGGAGCGGCTCCGGCCAATCAGCGGGGCCATCGGTGGCAGCAGCCGGCTCTGCGGCCACCGTGGTTGTCACCGCGGCGGCCACCCGCCGCTTGGAGCGGCCGCTTCCGGTGTAGAGCACCGCCGCCAGCGCCATGCCCAGGGGCAGGGCGAGGTAGAAGCCGGAGAACAGCGTCACGACGCCCATGGCGACCGCGGCGAAGACCGCGCCCCACCAGGTCGGCCGGCCGCTGGGGAGCAACTTGAAGCCCGCGACCAGCCCTGCCACGGTCACCACGAGCAGGCACGCCGAAGTCGCCAGGATGATGTCTCCCAGATCGGCCCCGACCAGGCCGGCGATGATCGTCGCGGCCGTGGCGAACGCCGCTATCACTCCCAAGCTCCGGCGAGGCGTCTCACCGGCGGCGTGCCCCTTGGCCATCCAGGCCGGCAGGGCGCCGTCCCGGGCCAGCGCGGCGCCCAGCCGGGAGGTTCCGGCCAGGTAGGAGTTCAGTGCGCCGAAGGTGAGCACGGCTGCCAGCGTCGCCGTCACGGTCGAGGCGGCATTGCCGAAACTGAGCTTCAGCAGCTCGCTCAACGGCACCGCCGTGTTGGGCAGTCGCGGGCCCAGCACCACGACGCAGGTGAAGGCCAGCCCGACGTACATGACTCCGATGACCACCAGGGTCAGGGCAGTCACCCGCCGCAGATCCCGCTGCGGGTTGCGGAATTCTCCGGACAGGTGGGTGACCGCCTCCCAGCCGGCGAAGGAGAAGAACAGCAGGCTGGCGGCCCGTCCCACCGCGGGGTAGCCGTGCGGGGCGAACGGTCGCAGGTTGTCCGAGTCAGCGCTGCGCAGTGCGGCGACGCAGGCCACCACCATCAGCACCGCCAGCAGCCCGACCAGGGCCAGCTGGATACGGGCTGACACCTTCAACCCCAACGCGTTCGTCGTGAAGGCGGCCGCCAGCAGCACCGCCGTGGCCCCGATGGCGAGGCGCTGACCGCCGCCGAGGGCGTCTGCGATGTACAGCCCGCCGACGTACGCGGTCGCCGGCCCGCCCACCGGCCAAGCGAAGTAGAACCAGTAGCCCACCACCGCTGACGCTCGCCGGCCGAATGCCTTGTAGACGAATGTCGCGATGCCGCCGGCATCGGGAAAGCGCGATCCGAGTGCCGCGAAAGTCGCCGCCACCGGCACGCACAGCAACAACAGCAGCGCCCAGGCCAGCACCGAGGCGGGCCCCGCTATCTCGGCGGCCAGGGCGGGCAGGGCGAGCAGACCGGCGCCCAGGATGGCGCCGACGTAAATCGCGGTGCCCTGTCCCACGCCCAGGCGTCGTGTGGTCACATTTGCTCCCTGCTCGCAACGTACAACCGGACTTCGCAACCTCACTCGCAAACTACCTCTGGACTTCGCAATCTTCCCCCGACCCGACTGTCGCGTCCCATTACGGGTGAGCAGCTGCCACCCGCGCGGCTGGGTGTTGATCAGCTGGCGGGGACGAGCCCGGTTCTGTCGTCCCGATGTAGGTGATCACTGTCGGCCGACCGCGACGGCGAGCACAAGCCTGCTAGCCGGTACACAGCGGAGCTGCCTACATCTCCGGACCTAGTACTGTCGCTGCCTACGGTTCCGACAACTCGTCATCGACGGTGATGTCGCCGGCGCCTGGTCGGGGTTCACCATCATCTGCCGGCCCTGCGCGTCCGTGATCGACTTACGTAGCTCATGTGGGATGTCAACGACTACCAACGTGATCCCGAAGCCTCGGCTGCCTCCAGGCGCCAGCCCCGACCGACTGTCGTGCCTCGGCACTCGCGAACGCAATGACCGCCCGTGTTTCCGCCGGGGCGGTTCACGCTGTCTGGTCCGGATGGAGATTGCCGGTGCCTCGTGAACAGCCATGGGCTGTGCAAGTTGGTACGGACGTTTCCATGTTCGAGTCCAGACTTAAGTTGCGTATTCAGCGCCGGTTGGTCGGAGCCGATTCAGACGGGAGCAGGCGCCCGCGGACGAAAGGCAGCTAGTAATACGCCGAACGTGGCTAGCCACAGCCCCGCTAACGTCAGGACACCCATCGCAGTCGAGTGCATTGCGGAACCCTCGGCCAGTAGCACGTTCTGGTCGGTGACCTCGATACCATCGGGCGTGTGCGGTCGCTGCTTAGCTAGGTCAGCACACTGCCTGTTCATGGCGCTGGAGGGCGGCGCACATTCCGTCAGGTAGGTCGCACGTGCGAAATATCGACCGGCCTCAGAGAACGCTTGCGTGCTTACCCAGATGATGTAGACGAGTCCGAGGAGCGCGACAACGGCTAGCGCAGGTCGCAGTCGCTCACCACGTAATGGCTTGCGGGGGCGTAGCTCAGGTGAGGTGATCATGTCAGCACGGTAGGTGTGCGGTACGACAATTTTCGATGCCGAGGCCGCTAGGTGCCGCCACCTCGGCAGGGTCGCGACGCAAGTGGGGTGCGCTTCGAGCACGATCTGTCAGACCCGTGTGTTCCTATAAATGGGCATCAACTACGCGTGGAGGAACGAACGATGGCGCTGACGATCATCGGCGAATACCTCGGTGAGATGACCGATGAGGATCTCGCACTCTTCTCGCGATCTCTGGCTGATGCGGCCGCCCAGAGTGCGTCGCTAGCCATCGACCCCGAAGGCGTAGACCTCGTTGCTACAGGCGACTTCGTGCAGTCAGTCCGCGATCGGTTCGATAACCAGGCGGAAGCGGCGGCGTACACAACGGACCGCGGCGCCGGGATCGTCGCGGCCAGAACTATGCCGAACACAGCGACCGGCCGCGTCGCGGTCATCATTCCGGCTGGCTTCATGCTGCTCCAGGACGAAGGTGGCGCGGAGCTCCGGCGTCGCACCGTGACCCACGAACTCGCACATGTGGCCATCTACCAGGCTGGCGAAGCCAGCACGGGCTGTCGGCAACGGTTGGCCGGCGGGACAATCGCGCAAGCCGATTTCGTCGCCATTGCGGGAATTGCTGTCGAGGAGTTCCGGGCTGAATTGGCAGTGCACGAGGCGGGTTGGGACGACGAGGACAATGACATCAGCGCGGACGTCGAGGCAGCTCACTCTGCCTGGCGCAGCGCGGCCGAAATGGTCTGCGCTAGCGATTTCTGTGGCGCGCTCGCTACGGCGTTCCAGGCCCTCAATGTCCTGTGCCAACGGCTCGCGTACGTGACTGCAAGCCTCGTTCATCAGACGGGCCGCGATGAACTCCGGGCACACCGCGATGAAAGCTATGTGGAAGTGTTTATGCGTGCGCTACTCGACGTGCCGTCGGGAAACGAGCGGATCGATCGCGGTCAGATCGACGTAGCAATCGCCCACATTGCCGAGGCTGTGCGCGGGTTCTTGCTGGAGGTCGGCTTCGACTATCGGGATACCCCCGGGCCAGGCGCCTGGTTCGGTTTCACGGGTGCCTACGACGGCGACTGATTGGAACCATCGAAATCGTGCATCGGCAGTGAGCGCTCCAGCATCGCCTTGCCCTACCGACGACGTGTCGCTGTGCTGCCCGCCCTGCGGCGTGGACCGTGGCCTGCGGCCAGACGTTGTTGACCACTTCGGGCAGGCGTTTGAGCCCGTCGCAGACGACGAAGAAGCTGTCGGTGATCCCGCGGTTCTTCAGGTCGGTGGCACCGCCATCCAGAACTTCGCACCCTCGCCTTCAGTGCTGGCCCACAACCCGAGGATGTCGCGCCACCCCCGAGGATCAGCCCGATCGCGTCATAGAACGGGCGGTTGGCGACCTGCCCGTCACCGACCTTGAACACGATCGCATCAATGACACCGCCGCATACACGGCATCAAGGGGGCGGGACTGTCAGGACTGCATCTCCTGGATTCCCGATCGATGATCCGGGAGATGTTTCCTTGCTGACCGACGCGCCATAGATCTCGGCGAAATGCGCACTGATCTCGCCGGTCGCCAGCCTCTTTGGCGTAGAGGGACAGCGCGATCTCATCGACGCCGTTCACCGGCGCTGGCGTTTACAAACGATCCGCAGGTTGAACGGCCGGCCCGATCCCGCGGGATCTCGATCTCGACCTGGCCGGTGTTCTCGGTGAGGACCGTCTTAGATCTGGCGCCATTGCGGACGTTACCCGTCCCGGCGCCGGCTGTCCTGTCCAGCCGAAGGTTGCGAATGGGCCACCGAACGACCGGGGGCTCGCAAGGATCATCTGGACGGGGACCCATCAAGTCGTCCAGATCAAGATTGCGATTTGGCTCGCGCTGCATACACGGGGCTCAGTGCCGCTTGAGCCCCGCCGAGACATACGTGACTGCGTCGCCGTCACCGTTTGCGGTCCAGAGCGCTTGATCGATGACGCGAAGTGGCCGATCAGTTTCCATTTGGAGCCTTCGGCACGCGTCGAGGTAGTCGAGCCAAGCGGATGTCCCTGACCCCTCGCTTGCTTGCTCGCCGGGTTAGACCGATCCCCGGTCCACCTGCAAATCGCCGCCCGCCGCGCGGCGTCAGCCTCGGCCGGCCCCAGCAGCACTGTCACATCCGGCAGTCTCCGGCCCGACCACCTACCCACCGCGACCCACGTGCAATCTTCAACCGGGCACCGAAAGTCACCCGCAAAGATCACCTGAACAACGCAGAGATGTCGCTTACTAGCTCGACGTGCCGGGGTCGATCCGCCTTTGAGGCTTCCCTTGAGGATGGGCGTTCTGATGTGGGGCAACTGCATTTGCTGATTCAGAGGCCGTCTTATGCCTTCTCCTCCATTTATCAGGCGTCTCCTGAATTAAAGCCACGAAGGCGGTTGCGGAAATTGCAAAGGCAAGGCCCGAATAAAACTCATCACGATCGTGCCTGCCGCGCACGGAACGGTCAATGGCAGATAATTCCGGAGCCAGCTCATTCGTATTCTGCCACTCGAATGAGTCAAGCATCACGCCGCCATTCTGCGGGAAGTCAGTCTCCAAGTCACTCTTAAGTATCTGCTCACCCACATCTGCGATTGCCTCTGTTGTATCAGGGTTCGTGGGCGGCCAGAAGAGAGTCCGTAAAGGCTTGTCCGCCGGCACAATGACTGGGTATAGATCAGCCACATTCGTATCTGTGGCGGGGCCAATCGAGCCGAACGTCGGCCCACTTCCACCCGTTCCTTCATTGCCTGCAAGTACCGGCAATCGAGCCCGAATCCCTGACGAAGTGACTTTAACGGTCCCCTTTGGAAGAGCGAACCGAAAGTCCGCCAGGTTGGGATCCAAGGTCTGGTCCGATTTCGGCCCGGCTGCGGGAAATACGATGGCATACTCAGGTTGCGACAAGAACGAGGGCGGATCGGCCCAGAAAGACAATCGCCTGAACTTGGCTCCAGGAGTGGGATCGAGTGGCACAGCCGACGTAACGATAGCTAAAGCTGTGCCGTTGTCGCGACTGACCTGCAGTTGCGCAAACCACATGTCGCCCTTGCGGTAGACAACCATTTTCATGCCTACGTGGGCAGAACGATCATTGACGTATACATTAACGCTGAGCGGAATCCTTGTATTCAGCTCGCCAGGTCCCCGGCTAGCATCGATTTGAAGCCATAGGCCGCCAAGTGCGAATATGGTAGCGCTGGCTAAGAAAACGCAGGACCGCCACCGACTCTTCACTCAGGCCACCGACCGAAAAGCACGGATAGCATGCGGCGACCGTATCGGCGACCGAACGGCCATGTGATAGCAGGTGGGTTCTCGGACCGCCCAAGAAAGCCGTCGGTTGGCACAGCAGAACTCCTCGCACCAGAAGCACTGGGAGCGGACCCATAACAGCCTCAGCTTACCAAGCTGACTTGCTGCATCTACGTACTGGCCGCTTCGCTTGCTATCCAACGGAACTCATACCGCAACGAGCCATCGTCATCAGTTAATTCGATGTCTTCGACCCCAAACTAGCTCCGGACTTCGCAACCTTCGCCCAGACGCGACACCGGCCGGGTCGTGCCGGCAAACGTCGTCAGCAATCCTTGACATGTGACTATCTAGTCACCTATTGTCATTGACATGGCCGGCGACGACGAGATGGACCCGGTGTTCCGAGCGCTGGCCGACCCGACCCGACGGAGCCTGCTGGACGAGCTGTTCCGCGAGGACGGCCAGACCCAGAGCGCGCTGGAGGCCCGGCTGCCGATCAGCCGGTTCGGCGTGGCCAAGCACCTGAAGGTGCTGGAGGACGCGGGCCTGGTGGTGACCCGGCGGCGCGGCCGGGAGAAGCTGCACTTCCTCAACGCGGTGCCGATCCGGCTCGTCCACGACCGGTGGGTGAGCAAGTACGCAGAGCCATGGGTCGCTGGGCTCAGCGGCCTGAAGACCAGACTGGAGAAGACCATGGAGAAGATCTACGAGATCTACATCAAGACCACCCCGGAGCGGCTGTGGGAGGCCATCACCGATCCGGAGATCCGAGGCAAGTTCCAGTTCGGCAACCGGATCAGCTCGGATTGGACGCCCGGTTCTCGCTTCGAGATGACCCACCCGGGAGCGCCCGGCATCCTCGGTGAGGGCGAGAACCTCGAGGTGGACCCGCCGCGCCGGCTGGTGCAGACCATGGTGGCGCTCTGGGGCGAGGACGTGCGGAGCGAGGGCCCGAGCCGGGTCACCTGGGAGATCAACAAGATCGCCGATGACTCGTGCGTGCTGACCGTCACCCACGACCAGTTGCGTGAGGGTGCCAACCCGCAGCTCTACGGTGGCTGGCCGATGATCCTGTCCGGTCTGAAGACCTGGCTGGAGACCGGCGAGGTGCTCACCACGCCAGGCTCGCTGATGTACAGCTCGTCCTGACCGTCCGCTATCCGGCAGACCTCAGCAGTTGGCCTTGACCCACTCGTCGCCGACCCGCTGCTCGACCCGCATACCTGCCTCGATCACCTTCACGATGTCCGGCTCGAACCGGCTACCGATGATCGGCACCGCCACCTTGACGTCACCGGTCACGATCTCCTTGCTGCCGCTGCCGTCCGGCGACAGCACCGCTCGGCCGTCCATCGAGGCTGGCTGGCCCTTGATGGTCAGCCTCACCGTGGCCGTGCGACTGCCGTCGCCGTTCGGCGCCGACCACTGCTCGACCTGCCGGATGGTCACGCTGTCGCCGATCAGCCGGGCGAGGTAGTCCGGCAGCTTCGGATTCAAGGTGCGCTCCACCTCCACGGTGGCGCCGCCGTCGCCGTTGCGGTTGACCTCGACCCGCCAGGATTTGGCGCCGGACTGGCGGCAGGCCTCCTCCCGGACGCTCTGGGTGACATGGGTCAGGAAGGCCTGCTCGACGGTGGCGGCGTAGCGGTTCTCCACGTTCAACTTCATGACCACAGCATGCCGATCGGCCTGCCGAGGCCGACACTCGGGTACCGTGAGCCGGTGCGGCAATACCTGGATCTGCTGCGGCTGGTCCTGAACACCGGCACCCGGAAGGACGACCGCACCGGCACCGGCACGCTGAGCATCTTCGGCCACCAGATGCGCTTCGACCTGCGGGCCGGCTTTCCGGCGGTCACCACCAAGAAGCTGCACCTGAAGTCGGTGGTGGGCGAACTGATCTGGTTCCTGCAGGGCAGCACCAACGTGCGATGGCTGCAGGAACAGGGCATCACCATCTGGGACGAGTGGGCCGATGAGAACGGCGAGCTGGGCCCGGTGTACGGCAGCCAGTGGCGGTCCTGGCCCGCCCCGGACGGCCGCCACATCGACCAGATCGCACGGGTGGTCGAGTCCATTCGGCAGGTGCCGGACTCCCGGCGGCACATCGTGTCGGCGTGGAATGTGGCCGAGATCGAACATATGGCGTTGCCGCCGTGCCACACCCTGTTCCAGTTCTACGTGGCCGAGGGCCGGCTGTCCTGCCAGCTCTACCAGCGCTCGGCCGACGTCTTCCTCGGGGTGCCGTTCAACATCGCCTCCTATGCCCTGCTCACCCACCTGGTCGCGCAGGTGACCGGGCTCGAGGTCGGCGACTTCGTGCACACCCTGGGCGATGCGCACCTCTACCTCAACCACCTCGAGCAGGCCGAACTGCAGCTGAGCCGGTCACCCCGCCCGCTGCCGCGGTTGCGGCTGAACCCGGACCGGCGGGCGCTGGCCGACTTCGAGATCGCCGACGTGGAGTTGCTGGACTACGACCCGTACCCGGCCATCAAGGCGCCCATCGCGGTCTAACCGGCAGCGACCGGCGGCAGCGATCGACCCCGCGCCAGAGGAGCAAGCCTTCGCATAAAAGGAACTGGGCGGTCCCGGCTTCCCGGGACCGCCCAGCGATCGTGCGATAGAGCAGGTGGACTAGAAGTCCATGCCGCCCATGTCCGGAGCACCGCCGCCGGCAGCGGCGCCAGCCTTCTCCGGCTTGTCTGCCACCACGACCTCGGTGGTCAGGAACAGCGCGGCGATGGAGGCGGCGTTCTGCAGGGCAGAGCGCACCACCTTCGCCGGGTCCGGCACGCCGGCGGCCAGCATGTCGCCGTACTCACCGGTCGCGGCGTTCAGGCCGTGACCCTGCGGCAGCCCGGCAACCTTCTCGGCCACCACGCCGCCCTCGAGGCCGGCGTTGATCGCGATCTGCTTGAGCGGCGCGGCCAGCGCGACCTTGACGATGTTGGCACCGGTGGCCTCGTCGCCGGTCAGGTCGAGCTTCTCGAACGCGGTGATGCTGGCCTGCAGCAGGGCCACGCCGCCGCCGGCGACGATGCCCTCCTCGACCGCGGCCTTGGCGTTGCGCACCGCGTCCTCGATGCGGTGCTTGCGCTCCTTGAGCTCCACCTCGGTGGCGGCGCCGACCTTGATCACCGCAACGCCGCCGGCCAGCTTGGCCAGCCGCTCCTGCAGCTTCTCCCGGTCGTAGTCGGAGTCGGAGTTCTCGATCTCGGCCCGGATCTGGTTGACCCGACCCTGGATCTGGTCGGCGTCACCGGCGCCCTCGACGATGGTGGTCTCGTCCTTGGAGATGGTCATCTTGCGGGCCCGGCCCAACAGCTCCAGGCCGGCATTCTCCAGCTTCAACCCGACGGTCTCGGAGATGACCTGGCCACCGGTCAGGATCGCGATGTCCTGCAGCATGGCCTTGCGACGGTCACCGAAGCCCGGCGCCTTCATCGCGACCGACTTGAAGGTGCCGCGAATCTTGTTGACCACCAGGGTGGACAGCGCCTCGCCGTCCACGTCCTCGGCGATGATCGCCAGCGGCTTGCCGGACTGCATGACCTTCTCCAGCAGCGGCAGCAGGTCCTTGACGTTGGAGATCTTGCCCTCGTGGATCAGGAGGTAGGCGTCGTCCAGCTGCGCCTCCATCCGCTCGGTGTCGGTGACGAAGTAGGCGCTGATGTAGCCCTTGTCGAAGCGCATGCCCTCGGTGAGCTCGAGCTCCAGGCCGAAGGTGTTGCTCTCCTCGACGGTGATGACGCCTTCCTTGCCCACCTTGTCCATCGCCTCGGCGATGAGCTCACCGACGGTGGTGTCAGCAGCCGAGATCGAGGCGGTGGCAGCGATCTGCTCCTTGGTCTCGACCGGCTTGGCAACGTTGAGCAGGTGCTCGGAGACCGCGATGACCGCAGCCTCGATGCCCCGCTTGAGGCTCATCGGGTTGGCACCGGCGGCCACGTTGCGCAGGCCCTCGCGGACCAGCGCCTGGGCGAGCACGGTGGCGGTGGTGGTGCCGTCGCCGGCTACGTCGTCGGTCTTCTTGGCAACTTCCTTGACCAGCTCGGCGCCGATCTTCTCGTACGGGTCCTCGAGCTCGATCTCCTTGGCGATGGAGACGCCGTCGTTGGTGATGGTGGGAGCGCCCCACTTCTTCTCCAGCACGACGTTGCGGCCCTTCGGGCCCAGCGTCACCTTCACCGCGTCGGCAAGGATGTTCATGCCGCGCTCGAGGCCGCGCCGGGCCTCTTCGTCGAACGCGATCAACTTGGCCATTCGTGACGTCCTTTACTGTGTCTGGTGCTTGTCCACTCGGCACTGACTAGGTTCCTCGACCGACCGACGATGCCCGCGACGGCCGGCGCCGGGCCCGTAACCATGGGGTTCCGGATGGCGCCTCACCGCGATCGGCTAGCACTCACAGTACCCGAGTGCTAAGTCAGGTTTAGCACTCGGACCCCGAGAGTGCAAGAAAGCGCAGGTCCTCCGGACGGCCCGAGGTACCGCGCCGAAACCCGGTTGGCCCAGCGCTAGCGTGAGGGCATGGCTCATCCAGAACTCTCGCTCGCCAGCTACCCCGAAACCCGCACGGTCGACCAGCGCGACGACTTTCACGGCACCGAGGTGGCCGATCCGTTCCGCTGGCTGGAGGACCAGAACTCGCCCGAGGTGGCCGCCTGGGTGCGAGCCCAGGCGGAGCAGGCCGATACCTACCTGCGGCAGCTGCCCGGACGGGACGGCTTGGCGAAGCGGCTGGCCCAGCTCTCCGAACTGCCCACCAGCACCGTGCCGCTGCTGCGCGGCGGCCGCTGGTTCCGGCGGACCAACGACGGACGCCAGCAGCAGGCGGTGCTCCGGGTGGCCGACCAGCCGACCGGCGAGGGCCGGGTGCTGATCGATCCGAACCCGGCCAGTCCGGACGGCACCACCGCGCTGGCCGCGGCGGTGCCTGACCCAGCCGGCCGACTGGTCGCCTGGTCCTACCAGGCGGCCGGGTCGGACTGGTGCCGGTGGCAGGTCCGGGACGTCGAGACCGGCCAGGATCTCGCCGATGACCTCGCCTGGGGCAAGTTCGTCGAACCGGTCTGGCTCGGCGACTCCAGCGGCTTCGTCTACGCGGTCTACCCGCCGGCCGACGAGCAGGACGTCTACTCCTCGGCCAACGTCGCCCCGAAGCTGCTGCTGCACCGGATCGGCACCGGCCAGGACGCCGACCGGCTGCTGTTCCACCGGCCCGACCAACCGGCGCTGTATTGCTGGCCCTCGGTGGATCGTGACCACGGCTACCTCGTCGCCATCCTGGACGATTCGGAGGCCGACACCCGCGCGGTGTGGATCCAGAACCTCAACGACCCGGCCGACGAGCTGCACGAGCTGGTGCCGCCGTCGCACGCCGAGTGGCAGTACGTGGCCGCCGACGAGCGCGGCCTGATCTTGCGCACCGACTTCGAGGCCGAGCGGGGCCGGCTGGTGCTGCTGGATCGCGGAACCGGCGAACTCAGCACGCTGGTGGCCGAGCGGGAGGCGCTGCTGCAACTGGCCGACACCGCCGCGGGCCAGCTGGTGATCAGCTGGCTGGTCGATGCCCGGTCCCAGGTCACCGTGCACGACAATGCCGGCGAGCAGACCACCACCATCGAGCTGCCCGGGCTCGGCACCGTGGATGACCTCAGCACCAGTGACGACAGCCCGCTGGTGCACCTGAGCTTCACCTCCTTCGACACCGCCGGCCAGGTGCTCGCGCACGACCTGGCCACCGGCCGCACCGAAACGGTGTTCTCCGCCGCGCCGGCCGAGCCGGGTCCGGAGCTGGTCACCGACCAGATCTGGATCCGCTCCGCCGACGGCACCCGGCTGCCGGCGTTCGTGCTGCACCGCCCCGACGTGACGGCGGACAACGGGCCGCACCCGACCGTGCAGTACGGCTACGGCGGCTTCTACATCGCCCTGTCGCCGGCATACTCGCCGGCCGCCGTCGCCTTCGCCGAGGCCGGCGGGGTATGGGTGGTGGCCAACCTGCGCGGTGGCGGCGAGTACGGCTCGGCCTGGCATGACGCCGGCCGGCTGGCACGCAAGCAGAACGTCTTCGACGACGCCATCGCGGTGGCCGAGCACCTGATTGCCGCCGGCTGGACCAGCACCGAGCGGCTGGCCGTCAACGGCGGCTCGAACGGCGGCCTGTTGGTCGGCGCGCTGCTCACCCAGCGGCCGGACCTGTTCGCCGCGGCGGTGCCCCAGGTCGGGGTGCTGGACATGCTGCGCTTCGAGCGGTTCACCATCGGCCGGGCCTGGGCCACCGACTACGGCATCGCGGCGCGCAGCCGGGACGAGTTCGAAGTGCTCTATGCCTACTCGCCCTATCACCGGCTGCAGGCTGGGCGGGGTTATCCGCCGGTGCTGCTGATGACCTCCGATCACGACGACCGGGTGGTGCCGGCGCACAGCTTCAAGTTCGCCGCCCGGCTACAGGCGGTCAACCCGAAGGGCATCTGCTACCTGCGGGTGACCTACGGCGCCGGCCACGGTCAGGGCAAGTCCCGATCCGCGGTGCTGGCCGAGCGCACCGACCTGCTGGCCTTCCTCGCCGCGCATACCGGGTTGCCGTTGCCCTGACCGACCGGCGTCGCGACCCGGGCCGCCCGTCGGTCAGCCGCGGTTCGCCGCTGGCAGGTGACTGCCCGGACATGCGCCGGCCCGGTTCGCGCGATCGCGAACCGGGCCGGCGCCGTTGTCCCTGGCTAGGTGACGACGTGTACGCCGTCCGCCTGCGGACCCTTCGGCCCCTGGGCCACCTCGAACTCCACCCGCTGGCCCTCGTCCAGTGAGCGGTAGCCGTCACTCTGGATGGCGCTGTAGTGGACGAACACGTCCTGGCCGCCGTCCACAGCGATGAAGCCGTAGCCCTTTTCGTTGTTGAACCACTTCACGGTGCCCTGTGCCACATGCACTCCCTGTTCTGGGCCGACCGAAATCACCACACCGCGTGGCGACCGGGGTCTTCGTTCCTCGTCCCGTTCGAACTTCAGTGCACGCTGGCTATCGCAGCCATCGTGGTCCTTCGTTGTTATACGAAACGCTCGGTACTTTCGACCATGCCGGAAAATACACGGAGTCATACGGTGACGCCAGAAGTTCGGCGCATTCTTTTCGTCAGATATTCACAATAAATCGGGCGAATAACTCCTGTAATCGCTCTCAGATAAGGCCGGCGCGGTGCATTCCCGCCAACGTCGGGGGTATTACCGCCGTCGGAGCGACCCGCGCGGCCACCGCGGCCAGGGTCTTCAAGCCGTCTCCGGTGTTGTAGAGCACGGTCTCCAGGCTCGGATCCAGCAGCCCGGCGGCGAGCAACCGCTTCAACACCGCGGTGGTCACGCCACCGGCCGTTTCGGCGAACACCCCGGTGGTACGGGCGAGCAACTGGATGCCGTCGCGGATCTCCTCGTCACCGACCTGCGCGATGGCGCCGCCGCTGGCCCGTACCGCATCCAGCGCGTACGGGCCGTCTGCCGGATTGCCGATGTTCAGTGACTTGGCGATACCGGTCGGCCGCACCGGCACGATGGTGTCCCGGCCCTGCTCGAAGGCGGTGGCGATCGGTGCGCAGCCGGCCGACTGGGCACCGAAGAGCCGGCAGTCCTGCCGTGGCACCAGGCCGATCCGCTGTAGCTCGCCGAAGGCCTTGCCGACCTTGGTCAACAGCGAGCCGGAGGCCATCGGCGCCACCACCTGCGCCGGCAGCCGCCAGCCGAGCTGCTCGGCCACCTCGTAGCCCAGGGTCTTGGATCCCTCGGCGTAATAAGGTCGAACGTTGACGTTGACGAAAGCCGTCTCGGCGAACTCGTCGGTCTCGGCCAGCTCGGCGCAGAGCCGGTTCACCTCGTCGTAGCTTCCTTCGACGCCGACCAGGGTGCCGCCGTAGACCGCGGTCTGGGTGATCTTGGCCGGCTCGAGGTCGGCCGGGATGAACACGATCGAGTCCATGCCGATCCGGGCCGCGTGAGCGGCAACCGAATTCGCCAGGTTTCCCGTTGACGCGCAGGCGATCCGGGTGAAGCCGAGTTCCCGGGCGGCGGTGATGGCGACCGAGACCACTCGGTCCTTGAACGAATGGGTGGGATTGGCCGAGTCGTCCTTGACCCAGAGCGGGGCGGTCAGCCCCAGTTCGGCGGCGAGCCGATCGGCGCGGATCAGGGGGGTCATGCCGGTGCCCGAGTCGACCCGGGTGGCGGCTGTCTGACCAGTCGGCAGCAGGCCGGCATAGCGCCAGATCGAATGCGGGCCCGCCTCGATGTCCGCTCGGGTGACCGCGGCCAGCCGATCGCTGTGATAACCGATCTCCAGCGGCCCGAAGCATTCGAAGCAGGCGTGCTGAGCGCCGAGCGGATACCGGCCGCCGCAGTTGCGGCAGACCAGTGCCGATGCCGGATTGACCGGCGCGTTCTCGGTTGGGGTGTGCAATGTCGCTGTCATGCGAACGGAGGCCCTTTCTCCTCATCTTTCCCAGCCGAATGGCTGGGCCGGAGTTGGCACCTTCCTCGCGAGCTCTTGTTCCGACGTGGCGGGGCGATACCCAAGCCCGGCTGAAATAGCCGAACCAGGTGAAACGCCGCGCCGAGAGTTATCGCGGTGGTTGCCGGGGCTTCATCGGGCCGGTCCCTCTGCCCCTCTGGATGAGCGGAACTATTCAGTTATGTCGCGTACGTCAGTTGGGTCGCGTACGGATTGGGTGGCAGCCGTGCTTCATTGCCCGCCGCCTGCGTGCGGCCTAACTGTAGTCGCTGGTCAGCACGACGACGACCGGGCCCTCAGGCAGGCCTTGGAATTTCGGCTTCACCCGTTGGATGGCCGGGAATTCCCGTTGCAGCTCGGTGGCCGCCGCCGAGGCGCCGGCCACCTCGGGGTCGAAGTAGGCCGCGGTGGACAGGATGTCGCCGTCGAAGGTGCTGATATCGGTGACCGTCCAGCCGGCATTGCGGAACCGGTCGGCCGCCACGCCGGCCGGGGTGTCACTGGTGTTGTTCAACACGATCAGCGGCAGCTTGCCGGAGCCGGCAGCCGAGTTGCTCGGCGAGGCGTTCGACTCGCTGGGGGTGGCCGTGCCGGTGGCCGGCGGCGTGGCCGAGACGCTGGCGCTGCCCGGGACGCGCGCCGAGTTGTCGACGGGGTAGGTCTCGGACGCGTTGGCCTGCTGAGCCGGCGGGTGGTCCAGCGCGACGACGGCGAGGACCGCGACCAGGCTGCCGATCAGCAGCAGCAGGACGCCGAAGCCGAACTCAAGCCGACGACGGGAGGGGGCGGGGGGAGCGATATGTGCCACGGGAGAACAGGATAGGCATTACACGTCGATGCCCAGCCGGCGGGCTGAGCGTTGCCGCTGCCGGCTGGCCCGCAACCGGCGCAATCGCTTGACCAGCATGGGGTCGGCAGCCAATGCCTCCGGCGTGTCGATGAGCGCGTTGAGCACCTGGTAGTACCGGGTGGCCGACATGTCGAACAGCTCGCGGATCGCCTGTTCCTTGGCCCCGGCGTACTTCCACCACTGTCGTTCGAAGGCCAGGATCTCGCGGTCGCGCCGATTCAGCGCGCCGACCTCGGCAACGGCCTCTCCGGCGTCATCGGACGGGACGGCGGCGGAATCCATGCGCTCTCCATCGGCTGTGCTATCCGGTGTGCTCAAATTGCACCGTTGTCATTCTCCTCTGGCATTCAACCATGACCGGCTGCCGGCGGCCGGCTTGCTCCACAGGCACCCGGCTGGCGTGTCGGCCTCGCCGCTGAGCCTAGAAGACCGCCCAGCCGGGTCGTCACGAGCGGTCGACCCGAGCTGCGAGCCCGGGCTGTTGCCGAATCGCTTTCGGTGCAGCACGATCACGAAATGCACGGCTTGATGCAGGACTACCCGCTGACCATCGAAGCCATTCTCCGGCACGGCGAGCGCATGTTCGGCGCGAAGCAGCTGATCACCCAGCAGGTGTCGGATCGGGAGCGGATCACGGTGACCGACCTGGCCGGCCGGGCCCGCCAGGTCGCCGGGGTGCTGGCGGAGCTGGGCGTCAGCGCCGACGGCCGGGTCGGCTCGTTCGGCTGGAACACCGCCAATCATGTGGCGCTGTATTTCGGGGTGCCGTGTTCGGGCCGGGTACTGCACACCATGAACATCCGGCTGTTCGCCGACCAGCTGATCTACACCGTCGAGCACGCCGAGGACGAGGTGGTCTTCGTCGACCAGTCGTTGCTGCCGCTGCTCGCGCAGTACCTGCCCAAGTTGAGCACGGTCCGGCACGTGGTGGTCTTCGACGACGGCGCGCCGAACGAGTTCCCGGCCGACTCCCGGCTGGTCCGCTGGCAGGACGTGGCCGGCGCCGAGTACGACTTCAGCGGCATGGTCAGCGACGAGCACACCGCGGCCGCCATCTGCTACACCACCGGCACCACCGGCAATCCCAAGGGTGTGCTCTACTCGCACCGGTCGAGCTACCTGCACTCGCTGGCCACCCAAGTGCCGGCCACCTTCTCCCTCGGCGAGGCCGACACCGTGCTGCCGGTGGTGCCGATGTTCCACGCGATGGCCTGGGGTCTGCCCTATGCCTGCGTGATGGCCGGGGCAAGCATGGTGCTGCCCGGCCCGGGCATGGCGCCCAACCTGCTGCTGGATCTGCTGGAGTCCGAGCAGGTCACGCTGACCGCCGGCGTGCCCACCATCTGGATGGGCATGCTGCCGTTGCTGCCGGGTCGGGAGCTATCCCGGCTGCGCCGAATCATCTGCGGTGGCTCGGCGGTGCCGAAGGCGCTGTCGGAGGGCTGGCGGGCCGCGATCGGGCTGCCGATCACCCAGGCATGGGGCATGACCGAGCTGTCGCCGTTGGGCACCGTCTGCTCGCTGCGGTCGGAATTGGCCGATGCCAGCGAGGAGGTCAAGGCCGACGTCCGGGCCACCGCGGGCATCCCACCGGCTGGCGTGGAACTGCGCATCGTCGACTCCGAGACCCGGGCCGAGCTGCCCTGGGACGACCGGGCGGTCGGCGAATTGGAGGCGCGTGGGCCGTGGATCGCCCGGCAGTACTACCGGACCGACGAGCCCGGCCCGCAGTTCTCCGACGACGGCTGGCTGCGTACCGGCGACGTGGCGGCCATCTCCGAACTCGGTTATCTGCGGCTGGTGGACCGCACCAAGGATCTGATCAAGTCCGGCGGCGAGTGGATCTCCTCGGTCGAGCTGGAGAACCAGATCATGGCGCATCCGGCGGTTGCCGAGGCCGCCGTGATCGCGTTGCCGCATCCGCGCTGGATGGAGCGGCCGTTCGCCTGTGTGGTGCTGCGGGAGGGCCACCAGCTGACCAAGCAGGAGTTGCTCGACTTCCTGACCGAGCGGGTGGAGCGCTGGGGACTGCCGGACGATGTCGAGTTCCTCGAGGAGATTCCCAAGACCAGCGTGGGCAAGTTCTCCAAGCGGACGCTGCGCGAACGCTTCGCCGACCGGCAGTGGGAGGCCGCGGACCCGTCCGGCGGAGCTAGCTGACCGCTGGCGGCAGCCGATCCGGCGCTCGCGGATCAGTGACGGATCTGCCGGCCAACACTATTTCTGCCGGCCAACTACTTAGGCCGCGACCGGGTCCAGACGATAGGTGCCGTGACGCACGGTGACCCGGTAGCAGGCGTGTCCCGTCATAACGGACAGCGACACGTCCTGCGCAGGTAACGATTTGCTCGCGAATCGTCACTGATCGGATACCTACGGTTACTGTGCCTCGTGACAGATGAGGCCAATGTGATCTGTGTGATTACAGAGGCCGGCCGATACCAGCTACGCGCAGGCGCGCACCGATACCGACCGGGACGAGAACATGCCCAACACCCGACCCAGCTCCGCCTCTGCATATCGGCATCTGTCGGGCAAACGGCTTAGGCGTACCGCAATCAGCGTGCTCGTGCTGCTGGCGTCGATGCTGGTGCCGGCCACCGTCGCCCCGGCGCCGGCGACCGCCGCCAGCCCGACGGGCTCGCTGGACTCGGCCACGGTGGTCGCCGACGGCAACGTCGAGCTCTACGGCTGGGCCGCCGATCCCGACGCACCGACCTCACCGGTACGGGTCGAGTTCTGGGACAACGGCAGCTACAAGATCGCCACCGTGGCCCAGCAGTCGCGACCGGACGTGGCCACCGCCTACCCACAGTTCGGCCCCAACCACGGCTTTCGCTACGAGGTGCCGCTGCCGGACGGCAGCCATCAGCTGTGCGCCCTGGTCACCAACCTGCTGGCCGGCGCTGACGCCCAGATCGGCTGCGCCACGGTCACCGTGCGGAACAGCCCGGCCGGCTCGGCCAACATCGCGACGGTCACCGACAACACCGCCACGGTCACCGGCACCGCGCTCGACCCGAACAGCACCGACCCGGTGCTGGTCCGGGCCTATCGGGACGGCGGGTACGTCGCCAGCGCACTGACCGACGCCAACCACGCCTACGCCATCTCCTTCTTCCTCGCCGAGGGCAGCCACACCGTCTGCATCTACGTGCACAACGTCGGCCCAGGGGCCAACGCCGCCTTCGGCTGCCAGCCGGTGGTGGTGCACAACAACCCGTTCGGCGCGTTGGAGACCGTCGGCCAGCTGCCGGCCGGCATCCGGGTGAACGGCTGGGCGATCGATCTCAACACCACCGGCCCGGTGCTGGTCCGCGCCTACGTCGACAAGGTGCACGCCGCCGACGGCCTGGCCAACCTGACCCGCGCCGACATCGGCGCGAAGTATCCGGACTCCGGCGCCAACCACGGCTACTCCTTCACCCTGCCGATGACCGAGGGCAGCCACACCGTCTGCACCTACGCCAGCAACTACGGCGCCGGCGTCTTCAGCCAGCTCGGCTGCCAGCGCATGGTGGTGCGTAACAACCCGATCGGCGCGGTGGAGAAGGCCATCCAGGTGCCCGGCGGGATCCTGCTCAGCGGCTACGCCCTGGACTTCAACACCACCGCGGCGAGCGCCGTGCACATCTATGCCGACGGCAAGTTCGTGGCCGGCGCGATCGCCTCGATCACCCGCACCGACATCGCCGCGCGCTACCCGGCCACCGGCACCAACCACGGCTATCAGTTGACGCTGCCGATCCTGACCGGTAGCCACCTGATCTGCGTATACGCGTTGAACGTCGGACCGGGTGTCAACACCAAGTTTCCGTGCGTCCGGGTCACCATGCAGAACAACCCGGTGGGCGCGGTGGAAGCCGCCCAGCAGTACCCGGGCGGAGTGACCCTCGGCGGCTGGGTGGTGGATCCCGACGTCAGCACGCCGGTCACCGTCCGGGTCTATGCCGACGGCAGGTTCACCGCCAGCGCGGTGGCGAACCTATCCCGACCGGACCTGCTCGGCCGCTTCCCCTACCTCGGCGGCAACCACGGCTTCAGCGTCTTCACCCCGCTCACCCCGGGTCAGCACGTGCTGTGCGCCTACGGCCTGAACGTCGCATCCGGCACCGTGAACACCCGGTTCGGCTGCGTCACGGTCACCCGGGCGGTGACTCCGTTCGGCGCCTCCACCGGCATCATCCGCGCCGGCATCAGCAACACCATCCAGCTGGCTGGCTGGGCGGTCGACCCGGACACCCTGGGCGCCGTGCCGGTGCACGTCATGGTGGACGGCGCCGACCGGCTGACGTTGCAGGCCAACGTGGCCTACCAGGGCACGCTGGCAGGATTCCCGCTCTACGGCGGCGCACACGCCTACTCGGGCTCGATCACGCTGGACGCCGGCGAGCACCAGGTCTGCGTCACCGCCTACAACGTCGGCGCCGGCACCGACAACCTGCCGCTCGGCTGCACCCTGATCCTCACCTCGGGCGAGGCCGCGCCCGCGCCGGTCACCGATTTGACCGCCTGGCCGGGCAGCAAGCAGGTGACCCTGAGCTGGACCGCGCCGCGCTCGGACAACGCGCCGGTCACCGGCTACTCCATCACGGTGAACCCCGGTAACCGGAGCGCGCCGGTACCCGGCACGGCGACCAGCCTGGTGGCCACCGGACTCACTAACGGCGTGCACTACACGTTCACGCTGCGCGCGGTCAACTCCCTCGGCGTCGGCTCGGCGGCCTCGACGGTCGGGCTGCCGACCAATATCCCGCCGCAGACCACGCCGGCGCCGGTGTCCACCAGCCACTACATCCGCAACATCACCGGCAACCTGAGCAGTGACGCCGCGCTGATGCGGACCACGGGCGCCACCGACGCCGCGCATAACCCGTCCGGGCACAACTACCTGATCCTGCTGCAGATCGGCGGCCAGGACGAGGCCGACCAGGGCGCGCTGCTCTCGGCCACCGCGCGCTATGTCAGCTACCCCGCGGTGGTGAGCGCCATGAAGGCATACCTGGACGGCTACGCGACCCAGCAGCGGCCGTACGCGCCGCTGACGCTGGCGATCGGCACCAACAACGACGTGGACGTCAGCGCCGCGGCCGGAGTGTCCTGGGCACGTAACATCGTCAACCCCATCGCCGCGTACGCCGCCGCCCGCCATCCCGGCATCATCATCGCCGGTGCCGACGACATGGAGCCGGGCTTCTCCGCCTCGGTCGGTGCCACCAGGTCCTGGCTGTCCGGCTTCCTGTCGGCCACCAACGTCCGGTTCGTCTTCAACGGCTCGGCCGACGGTTGCTCCACCGCGGTCGCCGGCACCCGGTGCAACAACGGCTGGACGATGGCCGACCTGCAGTGGCTGTCCGGCGGCGCCGCGCCGACCCGGACGATCAGCCTGCCCCAGATCTACAACTACGCGATGCCGTTGCAGTGGAAGTACATCTCGCTCACCGGCACCAATGCCGGCCGGGCCCGGATCAACTTCGGCGGCCCGCTGACCGAGCTCACCGCCTGCGCGCAGGCCGGCTCGTGCGGCAGCATCAGCAATGTCGATGCCTGGAACCGGCTCTGGGCAGCGATATCCTCGACCCCCGCGACCAGGCAGTTCCAGATGCCCAACGGCACCGACCTGCGAATCAACTAGCGAGGTAGTCCGATGGTGCTGACCAGGCTGGCCGTGGCCGGCGCCGCCGTACTGCTGCTCGCCGGCTGCACCCAGAAATCGCAGGCGGGCTCGGGTGCGCCGGCCAGCCTGCCGAGCAGCACTGCGGTCTCGAGCGCGCCGGCGACCAGCGCGCCGCCGACCAGCATCAGCAACCCGATCTCGTTCTCACCGCCGAGCAGCTCGGCGAGCCCGCGGCCGACCTCCAGCCCGAGCAACGTCATCGAGCCCGGCGGCTGCCCCACCTCGGCGCTGACCATCCGGGCGCTGCGCGGCTCGGGCGCGGCCGAGCACCAGTTCGCGTTCCTGCAGTTCACCAACTCGACCGGCACCTCCTGTTCGCTGACCGGCTATCCAGGAGTGCAACTGCTGCTCGCCGGCAAGCCGCTGGGCCAGCCGGCGGTGCGATCCGGCAAGCCGATCAGCAGGGTGCAGATCGCACCCGGCAGCAGCGTGTCCGCCGGGCTGATCGACGATTCCTCCTGCAACGCGCCGATCTCGGACTCGGTGCAGGTGATTCCGCCCAACCGCACCGACAAGATCGTGCTGAAACTGGCCCTGCGCGGCTGCCTGGTACACGTGGATCCGGTCGCGGCGAGCTAGTTCGCGCCGGCGCTGCTTCGCCGCCCGCCGGGCTGACCGCGCGGGCTGGCCTGCTCGGCGGCGCAGTCGCGGTGAAAGAATTCACCCTGACGCCCCCGATCGGAGGAAGCCCATGAAACTTGCCCTGCACGTCACCGACTTCGACTATCAGGGTGGGCCGGCCACGCTGGGCGCCACTTTGGCCCGGATAGCCGGCTCCGCCGAGCAGGCCGGCCTGGACGCACTCACCGTGATGGATCACCTCTTCCAGATCTCGGTCGTCGGCCCGTACGAGGATCCGATGCTCGAGGCCTACACCACGCTGGGCTTCCTGGCCGGAGTCACCTCACGGATCCGGCTCGGCGCCATGGTGACCGCGGTGGTGTACCGGCCGCCGGGCCTGCTGGTGAAGGCCGTCACCACGCTGGACGTGCTCTCCGCCGGCCGGGCCTTCCTGGGCATCGGCGCGGCCTGGAACGAGCAGGAGGCGGTCGGGCTGGGCCTGCCGTTCCCGCCGGTGGCCGAACGGTTCGCCAGGCTCGAGGAGGCGCTGCGGATAGCCAAGCAGATGTGGAGCTCCGAGAACGGTCCGTACCGAGGTGAGCAGTACCAGCTCGGTGCCACGCTGAACTCCCCGCAAGCGGTGCAGCGCCCGCACCCGCCGATCCTGATCGGCGGCACCGGCGAGCGCAAGACGCTGCGGCTGGTGGCCCGCTATGCCGACGCCTGCAACATCTTCGCCGGGCCCGAGGCCGGCCGAAAGCTGGAGGTGCTGCGCGAGCACTGCGAACGCGAGGGCCGCGACTACGCCGAGATCGAGAAGACCACCATGCTCGGCTTCGATGCCAGCCAACCGGAGGCGATGACCGAGCAACTGCGCGGCCTGCACGAACTCGGCTTCAGCACCGCCTTCCTCACCCTGAAGCGGTCCGACGACTTCGCGGCGCACGAGGCGCTGGCCGCGGTGGCCGCCGAAGTGGCGCCGTGGTGATCAACGCCCGGTGAGCCGGTCATCGGTAAGCCGGCCATCGGTGAGCCGGCCGCCGGTGACCACGCCGGAACGTGCCGGATCCGGCTTGCTGGTGCTGCTGGCCCTGCTGCTCACCGGCTTGACCATGCGGGTCGCGGTGACCAGCATCGGGGCGGAACTCACCGACCTGCAGCGGGGCCTGCACATCTCCAGCGCGGTGGCCGGGGTGCTCACCACCCTGCCGGTGATCGCCTTCGCCGGCATGGGTTTCCTGGCTCCGGCGCTGGCCCACCGGCTCGGCGACCACCGGTTGGTCGCGATCGCCCTGGCCGGTGCCACCGCCGGCCTGGCACTGCGGGTGCTGGCCGGCGATGTCTGGGTGTTCGCCGCGCTGTCGTTGCTGGCGCTGGCCGGCGGGGCGATCGCCAACGTGTTGATGCCGAGCCTGGTCAAGCGCCACTTCCCAGACCGGATCGGCCCACTGACCGCCGCTTACACCACCTGCCTGGCGATCGGCGCGACCGCCGCGGCTGGCCTCAGCGTGCCGGTGGCGGAGCTGACCGGCGGTGGTTGGCGGCTCGGTATCGGCTGCTGGGCAGTGCTGACCGCGGTCGCGGTGCTGCCCTGGTTACCGACGCTGCGGCACGACGTCCCGGCGGCCGAGGACGGCCCCGGCAGGCTGCCGATCGCCCGAATCGCCCGGACCAGGCTGGGCTGGGCGCTGGCGATGGTGTTCGGCACCCAGTCCTTCCAGGCATACGTCGCCTTCGGCTGGTTTGCCAACTTCTTCCGGCACAATCACGTGGCAGCGGCCGAGGCCGGGCTGCTGGTGGCGTTCTACTCGGCGTTGTCCATACCGATCTCGATGGTCATCCCGGCGGTGGCGGTGCGCGGGCAGCGCGGCCTGGTCGCCGGCCTGGCCGCCTGCGGCATGACCAGCTATCTCGGCATGCTGCTCGCCCCGGTCGGCGGCGCCTGGCTGTGGATGCTGCTCGGCGGCATCGGCAGTGGCATGTTCCCGCTGACCCTGACCATGATCGGGCTGCGGTCCTGCCAGGTCGCCGTCACCGCGTCGCTGTCGGCATTCACCCAGGGCGTCGGCTATCTGGTCGCCGGCACCGGGCCGCTGCTGGTCGGGCTGCTGCTCGGGCTGACCGGCGACGACTGGACCTGGCCGCTGGTGCTGCTGGTGGTCGCGAACATCGGCTCGCTCGGCTTCGGCTGGTACGCGGCATCGCCCCGCCTCGTCGAGGACGAACTCAATATGCCTGCAGCCCAAGCTTGATCGCGATCGCGGTGCCCGCGATCGCGATCAGCAACCGGAGCGGGCCGGCCGGCATCCGGCGCACCGCCCGGGGTGCCAGCGTGCCGCCGAGGAAGAAGCCGGTCGCCAGCGGCAGCACGGCCAGCCAGTGCACCGCTCCGCCGATCGAGAAGATCGCGGCGGCGACCAGATTCGCCCCGAACAGCACCAGGTTCTTCATCGCATTGCTCTGCGGCAGCGTCTCGGCGGTGGTGGCGAGCAGCAGCGCGAGCAGCATCACCCCGGCCGCCGCGCCGAAGTAACCGCCGTACACCGCGATCGCGAACACCGAGCCGACCACCCAACGCCGATCCCGGGCCGGCCCGACCGGGTGGGCGCGCGGCCGGGGTAGCAGGATTGCCAGTGAGGACAGCCCGATCAGCCAGGGCACCAGCTTGGCGAAGGTGTCCGGCGGCGTGCGCAGCAGCAGCGCCGCGCCGAGCAGGCCGCCGCACAGCCCGGCCACCCCGAGCACGCGAGCGCGGTGTCGCTGACCGCGCAACTCCGGCCGGCTGCCGAGGGCGGCGCCAGCGCCGCTGAACACCAGGGCGGTGGTGTTGGTGACGTTGGCGCTGACCGGTGACAGCCCGGTCGCCAGCAACGCCGGATAGCTGATGATCGAGGCCAGCCCCGCGATGCCACCGATCAGGCCGGCGGCCAGGCCGGCCAGCAACAGCGCGGCTGGTTCCACGATGGTCATCGTGATCCAGCTTGTCATACCGGTCGCGGGGCATACTGGACAGCCGTGGCGGCCAAGCGCAGTGCGGGAATCCTGCTGTACCGGCGCCAGCCCGCGCTGGAGGTGCTCATCGGTCGAATGGGCGGTCCGTTCTGGCAGCGGCGCCAGGAGCGAAACTGGTCCATCCCGAAAGGCGAATACGCAACGGACGAGACCCCGCTGGCGGCGGCCAGGCGAGAGTTCACCGAAGAGCTGGGCGTGCCGGTGCCGCCCGTGGAGTTGCTGGATCTGGGCACCATTGTTCAGCGCAACGGTAAGGTAGTACAAGTTTTTGCCGGTGCCGGCGAGATCGACCTGGCCGCCGTGCTGCCCGGCACCTTCGAGCTGGAATGGCCACCGCGCTCGGGCCGGCGGCAGCAGTTTCCGGAACTCGCCGAGGTGGCCTGGGTGCCCGAACCGGCGGCCCGGCAACGGCTGGTGCTGGGCCAGGTGGAGTTCCTGGACCGGCTGCTCGGCCGGCTCGGCTGAGCAGCTCGCCTGATCGGTTCCAAAGCCGTCAGTTTCGTCAGTCGGCCCGCAACCACAACGGCCGGTAGCTCAGCGGCACCTTCGGCGCGCTGCCGCGGCAGGTGAGCATCGCCGCCGGCCCGGTGATCCGCTGCACGGCCACCGTGCAGGAGCCGTCCGGCACCGCCAGCCGGACCAGTTGCGCGTCGGGTGGCGAGCCCTGCACCTGCAGCACCCGCACCGCTCCCACCGCCGGTAACCGGAGCTCCCGCTGGGCGTGCACCACCGCGGCCTGCGCGGCCGGCGACAGGCCGACCTGGCCGCGCAACAGCTCGGTCAGCACCTGCCCGGCCTCGGTGGCCGCGGCCAACGCGGCCGGATCGGTGACCCGGCCGTAGAGCTGACCGGTCGGTAGCACCAGTACGTTGGCGGCGAACCGGTCGCCGCCGACGTGGCTGCATTCCCAGGCCCGGCCGGGGCATTCCCGGGCCAGCGCGGTGGCCACCGGGCGTCCCTCGATGGCACAGCACATGTCCCGGGTGCCGTGCGCACACACCGCGTAGATCGGCCGGGTGTCGGTGGCCTGCTCGACGAGCTCGGCAGGGTCGAGTTCGAGCAACTCGGCGGCCGCCCGGTAGGTCCCCCAGACGATGCCCTGCCGGCCGGCCCGGCAGTCGGCGAATCCCCAACTGCGCTCGGCCAAAGCCAGCTGCCGGCCGGGCCGTCGGATTGCCAGCACCCGAACCCCCAGCCGAGACAGCCGGTCGATCAGCCGGCGCGCGACCCCCGCCTCGAACCGGGAGCCGGCCAGCCCGGCCATCCCCCAGCCGCCGGGTTGCTCGACCAGCAGGATCCGATCGGCGGGAAAGGCGGTGCCGAGCATCTCATCGCCCCGGGCGGTCGCCGCCAGCCCGCACCGGTGGGCCCGGTCAAGCACCGGGCTCGGGCACCAGGACGGCGGCGGCGAGCAGGGTCCGGATCATTTCCAGCCCGGCCTCGACGTCCAAGCCGGGCAGCGCCGACGCGCTCACCGGCTCGCCGGCCAGCACCAGCTTGAGCGCGGGCTCGGCAGCCAGCGGCAGGTTGATACGGGTGTCGATGGCCTTGACCAGTATCGAGTCCGGCGTCGGCTCCCACCGCGGCCGCAGGCCTGGCCGAAGTCGGAAGCTGGCCTGCGGCGTCAAGGCCGCCAGCGCCGCCAGCTGCGCCATCGGCTCGATGGGCTCCGGCCGGGTGTGCTCGGCCAGCTCGTCGGCCAGCCGACCGGCCACCTGCGGCAATCGGCCGGCTTCGGCGAACGCGACGAACGCCTGCACGGCCTCGCGCAGCTGGCCGGCCAGCTGTGCCTCGTCAGCAAGGTCTCCGCCGAGCGGCAGCGCCGCCCGCAGGCCCGACTCGGTGACCGCCTCGGCAAGCAGGTGCTGGAGCAGGCTGTGCCGGGTCACCGGATGCACGCCGATGGTCAGATGGATCGAGGTCTCACCCTGAGCCACCGCCGAGTGGATGTACCCGCGCGGCAGGTACAGCGCGTCACCGGGCTGCAGCACCCGCTCGATCAGCGGCGGCTCGGCCGACCGGGCGGCGACCGCCGGCCGGTGCTGCTCCCAGTCCTGGCCGGGTAGCGGATTGGTGAGCACCGGCCGGTGCACCACCCAGCGCTTGCGGCCGGCGATCTGCAGCACGAACACGTCGTGGGTGTCGTAGTGCGGCGCGAAGCCCTGGTTCTGCGGCGGGGTCAGGTAGCAGTTGATCTGGACCGGGTGTCCTAGCTCGGCGCTCAGCAGGCCGCCGAAGCGCACCAGCGGCGGCCAGTTCCGGTGCAGCGCCTGTAACACCAGGGTGGCCCCGTCGGCGACCAGGCCGAGCACCTTGTCGTCGGCCACCTGATCGGTGACACCCGCGCCCTGGCCGCCCGACCTGGTGAATGCGCGAGCCGGAATCACGCTGCCCTGCTTGGCCATTCGGACGAACGGCGTGCGCAGGCCGCGCCGGGACAGCAGCTCGTCGATCGCCGCGCTGTCGAGCAGGTCGGTGTAGTCGGCGCCACTCTCGGCGGCCGGGGTGAACAGCGGCTGCCGCGACCAGTACTCGGCGGCGAACCGCTCGGTGGAGACGCCGATGCAACGCGCCAGAGCCGTCGGCGCGGCGGCAGGCGAGACGGCGGCACCGGCCGGGTCGGCGGCAGGCGCGGGGGCGGCGCCGACTCGGTCGGCACCGCCCCCAGGCTGCTCAGTACTCAGGCGCCGCCGTCCGCGCCGCCGTCACCCGCGCCGCCGTCCGCGCCACCATCGGCACCGCCGTCACCCGCGCCACCATCGGCACCGCCGTCACCCGCGCCGCCGTCCGCGCCACCATCGGCACCGCCGTCACCCGCGCCGCCATCGGCACCGCCGTCGTGCACACCGCTCACGCCGTCAGCACCACCGTCGGCGGGTCCTTCGGTTTCCGTCATAGTGCTACTCCTCATCAAAGGGCAGGTAGCGCCGGTCGGCCCGGCCGCCAGAATGGGCACCCTGCTCGGCCCGGCACCTACGCTAGCGACGAACCGAGTCCGGCGACAGTGCGCCCGGCTGCTCGGCGCTGACCGGCACGCCGGCCAGCTCGTCCACCGACTGATCAGACAGCTCGGACGGCCCGGGCCGGGACACCGATTCGGTGGTCGACCGACCGGCCAACCGGCGCAGGCTCAGCGCACCCAACGCGGCCGCGGCGGCGCACGCCAGCGCGCCCAGGCCGAGCCCGGCCCGGCCGCCGAGCGACTCGCTCACCCAGCCCGCGATCGGGCCGCCGATCGGCGTCGAACCGAGGAACGCCACCGCCCACAACGCCATCACCCGGCCGCGCATCTGCGGATCGGCCGCCAGCTGCAGGGTGCTGTTGCCCTTGGAGAGGAAGCCGACGCTGACCGCGCCGACCAGGGCTAGTGCCAGCAGTTCCAGCCACAGCGTGGGCGCCAGCGCGGCCCCGGCGAGTACCACCGTGAACACGGCGGCGGAGTTCACCAGGGACCGGACGCCGGTCCGGCCCCGGGCCGCCACATAGAGGCCGCCGACGACCGCGCCGGCACCCATCGCCGCGGTCATGAAGCCGTAGGTGGACGCCTGGCCGCCGAACGTCTGCTTGGCCAGCACCGGCAGCGTCACCGAGAACTCGTAGGCCAGGCAGCCGACGATCGCCATCATGAGCAGCGGGATCGCCAGCCGCGGCGTCGCCCAGACATAGCGCAGGCCCTCTCGCAGCTGTCCCTTCGCCCGGACGGCGGGTGTCGATCGTTGTAGCCGGCTGGTGTCCAGCGTCGCCAGCGAGAAGACCACCGCGACGAAACTCAGCGCGTTGAGCAGGAAGCAGATGCCGATGCCACCGGTGCTGATGATGATGCCGGCGACCGCCGGGCCGACCGCGCGCGCCGCGTTCACCAGAACCGAGTTCAGACTGACCGCGTTGCGCAGGTCGGTCGGTCCGACCATCTCCAGCACGAACGACTGCCGGGCCGGGTTCTCGAAGCAGTTGTTCAGACCGAGCAGGAAGGCCAGCAGGTAGACGTGCCACAGCTGCACGGTGTGGGTCATGCTCAGCACGCCGAGAATCAGCGCGAGCACGCCCATCATCGACTGCAGCCCCATCATCAGCTTGCGCTTGTCCATCCGGTCGGCGACCAGGCCGCCGTACGGGCCGAGCAGCAGCACCGGCAGCGTCTGCAGCGCGACCACCACGCCGATCTGGGTGCCGGAGCCGGTCAGCTCGAGCACCAGCCAGGACTGTGCGACCGTCTGCATCCAGGTGCCGACCAGGGAGACGGCCTGGCCCGAGAAGTACCTGCGGTAGTTGGGATTGGCCAGCGCGGCGAAGGTCTGCCGGCCGAGCACGGCCACCGAACTCACCGGCCCGCTCCGACCGGCCGGCCGGTTCGCAGGCCGGCGTGCATCTGGTCGGCCAGCGCCTCCAGCGCCGGCAGCGCGGCCAGCAGATCGCCGGCCTGGCTCGGCGGGAGTTCGGCCAACTGCCGCGCGAAGACCTCGGTCCGCCGGCGGCGTAGCTTCAGATGCAGGCTGCGACCGGCCGGGGTGGTCTGCACCTGCACCGCGCGCCGGTCGGCGTTGCCGATGCCGCGGCTGATCAAGCCGGCCGTCTCCAGCTGACCGACCACCCGGGAAAGCATGGTGGGATTGAGCCCCTCGATATCGGCCAGCTCGCCCATTCCGACCGACTTCAGCCGGGCCACCGTGCCAAGTACCGACAGCTGGGTGCGGGTCAGGCCCTCTTCGGCCGACATCCGGTCCACCGCTCGGGAGATCCGGGCCAGCGCGATCCGCAGCCGAGCCACCTCGTCGGTGTCGAATTCGTGCGTCATCTGTGCTCCAAGTTACTTGCCTATCGGCAAGCTGTGCTCGCCACAACTACGTGCCTATCGGCACGCTGTGCTCTCCACAACCACTTGCCTATCGGCAAGCATATGTCGAGTACCGGGTTGACCGCCACCTCCAGGACGCCCGGTGAGCGGAGCGATGGTGCTAGCGCACCGCGTTGCTAGCGCACCGCGTTGCTAGCACACCGCATTGCTAGCACAGCGCATTGCTAGCGCACCGCGTTGCTAGCGCACCGTGTCGCGCTGTCGCTCACCGAGCACGGCCACCATCGAGTTCAGGCTGTTCACCAGCCGGTCGGTAGCCTCGATCACGGCGGCCGCCACCTCGTCCGGCCACTCGGCCAGCGCCGCGGCCAGCTCGCTCTGTAGCTCGCGCAGTCGCAGATCCCGTACCTGTCGCCAGCCGAGCGAGATCGCCCGCTCGATCAGCTCCAGGGTGCGCGTGACCGCGTCGACGAACCGCCGGAACTCCGGCACCTTGGCGTAGACCTCACCGGCCTGCCGGGTGGCGTCCAGGGCGGCGAGCGCATGCACCAGCCGATGGCTGTGCGCCAGCAGCCCCTCGGCCAGCCCGACGGCTCCCTGCGAGCTGACCGGTTCGACGCGGGCCCGGTCCAGCGACGCCTCGGCCGCGCTGCGAGCCAGCCGAGCCTTGCCGCGGGCGGCACCCCGCTGCGCCGCGGTGGTCTCCGGTTCTACCATCGCGCGCAGGTAACCGCGGTAGGCCGCAATCAGCTCGGCCATCCGGACCGGCAGCTGCCCGCGCTCCCAGCTCGGCCAGAACAGCACCGCGGCCAACGCGATCGCGCCCCCGACCGCGGTGTCGATCAGCCGCACCACCACCGTGCTGTGCGCCGGTTGGCCGGCCAGTGACAGCAGCACCACCACCAGCGCGGCCAGGAATGCCGAGGACAGGCCCATGTTGGTCGGCCCGGCCATCCGCATGCCGAAGAACGCGAGGACGGCCAGCGCGGCCAGTGCCGAGTCACCGAGCAGGAAATGCAGCAGCGCGCTGGCCAGCAGCAATCCGATCATGGTGCCGATCACCCGCATCAGCGAGCGCTCGAAGGTGCTCGCGAAATCCGGCCGGAGCACCACCAGGATGGTCAGCGCGACCCAGTAGCCGCGATGCACGCCGACCGTCCGGATGGCCAGATCGGTGGCCGGCACCAGCACCGCCAGCCGCAGCGAATGCCGCATGGCCGGCGAGCGCATGGTCAGGTTGGCCCGCAGCACCGCGACCGGATCCCGCAGCCGGCTGCCGCCCGCCGGCCGGCCCGCGTCCTCGTCGATCCGGCCCTCCCCGGCACCGGTTCGGGCGGTCTCCACCATCGCCCGCAGCTGTCCCGCCAGGCTCCGGATCCGGCTGCCGGCGGCCCGCTCGGTCAGCGAATCACCCAATCCCTGCTGGGCGTTGCCAATCGTTGCCAGCAGCTCGGTGGGCCGCCGCGGATCCAGCTGCTGGCCGGCGTCCAAGACCTCCGCGATCAGCCGGAGCAGGTCACCGGCTCGGCTCAGCTCGGTCCGCAGCGCCGCTGCCCGATCCGGTGCCGGCTCGGCCAACCGGCTGGCGTAGCCGGACAGCACCAGGATGTCCTGCCGGGCCCGGACCGCCTCGTCGAGCAGCACCCGGTATGCCTCCACGCTCGGCCCGTGGTCGTGCCCGGCACCGCGCAGCACCGCCGATGCGGTGGCGATGGCTGGCCCCAACGGCGGGCTGCCGCGGGTGTCGATCGGCCGGGCGGCCAGCTCGGCCAACTGCCGGTACAGGGTGGCCAGCGCCTGCCGCTCCGGCCGATGGCGGCCGAGTGGCCACGCCGCGATCGCCAGCACGGTCTGGCCGGCGCCGCCGAGCAGCACCAGCAGCGCGGTGTACAGCGCGGCCTGCGGTGGCTGTGGATTGTGCCCGAGGATCAGGGCAACCGCCGTAGCCGCCACGCCGACCTGAGCCGCGCTCGGGCCGACGCTGAGCAGCAGGCCGGCACCGAAAGCGAGCACTGCCAGCAGCAGCGCGGAGGCGGCTACGTCATGGCCGAGCGCGGACGCCAGCCCGGCGGTGAGCGCGGCGACCGCCGCGGTGCCGAGCATCCGGATCAGTCGCAGCCGGTACGGGCCGGGCCGGTCGGCGAAGGCGGCCTGCAGCGCGCCGATGGCCGCGGCTACGCCGGCCAGCGGGTTGCCCAGCGCGGTCGCCACTGCCAGCGGCAGGCCGAGCCCGATGGCATTGCGGGCCGACACCATCGGATCGGACTGGCTCAGATCCAGGTGCGCGGCGCCGGCGTACAGCCGCCGCAGCGAGCCGCCGACTCGCCGGATGCCCGAATCCGTGTCCGCCACAACACTCGACGGTAGCGGGCGGACCGGCCGAGGACCGGTCGGGAACCCGTGCTGCTGGCACCGGAGAAGGGCAGCGCGCAGGCGGTGCCGGGCGATATCAAAACCGGGCGACGAGTTCAGCCCGACCGCCGCGGTGGCCGATGGGTTAGCTTTGGGCGATTTCTTGGTGCAGCTTGAACATCGCGCCAGTCGGATCGGCGAGTTCGGCGATCCGACCGAACGGGGTGTCCTCCGGTGGCCGGATCAACCGGCCGCCGCCGGCGGTGGCCCGCTCGCAGGCCGCGTCGACGTCGGCGGTGGAGAAGTACACCGTCCACATCGAGGGCACCTCCGGCGGCAGGAAACGCGCCGAGTCCATCACGCCGGCGACTGGCTCGCCATTGACCTGGCCGGTGCAGTAGCGGAACTCGTCGGTGTCCGAGGTCGGTTCGAGCTGCCAGCCGAACACCTGGCTGTAGAAACTCTTGCTGGTCTCGAAATCCTTGCTGTGCAACTCGTCCCAGGTGACCGAGCCGGGCTCGTTGTACTTCCCGAAGCCGGTGTGCTGGCCGGGCTGCCACAGTCCTACCACCGCGCCGGCCGGATCGGCCACGATCCCCATCGAGCCGAGGTCGCCGACCGCCATGGCCGGCGCGATCACGTTCGCGCCGGCGTTCACCGCGGCCTCCAGGGTCGCGTTGAGGTCATCGGTGCTGAGATAGGTGTTCCAGAAGTCCGGGGTGCCGGTCTCCTCCCGGTTGGCCACCATGCCGGCCACGCGATGGCCGTCGGAGGAGAAGTTCACATAACCACCGAACTCGGTGCCACTCTCCTCAGCTGTCCAGCCGAGCACGTCGGCGTAGAACTGCTGGGCCTTACCGGTATCGGAGCTCAATAGGTCTACCCAGCAGGGTGTTCCGGCCGCGAACGGCGTGTTTCGAGTTGCCATCTCTGCCTCCTCATCGAGTTGGCTAGAGGCTACTCGCCTGGTCTGACAACAAGGCAGCCCGCGGAAATGGGCCGCGCATCGTCTATCTACAGTTCGTCGGCCCGAGCGATGATCTGGACGAGCAGGCCGGCCGACCAGTGCTCATCAGAGTGCCGCGCCGGTGCGAGCTCCTGAACCGCGCTCTGGACACACTGCAACGCGCGTTGCAGGCCGAGCCGGGGGCCGCGCATGACCCGCAACGACATGGCCATGTCGAAGACCAGTTGCTCGGTGTTCTGCCGGCGACTTGCCATCGGCGTGCCGGCCAGCAATCGCTCGTCGGTATCACTCAGCCTGCCGCAGGTGACCTCGTCCGACCGCTGGCTGATCCGGTCGTACACCGGCAGCTCCTGCAGGGTGCGATCGCAGCAGGGCGTGAAGGAGAAACCGCCCACCGGTGCCGCATGCACGAGCTCGGCAAACCGCCCGGCAAACCGCTCGGCCGACAGCCAGCCGAAATCCGGTGCACTCCGCCGGCGGATGCGCATGAAACCCCCGAGATCAAGATCAGCCGATGTGAGTGTCACATGTATAGCGTGTTTACCAATTAATCAAAGCTGAAACTCTGCTAACCGAGTGCGACCGAGATAGCACTCAACGTGTCCATAAGCAGAGTGTGACCGCTTCCGAGCTGAAAGAGACCGAGCGGTATGTTGCGAGGCGAACCGCTACCGAGATCGGGCCGGCTCCGGTTCGCCGGCGCAACCGCCGCCGGCCAACACCGAAAGCAGCTCGTAGCCGACGTGCGCTGCCGCGATCCCGGTCAGCTCCGCGTGGTCGTACGGCGGCGACACCTCGACGATGTCGGCCGAAACCAGCTCGGTGCCGGCCAGCCCGCGCAGGATGGCCAGCAGCTCCCGGGAGGTCAGCCCGCCCGCCTCAGGCGTGCCGGTGCCGGGCGCGTGCGCGGGATCGAGCACATCGATGTCCACCGAGACATAGACCGGCCCGGTGCCCAATCGTTCCCGCATTCGCTCGATCACCCCGGCGACGCCGAGCCGCTCCAGTTCGACCGCGGCCACGGTGGCGAAGCCCAGGTCGGCCGACTCGGGCAGGTCCCGGGCATGGTAGAGCGGGCCGCGGATGCCGATGTGCAGGCAGCGTCGCCGATCCAGCAGGCCCTCCTCGGCCGCCCGCCGGAACGGGGTGCCGTGCGTGTACGGCGCACCGAAGTAGGTGTCCCAGGTGTCCAGGTGGGCGTCGAAATGTAACACCGCCAGCGGGCCGTGGCGGGCGTGCATGGTGCGCAGCAGCGGCAGCGCGATGGTGTGGTCACCGCCCAGGGTGAGCAGCCGGGCGCCGGCCTCGACCAGTTCGGCAGCGCCGACCTCGATGTCGCGGATCGCCTGGTCGATGTCGAACGGGTTGACCGGCAGGTCGCCGGCGTCGACGACCTGGTGCGCCGCGAACGGGCTGACGTCCAGTTCCGGGTTGTACGGCCGCAGCAGCCGCGAACTCTGCCGGATGTGCGCCGGCCCGAACCGGGCGCCAGGCCGGTAGCTGACGCCGGAGTCGAACGGCACGCCGAGCACCGCGACGTCCATCCGGGCCACGTCCTCGCGCCGGGGCAACCGGGCGAAGGTGGACAGCCCGGCGTAGCGCGGCACCAGCGAGGCGTCGACCGGGCCGACCGGGGGTTCGCTGCTCATCTGGTCAGTATCCGCCGCGCCGGGTCAGCCAAGTTGCTCGGCCAGAAAGGCGAGTTGACCCGGCACCGCCCGCCGCCAGTACGCCACGGCATGCCCGCCCGGTGTGAACTCACCGGCCGGAGCCGGACCCGGATCGCTGCGTAACAGCCGCACATAGTCCCGTGCTGCCGGACAGAATCCGTCCTCGGTGCCGCAGTCGACCCGGACCGGGATGCCGGCCAGCGCCGGGGCGTGGCTGAACACGTCATGCGCCGCGAAGTCGGCCGGATCGTCGAAGGCGCCCGGGGCGGTCTGGCCGGGACGATGCCACAGGGCCGGGCTGAGTGCCGCGGTCGCGGCCACCTTGGCAGCGCCCAGCACGCCGGCAAGCCACAGCGCGCCGTAGCCGCCCATCGACCAGCCGAGCAGTGCCAGGCGCCTGGTATCCAAGCCATGTGCCCGCAGTATCGGAAGGAACTCCTCGATGACCATCGCGCCGGCGTCCTCGCCACTGGCCCGGCGGTGCCAGTAGGTATCGCCGCCATCCACGCTGGCCACCGCGAATCGATGCCCGCCGGCGGTCAGGAACCGATCGAGGCCGAGTTGGCTGAAGGCCGCTCGGTGGTCCACCGCCCTGGCGTGCAGCACGACCGCAACCGGGATCCGCTCGGCCGCGCCGTTCGGATAGGCAATGGTGTAACCGCAACCACGGCCGAGCCGGCGGGCCGAGACGAACCGGCCGGACACCTTCTTACCGGCCGGAACGGCGGGCAGGCCGCTGTCAGCTCCGCCCAGCCCAAGTGCGGAGTTCAACCGGTGGCGGCCCGGCAGCAGTCCTTCCTCGAACGCGAGGCAGCCGCCGCCGGCGGCAGCCAGCGAGCCCAGCAGCGCCGCCCGTCGGGAGATCGGCCGGCCGGTGCTCATCGGCGCAGTGTCGCATGACCGACGCCGGCTGGGCTGCCGCTCGCGGCCACTGCCGCTCAGCGCGGGCTCATCCGCGATCGGGCTACGGTTGACGGATGCGCGCCATTACCTATCGACAGACCGGCGATCCCGATGTGCTCAGCTTGGTGGACAAGCCGATCAGCGAACCCGGCCCCGGCGAAGTCCGGGTTCGGATGCACCGGTCCGGGGTCAATCCGACCGATTGGAAGTCCCGCCGCGGCAACGGCACGCCGGCGCCGGTGGACCCGCCGCAGGTGCCCAACCAGGACGGTTCCGGGGTGGTGGACGCGATCGGCGAGGGGGTCGACGCCGCCTTGACCGGCCAACGGGTCTGGGTCTGGGAAGCGGCCTACCAGCGCCCCGAAGGCACCGCGCAGGAGTACGCGATCGTGCCGGCGCGGCAGGTGGTTCTGCTGCCGGAGTGGGCATCCTTCGACCTCGGGGCCTGTCTCGGGGTGCCGTTCCTGACCGCGCATCGGGCCCTGACCGTCACCGAGGACGGGCCGGCCGAGCTGTCACCCGGCGCGCTGGACGGCCGCACGGTGCTGGTCGCCGGCGGGGCGGGGGCGGTGGGCAATGCCGCCATCCAACTGGCCCGGTGGGCCGATGCCACTGTGATCAGCACGGTGAGCAGCCCGGCGAAGGCGCAGCTGGCCGCGGCCGCGGGCGCCGATCACGTGATCGACTACCGGCGGCAGGACGTGGTCGCCGAGGTGCGCAAGATCGCCCCGGCCGGGGTGCACAGCATCGTCGAGGTTTCCCCGGCCGGCAACGCCGAGATCGATGCCGAGGTGCTGGCCCGTAACGGCTCGGTGGCGATCTACGCCAACGACGGCGGCGACCGCATGACGCTGCCGATCCGGCCGCTGATGGTGCCGAACGCGCGCTGGCAGTTCGTGCTGCTCTACACGGTGCCGGAGGCGGCCAAGGCGCGGGCCGTCGACTCGGTCTCGGCCGCGGTGCTGACCGGTGCCATCCGGGTCGGTGACGAGGCCGGCCTGCCGTTGCACCGGTACACGCTGGCCGAAGCCGCCCAGGCACATGCCGCGGTGGAGAAAGCCACGGTGGGAAAGGTGCTCATCGACATCGAGGCTCGTGAGCCGAACCATCGGTCCTGAGTAGGTAAGCAAGATCAGGCGTAAGCCGAGGCGATTCAGCCGCCGGCTTCGGCAACGCCCTGTTGCTGGCCGGCCAGCTCCGCGCTCGCCCGGCTGAGCGCCGCACTCATCGCCTCCAGGTCGGCCAGCAGCGCGGACTCGTCGATGGTCAGCTGCCGCCGGAAGGCCTCGATCGCGCCGCCGAACCCGGTGAAGCAGGCTTCGGTGACCCGCACGCCGCTCGGGCTCAGCGTCAGGATCACCGAGCGGCCGTCGGCCGGGTTGCGGCGTCGCTTGAGGTGCCCGCTCTTGGACATCCGGACGAGCAGGCTGGACAGCGTGGTGGCCTTCATGCCGAGTGCGCCGGCCAGCTGGGTGGGCGTGGTCGGCTGCATCAGCCGCAGTGCGCTGTAGACGGCGAATTCACTCGGCGTCAGCGGGGCATCGACCATTGCCTGCTGCAGCAGGTTGCCCAGTTGTTGACCCAGCGCGAAGACCAGCAGGAACGGCCCACGGAATTCGAGTCCGGCCATGACGCGACTCTAAACCGGCAGCGCGGCGGCCCCATCGCGTTACCGTAACTACTACGAAATCGTAGTATCTCTGTGATCACCGGCTTCTACGGTTGTCGCATGCGGGAAACGGGGCTTCGCGGTGGGCCGGCTGTGGTTGCGGTGGCGGCACTGCTGGTGTCCGGCTGCGGTTCGACCGGTTCGGGCTCCTCGGCGAGCAACTCGGCAACCGCTGCTTCCGTCGCGCCGTCGCCGACTCCGACTGTCGCGGCCAGCCCCGGCTATGTGGTCCAGCGGATTCATACCGGCAGCAAGCCATGCGCGACGCTGGGCGCGGCCGGCTCGATCTGGGTTGCCGACATCAACGACTTCACCGTCAAACGGCTGGATCCGCGTACCGGCCGGCTGCTGGCGACCATCGCCACCGCGGCCGGCCCGTGCGGGATGGCCTATGGCGCGGGCGCCATCTGGGTGGAGGACTTCACCGCCTCGGCGATCACCCGAATCGAGGTGGCGACCAACCGGGCCAGCACGATCCCGGTCGGCAGCTCGCCCTATGACGTGACCTTCGCGGCCGGCGCCGCCTGGGTGACCAACAACGGCGACGGCACGGTGACCAGGATCGACGCCAAGACGAACACCACCCGCACCATCCGGGTCGGCGCGACGCCCGTCGGTATCGCGGCGGCCGGCGGCGCCATCTGGGTCTGCGACGGCGGCAGCAACGAGCTGAGCCGGATTGATGAGACGACCGGGCGGGTGACCACGATCCCGTTCGGCGGTTCGCCGAGTTGGACCGCCTTCGACCAGAACACGGTCTGGATCGGCGACCAGGGCAATGGCCAGATCGTCCGGCTGGACGCGCGCACCGGCCGGATCGTCCGCCGGGTCAGCGTGGGGCCGACCCCGAACGACGGTGACGTGTTCGCCGGCGGGGTGTGGTTCCCCGACAAGGCCGGCGCGCTGTACCGGCTGGACCAGCGGACCGACGCGGTGACCGGCCCGTTCCCGGTCGGTGCCGGCAACCCGTTCGTAGTGAGCGGATACGACCATCGGCTATGGATCGCCGACTACGCCGGCACCGACACCATCGTGGTCGATCCGGCGCTGCTGCCCTAGCCTTCGCTCGCCCGCCGGGTTGGCGCGGAAGCTCGAGCAAAGCCTTGAGCGGGGCGCCCGACGGGAAGCGCGAGTCGCCCCGTCCCCTCGGTTCGCCGGGTATGTCGTCGGGAGGGCCAGCCGCATGCCAAACTTCTGGCGTGAGGATGCGACGTGGCAGGGGTGGCGTGACGGCCCGGCGTACCCTGGGCGGCTCCAGGCTCCGGGTTCACTGGTTCGCCGTCATCGCCACGCTCATCGCACTGCTGATGACGGCGGTGCTGTCCTGGTCTGCTTACACGGTCAACGATCACACCGAGGACCGGCTGCTGCGCCTGAAGGTCGCCGAGACCGGTGCCGTGCTGCGGGCGGCCCTTCCGCAGATACAGACGACGCTCGCTTCGGCGGCGGAGTTCGCGGTCGCCAGCGGCGATCCGGCTGCCGGGTTCAGGGGCTATATCGCCAATTACGTCGGTACCAAGAAGCAGTTCGGTTCGGCGTCGCTCTGGCAGCTGGACCCGACGTCCGGACCCCGACTGGTCACCGTCGTGGGGCGGCAACCTCAGTTGGCATCCCGCCCGGCCGGGGCAGCCGCCTTCCTCAATCCAGCGGCGGAGGCGACGGGCGTTCGGGTCATCGGCCTGTTGAACAAGCCCGACCCTCGGCTTGGCTACGCCTACGCGGCGAACGCGCCGCATCGGACGTATGTGGTGTACGCCGAGAGCGTGCTGCCCGCCGACGGGCGGGCAGCGGTGGACCCCGGAAGCCCCTTCTCGGATCTGCGCTTCGCCCTGTACCTGGGGCAGAGCCCGTCGGAGTCCGGCCTGATCGAGGCCACCGCCGCGCGTCTGGGGCGGCGCACCGCCTCGGTCGTGGTTCCGTTCGGTGATCAGTCACTCGATCTGGTGGCATCGGCCGACGGGCCGCTCGCCGGCTCGCTGAGCAGGGCGTTGTGGTGGATCGTGGCGCTAGCCGGTCTGCTGCTGTCAATCGCTGCCGGCGTGGTCGCCGAGCGGTTGCTGCGCCGCCGGCAGGCCGCCGAGGAGTTGGCAGCCCACGTGCAGCGCCTGCTGCAGGAGCAGCGCGCCATCTCCGAAGTGTTGCAGCAGGCCATGGTGCCGGCGGACCCACCGGCGGTGCCGGGCCTGGACATCGGCGTCCGCTACCTGGCCGGCGCGTCCGGTCTGGACATCGGCGGTGACTGGTACGACGTCATCGACCTCGGCGACGGGCGTACGTTCCTGTCCATCGGGGACGTCTCCGGCCGCGGCGTCCGGGCCGGAGCCATCATGTCCTCGCTGCGTTCGGCGGTCCGCGCCTTCGTCAGCGAGGGCCACGGGCCGGCCGATGTGCTGAGCAGGGTCGCCGGCCTGCTCAACGTCGTCTCCGACGGGCACTTCGCCACCGTGCTGCTGGCGATCTTCGATCGCCGGGACAACTGCCTGACCATCGCCTGCGCCGGGCACCTGCAACCGCTGCTGATCGCCGACGGCCAGGCCGACTATCTCGACCTGCCGGTCGGGCCGCCGGTCGGAGTGACCCGCACGCCACCGGCCTACGCGGAGCGGGTCATCACACTGCCGGCGGCGGCAACCCTGCTGCTGTTCACCGACGGGCTGGTCGAGCGACGCGGTGAGACCATCGACGACGGGCTGGAACGGTTGCGGCGGGTGGCCACCCAGGCGCCGACCGCGATCGAGCCGTTACTGAGCTATGTGGCCGACGAACTACAGGAATCCTCCATGAGCGACGACACCGCGATCTTGGGAGTGCAATGGGCATGACCACTACTGAGTCGGATTCCGCGGGTAACGCGTCCTTCTATGCCGACCGCGCACGTACCGATACCTGGGTCGTGACCGTCATCGGCGAGGTGGACCTTGCCAATCGTGAGCGCTTCGAAGCCGTGGTCGAGCAGGCGCTGCTCGCCGGCCCGACAACGCTGGTGTTCGACCTGGCCGGGGTGCGGTTCATGGACAGCTCAGGGCTTGGCGTGCTGGTCTCGGCCACCCAGAGCACCAGCGCGGTGGAGGTGCGGACGCCGTCGCGGTCTGTTCGGCGGCTCATTGAGATCAGCGGGCTGACCGAGCTACTGCGGATTGTCGAATGAGCGACACGATACGGCTGGCGCCGCTACCCAAGTCCGTCAGCGAGGCTCGCCGCTTCGTGGTGGAGCAAACCTATGACCTGCCCCGGGCATTGCGGGATGCGCTGGAACTCTGTGTATCGGAGTTGGCGGCCAACTGCGTCCTGCACGCCGACAGCAACTTCTCTGTGACTGTCATCCGGGCAGACGGCGTCCGTATCGAGGTGACCGACGCCGGTTCGGGATCCGTCGAACCGCGCGACGCGAGCGAGCAGAACATTCGCGGTCGAGGCTTACGAATCGTCCAGGCATTGGCCGACGCCTGGGGTGTCCAGCCGGCAGAACAGCCACCAGGCAAGACGGTCTGGGTACAGTTCGACCTCGCCCAAGCGGTCTAGCCTCCTATAGCAGGACGTCCTCCTGTTCGAACAGGCGGAGCCCGGCCGATGAAGTTCAGTTGTCAAGCTGCCAACCTGCGTCGGTTCATTGCTGCAGGTGAGCAACTACCTTGGCAAGTCCTCCGTCAGAGGTCTGATCCAACCCGACCCTCGTAATCCGGCGCTTCACGTTCCCGAGTGCCGCATGAGGGCGATCACCGTCAGCAGCCGTGGGCTTGGGCCATCATCGACGGCGGCAAGCGGATCGGGAATCGCACCGGATCGGCATGCCTGGGGGCGCCATCTAGACAAGTGTGCCTTAGAGCGTTAGAGTCCATCCGCACTGTCCGGGATGTGGGGTTTAGGGCCGATTAACTTTTGATGCAGGATGTCTTGTTCCACGCTCTGCCGAATTCTGTTCAGTGGCTGATCGGGTTGGGCCTGCAGCTCTGACGCGGGGCATGTCTGATGGTCGGCGTACGCGGCGGCCGTCTGTGAAGGGATTGCACATGTCGTTCTTCTTCCGTTCGCGCCGAACCGGCGCCGCCCTCGGAGTCGCCAGCCTGGCCGCGCTTGCCTTCACCGGCATCGCGGCCGCCGGCTCCGCCGAGGCCACCAGCCCCGCCCCCGCATCCAACGTCGCCAACCCGTACTCGCCGGCGGCCGGTCACGCCTACCGGCACGGGGTGATCCCGACCGTCGGTCAGCAGCAGAAGATGGACGCCTACGCCAAGTCGCACCCGAGCGTGATCACCGCGACCGGGCCGCAGACGCTGTCCTACGGCGGCGGCGTGGACGGCATCGGCGTGCAGAGCGGGCACTCCAAGGTCTACCTGGTCTTCTACGGCAGCCAGTGGGGGACGTCTTCGACTGACGGGAATGGCAACTTGGCGTTCTCCGGCGACTCGGCCGGCGCGGCCGGCGCCACCCAGCAGATGTTCAAGGGCATCGGTACCAACAACGAGCTGTGGTCGGCCGACCTGACCCAGTGGTGCGATGGTGCCGGCGTGGCCACCGGCGCCACCGCCTGCCCCACCTTCGGGGCCAGCTACATCCCCTACCAGAGCGGTGGCGTGCTCTCCGGCGTCTGGTACGACAACGCCGCGGCCTCACCGGCCGTCGCCTCCGGTCACCAGTTGGGCGTCGAGGCGGTCAACGCCGCGGCCCACTTCGGCAACACCACCGCCGCGTCCAACCGCTACGCCTACTACGTGATCCTGTCCCCGCACGGCACCAACCCGGACAGCTACCAGGGCCGGTACTGCGCCTGGCACGACTACAACGGTGACACCACCCTGACCGGTGGCGCCGTGTCTTCCCCCTACGGCGATATCGCCTTCTCCAACCAGCCCTACAACATCGACTCCGGCGCCGGCTGCGGCGTGGGCTTCGTCAACTCCCCCGGCACCCTGGACGGCTGGACGATGACCCTCGGCCACGAGTGGCACGAGATGATGTCGGACCAGAACCCGGCCGGCGGCTGGACCAACCACTACAACGGCCAGGAGAACTCCGACGAGTGCGCCTGGCTCTCCCCCGGCACCGCCGGCGGTGCTGCCAACGTCTCCTTCGGCTCGTTCGGCACCTACGCCGAACAGGCCAGCTGGTCCAACGACACCAACAACTGCGCCATCAGCCACCCCATCGTCAACCACGGCGGCACCTCTACTAACGACCTGTGGTTCATCAAGACGAGGAACACCGGGTCTGGTGACGTCGAGGTGAACAGCGCGACGGCGGCCTCCGGCTACACCCAGGGCCTGCATTTCCCGACCTGGTTCAGCATCGCCGACCAAGACAACGGCCGGTGGCAGATGGTCGGCAACGACCTGTGGTTCATCAAGACGAGCAACACCGGATCTGGTTACGTCGAAGTACACAGCGCGACAGCGGCCTCCGGCTACACCCAGGGCGTGCATGCGGCCACCTCGTTCAGCACCGCCGACCAGGACAACGGCCGGTGGCAGATGGTCGGCAACGACCTGTGGTTCATCAAGACGAGGAACACCGGATCTGGTTACGTCGAAGTACACAGCGCGACAGCGGCCTCCGGCTACACCCAGGGCGTGCATGCGGCCACCTCGTTCAGCCCGGGCGACCAGGACAACGGCTGGTGGCAGGTGGTCGGCAACGACCTGTGGTTCATCAAGACGAGGAACACCGGATCTGGTTACGTCGAAGTACACAGCGCGACAGCGGCCTCCGGCTACACCCAGGGCGTGCATATCCCGACCCGGTTCGGCACCGCGGACCAAGACAACGGCTGGTTCCAAATATCCGAGTGATCAGCGCAGCCGCGGTGCCAACGCACCCGTCAACTGATCGGACTCGGCGAGCTTGGCTAGGTAGGTGCGGACCCCGGTGCGGAGGTACTCGCCCGCGTCGTGGCGGTTCGCGGCCGGCCCGCTTGCCAGCGGGGCGGTCGCGGCCGGCTTTAACTACCTGGCAGTACTCCGCCGGCGGGCCTCGAATACGTACTCCCGTCTATTGGCTCCACCGACCGACTAAGCCCGAATCCGCCGCATTGTTGAGTGGATAGGACTCCGGCGGCCGCTGCGAGCACCGCTTCAGCAGGCCGGGGCCGCGGCTTTGCCAACATTCCGGCAGGATGTTCGTTGTGAGATTTCCGGTGCGGCCGCAGTACGCGCGTCAATACGCGGACCTGGCTCGGTTGCTGGTGCGGTACGGCCGGTCCGATCTGGTGACCGGGGTCGGCTTGGACGACCTGGCCGACCCGGTCTCGGACGGGATCGTGGGCGAGGAGGCTGCGCAGCGGGCGGCTCGGCTAACGGCGGATCTGGAACGGATGGGCCCGACCTACATCAAGTTCGGCCAGTTGCTGTCTACCCGGGTCGACCTGTTACCGCCGGTGTACACCGAGGCGCTGACCCGACTGCAGGACGATGTCGAGCCCTTCCCGTTCGCCGAGGTCGAACAGATCGTGGTCCGAGAGCTGGGCGTGTCCCTGAATAACGGGTTCACCTCCTTCGACGAGACGCCGCTGGCGGCCGCGTCGCTGGCCCAGGTGCACCGGGCCGAGTTGCGCAGCGGCCGGCAGGTCGTGGTCAAGGTGCAACGTCCCGGCGTCCGGGAAACGGTGCGCCAGGACATGGCCGCGCTCGGCGAGCTGGCTGAGTTCGCCGACGCGCACACCGAGGTCGGCCGCCGGTTCGGGCTGACCGAGCTGCTGGGTGAGTTCCGCCGCTCGCTGGCCGGGGAACTCGACTACCAGCGCGAGGCAGCCAACCTGACCCGGGTACGAGAGCTACTCGCCGAGCATCCGCGCCTGATCGTCCCCCGCCCGGTTTCCGACTACAGCACCAGCAGCGTGCTGACCATGGACTACATCGCGGGTCGCAAGCTGACCGAGATCGGCCCGCTCGGCCGGCTGGATCTGGACGGCCCCGCCTTGGTTGCCGATCTGTTCCGCGCCTACCTGCAGATGATCCTCTCCGACGGCTTCTTCCATGCCGACCCGCACCCGGGCAACCTGCTGCTCACCCCGGACCAGCGGATCGGGCTGATCGACCTGGGCATGGTGGGCACCGTGACCCCGCAACTGCAGGACCGGATCGTGAAACTGCTGCTCGCCATCAGCGACGGCGACGGCCAGGGCGCCGCCGCGGTGCTGGCCGCGATGGGCAGACCGCTGCAGGGCTACGACCAGCAGGCGTTCACCACCGCCGCCGCGGAACTGGTCACCGCCGCGGTCGGTGCCGGCAACACGGTGCAGGCCGGCACCGTGCTGGTCGAGCTCAGCCGGCTTTCCGGTGCCTCCGGCCTGCGGCCGCCCAGCGAGATGGCCCTGATCGGCAGGGCGCTGCTCAGCCTGGATCAGATCACCACTCACCTGGACCCGGGCTTCGTCCCCAGCGAGGCCGTCCGAACGAACCTCGCCGACATCATGCAGGCCCGGATGCGTACCTCGGCGGGTAGCCTGCTCGGCGCGGCGATGGAAGCCAAGGACTTCACCGCCCGGCTCCCCGGCCGGATCAACACCGTGCTGGACGCGTTGGCGGGGGGTAGCTTCACCGTCAAGGTGGACGCGCTGGACGAAGTGCAATTCCTGCACGTCCTGCAACGGCTGGCCACCCGGCTGACGATGGGCATCGTGATCGCCGCGCTCGTCCTCGGCGCGGCCCTGATGATGCAGGTTCCCACCAGGTCTCGGCTGTTGGGCTACCCCGCCATCGCCATCGTCCTGTTCCTGCTCGCAGCCCTCGCCGGCACCGCGCTACTGGCCTCGATCCTGCTTAGCGACCGACGCATCGCCCGCAAGTCCAAGGCTCAGCACGCCAACGACGACTGAGCCAGGAACCGTACGACTTTCCCGATCACGCAACAGGTATCCACCCCCCAACTGTCAACTCCTTGAAGGCAGTCACCAGAGTGGGGAGAGACCATGAAACCGGTTCGCACGATAATCGCAACGACTGCGATGGCACTGGCCGGCGCGACCATCGGGCTCGTGGCCGGCGCCGGTCCGGCCAGCGCCACGGTGCCCGCCTGCGGCAACACCTCGCTGGACTACGGCCTCTCGCGCACCGACGGCTTCGCCGGGCACAGCGCCTTCGTGCTCGAGTTCCGCAACCACACCCACGCCAACTGCACCCTGTACGGCTATCCGGGCCTGGATGCGATGGCCTCCAGCGGCCACGTGCTCGCCCACGCCGTCCGGACGCTGCGCGGCCCCGCCGGCGGCAGCAGCAGGGGCCTGCAGGTGATCAACATCCCGCCCGGCGGCTACGCCTCGGCCACCGTGGAGTGGGCCAACTTCAACCCGGCCACCTCCGGGCCCTGCCGATACTCGGCCGGGGTGAACGAGACCGCGCCGAACACCACCCGGATCGTCCCGCAGCGCCGGTCCGTCAGCATCTGCTCGTTGCAGGTGCATCCGACCGTGCTGGGCTGGACCGGCCAGTCCTGAATCTGAGTCACTAGCCGGTGTCGGTCCGGAGTGCCATCATTCGAACATGGGTTCGAGTGCGAGCATCCTGCACGCCGACCTCGACGCCTTCTACGCATCGGTCGAGCAGCGGGACCACCCAGACCTGCGCGGCCGACCGGTGATCGTCGGTGGCGGAGTGGTGCTGGCCGCCAGCTACCAGGCCAAGGCATGCGGGGTGCGCACCGCGATGGCAGGGTCGCAGGCATTGCGGCTGTGCCCACAGGCGATCGTGGTGCCGCCCCGGATGTCGGCCTATGCCCAGGCGTCCAGGCAGGTGTTCCGGATCTTCGGCGACACCACGCCGCTGGTGGAGGGCATCTCGATCGACGAGGCATTCCTCGACGTCGGCGGGTTGGCCAAGATCTCCGGCTCGCCACTGGAGATCGCGGTCCGGCTCCGAGCCCGGGTGCTCGCCGAGGCCGGCCTGGCCATCACGGTGGGTGTGGCGCGGACCAAGTTCCTGGCCAAGGTGGCCAGCGGGGTAGCGAAGCCGGACGGTTTGCTGCTGGTGCCACCGGAATCCGAGCTCGAGTTCCTGCACCCGCTGCCGGTGGAGCGGTTGTGGGGGGTCGGCCGGGTCACCGCGGACAAGCTTCGGCAGCGCGGCATCTTCACCGTCGCCGAGGTTGCCGAACTGCCGGAGACCGCGCTGGTGTCGATGCTCGGCGCGGGCTCTGGAAGGCACCTGTTCGCGCTGGCGCACGGCCGCGATCCCCGGCCGGTCGTCACCGGCCGGCGGCGTCGATCGATGGGTGCGCAACGAGCGCTCGGCCGATCCCGGCCGTCCTGGGGTGAGGTCGAGGCATACCTGACCGCCCTCGTTGACCGGGTCACCCGGCGGCTGCGGGCTGCCGACCGGGTATGCCAGACGATCGTGCTGCGGTTCCGATTCGACGACTTCAGCCGAGCCACCCGCTCGCACACCATGGCCTCGCCGACCGATAGCACGGCCAGCCTGGTGGCAGCGGCGCTGACCTTGTTGCGCGCCAATCAGGAGCTGATCCGGAGTAGGGGGCTGACCCTGATCGGCGTCTCGCTGACCAACCTCGACAACGCCGATGCCATCCAGCTGGAGCTGCCGTTCGCGACCGCGCCGTCGCTGGAGCTGGACCGGGCGATGGACGGCATCCGCTCCCGGTTCGGCGCAACCGCGCTCACTCGGGCCGCGATGCTTGGCCGAGATCCGGGCATCGCGGTGCCGCTGCTGCCGGACTAGCTGGGTTGCTCCGCTGAGATAGCGCTAGCGCGCTGCAGCGTAGTTATCCACAGGCCACTGCGAGCCAGCCGCTTTTGCGGCATGATGATGATCATGCGGCGTGCGGGAGGTTTGATCGGTTTTGTCATTAGTGCACTCACTATCCTGACGGTGGCCGCCTGCACGAGCGGCAGCGCGACGCCGAATCTGTCGCCGGTGTTCACCTCGCCGAGCGTCGCATCGAGTTCGGCCGGCTCACTGTCGGCCTCGCCGTCTGTCTCGGCTGCCTATCCGGCCGACGTGCCGTTGACCGGGCACAACGTCAGGCCGGGCGAGAAGCCGCCTCGGTATCCGGCCAACGCCGCGGCCCGGACACAGGCCGGCGCTAACGCCTTCGCGGAGTTCTTCATGCGGACGTTGGACTGGGCGTACGCGACTACCAACCCGTCGTACGTCCGCCATTACATCGGCCCAACCTGCGGCCTCTGCAGCGGCATCGCTACAGGAATAACGAAGACTGCAGCAAGCCATCACTTCTATGAGGGAGGTAGGTTCACGGTTCGGCCGGCTATTGCTGCTGCAATCGCACCCGTGAAGGCACCAGCGGATTTCTGTTCTCTTATCACCCTGAATGTAAGTGCGGAAAGCGTTGTGGACACGACTGGCAAGATCATTAATGGGGACCAGGCATACAAGGACTTGAAATTTAAGCTATGCGTCAAGTTTGACGGCCCAAATTGGCAAGCTACCTACCTCTCCCGCATATGAGCAACTTGCGCGCACGTCACAGATTTCTCGCCGGAGTAGCGCTGTTACTGCTCCAAAGTCTGTCAATACCATCCTTCGCCGCCTCGACATCCGGTTGCGGGTCTGGCGCAGATAGCTCCTTTGGAGGCGCGGCAAATTCTGGCAACGTCGGGGTTTATGGATCTTGCAGCGTGCGGTCTACTGATATTCCCGGCGCGGGCGGGTTGCCGGTGCTGGTCATCGACTGTGGCTATGCAACGGCCACCGACGACCACACGTTCTGGAACAAGGCCTGTGGCCCGACCGGCTTCCCCTGCCCGGCCATTGCCGGCAACCCAAGCCCACATCAGTTCCTCACCACGGCCGGGCTGACCGACCCGCCGGTGCCGATCGCTCAGTGGTGTGCCGGCCTCGACACTCCGATGCCGTCCGCAGCTGCCCTGCGAGACGAGATCATCCGACTGCTGCAGCCGCCTGCCATCGGCGTCTCGCCTAGCACCGGCACCGGCCTGGTCAACCTGAAGACGCTCTACTGGGTGAACACCGCCAGCACCGTGAGCCTGGGCCGGTCGGCGCTGATCGGCTTCCCGGTGGAACTTCGGGTCAACTATGACCGGACCGAGTTCGACTTCGGCGACGGCACCACCGCCACCCTGCAGCCGACACCGGGCACCCCCTACGACCCGGCGCGCGACTGTGGCGCCTGCGCCGCCGAGTTCGGGCACAGCTACGCAGCGCCCGGACCGGTCACGGTCACCGCCCACACCTACTGGCAGGGCCAGTACCGGATCGTCGGGCAGCCATGGACCTCGATACCCGGCACGGTCACGGCCCTGCGGCCGGCCACCACCACGCTGACCATCGCCGAGGCGAGGAGCACCCTGGTCAGCCGATAGCGCGGCAGCCGATAGCCGCGGCAGCTCCGGTCAGTCGAGGAACCGATCAGTCCGGCGTCTGGTTCGAGGCATGCTTGGTCTCCTCCGGATGCTCGATGCGGGCTTCCGAGTCGGCGAGGATCGCCTGGGCCTGCGCCCGCGGGTCATCGCTGCCGACCGCGAGCTCCTCCGGGTTCAACTCCTGCGCGCGCTGCTGAACCAGATCGGGGTCGGGTTCGCCTGGTACCGGGTCGGGCCGTTCGGTCATGACTCGACCGTAGTACCGGAGTTGGGGGGCCAACGGCCGGACCCGGCTTTCGGTTGTCGGCCCGGGCCGTCATGATCCCTGCATGACAATGACCGCGGTTGCTGCCACCGATGCCGTGCGGCGTGGCAACCGGACCGCGCGCGAACTCACCGAGCAGGCGCTGGCCCGCATCGCCGAGCGCGACCGTCCGGCGGGCACCGATGGAATGCCGGGCATCCGAGCGTTTCGGACCGTCCGCACCGAGCAAGCCCTGGCCGAGGCCGACCAGGTGGATGCCCGGCCCGATCGCGCAAGCCTCCCACTTGCCGGATTGCCCATAGCCGTCAAGGACAATGTCGCTGTTGCCGGCGAGTACACCGGCAATGGGAACTCCGGCGGCAGCCGCACCGTGCAGGCCCACGACCACGAGGTCGTGGCCCGGCTGCGCAGCGCCGGCGCGGTGATCGTGGGGTTGACCAACGTCCCGCAGCTGTGCGTCTTCGGCACCACCGACTCGGCGGCGAATGGCATCACCCGTAACCCGTGGCAGCCCGATCGCACTCCGGGCGGCTCGTCCGGCGGCAGCGCCGCGGCGGTGGCCGCCGGGATGGTGCCGGCCGCGCACGGCAACGACGGGATGGGCTCGATCCGGATCCCGGCCGCCTGCACCGGCCTGGTCGGGCTCAAGCCCGGGCTTGGCACGGTGCCGGCCGGCCTGGGCGACGGATCCTGGTTCGCGATGGTCGAGAACGGCCCGCTTGCCAGCACGGTCGCCGACTGCGCGCTGCTGCTGTCGGTGCTTGCCGACCGGCCGGAGCTGGCCACGCCGGCCATCGACGCGAGTCTGCGGATCGGCATCTCGGTACGAGCGCCGATAGCCGGCCTGCCGGTCGATCGACATTTCGCCGAGGCCGCTCGGCAGACCGGCCGGCTGTTAACCGACGCCGGTCACCAGGTACGCGACGCCGAACTGCGCTACCCGATCAAGGCCGGCCCGGCGGCGATGGCGCGCTGGTTCGCCGGCACCGAACAGGACGCCCGATTGTTGACCAGCCAAACGCCACTCGAACGACGGGTATCCCGGCATGCCCAGCTCGGCCGGCTGGTCCGGGCCCTCGGGGCGCCGCGAGCCGGCGGGCGGACCTCATGGCAGCGAGCGGCCGAACGGTACTTCGAGCGGGTCGACGTGCTGGTCACGCCGATGCTCGCCCAGCCGGCACCGGCCGCGCTGGCTTGGCATGCCAAGAGCTGGCGGGCCAACGTATGGGCCAACATTCGCTACGCGCCATTCGCCGCGCCGTGGAACCTGGCCGGCTGGCCGGCGATGGCGGTGCCGGCTGGAACCCACCCGAGCGGCCTGCCGCTGTCGATCCAGTTGGTCGGCCGGCCGGGCAGCGAAGCCGCTCTGCTCGGCGTGGCCAGCCAACTTGAGCAGCTCCGGCCGTGGCAGCGGATCGCGCCAGGATATGCCGAGGAGTAGCACGGTTTCCCAGCTGAATGCTGGCTGCCGGCCGGTGATGCCAACCACTCGTTCCACGCTTTCGACGAGCGTCGCAAGCTCGCAGAATGGATGCATGTTGAGTGAGCAGGACCGCGCGATTCTTGATTTCGAAGGGCAACGATTCCTGCAGGCCGGTCAGAAGCAGGTTGCCATCCGGGAACAGTTCGACATGTCCGCCACCCGCTACTACCAGCGGCTGAACACCCTGATCGACGACGTCGAAGCGCTCGCCTACGCGCCGAGCCTGGTCAACCGGCTCCGCCGGCTGCGGCAGGAGAGGCAGCGCCCGGAGAAGGGCTGACCGCTCGCAAACACCAACCGCCGAGGCTCACCGCTGGCGGCGTTCCGATGCCGGGCGGTCACGAATGCGCAATCCGGAGATCCTCGACGAGTGCGGCGACGCGGGCGCGGATGTCATCGCGGAGCTGGCGGACGACCTCGATCGGTTGACCGGCTGGGTCGGTCAGCACCCAGTCTTCGTAGCGTTTGCCAGGGAAGTAGGGGCAGCTGTCGCCGCAGCCCATGGTGATCACGACGTCAGCGCGCGAGACCGAGTCGGTGGTGAGGATCTTCGGGGCTTCGTCGCTGATGTCGATGCCGATTTCGCGCATGACCTCGACGGCCATCGGGTTGACCTGGTGGGCAGGCGCGGAACCGGCGGACCAGATTTCGACCTGGTCACCGGCCAGCTGCCGGAGCCAGGCCGCCGCCAGCTGCGACCGGCCTGCGTTGTGGACGCAGACGAACAGCACGGCCGGTTTGGAGGTCATGGGCTTTCCTCCGATCGGGGGACGATCGCTGCCATGGCGATCGCGGCAGGGTTCGGATACAGGCCGCGGATCAGGAGGTAACCGAGCAGGCCACCGGCGAGTTGCATCAGGATGAACATCGGTGCCGAGGCCGGTGCGATGCCGGCGAACGAATCGGAGAACATCCGGGCGAGGGTCACGGCGGGGTTGGCGAAGCTGGTCGAACTGGTGAACCAGTAGGCGGCGAGGATGTACCCGCCGACGGCCACCGCGACCCGGTCGGCGCGACCGGCGCGGGCCGTGCCGAAGATGACGACCAGCAATCCGAGGGTGGCGATGGCCTCCCCCAGCCAGAGCCCGTGCCCCGAGCGGTGGTGGGTGGAGATATTCACCGCGGTCAACCCGAACATCAGGTTGGCCAGCACCACACCCACGAAGCCACCAGCCAGCTGGGCGGCGATGAGACCGACCACGTCCCGGTTGTCGACCGCGCCGAGCGCGCGCTCGACCAAGGTCACGATGGGGTTGAACGCGGCCGAGACCGGTTGCAGCGCGAGGATCAACGCCGTCAGCGCGCCGCCGGTGATCAGGCTGTTCTCCAGTAACTGCAGCCCAATGTCGCCCGGAGAGAGGCGGACTGCTGCGATCCCGGAGCCGACGACCGCGGCGACCAGGAACGCGGTGCCGACGAACTCGGCCAGCGCTCGCCGGGCCAGCCCCGAGCTCATGGGGCGGTGGTGCCGATGAGTGCCGCCAGCCCGGCCAACGCGGCGGTACTGGCCCGGTAGTACACCCAGACACCGCGTTTCTCCCGGTCCAGCAGGCCCGCCTCATGCAGCACCTTGAGGTGGTGGGAGATGGTCGGCTGTGACAGGTCGAACGCCTCGTTCAAATCGCACACGCATGCCTCGCCGCCCTTGTGCGAGGCGACCAGCGACAGCAACCGCAACCGCACCGGATCGGCCAACGCCTTGAGTAGCGGCACGATCTGCTCGGCCGCGGCCGGAGAGAGCGGCTCGCGCACCAGCGGCGAGCAGCAGGCGACCGTTTCCACCGGGGACAGCACCACCAGAGACTTCGACATACATCGATATTGACAGATGTCGATATGCATGGCAACCTGGCTCGTATCCAGACATAGACAGCTGTCTAAGTCTTACCGAGGAGGCAAGCCATGTCCCGAGTGCAGTTGGCCTTGAACGTCGATGACATCGACGCCGCGATCGCGTTCTACAGCGCCCTGTTCAACACCGAGCCGGCCAAGATCAGGCCCGGGTACGCCAACTTCGCGGTGGCCGAGCCGCCACTGAAGTTGGTGCTGCTGGAGAACCCGGGCCACGGTGGCTCCCTCAACCACCTCGGCGTCGAGGTCGGCGACATCGACGCCGTCAACGCCGAGCAGGCGCGGCTCACCGCGGCCGGCATCGCCTTGACCGAGGAACGGGAAACCACGTGTTGCTACGCCAAGCAGGACAAGTTCTGGGTGAACGGCGCACCCAACGGGGAGCAGTGGGAGATCTATACCGTCCTCGCTGACTCGGCGACCTTCGGCTGCGGTTCCAGCGAAGACGGCAGCTGCGCACCGGACAGCGCCCCGGCGCCCTGCTGCTGACCGGGTTCAGCCAGACCCACCGTCCGGCGCTGGATCGAGACCGGCAGGTGAGGTATTGGCGCCGGTGATGACGACGGCGACCCGTTCTCCCGGCTCGGGCCGGTAGCCACCGGTGATCAGCGCGGCGAGCCCGACCGCCGCCGCCGGCTCGGCGATCAGTCGCGCGGCTCGCCACAGCGTGCCCTGTGCCTGTCGGATTGCCTCGTCGTCGACCAGCACTACCTCGCTGACGTAGGCCTGCGTGAGCGGAAATACCAGCTCGCCGACTCGTCGGGGAGCTAGTGCGTCCGCCGCGATGCTGCCGGTCGGAGCGTCGACCGGTTCGCCGTGGGCCCTGGCGTGGCAGAGGGTGGGCGCATCGGTCGGTTCCACCCCGATGACGCGTACCGCGCCGGCGAAGTAGGCGGCGATGCCGGCGATCAGCCCGCCGCCCCCGACGGGCACCAGGACCGTGTCCAGGTCGCTGACCTGCTCGCCGAGCTCCAGGGCCAGGCTGCCTTGCCCGAGGATCGTTTCGCGTTGGTCGAACGCGTGGATCCCTGCCGCGCCAGATCGGGCGATCTCGATGTGGGCGGCAGCCAGGGCATCGGCGTAACGGTCACCGCCCACTCGCAGATCGGCCCCGAGCGAGCGAATCGCCGCTATCTTGGCCGCGGCTGAGATGGCAGGGACGAAGATCTTGGCCGGAATCCCGAGCCGGTGTGCCGCATAGGCCACCGCGACACCGTGGTTGCCCCCGGAGGCAGCGACCACCCCCGCCGGTGGGATCTCGCGCAGCAGCAGGTTCGCGAACGCGCCACGCGCCTTGAACGACCCCGCGCACTGCAACTGCTCCAGCTTCAGGACGACGTCGGGAACGTTGTCGCGCTGAGCTCCGGTCAGGGTTGCAAGTGGTATCCGCAGAATTGGGGTGCGCCGCAGATACGGCCGGATCAGGTCATACGTGCGGCGAACCTCGTCGCTGGTGATGGTGGCCTGCACAGGCGGATGGTACGTACGTCGGGTGGCGGTCCGGCGGCGACCTCTGCTGGGAGAACCGGCTCGGGCGTGCTATTGGTTGACGGGTGACCTCTCTTTCTGATCGCACGATCACCGGCTTGCGGGCCGCCCATGACGAATTGGCCGGTCTAGCGAGCGGCCTGTCCGATGAGCAGTTGGCTGCCCGTTCCGGGGCCTCGGAATGGCCGGTCGCCCAGGTGCTCTCGCACCTGGGCAGCGGTGCCGAGATCGGCTTGGCCACGTTGCGGGCCGCGGTGGCCGGGGCACCCGCTCCGGGCCAGGACTTCAACCAGCACGTCTGGGACCGGTGGAATGCGATGAGCCCACGGGATCAGGCCACCGGCTTCCTGACCTCCGACGGCGAACTCGTCGCGGCGTTCGAGGCGCTGTCCGCCGAACAGCGCGCTTCGCTGCCCGTCCAGTTGGGTTTCCTGCCGGCACCGCTGCCGTTGGCCGGCTACGCGGGGATGCGCCTCAACGAGGTTGCACACCACAGCTGGGATGTGCGGGTGTCCTTGGACCCGGGAGCAGCCATTGCCGCGGACATCGCGGAACTGCTTGCCGAGCATTTCGCGACAGATCTGGCCTTCTTACTCGGGTTCACCGGCAAGGCTGACGCGCTTGCCCAGCCGGCCGTTATCGAGATCCAGGGATCCGGTTACGCGCTGGCCATCGCCGACTCGGTAAGCATTGTCAGCCCAATACCACCACCGACCGCGACGCTGACCGGACCGCTGGAGGCGGCGATCCGGTTGCTCGCGGGTCGGCTGACTGCCGAACGAACGCCGGCCGGGGTCGAGGTCACCGGCAACGTAACCCTGGACGATCTTCGCCGGGTCTTCCCCGGCTACTAGGGCAGCACAGGCGCAGCGGCCGGCGCGCCAGGAACGTCCGGACGCATCCCGCCCGCGGCGTCAGCTTCCAATCTTCAAGGCTGCCAGCAGCACCAGCACGACGGTGACGACAGCGAGCACACCGTGCGCGCCGACGACCACGACCGGGAAGTGGCGTTCGGCAGGCCCGGTATCCGAGGGCGCGCTGCTCCCGCCGACTGGAACTGCCTGTCGCGCCCGGTAGGTCGGTATCCAGCGCACGAACATGGCAAGGCCGAGCAGCGCAACCGGGACGAGGAGGCCGAACGCGGTCCATGCCAGCGCCCGCGTATCACTGACGACATAGATGATCCACACGATCAGGCCAATGGCGGCCAGCGCGAAATGACCGAAGATCAGCGCTGGCGGGAAGTGACTATTGCCGCCGGATTGGCTCCGGGCACCACCGTTCCTGATCCAGGTGGCGAGTAGGAAGAACCCGCCGCCAGCGGTCAGTATCCAGGTGATCAGTGCCGCGACGTCCACGATGACTCCTCTTCGCTCTTGGGGAACTTGACTGGTTTACGACATATTCGACGCGTGAACCTCTGGGTCATGACCCGACTTTGGTCTTGAATCCCTCGGCCTGGGTGCCTTCGTCAGCTACCCGTACGCCGTAGCGGTAGGCGAGCTTGCCGCCGAGATAGCCAGAGACCGCCAACGCGGCCAGGCTCACCGCGGACAGCGCAAGATGACCACCGCCGACGGCCTGCGGCCGCAGGTAACTGCTGTGCCGCCACACGAAGTTGACCACGTAGGCGGTGGTGACCGACAGGTTGAGGGTCATGTGCACCAGCGCGGTGCGGAACGCGCTGGTACCGGTCGGGATGGCGAACAGATCCAGGAAGCCGATCAGCGCGGCGGCCAGGGCGCCGAGCACGCCGATCGCGATGAGCCACTCCGAACCCTGGTTGAGGAAGCCGGGGTGGTCAACGACCTGAGAGGCAATGTCGAAGACCAGGCTGGACACCCATGCACCGATCGGCACGGTGACCAGGATGGGGTGGAACGGGTGCCCGTACGGTCCCGCCAGCGCGGCACTCGCCGGGTGCTTGGCCCGATCGAGCTGACTGGTCATCACGGCCTCCTCAACGCAGCTAGTTTATCCAATGAAGTTTGGTCTTATTCGAGGCCACGAGTCAAGCTGGCGCGAATCCGGAGGTTCGGCATGGACGCTGTTGTCCCGCGGCAGGTCCGGCGCGGTGGTGTGGTGGCCGTGGCCCGCAACTGCGCCTCGATCAGCTGCCAATACCGGCCGGCGTCGCCGGCCGCCGCGAATCAGCACGAAGGTCGCCATGGCACGGCCCCTTCCACAGTGTAGCTAGGCGTTCCGGTCCGGGAACAAGTCACGCCACGCACCCAAATCGGCGATGTCGCGGCCTGCCCCCTATGTGTCATCGGTGGGAATGGCTGGCAAGACCTGTGTAAGGGTATTGCGGAGCTGGGCTATGCGGCGAAGGATGCGGTCACGCCGTGAGCCACCTCAGCCCGGATACACCGGGCCGGCGGCGAATGCGGACAACCGTCCATCTGGTAATGGCAGAAACGGACTTCGGGGGAAATCGTGATGATCCGATCATTCGCTGCGGCATCGGCCGTCCTGGCACTCTGCATCCTGCCCGTGACAGCCGCCGGAGCCGACCAAGGCAACGGCACGAAGGGCGCGTTCACCCTCGCGGTCTTCGGTGACGAACCCTACGGGACCGTCCAAGGCGACCATGCGCAGTTCGACGCCAGCCCGGCCTTCATCGATTCGATGAACGCCGACCCGGACGTCAGCACGGTGGTCCAAGTCGGCGACATCCACTCCGGCAAGCAGTGGTGCACGCAGCCCTATGACCAGTCGATCTATGACCTATGGACCCGCTTCACCGATCCGCTGGTCTACACGCCCGGTGACAACGAATGGACCGACTGCCACAAGGCCGCGGAGGGCGGCGGTCGCTACGACCCCAGCACCGGACAGATCAACTACGTCATCGATCCGGCGACCGGCCAACCGGCCGGCTACGCCAGCGGTAATCCGATCGCCAACCTAGCCCTGGTTCGGTCGATGTTCTTTGCCCAACCGGGCCAGACGCTCGGCAGTGGCAGCTTGCCGGTGCTGTCCCAGGCACAGGTAGCCGATCCGGCCCACCCAAGCGATGCCCAGTACGTCGAGAACGTCCTGTGGGAGAAGCGCGGAATCGTCTTCGTGACGATCAACGTTCCCGGCGGTTCGAACAACGATGCCGACCCCTGGTACGGAGCGCCGGCCGCCTCGGCCGACCAGCAGAACGAGGCCGCCCAGCGCACCGCGGCCGACCTGCGCTGGCTCGACGGCGCGTTCTCCTTCGCGAGCCAGACCGACGCCGCCGGTGTCGTGGTGATCACCCAGGCGGACCTGTGGGATCTGGACGGCCAGACCCCGGCACACCTGACCAACTACGAGCCGATCGTGTCCAGCCTCGCCACGCACACCAGCGCGATCGGCAAGCCGGTGCTGCTGCTCGTCGGTGACTCGCACATCTACCGCTCGGACAACCCACTCGTGCAGGCGGCGCCGTGCACCGGCGACAACGGAGTGTGCGGGTACGACGCGTGGAACAGCCACCCGTACTACAACGTCGCGAACTTCCATCGGATCGTGGTGCACGGCAGCACCTTCCCACTGGAGTGGCTCAAGCTCACCGCCGCGCCGGGCGCGCACAACCCGACCACCGCGACCTCGTTCGGCCCGTTCAGCTGGATCCGCATGCCACAAGGCTGAGCGCCTGTGGCTCGGTCGCCACTGCGTTATCCTCACTGCCCCCTGGGTCGCAGCACCCGTCCGACGACTGCCGGACGCATCAGTGCTTGCGGCGGGTCGACCAGTCCTGCCGTACGCAAGAATGCGGTCGCCAGGCCGCTATCGCGCACGGCCGCGGCCTGCAGCCGTGGGATATACAGGTTGCCCATCCGCACCTTGACGGTCCGGCGTCCCTGCACCCCGGGGAAGCCGAGATCGGCTCCGGCCGACATGTCCCACGGCGCGTCGATGATCTTCGCCAGATCCTTGAAGTATGCCGCCGGCACCGGTGGCTGGCTGCGCAGGTGCTCACCGAGCATCCGAGCGCCCATCGCGGCCACCGTCATCCCCTGGGCGTAGACCGGGTTGAAGACGCAAGCCGCATCTCCCATGACCAGCAGCCCGTCCGGAACACGCGCCAGCTTCTCGTAACGCCGACGCACGCTTGCCGGGAACCTGAACGACATCGGCTCGCCCATCGGTTCGGCGTCGCGGACCGCCTTGTAGATCTCTGGCACCGGCAGCGATTGCACGTACGCCATGAAGCCTTCGAGGTCGGTCGGCGGTTGATCGCCAAGGATGCCGGTCAGCGAAACGGAGTAGCGGTCAGGCATTCGGGCGAAGATCGCACCTCGGGGGATCGCCGGGGTGGCCACCGGAACCAGCGCGATGTCCGTGCCTATCGGGTCGAACGGCAAGGGTCCCTTGAAGTCGAGGGTGGTGTAGGTCAGGTCCATCTTGACCCGTTCCTCGGGCACCCGTGGATAGCCCAGCTCCGCCAGCCAGCGCGGCGTGCGCGAACCCCGCCCAGTCGTGTCGACCACCAGGTCGGCGATGATCAACTCCTCATCGCCGCCCCTCGGCTGGACCCGGACCCCGGTGATCCGGCCGCCATCGGGGGCGGACACAAGCCCGACGATGTCGGTGTGTTCGCGGAACCGCACATTGCCCAGGCCGCGAACCCGGCCCCGGACCCGAGCCTCCAGCAACGGACGGCCGGCGGCGACACAGATCAACCCGGTCTCCGCCTTCTGAATCAGCTGACCGTTGAAGTACCAGCTCAGGCTGGTACCGAAGTCGCCGATCGGCACCCCGAGCGCGACCAACTCCTCGGTGAAACCCGGGAACAACTCCTCGAGGATCTGCTGCCCTCGGGCGAGCAGGGCGTGAATGTGGTGCCCCTGCGGAATCGCATGCCGGGGCTCGACCGGCCCGGAGAGGTCGTCGCGATCGATGACCGTCACCGTTCGGTACGCCGGGGCAAGCACCCGGGCCGCGAGTGATCCTCCGATGCTGCCACCGAGAACCACCGCATGCTCGCCGAGATGGCTGCACATTTAAAATTGGCTCCTCAAATGTGGGGCGATCAGTTCGAAAGATCATATCGACGCCGCCGCGCCCGATCTTCTTGCAGAATGCTCAATTCGAGGCCCTCCCTTTACCTGGTTCGATCGCCTCGATAGCATCGATCCGCACCGATGTCGCGGCCGTAGTAAGCGAATTTGCCAGCAGCATGCCCGCACATCTTGCAGACAGCCGCCGGCATTGCGCAAAAGCGCTTTAGTGCTCTTTTTCATCAAGTGAGGACGTGACATGAATCCATTCCGCATCGAAATTCCACAGGCGGCGCTGGACGACCTGCACCGCCGCCTGGATGCCAGCCGCTGGCCTGTCGATCAGGGCGGCGACGACTGGAGCCGCGGCGTCCCACAGGCCTATCTGCGGGAACTCGCCGACTACTGGCGGACCAGTTACGACTGGCGTGCCGCCGAGACCCGACTCAACGCGTTCCCGCAGTTCACCACCGAGCTCGCCGGAACCAACGTGCACTTCCTGCACGTGCGCTCCCCCGAGCCGGACGCCATTCCGATGATCATCACGCACGGCTGGCCGGGCTCGTTCGCCGAATTCCTCGATATCATCGGGCCGCTCAGCAACCCGCGCTCGTACGGCGGCGACCCGGCCACTGCCTACCACCTGGTCATTCCGAGCATCCCCGGCTTCGGCTTCTCGGGGCCGCCCAGCGGACCCGGCTGGATCATGCCTCGGGTCGCCGGCGCCTGGGCCGAGCTGATGGACAAGCTCGGTTACGACAGGTACGTCGTGCAGGGTGGTGACTTCGGCGCCTGGATCAGCCTGATCCTGGCCGGCATCGACCATGCGCACGTCATCGGCGCGCACGTGAACTTCCTGCCGACGCCGCCCTCGGCCGACCCGGCGGACCTGGCCGGGCTCACGTCGGTCGAGCTGGGTCGGCTGGGCCTGCTGACCAGGTATGTGGACGACCAGTCCGGCTACATGCGGATACAGGCGACCCGACCACAGACGCTGGCGTACGGCCTGAACGACTCGCCGGTCGGCCAGCTCGCCTGGATCGTCGAAAAGCTGCACGAGTGGAGCGACTCCGGCAAGATTCCCGAGGACGCGATCGACCGGGACCGAATCCTCACCAACGTGATGCTCTACTGGCTGACCGGAACCGGCGCCTCGTCGGCGCATTTCTACTTCGACAACGCCGAGCTGCTGCCGACCGCGAAGACCCCGCCGCCTCCGCCGCCGCCGCTGCCGGTGCCGCTGGGGGTTGCTGTCTTCCCGCACGACCCGGGCCAACCGATCCGGCGCTTCGCCGACCGCGGCTTTCCCAACATCGTGCAGTGGAGCGAGTTCGACCGCGGCGGCCACTTCGCCGCCATGGAGCAGCCCGAGCTACTGATCGGTGATCTGCAGTCCTTCAACCGAGTACTGCGCGGGTAGGCACACCGGTTTATTCAGCGGGCCTTTCTCCCGTGCGCTGACGTTATCGGTGACAGCGACAATAGTAATTCATATCCAGCGATCCGAAATGGGTCGCGAAACACGGGCAGCGGCCGCAATCATGCAGAGGCCATCAATGAGACACCAAAGGTAGCGTACGAATTCGATTCGACTTGACACAGCGAGCAGATTACGCATGGCAGATTTAGCGACACCGCTCGTTCATTTCGATCACCGGGCTGGGCGCGGCCTGGACGCAGGCCGGGCTGGGTGGTGGGTCACCGGCGCTTCCGCCGACCGGATCGGGTGACCGGCGCAGGCTAGTACCGGTCGTGGTGGCGCAGCCACGGCCGGCCGGGTGCGTCCTGGCGACCCAGCGGCGTCAGATCCAGATAGTTCAACGTGCCGTTGAGGAACTCCATCTTGTCCCCGTAGGCCGAATAGGTATGCAGGACGTCCGCGCCGTCGCGCAGGAAGACGCTGACACCACCCTGCTCGCCCTGGGTGTAGAAGGGCTCGCCGTCCCGTTGCAGGGTTACCTCGTCACGGAAGTCGTACTCGACCGGGGCGACGGCCTCGTCCAGCGTCACGTGGAAGTCGTAGTTGAAGGAGCTGCCGTAGCTGGAGTACCACGGCAGGATCCAGCCCATCCGCCGCTGGAACGGCACGAGCTGCTGCCGCGGCGCGCGGGAGACCAGGGCGATCGTGGTGTCGCGGGAGTGCAGGTGGGCCGGGTGCCCGATGTTGTCGGTGATGAACGAGCAGTGCTTGCAACCCTGATCCCACCCAGGACCGAACATGAAGTGGTAGATGATCAGCTGCCGGCGGCCCTCGAACAGGTCCACCAGCCGGGCCTCGCCGTTCGGCCCATCGAAGACGTAGTCCTTCTCGACCGGCACGGCGGCCAGTGCCCGGCGTGCCTCCGCGACGGCGTCCCGTGCCCGCAACAACTCGATCTCTCGGTCGCGCAGCCGCAGCCGAGCGGCCCGCCATTGCTCGGCTGGGACGACCTGCGGGTTCATTGCGCACACTCCTCGGGGTCGCGCCCGCGGGCGCCTGGCAGCAGGTGGCGGTTGGTCTCCTTTTTCCGTGCTCCGCTGCGCGGCCGGGAAATAAGGAGACACCCGCTAGACGAAGAAGGTGTTGGGATCCAGGCCGCACAGGATCCGCCCGTACAGCTCAAGATTGTTGGCCGGCAGGTTCAGCGCGTGCAGGTTGATGGCCTGCACATCGCGCTGGATCCGCTGGATCGGCACCGAGGAGTAGTTGGACGAGCCACCGCTGGCCATCGCCAGCGTGCTGACCGCCTCGTGCGCGAGCTGGCAGACCCGGCCGACCGCGACTCGGGCGTAGGCCCGCTCGCGTATCGTCCACGGCTCATCGCTGATCCCCTTCGTGTCGACCAGCGCGGCGAGCCGGCGGGCGTGGTACTCGGCCTCGTCGGTCTTCAGCGATGTCTCGGCGACCTGAAGGTGGGTGATCGGCGCCTCCAACTGGCTGGTGTAGGTGGTGTTGGTGATGGCCCGGCCGGGCAGCCGGTCGAAGAACGCCTCTTCGGCGGCGCGGGCCAGCCCGACGATCTTTCCGACGGTGGCCGCGGAGATCGGGCCGACCATCGGGCCCCGGTAGACCGGGTTGTCCGCGTTGAGCTTCGAGGCGTATCGCTGCCGCAGCAGGTCGGCGATCCGCAGATAGCGTTCGGTGGGGATGAACACGTCCTCGGCGATCGTGGTGACACTGCCGGTGCCGCGCAGGCCGGCGACCTCCCAGTCGTCCACCAGGGTCAGCTCACCGATCGGCACCACTGCCATGATCGGCTCCATGCCGCCATCGGCGCTCGGCAGCATGGCGGAGAGAATCTTCCACTGGCTGTGCGCGGCACCGCTGTTGAAGTTCCAGCTGCCCGAGACCACGATCCCGCCGTCCTTGGGCGTCGCCGTGCCGGTCGCCGCCAGCGTGCCGCAGATCCGCACGTCGGGGTCGGCGAAGATCTCGTCCTGGACCTCGTCGGGAAAGTGCGCGACGTTGCCGGTCATGATCCACCAGGCGGCCACGTTGAAAGCGGCCGAGCCGTCGCCGCGGCCGAGTTCGATGCCGACGTCGACCATGGTGGCCGCGTCGCACTCGTAGCCGCCGTACCGGGCCGGCACCCGCATCCGGAAGATCCCGGCCTCGGTCATCGCCCGCACGCTCTCGTCGGCGAGCCGCCCGTTGCGTTCCCCCCACAGGGCGTTGTCGCGAAGGACCGGCACCAGGTCAACCGCCCGCCGCAGTAGGCCGGCCCGGCCTGGTTCGGAGATGGTGGTCACGGACTTCTCCTTCGACGGCGGCATCGGGTCAGTACCGTCCGACGATGTCAGCGAGTGACCGGACCGCACATCTTCGCCCGTGCGATCATTGGCCGCCGGCGGGCCGGGGCAGCCGCTGGGCACGCGCCTCGAGGTAGCGCCGCTCGGGCAGGCTCGTCGTGCGCCGGCCGGCGAGCTCGTACGCCTGATAGGCGGCGTCGAGTTCGCCCGCCCGTTCCAGCAGGTGGGCCCGGACGGCGTACAGCCGGTGGCCGTTGGCCATCCGCTCGTCGGCGTCCAGGGTGCCGAGCAGGTCGAGCCCGGCCCGCGGGCCGCGCACCATGGCCAGCGCGATGGCCTGGTTGAGGCGTACCACCGGATTAGGCCAGGTCTGGTCGAGCAACTGGTAGAGCGCCAGGATCCGCGGCCAGTCGGTGTCCTCGGCACGCGGTGCCTCGTCGTGGACCGCCGCGATCGCCGCCTGCAACTGGTACGGCCCGAGCACCGCCTCGGCCAGCGTCCGGCTGATCAGCGCGCAGCCTTCCTCGATCAGTTCCTTGCTCCACAGCGTCCGGTCCTGTTCGCCGAGCGGCACCAGCATGCCGTCCAGGCCGGTACGTGCCGGTCGGCGGGCCTGAGTGAGCAGCATCAGCGCGAGCAGGCCGGCCACCTCGCCGTCCGCCGGCAGCCTCCGGTGCAGCTCTCGAGTGAGCCGGATCGCCTCACCGGTCAGATCCGGGCGCTGCAGCTCCGGGCCGGAGGTGGTGGTGTAGCCCTCGTTGAAGATCAGGTAGAGCACGTGCAGCACGATTCGCAGCCGGTCGTGCAGGCCCGGCGGCATCGCGAAGCTGGCGCCGGTGGCCTTGAGCCGTTGCTTGGCCCGGCTGATGCGCTGGCCCATCGTGGCCTCGCTGACCAGGAACGCGCGGGCGATCTGCTCGGTGGTCAGCCCGCCGACGGCGCGCAGCGTCAGTGCCATCTGCGAAGACGGCGTCAGCTCGGGATGGCAGCACAGCAGCAGCACGGTGAGCGTGTCGTCGTCCTCGGCCGGCTGCTCGCCGGGCCCCGGGGCGAGCAGCTCGTGGGACGGCGTGAGCGCCGCGACGGCGGCCTCCCGCCGGCGACGGGCCGCGTCGCTGCGTCGAGCGTCGATCAGCCGGCGCGATCCGACGGTGATCAGCCAGGCCGACGGGTTGTCCGGGATGCCCTGCTCCGGCCACTGCAGCGCGGCGGCGATCAGCGCCTCCTGGACGGCATCCTCGCATGAGTCGAGCGAGCCGTAACGGCGGACCAGGGCACCCAGCACGCTGGGTGCCAATGACCGCAGCAGCTCCTCCAACGAATCAGATCGCTATCTCGGAGGGCTCCACCACCGGCCGGATCTCGACCCCGCCGCAGCGGGCATGCTCGCGCTGGTGCAGGAACGTGGGATGCGCCCAGGTCACCGGATTGCTGTAGATCATGATCAGGTACTTCACTGTTCACACCCTCGGCATTCTCCCGCCGTGCGCCACCCGGCCACCCGGCAAAGGACACCCGGCAAAGGACACTATGCGGCGTGCCGACGCAAATCCGCCAGGGCCTGGCTGAGCCTGGGCAACGGGGAAGCTACGGCCTTAAGCCCGTTCGATGGGCAGACTAGGACCGGTGGTGGCCGGTTCGGGTGTCGCGGGCGGCCCGCACGAACTCCTCGACCTGGTCCGCGGCGAGCCCCGGCAGGAACGAGACCAGCCTGCTGAGCGGCGTCGCGGCCGGCATCGGCGGCAGCTTGCCGTCGGCCAGGCCCAGCGCGTCGGCGTGCCCGGCGGCGGTGATGGCGGCGTGCAACCGCTCCCCCGCCGGCGTGCCGAACCATTCCCCGAGCGTCGAGTCAGCGGTGAGTGGGGATCGCTCGGGGCTGCCGTCCAGCCGCACTCGCTCGCGCAGGCGCAGGTCCCGTGAAGATGCGCCGACCTGGATCTCGGCGGCGCCCGCGTCGACCGTCCAGCAGGACCGGCCCGGGGACCAATAGGCGAAGGCGCGCTCGTCCAGGGTCAGCGTGACGGTGCTGGAGGCGCCGGGTGCGAGGCTGACCTTGGTGAAGGATTTGAGCTCGTGCACCGGCCGATCCAGGCCGGGATCGATCGGCCGGATGTAGAGCTGGGCGATCTCGGCACCCGAGCGCCGACCGGTGTTGGTGATCGTGAAGCTGACCTCGAACGCGTTCACCCCGATACGCCGGCAGCGCAACCCGTCGTAGCCGAAGCTGGTGTAGCTCAGCCCGTGGCCGAACGGGTAGGCCACCGGCATCTCGAGGGTGTCGTAGTAGCGGTATCCGACGTAGATCCCCTCGCCGTACCGCACGTGCCCGTCGCCGCCGGGGAAGTGCAGGTAGGCCGGGGTGTCCCGCAGCCGCACGGGCAGCGACTCGGCGAGCTTGCCGGACGGATTCGCCAGGCCGAACAGCAGCTGGGCGATCGCGGACCCGCCGGCCTGGCCAAGCAGCCAGCCCTCGAGGATCGCGGCGGCCCGGTGCTGCCACGGCGCTGTCGTCACCGGCGAGCCGTTGGACAGCACGACCACGATCCGGTCGTGCACCTCGGCCAGCGCGTCGAGCAGGGCCAGCTGGTCGGCCGGCAGGTCGAGCTGCGTCCGGTCCAGCCCTTCGCTCTCGGCCGGTTCGGGCAGCCCGAGGAACACCAGCACGGTCCGCGCCCGACCGGCGAGCGCCACCGCCTCGGCGACCAGTCGCGGATCCGGCTGGCCGTCGAGGGTGAAGCCGGCGGCGAAGCTCACCCGGCCGGGATCGGGTACCAGCGCGCGGATCGCGCTCAGCGCGTCGGCCACCCGGGTCGGCAGGACGTGCGAGCTGCCACCGCCCTGGTAGCGCGGGCTACGCGCGAACTCGCCGACGACCGCGAGCTGGTCGCCGGCGGCGAGCGGCAACACCGCGTCGTCGTTCTTGAGCAGCACGGCGGACTCCAGGGCCGCCTGGCAGGCCAGCTCATGCTGGGCGTCGAAGTCGACCCGGCCACCCACGGCAGGGCGAGCGGCCAGCGCCAGCACCCGCGCCGCCGCGGCGTCCAGGGCGGATTCGGCCAGCTCTCCGCCGGCAACGGCCGCGGCCAACTCGGCCGGCCCGCCGAGCCGTGGTGGCATCTCCAGGTCGAGGCCGGCGGCCAGCGCCGCCACCCCGTCGACGACCGCGCCCCAGTCGCTGACCACCAGGCCCTGGAATCCCCATTCCTCGCGCAGCACCTCGGTGAGCAGCCAGTGGTGCTGGCTGCAGTGCACGCCGTTGACCTTGTTGTAGGCCGCCATCACGGTGGCCGGCTGCTCGGTGCTGAGGATGTGTTCGAAGGCCGGCAGGTAGATCTCGCGCAGGGTCCGCTCGTCGACGTCGGCGCTGACCCGCATCCGGTCGGTCTCCTGGTTGTTGACGGCGAAGTGCTTGACCGACGCGCCGACGCCGGTGGACTGCAGCCCACGCACGAACGCCGCACCGGCCCACCCGGTCAGCAGCGGATCCTCGGAGAAATACTCGAAGTTGCGCCCACCGAGCGGGGACCGTTTGATGTTCACCGCCGGTCCGAGCACCACCGAGACCCCCTCGGCCGCGGCTTCCCGGCCGATCGCCCGGCCGACCTGCTCGATCAGCCCGGTGTTCCAACTGGAGCCCAGGCCGGTCGCCGGCGGGAAGCAGGTGGCGCGCGTGCTGACGCTCAGCGCAAGCGCGTCCGCACCGGTGGCGGTCTGTTTGCGCAGGCCGTGCGGACCGTCCGCGACCATCACCGCGCTGATGCCGGCGGTCGGGATGGCCCGGGTGTGCCAGGCGTCGCCGCCGGAGGTCAGCGACGCCTTCTGCGCCAGGGTCAGCCCGGGCCCGCCGGCGGCGTCCACTGCCTCGGTCACATCTGTATGCCCGACAGATCCATCACCGGTCGGATCTCCACGCCCGCGGTGCGCGCGTCGGGGAGGCGGGCGGCGATCTCGGCGGCACGCTCCGGCGTCTCGCAGTCGACCAGGAAGAAGCCGGCCAGCTGCTGCTTGGCATCGGCGAACGGTCCGTCGGTGGCCGTCGGCACGCCGTTCCGGAACCGAATGGTTCGGCTGGTGACCGGATCGGCCAGTGCTGCCGAGTCGATCAGCTCACCCGACTCGGCGATCTCCTTCATCAGTGCCCCGAACTCATCGAGCTGCGCGGCCCGTTCCTCGGGCGCCAGCTGCTCGTGCTGGTGCAGGAACATCGGGTGCGCCCAGGTCGCCGGATTGCTGTAGATCGTGATCACGTAACGCACGGCTGGTCCTCCACCTCCGAACGCCATAGCGGCGCCTCAGAAGGGAGTCGTAGCGACCGGCCCGGTTTCGACGTGTGCCGCGCCGGCGATAGCGAACTGGGCAGAGCACGTTGAGCGATGCGACCGAGCGGGGCGCTGCCAAGGATGGAGCCCACCACTCGCTCATCGCCGGAGGAACGCCATGCGCCAGGACATCGGCCGGCCCGACGTAGCTGTCGTCATCCCCACCTACAACCGGGCGCCGCTGCTGCGCCTGATGCTCGAGCAGCTGACCCGGCAGGACGTGTCGCTGGACAGCTTCGAGGTCATCGTCTCCGATGACGGATCCGCGGACGACACCCGTGCCGTCGTCGAAGAGTTCAGCGACCGGCTGCGCACGGCTTATCATTTCCAGCCGGATCAGGGGATGCGGGTCGGCCTGGCCCGCAACGAGGGCGCCCGGCTGGCCACCGCGCCGGTGCTGATCTTCCTCGACTCGGGGTGCATGGTCGGGCCGGACTTCGTCCGGCAGCACCTTGCCGCGCACGCCGACCCCGGGCAGCGACGAGCGGTGATCGGCTACGCCTGGGGTTATAACCCGACCGAGGACCCGGTACCCGGCTTGGCCGAGGAGCTGGCCGAGCTGCCGCCGGAGCAGGTGCTGGCACGCTACGCCGACGACCCGGCGATGCGCGACGTGCGCCATCCGGCGCTGGCGGCCTACGACTTCGAGCTTGCCCGGATGCCGCTGGCCTGGCGGGCGTTCTTCACCAACAACTGCTCGGTACGTACCGAGGAGTTCTGGGCGGTCGACGGTTTCGACGAGTCCTTCCTGCTGTGGGGCGCGGAGGATCTCGACCTCGGCCTGCGGCTGGAGCGCAATGGTCTGACCCTGTACGTCGCGCGGGACGCGTGGATCATCGAATGGCCGCACGAGCGGGTGATGGCCGAGCGGTGGCAGGAGTTGATCGCCAACATGGGCCGCTTCCTGCGCAAGTTCCCCGAGCCGGCGATCGAACTGGGCTGCCTGGTGGCCGAGCGCAGCGAGTACTGGCTCTGGGAGCAGGAGTGGCTGGACCTGCAGGCGTGGACCCGCAAGGCACGCGATCTGGAGGTGGCCGACGAGATCGCGGCCGCGTTGCAGGTGACCGGTCCGGCGGATCGGATCGCGATCCTCGGCTGCGGCGCGGTGCTGCCACCTGGTGCGGAGCATGCCCAGGTCGCCGACTTCGACCGGGAACTGCTGGAGCAGGCCGCCCAGGGTGCCGACGTCACCGGGCACCACGCGATCGGTATCCGGACGGTGCTGGCCGATCAGAGCGTGGACGTGGTCATCGTGACCTCGCGGCTCGCCGGGCTCTGGCAGCGCTGGGGGGACAGCGTCCGGGCCGAGGCGCACCGCATCGGACGCACCGTCGACATCTTCGCCGATCACCCGGACGCCCTGTCCGGCTAAGGGGGACCTGTGCCAGGACGCGACGTTCTGATCATCGGGTCGGCCGGTTACGTCGGGGCCCGGATGTCGGCCGACTTCGCCGCCGCCGGTTACCGGGTCACCGGCTTGCGGCGTCCCGGCGGCACGCCGGTGCATAGCACCTACCGAGCGGTGTCCGGCGACCTCGCCGATCCGCCGTCACTGGTGGCCGCGGCGCGCGGCTTCGACCTGGTGATCCACCTCGGCGCGATCCTGAACGAGGAGCTCGACCTGGCCGGGGTGGACGCCCTGATCGAGGCTGGCAGCCCGCTGCTCATCACCTCGGGCAGCGACGTGTTAGGCGCCGGACACGTGGACGAGGACGACGTGCCGCACCCGCATCCGCTGGTCGGCTGGCGCGACGAGGTCGAACGCCGGGCGCTGGCCGCCGGGCATCGGGTGATCAGGCCCGGCCTGATCTACGGTTCGTTCGGCGGCGTGGTACAGAACATGATGGTGCCGGTCGCCCGGCGCCTCGGCGCGGGAGTCTACGTCGGGGAGCCCGACGTGCGCTGGGGCGCCGTGCATGTCGACGATCTGCCGCCGCTCTACCTGGCGGTGGCGGCGAAGGCGGCACCCGGCACCGTCTGGAACGCGATCGGGGACAACGTCCTGGTCGACCGGCTGGCGGCACTGGTCGGTTGCGGCAAGACCATCTCGTGGCCGCTGGACGAGCCCGTTCCCGAGGAGTACGCCCCGATCGCGGGGCTGTTCCGGCTGCACCAGGTGGTCTCTTCGGACAAGACTCAGCGCGAGCTGGGTTGGCTGCCCCGGCACACCGATACGGTGGCGTCGCTGGCCCGGGAGTTCGCGGTGGCCAAGCTGCCGGTGCGCTCGGAAGACCTTGTCCGGAAAGCATCCTGACCAACGTGGCGCTCACCCTGCCGCGCGGGAATTGCCGCAACATCGAAGACGATCACCGTTCCTACCGTTGATATCTTCGGCTTCGACGCAACGCCGGATCGGATAACCAACAGCACCAGTCAGCATTCGACGCACCCATGACCGGGTAGACGACAGGACCGGTCATCATCTGTCTCCGGTTCCTGCCCCCGGAATTCACGCAATTTGCTGGAGGTTCCCCGTGAACAGCTTGTCCGAACCCATCGTCATCGATGCAACCGGCCATGACATCCATGCCGAGGGTGCCCGCATACGTGCCCGGGGCCCGATCGCCCAGGTGGAACTGCCCGGCGGAGTCCGGGCCTGGTCGGTGGTCGGCTACGAGATGGTCCGCAAGGTGCTGACCGATCCCCGGTTCGCCAAGGACGCCCGCAAGCATTGGCCCGCCTTCATCAACGGGGATATCGGTCCCGATTTCCCTTTGATCGGCTGGGTGATGATGGAGAACATGACCACCTCGGACGGCGAGGACCACAGCCGGTTGCGCAAGCTGATCGCCAGGACGTTCACGCTGCGCCGGGTGGAGGCGATGCGGCCGCAGATCGAGGCGATCGTCACCAGGCTGCTGGACGAGCTGGCCGCGCAGCCGCCGGGTGCGGTGGTGGACCTCAAGACGACCTTCGCGCAGGCGCTGCCCACCCAGGTGATCTGCGACCTGTTCGGCATCCCGGAGGAGTACCGCGCGGACGTGCTGCGCGGCGGCCAGGTGAACGTGGAGACGACGATCAACCACGAGGAGGCGGTGGCCAACGTCGAGCAATGGCACGAGGCTATCAACGACGTGATCGCGCTCAAGCGCCGCGAGCCGGGCGATGACCTGATCAGCGCGATGATCTCGGCGCAGGAGGAGGACGGCTCCCGGCTCAACGACTCGGAGATGGCCGGCACCGTGCACCTGATGCTGGGCGCCGGTTCGGAGACCACGACCAACCTGATCTCCAACGCTGCCCTCGCGATGCTCACCAACCGCGACCAGTACGAGTTGGTCCGCATCGAGAAGCTCCCCTGGCGCGAGGTCATCGAGGAGACGCTGCGGGTCGAGTCGCCGATCGCCCAGCTGCCGTTCCGCTTCACCACCGAGGAGGTCCAGATCGCCGGGGTGACCATTCCGAAGGGCGACCCGGTGCTGATCGGTTTCGCGGCCTCCGGCCGGGATCCGGAGCTGCACGGGGACACCGCCGACCGGTTCGACATCACCCGGGCCGACAAGGAACATGTCTCCTTCGGGCACGGCATCCACTTCTGCATCGGGGCCCCGCTGGGCCGGCTGGAAGCGGCGATCGCGCTGCCCGCACTGTTCGAGCGTTTCCCGGATCTCGCCCTCGCCGTCTCGCCCGACGAGCTCGAGCCGCAGGGCACCTTCCTGCTCAACGGCCGGGCCGAGCTGCCCGTGCGGCTGAACGCGTTCGCCACGGCGATCCCGTAGTCCGCGACAGCCGCACCGACGAGCCGCCGGGGTAGTTCCCGGCGGCTCGCTCGTGCTGGGCGCTCAGGCGCTGGGGTATTGCCAATCCCTACCGCGCCCGGCGGCTGGTCAGCGGGTGAGCCAGGCAGCGGTGTCGGCGGGCAGCAGCCGATCGAGTCCCGCCCTGCTGGCCAGTGTCGGCCGCCCCCACTCGGCTGGCACCGGGAAGGGTGGCCCGTCGAAGACGGTGACGCAGGTCAGCTCGCCCCGGCTGAAGGCGAGCACGTCCTCCCGCCCGGTCTCCAACCATTCGAGCGGGGCAGCCTGATCGATGCTCTGTCGGGCCCGCAGCGATGCGCGGTACAGCGACAGCACCGAGTCCGGTGCTGCCTGCCGGTCGACGGCGAAGTCGGCGAACCAATCCGGCTGCGGTAGCCACGGCCGGCCGGTGCTGAACCCGAACGCCGGCGCCGCAGCCGACCACGGCAGCGGAACGCGCGAGCCGTCGCGGCCGTGCTCGGTGTGCCGCGAGCGTTCCCAGATGGGATCCTGCCGGGCCGCGTCAGGCAGATCCTGCACCTCCGGCAAGCCGAGCTCCTCGCCCTGGTAGAGGTAGACCGAGCCGGGCAGCGCCAGCATCAGCAGCAGCGCGGCGGTCGCCCGGCGGATGCCGAGTTCGACGTCCACCCGGCCGCGGGCCCGGGTACGCAGCGCATTGACGTCCGAGGTGCACGGCGGCTCGGGTTCGACCAGCCCGTATCGGCTCACCGCGCGGTGCACGTCGTGGCTGTTGAGCGTCCAGGTCGGCACACCCTCGGCATTCTTCAACCCGGCCAGCGTCTCGGCGATCGAGAGCCGGAACGCGCCGGCCTCGAACGGTTGCTGCAACAGGTCGAAGTAGAACACCTGCTTCAGCTCGCCCGGCCGGATGTAGTCAGCGGCATCGGCCGGCGACAGCCACACCTCACCCAGCAGCGTCAGCTCTCGGTCGTAGCTGTCGGCGATCGCCCGCCACCGCTTGAAGATCTCGTGCACGCCGGGCTGGTTCCACAGGTACGGGTTGTCGCCATCCGGGTCGATGACGTCCGGCAGCCCCTCGGCCTTGACCATCGCGTAGGCCACATCGATCCGGAAGCCGTCGATACCGCGGTCGAACCAGGTGCGCAGGACACCGTCGAACATCTCGGCGACGTCGGAGTTCTGCCAGTTGAAGTCCGGCTGGGACGAGTCGAAGCTATGCAGGTACCACTGCCCCGGCTGCCCGTCCTGCTCGCTGACCCGGGTCCAGGCCGGACCGCCGAACGTGGAACGCCAGTTGTTCGGCGGCTCGGCCCCGTCGGCGCCACGGCCGTCGGCGAAGTGGAACCGGGCCCGCTCGGCCGAGCCCGGTTCCGCCCGCAAGGCCGCCACGAACCACTCGTGTTGATCGGAGCAGTGGTTCGGCACCAGATCCATCAGCACCTTCAGCCCACGCCGGTGCGCCGCGGCCAGCAGCCGGTCGAACGCGGCCTGGCCGCCGTACCGGGCATCGATGCTGACGTAGTCGGACACGTCGTAACCACCGTCTCGATCCGGCGACGGGTAGCACGGGTTGAGCCAGATGCCGTCCACGCCGAGGTCGGCGATGTGGTCCAGCCGGGCGGTCAGCCCGTCCAGGTCGCCAAGCCCGTCGCCGTCGGTGTCGGCGAAGGACTTCAGGTAGAGCTGGTAGATGACGCTGGAGCGCCACCATGGCGGGGTCGGCGAGGTGGTCCTAGCTGTCGGAACGGTGCTGGCCGGCGGTACAACTGTCATTACGGTCCTAGTGTGATGTTGTCCAGGTTGATCGCGCCGGTCTGGCTGCTACCGCGCCAGACGACCACGCTGTGCAGGCCGGCGGTCAGCGTCACCGGAACGCTGAGGGTCACCCAGCTGTCCCAGGTGCCCTGGGCCGGGAAGGTCGGCACCGCAACCTGATTGCCGTCCACCGCGACGATCCGGGTGGCCGCGGAGCCACCGTTGCCGTAGCGCAGCACCAGGTTGTAGTTACCGGCGGTCGCGGCGTTCACGGTGAACGACACGCCCGAATTGGTGGTGGCGAAGTTGTCCACGAAGCCGGTGCCGGTGTAGCCGGCGTGGTCGGTGTTCGTGGTGACCCCGGTCTTGACCGCGAGTTCTGCCTCGTACCGGTTGGACGCCGGCGTGCTGAACGTCCGGTCGATGTAGACCATGTCCCAGTTCACCAGTGACGGCACGGTGAAACTGAGGTAGCGGCCGGTCGAGTCGGTGCCGGTGGTGTAGGACAGCGAGGTGCTCGCGCCGTGGCCCGAGTCCGGTGAGGCGACCCGCACCGCGGTGGCGCTCTCGTCCGGGCCGAGGTAGTACTTCACCGCCAGGTTCGACTGCGTCGGCGGCGTGGACTTGCCGGCGTGCCGCCAGCTGTTGTCGTTGCCCAGCAGGTTGATCAGCTGGATGACGTCATCGGTGCCGGTCTTCTTGATGTTCGTCCAGATGGTGTTGCCGGACGCGTCGCCCGAGGTGGCCTGGCCGGTGATCGTGACGAACTGGGTGCCCGAGTCCACCGAGTACACGTCCGGGCCGTAGAGCAGGTTCTCATAGCCGGTGATGAAGTCGTAGTAGTCCTTCAGCCAGCTGCGCAGCGCGTTCGACATCTGCTTGTCGTGGTCGGGGAAGTACGGCGCCGACAGCATGGAGTCGCCCTGGGACAGCTCGATGTGCGAGGCGCCGGACGCGGCGATCGCCGCGTCCTCCAGCTCCACCGAGGTGTTGTCCAGGGTGCCCAGCACCAGGTTGTCCAGGTTGATGAAGCCGGTATCACCGCTGCCCAGCGAGATCGACACCGTGTGGTTGCCGGCCGACAGCGTCGGGGTGACGATGTCGGAGTCGAAGTGCCAGTTGTTCCAGTTGCCGTCGGTCGGCATGGTGACCTTGCCGATGGTGGTGCCGTCCACCGCGACCGTGCGGGTGGCGTCACCCGCGGCGCCGTTCGCGTAGCGCCAGACCAGGCTGTACCGGCGGGCCTCCGGCGCGTTGATGGTGAACGTCACCGAGTCGCCGGGGTTGCCGTAGTTCGCCACGAACCCGGTGCCGGTGTAGCCGGGGTGATCGCTCATCACGGTCAGGCCGCTGCTCTTGATCGCCGACTCGGCCTCGTAGGTCGGGCCGGCATCGTCCTTGGTGTTCGGATAGGCCGCGATCACCGAGGGGATCGAGCCCGACTCGGACTTCTGGGTGTCCAGGTAGGTCTTGATCCCCGAGTAGGTCTCGTGGTTGTCCCACAGCTCGCTGTAGAGGTAGTCGGTCTTCTGGCCCGAGGCCACGTTGTCGCCGGCGAAGCCGTCGACCGCGTTGATGCCGAGCACCTTGCCGTTGGCCGAGGCGTTCAGCGAGGTCCGGGTGGCCGAGACCAGCGAGGCCAGGCCGGCCTGCACGTCCACCGGGTTGTGCGAGGTGTCGGTCATCGCACCCCAGTTGCCGAGCTGATCCAGGTGCACGCCGTCGAAGCCCATCGTGTTGACCTCATCGACGTACTTGGCGGTGATGTAGCTCTGCCAGCTGGTGTTGGCCGGGTTGAAGATGTAGAGGTTGGTGTTCGGCTGGTTCGGCTTCATCTCGAACGCCCACGGCTGACCGCTCGAGGCGTAGTCCAACGCCCAGGCCGGGTCGACGCCGGAGACCGTCTGGTAGTTCTGTAACGCCGCGTAGGACATCGTGTACGGCATCGCCGACACCGAGTGGTTGTGCGCCGCGCCGATGTAGGTCTGCACGGTGGCCGGTGAGATCACGTCCCCGTTCCAGGCCGTCCAGGTCGAGGGCAGTGAGCCGTTGGCGTTCTTCTGCACCGGGTTCTCGTGCCGCCACATCCAGTCGTAGAACTGCAGTGAGTTCAGGTGATACTCGTGCACCAGCTGGCTGACGTCGGCATCCGCGGTGGCCGAGCTGGTGCCCGACGGGTAGCTGGTCAGCGCGCCGATCCGCGGGAAGTGCGTCCAGTTGCTGGAGACGTCGATCGCGGTGGCCGCGGTGGAACTGCCGGCGGTGATCGAGACCAGGTAGCCGGTGAAGTCGGTGGACGGCGGCGTGACGGTCCAGTTCACCGTGGTGGTGCCGTTCGCGGCGACCGTGGCGGCCACCGAGCCGGAGCTGACCGTGCTGCCCAGGTGGCTCATCGAGAAGCTGACGTTGCCGGACCAGGAGCCGGCGCCGGTCGACTCGTGCACGACCGCCGAAACGACCACCGCGGTGGCGGGGTTGTACCGGGCGTTCGCGGTGTACGCGTCGGTGATGGTGGGCGTGCCACCGGTGGCCGCGGCCTCCGGCGCCGCCTGCAACAGCGCGGCGCCGAGAGCGAGCACGCTGCTGCCGACCAGCAGGGATGTTCGGAACCTGCGCGAGAAGCGGGATCTGTGCATCGGGGGCGGACTCCTGACCGATCAGTGGGATGGGGGGAAGGGTTCGATCAACAGCAATTGCCAGATGTGCACCTCGGGAAGGGTGCCGACGGCGTAGTCGCCGTCGGCGGTGAGTTCCAGCTCGACCAGCCGGCCGGTCGGCCGGCCCGCCGAATCCGGTGAGGCGTACCGCAGCCGGGGCAGCGTGCTGCCCATCCGCCGAATCCGCAGCGCGCCCGGTCCGGTCGCGGCCGGCTGGTTGCGGGGTGCGTCCCAGTGGATGTCGTCCTGCCCGGTCAGGTTGATCAGGTGCACGACGTAGCGGCCGTCCGGCAGCTGGCTGATCCGACGCCAGACGGTGCCGGCCGTTGCCAGCTGCTCCACGGCCACCCCGGCGTAGCTGACGTCGACATCGTCGTTGTAGTCAGCGGCGAAGCTCGAGGTCACCTCGACGATGCCCGGATCGAACAACAGCTCGGCATGCGCCACCGAGAAGTCGTAGTAACGGTGCAGCAGGTCGGCGGTGGACGGCTCGGCCTGGTGGTTGCGCACGTAGTACGGGTCCACCAGGATCCGGTCCGCCTCCCCGCACAGCAGGTGGGAGGCACCGTGCGAGAACAGCGCTGCCATCGTGAAGGCCGTCGCCAGGTCGGACTGCGCGACGCTGGCCGAGTCGTAGACGTGTTGGTACGCGGCGATCACCACCGGCTTGCCGGCGGCCACCGCCCGGGCCCGGGTGACCGTCTGGGCCAGGTGGCCCAGGCCGAGCTGCGGCTTCCACACCTCGATGTAGACGGCATCCTGCGCCGCGGGTCCGGTCCGCCAGGTCGGGAAGTCGTTGACGTTGTTGAACACCAGCCGGTCGTCCGGCAGCGCCTGCCGGACGCCGGCGATCAGCGTGCCGAAGCTCTCGGCGACGTCCACCCGCTGGCCGTCCGGCCGGTGCGCCTGCTTCGGGTAGCCGTACTGGTCCAGGTGGTAACCGTCGAAGCCGACCCGCTCGGTGGCCGCGATCAGCTCGGCGGTGAAGTGGTCCAGCCAGTCCGTCGCGGCCGGGTCGAGGATGAACAGGAAATCGCCGAGCGCGTACGGAACTCCGGTCGCGGTGAGCAGCGCGTCATGCTCCCACTTCGGCCATTCCGCCGGCCCGACCGCGTACACCGCGGCGTAACCGAGCGCGTCCGAGCCGACCTGGTGGCACGTCTCGACGAGGGCCCGGACGGTGGCCAGCGACACCGGCTGGCCGAGCGCGTCGGCGTACTGCTCGCCACCGCCGAGCAGGTCGGCATGCCGGTAGGCCCAGTCGTAGAACTGGACGCCGGTCAGGTGCAGCCGGCGCAGGTTGTCCCGCACCGCGGCCAGCTCCCGGCCGGGACGGTAGTCGACCACGAAGCCGTAGCGCAGCACCGATCGGGCATCGGCCACCACCTCGACCGCCGTCTGGGCGGCATGGCCGTCGAGTTCGACCGAATAGCCGCCGGCCGGCAGCACGCCCAGCTCGATCACACCGGCCGCGGCCACCGCTACCTGGCCGACCGGCTCGCCGAGGTGCCAGACCGTCAGCAACGCGGGCTCGGTGAGGCCGCGAACCTCGATGCCGACCGGCTCGTCCGGCCGGTAGCTGGTCCGGGTGGGCAGCAATTCGGCCTGCCCGCTCATCCCTTCACCGCGCCGGCGGTCAGGCCCTGTACGAAGTAGCGCTGGAACAGCAGGAACACCACGATCACCGGCACCACGGCGATGATGGAGGCGGCGAACACCAGGCCCCACAGGGTCGAGTTCTGCCCCTGGAACAAGGCGATCGCGATCGGCAGGGTGCGCTTCTCGGGGGTGTTGATGATGGTCAGCGCCCAGGCGAACTCATCCCAGCTGCCGAGGAAGGTGAAGATCGTCGCGGTGGCCAGCGCCGGCTTGGCCAGCGGCAGGATCAGCCGGTAATAGCGCACGATCGCACCCGCGCCGTCGACCTGCATGGCCTGCTCCAACTCGGCCGGGATGGCCTGGAAGAAGCCGCGCAGCAGGAAGGTGTTCAGCGACAGCGACGAGCCGACGTAGAACAGCACCAGCCCGGCCATCGAGTCGATCAGGTGCAGGTACTTGGCCAGCACGAACTGCGGGATGATCAACATCATGGCCGGGATCATCAGGCCGAGCAGCAGCATCTTGAACAGCAATTCCCGCCCGGGGAAGCGGAATCGGGCGAAGGCGTAGGCCATCATCGAACTCAGCAGCAGCGACAGCGCGGTGCTGACCACCGCCACGAACACCGAGTTGAGGAAGTACCGGCTGAAGTTGTCACCGGTCCAGGCCTGGCTGTAATTGGTGGTGGTCGCCGGGTGCGGGATGAACTGCGGCGGGATGGTAAGCACGTACGTCTGGCTCTTGAACGACGTCGAGAGCATGTAGACCAATGGCAGCACCATGAGCACGGCGCCGACGATCAGCACCAGGTAACGCACCGCCGAGGTGGTGCGTCGCCGGCCGGCCCGCGCGGGAACGCGCCGGCCGGCCGGGACAGTCGCGGTGGTCATGCCAGCTCTTCGGCGTCGGTCCGGAACGCGCGAAGCTGGACGGCCGACAGGACGAACACACCGATGGTGAGCAGCACGGCGATGGCCGAGCCGTAGCCGAAGTTCAGGTAGGTGAACGCCTGTTTGTACATGTAGGTCAGCAGCACCTGGGTGGAATCCGCCGGTCCGCCGTTGGTCATCAGCAGCACCGAGATGAAGACGTTGAAGCCGCCGATCACCAGCATCACGGTGACGAATGCGGCCGCCGGCCAGATCGCCGGCAGGGTGACCGCGCGGAATCGCTGCCAGCGGCCGGCACCGTCCACCTCGGCCGATTCGAGCAGCTCCTTGGGCACCCCCTGCAACGCGGCCAGGAAGATCATCATCGACCAGCCGATGCCCTTCCAGATCCCCAGTGCGGAGATGGCGACCATCCCGGTCCAGTGCCCGGACAGCCAGGAGACCCGGTGGCTGGTCAGGTGGGTAACGTCGTGCAGCATCCAGTTCACCAGGCCGCTGTCGGCGAACAGGTACTGGAAAAGCAGCGACACCACCACCCAGCTGGTGACCACCGGCAGGTAGAACAGCACCCGGAACAGCGCTCGGCCGGGCGCCTTGTTGTTCAGCATGGTCGCGATGAACAGCCCGAGCACGATCTGCGGTGGCACGGTGACCGCCATGTAGAAGGCACTGTTGATCAGGCCGTGCCAGAACACCGGGTCGTGGTAGGCCTTCTGGTAGTTCGTCCAGCCGGTGAACTCGCTGGTCGCGCCGGCGACCACGTTCCAGTCGTAGAAGCTCATCTGGAACGCCTTGATCATCGGGTAGATGATCAGCAGCAGGAAGAGCCCGAAGCCCGGCGCCAGGAACAGGTAGGCGGTCAGGTGCGACCGGGCGCGGCGGCTGACCGGCCGGCGGCCGCGAGCCGGGCCGACGGCCGCCGACCGCGTCCTCGGCTCGGTGCTCTCCAACACGGCTGTCATGTGATCCTTACCTCGCATGTCCGCACGATCTCACCCGGTGGCACGGATCGTGAAGCGGTTGACTCGGGGAGCCGGCCCAACCGGGCCGGCTCCCCACCAGCTGGCTCAGCGGTACGGATCAGCTCTGCTGGGTCAGCAGCGGGTCGATCGCCTTCGCCGCGTTGTCCAATGCCTGCTGGACCGACTCCGAGCCCTGGAAAGCCTTGGTCAGCTCGTTCGACAGTGCGGTGTCGATGGCCGGTGCCTGCGGAACGGACGGCCGCGGCCGGGCGGTCTGCAGCTGCTGGATGAACGGGGCGAACGCCGGCACGGTGGCGGCCTCCTGGCTGTCCAGCGACTTCACCACCGACATCTGGCCGGTCTTGGCCATCGCCAGCTGATAGTCCGCGGTCTGGGTGAAGGAGATGAACTTCATCGCCGCATCCTGGTGCTTCGAGGCGGTGGTCATGGTGATGTCCTCACCGCCGACCACCGAGATCGAGCCACCCGGGCCGGCCGGCACCGGGGAGTAGGTCGGCTGGAACTTCGGGTACTGGCCCTGCCAGATGCCGGCCATCCACGGCCCGTCCAGGATGTCGGCGTAGTTGCCCTTCGGTAGCCCGTCCGAGGTCTGCACGGCGCCCTTGTTGCCGATGATCAGGTTGGGGATCGCGCCCTGCTTGTAGAGGTCGACCAGTAGCTGCACGCCGGCCACGCTGGCAGGTGAGTTGAGGTAGCCGGTGGCCTTGGTCAGGTCCGGGCTGGTCACCTGGCCGCCGGCCGACCAGATCCACGGGTAGACGTTCCAGCCCTGCAGGCCGCTGTCGGCGAAGACCGAGATCTTCTTGGCAGCCAGCTTGGGCGCGTCGGCCTTGAGGTCGTCGAAGGTGGCCGGCGGGCTGCTGATGCCGGCACTGGTCAGCGTCTGCGGGTTGGAGATCTGCACGCGGGTGTTGGTGTCCAGCGGCAGGCCGTAGTAGTGGTCGCCCCACTTGGTGGTGGCCAGGCTGCCCGGGTAGTTGTCGGCGGACAGCTTGTCGAAGCCTGGCAACTTGCCGTCGAGCTGGGCGAAGACGTGCAGCGCCGCGAACTTCGGCACCCAGCCGATGTCGGAGCGCACCAGGTCCGGCAGTTCGCCACCGGCAGCGCTGGTGGTCAGCTTCTGCAGCAGCGAGTCGTACGGGATGTCGACATAGTTGATCTTGATGTTCGGGTTGGCCTTCTCGAAGGCCGGGATGATGGTCTGGCTGAGCGCATCGGTCTGGGTCTTGTTGCCACCGTTGCCGTAGGTACCCCAGAACGTGAGCGTGACCGGCTTGGCGGCCGTGCTGTCACTGCTGGTCTTCTTCGAACTGGAACACCCGGTCAGCGCGATCGCCGCGACCGCCGCGACGGCCAGCAGCTTGGTGGCGTGCTTGCCAGAACACCGTGCCATTTTCTCTCCTTGCAGAGATGTCGATCCGGCGGCGAGCCCGCCGGGGCATTGCTGAGGTATGAGCGGAAGAGCGGATCGTCCGGACTGCGTCAGCCGGCCGAGGTGGGATTGCGCCTGGCTCACGCGGGGACCTGGTCGCTGAGCTTGCTCAGGGAGCGCAGCACGCCGTGCCGCAGCATGGTGGCTGCCGCACCGCGCGCCCAGGTCTCGTCCGGCAGCGGCCGGACCAGCACCGTGCAGTCGGCCGCGGTGGAGGAGAAGGCGTCCCGGTGGAGCTCGGCCCGCAACGCGTCGATGAACAGGTCGGAGGCGGTGATCCCCTCCCCGGACAGGATCACCAGCGGCGGGTTGAGCAGGTTGAGCAGCGCGGCGATCGCCCGGCCGAGCGCCACTCCAGCCTGGGTGAACACCCGGCGGGCGTCCGGGTCACCGGCGTGCGCGGCCGAAACCACCTGCGAAACCTTGGTGATCCGGCGACCGGCCGCCGCCGACATGGCGGCCGCGATGGCATTGTCGCCGACCACCGCCTCTAGGCAGCCGCGCTTGCCGCAGTGACAGAGCGGGCCGTCCGGGTCCACCACCATGTGGCCGAACTCGCCGGCCGCGCCGCTGATGCCGCGCCACAATTGCCCGTCCAGCACCAGCGCGCCGCCGACCCCGACGCCGATGGTGACCAGCGCGAAGCTCGGGAAGCTGCTACCGGCACCGAACCACTGCTCGGCCACGGCGAGGGTGTTGACGTCGTTCTCGATCACCACCGGCAGCGACATCCGTTCGGCCACCAACTGCCGCAGCGGCACGTTCTGCCAGTTGAGGAATGGTGATTCGACCACGACACCGGAGCTACCGTTGACGTGGCCGCCGAGCCCGATGCCGATGCCGAGCAGCCTCTCCTGCTTCACCGGCGAGCGTTCCAGCAGGATCGAGGTCATCTCCTCGATCGCGTCGACCACGCCGTGCGGGCTGGTGTCGAGGTACTTCATCCGGTGCGCCGACTGGACCTCGGCGTGCAGGTCGGCGACCACGCCGACGATCTCGCCGTCCATCAGCTTTATGCCGACCGCGTGATGACGTGCCGGGTCGACCTGCAGGGGGATCTGTGGTCGGCCCGGCACGCCGGCTTCACGGACGTTCTCTACCAGGTAGCCGTGACTGATCATCGGCTTGACGAGCTTGGTCACCGAAGCGGCCGACAGGCCGGTCAGCCGGGCGGCGTCCCGTCGGGACAGCGGGCCACGGGTCAGCACCGCCTCGAACAGCGCGCCCAGATGGTGCTCGCGGCTGCCGAACCCTCGGCTGGCCTGGATCATCCGCGGCGGTCCTCTCGATCGGGCGAGGCCACCAAGAGTCGGTGACGCCGGGGAGCCTAAACAGGGTTGATTTCCATCGTCAAGTAACTAACGCCGCTCGGTTTCCAAGTTGTTACGCTGGCCGCGGGGGTTACGGGCGTTTTGCACCTGGTTGCTTGACGTCGTGAACTAAATAGGTCCAAACTCGCGCTCGTCCCTCAAGACCTGGCGCCCCTCCCCGCGCTTGACGTCCGCCCCTCCCCCTTGAAGGAGACCATCCGATGAAACCCTCTCGGCTGGCCACCCGCGCCGTGGCAGTGCTGGCTCTGGTAGCCGGCTCGGTCAGCGCGGTCGTGGTCGGCACCGCACCGGTCGCCCATGCCACCACCCCGACGGCACCGACCACGGAGACCGCCCGCAGCCTGTACATGAACAACTGGTCGGACACGACCGGCATCTGGATGGCACCGCAGCTGGCCCAGACCGATGGCAACACCCAGTACGGTCCCCGGCTGGCCGAGCTGCACTACTCGCCGTCCGGCGCCACCTCGGCCTCGGCGGTGAACCAGATCAACGACTACACCGGCTTCTTCCGGGACGAGACGCACAGCATCAAGTACGACCAGGTGCACAACTTCGGATCCGCCACCGGATACCTCGATTCCGGTGGCGTCCTGCGCTCGGACTACGGCGCCTACAACGGCACCGCGACCACCGTCTCGATCGGCCGCGACTACGCGTTCGTGCCGAACCAACATTTCATGGTGGTGCAGTACCGGCTGCAGAACACCGGCGCCTCCGCCGTCACCATGAACGTGCTGGACGCGCTGCACCTGAACAACACCGGCACGTCCGGCCAGAACGTGACCGCGACCTGGGACTCCACCCGCAACGCCGAGGTGGTCAACATGTCGGCCAGCGGGCAGTACCAGTTGGTGCTGGGCGCGCTCGGCGGTGCCCCGACCGGCCACCAGGTCGGCGACGACACCGTCTCGACGCTGACCGCGCCGACCGTGGCGCCGTGGTACACCTTCGACAACAACGGCACCCTGGCGAACAACAACTCGGTCACCGCGATGAACGTCGACGTGGCCATGAACAAGCAGGTCAGCGTGCCGGCCAACTCGACCGTGACCCAGTCGTTCTACCTGGCGATCGCGGCCACCTCGGCCAATGCGCTGGCCGCGGCCGACACGGCGCGGGCCCAGACCGGTGACTACTGGCTCAACCAGACCACCACCTCGTACACGAACTGGCTCAACGCAGGCAAGACCGTGAGCTTCACCGACACCGGCCTGTCCACCGCCTATGTCCGGGCGCTGGTGGCGATGAAGCAGTCCCAGAGCCCGGTGCTCGGCGGCTGGCCGGCGGCCACCAACCCGATCGCCTACGGCTACAAGGTCTGGGTGCGTGACTCCGCGGTCACCGCGATGGCGATGGACACCGCCGGCCATCATGCCGAGGCCGACAAGTACTTCCGCTGGCTGGCCAGCCTGCAATACGCCAACGGATCCTTCGGCACCACCTATGACAACTGGACCGGCCAGCACGTCAGCTTCGTCGAACCAGAACTCGACAGCGTCGGGATCTTCCTGATCGGCGCCTACCGGCACTGGTTGATGACCGGCGACAACAGCTTCCGGGACGCGGTGTGGCCACAGATCGTCAACGCGGCGAACTTCGTCAAGAACGGCATCGCCAGCAACGGCCTCGGCCCGCAGGACGCCTCCATCTGGGAGGAGACCCAGGAGTACAACACCTTCACCCAGGCGCTCTACATCACCGGCCTCTGGGCTGCCGAAGCGATTGCGCAGAGCAAGGCCGACACCACGGACGCCGACGCCTGGAGCGGCACCGTCGGCTCGATCGCGACCGCGCTGCAGACCAGCTCGCTGAACTCACCGGCCGGCCTGTGGAACTCGCCGGATACCTATTACAACCGCGCGGTGAACTCCGACAACACCGGCCGGACCACGGTCGACTCGTCCTCGGACATGCTCTTCGTCTCCGGCGCCGTCGATCCCGGCTCGAGCCGGGCGGCCGGTCACATCTCCAAGATCCTGGCCACCCTCACCCATGACACCTACGGACTTTCCCGTTACCAGGGCGACAACTTCTACTACACCTCGCCGTACAGCCCGGCCGGCAACGAAGCCCTCGCCGCGGAACCTTCATGGCCCCAGATGACCATGTACGCCGCGCTGTACTACATCTACAACGGCAACCTCTCGGCGGCGCTGCCGCGGCTGACCTGGTACGCCAGCCGCACCGCGGTCGGATACATGCCGCCGGGTGAGGCGGTCTCGAACGTCAGCCAGAAGCCGATCATCTCCACCATGGTGGAGCCGGTCACCGGTGCCTGGTACGTGCTTGCCGCGCTGGCCTACACCGGCCAGGCCGACACCCGGATGTACGCGCCGATCAGCAACGCCGGCGCCCAGGCGTCGCTGACCGTCAACGCCGGCACCACCGGCGACTGGCCGCAGTGGGGGCCGATCCCCTACTACGTCTCGCCGACCGGCAACGAGGCGAGTGGCGTGTCGACCACCGACATCAAGAACGTGGCGATGGCCAACGACGCGAACAACATCTACCTCCGGTTGGACAACGTCGGCGGCACGCTGCCCGGCTACAACACCACTCCGAGGTTCGCGATCAACGTCTACGCCGGCGACTACTCGGGCAACGCTGGGACGGCGACGTCCAGCACCGCGTTCTACGGCAAGGCGCTGTCGCGCCCGGCCGCCTATATGGTCGGCCGCTGGTCGGACTCGCCGAACTTCTCGCACTTCCACGTCTCCGGTGGCGCGTGGACGGCGGACTCGACCATCACCTCGGTGATCGCGCCGCAGTGGGACACCACGACCGGCCGGATCGAGGTGGTCATCCCGCGCGGCGCGCTGACCAGCGGGGCGGCCAACGACAACTCCATCGTGCCGATCACGATCGCCCTGGTCCGCCAGGATCCGACCAGCCTCGCCTGGTCGGAGGATGACACGATCACCCTGCGGTACAAGCTCACGCCGCCGAGCACACCGTGGATCTACGGCAACGTCCGGTAGCTGACAACCTGGATTCGGCTGCCGGAGGAGTCGCGGCGGGGGCCGCTGGGGATCACCCAGCGCCCCCCGCCGCGCTTGCGATGAGACGATGCCGGCGTGATGCACCTGCGCCTGATCGTGCCTGCCGACCGGACGTCCACCGTGGTGGACGCCCTGCAACAGGATCCACGGGTCACCAACGTGGTGCTGATTGCCGGCGCCGCGGTGCGGCCGGACGGTGATCTGGTGCTGTGCGACGTCGCCCGTGAGGCGGTCACCGATGTGCTGGGAAGGCTGCGCCGGGCCGGCCTGTACGAGGACGGCGGGGTCACCCTGTCGATGATCGAGGCGGCGCCGTCGGCGAATGCCCGGGTGACCGAGCAGGCCGCGCCGGGTTCGCCGGATGATGCCGTCGTCTGGGATGCCGTTCTCGATCAGGCCGAGGGCCAAGTGGCCGGCTCCTGGTCCTACTACGCCTTCCTCACCATCGCGGTGCTGCTGGCCGCGATCGCGGTCATCACCGATTCGGCCATCCTGGTGGTCGGCGCAATGGTGGTGGGGCCGGAGTTCGGCGTGGTCGCCGCCCTGGCCGTCGGGATCGCGCTGCGCCGAATCAGGCTCAGCCGACAAGCACTGGCACTGCTGGTCAAGGGCTTCCTGTTCGCGATCGGCGTCACGGCCGGCTGCGCGCTGGTCGCCCGGGCGGTCGGCTGGGTGGACCCGTCCTCGGTCGCCGCCGCCCGGCCGCTGACCGGCTTCATCTGGCGCCCCGACCGGTGGTCGATCATCATCGCGGTCATCGCCGGCTGCGCCGGGGTGCTGTCGCAGACGGCCGGACGTTCCAACGCGCTGGTGGGCGTGTTCATCTCGGTGACCACCGTGCCGGCCGCCGGGGATCTCGCGCTGTCGCTGGCGGTCTGGGATACCGAGCAGATCCGCGGTTCGCTGGCACAACTGCTGCTGAACCTCACCGGCATGACCATCGCCGGTGTCGCCACGCTGCTTGTCCAGCGCCGGCTGTGGCATCTCTTCGCGCCAACCGGCGCCTGACCCTCGCCGGGATCGGTATCAGTCTGACCATTTCGGCCATCTGGGCAGGTCAGCCACGTTACATTGAGCCGCCCGTTAACACTCGTAGAGGACTGTCATCGTGAATCCCACCCGCCCAGCCGCCGACCGGCGATCCTGCTGTCCGAAGCGGCTGCTGGCGGCTGCCGCACTGCTGCTGCTGGCCGGAGCGTTGGTCGCCGGTTGTGAACCCACCGCCTCGCGGTCGGCCTCAGTGCCCACCTCGGCGCAGTCAACAGCGACCAGCTCCGCCGGTGCGGATACCAGCGCGGCCGAAGCGGCTCAAGCCGCGGCAGCGAGCCAGGCGGCGCTGGCCTCACGACAGGCAGCCCAGGCCGCCGCCACAGCGTCCCGGGCCGCCGCCGCGGCGGCCAGCTCGGCCGCGGCCGCCCGTTCCGCCGCGGCATCCCGCTCCGCCGCGGCCGCCCGTTCGGCGGCGGCATCCCAGTCGGCAGCAAGCCCCGCCCCGGCTCTCTGCGAGCCCGGCTACAGCCCGTGCATCCCGCTCGGCGTCGGAGACATCGACTGCCTCGGCGGTTCCGGAAACGGTCCGCGCTACGTGCAGGGACCGATCCGGGTAACCGGCAGCGACCCGTACGACCTGGACCGGGACGGCGACGGCATCGGCTGCGAGTAGCAAGCCGGCCGGGAGTGAACCGCCTCAGGCGGTCAGCGGGTGCACCGATGCGGTGTCCGGGCCCTGCCCGCCGCGCTGCTTCGATTCGGCGGCCGGGTGCTCGACCAGGGCGAGCACCCTGGTGGACATGAACCGAGCGGTGCGCACCGGCGTGCCACCACGGGTCACCTCGGTGACCTCGATGATGCCGCGGCGATAGTTGGTCTCCACCCGGCGGCCGGCCCTGGTCGCGCCGATCGTATAGCTACGGCTGCTGTCTCCGGCGTCGATCACGATCTCGACGTAGTCGCCCAACATGGCAATGCTCCTTCGTCAGAAGTTGTGAGTGTGCCCGAGACCCTGCAACGATCGTCCGGGTGCGGCGTTCAAGCCCGTCATCATTCGATTCCCGGGCGACTCGGACCACCCTCGGATGGCACGATGATTCAACGTTCCACAGTGGATTCCCATTCCCGAACCAGTCCTCGGGCCACCACCAGGGTAGGCCGGAAAACCTCAGGACTCGACCTGATCGAGCTCTGTGCAGCGGGCGGTCGCAGTGGAATAGTTGCTGTGCCATCCGGTCCGGATCTGGCGGTTCATCCCCCTTTTCTCAGGAGCACAGGATGAAGACGGTACGCCGCTGCATAACCCTTCTGGCCGCTACCGGGCTGTGCCTGCTCGCGGTCCCGGCAACCTCGCAGGCGAGACCCACCAGCCAGCCGGCGGCCAGTCGCAGCCACGGCACGGTGGTCTCGGTCCGTGGCGAAACCAGCTACGAGTACGTCAAGTCCTGCGCGAACACCACCGGCTACCCGTGCGGCACCTACAACGCGCAGCTCGAATTCACCATCTACACCACCAACCAGGGCAGCGGCTCGATCACCGTCGGCTACCAGACGGTGGATGGCAGCGCGACCGCCGGCAGCGACTACCAGGCCGCCTCGGGCACCGTCACCATCCAGCACAACTTCCCGCAGGCCTACGTGCTGATCACCATCTACAACGACAGCGTCGCCGAGTCGACCGAGAGCATGCAGCTCAAGCTGACCAGTTCCAGTTCGCCGGCCGATATCAGCTCGGTCGGCACCGGCACCATCCTGGACGCGGGCCAGATACCGATCGACTGCAACCTCGGCAAGACCGCGCCGAACCAGGAGTCGATGACCTGCACCAACCGGCCGGCCGGCCAGAGCTGGTACCTGGATGTCATTTGCGCCTACCCGCTCGGCGACCCCGAGCTGCTCGGCAACCTGGTCACCGGCAATGGCACCTCGGCCGGTACCTGCAACGTCGGCAACACCACGCCGAACTCGTATTTCCAAACCAGCTAGCGCTCCCGCCGTCCGGCGGGAACCCGAACCAAAGCGGTTCCCGCCGGACGAGCACGGGCGCTAGGCGCTAGGCGCTAGGCGCTAGGCGCTAGGCGCTAGGCGCTAGGCGCTAGGCGTGATTACCCGCCGTACCCGCCGCCCGGCCCACCGGGCTGGCCGTCGGCAGCTGCCGGGTCACCGGCGCCCATTCCGGTTTCCACCTTGGTCACCGCGAGATTCTTGTCGAACTTCACCGTGATCAGGCTGCCGTCCGCCTTGGTCATGTGCGCCTCGTAGGCGGCATCACCGGCATCGGTCTCCACCCGGTACACCGTCCCACCGGGAACCGCTTTCACTGCGGCGGCCGTCAGGGTCGCCGACACGCTGGCGCTGACCGACTTCTCATCGCCGCGGACCGGCGTTGCCTGCTTGTTCGGCGCCTGCTGCGCCGAATTCGAAGTGCCGGCCGCGCTCGATGTGCCGGCCGCGCTCGAACTGGCCGCGGTGCTCGGCGCGCTGGAACTGGTCGCGGCGGCAGCATCGATCGCACTGACCGCGACCCCACCGGCCAGCACGCCAGCCGCGATCAGCCCGGCTACCTTGGCGAAACTGAATCGGCGCGGCGCGCCGAACCGTCATTGAGCAACATGGTGGTCTCCCTGAACTCTTCGCCGCCTTCTCTGGGCGGCTTGTCAGCCCACCATCTCCGGACCGCCTTCGGCGCCACTTGCCAGCGGCTGGCAAGCCGCTATGAGCCCGACCGCGCAACCTGACGCGAAGGGGCTGGGGGACTCGCCGCCCAGCCCCTTCGCCGCTTGTCAACCGGCCTGTGAACCGGCCTGTGAACCGGTCAGTGCAGCGACACCGGCAGCGTGAGCAGGCCGCGCAGCAAGGGGCTGTTCTCCCACTCCAGCGCATCCGGGTCGGCGGCCAGCCGTAGGTTCGGGAACCGGGTCAGCAACGTGGTCAGCAGGATCTCGGACTGGATGCGAGCCAGCGGCGCGCCGATGCAGTAGTGCGGCCCATGCCCGAAGCCGAGCACCCCGTTCGGCCGGCGGTTCAGGTCGAGCCGGTCCGGATCGGGGTACCGAGTGCTGTCGCGGCCCGCCGAGCTCAGCGAGAGCGCCAGGATCTCACCGGCCGGGATGGTCACCTCGCCGAGCGTGATCTCCTCCTTGGTGAACCGGAAGGTCGCCACGCCCACCCCGCCGTCGTAGCGCATCAACTCATCCACGGCGGCGTGCATGAGCGCGGGATCGGCGCCCAGCTTGGCCATCTCCTCCGGATGGGTGAGCAGGCTGAAGAGGAAGTTGGTCAGCGAGTGAGTGGTGGTCGAATATCCCGCGATCACCAGCAGAAAGAACATCCCCACCAGCTCGTCGTAGCTGAGCCGGTCGCCGTCCTCGCCCGAACCGTGCACCAGGGCACTGATCAGATCGTCACCGGGGTTGGCCTGTTTGGCGGCGATGGTGGTCTTGGCATATTCGAGCACGTTGTTCGAGGCGGCCTCGACCACCTCTGGGGCGTGACCGGCACCGACCAGCTCGGTGGCCCAGCCCTGGAAGACCGCCGCGTCCTCGGCCGCCACGCCCAGCAACTCGCAGATGGCGATGATCGGCAGTGGTTGGGTCAGGCCGGCGACCAGGTCCACCACTGGCCGACCGTCGTCCAGCGCATTCAGCAGCCCGTCGACGACCTCCGCCAGCCGCGGCCGCAGACCCTCCATCCGCTTGGCAGTGAGTTCTCGGCCGAGCAGCCCGCGCAGCCGGGTGTGCCGTGGCGGATCACTGTTGAGCAGGTGCGAGGTCAGCTCGTCGTCGAAGCCAAGATCGACCGGGTCGGCCTCGGCCTCGACGATCATGCCGGAGTGCCGGGCGAACAGTTCGTTCGCCCGCCGACCGTCCTTGCTCACCCGTGGATCGGACAGCAGCCGGCGCACGTCGGCATACCCAGTCACCAGCCAGACCTTGGCGCCATGCGGAAATACCAGATTGTGCGCCGGACCGTCCGCGCGAAGCCGTTCCAGGAAGTCGTAGGGGTGCTGCATAAAGTCTGTGGGAACCTGCTGAATTGGTGGGGGCGATTCTACGAGCATGGGCGAACTCCCGGTCCGAGGGGGATTGTGGCTTGAGTCAGCCTAGAGGCTTGCGGGCCTTTTCGGACCAGGAACGCCAATACTCATATGGAAAGTCAGGACTATCACTCGCCAACCGCGACGCTCCGCCACGGCCTGACGACGAGGCGTGAGTAATCGGGTATTGACTGCGGATCGGAGCTTGATCGATTTAACATCTGCTTGACCGCAGGCGATTTCTCTCACGATGTTAGAGAGTTAACTAACACTATTCCTGGATCGAAGGGTGCCGCCGGCCGATCGTGGTGGAGCCGCCGGACTGCCCGGCCATGAGGCCCGCGGCCGAGTCGAACGGTTCGCCAGCCCCTGTTGCGTTTTGGCCCCCGCATCCGTCATATCGGTGACGGCGCGCCACCCGTCGGACGTGACACGAGAGGACATTGCCTTGGAAGCACGAATGAAAAACCCCGCCATGGTCCTGCCGGACGCCATGGATGCCGTCAAGAGCCTGTACAAAGCGATGTACTCGGGTGGGGTTTCCCAGCAGATCCTCGAACTGGTCCACCTACGGGCTAGCCAGATCAACGGCTGCAGCGCCTGCGTCTTCGCCGGCGTGACCAGTGCGCGCAAGGCCGGCGAGAGTGAGGATCGGCTGGCGGCGGTGGCCGCCTGGCGGGAGACGCCATTCTTCACCGAGGCCGAGCGGGCCGCCCTGACGCTGGCCGAGGCGGCCACCCGGCTCAGTGACCGCAGCGGCGAGGCGGTGCCGGACGAGGTCTGGGCCGAGGTCAGCAAGCATTTCGACGAGAGTCAGCTGGCCGCGATCATCCTGATGATCGCGACCACGAACTTCTTCAACCGGCTGAACACCACGATCAGGGAACAGGCCGGCGCCAACTGGGGCGGCTGACGGCGTCCGGCGGCTGACGGCATCCGGCGGCTGACGGCATCCGGCGGCTGACGGCATCCGGCGGCTGACGGCTGAGATGTCCGGGGGCAGCCGCGGTCGCGCGAAGGGCCCGGCGGGGTTCTAGGAGGTTCGCCCGCCGGGCCGTTCCGCTGCGCGGCCTACCCGCTACTTGACGTCCACCGTGAGCGTCGGGCTGGTCGAACCCAGGTGGTTGGCGGTGTCGGCCGGGGTGAACTGCGCCCGGACCTGCACCTGCCCCTTCGCGACCGGAGCGGTGACCGAAGCCTGGCCACCGGCCCCCACCTGCACCTGTGCGACGACCACACCGTTGACGTAGAAGGCAACCGTGCCGGCGGCCGGCTTGCCGGTGTCCAGCGAGACAGTGGCCGTCATCTGCACCTGGTACTTGCTGTTACTGCCCTTCACCTTGCCGCCGGTCGCGGTGAGCGCGGTGGTCGAGACCGCCTTGTTCACCGTGAACTGCAGCACCGCGGACGTGGAGCCGACCACTCCACGCGCCGCCGAGGGCACGAACGTCGCGGTGATCTGCAACGTCCCCGCCGGAGTGGTCGCCGGCAGCTGGTAGCTTGCCTGCCCCGAGCTCACCGCGACGGTGGCCAGCACCGAGCCGCCGGCCGCAAACCGCACCGAACCGCTGGCCGCTCCGCCGTCGCTCTGCGCGACGGTGGCCGTGAGCGTCCGCGGGCTGCTCGTCCCATAGGTCTGCGACGATGCCGAGGCGCTGAGCGTGGTCGTGGTGGTCACCAGCTGGCCGACCGTGATCGGCACCCTGGTCGTGGTCATGGTCTGCGTGCCCGTCACATCCAGGTACTGCTGCCCGGCTGGCACGCCGGCCGGCAGGGTGACGCTGACGCTGGCCGTCCCGTACTCGTCGGTGATCACCGTCCCGATCGTGTTGTTCACCGCGAACGTGCCGAGCTGGGTGTTGCCCAGGCTGACGGCCACCGAGCTGTCCTTCAGGTCAGCCGCGGTGCTGAAGGCAAGCGACGACAGGTCGAAGCTGACCTGCTCGCCCGGGAAGTAGGACGCCGTGGCACCGGCCGGGAACATCACCCCGACGGAGCGCTGGGTGTAGTCCGGCGAGACCGGGGTGTGCGTGTTCATGTAGTCGACCATCGCCTGCAGGTCGGTCTGCCCGGTGTCCTTCTTGTTGGTGCCCTGTGCCAACACGAAGAAGTTGTCTCCGCCGGCCGCCAGGAACGAGTTGACCGTGACGGAGTAACTGGCCGCCGGATCGATCGGGGTTCCGTTCAGCCACATCGCGGTGATCCGGTTGCCGGCCGCCGCCCGTGCGTCGTAGGTGTAGCTGAAGCCGTTGGAGATGCCCAACCGCAGGAACGGTCGGGACGATCCCGCCGGCTGCCACTGCTGTTCCAGCGCCGTCTTGAGCTGCGCGCCGGTCAGCCTCATATTGACCAGCGTGTTGGCGAACGGCTGGACGTTGGCCGCCTGCTTGTAGGTCAGGGTGGTCGGGTACGTGCTGCTGCTGCCGACCATGTCCGCGCGCAGGCCGCCCGGGTTCATGAGGGCGATCTGCGCCCCGCCGGTGGTGGCCGATTGGGTGGCGGACCGCTGCACCTCGGCAACCAGGTTGCCGAGGGTGGACTCGCCGCCCCGGTTCTCCGCACCGGTCGAGATCTTGGCGCGGTTGAAGGGGCCGGTGATCTGACCCAGCGGCTGCGCGCCGAGCACCGCGGCATCGGCCACCGCCTTGTCGACGATCGCCTGGGTCGGCGCGTCGGTCGGGTAGGCCGGCGTCTTCACCAGCGGCAGGATGTTCTGCTGCAGCCCGACCACCTTGTCGGTGTCCGGATCCACGGTGAACAGCAGCTGATTGAGGTTGTCGCCGTACTGACCGGCCGAGACCACCGGCCGGGTTGTCACCGACCGGCCCTCGGCGACCCAGTCCGGAACCGTGACCGAGTGGTTGTAGGCCAGGTGGGTGTGTCCGGAGACGATCGCGTCGATGTTGTCGTCGGCACCCTCGACGATCTTGCCGAAGTCGCTGTTCGGGTCGGTGGCCGAGGACAGCGCGGTGGTCTCGGCACCCTCGTGCACCAGCAGCACGACGATGTCGGCGCCCGCCGCCTTGAGCTTGTCGGCGTCCCGGTTGGCCGCGACCACCGGCGACTCGATCTCCAGGCCGGCGATCCCGGCCGGCGAGACCAGCTCGTTGAGGTGGTCGGTGACCGCGCCGATGAAGCCCACCTGGATACCGCCGAAGTCCTTGACCCAGGTCTCCGGAAGTGCTGCCGAGTGGTCGTTGGCATTCCGGACGTTGTCGCCCAGGTACTGCCAGGCCGCCCCGCCGTAGGGGTTGGTGTCGGCGTCGTACGGTGCCATCACCCGGTTGACCAGGTCGTTGTAGCCCTGGTCGAACTCGTGGTTGCCCACCGCCGATACATCCAGGCCGGCAGCGTTCAGCGCGTCCAGGGTCGGCTTGTCGTGCGCGATGAAGGACTCGAAGGTGGAGGCGCCGATCAGGTCACCGGCGGCGGCGAACACCGTCTCCGGGTACTGGCCGCGCAGCTGCTTCACCGCACCGGCCAGCACGCCCGCGCCGGCATCGACGCCGCTGGCCTGGATCCGGCCGTGGAAGTCGTTGATGCCGAGCACCTGCACGGTCTGGACGGGTGCGTTCGCGAGCAGCCCCAGCACCACCGGGTCGTGGTCGGAGGAGGCGTACGGGTCGGCCTGGTAGAAGTCGGTGGCGGTGTAGTTCCACCGGCTGTACTGCAGGGCCACCGACTCACCGGAGTTGATGCCCCAGATGTCGGCGCCGGTCGCCCGCCGCAACGCGTTGGCGTTGACCAGGATGTGGTCCAGCGAACCGGACAGGCCGGAGAAGGAGTAGGAGTACTCGCCGTGCGCGAACTGCTGCTCGACGTCGGTGTAGCCGGCGGCGTAGAGCACCTGCAGCGGGTCTTCCTTGGCGTAGGAGTTGTAGTCACCGACCATCACGACGGCCTTGGTGCCGCTGTCGGCCTGCACGGTCGGGATCCAGTCCCGCAGCGCGGTGGCCTGGCGGACCCGCGACTCGGTCGAGGCGCCCTGCCCGTCCCCGGTGTCGGCGTCACCCGGCCATGGACCGGCCGAGCCCTTGGACTTGAAGTGGTTGACCACGAACAGGAAGTTGTCACCGCCGGCCACCGGGTGGAAGACCTGGCCGAGCGGCTCGCGGGCGTTGTCGAACGCGCCGCCGGTCCCGCTCTGGGTGCCCAGGGCCCGCGACGGACCGACCCGTTGGACCGCGGCCGGCTTGTAGATGATGGCGCTGTTGATGACATCCATCTCGGCCACCGCCGGCAGCTCGGCCGAGGACGGGTTGGCTGCCCAGGTGCCCGCGCCGGCGTCGGCGTTCAGCGCCGCCACCAGGGTGTTGAGCGCCTCGTCGGTGGCCTCGCCCAGCCGTGCCGAGTTCTCGACCTCCATCAGGCCGACCACGTCGGCGTCCAGCGCGTTGATCGCCTTGACGATCTTGGCCTGCTGCCGGGCGAGGTCCGCGGCGTCCCAGGCGCCGCGCTGGTCGCAGCCGCCACTGACGGTCGAGCCGTCCCCGTCGCGGTCCTTGAACGCGGTGCAGGAGCTGTTGTCGGTGCCCAGGGTGGTGAAGTAGTTGAGCACGTTGAACGAGGCGACCTTGAGGTCGGCGTTGCCGATCATCGCGTCGTCGGGCGCCGCGGTGCGGGTGTTGGCGAAGCTGACCGGCGAGCCGGCGTTGTCCGGGCCGATCACCGGCGCGGTCGGCTGGAACTTCCACAGGCTGTTGCGGAAGTCGACGATGACGTCACTGGTGAAGGTGGCGGGTTCGCCCACCCGGACCGGAGCCGCCTGCGAGATGTAGGGCGGGGTCAGGTCGCCGTTGACCAGCAGCCCGCCACTGGTTGCCAGGAAGTTGATGCTGGTTCCGTCGTCCAGGGTGACCGCCCGAGCGGCGTTGTCCGCCTCGGTCGGGCTGGCGGCGGCCGGGCCCGGCTGCTCGACCTCGGTCCGCTGGATCAGCGGCTTGGTCCCCGAAGCCAGGCCGACCTCGCCGAACTGGTTGGTGGTGAAGGTGTTGGTGACGGTGTAGGCACCGGTCGGGCGGTAGAGCATGCCTTCGAGCGACTCGCGCGCGGCGTCGGTGCTCGGCCAGCTCGCGGTGGTGGCCGCCGTCACGGGCGCGGGTGGCGCGCCCAGGTCGACGACGTCGGCAGCGGCCACGCTGAGCTCGGTCATGCCGAAGAACTCGGATACTCCGCCGGTGACCTGGACGTACTTGCCGACCTGGATGGCCGCCGGGAAGGCACCGCTGGACTGGAACACGAAGACGCCGTCAGAGGTGGTGTCGGTGCTCGGGTCCACCGGGCCGCCGGTCCCCGGCGTCTGGATGTAGTAGCCCTTGAACCCGCCGGTCGGGTAGGCCGCCGTGACGATGCCCCTGGTACGGACCGTGCTGCCGACCAGCGGCGACTGGGCGCCGGGGCCCTGGACCTCCTCGATGGTCTTGTCGACGAAGTCCGGCGGCGGCGGGGTGGTGCAGGCGGCGCCGCAGGCCACCGGGCTCGGCGCGCCGGCGGTGAAGTCGGCCGCGTTGTTCGCGGTGTTGTCGTGGCTGGCGTTGCGCGAGACCGAGTTGGTGTTGCTCGGCGCCGGGGTAGGGCCGGTTCCGGCGAAGTCGTTGGCGGTGGTGCCGAAGCCGACGAAGTCCACCACCGCGGCGTTGCCGTCGCAGTCGGCGCCGCAGCTCAGCGCGGTGGTGGCATTGACCAGCGCGACCTTGCCGGCGGTGGCACTCATCGCGATGGTTCCGGTGACGTCGGATCCGACGTCGGTGGTGCCGCCGGTGCCCTGCGACTCACGCACGACGTAGGAGCTGCCGGCCGGCAGGGTGCCGGTCAGCGCGGTGCTCGCCCACGAGGTGCCGGTCGCGGAGGCGTACTGGACCGACCAGCCGGCCAGGTTCACCGCCGAGCCGCTCTTGTTGTAGAGCTCGATGAAGTCCTGCTTGTAGGTTGCGCCGGAGTTGCCACCGCCGCCGTACACCTCGTTGATCACGACCGGAGCGCCGCTGCTCGCCCCGGCCCAGGCCGAAGTGGGTGCCGCGAGCCAGCCGCCGACGACCAGCGCCGAGGTGGTGAGTCCGCTGATCAAAGCCTTGCCGCGTGTGCGCATGCGCTCGCTCCGGTTGGCCGAGGGGAGGACGGCAGCCACGAACGGGATGCCGGATGGGTTGAGTACGGCACGCTAATCGACCCGGCATCCTCCGGGTACCCCCCGAAAGTCCCGACCTTGGTCCTAAACTATGAATTGCGTCACAGCTAATACAAAGCCTAGGCTCAGGCAATAGTTAGTCAATGGAACGACCGAACGTGCGGTCATCCGCCGATGGCCAGGCGTTTCGGGTGTTTTAGGAATCGAATCGCGCAGCAGTAATACGGTCGAGACCCGATTGGCAATGGCGACGCTTAGACTCTCGTCCGTCAACGAAGCCGACCGGAGGTAACCAGCCCGTGTTCCGACGTTCTGCCCTTGTGGCGATCAGCGCAGCCGTTGCCGGCGCATTGGTCTTGAGTGGCTGCGTGAACAACAAGTCCAACAGCTCGTCCGGCCCCAGCAACAGCAGCAGCAAGACGGTGGGCGCCATCAGCAAGGACGAGGCGGCCGCGGCGTTGCTGCCGGCTTCGGTCAAGTCGGCCGGCAAGCTGGTGGTCGGTATCAACGTGCCCTACCAGCCGAACGAATACCGCGACACCGCGACCAACAAGATCGTCGGCTGGGAGGTCGACTTCCTCGACGGTGCCGCCAAGGTCCTCGGCGTCACCACCGAGTATCGGGAATCCGGCTTCGACACCATCCTGCCCAGCGTCAAGACCGCCAAGTTCGACGTCGGCATGTCCTCCTTCACCGACACCAAGGAACGCGAGCAGCAGGTCGACTTCGTCAACTACTACACCGCGGGCATCCAGTGGGCATCGCCGGCCGGAAAGCCGGTCAGCCCGGACAACGCGTGCGGCCTGAAGGTCGCGGTGCAGACCGGCACCACCGAGCAGACCGATGACCTGCCGACCAAGAGCAAGGCGTGCACCGCGGCCGGCAAGAAGCCGATCACCATCCTCAAGATCGACAGCCAGGACGCGGTCAACCAATCGGTCATCCTGGGCCAGGCCGACGCCTTCGACGCCGACTCGCCGATCACCCAGTACGCGGTGAAGCAGTCCAAGGGCAAGCTGCAGCTGGCCGGTGACATCTTCGGCGCGGCCCCGTACGGGCTGGCGGTGGCGAAGGGTTCGAGCTTGAGTCAGGCCCTGCAGAAGGCGGTGCAGATCATGATCGACAACGGCTCATACAAGCAAATCCTGGCCAAGTGGGGCGTCGAGGCCGGCGCCATCGATAAGGCAACCATCAACGCCGCCGCTAGCTAGCCATGCGACTCAGGCAGCACGACCGGCCGCCGGTCGCGGCGGCGGCGGAGGGCGAGCCGGACCCGGCTGACCAGGAGCTGATCCAGGCGGTGCCGTTGCGCCGGCCGGGCCGGGCGATCGCCGCGCTGTTGATCGTGCTGCTGCTGGCGTTGTTCATCTACGGCGCCGCGACGAACTCGGCCTATGACTGGAGCACGGTCGGCAAGTACCTCTTCGACCAGCGGGTCAGTCAGGCCGCGTTCATCACGCTGCTGCTGACTGCCCTGGCGATGACCGGCGCGATCATCCTCGGCGTGGTGCTGGCCGTGATGCGGCTGTCACCCAACCCGGTGCTGCGCTACGTCAGCTGGTTGTTCCTGTGGGTGTTCCGCGGCACCCCGGTCTACGTGCAGCTGGTGTTCTGGGGCCTGATCTCCACCATCTACCAGCACATCGACCTGGGCATCCCGTTCGTGCACCAGTTCGCGCACATCAAGACCAGCAGCTTCTTCTCCTACTTCTGGCTGGCCGTGATCGGGCTGACCCTGAACGAGTCGGCCTACATGGCCGAGATTGTCCGGGCCGGCATCACCAGCGTGGACGAGGGCCAGCACGAGGCGGCGGTCGCGCTCGGCATGTCGTGGTGGCAGACGATGAGCCGGATCGTGCTGCCGCAGGCGATGCGGGTGATCATTCCGCCGACCGGCAACGAGCTGATCTCGATGCTCAAGACCACCTCGCTGGTCACCGCCGTGCCGTACAGCTTCGAGCTCTACGCCCGGACCCGAGATCTGGCCATCGAGACGTTCAACCCGATCCCGCTGCTGATCGTGGCCTCGGCCTGGTACCTGCTGTTCACCTCGATCCTGATGGTGGGTCAGTTCTACCTGGAGCGGTACTTCGCCCGCGGTGCCTCCCGCACCATGTCGGCACGCCAGCTGCAGGCGTTGGCGAAGGCACAGGGCATGCCGGCCGCCGCGCACCCGTTCGGCGATGAGAAGCGATGACCGAGCCGATGGTGCGCTCGCAGGGGGTGCGCAAGCAGTTCGGGGCGCTGCAGGTGCTCAAAGGCATCGACCTGCAGGTCGATCGCGGTGAGGTGATGTGCCTGATCGGACCGTCCGGCTCGGGCAAGTCGACCTTCCTGCGGTGTATCAACCACCTCGAGCAGCTGTCCGCCGGCCGGCTCTACGTGGACGGTGAGCTGGTCGGTTACCACCTACGCGGTAGCAAGTTGCACGAGATGCATCCGCGGGAGGCGGCCAAGCAGCGCCGCGACATCGGCATGGTGTTCCAGCGCTTCAACCTGTTCCCGCACAAGACCGCGTTGCACAACATCATCGAGGCGCCGATCAAGGTGCAGGGCATGAAACGCAGTGCGGCGACGGCCCGCGGCCGAGAGCTGCTGGAGCGGGTGGGGCTGGCGGAGAAGGCCGACGCCTATCCGGCCCAGCTGTCCGGTGGCCAGCAACAGCGGGTGGCGATCGCCCGCGCGTTGGCGATGAATCCGAAGCTGATGCTCTTCGACGAGCCCACCTCGGCGCTGGACCCGGAGTTGGTCGGCGAGGTGCTGGACGTGATGCGGCAGCTGGCCCAGGACGGCATGACCATGATCGTGGTGACGCACGAGATGGGCTTTGCCCGCGAGGTCGCCGACTCGCTGGTGTTCATGGACGACGGCGTGGTGGTCGAAGCCGGCGATCCCCGCGAGATCCTGGCCAATCCGCGGCATCAGCGGACCAAGTCCTTCTTGTCCAAAGTCCTGTAGCTGGTTCGTCCCAGGTGCTGGCTGATTCGTCCCAGGTGCTGGCTGATTCGCCCCAGGTGGCTGGTCCATGTCCGTCGAGATAAGCCCGATGGCCGACAAGCATGCAGCGGCGGTGCTGGCGATCTACCGGGCCGGGCTCGAGGGCGGCGACGCCACCTTCGAGACGGCCGCGCCGAGCTGGCCGGACTTCCGTCGGGCCCACCTTGCCGAGCACAGCTACGTCGGGCTGCTGGCTGGCGGGTCGCCGGACGGGTGGGTGGTCGGCCGGGTGGCCGGCTGGGTCTCGGCCACTCCGGTGTCCGATCGGTGTGTGTACGCGGGCGTGGTCGAGCACTCGGTCTACGTCGATCCGGTTGTGTGGGGTCGTGGCATCGGCCGGGCGCTGCTGCAAGCCCTGATCGCCTCCACCGAGGCGGCCGGCATCTGGACCATCCAGGCCGGCATCTTCCCGGAGAACCAGGCCAGCGTGGCGCTGCACGCCGGGGTCGGATTCCGGGTGGTCGGTCGACGGGAACGGATCGGCAGGCAACGTGGACGATGGCGTGACGTGCTGCTCATGGAGCGACGCAGCTCGAAGATCGGCTAGGCAGAGCTGTCCAAGCAATAACGCTTCCGTTCAGCAAGAACTGCCCAATGGAATTCGTATCAACCTGACCCGAGTGTTCTCCTTTCCCTCACATCATCGCCTTATTGGAAAGGAAGAACTACCGTGCGGGGAACCCTTCGAGTCGTGGCCGTCACCGCGGCCGTGGCGGTCGGCGTGCTGGCTGTCACCGTAGCCGGCGCTGCTCCGGCGCTGGCCATGAATCCATGCAACAGCGACAACCCGCCTGACTACTGCTACGACCAGCCGCCACCGCCGCCGCCGGCACCGGTGTCACCGAGCAACCTGGTCGCCACCAGCATCCTGCAGACCTCGGTCACCTTGCAGTGGACCGACCGGGCGACCACCGAGACGTCGTACGTGATCCAGCGGGTGGTCTACAACCAGCCGACCGCCGTGCTGACCGCGCCGGCGAACTCCACCAGCTTCACCGACACCGGAGCGCCGGCGGGCCGCTACATCGACTACTACGTCTCGGCGCGGACCTGCGATTCGGACACCGGATTGTGCTCCACCAGCGCCTCGATCCACCTGGCTGTGACGACGCACCCGCAGCCAGCGAATCCGACCTGGGGCGGGTTGACCAGCTACCTATGGGGCTCGACCTACTACTGGTCCGGCTGGACCATCGACTGGGACACCACCGCGCCGATCCAGGTCGCGGTGATCGCCGACGGCGTGGTGCAGTCGTCTGGCACCGCCGGGGGCACGGCCACCATCAACGTGGAGCACACCGGTTATGGCGACAACCACGGCTTCAGCGTGCAGGCCATCAAGTCGAGCGTGAAGGGTGATCACACGCTGTGCCTGAAGGCGTTCAACGTCGGTGGTGGGGCGGACGTGAACCTGTTCTGCCAGCCCTACAACGTGGCCGGACCGCCGTCGGCGGCGACCAACCTGCGGCTGACCAACACCGGCACCTCGATCGTGATCACCTTTACCGACAACGCCAATGACGAGGCGGGCTTCTGGCTGCAGCGCAGTACCGATGGCGGAGCCAGCTGGCTGTCGGTCGGCACTCAGTACGCCGCGGTCAGCGGGAGCGGCGGTACCGGCACCGCGACCGACTACTCCAGCCCGGCACCGGGCACGCAGTACCGGATCCTGATGGTGAACAGCTCCGGAAACACCCCGAGCGCGGCTGTCATCGTCTGATCTGACGACCGATACGCAGTTGAAGGCGGGCTGTCCGCGATTGCGGGCAGCCCGCCTTCGCACTTGTTCGTCGCGGGCCGTGCCTTTGGGGTGATTGGCGCTCGGCGTGGTTGGCGTGGTTGGCGCTTTGGTGGATCGGCGCTCGGCGTGGTTGCGCTTTGGTGAATCGGCGCTTGGCGTGGTTGGCGCTCATGGGCAGCTGGCTGGCTGCGCGGTCGGATCGGTTCGCGAACAAGGGCGTCGTTACGTTCTCGAAGCTATCCGACCGCTCCGCCCGGACCCGGAACTCCGATGCCGACCATGCCGAGCGCCGTCAAGGCCCACTACTGCGCTCAGAAGGGTGGGTGGTGGGGGTTGGTGCGGTGGGTGAGTTGGCGTTGTCGCTGGCGGTGGGCTGTGGCTAGTGCTTGTTCTGCTTCGGATTGCTGTTGGTGGTTGTTGGTTTTGGTGGCTTGCTCGATCTCGGCCTTCCACATGGCGATGAGTCGTTCGTAGGCTGCGTCTTCTTTGGCGTGGAGCTGTTCGATGGTGGGCGGTGGCGGTGGGCCGGGTGGTGTCGGCTGCTGGGTCCTTGCGGTCCAGTGGGTGGTGGGTGCGCTGGTGTAGGTGTGGCCGGTGTCGGTGGTCCAGGTGAAGGAGCCGTCACTGTTGCGGGTGTAGCCCCAGCCGGTGTGGTGTTTGCATTGGTTGTGCCGCCGACAGGCCAGGGCGCCGTTGCACCTACAGGTGGAGCCGCCGTGGCTGTAGGGGGTGGTGTGTTCGTATTCGCAGCGGTAGCCGGGTTGGTTGCAGGTGGGAAAGGCGCACACGTCATCCCGGGCGCTGACGTAGTCCCTGAGTCGCTGGGCGGGCTTGTAGCGGTCTTGGCTGATGTCGAGCAGGGCGCCGGTGTCGGGGTCGGTCAAGAGCCGGCGCCAGGTGCCGGATTGCTCGGCGGCGAGTCGGCGGGCGGTTTCGGCGGTGATCGGTCCGTAGCCGGTCAGCTGCGCGGGTTGGTCATCGAGGTTGAGCAGGGTGTCGGCGGAGACGGTGACGTTGATGGAGGGCCGCCGGCCCCGCAGCACGGGTAGCCCGTCGGCCGGGAGGCCGGATAGCACGGCGTCTACCAGGAGGTCGGCGCGTTTCTGGTCCATCGTGCGCGGGTCGGTGGCCGGTAGCAGGGTGGCGGCGGCGGTCAGCCGGGTGTAGATGAGTTGGGCCTCGGGTGCGGCGAGTAGGACGGGCAGGCTGGCCATGCCGTCCTCACCCGGCAGGTACCCCACCGTCCGGTCGGCCAGCGCCCGCTGGTGGCGTTGCTCGGCGGTGACCGGGTCCAGGGCGATCGCGGCCCGCCGGGCCCGCTGCCGTAGTTGCGGCACGGTGACGCAGCGCCCGTCCAGCAGCGCCGGGAGCACCGCCTTCTCCAGCGCCGGGGCCAGCACCGGATCATCGGGCAGCCGCCACAGCGCCTCGGCCACCACCCGGGCATGCTCACCCGAGATCGCGCCCCGCGAAACCGCCGCCAGGGTCTGAGGCAACTCTCGGACCAGGGTCCGGGCTTGGGCCAGTTTGCCCTGCGCGGTACGCAGCGGCACCTGCAGGGCGAGGGACACCGAGTCCTGCGCCAACCCCAACCTGGAGGTGTCGCGTTCCTGCATCACCGCCAGCACCCGTAGTTGGGCGGCTTCGAACCAGCGTTTCTGCTCCTCCAACACCACCAGCAGGTCCACCCGCTCGGCCCGGGACAACAGCCCAGGGTCGATCCGGTCCAGTTCCGCGCCCGACCGGAACGCCGGGTGCTCGGCCAGGGCGCAGGCGAGCAGGTCCGCGTCGCCGAGATCCCCGCACCCGTAGTCGTAGTCGTAGTCGTCGGCACCGTCCATGTGTTCGATTCTAACAGTGACAGGTGGCCTCGTCAACAGAGATTAGCCAACAAATAGCGGATGAATCTCAAACAGTCGAGCCGTAACCCAGCAACGCTACCGAAGACCTACGACACTCCCCCGTCGCTGCGCTTTTAAACGACTGAGAAGCTCAAGCAGAAGCCGAAGCCTTGGATGACGGCGAAGCCGAAGCTGTCGGTGAAGCCGAAGCAGAAGCCGTCGGCGAAGCAGAAGCAGAACCCGAAGGCGCCGCCGACGCGGCATTCGGAGTGCTGCTGCTGACCGTCACCGTCTGGCAACCGAGCCGCGAGTTGCTGCCAGGGCCGACGTTCACTCCGTACGCGCAGATAGTGCTCGCCCCCGGCGGCAGCGTGACCGTGGCGCTGAAACCGTGATTACCGGTAATCCCCCACGCCTGATTCACGTCAGGCCGGTTGACCGGGGTGATTCCCCAGGCGGCATGCGTGCTGCCCACGTTCACCACCACTCCGATCGCCTGGCCAGGCGCGTTGAAGTCGAACGTCCAGCCAGTCACCACGGCCCGATTACCTTGCACGGTAACCGAATCCACCGCGCCGACCGGCGAGGTCGGTACCCGGAAGCCGACACAGCCGAACCGAGTCGGCGCGCCGGGCCCGACGTTCGCGGCGTCGATGCAGACTCCGGATGCCCCAGCCGGCAACGGCACGGCCAGCCGGAACCCGTGCATACCGGTGCCGTGCAGGGTCACATTGATGTCCGGCCGCGACACGTCCGAGACCACCGATGCCGCGTACCGGCCGCCGATGCCAGCCACCACGGTGAGCGAGGTGTCCGGCGCGTCGTAGTCGAAGGCCCAACCGGTGAACGTCGCCACGTTGCCATGCTGGCTCACCGTGCTGATGCCGCCCAGCGGCGAACCGGGCAGCGGGAAGGTCCGGCAACCCAGTTGGGTGTTGCCGCCGGCACCGACATTGAGCGCGTAGGCGCACACGGTGTCGGTGCCGTCGCTGAGCATCAACTGCTCGGTGAAGCCATGGTTTCCGGTGGCGTTGAAGTGCGAGTTGATATCACCGCGGTAGAGGTTGCTGTCCAGGTAGGTGAACCGGTTTCCGTTGACATAGAAGACGATCCGGAGTGCGCTGTCGAGCGAGTTGGGATCCACCGACCAGCCGGTGACGGTCAGATATCGACCGTGTAGCGACCAACTGCTCACCCCGCCGATCGGATCATCGTTGGAGATCCGACCACTGGGCATGAGCAATCGCGCCTCGCTGGTCAGCATCCCGGCAATCGGCGAACCGTACACGCCACCCTGGGTAAGGATCACCACCGCGTACCGGTCGCCGTTGACCAGGCCGGTCGAGTTGAACGCCGGCTGGCCCGCCGCGTTGTCGCCACCCCAACCCTGCTTGATGGCCGCGCCGGTGGTGGCGCTCGGGATGCCGAAATACTGGTACGTGCCGTCCGAGCCGTACACGGTGGCATGGTGCATCGCGTTGCCCAGCCAGTTCCAGACCCCCGGCCGATGCCGGACCGCGTTGTAGAAACTGGTCATTCCGGCGGCGGTGATCTGAGTACCGCCCCACCAGCCGGGACGCAGCGGCGGCGATCCGAGGTTCGGGATGTTGAGCGCCGACTTCACCCAGTTGATCACTCCGTCGCCACCGGTCCTGCCGTACAGCGCGTTGGCCGATGCGTCGTCGGACTGGGTGATCATCTTGTACGCCGTGGTCGCGTTCCAGCCGGTCATCTGCCCGGTCATCAGCAACCGGGTCGCGATGAACACCTTCATCACCGACTCGGAGGCATAGCTGCTGTTGTAGTCGCCGGCGCCGGCGAAGGACCCGGTCTGGGTGTCCAGCACCCCGATCGAAGACCGATAACCATGCGCGTGCGCATAGCCGACCGCGTTGGCCGCGTTCGCGGCGGTCGATGCCGCCGCCGGCGTCGCGGTCGCGACAGCCAGGCCGAGCGCGAGTGCGGTTACTCCGAAACCAGCGAACCACCTGAAACGCATGCGATAGCCAACCTTGCGTCTCGGCCGCCGGACCCTCGCCCGATGGCCTTCGCTACCCGGACGCTGTTGTCCGCCGTCCCCCGTGTCGTCCTCTCGATCAGGTAATGGATTCAACCACCCTGACCCGCCTCAGCCGCGTTGCCAGGCCAGGAACCAGCAGGCCGGCCGCGACCACTCCAACGAAGATCGCGGCAGTGCTGCCGGCCGCCGCGCCGAAGGTGATCGCGGCGGCAAGTTCGATCAGCAGCATCATCCGCATCGATGCCGGTTCCAGCCGACTCAGCCGGGCATGCAACCGCTGCAGTGCCGAGCCGGTCCGGCACCGGCAGCTCAGCAGCACGGCCAGCCCGCGTACCAGTCCGAACAGCACGCCGGCCAGCAACGCCACCGCCGGCGATCCGGTCAATCCCACCAGTACGATCACCAGGTAGGTCGCCGCGGTCATGATGTAGGTGGCAAAGCCGACGCCGATCTGCACGCCGAAACCGGCCGCGTACAACCAGCGGCGATAGCGCATCAGCCATAGCTCGTTCACCTGACGAGGGTGCAGCGGCAGGTGGAACCCGGCCACCCGCAGATCCGCCGCGAGCGTGACCAGGCTGGCGATCGAGGCCACGATCAACACCGCCGCGCGCTGATCAGCCAGTGGCCGCAGCAGAAATGCCAACGCCGCGCCACCCAGGCCCAGCCCGGTGCCGCCCACGGTGGCACCGGCGATGAACCACAGCGTGGTGAGCCAGTATCGATTGCCGCGAGACCGCTCGGACAGCGGGTTGATCGCCGAGACCATCGACAGCCCACACGGTGACCAGGTGCCACGCGCCGCCGCGCCGAGCACCACCAGGAGCATGACGCCAACCAGCCCACCGGTCACACCGTCACCTCCGCCGGATGCATGCCTGCCGCATCGGCAGCCGGCGTGCCGCCACCGAGCAGTACCTGTCTGGCCCCCGGCCCGGTCGCCAGCGCGTAGACCGTATAGCTGTGCGGGCCGGGCGCGGCAGGCAGGCTGATATCGAATCCCGGCCGGCCCAATCCCCCATCGGTGCCGACCGATGTCGGGTGCGCGAGCCCGGTCCGATGCCGAGACAGCGGCTCGCCGTCCCGATAGACGATGAGGGCCAGCTCGGCGGTCGGCCGGTCCGGGTCGTAGGCCCAGCCGATCAGCCGAACGAGGTCGCCGAGCTGGCAGAGCTGATCCACCCGCCCGATCGGGCCGGCCTGGTTGACCCGCACCGTCTGCCGGCCGAGCAGCGAGGTGTCCGGATCGTAAGCCGAATCCAGCACGTGCACCGAGTACTCGTGCAATCCGGTGCCGGCTGGGATGGTGATGTCGAAGCCCGGTCGGCCGCCGCGATGCGGTTCGGCCAGCTCCGGACGGGCGATCGAGGTCGGACACCGGTGCAGCACCGCGCCGTCCTCGAGCACCGCGATCGCCAGCTCCGCGTCCGGCGCGGCCGGATCCGCTGCCCAGCCGACCAACCGAACCGAGTTGCCGGTGCTGGAAACGGATTCCAGCCGGCCGGCCAGCCTGGTCGCCGAATGCTCGGCGGGGATGGCGGATTGCCCAGCCGGAGCAGCCGCCGCCGTACCGCGCACCACCGTGCTGTGGTTGCCGATCAGGGTGTTGCCGGTGCCACCGCCGACATTGATCGCGTACACCTTGTAGTTGTGCGCACCGACCGTGGTCTTGAACTGCACGGTGAAGCCGTGGTCGCCGGTGATGCCGTACGCCGAATTGACGTCCCCTCGCGGGACGCTGGCGTGAATGCCCATCAGCGGCTTGTTGTCCTGGTAGATCGCCACCCCGATCGAGGTGCTCGGCGCGTCCCGGTCGAACGCCCAACCCGAGATCACCATGCTGTCACCGACCGGGTCGCACCGTTCCATCTGCCCGATCGGCGAGGTGCCGGCATTGACGATGATGGTCCGGCCACCGATCTGCGGGTTTCCGCTGCCGTTACCGATATTGATCGCGAACACCGTGTAGGTGTGCTTGCCGCTGCTGGCCTGGAAGCTGGCGCTGAACCCGTGGTTGCCGGTGATGTGATACTTCGAGTTGACGTCCGGCCTGGGCACGCTGGCCGTGACGCCCATCAGGCCGTGCCCGTCGGAGTAGATCGCGATCTTCAACGAGGTGCTCGGCGAGTCCGGGTCATAGGCCCAGCCGGAGATGTGCACGGTGTTGCCGGTGCTGCTGACCTGTTCCACCACACCGACCGGCCGGCCGGTCAAGCACGGCGCCGAGTGGGTGGCGGTGTTGTTGTCGGTGGCGCTGGAGGCGGAACAGACACCGCCGTACTGCACCCACGGCGGCGTGCAGGAAACCACCCGGCACAGCACCGGGCCGGTGTTCGACCACGGGATCTGGGTGTTGCACTGCCCGTACCGGAACTGGTTGCAGGCAACCCGGCGCTGGTCACAGGTGGTGGTGTTGCAGTGGCAGCTGTAGCGGCCGTCCCGGTAGGCGTTGCAGTCGATGTAGTACCGAGCGTTGCCGCCACAGAACGAGGAGTTGTCGGCCTTCCACCAACCACCGATGAATGAGTCCGGCGGGCAGCTGTTGTTGCCGCCGTTGATGGTGCAGCAGAACACGGTATAACCGGCCGCGCAGGTGTTGTCCGCGCCGCACACCGCGTCGTAGGCGCTGGCCGGCCGGGTCAGGTAGCCGAACGGGTCCACCGCCAGCGCGGCGCCCATCAGCGCCGCGCCGCCGAGGAAACTGCGCCTGCTGGTGCGCAATCGTGCGGTCCGTTCGGCCACCTTGGTGACCAGCCGCTCGGCCAGGCTGGTCGCACCGTCCGTCATCAGGCCACCTCGATCCGGTCCAGAACCGCGTTCACCTGCTTGGTCAACGGCACCGCCTGCCGATGTGAACCGATCACCACGTACAGGCAGAACGGCCGGTTGGCCTCGGTGCAGAAATATTGGTATCCGGCTTGGCCGGCCACCCGACGTTGCATCCCGTTCGGGTTGAACTGGCCGGGGCTCAGCCGCGGCAGGCCGGCCGGTGCGTACAGCGCGGTGCCGAGGCAGTCCGGCCCGAACTCCAGCAATGCCAGGAAGATGTGCTCCGGACCCATCCGCTCCACCGCGCCGGTGCCGTAGTCGCCACGCGCGGCCGGCAGCGGGAAGTTGGCCAGGTGCAGGATCGGATGGCTGAGCTCACCGGGCCAGCCGGTGCCGTGCGGCTGAGCCAGCGGCGCCGCGGCTGGCCCGGCCGGCGATGCCGCCGCGGCGCCGACCGTTCGCCGGTAGATCCGCGCCTCCCATTGCGGCAGCAGCCCGACCGTCAGGCCATGGCCGGACAACCGGCGGGCCACAGTGGCAGCCATCAGCGTTCGTCCTGCTCGACCGGGGCATACAGGCTCGGATCATTCGGCCCGACGCCGGCGCCGAGCAGGATCCGGTCGATGTCGCGTTCCCGGCGCCGGTCGGCGTCCGGCTTGCGGGCCATGGCCGGATGCCGGCTGTCGGCCAGCGACTGCTGGATCAGGCCGCCGACCTGGCTGAACGAGCTGCCGGACCCCTCGCCCTTGACCCGGCCGGTCCGGCCGTCGGTGACCACGACGTAGGGCGAGCCAGGCACCTGATAATCGGCCCAGGCCTGGCTGGACATCACCAGGTCCACCTCCGGCGGGCAGAGCTGGGACAGTACCGACGGGCTTTCCTGCTCGGCGCCCTTGGCCACCACCAGCAACCGGCTGCCCTGCGGGATGGCCCAGACGCCCAGCTCCTGCCAGAAGCCGGCGCAGCCCTCGCAGCTGGCCGACAGGAATGCCAGCACCGTGTCGTGCGGCACCGCGACGGTGCGCACCGAGACGATCTCACCGCGCAGCGAGACACCTTCGATGTCGTGCGCGGCAGCCCATTCCTCGCGGCCCTCGATCCGCTGGCCCGCCGGTGCGATGACGCCAGCCTCGGTCCGGAACGGAGGGGGGTCGGTGGCGGCGCCGCCGTCCAACTGGTGCAGCCGGCGCAGCACGCTCGCATAGCCACGCAGCAGGCCGGCGACCAGCACGCACAGCACCGCCAGGATCACTGTTTCCACCATCAGCAATGCGGTCATCGGGCCAGCCCGGTCATCACACCAGCTCCAGATCTCCAGCGGCCGCCCGCAGCGCCGGCAGGGCGGTCATGGTCAGATAGCCCAGGTAGGCCAGCACCGCCGCGGCCAGCAGCAGTGCAGCGCCGGTGACCGGCTGCCGGCCCAACTCGGCGAGCAACGAGCGGCCGGGAAACAGCAGGCCCAGCACGCCGATCAGCAAGCCGGCCAGGTTCACGCCGGTATGCCAGTGGGTGACCGGGCTGGGCCGGTTGAAGCAGCCGCAGTCCTGGCCGAACTCGATCGCCACCATCCGCGCGGACAGCACCGCCAGCATTCCGAAGCCGAGCGTGATCGGCAGCGCGCCGAGCCGGCCGCCGACGCCGAGGGCGAGCACCGCCAGCGCCAGTTCGACCGATCCGGCCAGCCGGTTGGCCAGCGCCGGCGGCAGTCGCCGGGCGCCTGGGACGGCCGCTGCCGCGAAGGCCGACCGCAGCGGCGCGCGCTGGCGCAGCTTGGCCAACCCGGCTGCCGCCAGCAGCAGTGCTGCCGCGCTCACCAGCCCGATCAAGATGCCCCCAGCGGCTCGGCGCTACCTCTGCTCCGCTGGCGATAACAACACCACGAGCGGCGCGATGCCGCAACAGATGTGGTCAAAGCGTCATCCGGTCCACCGCGTCAACTCGCCCGGACTGCCAGCTTGGTCACCCAGAACCTGCCGTCGCGTTCCTTGGTCACCGTCACGTCGATCGACTTTCCATTGCCCTGATAACCGAAGACAGTCGGACCGTCGACGCCGTCCCGGGGCAGGTAGACCGCCGTGTCCCGGACTTTGGCGAGCAAGGCGCGGGTGACCGCGATCGGCACCGTGCCGGGCAGCACGCAGGCCACCGCCTGCTTCTCGTTGCCGGCGCTGAGCGCGCCCATGTAGGCATCGGCAGCGTTCTGCGCCTGGTCGGTGGCATCGCACAGGTATGGCGGGATGCTCACCGCGCTCGGAGTCGGCGTGCCGGTTCTGGCCGGCTGGCTGGCAGGTGCCACCGTGAGCGGTGTGCTGGCCGGCGCGCTCGTGGTCGACGCCGAAGCCGGTGGCGGCGGGGACCGATGCGACGAGCCACAGCCGGCCGATCCAGCCATCGCCAGCAGCGTAGCCGCGGCAACCAGCGATCGACCAAGCATGTCCCGCGACTCCTCGCTGTCACCGGCGGCGCCATTCCCCGGCAGGGGCCAGCGGCTCGCTGTCGGCCGGACCCGGCACAGCATAGCCAGCCGGCCGGCCGGATGCCCGTTGCGCCGGCCCCAGGGGCGGCTGCGCCGCAAGGATGACTATCGACCGGCTTGGCCGGGCATATCCTCGAAAGAGAGCTGAGCACGCAGCCCGTCATGTTCGGGGAGGTTTCATGCCCGCCAAGAAGGAAATGCCGTCCACCTTGCGCCGCTCACCCAGCAAGGCGCAGCGCACCTGGTCGAAGACCCACGACTCCGCGGTCGAGGAGTACGGCGAGGGCGAGCGCGCACACCGCACCGCGTTCGCCGCGCTCAAGCACTCCTTCGAGAAGGTCGGCGACCACTGGGAGTCCAAGGCAGGCGGCAAGAAGGGTCCATCCGACAAGCAGGCGGCCAAGGGCGGCGCGGCGGCCCGCCGCGGCAGCGGCAAGACCGCCGGCGGCGTGGACGCCAACTCAAGCAAGAAGCACCTGATGGATCTGGCCAAGAAGTTTGACGTAACGGGCCGGTCGCGGATGACCAAGGACCAGCTGGTGAGCGCGCTGAAGAAGGCGAACGACCGGACGACGGCGAAGGCCCGCAAGGAGTAGCACCCGGCGCCACCGAAAGTTGGCAATCCCCTTCGCACCGTGTGATCGGATGCTAACTTTTGGTTAAGTTCTGCCGGCATGGAGGCCGGCGGTTGAAGACAATGGAGTGTCGATGCGCTCGTCCCGTGCTGGGCGGCCCATCCGAGCGGTGCTGACCGGCCTGCTCGGCGCCAGCCTGCTGACCTGTCCGTTCGCCCTGCCGTTCGCGGCGCCGGCCGGCGCCACGACCACCGTCATGACGGTGCAGCGGTTGTGCGGCACGCCGACCCCCGGCCAGGCCGGCTGCCTGGCCGAGCGGCAGGTTCCAGGCACTACCGCGCTGGCCGCGACGGCCACCCCGGCAATCCCGGTCGGCCTTGGCCCGGCCGATCTGACCGACGCCTATCGGCTCGACACCAGCAAGGGCTATGGGCAGACGGTGGCGGTCGTCGACGCCTACGACGACCCGACCGCAGCGGCCGACCTGGCGGTCTACCGCAGCCAGTACGGCCTGCCGCCCTGCGGCGCCGGCTGCTTCAGCAAGGTCAACCAGGCCGGCACCAGCGGTCCGCTACCGGCGGCCAATGCCGGCTGGGCCGGCGAGATCTCACTCGACCTGGACATGGTCTCGGCGGTCTGTCCGCAGTGCGACATCGTGCTGGTGGAGGCGAACAGCTCCTACCTGAGCGACCTGGGCGCGGGAGTGGACACCGCCGTCCGGCTCGGCGCGAAATTCGTCTCCAACAGCTACGGCGGTTCGGAATACTCCGGTGTCGGCGGCAACGATGTGCACTACAACCACCCGGGCGTCGCGATCACGGCCAGCACCGGTGACAACGGCTACGGGATGTCCTACCCGGCCTCTTCGCCGTACGTCACCGCGGTCGGCGGCACCACGCTGTCCCGGACCAGCGGCGGCCGCGGTTGGACCGAGACCGCCTGGGCCGGTGCGGGCAGCGGCTGCTCGGGCTACCTCGGCCAACCGAGCATGCAGGCCGTGGTCGGCACCGGCTGCGCCAACCGGGCGGTGGCCGACGTGGCCGCGGTCGCCAACCCGGCCACCGGCGTCGCGGTCTACAACGCCGGCGGATGGGGTGTCTACGGCGGCACCAGCGCCTCGGCGCCGATCATCGCCTCGGTGTACGCGCTGGCCGGCACACCGGGTGCCGGAGACTTCCCGAACAGCTATCCGTACACCAACTCGACCAGCCTGTTCGACGTCACCAGCGGCAGCAACGGCAGCTGCCCGACCCATCAGTGGTGCGCGGCCGGCCTCGGCTGGGACGGTGCCACCGGGCTGGGCACGCCGAACACGGCGGCGGCGTTCAGCGCCACCGGCCAGGTCGCCGGCGCACCGGTCAGCTTCGGCGCCACCGGCCGCGTCACCGGTCCGGTGGTGGCCGGCCTGCCGGTTTCGCTGAGCCTCACCCCGCAGCTGCCGGACGGCGATTCGCTCGCCTCGATCAGCTGGCATGCCACCCGCTCCGACTGCGCGCTGGCCGCGCCGACCGCCGCCCAGACCACCGTCTCCTGTCCGGCCACGCTGACCGGGACCACCACGGTGACCGCCACGGTGGCCGACGTGCTGGGAGCCAGCAAGACGATCACGCTGCCGCTCAGCTTCACCACCAGCACGGCCAAGCGCCCGGTCAGCCTCAGCGTCTCGGTAGCCGGCCAGTCCGGCGCCGGGCAAAGCCTGTGCACCGGCGCTGGCACGCCGATCCGGGCGGTGGTGCTCGACACCAGCACCGGCCAGCCGGTGAAGGGGCTGCCGGTGACCATCACCCGGCAGTCCGGCAGCACCACCCTGCCGGTCATCGCCGGCACCGCCAGCTCGCAGGCCGACGGGTCGGCCACCGTCAGCCTCAGCAGCACGGTCGCGGTCACCCTCGCCGCCCGCGCCGCGGCGGCCGGCTCGTTCAGCGCCAACGCCGGCCAGTCGCTGCCGGTCACGGTGGGCACGTGCCTCCGTCGGTGACCGGTGCGGTGGACCGGACCACCAGCTACTACGGCGATCCGGTCACCGTGACCGGATCGCTCAGCCGGCCGGCGACCGGCGGCACGGTACCGCTGGCCGGAGCCACCGTGCAGGTGCTGGAGACGGTCAGTGGGCGCATCGTCCAGCTCGGCTCCACGGTGACCGGCATCGACGGCGGGATTCGGACGGTGGTGCATCCGATCAGCTCCGGCACGATCAGCCTGTCGCTGCCGGCAGCCACCGGCTGGACGGCGGCGAGCACGGTGCTCGGCCCGCTCACCGTGCTGATACCGGGCACCACGTTGACCGCGGTGGCGGATCGGTCCGACGTCGGTTACGCCGACGCGGTGACGGTCTCCGGCACTCTGATCCGCGATGCCGGCGGCACCGACACCCCGCTGGCCAAGGCCGTGGTCAGTATCCGTAGCACCACCGCCGCCGGTGCGGTCAGCACGCTCGGCTCGGCCACGGTGGCCGCCGACGGCAGCTGGTCGGCGACCGTGCACCCGCGACTGGCCGGCACCCTGACCGCGGTGTATGCCGGCGGTCCGGGGTTGCCGGCGGCCGGCGCGGTCGCCGGATCGGTGACGGTCGGCACCTGGACCACCGCGCTGACCCTGACCGCCCAGTACAGCCAGCTGACCGCCGGCGCGGCCGACCCGGTCAGCGGCACGGTCAGCCGTAGCTACGCCGGCCTCACCTCGAACGCGCCGGCGGTGCCGGTCAACCTGTACCTGGTGAACACCCTGGGCACCGCCACCCTGCTGCGCACGGTGACCACCACGGCCGCCGGCAGCTTCAGCACCACGGTGGCCCCGCTGGAGAACGGCTCGCTGATCGCCCGGGTGGTCTCGGTGGCCGGCTACGCCAATGCGGACTCCACGCTGGTCGCGGTGGCCGTGGCCAGCAAGCTGACCATCACCGGTTCGACCGTCACGACCGGTGGCCGACCGGCATCGGTGGTGGTGCAGCTCACGGTCGGCCGGGTCGCCCCGGTCGTCATCCAGGAGCTGGTCGGCGGTTCCTGGCAACCGGTGGCCAGCACGAGCACCGGCAGCACCGGCCGGGGAACCCTGTCGCTGGCCGGGATGTCGCTGGGCACACATGCCCTGCGGGCGTCCTTCGACGGTGACTCCCGAGGCGGCGGCGCGGTCAGCGGCACCCTCTGGGTCTCAGTGGGCAGCTGAGCCACCGACCGCACCCGGCTGCCGAGCCAGCAGATCGGCTCGCCGAGCCAGCAGGTCGGCTCGCCGAGCCAGCAGGTCGGCTCGCCGAGCCAATGTTGCGCTCGCCGGTCCCACGTTCTACGGTCGAGGGATCGATCCGCACGAAGACCGAGGGCTCAGTAACGAGCGACACCGGAAAGCGGACGGGCACCTGCGCTGACTCTGACCGATCATCTCGGTCCACGCGCCGGCAACCCGATACAGATCCCAGCACCGGCAAGCATCCGCCGGCACCAAGAGCGTTTGCCCTGTCCTGCCAGCTGAATGGCAGCGATCCGGCTATCTCCAGCCGGCCCGACGATGAGCGGGGACGTGGCGTTCCAAGAGGTACGAGGAGTCCGATGACTGAGGGATATCAGCCGTATCCGTCCACCGATGCCGAGACCGAGTTCCTACCACCGGTCTCAGCGGATACCGGCACCACCGCGATGATCAGCAGCGGCCAAGGCGGCCTGGACGGCGGCGGCCTGGACGGCGGCGGCCAGAAGACCACCGAGGTCGCCAAGGAGCAGGCCGGCGATCTCACGCAGGGCACCGTGCACGCCGGCCAGCACGTGGCATCGGTGGCCAAGGACCAGGCCGCCAGCGTCACCGCCGAGGCCGGCCGGCAGGCCAAGGACCTGCTCGGCCAGGCCCGATCCGAGCTCAGCCAACAGGTTTCGAGCCAGCAGCAGCGGGTCGCCGACGGCCTGAAATCGCTGAGCCAGCAACTGCATTCGATGTCCGAGCACAGTGACCAGCCCGGCCTCGCCGCCGACCTGGCCCGCCAGGGCGCGCAGGCCACCGAGCAGGTTGCCTCCTGGTTCGACGGCCGGGATCCCGGCGCGGTGCTCGACGAGGTCCGCTCGTTCGGCCGCCGCCGGCCCGGCACCTTCCTGTTACTGGCCGCCGGCGCCGGGTTGCTGGCCGGCCGGCTGACCCGGGGCCTGAAGGACGAGGCGAGCGGGGGAACCGAGCAGGGGGGCGCCGACGGATACCGCCGGTCCGACCTCACCAGCGGCACCGCCGGGGCCTTTCCGGCCGGATCGTTCACCCATCCGGAAACAGCGGAATTGACCACCGGCCTGCCCGGAGCTGGCGGCCTATCCGGAACTGGCGGCCTGCCGGGAGCTGGCGGCCTATCCGGAGCTGGCGGCCTGCCCGGTCAGGGCTCGGCCGGTGGGTTCGCCCCCGGCGCGGCACCGGCCGGCCCGCTGGCCGACGAGCCGCTGCCCTACGTCAGTCAGGACGGCGAGTTCGGCTATCCGGCGACGGGGAACTCGCTATGAGCACATCGTCGGACGCCCGCACCGACCCAGCCGGCACTCGGGAGTCGGTCGGGGAGCTGCTCAGCGACATCACCACCGACCTGTCCATCCTGATGCGCCAGGAGGTCGAGCTGGCCAAGGCGGAGATCAAGCAGTCGGCCACCCGGGCCGGCAAGGGCGCCGGGCTGCTGGGCGGTGCCGGGGTGGCCGGGCACTTCGTATTGCTCTTCATCTCCATCGCGGCCTGGTGGGGAATCGGTGACTCGACCGGCCACGGCTGGTCGGCGCTGATCGTCGCGCTGGTCTGGGCCGTCATCGCCGCCGTGCTGAGCGTGGTCGGACGCAACCAGCTCAAGACCGTGCAGGGCGTGCCGCGCACCACCGAGACCGTGAAGAAGATCCCGAGCGCTGTAGCTGGAAATGAGGAAACCCGATGACGAGCGACCCCGACCAGATCCGTGCCGATATCGAACGCACCCGGGCACGGCTGTCCGATGACGTGAACAACCTTTCCGACTCGGTCAATCCGAAGAACGTCGCACGCCGGCAGGCCGACCGGGCCCGAGGCGCCATCAGCGGCGTCAAGGACCGGGTGATGGGCACCGCCGGCGAGGTGACCGGCAGGGTCGGTGACACGGTGAGCGGGATCGGCGACAGCGCCTCCAACGCCGGATCGGCCGCCGGATCGGCGGTGTCGTCCGCCGGGTCCGCCGCCGGCTCCGCGGTGTCGTCCGCCGGGTCGGCGGTGTCGTCCGCCGGGTCCGCGGTGGGCAACGCGCCGAGCGCGGTCAAGAGCCAGGCCGCCGGCAATCCGCTGGCCGCCGGCCTGGTCGCCTTCGGCATCGGCTGGCTGGCCGGCTCGTTGCTGCCGGCCACTCGGGCCGAGCAGCAAACCGCGGTGAAGGCGAAGCAATCCGTGGTGCCGCTGGCCAGCGACGCGGCCAAGGAGGTCGGCCAGAATTTGAAGCAGCCAGCGCAGGAGGCGGCGCAGCAGGTTCAGCAGGCAGCGGCCGACGCCGCCGCGACCGTCAAGGAAGAGGGCCAGGCGGCCACCGGCGAGCTGAAGGACCAGGCGCAGGACGCCAAGGAAACCATCAAGCAGAGCAGAAGCTGAGACCTCGGCGCGCGGCGGATGCCTGGCTCCGGCCAGGTGTCCGCCGCGCTGCGCACGCCGCGAATCTCCGCCTGCTGAGACCACTATGTTCATCACCATGTCCCCGCGCAGACTGATCCTGGTCCGACATGGCGAGAGCACCGGCAATGTAGCTCGCGAGCAGGCCGAGGCCAGTGCCGCCGACGTCATCGACATCGGCCTGCGGGATCCGGACGTGCCGCTGTCCGAACTCGGCCAGCGGCAGGCGCGCTCGCTCGGCTGCTGGTTGGCCGAGCTGGACTCGGCCGATCAGCCCACCGAGGTCTGGTCGTCGCCGTACCGCAGAGCCGTCCAGACCGCGGCCGAGGCGCTCGATGCCGGCGGGTTCGCGCTGCCGATCGGTAAGGACGAGCGGCTGCGCGATCGCGAACTCGGCATCCTCGACCTGCTGACCAGTTCCGGGGTACGCAACCGCTACCCGGCGGAGGCAACCCGGCGGCGCTGGCTCGGCAAGCTCTACTACCGGCCACCCGGCGGTGAGTCCTGGGCCGACGTGGTGCTGCGGTTGCGATCGTTCCTGGCCGACCTGGACCGCCGGCTCACCAGCGGGCCGCTGCTGATCGTCTGCCACGACGCGGTGATCCTGCTGTTCCGCTACATCCTGGAGAACCTCGACGAAACCGAGCTCTTCGAGCTCGCCCGAGCCGGCTCGATCCGCAATGCCGCGGTAACCACGCTGCATCGAGCTGACGGCGCGGGCTGGCAGGCTGTCGTCCAGAACGACGACGATCACCTGCGGCGGTTCGGCGTGAGCACGGCCGAGCATCCCGGTGAGCGCGAGGGCCTGCATGGCTGAGCCGGCTTCGATCTCGGCGCAGGCGCTGCGCGACTGGCCATTGCCGCAGCCGCGGGGCGACAAGCATTCCCGCGGCCAGCTGTTGGTGATCGGCGGCGGCCGGACCACGCCGGGCGCGGCGATGCTGGCCGGCCTGGCCGCGCTGCGGGTGGGCGCCGGCGTGCTCACGCTCGCGGTGGCCGGCTCGGTCGCCGCCGCGGTCGCCGCCGCCGTGCCCGAGGCCGGCGTGCTCTGGCTGCCGGAGAACGACAAGCAGGTGTTGGACGCCGGCGCGGTGTCTAGCGTCACCGACCGGCTGCCGAGGCTCAGCGCGCTGCTGGTCGGCCCCGGCCTGGACGACCCGGACGGTGCCCGGGAGTTGCTGCGGCGACTGATCCCAGAGCTGCCCGCTCAACTGCCGGTGATCCTCGACGCATTCGCGATCGGCGTGCTGCCGGATCTCGATGAGCGGGCACGATCAGCCCTGCGCGGCCGGCTGGTGCTCACCCCGAACGACACCGAGGTTCGGTACCTGACCGAATCAGCTGACAAGGACGGGGGAAACGACGTTTCGCTGGCGCAACTGCGGCAGGTCGCCGAGCGCTACCAGGCGGTACTCAGCTGCGACAACATCGTGGTGCGGCCGGACGGACGGGCCTGGATCGTGCCGGCCGGGCATTCCGGGCTCGGCACCTCGGGCAGCGGCGATGTGCTGGCCGGCGCGGTCACCGGCCTGATCGCGCGCGGCGCGGCGCTGGACCAGGCGACCTGCTGGGCCACCTACCTGCATGCCACCGCCGGTGACCGGCTGGCCGCACCAGTCGGTCCGCTCGGCTTCCTGGCCGGTGAGTTGCTCGGCCAGCTGCCGCTGATCCTCGCCGAACTGCGCCCGTAACCCGTCACACCGCCGGCAACCCGATAGGGTCAAAGACAGCTGGCGGCCGCTACCTTCGCTGAACCAGAGCGACAGCGGCGCCGCGGGTCAAGGGAGACGCAATGTCCACCGACGCGATCGTGCTGCTCAAAGCCGACCACAAGGAAGTCCAGCGGGTCTTCCGGGAGTTCGAGAAGGCCGGCGAGGATGACCAGAAGACCAAGGGTCAGTTGGTCAAGACGATGATCGAGCTGCTCACCGTGCACACCTACCTGGAGAACGAGGTGATGTACCCGGAGGTGCGCCGGCTGCTGCCCGACCTCGAGGACGACGTGCTCGAGTCCTACGAGGAACACCACGTTGCCGACGTGCTGTGCATGGAGCTGTACGCCATGCAGCCGTCCGCCGAGCGGTTCGACGCCAAGACCGCCGTGCTGATCGAGAACGTCCGCCACCACATCGAGGAAGAGGAGCAGGAGTGGTTCCCCAAGGTCCGCGAAGGCCTGGGCCGCAAGCAGCTGGCCGAGTTGGGTGAGCGGATGCTCGAGCGGCGCAAGTCGGCGCCGCGCAGCCCGGCACAGCCCAGCGCGTTGAAGAAGTCGGTGGACGCCGTACTGAAGTAGCGGCCAGCTACCCGGGTGAGTCAGCCTGACTCGGGGCTGCCGCCAGCCCCGGGGTCAGGATCCCGGCTGCCGCCGCGACCACCCATGCCGCCGATCGTGGCAGCTCCCGCCGTCTCGGTCTGCCGGCTCGGCCGATGCCCGTGCGCCTCGCTCTCCAACCGGTCGATCAGGTGTGGATAGTGCGCCTCGAAGGCCGGTCGCTCCGAGCGGATCCGCGGCATCCAGGTGAAGTTGTGCCGCGGCGGCGGGGAGGACGTCGCCCACTCCAGCGAGTTGCCGTGCCCCCACGGGTCGTCGGCCGGGGCCGGTTCGCCGTACCGATAGGAGTGATAGACGTTGTACAGGAAGGGCAACATCGAGGCGCCCAGGATGAACGAGCCGATCGTCGACACCATGTTCATCGTGGTGAAGCCGTCACTGGGCAGGTAGTCGGCATACCGGCGCGGCATCCCCTTGTCCCCCAGCCAGTGCTGGATCAGGAACGTGGTGTGGAAGCCGATGAAGGTCAGCCAGAAGTGCAGCTTGCCCAGGCGTTCGTCCATGTAGCGCCCGGTGTACTTCGGGAACCAGAAGTAGATGCCGCCGTAGGCGGCGAACACGATGGTGCCGAACAGCACGTAGTGGAAGTGCGCAACGACGAAGGAGCTGTCCGAGACGTGGAAGTCCACCGGTGGCGCGGCCAGCAGCACTCCGGTCAGGCCGCCGAACAGGAAGGTGACCAGGAAGCCGAGCGAGAACAGCATCGGACTCTCGAAGGTCAGCGACCCGTGCCACATGGTGCCGATCCAGTTGAAGAACTTCAGCCCGGTCGGCACCGCGATCAGGTAGGTGAGGACCGAGAAGAACGGCAGCAGCACCACGCCGGTGACGAACATGTGGTGCGCCCACACGGTCAGCGACAGGCCGGTGATGCTGAAGGTGGCCAGCACCATGCCCTTGTAGCCGAACAGCGGCTTGCGGCTGAACACCGGGATGATCTCGGTGACGATGCCGAAGAACGGCAGCGCCAGGATGTAGACCTCGGGGTGGCCGAAGAACCAGAACAGGTGCTGCCAGAGCACCGGGCCACCGTTCTCCGGCTCGAACACCCGGGCGCCCAGATGCCGGTCGATGTAGAGCACCAGCAGGGCCGCGGTGAGGATCGGGAAGGCCAGCAACACCAGCAGGCTGGTCGCCAGGATGTTCCAGGTGAAGATCGGCATCCGGAACAGCGTCATGCCCGGCGCGCGCAGGCAGAGCACCGTGGTGATCATGTTGACGCCGCCGAGAATGGTGCCCAGGCCCGCCAACGCCAGCCCCAGGATCCAGAGATCGGCTCCGGTCTGCGGCGAGTGCTGAATGCTGCTCAGCGGCGTGTAGGCCGTCCAGCCGAAGTCGGCCGCGCCCTGCGGGGTGAGGAAACTGCCCACGGTGATCAGCGCGCCGAACAGGTACGCCCAGTAGGAGAAGGCGTTCAGCCTGGGGAAGGCCACATCCGGCGCACCGATCTGCAGCGGCAGTACCAGGTTGGCGAAGGCGAACACCAGCGGGGTGGCGAACAGCAGCAGCATCACCGTGCCATGCATGGTGAACAGCTGGTTGTACTGCTCCGGCGACAGGAACTGCATGCCCGGCCGGGCCAGCTCGGCGCGCATGATCAGTGCCAGCACGCCGCCGAACATGAAGAAGATGAACGTGGTGACGAGATACATCTCGCCGATCAGCTTGTGATCGGTGGTGCCCAGCATTCGGACGAACAGGCTGCCGCGTGGGTTCGCCACCGCCGCGTTGGGGAATGGGGCGATCGGTTGTGGCTCGATCGTCTCGACGATTCGGCTGACCTGGTCGGTGGTCATCGGTGGGCACCTCCAAACTCTCTGACGGCTACCCTCTCGAACCGAGAACAAGCTTGCCGGTCAAGGCTAAGCCCCCTACCAGCAGGATGCCAGCGCAGGCCCGCCCCCCTTGTGACATCGGTGTTGGCCCTTACCCAGGACCGCCTGCCGGCGGCTGGCCTGCCTGTTCTGCGGTATCGAGAGCATGAACACGCCGAGCAACCTGGCCATCGAATCGTGGCCGGCGAAGTTCAGGTCGCTGCGCTTGGTCAGCTCACAGTCCAGGCATAGCTGATAACGATCTGATCACGTCGATCGATGTCCGCTTAAGGGGTTTCGAGCAAGTTGCCGGATTACCTGATGTCTTATAGACGATATGTCGGGTACGCCGCCCATCATTTTGATAACAATAAGTGACCGTTAGGGATTGCGGTCAGTGACCTTCCGGTATTGAAAGGCAAAACTGCTTCAGCGAGTCAGCAAGGTACCCGATTCCTCAGTACAGCAGGGTCGCGGCAACAGGACGCGATCCGCCAGCTGCAGAGGATTCGTTATGGCTCGTCCTTCTCGCCGAACCGCGCGCCTGCTCAGCGTCGGTGCCGGAGTGGCCTGCCTGGCCGCCAGCGCCGCCGTGGTGTGGCAGGCGTCGTACTCGGCGTTCTCCGCCCAGACCAGCAACCCGACCAACAACTGGGCGGCCGGCACGGTCCTGCTGAGCGACGACGACTCGAACACCGCGATGTTCAGCGCGAGCAACCTCAAGCCCGGCAACACCGGCAGCAAGTGCATCGCGGTTACCTCAACCGGCACCCTGCCGTCGGCGGTCAAGCTCTACGGCACCGCCGCGGCGACCACGAACGCCCTGTCGACCTGGATCAACCTGGTGATCACCCAGGGCACCGGCGGCAGCTTCGGCTCCTGCACCGGCTTTACCCCACTCGCCTCCGGGTCCAGCGTGTACTCCGGCACGCTGGCCAGCTTCGCCACCGCCTCGACCAGCTACAGCAACGGGGTGGGCAGTTGGGCACCGACCGGCTCGGGTAGCGACACCCGGGTGTTCCAGATCAGCTACACCTTCGATCCCACCGCGCCCAACTCCACGCAGGCGGGCACCGCCAGCGTCGGGTTCACCTGGGAAGCGCAGAACACCTGAGACAGCCTGGCGGCCGGCCCACCGGCCGGCCGCCAGGCCGCTCCTCCCATGCTGAAACGAGCCCTGAGGTGATCCGTCCCGAGGCGACCGACCGGTCGGGCAGGCGCAGCGGCTGGCCGGCGTTGCTGGCAAGCTCGGCGGCCCGGGCAGCGCTCATGCTGCTGCTCGGCCTGCTGCTCGCCTCGCTGATACCGGCGATCGCCGGCTGGCATCCCTCCGTGGTGCTGACCGGCTCGATGCAGCCGCTGGTGCGGCCAGGTGACGTGGTGGTCGCCCGGCCGGTGCACGCCGAGCAGTTCAGGCCGGGCCAGGTACTGCTGGTCGACGACCCTGATCGACCCGGCCGGCTGCGACTACACCGGCTGGCCCGGACCACCGACGACGGCCACCTGGTGCTGCGCGGCGACGCCAATCCGGCCGAGGACTCCAGTCCGGTCTCCCCAGCCGCGGTCCACGGGGTCGCGGCGTTGCGGGTGCCCGGCATCGGGCTGCCGATGCTGTGGGCGCGTCAGGGTCGCTACGGCGCGGTGGCTGGGCTCGCGGCGCTGCTGGGCGGCTTGGTGTCGCTGGCGTTGCTCTACCGGCCGGCCGAGCAGCAGCCGCGGCCCCGCCGCCCGCCGGACCGCCGGCTCGGCCGGATGGCCGCCGCTACCGTGCTGGCCGGGTTGGCCGCGCTGCAGCTGACCCATCCGGCGCCGGCCCAGGCCAAGTTCACCGTGACCGCCATCGACAGCGCCAACGGTTGGCAGGCGGCGCAGTACTACAGCTGCCGGCAGTTGGTACTGGCCGACAGCCCGGTCCTGTACTACCAGCTCAACGAGACCAGCGGCACAACCGTCACCGACAGCTCCGGCACCGGCGCGACCGGCAGCTACGCCAGCACCGGCGTCACCCTGAGCCGACCGGGGACCTGCGGTTACGACCAAGGCACCGCCGTGACCCTGAACGGCAGCAGCGGATACCTCTACCGCAACGGTGCCTCGGCCAGTCCGAGCACGTACACCTACGAGATCTGGTTCGCCACCACCACTACCCGGGGCGGCTGGCTGATGGGCCTGGGTTCCAGCCAGAGCGGCCTATCCAGCTCGGCTGACCGCCAGCTATACCTGACCAACACCGGCCAGGTGGGTTTCGGCGTCCTGAACAACAGCAAGAAGAAGACCGCCGTGCTCAGCCCGGCCAGCTACAACGACGGCGGCTGGCACCTGGCTGACGCCAGCTTCTCACTCGGCACCGGCATGCGGCTCTACCTGGACGGCCAGTTGGTGGCCAGCACCAACACGGTCAGCAGCGTGCTGAGCTATTCCGGCTACCTGCGGATCGGCTACGACAGCCTGACCGGCTGGGCCAGCGCGCCGACCAGCAACTTCCTCGCCGGCAGCGTCGACGAGGCCGCGGCGTACGCCACGGTGCTGAGTTCGACGCAGATCGGCAACCATTATGCCGCCGGTGGCTGACGGCTAGAGTTCTGCTCGGATTTGCCGGTGGAGAAAGGGCGCTGGGCGTGGACCTCGGGACGCTGTACCTGGTGCCGACGCCGATCGGGCATCCCGGCGACATCACGCTGCGCGCGATCGAGGTGCTGCGCACGGTGGCGCTGATCGCCGCGGAGGACACCCGGCACGCCCGTACCCTGCTGCGGCCGCTGGACATCGACACCCGGTTGGTCAGCTACCACGATCACAACGAGGAGTCCCGGACCAGCCAGCTGCTGGATTCGCTGCGCGCCGGCTCCGACGTCGCGCTGATCTCCGATGCCGGCACGCCGATGGTCAACGACCCCGGCTACCGGCTGGTGACCGGCGCGATCGAGGCCGGCGTGCGGGTGGTCCCGCTGCCCGGCGCGAGCGCCGCGATCAGCGCGCTGATCGGTTCCGGAATGCCGGTTCACCGTTTCTGCTACGTGGGATTCCTGCCGCGGAAGTCCGCCGCCCGGCAGGCCGCGCTGCGCGAACTGGCTGACCTCGACGCGTCCCTGATCTTCTTCGAGGCGCCGCATCGGCTGGTGGAGATGCTGCGCGACCTGCGGGCCGTGCTGGGTGACCGGCGAGCCGCCCTGGCGCGCAGCATCAGCAAGCCGGATGAGCAGTTCCTGCGTGGCAGGTTGGCTGAACTCGAATCCGAGCTGGCTGCCGAGGACACCGTGCGTGGCCAGTACACGGTGGTGGTGGCCGGCGCCGATCCGACCACCGGCGCCGTCGAGCGGACCGAGGCCGGTCGGCTCGCCACCGTGCTGCTGGCCAGCGGCGCGGATCCGCGGCTGACCCGCGCGGTGGTACAGCAGCTGACCGGGCTGGCCCGCAACGAGGTGTACGAGCTGGTCGCCGGGCTGGACGCCACGGCGCTGGCCGGCAGTTCGCCGAAAAAGTCATGATGTTCCCATTCCTGACCCGCAATTGCGCAACTACCCTGGCTGCGAGCAGCTTCACGCAGGCATGCCCGGGAGGCAGCCATGAAGAGGTACGCCCGGCTGAACGCACTGCTGGACGAGATGGCGGCGCACGGTCATGTCGACGTCGAGGAGATGGCCCGCCAGCTGGAGGTGTCCGCCTCCACGGTGCGCCGCGACCTCAACCAGCTCACCGAGCAGCAGCTGGTCACCCGCACCAGGGGCGGCGCGGTGGCCGCCGGGGTGAGCTATGACCTGCCGCTGCGCTACAAGGCATCCCGGCACCAGCCGGAGCAGGTCCGGATCGGCCAGGCGGCGAGCCGGCTGATCCATCCCGGTGACATCGTCGGGCTGAACGGCGGCGCCACCACCACCGAGGTGGCCCGGGGGTTGGCCGCTCGCGGACCGGCCGGCGCCGCCGGCGAGATCACCGTGGTCACCAACGCGGTGAACATCGCCGCTGAGCTGATCGTCCGGCGCAACGTCAAGCTGCTGCTGACCGGTGGTCTGGCCAAGCCGCGATCCTTCGAACTCATCGGGCCGTTCGCCGCCGAGACGCTGAACCAGCTGGATCTGGACGTGGCGGTGATCGGGGTGGACGCGATCGATCCGGACACCGGCGCCAAGGCGCTGGACCCGGACGAGGCCCAACTCGCCAAGCTGATGATCGCCCGCAGCCGCCGGACCATCGTGGTGGCCGACACCGGCAAGCTGCACGCGCGTGGGCTGGCCCGGATCTGTGACTGGTCGCAGGTGCGGTTGCTGGTCACCGACGCCGAGGCTTCCGAACCTGGCCTGGCGACCATTCGAGCGCACGGCGTCGAGGTGATCACCGTCTGACCCGGCCCGGCATGCCGGTCATCTCGACATCGCCCGGGAGCTGATCGACGGCCGACCGGCCTCGAACCACGCTCAGGGCCGACCGGTCAGCTGCCCATTCCGGCGAACTGGTTGCGCACTAAACATCTCATGCGATATGTGGCGCTGCCGATCAGAACGGCGTGACGCTTAGTGAGCTGCCACTGCAGCATGCTCGCCGACGCACCGATCCGGCCCGGTTGGTCCGGTACGTGCTGCAGGTCACCGGTCGGATGGCACGGTCCTGGGATCCGGCGGCCGGTGGCCAGTTGATGCTTGTCACCAGCGGTCTGGTCATGGTGTTGACGCTGCCGCTGCTCGATCATCCGGTCTGGCGTTCGGCCGGCCTGCTGGTGGGTGCCACCACCGCCGTTGCCTGGCTGGGTTCCCTGCTGGTGCCGTGGTCCCGGCTGCCGCGCTGGTACACGCTGGCCTTCCCGCTCTTCGTCTGGACCGCGGTGGCGATCCTCGGCCACACCACGCACGGCATCGGCGGCAACTACAGCGGCCTGTACGCGCTCTGGTTCGCCTACCTCGGGCTCACCCAGCCGCCCGGCACCAGCATCCTGATGCTGCCGGTTGCCGTCGTCGCCTACCTGGTTTCCTGGGGTGGGCCGTCCTGGCCGCTGGTCGCCAGGCTGCTGATCGCCGCGGCGGTGTGGCTGATCCTCGGTGAACTGCTGGCAGCGCTGATCGAGCGGCAACGGGGGCTGACCGACGAGATGCGGGCGCAGGCGCACCTCGACACCCTGACCAGGCTCGGCAACCGTCGCTACCTGGACCTGCGGCTGGCCGAGGTGGGCCCGGGCGACACCCTGGTGCTGTGCGACCTCGACCACTTCAAGCAACTCAACGACACCCTGGGTCATGCGGCCGGCGACTCGGTGCTGACCGAGTTCGGCCTGGTGCTCCGGGCCACCCTGCGCCAGCAGGACTGTGCCGCCCGCTACGGCGGTGAGGAGTTCGCGCTGGTGCTGCCTGCCACCTCGGCCGGTCAGACCGCGCTGCTGCTCAACCGGCTACGCCGACGCTGGGCCATCCTGCATCCGGAGGTCACCTTCACCGCCGGCGTGGCGACCTGCCGGGAGGGCAGTAGCGCGGCCGTGACGCTGGCTGAAGCCGACCGGGCGATGTACGCGGCCAAGGCCGCCGGCCGCAACCGCGACCACAACAGCGCCGGGCCACTGACCTTGGCCGCGGTCAGGAATCTGGCCTGACCTGCTGGTTAGGCTTGACCGTCCGCGTGGGCCGCACAGTCGAGCCGCTGATGGCAGGCTGAGGCCATGCTGCTCGCCACCCTCGCGACCGCCTCGGCAGAGCTGACCGCCACCTCGGCGCGGTCGGTCAAGACCAAGCGACTGGCCGAGGTGCTGGCCGCAACCGTCGACCCGGCGGAGACCGCGGTGGTGGTCAGCTGGCTGTCCGGAGTGCTCACCCAGCGCCAGATCGGGGTCGGCTGGGCCAGCCTGCGCACGTTGCCGCCACCGGCCGCCGAGCCCGGTCTGACGGTCGGTGAGACGGAGCAGGCCTTCACCGAGATCGGCTCGCAGTCGGGGCCGGGCTCGCAGGGTCGCCGGCAGCGGTTGCTGACCGAGCTGTTCGGCCGGGCAACGGCTGCCGAACAGGCCTTCCTGCGCAGGGTGATCACCGGCGAGCTGCGCCAGGGCGCGCTGCTCGGGGTGATGACCGATGCCATCGCCGCGGCGTCCGGGGTGCCGCTGGCCGAGGTGCGGCGGGCCGCCATGGTCGGTGGCAGCCTGCCGGCGGTCGCGGCCGCCGCGCTGGCTTCCGGGACGGCCGGGCTGGCCGACTTCCAGCTGCGGGTCGGGCAGCCGATCGGACCCATGCTGGCCCAGACCGCCACCAGCACCGACGAGGCGCTGGCGACACTCGGCACCGCGGCGTTCGAGTGGAAGCTCGACGGCGTCCGGATTCAGGTGCACCGGTCGGGCCCGGAGGTGGCCATCTTCACCCGGACCTTGGACGACATCACCGCCCGGCTGCCCGAGGTCGCCGATCGGCTGCGGTCACTGCCGGCGGCCGAGTTCGTCATCGACGCGGAGGCGATCGCGCTGCGGCCGGACGAACGGCCGGTGCCGTTCCAGGTCACCGCCGCGCGGCTGGCCAGCCGCGCCGGCAACCGACCACCGGTGCCGTTGACCACCTTCGTCTTCGACCTGCTCGCACTGGACGGCACCGATCTGCTGGCCACCCCCGCCGAAGCCCGGTTCCAGGCGCTGTCCCGACTGGTGCCGGCGGTGGGCCCGGTACGCACCGTGCCCCGCGTGGTCACCGACGATCCGGCTCGGGCCCGGTCGTTCCTGGCCGACGCGGTGGCTCGCGGGCACGAGGGCGTGCTGGCCAAATCGCTGACCGCGCCGTACCAGGCCGGCCGCCGGGGCGCCGCCTGGCTGAAGATCAAGCCGGTGCACACGCTGGATCTGGTGGTGCTGGCGGTGGAGTGGGGCAACGGCCGGCGGGCCGGCAAGCTGTCCAACATCCATCTCGGCGCGCTCGCCGACGACGGTGCCGGCTTCGTCATGCTGGGCAAGACCTTCAAGGGCATGACCGATGCCATGCTGGCCTGGCAGACCGAGCGGTTCCTGCACCTGGCCGACGGCCCGACCGACGGCTACGTGGTGCGGCTGCGCCCGGAGCAGGTGGTCGAGGTCGCCTTCGACGGGGTGCAGCGGTCCAGCCGCTACCCCGGCGGGGTGGCCCTGCGGTTCGCCCGGGTCGTTCGCTATCGCGACGACAAGCGGCCCGAGGAGGCCGACACCATCGCGACCGTGCGCGCCCACTATGCCGAGTAGCAGCGTGCCGAATAGCAGAGCGGCGCCGGATAGCAGTGGCGCTGAATACCGGCGGCGGGTAACAGCGCGTCCGAAGAACAGCGGATCGGAAGCAGGACCGGTCGCACTCCAGCTCGGGGATTCTTAACCTATTCTGTCCTATTAGTTCTTGTCGCCGGCTAAGGGGGGATTTACGCTTCAGCGGCCCGGATTCCCGCCACTGCCCGGTGGCGAACCCCGCGCGGGTCGATGTCGCGCCGCGGGTCGGCGAATCCTTGTCTGGAGAGGACACTTCCCTGTGCGTACCTTCCTGCGGCTGATCGCCCCCGCGATCGGCGTCTCGATCGCCTGTGCCGCGCTCGCCGCGGTGCCGGCGGTCAGCGCCGCCAGCACCAGTGGCCCGGCGCACCACCCGGGCATCACCTTCGGCCACCGGATAGGCGGCACCGCACTGGCCAGCCCGGCAGCGGCCCGCGCAGGCTTCAACATCAACGGCTACAACTGGTCCGGTGCGGCGGCCACCGGCAGCGGCTTCACCTCGACCAGCGCCAGCTGGACCGAGCCGTCGGTCACCTGCAACAGCACCAACGACCTGATGGCACCCTGGGTCGGCATCGACGGCTACGGCAGCAACACGGTCGAGCAGACCGGCGTCGCCACCGACTGCTCCTCCGGCCACCCGGTCTACCAGGGCTGGTACGAGATGTACCCGGCCGGCCCGGTGTACTACAGCAACGCCGTCTCGGCCGGTGACAAGTTCAACGCCTCGGTGACCCGCAGCGGCTCCACCTACACCCTGACCCTCAGCGACACCACCAGGGGCTGGACCAAGACGACCGTCAAGTCGCTGAACGCGCGCAACGTCAGCGCCGAGGTGATCATCGAGTCGCCGACCGCCGCCTACCCGAAGTTCGGCACGGTGAGCTTCAGCAATGCCAAGATCAACGGCTCCAACCTGGCCAACTTCAACCCGGTCCTGATGGACGCCAGCAACAGCAGCGGCTACGAGGACCACACCTCCACGGTCAGCGGCGGCAGCTTCTCGATCAGCTACCTCCACGAGTAGCTGGCACAACAGCTGCCGGTGCGCTGATAGGGAGCACGCACCTGGCGAGGCTGATGCGCCTCGGAGTGCGCCGGGCCGGCGTGCTCCGAGGCGCATCGCCGTCAGCCACCCCGGCGGCGGCAACCATCGACCTTGACAAACGCGGCACATTCTGCCTGTGGACAGGCACGCGTTCGCATGCTCGAATCAGGTATGGATACCGGCCAGCACGGTATGACCGGCGAGGACGGCGGTACGGATGCCGGCGTGGACAGCTTCGAGGCGGAGCTGGCCCGCAACCGGGCGCTGGAGCCGGAATTCCTCGGGCTGGAGCTGGCCCAGGCCCAGGCGCTTGCCGACCAGCTCGACCTGGAGCTGCGGGTCATCGACGACGAGCACACCATGCTGACCCTTGACCTGCGACCGCGGCGGATGACCGTCGACGTCCGTACCGGCACCGTCAGCCGAGCGACCGTTGGCTGAGCCGATGCTGAACCTTCGCGCGCCGCGGGAATTGTTGTCGGCTCCGTCACGTCATACCGATATGACGGCAGCCCGACGCAGTCCACTGGCAGCCGTCGTCGCGGTGCTCATCGTGCTGCTGGTCGGGCTGCTGCCCTCCTCGGCGGCGGCGGACCTGCCGTCAACCGGCTCGGCGCTGGGCGGCGTGGTGCACCATCACCTGGCGCTGCCCGGCATCGTCCGCGCCGAATCGGTCACCGCGCACCTGTATTCCGATGTCGCGCTCGACACCGCGATGGTCGCGGCGCTGGCGCTGCTGGGCTGGGCCGCCCGCCGCTGCCGCGGCGTGCCGGCGCTCGCGATGGCATCGCGTGCGCCGGGCAGCAGGGATCCGCCCCGGGTTCGCTGACCGGTCAGCCGCCGCGGCGTTGCGGGTCCTGCTCATCTCACGAGCGTCCCCGCGTGGAACCGCCCGAGGCCCGCACCGGTCGATGCATCGCCCGGTCGCGCACGCCCCCGCGTGCGCCGGTGAGAAGGACTTGCCATGGTCACCCGATTTTCCGCCGGGGCCGACGGCACCAGACACGCCGTCGAGTACCCCGTCCCATCCCACCCCGATATCGATCAGCACCGCCTCGAGCACTTCCGCCAGGCACTGTTCGAACAGCGCCGATTCCGGTTGGAGCAGCTGCGCGAACTCGCCGCCCCGGAAGGGACCGCGTCCGACCAGTTGGCGGAGGTGACGACCGCCCTGCGGATCGCCGCCGAAGCCGCGCTCACCGACATCGACGCGGCGCTGGCGCGTCTGCACGCCGGCAGCTACGGCCACTGCGTGCGTTGCCAGCGGCCGATCCTGCCGGAGCGGCTGGCGATCCTGCCGGCCGCCGCGCTGTGCATGACCTGCCAGCACGCCGAGGAGCTGCCCCGGAACTGAGTCGCTCGTTGCCCCGTTGAGCTGGTATGCCGCCACGCCGAGCCGCGCCGAGCCGTTCGGCGTGGCGGCGCTCAGCTGGCAGGATCGCCAGCCATGGGAGCAATCTGCCTGATCGCGGCTAGCGTCGCCGGCCTGCTGCACATCGGCATCTTCTACCTGGAATCGGTGTCGTTCAGCCGCCCGGCGGTGTATCGCAGGTTTGGCATAGCCGACGACCGGCAGGCCGAGACGATCGCGCCGTGGGCGTTCAACCAGGGCTTCTACAACCTGTTCCTGGCCATCGGCACGCTGACCGGGGTGCTGGTGTGGCTGGCCGGCGGGCCGCACCCGGGCCATGCGCTGATCGGCTTCGGCTGCGCCTGCATGCTGGCCGCCTCGCTGGTGCTGTTGGGCACCGACCGACGGATGGCTCGGGCCGCACTATTGCAGGGGCTGCCGCCACTGCTGGCGCTGGCGACCATCTGGTGACCTCTGGCGACTGGTGCTCCGGCTCGGCCCGGACGAGACTGATGGTCGCGGGATGAGATCGGTAATCCCCTCCCGAAGGGAGCGCGAGGTGTTTGCCAACTATCGAGAGTTCTTTCCCTACTACGTCGCGATGCACTCCCGACCGCTGACCCGCCGGCTGCACCTTGTCGGCACCATGCTGGGCCTGCTGCTCACCCTGGTCGGGCTGCTGACCGGTCGCCGCCGGCTATTGCCGGCGCTGCCGGTGCTCGGCTATGGCCTCGCCTGGCCGAGCCACTGGCTGGTGGAGGGCAACAACCCGGCCAGCTTCGGTCATCCGCTGTGGTCGCTGCGGGGCGACTTCGAGATGATCGCGCTGATGCTGCGCGGACGGGACGCCGAGTTGACGGTGATCGCCCGCGACTGGTTGACCGAACATGCCGAGCACCGCACCGAGAAGAACTGGCGGCAGCCGCTGCGGCTCGTCGCCTGAGGCAGGCCGCCGGACGTCCAGCCCGATCGGGGCGCGCTACCAGCGGGACGGGCCGCTGATCTCCTTGACCGCCGGCCGGACGTCAGCCAGGTACACCGAGCTGACGATGATGCCGATGTAGGAGAGCAGGAAGGTCACGCTCTGCGAGATCAGCACCATCACCAGGGCCAGCCCGGTGAGCAGCAGCCAGGTGGGCTTGGTCAGCTTGTTGGCCGCCGGAAAGGCCGGTGCCTTGCGGCTGATGCAGTCCACCAGCGCCCACAGTTGCAGAACCAGCACGCCGATCCAGAGGACGCGCAGCAGCCACGTCTCGAAGTGGTTGATGGTCTGCACGACTAGAGCCTAACGAATGCGCCGGGCCCGGTCCGGTTGGCTACGGACCGGGCCCGGCGGCGTCCCCGCAGGTGCTTGGCCGGGGGGTGGCTCAGGCCTTCGTGGTGCCCGACTTGCGGGCGCCGGTGGCGGTCTTCTTGGCACCCGCCGCCTTGCTGGCGGCCGGCTTGCTCGCCGGGGTCGCCTTGCTAGCGGCCGGCTTGCTGGCGCTCGTCTTGCTGGCGGCCGGCTTGCTGGCGCTCGTCTTGCTGGCGGCCGGCTTGCGTGCCGGGGCCGGCTTGCCGGTCAGCTCGGCGACGGTCGGCTCGGTGTCGGTCGGCTCGGTCACCGCGTCGAAGGCGGACTTGGCCACCGGCGTGACCGTGTCCCGCACGTCGGCCGCGGTCTCGCCGACCTGGCCGAGCAGCTTGGCCAGCCGCGGGTTGTTGCGCAGCTCGGCCGCCCGTGCCTCGCCCCGGTCGGTCAGCGTGGCGTAGATGCCCTTTGCCGCCTGCAGGTATGCCTCGCTGGCCGACTTGGCCGCGGTCAGGTAGTTCTCCCGAACCGTCCGGGCGGTGTCAGGCAGCGTGTTCATTGCCTGCCGGCTGCTCGCCAGCCGCTCGCGCAGCTCGGCGAGCCGGGTGTTCGCGTCGGTCTGGGCCCGGATGATCAGCGTCTGCCCGGTCTGCTGGGCCTTGCCGACGCCCTGCTGGGCCTTGCCGACACCGTGCGCGGCATCGGTGGGCAGCTCCTCGGCCCGCTTGGCCACCGAGGCGGCGACCAGATCGGCAGCACCGATCGCGGCGTAGACGGGCTTCGGGGCGTCGGCGATCAGCCGGCGGTTGATCGCGCCGAGCGCGATCCCGGCCTGGCCGAGCGCGGTACCGGCGTGCGCCAGCGCGGACTTGCCCTGCGCCACGGCACTGTCGGCATAGGTACGTGCATCAGTGGTAATCGACATTGCTCATTCCTCCTCTTCGGTGCCCGCCGCGGCGGCGGTCGGGCTGGCTGCCGGGCCGGCCTGCTCAGCGGCTCGGTTCTCCCGGCAGAACGATTGGTAGATCTCGACCAGGACGGTCTTCTGCCGCTCGGTCAGTTGGTGGTCGGCGAGAATCGCCTGGATCAGTTCGGAATTGCCTGCCCGGTGCTCGAGGATGCCGGCCTGCAGGTAGAGCTGCTCGGCCGAAATCCGAAGCCCCTTGGCGATCTGCTGCAGGATCTCCGCGCTCGGTTTGCGCAGGCCCCGCTCGACCTGGGACAGGTACGGATTGGACACGCCGGCCGATTTGGCCAGCTGACGCAGCGACACCTGGGCCTGCAGCCGCTGCTCTCGGATGAAGTCGCCGATCGAGCTCACACCGGGCGCCTTGGCGGCGGCTTCCTTGATCCCATCGAGGTCCATGACCCCAGCCTGCCAAATGGTGCTAGCAATTGCAAGCGGGCTGCTAGCAGGTGGCTTGAAGGGGTCTCCGAGCGGCTACCGGGTCGATTCGGCCGGACTCGGGCCGGAGCTCGCACGCAGCACCGGCAGCAGCAACAGCAGCGCCCCGGCCTGGACGGAGACGATGAACGCTGCGGTCGGCGCCGCGCCATGATCGGACAGCCAGCCGATCATCGTGGACCCGGCCAGCCAGGCCAGGCCGTAGATCGCGGTGAAGGTGCCGTACCCGGCGCCTCGGCGATGCGGTGGGACGAGGTCGGCCACCGCCGCCCGCATGGTCGAGTCGTGCACGCCCATCGCCGCCCCCCACACCAGCGCGCCCAGCACGAACAGCGGCGGCCGTCCGGACAGCGACAGGAACGGCACCGCCGCGGCCAGCGGTGGTAACGCAAGCAGCCCGCGCAGCCCGATCCGGTCATAGAGCCGGCCGAAGCCGACCGCGGCGATCGAGGCTGCCGCCATGGCGAGTGCGTAGAGCACCGGCACCACCGAGGAGGGCACCTGGTGCCGCGCCGTCAGGTGATAGGCCAGCACCGCCCAGGTCGAGAAGCCGAACATGGTGGCGGCGGAGAAGGCCGCATAGCGCCAGAACCGGCGCGGCAGGCCGCCCTCCAGCCGCAGCCGCTTCTTCTCCGACAGCTGCGCCGCCGGTTCCCAGGCGAGCGGGTCCGGTGCGCTGGCCCGCAGCCGGCTGAGCGCGAACAGCGCGAGCGCGCCCGGCACGGCCAGCAGCGCGTAACTGAGGCGGTAGTCCCCGCCGAGGGCCAGCGTGGCCGCGATCAGCAGCGGGCCGGTCATCGCGCCGATCTGGTCCAGCGCCTCGTGCAGGCCGAAGGCGTAGCCGCGGCCGAGGTCGGCCGAGGCGTGCGCCAGCATCGTGTCGCGCGCTGGCGTCCGCACCGCCTTACCGACCCGCTCGCCGTTGTAGAGCAGCCCGGCGGCGGCCAGGTTGCCGGTCAGCGCCACCAGCGGCACGCACACCGCGGTCAGCGCGTAGCCGAGGATCGTCTGCGGCCACGGCCGGCCGGTGCGGTCGGACAGCCGGCCGGTGAACAGCCGCAGCACCAGCGCGGCCGCCTCGCCGGCACCGGTGATCACCCCGACGACCAGCGCGGAGGCGCCGAGGGTGCCCAGGTACGGACCGATCACCGAGCGGGCACCCTCGTAGACCACATCGGCCAGCGCGGAGACGATGCCGAACCCGACCACGAAGCGGAGCGGTGAGATCCGGTTGGTGCCGGTGTGCACCGCCGGCGGCGAACCGGCCGGTGGCGAACCAGCCGGCGGCGGTGAGCCAACCGGCGGCGGGTTCTGCTCCGGTCTGCTCATCCGACGGTGCCGGTCAGCGCTGGCCCAGGCGGTAGGCCGACTGGGCCAGCTCGAAAAGCCGCTCGACATCGCGCATCGCCACCGCGACCGCGACCCCGGTGGCCAGCAACAGCCCGGCCAGCGTCGCCAGCCGCCAGGCGATCAGCCGGGGCGCCGGGGCATGCAGCGCATCGATCCGAGCAAGCACGTCGGCGCCGCCGGCCGCCAGCACCACCGCGGACCCAGGCGCCACGGCCGTGCTGGCCGTGGTCAGGGTGCTGGCGACGGTGACCCGCCGGCAGACGTGCGCCGCGTCCTCGTCGGCCCACCGTTCACAGGACAGCGCCAGCGCGGCCGGCAGCCGGGCCAGCAGCGGGTTGACCGCGACCGCCAGCGTGCCCGCCGACTGGTGCAGGTAGTGCCGGTGGACCAGATGCGCCCGTTCGTGCGCCAGCAACGCGCGTCGCTGGCCGCCGTCCAGGCTGCGCAGCATGCCGGTGGTCACGACGATGCGACCGGGCCGGCCAGGCACCGCGAAGGCATGCTGGGCCGAGTCGTTCAGCACGCAGAGCTCGCCGCCGGCCGCCGGCAGGGCGGCTGCCAGCCGGTACGCGTCACGCACCGCCGCCAGCCGCCGGGCCGCCGCGCGCACGAAGCGCACCGACAGCACCACCACCAGTGCGCAGGCCAGCACCCCGACCGGCGCCGCGTACTGGTCGTGGCCGCGCAAGAAGTCATCCGACCAGTGACCCCGTTCAACCAGCAGCGGGCTCTGCGCGATGAGCAGGAAGGCCAGTAGGGCGATCGAGGCGCTGGAGGCGGCGGCGCTGAGCAGCCCACCACCGGACAGCAGCCAGGTCGCCAGCCAGGGCGGCAGCCGGCCGGCCAGGGCCGGCGCCGCCAGCCCGAACACTCCCGACAGCAGCAGCGGCACGTACACCCACCACGACATCAGCCGTCGCCTCCAGAACCGGCCCGGTGCGCACCGCCGGAGCGGTCGGCCAGCAACCGGGTCAACGTCGCCTCGTCCTCCGGGCTGAGCGCCCCGAGGAACCGGGACAGCACCGCCGCGTGGTCGCCGCCCCGATCCAGCATGGCCCGCATCCGATGCGCGGCCAAGCCGGCGTCGTCCAGCACCGGCGTGTAGGCATGCGCTCGGCCGGCCGGCTGCCGGCGCACCGCGCCTTTGCCGTGCAGCCGGGTCAGCGTGGTCTGCACCGTGGTGTAGGCGAGCTCGCCGCCGACCGCCTCCACCACCTCGGCCGGGGTGAGCGGCCGGTCCACGGCCCACAGCGCGGCCAGCACCTCGGATTCCAGACTGCCCCTGGGCCGCCGCATCGTCACCGCTCCTCATTCGCTCGTGCCGGCCGGGCCGGTTGATCAACGCTCGGCCAGCAGCTCCTACATGATAGTAGGTGTAAACTCCTACAACGCCGTAGGAGCTACGGCACGGAGATTCACTCCGAACCCATCAGCAGGGTCATCGCGGCAGGTGATGGCAGGAAGGGCGAGCATGCCGAACCGAGCAGCCAACGCGGACATCGCGGTGGAGGTCCGCCGGTGATCGTGTCAGCGGTCAACGTGCTGGATCCGCATTCGCTGATCTCGTCATTCGGGCCGGTCGGGGTCGGCGTGGTGCTGTTCGCCGAGACCGGCCTGCTGATCGGCTTCTTCCTGCCCGGCGACTCGCTGCTGTTCACCGCCGGCGTGCTGGCCGCCGCCGCTGCCTCGGCCACCGTGCACGTCTCGCTGGGCTGGGTACTGATCGCCGCGATCCTCGGTGCCTGCCTCGGCGCCCAATGTGGCTATCTGATCGGCCGGCGGGCCGGGCCGGCCCTGTTCAACGACGCCCGACCCCGGTTGATCGAGGGCCGGGACAAGGCTGCCCGCTACCTCGCCCGGTATGGGTATGCCCGTGCCATCGTGCTGGCCCGGTTCGTGCCGATCGTGCGCACCGTGCTCAACCCGCTCGCCGGCGCGCTGGCCGTGCCGGTGCGGGTGTTCACGCTGTGGCAGATCGTCGGCGGTGTGCTGTGGTCGGTCGGGGTGACGCTGGCCGGCTACTGGCTGGGCTCCTCCATCCACAACATCGACCACTACCTGCTGCCGATCATCGCCCTCATCGTGCTGATCTCACTCACCCCCATCGGCGTGGAAGCACTGCGCTCGCGTCGGCGCGGCAGCCCGGCCGCGTGAGCATGCCGACCCGCCAGCACCCAGAGCGACCGGACAGGAAACGACCCATCTCATGCTGAGCTATCTCCAGGCCGCCGTGATCGGCGTGCTGCAGGGTGTCACCGAGCTGTTCCCGATCTCCAGCCTCGGCCATTCGGTGCTGGTGCCGGCGTTCATCGGTGGCAGCTGGCAGGAACTGGTCACCCAGTCCTCGACCAGCACCAGTGAGTCCAGCCCGTACCTGGCGTTCATCGTCGCGCTGCATGTCGCGACCGCGCTGGCGCTGATCGTGTTCTTCCGTTCGGACTGGCTGCGCATCAGCCGAGGCTTTGTGCGTACGGTCCGGCCCACCCTGCGCGCTCGCCGCATCGTGGTCAGCGACGGCGACGAGCGGCTGGCCTGGCTGCTGATCATCGCCACCATTCCGGTCGGCATCACCGGTCTGGCGCTGGAGCACACCTTCCGCACCCTGTTCGCCAAGCCGCTGGCGGCCGCGATCTTCCTGACCCTGAACGGGTTCATCCTGCTCGCCGGCGAGTGGCTGCGGCGCCGGGCGCCGATCGATCCGGCGGACATGGAGACCGCGCCCGCCAGCCCGGCCGGTGGCCAGCCGGCGGTCGACGTGCCGCCCGGCGCCACCGCGAGCTCCGCCCGGCAGCGGGGAGCCGCGACCGAGCCGGTGCTGGAACCGCAGTCCCATAGGCCGGTACGGCGACTGGCGACCCTGCACTATCTGGAGGCAGCCGTGATCGGCTTCTTCCAGACCTTCGCGCTGCTGGCCGGCATCTCCCGCTCCGGCATCGCGATGGTCGGTGGCCTGGCCCGCGGCCTCTCCCACCGGGACGCGGCGCACTTCTCGTTCCTGCTGGCCACCCCGGTGATCCTGGCCGCCGGCGTGCTCAAGCTGCCCAGCCTGGCCGGGCCGGCCGGCGCGCACATCCACGGCCAGGTGCTGGTCGGCGCGGTGCTGGCCGGGTTGGCCTCCTACGTATCGGTCAGGTGGCTGACCCGTTACTTCGAGACCCGCACGCTGATCCCGTTCGCGATCTACTGCCTGGTCGCCGGCGGGGTCTGCATCGTCCGCTTCGCCTGAGCCGCCTATACCCTCTCGGGGTATAGTTCCAGGGTATGCATTCGTTGCTACCCGCGCTCGGGCACGCGGCCGCCGTCACGCTATCGATGACCTGGCAGGTGACCTGGTCGCTGATCCTCGGCTTCACCCTGTCCGCGATCATCGAAGCGCTGGTGCGCAAATCCACCATCGCGGGACTCCTACCGGACGACCGGCCGCGCAGCCTGGCCACCGCCACCGGGCTGGGCGCGGCATCCTCGTCCTGCTCCTATGCGGCGGTCGCGCTGGCCCGCACGCTGTTCCGCAAGGGGGCCAACTTCACCGCCGCAATGGCCTTCCAGTTCGCTTCGACCAACCTGGTGATCGAACTCGGCATGATCCTGGCGTTGCTGCTCGGCTGGCAGTTCACGGCGGCCGAGTTCGTCGGTGGTCCGATCATGATCGTGCTGCTGGCATTGGTGTTTCGCCGATTCCTGCGGCCGGAGCGGGTGCGTGCCGCCAGGCGGCAGGCCGACCAGGCTGTGGCCGGCGCGATGGAGGGTCATGCCGCGATGGACATGTCGGTGGCCGGCAACGGATCGTTTCGGCGACGACTGCTCAGCGCCGACGGATACACGGCGGTCGCGCATAACTTCGTGATGGAATGGGCCGCCGTGCTGCGGGATATCGTGCTCGGCCTGGTGATCGCCGGCTGTGCGGCGGCCTGGATTCCCGATCACTTCTGGCAGTCGCTGTTCATCACCGACCATCCGCTGCTGGCCCGGATCTGGGGACCGATCATCGGTCCGCTGGTGGCCGTGGCGGCCTTCGTCTGCTCGATCGGCAATGTGCCGCTGGCCGCCGTGCTGTGGAACGGCGGGATCAGCTTCGGCGGCATCGTCTCCTTCATCTTCGCCGACCTGATCATCCTGCCGTTGCTGGTGATCTACGCCAAGTACTACGGCCGCCGGATGGCGCTGTTCCTGGCCGGGACGTTCTACCTGGTCATGGTCGTGGCCGGGTACGCCGTGGAACTGCTGTTCACCCCGCTCGGGCTGGTGCCGACCGGAGCCCGGCATGCCTCGGTGGGCACCGACGGCCCGCGGTGGAACTACACGACCTGGCTGGACATCGCCTTCCTGCTGCTCGCCGCGCTGCTCTGCTACCGGTTCCTGCGCACCGGTGGCCGACAGATGCTGGCCATGATGGGTGGCGATCCGGCTGATCCGGACAAGCCGGCCGAGCACGCCGGTCACGGCGCTGCCGGCGAGCACAACTGATCAGCTGACGCCGTCGGCGTGTCTGCACCGGGCGGCCGGATGATCACGATCAGCTCGCCCACCCCAGCAGTCTGACGGCCGGTAACTTGCTCGCGTTGACTGCACCTGCAGCCATGTGATGCAATGCGGTGGCTGTTGGTCCAGCCGCAGGGGAAGCCGGTCGAATTCCGGCACTGACCCGCAACCGTAGGTCCGCGAGAGCGGATGAGTCGGAATACCTGCCCTGGGCTTACTCACACAAGCGCCGTCGTGGTCTGCGGTGCGGAGTTGGACGTTGCCCGCCGAGCCGGTCGCGGGACTGCCTGCCTCCGTGCCACCGGTTACCCCGGCCGTATCGAGGGATGGGCTATGTCAGGCATGAAAACACGTCTCGCCGCGGTGATCGGCGTGCTGCTGCTCGTTGCCGTCGGCAGCGTGACCTTACGGCCGGCCAGCGTGCCGGCGGCCGCTGCCGGGAGCCCCACCGGCGCCGCCTCGGCCTACCTGGTCGCTCAGCTGGTGAACGGTGACCATCTCACCAACAGCTTCGGGGTGGACTACGGGCTGACCGCGGATCTGGCGATTGCCCTTGCCGCCTCGGACGATCAGGATCCGGCACTGGCCAAGGTCGTCGGCTACCTGGCCGCGCACGTCGCCGACTACGCCGATCCGGCCGGCACCGGCCAGTTCCCGGGGCCGTACAGCGGAGCGGTCGGCAAGCTCGCCCTGGTGGCCGAGATCACCGGTCAGGATCCGCATGATTTCGGCGGCTTCGATCTGCTCAAAACCCTCACCGACCATGTCTGCGGCGCGGCCGACAGTGCCGGATCATGCACCGCGGCGGGTGACTTCTACCAATCCTTCTCGGCCATTTCGCAAGCGCTGGCGGTGCTGGCGCTGGCCCGCGGTGGGGTCACCCCGCCGGCCAGCACGATCACCCGGCTCGGCCAGTTGCAGTGCGCGGACGGCGGATTCTCCGCCAGCCTGCTCGGCCCGACCGACACCTGTGGCTCGGACGTGGACGCCACCGGCTACGCGCTGCAGGCGCTCAGCCTGGTCGCCGGCACCAGCAGCGCCCTGGCGAGCGGTCGTGGTTTCCTGCTCGCCGCCCAGCAGCCGAACGGCGGATTCAATGGCACCGCTGGGGAAAACTCCAACTCGACCGGGCTTGCTACCCAGGGCCTGCTGGTGACCGGCACCGGAAGCCAGCCGGAGGTCACCGCGGCCACCACGTTCTTGCTGGGATTGCAGAACAACGACGGTGGATTCGCCGTCAATGCCGGCACGCCCGGCTCGGACGTCCGGTCCAGCACCCAGGCGCTGCCAGCCGTCGCGGGCGTCAACCTGGCCCCGGTCAGCGACCAGGTGAGCCTGCCCGCGCCGAGCAGCACGCCGACCCCCACGCCGACCGCCAGCACCAGCCACAGCAACCGGCCCAGCCCGTCGGTCACCGCGTCGGCAGCAGGCACGCCGAGCACTGGTGACGGCAGCCAGGTGCTGCCGGCCGGCACCGGCGACCTGGCCGCCACCGGTCCGCGTACCGGACGGCCGCTGCTGGCCGGCGTGCTGCTGATCCTGGCCGGCTGCGCCGCGCTGGGGCTTGCCCGCCGATCGCGTCCGGCCCGCCGTCAGTGATGCTTCGGCGATTACTCGCCGTTGCGGTTCTGCTTTGCTGCTACGGCACATTCGGCACCGGGACGGCGCACGCCACGGCGCTGCCGATGAGCCGGTGCAGCACTACTTCGGGCGTGGTGGTGGCGGTGGACTTCGAGCACTGGGGCGGCCCGCTGGTGCGCAGCTGCGGGTCCACCCCGACCACCGGTTACCAGCTGGTCAACCAGGGTGGACTCGCGACCACCGGCACCAAGCACGACGGACCCGGCTTCATCTGCCGAATCGGCTACAGCGGCTTTGCCGGCGGGGCCGGGTATCCGACCGACCAGTCATGCATCTACACCCCGCCGAGCAGCGCGTCCTGGTCGTACTGGACCGCCGGCCCCACCGACACCAGCTGGATCCTCAGCCCGAAGGGAGCCGGCGACAGCCATCCGGTCGACGGCGCGGTGCAGGCCTGGACGTTCGGCGGCGGTTCGCCGGCCTTCTCCCCCGACTCGGTGCGGGCGCACAACAGCCCGCCGGCCAGCAGTGCGGGACGCACCAGCAGCCACGTCTCGTCCCCGCCGGCCAGCCGGCCGGCGGCCAGCCCGACCGGCCAACCGGCCGGACCGGGCGGCTCGACGGGGAGCCGGACGGCGGTGGCCAGCGCCGGTCACGCCAGCCGGCCGGCCACCGGTTCGGCAGCCAACAGCTCGGCCGCGCCGGATGGATCCAGCGCACAGATCACGGCCGGCACGCTGACCGCCGGCGCACCGCCGTCGTCCGGGCCGAAGATCGTCGATGCCACTCCGAGCCCGGCGGCAGCCCGCGGTACCGGTGCCGGCTCCTACCTGCCGGAGCTCGCCGGCGGCGGCATCGTGCTGGCGCTCGGTGGGCTGGCCGGCTTCACCGCCTGGCAGCGTAGGCGGGCGGGGTAACCGGTATGCCGGCCCGACCAGCGACCAGCCGCCGGCTACCGCGTGGCCTGCACCCGGTGGCCTGGTGGCTGTGGGCGGCCGGCCTGGCTATCGCAGCCAGCCGCACCACCAATCCGCTGCTGCTGGCCATGCTGCTCGCGGTGCTCGGCTACGTGGTGAGCGCGCGGCGCACCGAGGCCAGCTGGGCGCGCGGCTTCAAGTACTACCTGTGGTTCGCGCTGATCGTGGTGGGCATCCGGGTGCTGTTCCGGGCGATCTTCGCCACGCCGGTGACCGCCGTCGACCACATCCTGTTCACCCTGCCCCGGCTGCCCACGCCGAGCTGGTACGCCGGCGTCCAGCTGGGTGGCCCGGTGTCGCTGGAGGCGAGCCTGTCCGCCGGCCTGGACGGGCTGCGGCTGGCCTGCATCCTGTGCTGCGTCGGAGCCGCCAACTCCCTGGCCAACCCCAAGCGGGCGCTGCGGGTGCTGCCCGGCGCGTTGTACGAACTCGGGGTGGCGGTCACCGTGTCGATCAGCGTGGCCCCGCAGCTGATCGACAGCGTGCAACGGGTGCACCGGGCCCGCCAGCTGCGGGCCGGCCGGCGGTCCGGGCTGGCCGGTCTGCGCGGCGTCGCGGTACCGGTGCTGGAAGACGCGCTGGCCCGCTCGCTGCAACTGGCGGCCGCGATGGACTGCCGCGGCTACGGCCGGTCCGGCACCGCCAGCCGGGCCAGCCGTCGGCTCACCGCGGCGCTGCTGCTGCTCGGCATGCTCGGCCTGGCCGCCGGCATGTACGGCCTGCTGGACAGCACGCTGCCCGCGGCGTTCGGGCTGCCGGTGCTGCTGGCCGGCTCGCTGCTCTGCGCCGGCGGCCTGCTCGCCGGCAGCCGGCGGGTCAACCGGACCAGTTACCGCCCGGATCCGTGGCGGCTGCCGGAATGGCTGGTCAGTGGCAGTGGGCTGAGCTGCGCGGCGTTGCTGGTGGTCGCCGCCGGCTTCCAATCGGCGGCGCTGAACCCGTCGCTGTACCCGCTCGGCTGGCCGCCGCTGCCGGTGTTGCCGGTGCTCGGTCTGCTGATCGCCGCGACCGCCGGGGTGTCCGCGCCGCCACCGGCTCAGCTGCCGGTCGCCGGCCGGACCACGCCGGTGCCGGCTCGGGTGGCGGCATGATCGAGTTCGAACGGGTCAGCGTGACCTACGACGGAGCCACCCGGCCGGTGTTGCGCGACGTGGACCTGCACATCCCGGAGGGCGAGCTGTGCCTGGTGGTCGGGCCGACCGGCGCCGGCAAGTCCAGCCTGCTCGGCGCGGTGAACGGGCTGGTGCCGCACTTCACCGGCGGCACGCTGGCCGGCCGGGTCGCTGTGGCCGGCCGGGATACCGCGCATCACCCGCCGCGCGAGCTGGCCGAGTTGGTGGGCGTGGTCGGTCAGGATCCGTTGGCCGGCTTCGTCACCGACACGGTGGAACAAGAGCTGGCCTACGGCATGGAGCAGCTGGCCGTGCCAGCCGAGGTGATGCGCAAGCGGGTGGAGGAAACCCTGGATCTGCTCGGCCTGGCCGAACTGCGCGACCGGCCGCTGCACGAGCTGTCCGGCGGCCAGCAGCAGCGGGTGGCGATCGGTTCGGTGCTCACCGCGCATCCCCGGGTGCTGGTACTTGACGAGCCGACCTCCGCGCTGGATCCGACCGCCGCCGAGGAGGTGCTGGCCGCGATCACCCGGCTGGTACACGACCTCGGGGTCACCGTGCTGCTCGCCGAGCACCGGCTGGAGCGGGTGGTGCAGTACGCCGACCGGGTGGTGTACCTGCCTGGCGACGGCAGCGTGACCGACGGGCCGCCGGCCGAGATGTTCCGGCATACCAGCGTGGCGCCGCCGGTGGTCGAGCTCGGCCGGTTGGCCGGCTGGCAACCGCTGCCGCTGTCGGTGCGCGATGCCCGCCGGGCCGCCGGGCCGCTGCGCGACGGGCTGGCCGGCCGCGAGCCGGCGGTTGTCGATCCCGCGGAAGCGGCCGAGCCGTCGCTGACCGCGCGGCGGCTGGTGGTGCGATACGGCGAACTGGTCGCGGTGCGCGAGGTGGATCTCGTGTTGCGGCGGGGTCAGGTCAGCGCCCTGATGGGCCGGAACGGGTCCGGCAAGTCCTCCCTGCTGTGGGCGTTGCAGGGATCCGGCCCGCGCCAGGCCGGCTCGGTGACGGTGCGCGGTGCCGACCCGCGGCGGTTGACGCCGGCCGAGGGCCGCCGACTGGTCGGCTTGGTGCCGCAGACGCCGACCGACCTGCTCTACCTGGACACCGTGCAGGCCGAACTGGCCCAGGCCGACCGGGAGTCGGACCGGCCGGCCGGCGCGGCTCGGCAGCTGCTGGACCGGCTGGCGCCGGGGATCGCCGACGACGCGCACCCCCGGGACCTGTCCACCGGGCAGCAGCTGTCGCTGGTGCTGGCCATCCAGCTGGCCGCCGTGCCGGCCGTGCTGCTGCTGGACGAGCCGACCCGCGGCCTGGACTACCAGGCAAAGCAGTCGCTGCTGGGCATCCTGCGCGGGCTGGCCGGCGATGGCCACAGCGTGCTGATCTCCACCCACGACGTGGAGTTCGTCGCGGCCGCCGCCGACCGGGTGCTGGTGCTGGCCGAGGGCGAGCTGGTGGCCGACGGCCCGACCGGGCAGGTGATCGTGGCGTCCCCGGCATTCGCTCCGCAAACCGCCAAGATCTTGAGCCCATTGCGGTTCCTGACCGTGCGCCAGGTTGCGGCCGCGCTGACCGGAGCGCACCGATGACCGCCCGGGTGGCCGTCCGGCTGCGGCCCCGGACGGCGCTGATCACCGCGTTGGCCGGCTTCGTGGGCGTGCTGGCCTTCGTCTGGCCGTTCGTGCTGGTGCCTGGCCGGTTCGGCAGCAACTACGCCCCGCCGTTGATCTTCGGCCTGTTGCTGGTGCTGGTGCTCGCGGTGCTCTTCGCCGAGGTGGCCGACGGCGGCATCGACGCCAAGGCACTGGCCATGCTCGGTGTGCTGTCGGCGGTGGCTGCCGCGCTGCGACCGCTCGGCGCCGGCACCGCCGGGGTGGAGACCGTCTTCTTCGTGCTGGTGCTGGCCGGCCGGGTGTTCGGCGCCGGTTTCGGCTTCAGCCTCGGCTGCACCTCATTGTTCGCCTCGGCCCTGATCACCGGCGGCGTCGGGCCGTGGCTGCCGTACCAGATGTTCGGCTGCGCGTTCGTCGGGTTGCTGGCCGGGCTGTTGCCGCCGGTGCGTGGCCGGCTGGAGCTGGCGATGCTGGCCGGCTACGGCGCGCTGTCCGGCTACCTGTTCGGCTTCCTGCTGAACCTGTCGTCCTGGCCGTTCTCGGTGGATCCGAACAGCTCGATCAGTTACCAGCCAGGGCTGCCCTTCGCCGAGCAGTGGCACCGCTACCTGATCTTCGACGCCACCACCTCGCTGGGTTGGGATACCGGGCGGGCGGTCACCACCTTCGGCTGCGTGCTGATCGCCGGGCCGGCGGTGCTCAGCACGCTGCGCCGGGCGGCCCGCCGGGCCCACTTCGAGGCACCGGTGCGGTTCGTGCCGCACTGACCTCGCGAAACTGACCTCGCGAAGCTGCCTCGCGAAGCTGCCTCGCGAAGCTGCCTCGCGAAACTGACCTTGCGGGGTAGGTCGCCAGCCCTCAGATCGCCGCGCTGTCGGGCTCGCCGCTCTCCAGCAGCTCGACCAGCCGGGACAGCGCCGGCAGCGCCTCCTCGATCGCCCGTTGGTCCACGGCCGGTAGCTGGCCGAGCGCCCCGGACAGCCGCCGTTCGTGCGCGGCCTGCCAGTCCGTGAGCACCTGCCGTCCGGCGTCGGTCAGCTCCAGCATCACCGCGCGCCGGTCGTCCACCCGGGTGGTACGGGTGACCAGCCCGGCAGTCACCAGCTGCTGGACCAGCACGCTGACCGTGTTGTTGGCCAGCCGGTGCCGGGCGGCCAGGTCGTTCAGCCGCAGGCCGGGCTCCTCCCGCAGCCGCTGCAGCAGCTCGACCTGGGCCATCGGCAGTGATTCCCATGGATATTCGGTGCGAATACTGGCGCGCAGCACTCGGCGCAGCCGGGTGATGAGCTCGGTAAACAGCCAGGCATCCACCGTTGCCTTCGGCATGCGTGCCTCCCCCAGCAGGGACGATCTGCCGCATACGGTACGGCTTGCGGAGGAAATACAGTTCTGTGCCAGAACTGTTACGGACGCCGAGCCTCACCGCTGACCCGCGCGCGTTGCTGACCGCGCCGGCCCGGTTAGCCGAGCCGGCGGCCGGCGAAACCGGTCGGCAACTCCGCCTCGGCATCGTCCGGGTCAAGCGCCGCGGTGTGCCCGGCGACGGTCAGCGCGTCGGCCGGCGACACGGTGCGCTTGACGATGGCCAGCGCGATCGGCCCGTACTCGTAGTGCTGGACCGCGGTGCCGACGAAGCCGACGGCGCGGCCGTCCCGCTCGACCGGGCTGCCCACGGCCGGCAGTTGCTCGCTGTCGCCGGACAGGTGCAGCAGCACCAGGCGGCGCGGCGGCTTGCCCAGGTTCTGCACCCGGGCGACCGTCTCCTGACCTCGGTAGCAGCCCTTGTCCAGGTGCACCGCGACGTGAATCCAGCCCGCCTCGTGCGCCAGCGTGCGATGGTCGGTGTCCAGCCCGAGCCGGGGACGCCTGGCTGCCGCCCGCAGCGCGGCCGCCGGCCAGCTGCCGATCGGAACGGCACCGGCCGAGCGCAGCGTCGCGGCTACCTCGGCCAGCGCCGGACGCGGCACGATCAGCTCGTACCGGCCGGCCAGCAGCCGGACCAGACCGCCGGCCGGCAGCGCCGCCGCCCGCTCGCTCGGCACCGGCAGCCCGGCTCGCTGGAGCACCTGCACCGCGTCCGGGCCGAGCACCGCGAGCATGCCGAGGTCGTGAGTCACCACCACCGGATCGACCCGCTTGAGAAACCGCATCTTCAGCAGGTAACCCAGCACGTCGGCGGCGGTGCCCGGTTCGCTGTCCAGCCAGATCTGGCCGGCCAGTTCGGTCAGCTGCCAGTGCTGCTCGACGTGGCCGTTCGGGGAGAGCACCAGCGCCTCGGCCGACTCGCCGTCGGCCAGCTCGGCCACGTGCTGGGAGCAGATGGCATGCAGCCAACCCAGCCGGTCCTCGCCCGGCACCCGCAGCACCTCGCGGTTGCTCAGGTCCAGCAGGCCGGCCTGCTCCTCGGCCCGGCGCTGCTCACCGAGCGGGTCGCCGTAGTGCCAGGCGAGCCCGGTATCCGGCGCGCCGGCCGGCACCGCGCCCGGCCAGTCCAACAGCGGCGAGCGGTAGTCGGTCATCTCGGTCACGCCGTCCTCTGCTTCGGGCTTTCCAGCCCCCGGGTCCTCAGTCATGCCGCACCGGCTGCTGGCAGTCGGCGCAGGTGCCGAAGACGGTCAGGTGCGAGCGGTCCACGGTGAAGCCGCGCTCGGCCGAGAGCCGGGAGATCAGCTCATCGGCCAGGCCGGGCGGTGCGTTCACCACGCTGGAGCAGTGGTGGCAGACCACGTGCAGGTGGTCATCGGAGGCCAGCCGGTAGGACGGCGCGCCGTGACCCAGATGGGTATGCGCGAGCACCCCGATCTGCTCCAGCGTCTCCAGCGTCCGGTACACCGTGCTCAGGTCGACGTCGGGCACCAGCTCGGCCACCTGGTCCGGGGTGGCATGCACCAGCCGGGTTACCGCATCGACCACCCGCTGCCGCTGCGGGGTCATCCGCATGCCGCGCGAGTGCAGCCGGGCGGTGATCGAAACGGTGCCGGACGGGGGGTGCGAGTGGGCGGCATGCGAGTGGGTCATGACCGGTTCATGGTAAGTCGCCGGGGCCGCGTCCGGTTACGTCGCTAAGCTCACGCGGGTGACGACACTCTCCCGAGCGGTCGCCGTGCTCGGCGTCGGGTTGATCGATCCGCAGGCTCCGGTGGTGCACGCCGACGATCTCGGCTTCACCCGAGGCGATGGGTGCTTCGAGGCCACCCGGGTGGTGACCAGCCCGAGCGGCGAGCACCAGGTGGACCATCTCGAGGAGCATTTCGATCGGTTCGACCTGTCCTGCGCCGGCCTGGACCTGCCGCCGATCGACCGGCCCGGCTGGCGTGACCTGATCGACCAACTGCTCGCCGGCTGGACGGTGGCCGGCGAGTCGATGTTGCGGCTGCTGCTCAGCCGAGGCCGGGAATCCCGGCTCGAGGCAGGCGTGACCGGGGTGGCCACGCTCACCTCGATCGCGCCGGAGACGCTGCGGCAACGGCGCGAGGGCATCGACGTGATCACGCTGCGCCGCGGCTACACCGCGGACGCCTTCGCCGGCGCGCACTGGCTGCTCGGCGGGGTGAAGACCCTCTCCTACGCGGTGAACATGGCCGGCGTTCGGGAGGCCAAACGCCGTGGCGCGCATGACGTGATCTTCGTCGACGGCGAGAGCCGGCTGCTGGAGGCACCCACCGCGACCGTGCTGTGGCTGGCCGGTGGGGTGCTGAACACGGTCCCGGTGGACGGCACCGGCGTGCTGAACTCGATCACCCAGCGGGCGCTGTTCGCCGCCGCGGCGCAGGCCGGGTACCGCACCGGCCACCTTTCCGGCACTGCGGCGGACCTGCTGGCCAGTGATGGCGGGTGGCTGGTTTCCTCCGGCCGGGGCGTGGCCCAGCTACTCAGCCTGGACGGCGTGCCGATGCCCGGTCAGCCCGAGCTGACCGCCGAGCTGAGCAAGCTGGCCGGCTTCTAGCACCGGTCTTGCGGATCGTCGCTGACCTGTTCTGCCGGGCCGCTGGCTGTCGGCGAAATCAACTGGCAGGTCCTCGCCGCGCGTCGTACCGTATGTCGGGTAATGGAAGGGAGGTGGTCCGACACTTGATGAACTCTCGGACACACGAGGAGGTTGCCGGCTAGCCCGGTGACCGCCAACCCCCGAGTCGCCGCGCTGGTCCGACCGGCAACAGGCTCACCGTGAGCCGACTCGGGGGTTTTTACTTCTCCCAGCTACGTTCTCAACCGTCCTGAATGCCGCTCGGATCGAGGTAACCGGACATGCCCGATGTCACCGAGGTGCTGTCGCTGCCGATCGCGCAGCAATTGCTGGCCGAGGAGATGCTGCTGCGGCTGGCCTACACCGGCCTGGACGGCGCTCCCCGAGTCATCCCGATCGGCTACCTGTGGGATGGCAGCCAGTTCCTGATCTGGACGATCCCGCGGGCGGCCAAGGTCCGGGCGCTGCGGGCCGACCCCCGGGTGGCGATCACCATCGACGTCCTCGGACCGCCACCACGGGTGCTGCTGGCGCGGGGCCGGGCCGAGCTGAGCACGGTGGACGGCGTTCCGGACGGTTACCTGCAGGCCTCGCACCGCGCCATCCCGGCCGAGACCTGGGACGACTTCGACGCCCAGGTGCGCGCACTGTACGAGCAGATGGTCGCCATCACCATCACGCCGGACTGGGCGAAGTTGCTGGATTTCGAAACCACGATGCCCAGCGCGGTCGAGCAACTGATCCAGGAGCGGACCGGGCAGTAGCTCTGCAGCCGGCCGGCTCGCGGTAACTCACGAGCCGGCGGCTCACGGTACCTACGAGCCGGGCCGGCTGAGTCGGGCCGGCTGCCGTCCCCGATTGCCTCGGCGTTGCTAGCAGCTAGCCTCGGCTATCGCCGCCGACTGCGGCTCCCGCTCCGGCTCGGTCAGCGCCGCACCGGCCGGCCCAGCCGAGCCAGCCGCGCCGGTCGGCCCGGCCGAGCCAGCCGCACCGGCCGGCGGAGTCGTCAGTGCGACGACGGCCACCCCTACTCCGCAGAGCACCAGCACCGCGGCGATCCAGAAGCCCAGGTGATAGCCGGCGGTGAGCGCTGCCGGCAGCGAGTGCCCGTGCGCCACCAGCTGGCTGGTACGTCCGGAGGTCACGGTGGCAAAGACTGCCAGGCCGAGCGCGCCACCGACCTGGCCGGTGGTGTTGATCAGCCCGGAGGCCAGGCCGGCATCCCGCGGCTCGGCACCGGACATCGCCAGCCCCATCAACGGCGGGAAGCACAGGCCGGCACCGATGCCGAGCGCCACCAGGGACGGGAAGAGGTGCAGCCAGTAACCGCCGGCGACCGGCGCCAGGGCGAGCAGCGCGAGCCCCGCGGCGATGAACAACTGCCCTGTCACGCAGAGCTTCCGGCTACCGAACCGGGTGATCAGCCGGTCGACGTAGCGCACCGAGATCAGCCCCATCAGCACCGACACCGGCAGGAAGGCGAATCCGATCCGCAGCGGGCTGTAGTGCAGCACCCGCTGCACGTAGAGCGCGCCGAGAAAGAAGGTGCCGAACATGCCGGCCGCGCCGAGCACCTGGATGACGTTGGCCGCGCTGAGGTTGCGCGAGCGGAAGATAGCCAACGGCACCAGCGGATTGGCCGCCGTCACCTCACGCAGCAGGAAGCCGCCGAGCAGCACGATGCTGGCCGCCGCGAGACCCAGCGTGGCCCCGGACGTCCAGCCGTAGTCGGCGGCCGGCTTGACGATGGTGTAGACACCCAGCATGAGCCCGGCGGTCACCAGCACCGCTCCGGTCAGATCGACGCCGCCGTGGAAGCCGGTGCCGCCATCGGCCGGCACCCAACGGCGAGCGCAGGCCGCGGTGGCGATGCCGATCGGCACGTTGATGAAGAAGATCCAGTGCCAGTTGATGGCCTCGGTGAGCACGCCGCCGGCGAGCAGTCCCACCGCGCCGCCGGCCGAGGCGACGAACGCGAACACCCCGATGGCCTTGGCCTGTTCGCGCGGCTGACTGAACATCGTGACGATCATGCCCAGGATGACCGAGGAGGTCAGCGCACCGCCGGCGCCCTGCACGAAGCGGGCCACCACCAGCGTCAGCTGATCCTGCGCCAGCCCGCAGCCGATCGAGGCGACGGTGAAGATGATCAGGCCGGTCTGGAAGATCCGCAGCCGACCGAGCAGGTCACCAAGCCGGCCGGCCAGCAGTAGCAGGCCACCGAAGGCGATCAGGTAGGCGTTCACCACCCAGGCCAGACTCGCCCCGGTGAAGCCGAGATCGCCTTGGATGTAAGGCAATGCCACGTTCACCACGGTCACGTCCAGCACGATCATCAGCATGCCGGTGCACAGCACGTAGAGCGCGACCCAACGGGATCGCTCGGTTGTCATGAGCCTTCCTTCGCCAAGTAGCCGGCGAGCGCGTCGAGCAGCACGCGGGTTCCCTCCTCGCGCTCCGCGCTGGTGCCCAGGCCGTCCAGGTAGGCGCCCTGCTCGGTCAGCACCAGCCGGGTGCCGTCGCCCTGCCCGATGAATTCCAGCGTTGCCACCGAGACCGAGATGCGACGGCCGTCCATGGTCATCTCGTAGGAGTAGACGATCCGGGAGTTCTCGACGATGTCCTGATAGACCGCGTCGAAGGTGAACGACGCGCCGCCGCCGGGAAGGTTACCGGCCAGCGATTCCCGACCGCCCGTCCGGAAATCGATCACATGCGGTGCATTCTTCTCGATGCCCTCGTCACCCCACCACTGCCTCTTGATCTCCGGGTCGGCGAACGCGGTGAAGACCCGCGCCGGCGACGCGGGGTAGCCGCGGTCGATGACGAAGGTGTCGTGCACGACGGTGCGGGTCATGACTGCTCTCCCCTGTGTTCGGAATTCGACGACTCGGAATTCGACGGTTCGGTGTTCGACGGTTCGGTGTTCGGCGACTCCCCGTTCGATTCGAGAGCGCGGCCGGTGGGCTCCGGCGGCAGGCTGGCCAAGAATGCGTCCAGCCGGTCCAGGCGGCGCTCCCAGCTGGCCTTGCGGGCCTGGATCCAGGTCTCAGCCGAATTGAGCATCTTGAGCTCCAGATGACAGGTCCGGACCCGGCCGACCTTCTCGGAGCGGACCAGCCCGCAGTCCTCCAGCACCCGCAGATGCTGATGGACCGCGGGCATCGAGATCGGCAGCGGCGCGGACAGCTCGCTGACCGAGGCGGGCCCCTGCGCCAACCGATCGACCAGCTCGCGCCGGGTCGGATCGCTCAGCGCCTGGAACACCAGGTCCAGCTCGCCAGCATACTTAAGCATATACTTAAGTATTGGGTCGGCGACTGCCGGTGTCAAGCCGAGGCCTTGCGCCAGCCATCCAGCCGGGGCAGGCTGCTGGCAGCACACGGCCGATTCGGGGGCGCCATGTTGTCCGGTTCCGCAATCACCACGATCCTGCAAGTGCGCAGCGGCCCGGCCGCGGTGGAGTTCTATCGCGACCGGCTCGGCCTGCACTACCTGGGAACCAACACCGAGGGGCAGGAGCTATTCTCGGCCGGCAACGGTTCGATGCTGGCGCTGATGCCCGCCTCGGAGGTGAAGCCGACCGGCAGCACCGAGCTCTCCTTCGAGGTCGGCGACATCGTCGCCGAGATCGACGAGCTGGGCCGGCGCGGCGTCCGGTTCGCCGACTACGACCTGCCCGGCCTGAAGACGGTGGAGCACGTCTGCGTGCTGGGCTCGCAGAAGGCGGCCTGGTTCGAGGATCCGGACGGCAACGTGCTCTGCCTGCACGAGGTCGTCAGCCGGGGCTAGAGCGGGTCGCGCTGCGTCGTCGCACGGACCGGCCGGGCAGAATCAGCCGCGTGGACGAAGAAACCCGGGCTCGGCGAGCCGCCTGCGGCACCTTCCTCGGCGGTGACGGCTGGGTCCGACCGCCGGCGCTGCTCGCTTCGATCCCGCCGGACGTGTACCCCGACAGCTACGGCGAGGGCGGTGCGGTCACCGAGCTGGAGGGCTACGTCGCCGAGTTGCTCGGCAAGCCGGCGGCGGTCTTCCTGCCCAGCGGCACCATGGCCCAGGGCGCGACACTGCGGATGCATGCCGACCGGCGGACCAGCCGTACCGTGCTGTGGCATCCGCTGTGCCATCTCGACCAGCACGAGGGCCAGGCGCACGCCCGGTTGCACAACCTGCTCGGTCGGCCGGTAGGTGCCCGACACCGGCTGATCGAACAGGCCGACCTGGCCGAGGTGGCCGAGCCGATCGCGGCGTTGCTGCTAGAGCTGCCGCAGCGTGACCTCGGCGGCCAACTGCCGTCCTGGGACGAGCTGGCCGAACAGCTCAGTTGGGCACGCCAGCGCGGCGCCGCCGTCCACCTGGACGGTGCCCGGCTGTGGGAGGCGGCCGCCGGCTACGAGCGGCAACCGGCCGAGATCGCCGCGCTGTTCGACACCGTGTACGTCTCGTTCTACAAGGGCATCGGCGCGCTGGCCGGCTGCTGCGTGGCGGGCTCCGCCGAGGACGTGGCCGAGGTGCGGGAGTGGCGCCGGCGGCTCGGTGGCACCCTGTACGGGCTGTGGCCGGCGGCCGCCTCGGCGCTGAGCCTGCTGCCGGAACGGCTGCCGGAGATGCCGGCCCGGCTGGCGCACGCCCGGGCCATCGCCGCCGCGCTGGCGGATCAACCCGCGATCACCGTGCTGCCGGACCCGCCGCAGACGCCGATGCTGCACTTGCTGTTCCGCACCTCCACCGACCGGTTCGCGGTCAATGCCCGGCGATTGGCCGAGGAGCAAGGCATCTGGGCCTGGCCGGAGGCCTCGCCGACCGACGATCCGGCGGTGGTGCGCTGCGAGCTCAGCGTCGGCCGGGCCACCTGCCAGCTCGAACCGGCGAGGGTCGCGGCGATTCTGCGCGCCCTGGTCGACTGACTTTCGCTGCCGATGTCGGATCCGGGCGGTGCCGTTCGTCGTCTGCTCGTAGGGTTCCCAGCAAGGAAAGGACTTACCGCATGAAGTACATAATGTTCGTCGCGACCGACCCGGAACCGGGCAGCCACGAGGGTGCGATGGATATCGAGGACTGGATCTCCGACGTCGCCGGCAGCAAGCGGCTGTTCGGGGACCGGCTACGGCCGGTGGAGGATGCCACCACGATCCGGGTCCGGTCCGACCAGCTGCTGGTGACCGATGGGCCGTTCACCGAGTCCAAGGAATGGATCGTCGGCTTCGACATCCTGGAGTGCGAGGATCTGGACGAGGCGATCGAGATCGCGTCCAAGCACCCGGTGGCGCGGTCTGGCCGGATCGAGATCCGGCCGTTCTGGGACGGGGACGAGGACTAACCGAGGGCCGAGCAGTCGAGGATGCCAACGACGTGACGCAGCCGCTCGCCGCGACCATCGCCGACGAGCGGCTGCGGATCGTGGCCGCCCTGATCCGGGTGACCGGCGACTGGGATCTGGCCGAGGACTGCGTGCAGGACGCGGTCGAGCGAGCGCTGGTGCACTGGCCGAGGGACGGCGCGCCGGACAACCCGGCCGGCTGGCTGACCACCACCGCGCATCGGCGGGCCCTGGACGTGCTGCGCCGCCGGCGCACCGAGGCCAACAAGCTGACCGAGCTCAGCGCCTGGGCCGAACGGCCACCCGATGATCGCGAACTCGACCCGTACGGCAGCGCCTACGGCGACGACCGGCTCCGGCTGCTGTTCACCTGCTGCCATCCGGCGCTGCCGCTGGCCGGCCGGGTGGCGCTGACCCTGAAGACGGTGGGCGGGCTGTCTACCCGAGAGATCGCCCGCGCCTTCCTGGTCAGCGAGGCGACCATGGGTCAGCGGCTGCTGCGTGCCCGGAACAAGATCGAACACGCCGGCATCCGGCTGCGGGTGCCCCAGCCCAACCGGCTGGCCGAGCGGACGGCGGGCGTGCTCGCCGTCGTTTACCTCATCTACAACGAGGGTTACGCGACAGCCGAGACGCTCGCCGACGAGGCGGTCCGGCTGGCCAGGCTGGTGGCGAAGGTGCTGCCCGACGACGACGAGGTGCATGGCCTGCGCGCGTTGTTGCTGCTGCAGCATGCCCGCCGGGCGGCCCGAATCGATTCGGCCGGCGACCTGGTGCCGATGCCGGAGCAGGATCGCAGCCAGTGGGATTCGGCAATGATCGCCGAGGGATTGGCCAGCCTGGCGACTGCGCGATCCGCCGGCAGGCCAGCCGGGCCGTATCGGTTGCAGGCCGAGATCGCCGCCGTGCACGCGACGGCGGCCGAGCCGGCCGCGACCGACTGGGACCGCATCGTCGCCGGCTACGACGCGCTGCTCGAACTCCACCCGTCCCCGGTGGTGGCGCTCAACCGCGCGGTGGCGGTGGGCTATCGGGACGGACCGGACGCCGGCCTGACCGCGCTGGCGGAGCTGGCGGCCGACGAGCTCCGCGAGTACCACCTGCTGCCGGCGGTGCGGGCCGACCTGCTTCGTCGGGCCGGCCAGCGGGAGCAGGCGGCCATCGCCTATCAGCAGGCGCTCGGGCTCGCCGACAACCCTGCCGTGCGCCGCTTCCTGCAGCGGCGGCTCGCCGAGACCGGGACCGTCGAGGACTAACTCGGGACGTAAGCCTCTGCGGTGCCGCCACCCGGCCCGAGCACGATTCTCGCGTCGGCGCGGACCGGAGGGGGATGCGGCATGTCAGAAAAGCAGCGTTCGGTGGTGGTCGGGGTCGATGATTCGCCGGGCGCCGAAACGGCCCTGCAGTGGGCCTTGGCCGACGCTCGGCGGCGTAAGGCGCCGGTCCGGTTGGTGCACACCTACCAGTGGCGCTACACCTACGGCGAGATCCCGGCCTACGGTCAGCCGACCTCCTACGGCAACGACACGGTCACCGAAATGCGGCGGACGAAGCAGGTCGCCGAGCAGCTGGTGGCGATCATGGTCGATCAGGCCCGGGAAGCCGAGCCGGACATCGAGATCGACGGCGCGGCGATCGACGGCGCGGCGATCTCGACGCTACTGGACGAGTCGAGCCGGGCCGCCGTGCTGGTGCTCGGCTCGCGGCATCTGAAGACGCTGGGTTCGGAGGTGCTCGGCTCGGTGAGTGCCGCGGTCGCGGCCCGGGCGGCGTCCCCCACCGTGGTGGTCCGCGGGCCGGCCGGATCCGGCGACGAAGAGGCTGGCGTGGTGGTCGGGGTGGACGGCACGCGGGGTGCCGAAGCCCTGCTTCGGTTCGGCTTCGAGCACGCCAGCAGACATGGCACGCCGCTGCGCGCGGTGCTGTGCTGGCACCCGGATCTGCTGGCCACGATGGTGTGGCGACCCGAGCCGCCGGCGCCGGAGAAGGCGCACGCCTGGCTCTCGGAGAGCCTGGCCGGCTGGCGGGAGGACTATCCGGACGTGCAGGTGCATGCCGAGGTGGTGCGGGAACATCCGGTCGACGGCCTGATCGGGGCATCGCTGGCCCAGCAGCTGCTGGTGGTGGGCAGCCACGGCCGGCATGCGATGGCCGGCACCCTGCTGGGATCGGTCAGCCAGGGCGTGCTGCACCACGCGTCCTGCCCGGTCGCGGTGGTGCCGACCCACGACTGAGGAAAGGGCTGACAGGTTCGAAACCGCGCGAGCGGCGGCGCGATGGCGGTGGGCGGGGCGGCTGCTTGCCAAGCCAGCCGCCCGCCCACCCGTCAAGTCCGGACGGTCAGCGTGTGCTGCCCACCGTGGGTTGACACGGTCACCTCGACGCCGCGGTTGGTCACCGTGACCCGGTAGTTGTGCACCGCGTGCCCGTCCAGGTAGACCGCTGCCGGCTGCGACCCGCGCGGCAGCGTGTGGCCGATCACGACCTGCCGGGCACCGACCGAGCCGCGCAGGCTGACCCAGGTGACGTAGCGGTCACCGCTGTGGCTGGCCCGCACGTCGGCCGAGCCGCCGCCCAGCTGGATGTCCCGGCCGGCGATCGTGCTCTGCCCCGGCGGGACCTGCGGAACGAAGTCGACCGCGCCGATGCCCAGGTCCGGCCGGACGCCCAGCCACTGGTGCACGACCGGCCAGGCGGTGCCGTAGTTGCCCCAGGCCTGCATGAACATCGAGCGGCAGGTCCAGCACCGATCGATGTTGGCGCCCTGATCCGGTGACGGGAAGATCTCCGGCATGGCGCCCGGCTGCTCGTCCGGGGTGCCGGCGGTGGCCGGCTCGGCGAACATGGTCTGGGTCAGCGCGTCCAGGTAGCGCTGCTGCTCGCCCGGGCCGAGCCGGCCGTAGTTACCCTCGCCGACCGACTGGATGGAGGTGGTCAGGCCGAAGATCACCTTCTCACCCTGGCCGGTCGGGCCGCCGCCGCAGCCGGTGTGGAACAGCCCCGGGTTGAACGGCGGGGTGCCGGAGAAGCAGTCGGTCTGCCGGCCGGCCAGCGCGGTACTGCCGTGGCTGTATGGGGCCAGCCCTGGCACCGTCCGGCCGTTGACGTTCAGCTCGACCTCCATCGGCGTCACGCCGATCCAGTGCTTCTGGAAGGACTGCACGTTACCCGGGTCGACCAGGGAGTCGGCGTACTGCTGGGCGGCCTGGTACCACCAGGTGTTGTCGAAGTGCTCGCGCAGTTCGCCGGCCAGGTGGTTGGCCCAGTTGTAGGTGGCCTGGTCGTGCTTCGACTTCGCCATGTCGGCCAGGTCGTAGAGGCCGCGGAGGAAGTAGACGGCGTTGTCCAGCTTCTCCGGGCCCATCCCGGTCCGCTCGACGTTGCCGAGCCCCTCCGGCCAGCCGTCGTGGTCGGCGTCGAGGTTGTTCACCACGTAGCGCAGGTTGCGCTTGGTGAAGTCGTACATCTCGTCGCGGAACCGGTTGTCCCCGGTCCACCGCCAGAGCAGCGCGACGGTGCTGGGGAACTTGACCGTCTCATCGGTGTTGAAGTCATAGCTCGTGCTGCCATCCGGGTTGGTTTGGCGCGAGTCGTGGCCGAACCAGATCGAACCGTCGGAGACCACCTCGTGCGTGACCACCCCGGATCGGTTGTTCAGGATGTCGGAGACATCACGCAGCGCACGCAGGTGATCCTCGATCGCCGAGAACTGCCCGACGGCTACCGCGGCAAACGCCGTGTACTCGGCATCGGTGCCGAATATCCAGGGGTAGTCGGGGAAACCAGCTCCGATCCAGGTTGCCCTGGCCAGCGTGCCGGCCGGTGCCGGGAACTGCTTGCCCTGGTTGGTCCAGCGGATCCGCAGGTTGCGGGCGCTCAGCGTCAGGTCGGCCAGGTTCTGCTTGCCCCAGTCGATCGCGTTCTGCAGTTGCTGGTCGCCGGGCAGCGAGAGCTGGGTTCGGCTGGCCAACCGCTGCCGGTAGGCGAGCTTGGCGGCGAGGTCGGAGGCCGGGTGCTCGAGCACCTCGCTCAACTGGTGCCGCGCGTCGGACAGGCCGTTGTCCGAACCGGCGACCGCGAGCCAAACGGTCCGCGAGCCGTGCGCCGGCAGCCTCACCGAGTAGGTCAGCTCACCACCGGTGCCCTTGCCGAACGGGCCGTCGTCGCACTGCGACGGCTTCGGGTCGGCCGGCGCGCCGGGCTCGGTGCCGGTGCACACATGCCCGGGCTGCGGGCCCCAGAACTGGTGGCCGATGGTGCCGGAGTCGGGCTTCAGTGAGGTGCCGACGAGTGCGGCGTAGTGGTGCGCCGGCGCGCCGGGCAGCGCGCCGTTGTCGGTGAAGACGAGGCTGCGGCCGTCGTAGCTGCCCGAGTCCGGCAGGTTGTCACTGGCGTTCGGGGTCACTCCGGTGAAGCCCCACGGGTACTGGCCCATCAGCTCGGAGTGGGCGTCCACGGTCAGTTTGGTGGTACGGGCACCGCCGTTGTTGGTGATCTTCAGGCCGTACAGCACGCCGCGCGGTCCGTCCGGCACGAAGTCGGTGCGCTGCACGGCCAGGCCAGCAGTGGTCGGCAGGTCATAGCGGGTGTAGCCCCAGCCGCTGGTGAACCTGGTGGCCGGCCCGACCCACTGGCCGTCCAGGCCGAACCAGACGCCGTCGACCAGCTTGAGCGGCGGCGTCCAGACCCCGCCCATCTCACCGGTGATGTGCCAGCCGTTGGCGTAGAACCGGCCGTCCTCGAAGCCGATCGAGTACGCCCGGCTGCCGGCCGCCACTTCGCGGCGATCCGCCAGCCTGCTGGTGACCGACAACTCCTGGGATTTGGCTTTCGATGACGAGTGATTGGCCGATGCCAGGCCGGTGGCCGGTTGGCCCCAGCTCAACATGGCCAGGCCCAGGGCCAGGACCGGCAGGGCGGTGAGCTTACGGGGCATGTGGCACCTCCGGCGAGCTGCGGCGATCGGGGAGGCCAGGGTTCGGCGCGCGATCAGGCCAAGGCAGGCAAATTGACCCTGCCCCCGGTGCCCAGTCCTGTCAAGGTCTTGACAAGATCGCCGACGCTCAGCCGACGGTCGGCAGGCTGAGCACCTGACCGGCGGAGCCGGTGCTGACCGAGACCGGTGTCGCGACCAGTCCGCCGCGGTAGTTCACGTCGCCACCGGCCAGCATGATCCTGAGCTGGTGACCGGCCGGGAACTGGTGCGCGATGGCCGGCAGGGTGATCCGCACCGGCTTGCTCGGGTCCGGGATCCGGATCGGCGCGACCAAGCCATTGATCAGCGACGCGGTGCCGTCCGGCGCCACGTCGTAAAGCTTGGCGAACAGCACCAGTTCTCCGGCCGGGTCGGTGGTCGGGACGACGGTCGGCGCGTTCACTTGAACGGTCAGCACCGGTGAACCCAGCACGGTGGTCGCAGTACCGAGCGCGGGCGAGGTCCAGTCGACATAGCTGCCGGGGGTGTTCAGGTCGGGCAGGTCGAGCGGGGTGGGCGACACCGCGCCGAGCACGTCGAGGCCGTCCAGGCTGGTCGGCGCGCCAGCGGCCGGCGTGCTCATCGATTGAGTTTGTGCCGTGATCGCCGAGCGATGCGAGGTGAGCGACTGGTTGCCGGAGAGGTAGTAATGCAGCGTGTCGGTGGCTGCCGGGTAGTTGCCGGCCTCGGCGAAGGTGCCGATCCAGTCGCGGTAGTAGGCGAAGCTGCTACCGGTGCTGACCGTCGAGTCCTTGAGGTAATGGTCGAACCAGGCATGGATGCGGGCCTGCTCATAGGCCGCGCCGGCCTGCGACGGGGTGCCGCCGGAGTGGCCCTGCTCGCGCCACAGCATTGCCACCGGGGTGCCCTGCTGCTGTAGTGCGCGGAAGGTGGCGATGGCCTCATTGAGATTGAACAGGGTGTCCACCTCGCCCTGGTCGAGCAACACCGGAATCCGGATCTTGCTGAGATAGTTGGAGACCGAGGCGTGCCGCAGGTGATGGACGTCGCCGGGTTGCAGGTAGCCGGTCGAGCCGGCGGTGACCAGCGCCGGGCAGACGAAGTCGGCGAAGTTGGGGCAGCCGATCAGCCGGGACGGATCGTTGGCCGCGTATTCGACGCCGTCGAAGATGCCCTCGGCGGAGAACGCGGCCGCCCAGGTGGCTTTGGTGACGCCGGGGGTCGCGGTCGTGACGCCGCCGGCCTGGTCGGTGTTGTTCGGATCCAGCGAGTAGGAAAGGTCATTCCAGGTGATCTGTGGGTTCAGCGCGTCGATTCTCGGGTCTTGCGCGGCCGCGGCGAACTGCACCTGCCCGCCGTAGCTGCCGCCCCACATGCCGACCCGTGGATCGTAGGGCTGCGCGGTTCCGGTGTGGTCGGTTGCGTCATGCCGCACGACGTCGAGGGTCGGGGCGGGACTGGTGTGCTGGGCGTCGGTGAAGGCGATGCCGGAGGCACCGCCGAGGTAGCTGACCAGCTGGCTGGCCGCGACGCCGTCGTAGTCCGGGTCGTCCAGGGTTATCTTGCAGCCGGAGCCGCCGAAGCCCAGGCCGGAGTAGGAGAGCACGACGTAGCCCTGCGCGGCCTCCTGCTCGGCGAACGGGACCTGGTCGGCGTCCGAGCCGCCGAAGCCGTTGGTGGTGAGGATGGCCGGCACCGGGTTGGCCTTGCTCGCGGTGGTCGGCGTGAACAACAGCCCGACGATGTCGCAGGTTTGATTGCGGTCCGGGCCGACCGTCACCTGGAAGTGCAGGCTCTGGCTGGTGTAGGACGTGTCGGCCGTTGCGCCTGGTGGGCCGGCGAGGACGGCGGCGGCCAGCGCCGTTCCGGCCAGCGCGGTTCCGGCCAGCGCGCCGGTGATCCGATTGGTCTTGCTGAGCAGCGACATGCGGGGACCTCCTCGAGCGGACGCACTGTCCAACGAGGAGCGGGCCGATGAAGTTACTCACCGGTAATCCTCATGGCGTCCGGTGAGCGGGCCTATCGCGTCAGCACTGAACGGTGCCGGACGGGCCCCTCATCCCGGCTGACGTTGACGGTGACGAATGTGTGGACGATCGCGCCGGCGCAGGGGGAAGACGTACCCGGCCGCGGCGTCTACCGTTTCCGTTGTGACCGTTACCGCCGTCGGAACCGACGAGCCGGCCCGCCGCTCGGAGTGCTGGTGCTGCGGCTTCATCGACGACCCGGACCGCATGGTGCGCCTGGGCAACCACCCGGAAGTGGCACTGTGCCTGCGGTGCGCCCGGTGGGCAGCCAAGCAGGCCGCGCAGATCGAAGACCTGACCCGTACCGGCCCGCTGGTCCGGGTGCGTGACCGGCTGCGGCTGGCCCGGCAGAAGGTGATCCAGCGCGGCTGGCACCGCAACCGCCACGTCGGCGGCGCGCTCCGCTGGCTCGGTAGACGCCTGCCCTAGCTTTCCTGCGTCAGCTCTCCTGCATCGGCGGGCATCGCGCGTCGGCGTAGGAGCAGAACACGCAGCAGTCACCAGCACGCGGCTTCAACGTCTCCCCGCACCCGCCGCACCGGTAGCGAGACTGGCAGGCATCCTCCGGCATGACCTCCACCGCCCGATGGCGACACAGCGGGCACGTAAGCACAGCCTGCAGAACCGGCACCCGCCAAGCCTAACCACGAGACCCGCCCGCCGGACGAGTCCTCCAGTGAGGACTGTTCGGTAACGGCGGCCGGCCCGTTCAGGCGGCCGGGAAGGCGCTGGCCAGGCAGCTGTGGGTGGCCGCGATCTCGGCGCCGGTGAGCAGCGCCGTTGCGAATACCCGTTCGGCGACCTTCTTGGGCCACAGCACCTCGACGCCGGCGATGCTGAAGTTGCCGCCGAGGACCGGCCAATCGGCGTCGACGAAGCACAGCATGCCGTGTACCGGCAGGTTATCGTCCTGTTCTACGGCGCCCCGCACCAGTTCGAGTTGCTTGTGCATGCCGGTCAGCAGCCTGGTGCAGTCCCGGCGGCCGACCAGCAGCATTTCGGTTCGGGGACGCAGGATGCCGCCTTCCACCTTGCATTGCGGGCGGCCGGCATAGCGCTTGGCGTCGATCACGAAGATGCCGGCCGGACCGATCACCAAGTGGTCGATGTTGGCGCGGGTACCCGGTATTCGCCGGTCGTGCAACACCCTTGCGCCGCGTTCGATGAGCGGGTCCAGCCGGCGGGCGAGCTTCTCCTCGCCGACGGCGCCACGAGCCCAGGCCCGAGTGCTCTGCGGCTCCTCGGACAGTGCCAGGATCAGACCGCCCAGCCGGGGATGCGCGGAGCGGATAGGGTGCTCCCGCTTGGCCACTCGGCGTTCGTACTCCCGTCGGGCCGAGCCGCCGGCTTGGTTGACAGCAGGCGCGGTCTCCGGAGTGCCGGATTGCTCGATACTGGATTGCTCGATACTGGATTGCTCGATACTGGATTGCTCGATACTGGATTGCTCGATGCTGGATTGCTCGATGCTGGCTCGTTCGTCGACGGCTTGTTCGATGCTGGCTCGTTCGTCGACTTGTGCGCCGTCGGGTGCGCCGCTGTCGAAACAGGCCGGGCACTCGACCTGCTTCGCGTCTCGGAAGTACACCGCCCACTCGCCGGCCGGCAACGCTGTCGAGCAGCCACGGCAGGTGCCGGCGTAGCGCAGTCGCATCCGCTTGGCTGGCGTCGGTGTGGTCACGTCAAGCATGATCGTCCAGCCGAGGCAGCTCTTGATGGAGTACGGGAGAACTGCCGGCGACGGGTGGAGGATGGGGTGGTGAGTGCGGACGAGGTGCGCGAGGGCGTCGAGCTGACCCACCTGGATCAGCCGCTGTTCGACGATGCCGGCGCGACCAAGCGGGATCTGGTGGACTACCTCGCCGCGGTGGCCGATCGGATGATCCCGGTGCTGCGGGACCGGCCGCTGTCGGTGATGCGGGTGCGGCCGGGCCAGCCGCCGTTCATGCAGAAGAACCTGCCCAAGTACACGCCGGACTGGGTGCCGACGGTGACCGTGTGGGCGGAACGATCGCGGCGAGAGATCCACTACGCGCTGTGCAACGAGCCGCGGACGCTGCTGTGGTTCGCCAACCAGCGGGCGGTCGAATACCACCCGACGCTGTTCCGGATCGATGAACGCAACCGGCCCACGCACTTGATCCTGGACATCGACCCGCCGGCAGGCGGTGACTTCTCGCTGGCGGTGCGGGCGGCGCTGCTGGTGCGGGAGGCGCTGGCCGAACTGGGGATGGCCGGCGCGGTGAAGACCAGCGGGGCAAAGGGTGTGCACGTCTTCGTGCCGGTTTCTTCGGCTTCGACCGAGGAGGTGGCCGCTGCCACCCGGGCGCTGGCCGTGCGGGCCGAGCGGCTCGATCCTTCGCTGGCGACGACGGCGTTCGTCGTGGAGGAGCGGCACGGCAAGGTGTTCCTCGACTCGACCCGGGCCGGCGGCGCCTCGGTGGCGGCGGCCTACAGCCCGCGGCTGCGGCCCGGCGTGCCGGTGTCCTTTCCGCTGGAGTGGGACGAGCTGGCTGGGGCGAAACCCACTGACTTCACCATGCATACAGCACTCGGACTGCTCGATGCGCGGCGTTCCTGGGACGACCTGATGCCGGCACCCCAGCAGCTGCCGGCCGAGTTGATCGCCGAAGGCCGAGAGATCCCGATCGCGCGGGTGCAGGCCATGCACGAGGGCAAGCGCCGCGCTCGCGCCCGCCGCGAAGCCGGCGACGAGGCTGGCTCCGAGGTCTCCGGTAGCTAGCCAAGCGAAACATCGAGGCTAGCTGCCTTGGTGCGGGACTCGGCTTGCGGGCGAACCGCTGTGAGCGCCCTCAGCTCCGGCTGAGTCGGGCGTTCAGGTGGGCTTGGTAGTCGCCGGGTTGCATCGCCAGCTCGGTGACGTAGGACAGCTCGTCGTCCCCGGTCAGCGCGTACAGCCGCCGCTCGCCCGCGACCTGCTTCGCCGTCGGCGTGAAGCCGACCGCGGTGGTGGCGAACTCCCAGCGCCGGTCACCGGCAAGACCGGTGAACACCGACACGATGCCGGCGCCGCTGGTCAGCAGCAGCTCCAACTGGTCCTCGGCGCCACCCGGCCGCAGGAAGCCGCTCTCCCGGAACGCCGGCCGCAGCACCGAGCCGTCCGGCGCGAGCAGCCAGCTGTGCGACTGGTAGCTCAGGAACGGCCGGCCGTCATGGCTGAAGCTCACCCGCTGGGCGTAGGAGAAGCTCTCCTCACGTCCGGGCTTCACCCCGGTGCCCTGCCCGGCCCAGTTGCCGACCAGTGGCAGTACCTCCAGCAGCGCCGGGTGCAGCTCCGGGCCCGACCGCGGATCGGTCGTATCCGACAGCTCCGGGACCTCCACCTACTGCCGGCCGGCGAACAGCTTGGCGACGATCAGCGTTGCCATCCCGGCGATGCCGAGGAAGGTAGCGATGAGCAAGATGGTGTAGAACGTGGCCACAACCGAAGGATATCCCGCCGTGAGCCGACCGCCCGAGAGCCAACCGTCCGCCACGACAAGCTTGATCGTCAAATGCACCGCCGGCGCGGAGGAGCCCGAACGCTGCGCCCAGGCATTCACGGTCGCCGCCACCGCGGCCGCCACCGGCGTGCCGACCTCGCTCTGGCTCACCGGCGACGCCGCCTGGTTCGGCCTGCCGAACCGGGCCGAGGCCTTCGTCCTGCCGCACTCGGCGCCGCTGGCCGAGTTGCGCGACACCCTGCTCACCCTCGGCACGCTGACCGTCTGCACCCAGTGCGCCCAGCGGCGTGGCATCGAACCGGCCGACCTGCTGCCCGGCGTCCGGATCGCCGGCTCGGCAAGCTTCGTGGACGAGATCCTGCAGCCGGCCACCCAGGCATTGGTCTATTAGCGATGTCTCGGCTGAGGTTCATCCCGATCGACGGCACCGCCGAGGCGCAGCTGGCCCGGGCCATCACCCAGCAGCCGAGCTACCTCGACGGCCTCCGCCCACAACCCGGCTTCGCCGCCCTGAGCAGATCCATGCGGCTACGTCCCGGCGAGGTGAGCTTCCGCCGGGCCGGCGAGATCATTCTCAGCTGGGACATGCACCGGCGCGCCGGCCTGCGCGTCTATCCGGAGACGCCGCGTGCGAACGGCGGCAGCACCGTGGTGCTTGGCCTGGGCATTGCCGGAGCCGCGCTGGTGATCCCCTGCCGGGTGCGAGAAGCCTTCGACGAGCCAACCCGAATCGGCTTCAACTACCTGACCCTGCCGGGCCATCCGGAGTGCGGCATCGAGCAGTTCCAGGTCGAGCTGGCCGAGGACGACACGGTGCGGGCCACCGTCACATCGGTCAGCCGCCCCGGCACCATGCTGGTCAAGCTGGGCGCCCCGGTGAACCGGTTGACCCAGCGCTACCTGGTGGACCGCTACCTGAAGGCCGTGCATGCCTGACGAGGCTAGGCCAGGGTCAGCCGCAGTTCCACCAGGCCCGGGCTGGTGGCCACCACCGGCCGCCGGACCGCGCCGGAATTGTGCAGCACCGAGAGCGTCCAGCTACCGGGCGCGGCGAAGAACCGGTAGTCACCGGTCGCCGAGGTCACCACCTCGGCGGTGAACTCACCGGTGCCGTCCAGCAGCCGGACGTAGGCCGCCGGCACCGGCGACCCGTCCGGAGCCGTCACCGTGCCGTAGATGACCGTTTCCTTGGTGATGTCGACGTGCGCGGGCAGCGTCGGCGCCTGGGCAGGGGCTCCGCACATATCAGATACCGCCTTCTTCACTCATGGGTTCACACGTCCTTCTCGATGGGCACGCCGACCAGCGAGCCGTACTCGGTCCACGAGCCGTCGTAGTTCTTCACGTTCTGCTCGCCGAGCAACTCGTGCAGGGCGAACCAGGTGTGCGACGAGCGCTCGCCGATGCGGCAGTAGGCGATGGTGTCCTTGCCGGTGTCCAGCCCCGCCTCGCCGTACAGCTGGCGCAGCTCGTTGTCGCTCTTGAAGGTGCCATCCTCATTGGCCGCCTTGGACCACGGCACGTTCAGCGCGGTCGGGATGTGGCCGGCCCGCTGCGACTGCTCCTGCGGCAGGTGCGCCGGCGCGAGCAGCTTGCCGGAGAACTCGTCCGGCGACCGCACGTCGATCAGGTTCTGGTTGCCGATCGCCGCCACCACCTCGTCGCGGAAGGCCCGGATGGAACGGTCCTGCTCCTGGGCCTGGTACTGGGTGGCCGGCCGCTGCACCGGCTCCTTGGACAGCTCACGGCCGTCCAGCTCCCACTTCTTGCGGCCGCCGTCGAGCAGCTTGACCGCCGGGTGCCCGTACAGCTTGAAGTACCAGTAGGCGTAGGCGGCGAACCAGTTGTTGTTGCCGCCGTAGAGCACCACGGTGTCGTCGTTGCTGATGCCCTTCTCCGACAGCAGCTTCTCGAACTTCTCCTTCGACACGAAGTCGCGGATCACCGAGTCCTGCAGCTCGGTCTTCCAGTCCAGCTTGACCGCGCCCCGGATGTGGCCGCCGTCGTAGGCGGCGGTGTCCTCGTCGACCTCGACGAACACCACGCCGGGGGTGTCCAGGTTTTCCTCGGCCCAGTCGGCCGAGACGAGCGCATCGGTGCGACTCATGGTTGTCCTCTCCTCGATTGGGTAGGCGACAGATCTGTTCCAAATTGGCTGCACACCGCCGGGCACGCGGAAGGATTTGATGAGACGCCGGCAGGGCGCGCGGCGCAGGTCAGCTGGGTCGGGTTCAGCTACCTGGCGGCGGGCCGGGGACACAGCGCGCTGCCGACGCGGCACAGGTCCACCGCGCGGCGAGAGGTCAGCAGCTGTCCCATAGCGACTCCACCCTATCGACCCCAGCCACCAGTGGCCAAGGGAGCAGCCGAATCAGCTGGTCAACGCATTGGTCAGCACGTACGCCGCCGGCACCGTCAGCGCGATGGTCAGCGCGGTGGCGGCGGCCGGCTGCAGCCGGCTGAACCGGTCGCGGACGCCGGTCTCTGCCGCGGACTGCTGGGGATCGGACGGCTGGGAGCCGGTCAACTGCGAGCCGGACGGCTGGGAGCCGGACGAGCCGGCCAGCTGAGCACCGTCGCGCCGGTCACCGCCGGTTGGGTCGGCCTGGACCAGCGCCCGGTACTCGGCGAAACTGGCCGCGATCGACAGCAGGCAGGCGACCGCCGCGATCGCCGCTCCGACGAAGGCGCCCCGGCCACCGGCGAAGTCGATCAGGCGGCGCAGCCCGAGGTAGCCGACCACCGCACCGGCGGCCACCCCTGCGATCACCGCCGGCAAGCCACGATCCAACCCCGGATCGAAGCGCGGCGCGGGCAGCACCGCGTCCATCAGGTGCGCGGCGACCAGCCCGATGCCGACCGCGGCCAGCACCGCCAGCACGATCGTCCGGCCGGACGCCTGGTGCCGCAGCACGATCAGCCCGGGCAGCGCCACCACCGCCACCAGCAGCAGGGTGATCCCGGCCAGCGACTCCACCACCCTGGTCCGCACCACCCCCCGGCTCAGCTGGTGGGCGAACATCACCGGGATGGCCACCCCCAGCACGCCGAGCACCGGGGAATAGCCGCTGGCCGGCCAGTGCAGGGTCAGCCCGTCGACGGCCGCGGCGGCCAGCACGCCGATGGTCAGCCCACCGATCCGGCCGGGCAGCCGGTTGCCCAGCATCCAGCACGGGATCAGCACCGCCTGCACCACCGCCACCGCGACCAGGGTGGCCGTCGTGCCCAGGTAGCCGCCGACCGCCAGCACGCCGGTCAGCACCGCGGCCAGCGCGGCAAGCTGAATGTGATTGGTACCCGCCGGGGTCAGCGCGGCCGGCGCCGCCGCCGGTTCGGTGTCGGAGATGCTCACCGGTCCATGCTCCCAGAGGGTGCGGCTCGCGACCACGCTCACCGCGCCAGGCTCCCAGCGGGTGCGGCTCGCGACCACGCTCACCGCGCCAGGCTCCCAGCGGGTGCGGCTCGCGACCATGCTCACCGCGCCAGCCTCCCGGCCAGCGCGGCTTGTGCCCAGGTAGCCATCCGGTCCAGCAGCCCAGCTCCGGTGGCGTTCTCGGCATGACCCATGCCGTGCTCGATCCAGAGTTCGGCGTTCGGCGCCACGCCGGCCAGCATCCGCGGATGCGCCAGCGGGAAGTACGGGTCGGCGTCACCGTGCACGATCAGCATCGGCGCCTTGATGGCACCGGCCACCTCCACCGGCGAGACCGGCAGCAGGTCCCAGCCGGGCCCGATCCGGGTCTTGAACGTCCGGGCCAGGATCCGCTTGCCCAGCCGGGTCTCCACGCCGAAGTGCAGCCGCCGCATCGGCTTGGTGCCGCGCTCGTACCAGCGGCCGGGGCCGCTGACCGCGATCACCGCGTCCGGACCGGGTTGACCGTTCATGGCCGCCAGCCCGGCGTGTCGGACCATCACCGAGGCACCCATCGAGAAGCCCAAGGTGACGATCGGCACACCCGGCCGCCGGTCGCGCAGCCAGGCCAGCCCGGCGGCCACGTCGGCGACCTCGTCCACACCGACCGTGGACAGCCCCCGCGAGCTGCCGTGACCGCGAAAGTTCAAGGCCAGCACGCAGTTGCCCCGCTCACCGAGGTGGCCGGCGACGAACTGGATCTCGGGCCTGGCGGTGGAGCCGGTGAAGCCGTGCCCGAGCAGGTAGCTGGGTCCGTCGGAAACCTGGCCGTAATAGTCGGCGGCTAGAAATATGCCGTCCTCAGTGCAAAGGCGCACCGATTCCGGACCCGACATGATCCGTATTCTTGCCTGAGAGTGCCCAGCTCTCGCGCACCGGGAGGCGTCCGTGGAGATCTTTCTCCTCACCACCGCCGCGCAGCCGACCACCGAGGTGCTGCCCGCGCTCGGACTGCTCGGCCACCGGATCATCGTCTCCGACTTCGACGTCAGCCCACTGCTGGACGGCGATGCCGACGCGGTGCTGGTGGACGCCCGGTTCAACCTGGCCAGCGCCCGAGCCTTCACCCGGGTGCTGGCCACCGCCGAACTCGACCTGCCGGTGCTGGTGGTGCTCACCGACGGCGGCCTGGTCGCGCTGTCGGCCGACTGGGCGATGGACGACGTGCTGCTGGACACCGCCGGACCCGCCGAGGTGGACGCCCGGTTGCGGCTGGCGGTGGCCCGGCGCAACGCGGTCAGCGAGGGTGAGCCGGGCGTGGTCAGGGTGGGTGAGCTGACCATCGAGGAGGCCACCTACACCGCCAAGCTGCGCAGCACGACGCTGGATCTGACGTACAAGGAGTTCGAGCTGCTGAAGTTCCTGGCCCAGCACCCGGGCCGGGTGTTCTCCCGTTCGCACCTGCTGCAGGAGGTCTGGGGTTACGACTACTTCGGCGGCACCCGGACGGTGGACGTGCACGTCCGCCGGCTGCGCGCCAAGCTGGGCCTGGAGTTCGAGGCCATGATCGGCACCGTCCGCAATGTCGGCTACAAGTTCGTCAAGCCGACCGAGGCCGGCTCGCGGGCTCGCGACGAGGGCCGCCCGGACTCGGTGGGCCAGGATGCGGCACCGACCGGCGTCGCCGTCGAGATCTGAGCCGCTACCGTGCAGGGGTGAGCCTGCGGAGCACCTTCCTGGACTGCCTGGACGGCAGCCAGCTGGCGGCGGTCCGCGAGCTGGTCCGGACGGCTCCGGACAGCGCCGACAACCCGCCGATCAGCGAGCACGGGATGCTCGCGCTCGCCGAGCCCGGCCAGCACCTGATCGTCAGCGCGGACGACGACACCGTGCTGGGCTATGCCCAGCTTGACGACACCGGCACCAATACCGCGGTGGAGCTGGTGGCCAGCGATGTCGAGGTGGCCGCGGCCATGCTGGCGGTGCTGCCGCCCGGCAGCCGGCTATGGGCACACGGCGAGCGAAGCGTGGCCAACCTTGCCGCCGTCCGGACCGGCCTGCGGCCGGTCCGGACCATGCTGCAACTGCGCGCCACGCTGACCGAGGTGGCCGAACGACCGCTGCCCGAGGGCGTCAGTATCCGGCCGTTCGTGCCGGGGCAGGACGACGCGGCGTGGCTGGCGGTGAACGCCCGTGCCTTCGCCGGGCATCCCGAGCAGGGCAGCTGGCGCCAGCACGATCTCGACCTGCGGCTGCGGGCGGACTGGTTCGATCCGGCCGGCTTCCTGCTCGCGGTGTCCGGCGACCGGCTGCTCGGCTACCACTGGACCAAGCTGCACCGTGAGTTCCAGCCGCCGCTCGGCGAGGTGTACGTGCTCGGCGTCGACCCATCGGCGCAGGGCAGCCGATTGGGTGGCGCGCTGCTGGCCGCCGGCCTGCGGCACCTGCAGAGCCGGGGCCTGCGCACCGTGCTGCTCTACGTGGAACAGGACAATCCGGCAGCGGTGCATCTCTACCGGCGGGCCGGCTTCGAGCCCTTCTCCACCGACATCCAGTACGCGCTCGACTGAGCGATTTCCGAGCGCGGCTGGGGCCTGTCCATCCCCTGAGCGGGCGGCCCCCGCGCCCGCGAAATGGCGAATTTCAAGGACGGCTGGCCTGAGTTCATCCGCTGGCCGTGGCGATTCCACCCACCCGTGTCGCAAGCGGTGTCACCAGTTCACCTGCTGTTCATGTCCGCCTTTCCACTCGGCCATTTCTGCTGCTTAGCGTCGGTAACCGTCAGCACGCTGGCATCCGCCAGGACACCGGTCGCGAGGCAGCGGCCCAGCGCGACCCGAGATGCGAGACGAAGGGAAGTATCGGTGTTGATCACCCGAGCGGGCCTGATCGCCGGGCTGGTGGCTGGCGCAGTCGCGCTCACCGCCTGCGGTTCGGACAGCAACCCCTCGAGCACGTCGACCGGCGGCGCCGGCAACGGAGCCTCGAGTTCGTCGGCCAGCGGTAATGGCTCGTGCGCCTCCGGTTCGCTGAAGGCCGAGGGCTCGACCGCGCAGAAGAACGCCATGGACCAGTGGATCACCGACTACCAGAAGCAGTGCTCCGGCACGACCATCACCTATAACGCCACCGGCTCCGGCGCGGGGGTGTCCAACTTCATCGCCAAGCAGGACAACTTCGCCGGCTCCGACTCCGCGCTGGACCCGAAGAAGGACGAACCGACCAAGGCCAGCACCGCCTGCGGCTCGTCGGCGCTGGACCTGCCGATGGTGGTCGGCCCGATCGCCATCGCCTACAAGCTGAACGGGCTCTCCACCCTGACCCTGACCCCGACCGTGCTAACCAAGATCTTCCTGGGCAAGATCACCACCTGGAACGACCCGGCGATCAGGGCGATCAACTCCGGCGCCAACCTGCCCTCGACCAAGATCACCGTCTTCTACCGCAGTGACTCCTCGGGCACCACGCAGAACTTCGAGCGCTACCTGGCCGCCAACGACCCGGCCGACTTCACCTCGACGCCGGACAAGGACTCCTCCAAGGCCGGCTTCGCCGGGCAGGGCAAGACCGGTTCGCAGGGTGTGCAGCAGGCCATCGGCTCCACCGAGGGCAGCGTCGGCTACGTCGAATGGTCCTTCGCGGTAAGCGGAAACCTGAACTCGGCCAAGATCGACAACGGTGCGGGCGCGGTCGAGTTGTCGGCCGACTCGGCCGGTGCCGCGGTAGCGGCGGCAAAGCCGGCGCCGACCGGCCCGGGTGACCTGAGCCTGAAGCTGGACTACGCGACCAAGGCCGCCGGCGCCTACCCGATCATCCTGGTCACCTACGAGATCGTCTGCTCCAGATACTCCGACGCCAACATCGGGAAGCAGGTGAGGTCATTCCTCAACTACACCGCCAGCAGCGGCCAGGACCAGCTGAAGGACCTGGGCTACGCCCCACTGCCGGACACCATCAAGACCCAGGTGCAGACCGCGATCAACGGCATTAGCTGACTGCATGGCGGGTACCGGGAGACCGAGCAGCGCATACCCCGCCGGGCGATCCGTCGCCCCGGCGGGGTTGCCGCGTGAGCTGAACCAAGTTGGTGACAGAGATGCCAGAGCGAGAGCAGATGACTGATCGCGACTCACGGCCACCCGGCGGCTTCGACGGACCGCACGCGTTCGGCGACCCGCTGGACCGGCTGGCGGAGCAACCGGGCTACTCCTCACCGCCGGTGGTCAAGCCGGTGATCGGCTCGGCCCAGCCGCTGGCCATCGACACCCTGGAAGAGGCACCGCCCGTCTTCGGTGCCGGCTCGGTGGATCTGGGCACGCCGCGCGGCCGCACCCGAATAGGCGATCGGGTGATGTACCTGCTGACCGCCGGTGCCGGCGTGTTCATCGTCGCCTTGATCGCGGTGGTCGCGCTGTTCCTGGTAGTCAAGGCGATTCCAGCGATCAGGAGCGACCAGGACAATTTCCTCACCTCCCGAAACTGGGACGTGGATGGCTCGGTGCTGCACTACGGGGTGCTGCCGCTGCTGTGGACCACGGTGCTGATCTCGGTGCTGGCCATGGTGCTGGCGGTCCCGGTGGCGATCGGCATCGCACTGTTCATCACCCAGTACGCGCCCGGCCGGCTGGCCCGCCCGGTTGCCTACGTGATCGACCTGCTGGCCGCCATCCCGTCGATCATCTACGGCATCTGGGGCATCGCGGTGCTGGCACCGAGGATCCAGCCGTTCGCCAACCAGATCAGCCGGCAGTTCGGTGGCTTCCCGCTGTTCGCCGACAAGAACGTGCAGTACGGCACGGTGTTCACCGGCGGCGTGGTATTGGCGGTGATGATCCTGCCGATCATCACCGCGATCGGCCGGGACGTCTTCGAGCGGACGCCGATCGCCAACATCGAGGCGGCCTGGGCACTCGGTGCCACCCGCTGGGAGATGATCCGGCTCGCCGTGCTGCCGCACGGTCGGCCCGGCCTGGTCAGCGGCGCGATGCTCGGCCTGGGCCGCGCGCTCGGCGAGACCATCGCCATCTCGCTGATCCTGTCCAAGGTCTCCAACAACGGTCCATTCTCCTGGTCGATCTTCGACGGCGGCGAGACGTTCGCCTCCAAGATCGCCAACAGCGCCTCGGAGTTCAACACCCCCAAGCAGACCGGCGCGTTCATCGTGGCCGGCCTGGTGCTGTTCGTGCTCACCTTCGCGGTGAATGCGGTGGCCAGAGCGATCGTCAATCGCCGCAAGGAGTTCTCATGACCACCGGCACCTCGACCGAGCTGCTCGGCTCCCCCGGCGGGCTGCGCCGGGCCAAGGACCGGCTGGCCACCACACTGGTCTGGCTGTCCTTAGGCGTCGCGTTGATTCCGCTGCTCTGGCTGCTCTGGACGGTGCTGAGCAAGGGCTTGCACGCGCTGACCCGCAATGGCTGGTTCACCCACAGCCAGCGCGGCATCACCTACCGGGAGCCGGGTGGCGGCGCCTGGCACGCGGTGGTCGGCACCCTGGAACAGGTCGTGCTGTGCACGGCGATCTCGGTGCCGATCGCGATCCTGGTGGCGATCTACCTCGTCGAGTACGGCCGCGGTCCGCTGGCCCGGGCGACCACCTTCATGGTGGACATCCTGACCGGCATCCCGTCCATCGTGGCCGCGCTGTTCATCTACGCCGCGTTCATCACCACCTTCGGCGGCCAGCGAGCCGGCTGGCTGGTCTCGCTTGCCCTGGTGATGCTGATGATTCCGGTGGTGGTCCGCACCACCGAGGAGATGCTGAAGCTGGTGCCGAACGAGCTTCGCGAGGCCTCCTACGCCCTCGGCGTGCCGAAGTGGAAGACCATCACCCGGATCGTGCTGCCCACCGCGGCCAGCGGCATCATCACCGGCGTGGTGCTCGGCATCGCCAGGGTGGCCGGCGAGACCGCGCCGCTGCTGATCCTGGTCGGCTACTCGCCGAACCGGAACTACAACCTGTTCGCCGGACCGCAGGGCTCGCTGCCCGGCATGATCAAGGACGAGTTCAGCAATCTCGGCAACACGCACGTACTGATCAACGGCCATCCGGCCACCGTGCACTGGGCGGCGAACCGGATGTGGGGTGCGGCGCTCACCCTGATCGTGCTGGTCATGGTGCTCAACCTGATCGCCCGGCTGATCGCCCGGCGCAGCAAGATCTCCTGACCCGAAGTTCTGAAACCGACAACATTCTGCTCCAGATAGAAGGACGACAGTGGCCAAGCGGATCGACGCCAAGAACCTGAACATCTACTACGGCAAGTTCCTCGCCGTTGCCGACGTCAACCTGACCATCGCACCGCGCTCGGTCACCGCCTTCATCGGGCCGTCCGGCTGCGGCAAGTCCACCGTGCTGCGCACCCTGAACCGGATGCATGAGGTGATCGCCGGTGCCAGGGTGCAGGGCGAGGTGCTGATGGACGGCGAGGACATCTACGCGCCCGGCATCGACCCGGTCAACGTCCGGCGCACCATCGGCATGGTCTTCCAACGGCCGAACCCGTTCCCGACCATGTCCATCTACGACAACGTGGCGGCCGGGCTGAAGCTGCAGAGCGGCCGGCCGCGGCGCGGCGAACTCGACGAGCTGGTCGAGCGCTCGCTGCGCGGGGCGAACCTCTGGGAGGAGGTCAAGGACCGGCTGGCCAAGCCGGGCGCCGGGCTGTCCGGCGGTCAGCAACAGCGGCTGTGCATCGCCCGCGCGATCGCGGTGCAGCCGCAGGTACTGCTGATGGATGAGCCGTGTTCGGCGCTGGATCCGATCTCCACCCTGGCCATCGAGGACCTGATCCAGTCGCTCAAGCAGCAGTACACGATCATCATCGTCACCCACAACATGCAGCAGGCCGCCCGGGTCTCCGAGCGCACCGCCTTCTTCAACCTGTCCGGCGCCGGCCGGCCGGGTCAGCTGGTGGAGATCGACGACACCCAGAAGATCTTCTCCAACCCGTCCGAGCGGCGTACCGAGGACTACATCTCCGGCCGGTTCGGCTGAGCCGGGGCGGCAGCCGGTGGTTGGCATCGACCTCGAAGTGGCATAGCGTCGAAGGCGGCTGAGCCAGCAGTCCGAGGTGAACCGCGAAGCGAGATGCCGTGTCCGAGCCGAGCAACTCCCAGTCCGATACCACCGGGCCAGCTACCTCCGGCCGTACCTCAGAGCCGGACGCTGCCGGCCGAGCCTCAGGACCGGCTGCCGCCGGTCGAACCTCAGGGCCGGACGCTGCCGGCCGGGACACCACCAAGTCGATGACCGAGGTGCAGCTCGTCATCCAGGCGGGCGCGGACCGGATCTTCGCCGAACTGGCCGACGGCTGGGCCTACACCGGCTGGGTGGTGGGTGCGGTACACATCCGGGATGTGGACGCGAACTGGCCGGAGGCCGGCAGCAAGATTCACCACAAGGTCGGCTGCTGGCCGTTCTCGGTGTCCGACGACACCGAGTCGCTGGAGTGCGAGCCGGGTCGCCGGCTGGTGCTGCAGGCCCGAGGCTGGCCGGTCGGCGAGGCGACGGTGGAGATCCTGCTGGACGAGCAGGGCGATGGCCGCACCCTGGTCCGGATGCGTGAGGCGCCGACCGCCGGACCGGCCAGCCAGCTGGACAACCCGGCGCTGCGCTGGCTATTGCGGATCCGCAACAATGAGGCGCTCCACCGGTTGCGGGACCGGGCCGAGAACCGCCCCGAACCGCACTACCAGAGCCCGCAGTAGCCGGCACCCGGTGCGTCGGTCGGTGCTGGGGTAGGCGCGCGGGCTCGCGCCCGGCTGGAAGCGGTGGCTCGGCTCAGCTGGACCAGCGCCGGTGCCACGGCCCGCTGACCTCCTCACCGTCCGGCTTGGGCGCCAGCACGTTGCCGGTGCTCGGTTGGGTCGGCCCGCCGGTCAGCGACAACCGGTACAGCAACGGCCCGACCATCCGGTCATAAAGCCAAGGAAAGAACTCGAAACCCAACCGGATCAGGTGATTGGCAAGCCCCACCGAGATCCGATCCCGCGGCCGGTCCATGCACCGCAGGATCGCCTCGGCGACCTTCTCCGGCTGGTCCACCGGAATCGGTGGTTTGACCGAGCGGCCGGTGACGTTGGCCGCCTGCCGGTAGATCGGCGTGTTCACGCCGCCCGGCGCGATCGAGCAGACATGAATGTCGGGTTGGCCGGCCACCTCCAATTGCAACGTCCGGAGCAGGCCGGCTTGGCCCCACTTCGCAGTGACGTAGGCGCCCAGTTGCGGCGCGGCGATCGAGCCGACGAGCGAGTTGACCACGATCAGCGTGCCGGCCCGCTGGCGGTCGAAGATGCCCAGCGCATGCCGGGCGACGGCGAAGGTGCCTTCGATCACGGTGCGGGTGACCGCCTGGAAGAGCTCCGGGTCGAGTTCCACCAGCCGGCCGTAGGCCATCGTGGCCGCAGTGTGCACCACCACGTCCAGCCGCTCGGCGGTGGCGCTGACGCTCTCGAAGAACTCCCGCACCGACTCGCCGTCGGCCACGTCGACGACCTGGCTGCGCACGCTGGCCGCGCCCAGCTGCTTGCACGATTTGGCTGCCGCGGCAAGGGACTTCTGGCTCCGCGAGCCGAGGACCAACTGGTCACCGCGGGCCGCGCAGGCCCGAGCAGTCGCCAGCCCGATTCCGCTGGACGCTCCGATGACCGCAACGACGGCGGCCTTTCGCTCGTCCTGCACTGGTAATTCTCGATTCGCTGCGCTCCGCGACCCAGGCCGCCGGCCAACTACCGGGACCAGCACCGGATCTGGTTATCGCGCCGTTGTTGGGCGAACGAGGCCGAGTCTAGTCGCGGCTGAGGCGGTACCGTCGTGCTCATGCGGACGATCCGGCGGCAGCCGCCCCTCGACGGTGACGTCGACGCGGTGGTGATCGGCGCCGGACACAACGGGCTGGTCGCGGCGAACCTGCTCGCGGACGCCGGCTGGCAGGTGCTGGTCTGCGAGGCCACCGACTATGCCGGCGGCGCGGTCCGCAGCGCCGAGGTCGCCGCACCGGGCTACCTCACCGACCTGTTCAGCGCGTTCTATCCGCTGACCGCGGCATCACCGGTGATCAGGTCGCTGGAGCTGCAGGACTACGGCCTGACTTGGGCGCACGCGCCGGACGTGCTCGCGCACGTCTTTCCGGACGACCGGTGCGCCGTGCTGTCCCGCGACCTCGATCGCACCGCTGCCTCGCTGGACGGGTTCGCGGCCGGCGACGGCGCCGCCTGGCGGCAGCTGGCGGCCGGTTGGGCGAAGCTGGAACAGCCGCTGCTGGATGCCCTGTTCACCCCGCTGCCGGCGCTCGGGCCGGCGACCCGGATGCTCGGCCGGCTGGGCATCGGCGGCTCGTTGCGGATGGCCAGAATGGCCCTGCTGCCGGTGCGGCGGCTGGGCGAGGAGTTGTTCCGGGGTGACGGCGGCACCATCCTGCTGGCCGGCAACGCGTTGCACGCCGACCTGGCGCCGGAAGGCGCCGGCAGCGGCGTCTACGGCTGGCTGCTGGCGATGCTGGGGCAGCACCACGGCTTCCCGGTGCCGGTGGGCGGGGCCGGCAAGCTGGCCGAGGCCCTGGTCCGGCGGCTGAGCGCGCGAGGCGGCGAGCTGCGGCTGGCCAGCCCGGTGGCGGCCGTCGAGATCCGCGGCCGGCGGGCCACCGGCGTGCGGCTGGCCTCCGGCGAGCGGATCACTGCCCGACGGGCGGTGCTGGCCGACGTGCCGGCGCCGATCCTGTTCGGCGACCTGGTCGGCGAGGGCCGGCTGCCGGCCGGGTTCAGCGAGGATCTGCGGCGTTTCCAGTGGGATGCCCCCACCTTGAAAGTGGATTGGGCGCTGAAGGGCCGGATTCCGTGGCTGGCCGAGGGTGCCCGTGGCGCCGGCACGGTACATCTCGGCGTGGATCTGGACGGGCTGACCCGGTACGCGGCGGACCTGGCCACCAGGCGGGTGCCGGCAGAGCCGTTCCTGCTGCTCGGCCAGATGACCACCGCCGACCCGAGCCGGTCACCGACCGGCACCGAGTCGGCCTGGGCCTATACCCACCTGCCAGCCGGCGTCGAGGACCACGACGAACGGATCTCCGAGCACGTCAAGCGGATCGAGGCCGTGCTGGAACGGCACGCGCCCGGCTTCGGCGAGCTGATCGTCGGCCGGTACGTGCAGTCGCCCGGCCGGCTGCAGCAGGAGAACCCGGCGCTGGTGCACGGCGCGGTCAACGGCGGCACCGCCCAGCTGCACCAGCAACTGGTGTTCCGCCCGGTGCCGGGGCTGGGTGGAGCGAGCACGCCGATCGACCGACTGTTCCTGGCTGGCTCGTCAGCCCATCCGGGCGGCGGGGTGCACGGCGCCTGCGGCTCCAACGCGGCGCGGACCGCGCTGGCCCGGACCGGCGCGCTCGGTGCCGCCCGGCGCGGTGCGACCAGCCTGGCGCTGCGCCGGATCTACCACCAGCCCGGACCGGAGAGCTACCACTAGCCCGGACCGGAGAGCTGACGCCGGCCAGCGCTCTATCAGTGGTCAGCATTTACCAATAAGACCGCGATATCACGCCGGATATCGCCGGGCACAGCTGGCTTATTGCTGGCAAATGCCGGATATCGACGAACGCTCGACCTGCCACCAGCGGCCAATCAGGCTATCCTTTACACATACGTCAAACCGCGACGTGCAGCTCCTTTACCCGCGGCGAGTGTCACAGCCGCGGCTGACAAAGGCTCGAGAGGTTCGTAATGACCGACGAGGCCGAGGTCGCAAAGCTGACCGAGTTCGTCAAAAAATTCCGATCGCGCTGCTCACCACCCTGAGCCGGTATTGCGCGTTGCCATGCTGAGCATGGAGCTCGCCCGGCTCGATGAACCGGCCGCGGCCGACCCAAGCTCACCGGCAAGCAGCTCGACATAGCCGAGCATGAGCAGGCCGACCGCCGGTACCACCAGCGCTGAATCCTGCGCCGCCGCGACACCAACCTGCGGTAACACCCTTCTAGGAAAGGGATATCTGATGACCACGATGACCACCGAACCGGCGCCCACTAGGACCCGAACCATGCGCGTGCCGCGCAGTCGCGGTGCCCTCAGCGGGCTACTACTCATCCTGCTCGGCGCCTGGGGCGCGCTGATCCCGTTCATCGGGCCGTACCTGGACTACAGCTACGGCACCGACCAGAGCTGGCACTGGACCACCGCCCGGTTCTGGCTCGAGGTGCTGCCGGGCGCGGCCACCGTGCTAGGTGGGCTGCTGCTGGTGGTCAGTGTCCATCGGATCTGGGGCAGCGTGGGCGGCTGGCTGGCCGCGCTCGCCGGCGCCTGGTTCGTGGTCGGCCTGACCCTGGCGCCGCTGCTGCACATCGGCAGCGTCGGGCAGCCGCTGAGCCACACCAATCGTGGGCGGGCCGCCGCCCAGCTGGGCTACTTCGACGGCTTGGGCGTGGTGATCGTGTTCCTGGCCGCCTTCGCGCTGGGCCGGCTGGCGGTGGTCGGCCTGCGGGATCTGCGGGCCGTCGAGCGGGACGAGCGGCTGGCCGCCGAGCAGGCCCGGGCCGAGCAGGATCTGGCCCGCCGGCAGGCGCTGGCCGACGACCCGGCCACCACCCGGGACGACACCGTGCCGGACGACCGGCTGCAGGATGACCGGCTGCGTGCCGGTACCACCGTGCCGGCTGCGGGGACGAGCGCCGATGGCACCGCCCGGTACGAGCCGGACCGGCCGTACAGCTCGCAGGGCCAACTGTCGGACGAGCCCACCACTCGGTACAACTCCGATGTGATCGGTTCGGACTACGGCTCCGCCGGCCGGTCACCGGCGCATCAGGCACCGCCGGAGGAACGGCGCTGACGGCGGGGTTTCGCTTTAGCGCCAAACCCGGATAGCGCGTTTCCGACCGAAAATGCGCCGGCGAATTACGCCGGCGCATTTCTAATCCTGCTTCGGCCCGGTCTCACGCATATCTCGGGTCAACCCTTTCCTTTTCCCCCGCCATGATCCAGAGTTGGTACCGCCCGCGAAACAGATCACGGACGGGGGGTCGATGGCTGGTCGACACCATCAGCCAGATGCGCCGGTTAGCCGGCGATCGCTGCTTGCCATCGTCGTCATCGTGCTGCTGGTCGGCGCCGGCGTTGCGGGCACCCTGTTGTTGGCGCGCAACAAGCCCGCCGCCAACCGACCGAACGCCATCGCCGCACCGGGTTGCGTCGGCTCCGGCACGGTAAACCTGGTGGTGCAGGTGGCGCCCAACCTAGCCGTGCCGGTCAACCGGATCACGCAGGACTGGATCGGCCGGAACCCCAAGGTGGCAGGCAAGTGCGTCCAAGTGGAGCTGACCTCCGACGCGGTCGACCAGCAGGAACTCAGCCTGCTCGGCGACGGCGCCGCGACCACCGATATCTGGCTGCCGGACTCGACCTCCTGGGCGCAGCGACTGGTCGCCGACCGCAAGTCGATAGCCGGCAACGCGCTGACGGTGACGATGCATCCCTCCATTGCCAGTTCCCCGCTGGTCGCGGTGGCAAGCCCGGACGAGGCGGCCAAGCTGACCAGCCAGCTCTCCGACCCGAACTTCGATCCGCTGGCCCAGGCGGCCATTCCGGAGCCGGTGCGCAACTCAGAGGGCCTGCTCAGCCTGCTCAGTGAGACCCCGCAGCCCACCGCACCGTCGCTCAGCCAGGGCCAGGCCTTGGTCGGGCGGCTGCTGACGCTCAGCAAGAATGCGCTCGGTTACCCGCTCAACGGCTTCGACCAGCTGGCCGGCACGCCGAATGACGCCACCACCTTCGTGGCCAGCGAACAGGCGGTGATCGAGCAGAACCAGCTGCGCGGCAGCGTGTTCGCGGTCGCGGTATACCCCACCAAGCCGACGCTCGGGCTGGACTTTCCGGTGGTGCGGCTGAGCCGCGCCAGTGCCGATCCGGCGCTGGCCAAGGCCGCCGACGAATTCGAGACCGTGCTGCGCTCGTCCTACGCCACGGCCCGTTACGCCGAGTCGGGCCTGCGCAGCCCGGACGGCTCGCCAGTGCCGAAACTGGGCGCCCAGCAGGGCGTCACCCCGGATCTGGTGCCGCCCTCGACGGCGCCGGCCGCCGATCAGACGGTGAACCTGGTCCGGCTGTGGAACGCCGCGGTCTCCGACGCGAACGACCTCGCGGTGATCGACCTGTCCGGTTCGATGGCCGACCCGGCCGGCAACGGCCAGAGCAAGGTGGCGGTCGCCGCGGTCGCCACCCAGCGCGCCGTCGCCTTCTTCCCGGACTCCTCGGCGCTCGGCCTCTGGGTGTTCTCGACCGACCAGGGCGCCAGCACGCCGTGGTCGCAGCTGGTCCCGCTCGGCCCGCTGTCGGCGCAGCTGGGCAATGTCAGCCGGCGGCAGGCGCTGCTGGCCGCGGCTGCCAGCATGCCCGCCCGGGTACACGGCGGCACCGCGCTCTATGACACGACGCTGGCGGCCTACCGGCAGGTGCAGGCCAACTTCGACCCGAGCAAGGTCAACTCGGTGGTGCTGATGACCGACGGCAAGAACGAGGACACCAACTCCACCCGTACCCTCAACCAGCTGCTGGGCGAGCTGAAGGTCACCGCCGATCCGAAGCGGCCGGTCCGGGTGATCACCATCGGGATCGGCTCGGGCACCGACGTCAACGCCCTCGGCAAGATCGCGACGGCCACCGGCGGCAAGTTCTACCTGGTGCAGGACCCCTCCGACATCAGCGGGGTGTTCCTGGACGCGATCGCCCAGCGCAAATAGACGCCACGCAGGTAGGACCAGTGCAGGTAACCCGCCGACGGGTCAGCGGTAGCCAGCCACCGCGCCGCACTCGGCACAGCGGAAGACGGCATCCGGCTCGGCGGCCAGCTCGCCGTGCGTCACGCAGCTTGGCCGGCCGGCCGCGTCCAGCACCACGTTGCCCAGGCTGACATCCCAGCCGCCGGCCACGTCCCGCAGCCGCCGGCCAGCCGGACCGGCCAGCTCCCGAGCCGCGTGCACCGCCGCCACGGCGGCGAGGGTCGCGGCGTAGGACGGCGAATCGGCCGACCAGCCGCCGATCGCGGCCACCGGCAGCACCGTCGTGCCGTCGCGCAGCCGGGCCACCACGGCCCGCTGCTCGCCGGTCGGCAGCGCGAAGGTCAGCGTGTAACAGCCGGCCTCGGCCAGCGCCTCCACCTTGGTCAGCCGCGGCTCCACACCGTGCAGCATCGCGGTTGCCGGCAGGTTGTTCCAGCCGACGCGCGCGGGCGGGCTGGCGCATTGGGATGAAATTGTACAAAACAAACACTCGGGCTCTGGCGGTACGAAAGCTACGATGACCTCCATGCTGAGCCATCTGCGGCAACTGGAGGCCGAGAGCATCCAGATCATTCGAGAGGCCGTGGCCGAGAGCGAACGCCCGGTCATGCTGTACTCGGTGGGCAAGGACTCGACGGTGCTGCTGCACCTGGCCCGCAAGGCGTTCTACCCGGCCAAGCCGCCGTTCCCGCTGCTGCACGTCGACACCACCTGGAAGTTCCGCCAGATGTACGCCTTCCGCGACCGGGCCGCCGCCGAGGCCGGCATGGAGCTGATCGTGCACCAGAACCCGGACGCGCTGGCCCGCAACATCAACCCGTTCACGCACGGCTCGGCGGTGCATACCGATATCTGGAAGACCGAGGGGCTCAAGCAGGCGCTGGACAAGTACCACGTGGACCTGGCCTTCGGCGGCGCCCGCCGGGACGAGGAGAAGTCACGCGCCAAGGAGCGGGTGTTCTCCGTCCGGTCGGCCCAGCACCGCTGGGATCCGAAGCGGCAGCGGCCCGAGCTGTGGCAGCTCTACAACGCCCGAACCGCGCCCGGGGAGAGCATCCGGGTGTTCCCGCTGTCCAACTGGACCGAGCTCGACGTCTGGCAGTACATCCGGGCCGAGGAGATCCCGGTGGTCTCGCTGTACCTGGCCGCGCCCCGGCCGGTGGTGGAGCGCAACGGCATGCTGATCATGGTCGACGACGACCGGCTGCCGCTGGCGCCCGGCGAGCAGCCGATGATCAAGCAGGTCCGGTTCCGCACGCTCGGCTGCTACCCGCTGTCCGGCGCGATCGAGAGCACCGCAACCACCATCGTCGAGGTGATCGCGGAGATGCTGCTCACCACCACCTCGGAACGGCAGGGCCGCCTGATCGACCACGACGCCGCCGCCTCGATGGAGCGCAAGAAGCAGGAGGGTTACTTCTGATGCCGGCTCCGGGCCAGATCCTCGGCGGCGACATCGAGCAGTACCTCGACGCGCACGAGCGCAAGTCGCTGCTGCGGTTCATCACCTGCGGCAGCGTGGACGACGGCAAGAGCAGCCTGATCGGGCGGCTGCTCTACGAGTGCCAGCTGATCTTCGACGACCAACTGGCGGCATTGGCCAACGACTCCAAGCGGTACGGCACCCAGGGTGAATCGCTGGATCTGGCACTACTGGTGGACGGGCTGAGCGCCGAGCGCGAGCAGGGCATCACCATCGACGTGGCCTACCGCTACTTCACCACCGACCGGCGCAAGTTCATCGTGGCCGACACCCCGGGGCACGAGCAGTACACCCGCAACATGGTCACCGGCGCCTCGACCGCCGACCTGGCGGTGATCCTGGTCGATGCCCGGCACGGTGTGCTCACCCAGACCCGTCGGCACAGCTTCCTGGTCACGCTGCTGGGCATCCGCACGGTGGTGCTGGCGATCAACAAGATGGACCTGGTCGACTACTCCGCCGACCGGTTCGCCGAGATCGCCGAGGAGTACCGAAGCTTCGCCGGCCAGCTCGGCGAGCTGGACATCGCCTGCATCCCGCTCTCGGCGGTGCACGGCGACAATGTGGTCTCGGCCAGCGACCGGATGCCGTGGTACACCGGGCCATCGCTGCTGGAGTACCTGGAAACCGTGCAGCCACAGCAGCTGCCGGAGCAGGCGCCGTTCCGGCTTCAGGTGCAGACCGTGCTCCGGCCGGATCACGGCTTCCGCGGCTTCGCCGGCCCGGTGGTGCGTGGCTCGGTCCGTCCCGGCGATCCGGTGGTGGTGCTGCCGTCCGGCCGCGGCACCCGGATCGAGCGGATCGTCACCTTCGACGGGGACCTGCCGGTGGCCGAGGCCGGCCAGTCGGTCACCGTCACGCTCACCGACGAGGTGGACGTCAGCCGGGGGGACGTGCTGGCCAGCGCGACGGAGCCGGCGCCGGTCGCCGACCAGTTCGAGGTGGACCTGGTCTGGATGTCCGAGCACGAGATGCTGCCCGGCCGCAGCTACCTGATCAAGATCGGCACCCAGGCCGTGCCCGGTTCGCTGAGCCGGCCCAAGTACCGGGTGAACGTCGACAACCTGGACCGGCTGGCCGCCACCACGCTGGGGCTGAACGACATCGCGGTGTGCACGCTGAGCCTGGACCGGGCGGTGCCCTACGACCGCTACCGGGACAACCGGCAGATGGGCGGCCTGCTGGTGATCGACCGGCTGACCAACGACACCGTGGGCGCCGGCATGCTCCGATTGGCGTTGCGCCGCTCGGCCAACGTGCATTGGCAGGCGGTGGAGGTGACCAAGCAGGCCCGGGCCCGGTTGGCCGGCCACCAGCCGTGCGTGGTGTGGTTCACCGGGCTGTCCGGGGCCGGCAAGTCCACCGTCGCCAACCTGCTGGAGCGGCGACTGCATGCGCTGGGCTGCCACACCTACCTGCTGGACGGCGACAACGTCCGGCACGGTCTGAACCACGACCTCGGCTTCACCGAGGTGGACCGGATCGAGAACATCCGCCGGGTGGCGCAGGTGGCCGCGCTGATGGTGGATGCCGGCCTCATCGTGCTGGTCTCGCTGATCTCGCCGTACCGCGGCGATCGGGAACAGGCCCGCGAGCTGGTGGGGACCAACGAGTTCTGCGAGGTGTTCGTCGACACGCCGCTGGCGGTGGCTGAGTCCCGGGACGTGAAGGGCCTCTACGCCAAGGCCCGGCGCGGCGAGCTGCCGAACTTCACCGGCATCGATTCGGAATACCAGCCGCCGCTGTGGCCGGACGTGCATCTGGACATGACCGGGCTTTCGCCTGACCAGGCAGCCGAACGGGTGCTGCTCGTCCTGCGCGACCGGGGCGTACTGCCGTCCTGACAACAGCCGCCGGCACCCACCGCACCATCGGCGAGCTTATCGACGCGCTGCCGTAAACCGTTCTGCCGGCCCGATGGCAGGGCGACTGTCAGCAGCTCATGCCGTCGATGCAGTCCCACCAACCTTGAGTGTCCGATGTACCGCTGGGCACCGTGCGCACCACTCCGCTAGACCCGTCGAGGTACCAGTCATTACCGAGGTTGTGGAACCGCATCACCCCGGACGGCTTGCCGGTGAATTGCGACTCGCTCCATTTCTGGTAAGCGCTGCCGCCGCACAGGGACGCGGTGACCGGCCGGCTGGTACCCGAGGCGGCCGTGGTGGTGAGGCAGTATCCGGTGATGACATTACGGATCGTGTAGTCGTTATTGCCCTTCCACTCGTAGTAGTCCCCGCAAGTGTTGTCGGCGCTGAGCAGAACGGAGTTTGGCGAGTTGATCGATTCGATCAAGCATTGATCGCTGGAAAAGTTGGTGAGCACTCGATGTTGCGTGGTCAGCGGCGTCGCGTCCGCTGGCCCGGCGCTGGTCAGGAGGGCGGTGGCGACGACGGCGAGCATCGCCATCAGCCGAAGTGGAAGACCGGTGATTCTTCGCATGATTCCTCCTGCTTACGCGGTAATGCTATTTTTTAGGCGGCCGGTCAGTTAAGCAGCATATGACCGATGATGGCAAGTGAGACGAACCCTGGCTACGCGCTCGAGTTGCGCAGGATCTCGTGTCGCTCCTCGGGCCGGCCGAGCGTGGTGGCCGATGTGCCGCGCCGGACGAATTCGCCTCCGTGCGGCCACCGGGTCACGAACTGGTCGCCGGTCGCGTCGTCGTACCTAATGAACGTGACATCCTCGATATCGACGGCGAACATGTGAAACTCGCCCGGGACTGGGTGCCAACCGAGGCTCTCGGTCACTGCGATGGAGTAGCGGCGTTGGGCGGCCGGATCGGTCTCCGCACGGACCGTCCCACGTAGCTTGAACTCGCCCTCGCCACCGTCGCGGCTGGTGATCACGCTGTGCACGAGCACCCGCGGATCGCCGATGACGTCCTTCGCCTTCGTCGAACCGAGTAACATCGATAGCCATAGTTCACCGTCCAGGATGAACGGCTCCACCGCGCTGAGTCGGGGGCTTCCGTCTCGACGGATCGTGGCCAGAAGCACGACCCCGGGATCGAGTAGCTTTCGCCTCCCGACCTCGACCAGACCGGGCTGCATATCCTCAAGCTCAGACCAGCGCATTGGCGCGCCCTCCTTTCCTTCCGCTACCTGTTGCATACCCGAAAGCTCTGACAACCGGCACAGGCGATGACGGTGCGGTGGCCGCAGGTACGACCAGATGATCAACCACCGGTGCAGCGCTGGCGGAAACGAGCCCGCCAATTTGTTGTGGTGCGGACACTCCCTTGGGTCACGCGACACCCCCAGCCAGCGCCGGTCGAGGGCCACCGGCTCACCTGGCACCAGCTGCTCAGCGGCATCCCTTCGCCATCACCGAACGCGGCCTGTCCCAAGACGAGGTCGTTCTCGGAGCCGCGCGTGCTAACCGATCGGGCACTCTTCGAGTACCGCTACCTGTCGGGCAGATGGCTGGTTCGGTTCACAGCGGGCGGTCGAATCCGACTACCCGGCGAATCCGTGAACTAGTCGGGATCACCCTGCGCAAGCGCTGTTAGCCTCCAACAATCCGTCGGTGTTGCGACCAATCTCGGTGTCGCGACGTTGACTAGAACCCATCCTGCCGCCAATGGGTCAGGATTCACGCGCCGTCGACACTTGGGACCGCGCCGCTCTTGAATGAGGTTAGGAGAGCCGCAGCGGCGCTGCAGAAGCTGGATCGGTAAGACGATGGAGGCGGCCGAGCTGGCGTCGACACCCATAAGCATGTCCATGTCGCCGTGGCGCTCGACACGATCGGCGGGTGACTCGGCGCCGGTTCATTCACCGCCGACCGAGCCGGCTACGAGCAACTCATCAGCTGGGCGGTGGCCTTCGACGGCAAGCAGTTGATGTTCGCGATCGAGGGCACCGGCTCCTACGGCGCCGGTCTCACTGCCCGCGGTATGCGGCCACGCCGCGGCCTTGCCAGCGACCGGCTGGACTCCGGCGGAACACCGCCAACGTTCATCGACACCGCATTAGATCTGGCAGTTGACGGTGGTGAGGCCACCGGTGGTGATCTGGACGCCGGTTATCGTCTGGGTGGTGTGGCCCGGTGCCGAGCAGGTGACGGTGTAGGTGCCGATCGGGTCCCAGTTGGACGTGTAGTGGCCGGTGGAGTTGCTGGTGACGGTGTCGGTGGTGGGTAGGTTGCCGCCCTGCAGGGTTACGGTCGCGCCGGCGACCGTGGCGCCGCCGGTGGTGGTGACGGTGCCGGTGACCCGGCCGGTGGTGGTGAGCTGGAGGTCCTGGCTGTTGGTCACGCCGGGGGTGACCGTCACGCCGGTGTAGGTGCGCGCCTGGTAGCCGCTGGCGGTCGCGGTCACGGAGTACGTTCCGGAGCTCACCCCGGTGAACGTGTACCGGCCTCCTGTGTCGGTGGTGGTGGAGCCGCCGCTGTAGCTGACTGTGGCGCCGCTGATCGCGCCGCCGGTGTTGAGGTTGGTGACCACCCCGGTCAGCGTGCCGGTGTTGCTCAGGGTGCAGTTCACCGTGGCCAGGCCGCCGGTGGTGATGGTCACCCCAGTGATCGTCTGGTCGGCGTATCCGGCGGCCGAGCAGGTGAGGGTGTAGGTCCCGATCGGGTCCCAGTTTGACGTGTATTGCCCGGTCGCGTCGGTGGTGATGGTGTCGGTGGTGGGCAGGTTGCCGCCCTGCAACGTCACCGTTGCGCCGGACAACGCGGCACCGCCGGCTCCGGTCACGGTGCCGGTGACCCGGCCGGTGGTGGTGAGCTGGACGTCCTGGGTGGTGGTCTGGCCGCTGGTGATCGTCACGCCGCTGTAGCTGCGGGCCTTGTAGCCGCTGGCGGTGCCGGTGACCGTGTACGTTCCGGCCGGGATGCCGCTGAAGCTGTAGTTGCCGCTGGCGTCGGTGGTGGTGCTGGCCGAGGCCGGGCCGCTGAGGCTGACGGTGGCGCCGGCGATCGCGCCGCCGGTGTTGAGGTTGGTGACCTGGCCGGACAGCGCCGTCGTGCCGCAGGCGTTGGCGTAGGTGACACCCGCGGTCATGTGGTTGGTGATCGACGGCTTGCCGACGGCCTGTACGTACAGCACCGAGGTCGCCGGCAGGCTGGCGCAGTACTGCGCGAGGTTCACGCTGTAGCTCGCGCTGGTGCCGGTGCCGGTCGGCGCCACCGTGGTGAGCTGGGCGAGCTGTTCGCCGGTGGTGCCGTCGGTGGAGTACCAGACGGTGTAGTGGTCGACGGTGCGCTCGGACGCGCCGTTGCCCGACAGGCCGATCGTCCACTGCAGGGTGCTGCCGGTGAGGGAGCTGGTGAGCGAGGTGACGCAGTTGTCGATGCCGGTCTCGACCTCGGTGCCTTCCTCGTAGTCGTCCCAGGTACTAACCATCAGGAACGGTGCCTGGTTGCTGGTGTTGAAGTACCGTCCGGTCTCGGCGAAGGTGTCGAGCCAGTTGGTGCCGCAGCGCTGCGACGTGTCGCGCGGGTAGTAGCCGGACGGCACCGGCGCGGGCTTGGGCGTGTTGGAGTCCACCCAGGACGGGCTCCAGGTGGCCATCCGGTCGTCGAAGCCCTTCCAAGCGCCGGCGAAATAGGTGATCGGCAGCCCGTTGGCGCCGGTAACACCGCTGGCCAGCGCGCTGGATTCGGTACTGAGCTGGCTGTCCAGCTGTGTCTTGTTGCCCCAGTTGTTCTGGTCGGCGGCGGTGCCGGCGGTGCCGCCGGACGGGGCCACCCAGGTGAACCCGCCGTCGGACTGCCGGTGCGTGTGGTTGTGCCGGAAGATCATGTACGGGTTGTAGCCGTGGTTCTGGAAGTTCGAGCGGATGCCGTCCCACAGCGCGGACCAGCAGCCGCTGGCACTGGTGCAGGTGTACGAGCCGGTCAGGTGGCAGACGTTGGACGTCGAGCACTGGCTGAACGTGGCGCCACCACTGGTCTCGGTGACGAACGACGCGATCACCGGCTGGTTGTTGATGCGCAGGTAGCCGGAGTCCGGGAACCAGTTCGAGGCCAGCACGTTGAAGTCGGCGATCATCTTGTTCTGCACGCACTGCGGCTGGTAGGTGTCCTGGGTGTTGCACTGGGTGAACTTGTAGGCCGAGTCGTCGTACATGATGAAGTGCGTCATGCCGGGGTGCCGGGTGTCCATCGCCGATGCCAGTCGTCGCGACGCGAGGTCCACGTTCATCACGCCGGCCGAGTTGCACGCCGAGGCGAACGGCGCGTTGTTCGAGTAGGAGCCGCTGCCGGACTTGCAGGTGTTCGGATCGCCGGACCAGTCCTCGACCACGCCGTCGATGCCGCGGTCCCACATGTCGTCGGCGGTGGCGTTGGCCTTGGCCAGGTCGTTGGAGCTGTACCCGTTGTCGAAGTGCGACACCGACCCGCTGAACCCGAGGTTGGGGCACGCTTCGTACCGGGTGAGCACCTGGCTGTCCACGGTGACCGTGCTGCCGCCGCTGCCGTGGCAGAACCACAGCTGCGTCTCGGCGATCACCTTGGTAGTGCTGCCGGGATACAGCAGGGAGTGCACGTCACCGGCCTGGGTGCCGCGGCCCTTGGAGATGTTCCACGCGCCGCTGACCGCGGGGTTGTGTGGCTGGGTCAGCGGCTGGGTGCTGCTGCCGGTCGGCGAGGAGCGGTCGGTCCAGCCGGCGAAGGCGGCGCCGCAGTAGCCGGTGCCGCCCAGCCCGTAGCCCGCGGCCGAGCACGCCGCGGTGTTGTTGGTGGTCTGCGCGGTGTGCGTGGTGGTGGGAGCCGCCGCGGCAGCGGGCTGGTGAGCCAGGGCGACCGAGGAGAACACCAGGGCGAGGCTGGTGAAGCCGACCTTGAACGCGATCATTTGGCGCACTCCTATCAGCTCAATGGCAGTTGGTGCTGCCGCTGTCGGTGAAGGTCTGCCCGGCTTCCGGTACGAACTGCCAGTCGTAGCTCGACGCATGCAGGGTCAGCTTGATGACGCCGAACGTGTTGCGGTCCCTGGCCTCCACATTGGCTGAGCTGATCGGGAACCCGTCGAGGTCGCGGCCACCGGTCCCGACGACGATTTCCCGGATTCCGCGCGCGGTGTCCTTGGTGCCGTTCGGATCCTGCGGCGCCCACCGCTGGTAGTTGTGGTCGTGACCGTTGAGCACGAGTTCGGCGTTGTTGTTGTACAGCAGCTGGAAAAGCGGCTTGACGTATTGCAGATCAGCGTCCTGATAGTGGCTGCCGGTGGTGAACAGTGGATGGTGCCAATAGGCGAGAGTGCACAGGTTCGGGTGCGTCGCCAGGTCGTTCTGCAGCCAGTTGTACTGGGTGCTGCCGACGGCGCAGTCGGCGCCGTTGGTGGTACCGGTGATCTTGTTGCAGTTGGAGTTGAGCGCCACGATGTGCCAGGCGCCGGCGTCGTAGCTGTAGTAGCCCTTCGTCCGGTCGCCCGCCGGGCCGGTGGCGTTGCCGACGCCGTTGAAGTAGTCGAAGTAGCCGCTGGGCGAGACGTTGTACTCGTGGTTGCCGATCGCCGGCCTGATCTGTGCCTTCAGCCGTCCCCAGGTCGGGTCGTAGTAGTTCTGGAAGTTGATCAGCTGGCCGTTCTCGTACTGGTTGTCGCCCAGGGTGAACACCGCCGCGGGATTGATCCCGAGCAGCACGTCCGAGGTCGGCCCCTGCTGGCAGGTCGTCGTTGACGGCGGCGTCTTGGTCGGGTCGCACGAGATGTCGCCGGCGCCGGCCACCACCACGTCGGCACTGGCCACGGCCAGCGTGATGTCGTCGAACCAGATCGGCGCGGTCGGGCTGCCGTCGGTGACCAGCCGCAGCGTGACGCTGGTGTTCGACCCGCTGTTCCAGGTGCCGGACACGAGCTCCCAGGCGCCGGCCTGCCGCGACGGCAGCGTCAGCTCGCCCGGGATATCGCTCATGTCGATGTAGGCGCCGCCGGTGGTGTTGGTCGCCCAGATGTAGCCCGACAGTGTGTACGTGGTGTTCGGGGTCACGGTGATCGGGTCGCTGCGGGTACTCGTGCCGGTGCCGGTGTAGCTGGACTTGAGCGCCCAGCTCCCGGAGTGCACCCGGTCGCTGCTGCGGGCATGGTTGATGCCCTCGGTCCAGTTCAGGGCATCTGCCGCGCTGGCGCCGGCGGTCTCGAACGACGG
>JBJMIB010000008.1:0-39249 GCA_045807085.1 Jatrophihabitantaceae bacterium
GCCGAGGACGCCGTCCAGGAGACGATGCTGGCCGCCTGGCAAGGCATCGGCGGGTTCACCGAGGAACGCGCGTCGCTGCGCACCTGGCTGTACAAGATCGCCACCAACCGGTGCCTCAACGCGCGCCGCGCGGCGGGCCGGCGCCCGGGCAGGGAGTGGGATGTGTCGCGGTTCGAACCGCCCGTGCCGACGCCGCGCGACGAGGCCGTCTGGCTGCAGCCCTTCCCTGACGCCTTCCTCGAGGGTGCCGCCGACGTGCCCCCAGGGCCGGAGGCCCGCTACGAGCAGAGCGAAGCCATCTCGCTGGCCTTCGTAACCGCCCTGCAGCTGCTGCCGCCGCGCCAGGTGGCCGTCCTCATCCTGCGCGACGTCCTCGGGTTCCACGCCAGCGAGGTAGCCGGCATGCTGGAGGTGACCGTCCAATCGGTCAACAGCGCCCTCAAACGAGCCCGCGCTAGCCTGCAGCGCCGCCAGCAGCCGGCAGCCGGTCATCAGCCGCCGCCCGCCGCTGGCTCGCCCGCCGAGGACGCGATCGTGGCCATGTTCGCCCGCGCGTGGGAGTCGGCCGACCTCGACGCGCTGGTGGCCCTGCTGACCGACGACGTCTTCATCGCGATGCCTCCGGAGCCCTTCGGATACGAGGGCCGAGAACTCGTGGCCCGCTACTGTGCCCGCCAGTTCGCCGCGGGCCGCAGGTTCGACCTCGTGCCGGCCCGAGCCAACGGCCAGCCCGCGTTCGGGGCATATCTGCGCGGCCCGGCCGGAATCCGCCACGCGACCGCCTTCTACGTGCTCACCCTTGCCGGCGGCCGGATCTGCGGCATGACCCGCTTCGAGGCCAGCGTGCTGCCGTGGTTCGGGCTACCGCGATCGCTCCCCAGCCGATAGCCAGCACCGGGGCCATGGAGAGGCTGCACCCGCCGAACGAGCTCTTGCGCGTCCGCGGCGCCGCTGAACCATCGGGAGCGACTGAGGCCGGCGGGGCGAATCGCCCGAGGCCCGGGACTGCCCCAGCGGGTCATCGAGCGACTTCTCTGCTCCGGACGGGTCCGCTCAGCGCTGCTCGGCGCGGGCGGGCAGCCACTGGATGCCGTCGCAACAACTGCGTCGTGAGCACGCGGTCTTCACCGCGCCGCTGTCACGCGACAGCCGGGCTGCCGCCACCCCGGCTGCGACAGCCGGATCGGCCTCGAGGACTACCACGTGAAGCACTGGATCCACGCCGGTGGTACGACGATGGGCAACCTCGCTAGTCCTAAGCCACCCACCGGTCTGGCGCTTCAAACGGTCTGAGCCGCCGTGCGATCTAGTGGCTGGCATAGACTCAAACGCCTGGTGAGATGAACTCCACCCGAGCCACCAGGCATCATGCAATCCAGAATGGCTGCGGTGCGTCATGCGTTGGCAGTTTGTACGTCCGCTACCTTCACAACGTGACCCATCCGTATCCGAGTCAGCTCGACCTCCAACACCGTCTAAGGCGCGCCTGCCTAGACGAGGACTCCAAACCGTTGGTGTTCATGGTCGGCTCTGGCGCATCCGCCGGATTGTTACCGAGCACCGCGGAGATGGTGGAATATTTTCGTCGGTCGATTGCGGCGGATCCAGACGACGAGAGCGACTTCAACTCAGTTGTAGGATCGACTGATCCTCAGCATCAATATCAGACTGCTGCAAAGTTTCTGATTGAGCGCGCAGGGCTGCCCCACCTGAACCGGGTAGTGCGGTTGGCCGTACTGCGTGCACGAAGCCCGCAAATACCGCCTGCGACGGCACGTACGTATACACGTGACGAAGCTATATTGCGGTCGCTTGAGGAGGATTTCTCGGGCTGGGCTCTTCCTCAGGGCACGGCTGCTATCGCCAAAATTCTTGCTCACATTCCGCCGGAAGTCCGCGGGCCCATTCTAACAACGAATTTCGATCCGCTCTTAGAGGTTGGTTTGCGTGCAGCTGGCATAGAGCCATTTTCGATTGTCGCAGATGGCGATGGTGCGGTAACGGTTCCGGAGGGAGTATCTACTGTTATTCCGGTAGCACATCTCCATGGCTTCTGGCGAATAGGCGACACCCTGCACACGGCCGCTCAACTTAACACGCCAAGACCTCGCTTGTTAGGCAGTCTCCGCCAAATCCTTTCAAACTCGACGTGCGTTGTAATTGGGTACGGGGGTTGGGACGACGTCCTCACATCATCAATTCTCGAAATTGTGCAAGAAGGGAGCCAAAGAGAGCTGGAAGTGCTATGGGCATGTCACGGTACAGAAGCGTCAATGGGTGTAATCAGTGGCGTTAGCCTGCCAGGCAGGATTCAGGCATTTACGTCGGTTGACGCCAACTCGCTGCTGGTCAATGTGCAGAACGCGATTATTTCACGCCTTCGCACGTCCACTGCCCTCCCTCCCTTGAGGCGTCCAGAAGTCGTCATTTCGGGGATGACGTCAATCGACAGAGGGTTTCTTAATTTGCAGCGCTCAAGAAGCAGAGACGAACGGATAGCTCTTTCTTTCTTCGACGGTCGCGAGCCGAGTTGGATTGATGTAACGACTGATCGCGTCGCGAAGCTCGTTACTGCTCGACGGCTGGTAGCTGACTTTGAAAACGACGAGACTAATACCCTCTGTACGCTGCTCGAGGGTCCCACTGGTGAGGGTAAATCAACCGCTCTGCGTCAGGTCGCTGTTGCGATAGCGGAGTCTGGCAATGACTACGTATATTGGGCGGAGCCAGGCGCGCGCATTAGTGTGCCTCAAATCCGAAGTATTGCAATTACGTCGGCGAAACACTATCTCTTCTTCGATGATGCCGACCTGAGCGTAGGAGTGATATCCGAGGTTATTGCGCTATTGAAAAGTGAGCAGAGGTCGGATGTGCGACTGGTGCTGGCGGCAAGAGACACGGATTGGGACCGTGCCACTCGCGCCGTCTTACATCGAATTGGACGGTCCGACATTGAGGCTCGTGTTGTGAGCGGGTTATCCCGGGAGGACGCAAGGCTGATCGTTGCATCTTGGGCTAAATTTGGTGCTTCTGGCCTAGGCAAACTTGCGCAGAAATCGAGCACTGAGGACCGCGTTGACGTGCTCTATCAGGAGAGTCTCGATGCTGGAGAAAGCGCAATGCTCGGTGCCTTGCTCGCAACGAGGTATGGCGGGGAGTTTCGAGATCATATTCGGAACTTACTTCGGAGGCTGCACCGGGTAAGGCTACCTGGAGATCAAACTCTGCTTGACGCGTATATGACGATCTGCCTTCCGCCACAGATCGATATGGGACCCATCACCATAAAGTACCTCGCTTGGGCAATGGGGCTTACGGAGAAAGAGACTCAAGTATTGGTCATCGACCGTTTGGGCCGCGAGGCAGCTGCCCAAAAACACGGTGACATTGTCCTCGCGCGCCACCGGCGGATAGCTGAAGTAACGCTCGATTTGGCTCCTGAATTTGGCTTGAGCGCAAGTGCTGTGCTTTCGAATTACGTCGCGAGTGTGGTAGCGAACGTGCGAGGTCTGCAGTGGGGAGCGGATATTTTAGATGTCGCGTTCTGCGGGCAACGAATCGTCAAAGAAGACCTGGCGATTGTGGCGGTAGACGCTGCCGTGCGCGCCGACCCTACACAGTTGAGGCTTCGCGCAAGTCAGATGCAAACTTATTGGAGGTTTGAACGTCTAGCCGAGGCTGGGCGATTGGCAGCTGGGGCTTGGGATGACATCGATGGTCTCAATGATGTCCGGGTTGCGCTACGAGGATATTTTTGTGATTGGGCGCGAATTCAAGGTCTTCAGGGTGATTGGCGAGGTTCTGCCGCGCTTAATGCATGCGCGCTTCTCGACCTCCCTATTGGCGACTCTCTCCAACCTGATGTCGCTGCGCGTGGGCTTTCTGGACTCGCCATCTCGCTTGAGAATATTGATTCTAACGATCCGGTCAGGATGGTGGCCTGGCGTGGCGTGCTAGCGGAAGAGGCAACGGATCTCGGCCGACGCGAAGAGGTTCGCCTACAGGCCGAGAGAACGCTTGGAAGGGCGGTTCATGACGGTTACATCGCCGAGAACAGCGTCGAGAATCGGCGAAAGGCTGTCGGCGATGCGATACGTTTCAGCATGAATCTTTCTGGTCTAGCACCGACACGCACGTATCGCCGTATCGCCGATAAGATTCAGCAGCTGTGTGCGCTAATAGAAAGCTCGTGACGAGGCGCCCGCGAACGAAGCGATCTTGACTTGAATTAGCAACGGCAGCCATCTCGATCTGGACTACACGGTCGCCGCCCTGGCGCCTGGACTGCGCAGCGTGGAGCGCCGCTGCCGGTACGACCCCCGGCGACCGCCTGACCGGCTGTGGACGGCGCGGCGAGCGTGTCAGAGCCATCAGCGACGATGGGGTCATGACCGTCAGCGACTCCCGCGCCACGGCCGAAGACCATCTGGCCCGGCTCGCCGGGCCAGGCGCCCGACTGCGCGAGGACCAGTGGGCGGCCATCGAGGCGTTGTTGGACGGCCGCACGGTCGAGGTCGTCCAGCGGACCGGCTGGGGCAAGTCAGCCGTCTATTGGATCGCCGCCGGCCTGCTGCGCGAGCGTGGTCGCGGGCCGACGCTGGTCATCTCGCCGCTGCTCGCCCTCATGCGCGATCAGGTCGCCGCGGCCGAACGTTCCGGGCTGCGCGCGGTCACGCTCAACAGCGCCAACATCGATGACTGGTCGAGCATCGAGTCCCGTATCGCGGCCGATGAGGTCGACGTCCTGCTGATCTCGCCCGAGCGACTCAACTCGGCCGGCTTCCGAGCCCGCGTGCTGCCCGATCTCGCGCCCCGGATCGGGTTGCTGGTCGTCGATGAGGCGCACTGTCTCTCTGACTGGGGGCACGACTTCCGTCCCGACTACCGCCGGTTGGCGGCCGTGCTGGGCCGACTGCCGGTCGGCACCCCGGTGCTGGCCACCACGGCGACGGCCAACGAACGGGTGAGCCACGACGTCGCCGCCCAACTCGGCTCGGAGACCCTTACGCTGCGCGGCACGCTGGACCGGGAGAGCTTGGTCCTGTCCGTGCTCCCGACACCCGATCTGCCGACCGCCTACGCCTGGATCGCCGACGCGCTGGCCGGCCCGGATCTCCCCGGCAGCGGCATCATCTACACGCTGACCGTCGATGAGACCACGCAGCTGGCCGAGTTCCTGCGCAGCCAGGGGCTCGGCGTCGCCGCCTACTCCTCGGCCACCCCGCCGGAGGAGCGGGTGGAGCTGGAAGGTGCGCTTGTCCGCCATGACCTGCGCGCGCTCGTGGCCACGTCGTCGCTCGGCATGGGGCTCGACATGCCCGACCTCGGGTTCGTCGTCCACCTCGGCGCGCCGTCGTCGCCCATCGCGTACTACCAGCAGGTCGGCCGGGCCGGGCGCGCGCTGGAGACGGCCGCCGCGGTCCTTCTTCCGACCGCCGCGCAGGAGCGGATCTGGGCCTACTTCGACTCGACCGCCTTCCCACCGGAGGACAAGGTGCGCGCGGTGCTGGACCGCCTCGCCGCCGGTCCGATGAGCCTGCCGAAGCTCGAGGTCGAGAGCGGGTTGAGGCGCGGACGCCTCGAATCGTTGCTCAAAGTGCTGGACGTCGACGGCGCGGTCGAGCGGATCGACGGCGGATGGGCGGCGACCGGGCAGCAGTGGCGGTACGACACCGAGCGGTACGCCGGCATCGCCGCGGCCCGCCGGCGCGAGCAGCAGGTCATGCGCGAGTACCAGTCCGGGGCGAGGTGTCTGATGCGCGTCCTGCGCAGCGAGCTGGACGATCCGGGTGCGGCCGACTGTGGCCGCTGCGCCGTCTGCACCGGCCAGCTGCCGGCACCGGGGCGGACGCCGGCCGAGGAGACGGTCCGGGCCGCGTGGCAGCACCTCAGGGCGCAGCAGGTCGTGCTGGAGCCCCGGAAGATGTGGCCCACCGGGGTCGAGCGGCGCGGCCGCATCGCCGAAGGGCTGCGCCACGAGCCGGGGCGCGCGCTCGCCCGCGGCGACGATGCCATCTGGGGCGACCCGGTGCGGGCCGCGCTCGGGGGCGGCGCCGACCTGCCCACCGAGGTATTCGACGGCGTGGTCGCCACGCTCAAGGCGTGGGGCTGGCCGGCCGGACGGCCGACCTGGGTCAGCTGGGTGCCGTCCCGGCGGCGCGAGCCCCTGCTCAAGGAACTCGCGACCCGGCTGGCCGCGCTCGGCCGGATGGAGCTCGCTGCGCCGCTGTCCGCCGAGGGACCGGGTTTCCAGGAGGACGCGGCCACCAACGCCGACTCGGCCGCGCTGGCGTTGCGCCGGTTACGGATTGCCGGCGCGGTGCCGTCGGGCCCGGTCCTGCTGCTCGACGACGTCATCCGTAGCGGCTTCACCCTGACCGCCGCGTCGGCGCTGCTTCGCGAGGCCGGGGCTGGCCCGGTGTACCCGCTCGCCCTGCACAAGGCGTTCTGATGCCAAGCCGGGCTCGCGACGATCCACTCGCCGGTAGCGTGGCTCTATCGAATCGAGTTCCACATCGTCCAGTAGCCGCAGCATCGTCCAGTAGCCGCAGAAGGGAACGCCCAGCCGGCGAGGACGTGTGCCGCTGACACCTAGTGATTCATCCGGGCGGCCGAACCGCAAGAATCGGTCGCACGTATCGAGGCCGGAGCTGGGGCGGCCCTGCCACGACGGCCTGCTCGATATCGAGGCTTCGGGGATGCCTGCGAGCTCGCCTGCTCAGGCTTTCTCGGGAGGGCGGCCTACGACCATCGTGCTGAGCAACTCGGGTGAGAACGTCGCGGCGGTCTGGTGATCAAGCTGTGCGCCGAGGCCGTCGAGAACGCGGGTGAAGAACGACCGCGCGGCAGCGGCGAACACTATGTCGGCGATCTCCGGGTCAGACAGGCCCGCAGCCCGCAACTTGTCAACATCCGATTGGGTTATGGAGCTGGCGTCGGCCGCGACCTGGCCGGCGAATTCATATACCGCCCGATCCTGGTCATCGAGCGTCGCTCCGGACGGATCGGCAGCGATCAAGCCTACGGTTGGCTGGTCGCCGCAGACGTCTCGCAGGAACTTCGAATGCGCGGCGGTGCAGTAGGTGGAATGCAATGCACGTGCCGCCGCGATGGTTGCGAGCTCGAAACGGCGGCGATCCATCCCGTTGCGGACCGCGGCATTGAGCGCGTTCCAAGCCTGTGCGACATCCGGACGCGTTGAGAAGGCGGCTGCGTAGTTGGGAAGGAATCCCCACGCCGTCGTCTGCTGCCGGTAGTAGTCGGCCAAGGCGCCGGTCGCGCCGTCCTCGGGAACCGCGCTGATGAACACGCCGCCATTATCACCACTCGACCACCTGCCGGAAAGGTCGCTGAGGCGCGTTGCATCGCATCGGCCAGCTACCCGCGCTGTGACTCCCTCAGCGAACGGAGAATTGTCCACCCGCCGCGGTAGGTACCGCTCCGCTTGCTGAGCGCCGCTGACCACGCGGCAGGATCAAGGGATGCGCATCGCGACCTGGAACCTCAACTCGGTCAAGGCCCGGCTGCCCCGGCTGCTCAGCTGGCTGGCGGAGCGGCAGCCCGACGTGCTGCTGGTCCAGGAGACCAAGGCCACCGACGAGTCCTGGCCGGCCGCGGCCCTCACCGCCCAGGGTTACCAGTCGGTCCACCACGGCACCGGCCGGTGGAACGGGGTCGGCATCATCTCGAAGGTCGGGCTGGCCGAGATCACCCTGGGACTGCCGGGACAACCGGCCTTCGAGGAACTCACCGAGGCGCGCGCGATCGGCGCCACCTGTGCCGGCCACCGGCTCTGGTCGATCTACGTGCCGAACGGCCGGACGGTGGGCAGCGAGCACTTCCGCTACAAGCTGAGGTTCCTGCAGGCCCTGCGCGAACAGTGCATCGCCGAACGGACCGAGCTGGGCCTGGATGCTCCGTTCGGGCTGCTCGGCGACTTCAACGTCGCGCCGTCCGACGCCGACGTCTGGGACATCCACGCCTTCGACGGCTACACCCATGTCACGCCGGAGGAGCGGAAAGCCATCAAGGACATCCAGCAGGCCTGCGGCCCGGACGCCGCGCTGCTCGACCTGCTACCGCGAGCCTCGGCCGACCCGCGGGATGAGCGACCTGCCTACACCTTCTGGGAGATGCGGATGCTCGGCTTCCAGAAGGGCCGCGGCATGCGTATCGACCTCGCGCTGGTCAGCGAGTCGCTGGCCAAGCGCGCCGAGCAGGTTTGGGTGGATCGGGACGCCCGCAAGGGCGAGGGCCCCTCCGATCACGCGCCGCTGGTCATCGACCTGGACTGACAGCGGCCACCCGCACCGATCACGAGCGGCGGCGGGCAAGTGGCTGGCCGGACGAATGCTGGTCGGCCAAGGCTTCCTCGAACGCCACGTCCTGGCCCGGGATGCCGTCCAGCCCGGCGGCCTCCCGGGCCACCGCGACTCCGACGCTCTCGTGCTGCCGCCCGCCAGCCCGCTCGGCGTGCCCAGCAGTCCGCTCGGCCGGCTCACCAACCCGTTGGGCCGGCTCAACCACCCGATCCGCCATCGCGTCGGCGTGCACGTACCGCTCACCGCGTAGCTGGGAGGCGACCGCGGCGATCAGCAGCATCGCGATCGAAACCCCGAACGCGATGGCCAGTCCGTGCCGGAACGGCTCGGAGATCAGCTGCGGGAAGAAGGTCCGTCCGGTCAGCGTGGTCACGTCCACCCCGGAGCCCGGCTGCAGTTGCCCGGGGTCGGCCTGGGCGACCAGCGCCTTGATCGGGTTGTCACCGAGGAATGCCGCGAACAGCGTCCCCACCGGGGGAGTGGTGGAGATCTGGTGCGCGGCGTCCGGCGTGATGCCGGCCTTCACCAGGCCGCTGTACAGCGTGCCCGGCAGCCGGCTGGCCAACCCGATCGCCATCAGGGTGAAGAAGCCACCCATCGATAGCACCATGCCGGCGTTCATGCCGGTCGCCCGAATGCCGGAGGCGGCGCCGCGCTCGGAGGCCGGCACCGCATTCATGATGGCCGCCGAGTTGGGTGCGGCCAGCAGCCCCATGCCGATGCCGTTCAACGCCAGCAGCGCGGCGAACAGCCGGTAGTCGAAGTTGGCCGGGATGGCGATCAGGCCACCGAAGGTGGCGGCGGTCAGCAGCAGCCCACCGGTGGCGAAGGTGCGCGCACCGAACCGGTCGGACAGCGCGCCGGAGGCCGGCCCGGCGATCAAGAAGCCGACCGTCAGCGGCAGCATGTAGATGCCGGCCCACAGCGGGGTGTCGGCGAAGTTGTAGCCGTGCAGCGGCAGCCAGATGCCCTGCAGCCAGATGATCAGCATGAACTGCAGGCCGCCGCGAGCCATCGACGCGAGCAGGTTGACCGTCTGCCCGGCGGCGAACGCGCGTACCCGGAACAGCGCAAGGTCCATCATCGGGTCGGTCACCCGCAGCTCGATGAACACGAACGCGACCAGCAACGCCAGGCCACCGAACAGGCCGGCCAGCACCATCGGCGAGGTCCAACCCATGGTGTGCCCGCCGTAGGGCTGCAGGCCGTAGGTGATGGCGATCAGGATCGCGATCAGCCCGACCCCGAAGGTCAGGTTGCCCCACCAGTCGATAGCGGTCCGGCTGCGCGAGTCGCGAGGCGTGTCACGCAGGCTGCGGTAACCCATCCAGGTGCCCCAGATGCCGACCGGGACGCTCACCCAGAACACCGCCCGCCAGTGCCATTCCGAGAGCAGGCCGCCGACCACCAGGCCGATGAACGAGCCGCCGATACCGGCCACCTGGTTCACCCCGAGCGCGAAACCGCGCCGGTCCGGCGGGAACGCGTCGGTGATGATGGCCGTCGAGTTGGCGGTCAGCATCGCGCCGCCGACGCCCTGCACGATGCGCAGCGCGATCAGCTCCATGGCGCCGGCCGAACCACCGTTGGGCACCAGCGCACAGCCGATCGAGGCGAGGGTGAAGATCAGGAAGCCCAGATTGAACAGCCTGGCCCGGCCGTACTGATCGCCCAGCCGGCCGAAGGTGACCACCAGCACCGCGGTCACCAGCAGGTAGCCCATCAGCATCCACAGCAGGTAGGAGATGTTCGCCGGCGCGAGCGGGTTCAGGCCCAGCCCGTCGAAGATGGCCGGCAGCGAGATGAGCAGGATGGATGCGTTGAGGGTGGCAGCCAGGATCCCGACCGTGGTTACCGAGAGCGCGACCCGACGGTCATGCGCGGCGCTGTAGGACACATGCCTCCCTTCGTTTCGTTAGCCAGACTAACTAAAGCAGCCTGTGTAATGCAATTCCCTGACTCGAATGGGTATTCCCGACACCGAGCGGGGGTCAAGTGGGCAACTGCGGCTTCCTAGACTGGTAGCCGTGACAGTCCAGCCCATCCGCCTGTTCGGCGATCCCATCCTGCGCACGCCGGCCGAGCCGGTGACCGTGTTCGACCATGAGCTGCGCCGGCTGGTGGCCGACCTGCGCGAGACCATGCTGGACGCGCCGGGCGCGGGCCTGGCCGCGCCGCAGATCGGCGTCGGGCTTCGAGTCTTCACCTACTGGGTGTCCGAGGACGAGCAGGGTCACCTGATCAACCCGGTGCTGCACTTCCCGTCGACCGAGACCCAGGACGGGCCGGAAGGCTGCCTGTCCATTCCGGGCCTGTCCTGGGACTGCCAGCGGATGGCGAACGTGGTGGCACACGGGCAGAACAGCTACGGCGACCCGATCACCGTCGAAGGCACCGCCCGGCTGGCCCGCTGCGTCCAGCACGAGACCGACCACCTGGACGGCGTGCTGTTCGTCGACCGGCTGGACCCGGAGACCCGCCGGGCCGCGATGGCCGAGATCCGCAACGCCGAGTGGTCCGGGCTGACCCCGCCGGTGATCAAGGTGAGCCCGCATGCCGGCACGGTCGCCTCGCCTTGGTCCGGCGTTGCCGCCCCGCGCCGGTGAGGCTGCTGTTCGCCGGCACCCCCGAGGTGGCGTTGCCGTCCCTGCGCGCGCTGCTCGAGCACCCGGCGCACGAGGTGGTCGCGGTGCTCACCCGGCCGGATGCCAAGGCCGGCCGCGGCCGGGCGGTCAGCCGGTCACCGGTGGCCGAACTGGCGGCCGCGGCCGGCGTCGAGGTGCTGAAGCCGGTCACCCCGTCGGAACCGGAATTCCTGCGGCGCTTGGCCGAACTGCGGCCGGACTGCGCGCCGGTGGTCGCCTACGGCGCGCTGCTGCGGGAGCCGGCGCTCAGCCTGCCCCGGCACGGCTGGGTGAATCTGCACTTCTCGATCCTGCCGGCCTGGCGGGGCGCGGCGCCGGTGCAGCACGCGCTGCTGCACGGTGACGAGATCACCGGCGCCAGCACCTTCCGGATCGGGCCGGGGCTGGACGACGGCCCGGTGTACGGGGTGCTGACCGAGCGAATCCGGCCCGGCGATACCAGCGGTGACCTGCTGGCCCGACTGGCCGAGGCGGGCGCGCCGCTGCTGCTGGCCACCGTGGACGGCATCGCCGACGGCACGCTCCGGCCGCGGCCGCAGCCGGCCGATGGGGTGTCGCTGGCGCCCAAGCTGACGGTGGCCGACGCCGAGATCTCCTTCGGCCTGCCGGCGGTCGCGGTCGACCGGCGGGCGCGGGCCTGCACCCCCGACCCGGGTCCCTGGACCGGCTTTCGCGGTGAGCGGCTCAAGCTGGGACCGGTCACGGTGACCGCGGCGTCCGGCCTGGCGCCCGGCCAGCTGCGCGCGGCCGGCCAGCAGGTGCTGGTAGGCACGGCCAGCACGGCGGTCCGGCTGGGTAGCGTGCAGCCGCCCGGCAAGCGGGCGATGCCGGCCGCCGACTGGGCGCGCGGCGTCCGGCTGACCGATGCGGACCGACTTGCCCACTGACGCCGACCCGGCCCGGCTGGCGGCCTACCGGACGCTGCGGGCAGTCTCGGCCGAGGACGCCTACGCCAACCTGGTGCTGCCCCGGCAGCTGGCCGCCGCCCGGCTGACCGGCCGGGACGCGGGACTGGCCACCGAACTGGGCTACGGCAGCCTGCGCGCCCGCGGCGTGTTGGACGAGGTGCTGCGCCGTTGCTCCAGCCGGGAGCTGGCCGAGATCGAACCGGCGGTGCTGGACCTGCTCCGGCTGGGCTCGTACCAGCTGCTGAAGACCCGGATCCCGCCACATGCCGCGGTGGCCACCACGGTGGACCTGGCCCGGGTCACCGGCAACAGCCGGGCGACCGGCTTCGTCAACGCGGTGCTGCGCAAGGTGGCCGCCCGCGACTTCGACGGCTGGTGTGAGCTGATCGGCGCCGATGCCTCGCCGCTCGGCCGGCTGGCGCTGCGGTACAGCCACCCGGGCTGGATCGTCAGCGCGTTTTCTGACGCCTTGGCGGCGGAACGGTCAGTGGCCTTGACCGAAGAAGGGCCAGTGGTCTTGGCCGAAGAAGGATCGGTGGCCTTGGCCGAGGCCGAGCTGGAGCGGGCGCTGGCCGCCGACGACGCCAGGCCGGAAACCCACCTGGTCGCGCTGCCCGGTGCGATCGAGCGCGCCGAGCTCGCGACCCAGGCCGGCGGCAGCCCGGGCCCGTACTCCCCGTACGCGGTCCGGCTGACCTCTGGTGGCGAGCCCGGCAGCCTGCCGGCGATCCAGGCGGGCCTGGCCGCGGTGCAGGACGAAGGCAGCCAGCTCTGCGCACTCGCGCTGTTGCGGCTGCCGCTGGCCGGCCCGGACGAGCGATGGCTGGACCTGTGCGCCGGGCCCGGCGGCAAGTCCGCGCTGCTGGCCGCCGTGGCCGCCGGGCAGGGGGCTCGGCTGGCCGCCAACGAGCTGCATCCGCACCGCGCCGAACTGGTCGCGGCAGCCACCCGGCGGTGGCCGGTCGAGTTGCTGGTCGGCGATGCTAGGCAGCTGTCCGGCAGTTATGACCGGGTGCTGCTGGATGCGCCCTGCACCGGGCTGGGCGCGTTGCGGCGCCGGCCCGAGGCCCGCTGGCGGCGGACCGCGGCCGATCTTGCCCAGCTGACCGAGTTGCAGGCGCAGCTGCTGGACGCCGCCGTCCAGCTGACCCGGCCGGGCGGCGTGCTGGCCTACGTCACCTGCTCACCACACCTGGCCGAGACCGCCCGGCAGATCGAGGCGGCGCTGACCCGGCACCCGGACCTGGAGCTGCTGGATGCCCGGGCCGCCTTCGCCGGCGTAGGCCAGTTGGGCGCGGGCGGCACGGTCCTGCCGGGCGCGGACAGCACCGCCCTGCCGGGCGCGGGGAGCACCGTCCCGCCGGGCGCGGGGAGCACCGTACAACTCTGGCCACACCGGCACGGCACCGACGCGATGTTCTTCGCCGGCCTGCGCCGCGGTAGCTGACAGCTGACCTGCCGGGCGTGACGGGTCCGCGGCAGGGCGTCCATAGAATGGGACAGTGACCATGCCGTCCGCCGAGCCGATGATCGCGCCGAGCATCCTGTCGGCCGACTTCGCCCACCTCGCCGACGCGGCGGCAGCGGTGTCGCGGGCGGACTGGTTGCACGTTGACGTGATGGACAACCACTTCGTGCCCAACCTGACCATCGGGCTGCCGGTGGTGCAGAGCCTGCACCGAGCCACCGACCTGCCGCTGGACTGTCACCTGATGATCACCGATCCGGACCGGTGGGCGCCCGGCTACGCCGAGGCCGGGGCGGCCAACGTGACCTTTCACGTCGAGGCGGCGGCCGACCCGGTACGGACTGCCCGGGCGATCCGGGCGGCGGGCGCGCTGGCCGGGCTGTCGGTGAAGCCGAACACCCCGATCGAGCCGTACCTGGAGCTGCTGGGCGAGTTCGACACGCTGCTGGTGATGTCGGTCGAGCCCGGCTTCGGCGGCCAGCGATTCATGGCCGAGGTGCTGCCGAAGGTGCGGCTGGTCCGCGAGCAGGTGGCCGCCGGCCGGCTCCGGTTGTTCCTGGAGATCGACGGTGGCATCGACGAGGACACCATCGGCCAGGCGGCCGAGGCCGGCGTCGATGTGTTCGTGGCCGGCTCCGCGGTGTACGGGGCCGACGATCCGGCGGCCGCGGTGGACCGGCTGCGCGCGCTGGCCCGGTCCGGCATGGCTCAGTGCGGCGCCGGCCACCGCCGATGATCCACCAGCCGACCGATGCCGAGCTGACCGCGATGCGGCACGCCGCCGAGCTGGCCAGCACGGTGGCCGGCCGGACCAGCCCGAACCCGCCGGTGGCGGCGGTGATCCTCGGTGCCGACGGCCGACTGGTCGGCCAGGGCGTCACCCAGCCGCACGGCCAGCAGCACGCCGAGGTGATGGCGCTGGCCGCCGCCGGCGAGCAGGCCAGGGGCGGAACCGCGGTGGTCACCCTGGAGCCGTGCAACCACATCGGCCAGACCGGCCCGTGCACCGAGGCGCTGCTGGAGGCGGGCATCGTCCGGGTGATCTACGCCCTGGACGACCCCAACCCGGTGGCCGCCGGCGGGGCCGAGCGGCTGCGCAGGGCCGGCCTGCAGGTGCTCGGCGGGGTGGAGACGTCCCTGGTCACCGCCGCCGCGCTGGGCCCATGGCTGCATGCGGTGGTGCACGCCCGGCCGTTCGTGACCTGGAAGTTCGCCGCCACCCTGGACGGCCGGGCGGCCGCCGCCGACGGCAGCTCGCGCTGGATCAGCAATCCGATCTCGCGGGCCGACGTGCACCAGTTGCGGGGCCGGGTGGACGCCGTGCTGGTCGGCAGTGGCACCGTGCTGGCCGACGATCCGCAACTGACCGTACGGATCCAGCAGCCCGACGGCACCGAGGTGCTGGCCACCCACCAGCCGCTGCGAGTGCTGCTGGACCGCCGGCATCGGGTCGGCAAGGACGCGCGGATCTTCGACGACGCGGCCGAGACGCTGGTGTTGGACACCGCGGTGCCGCGGTTCGCCTGCAAGGCGCTGTTCGACCGGGGCGTCCGGCATCTGCTGCTGGAGGGTGGGCCGACGCTGGCCGGCGCATTCCTGGAAGCCGGCCTGATCGACGAGGTGGTGGCCTATCTCGCACCCAAACTGCTCGGCGGCGGAACTACGGTGCTGGAGGATGCCGGAATAACCACGATGGCCGATGCCGTCTCACTGGAGGTCGTCGAAGTCAGCCGGCTCGGAGACGACATCAAGATCATCGGGCGCCCGGCGCTCGGCGCCGCTCGCGACGAGCGAGGATAAGGAGATAGGCCCAGTGTTCACCGGCATCATCGAAGAGGTAGGCGAGGTCGTCGGGCTGGATTCGGCCGGCGATTCGGCGGTGCTGCGGGTACGGGCGGCCCGGCTCGGCGCCGACCTGGCGCACGGCGCCTCGGTCGCGGTGAACGGGGTTTGCCTGACCGTGGTCGGGCAGCGGGCCGCCGACGGGTCGGTGGAGCTGGACTTCGACGTGATGGCCGAGACGCTCAAGCGCAGCGTGATCGGATCGCTGTCGGCCGGCCAGCGGGTGAACCTGGAGCGGGCCGCCCGGGTGGACAGCAGGCTGGACGGCCACATCGTGCAGGGGCACGTGGACGGCACCGGAACGGTGCTGTCCCGCGCACCGGGCGACGGCTGGCAGACGGTCCGGTTCGGGATGCCGGCCGAGCTGGCCCGTTACGTCGCGGAGAAGGGCTCCATCGCGGTGGACGGGGTGTCGCTCACGGTGACCGCCGTGGCCACCGACTGGTTCGAGGTGGGCCTGATCCCGGAGACGCTGCGTGCCACCGTGCTGGGGGAGAAGGCGGTGGGCGATCCGGTCAACCTCGAGGTGGACGTGCTGGCCAAGTACACCGAGCGGTTGCTGGGCTTCCTGACGTCGAGCGGGTTGGAGGGCGGTCGCTGATGCTCGATCCGATCGAGCGTGCCATCGCAGACATCGCCGCCGGCAAGCCGGTGGTGGTGGTCGACGACGAGGACCGGGAGAACGAGGGCGACCTGATCTTCGCCGCCGAGCTGGTCACCCCGGAGCTGGTGTCGTTCATGGTGCGCTACACCTCGGGCTACATCTGCGTGCCGGTCACCGAGGCGGAGGCCGACCGGCTTGACCTGCCGCCGATGTTCCACACCAACCAGGACAAGCGCGGGACCGCCTACACCGTGACCGTCGACGCTCGAGAAGGCGTCACCACCGGGATCTCGGCCACCGACCGGGCGCGCACGATCCGGTTGCTGGCCGACCCGTCCACCACCTCGGCGGACCTGACCCGGCCCGGGCACATCGTGCCGCTGCGGGCCAAGGACGGTGGCGTGCTGCGCCGGCCCGGCCACACCGAAGCCGCCGTCGACCTGGCCAAGCTGGCCGGCCTGGCCCCGGTCGGGGTGCTGTGCGAGTTGGTGAGTGAGAAGGATCCGGCCGGCATGGCCCGAGTGGACGAGCTGCGGGTGTTCGCCGACGAGCACGACCTGGCGTTGATCTCCATCGCCGACCTGATCTCCTACCGGCGCCGGTTCGAGAAGCTGGTCGAGCGGGTGGCGCAGGCCCGGGTGCCGCTGCGCTACGGCGAGTTCATCGCGCACGGCTACGCCTCCACCTACGACAACCGCGAGCATGTCGCCTTCGTCTTCGGCGATGTGGGGGACGGCAACGACATCCTGGTCCGGGTGCACTCGGAGTGCCTGACCGGCGACGTGTTCGGTTCGCTGCGCTGCGACTGCGGGCCGCAACTGGACGCCGCGCTGGCGGCGGTGGCCCGGGAGGGCCGGGGCGTGGTGCTCTACATGCGTGGCCACGAAGGCCGTGGCATCGGGCTTATGCACAAGCTGCAGGCCTACCAGCTGCAGGACGCCGGGCGGGACACGGTGGACGCCAACCTGGACCTCGGCCTGCCGGCCGACGCTCGGGACTACGGCACCGGCGCGCAGATTCTGGTCGACCTCGGGGTGCGCACCATGCGGCTGCTCAGCAACAATCCGGCCAAGCGTGCCGGTTTGGAGGGCTACGGGCTGTCGGTAGTCGGTACTGTTCCGCTGCCCACGCACGCAAACCCGGAGAACCTCCGCTACCTGCAGACCAAGAAGGACCGGATGGGACACGAGCTGGATCTGGACGACGCCGTCGCGCCGGCCGAGCACGAGCCACAGCCCCGATGAGCGCTCGCGCGAAGAGCAGTCGAGCATGAGTGAGCATCGCAGGTGCGCAGCGCCGAGGAGCGGAGCGAATGAGCCGATGAGCGCTCGCGCGAAGAGCTATCCAACATGAGCGGGCACGGTGCGCCGGCTACCGGTCCGGTGCCGGGTGCGGAGGATCTGCGGGTGGCCGTGGTCGCCGCGCGGTGGCACACCCAGGTGATGGACGGCCTGCTCGACGGCGCGCAGCGCGCGCTGGGCGATTCCGGGGTGCGCGACGTCCGGCTGCTGCGGGTGCCCGGAGCGTTCGAGCTGCCGGTGGCCGCCAGCCGACTGGCCGCCGAGCAGGTCGATGCCATCGTGGCGCTCGGCGTGGTCATCCGGGGCGGCACCCCACACTTCGAGTACGTCTGCCGGGCCGCCACCGACGGCCTGACCCAGGTCAGCGTCAGCACCGGCGTCCCGGTCGGCTTCGGCGTGCTGACCTGCGACGACGATGAGCAGGCGCTGGATCGGGCCGGGTTGCCCGGCTCCAAGGAGGACAAGGGGTACGAGGCGGCGCAGGCTGCCCTGGCCACCGCCGTCGCCGTCCGTGAATTGGGCCGGCCATGATCGTCGGACTGGTGCTGGCCGCCGGAGCGGGCCGGCGACTCGGCCGGCCGAAGGCCGACGTGGTGCTGGGTGGTGTCCGGCTGATCGATCGGGCGGTCCAGACGTTGCTGGCCGGCGGCTGCGCCCAGGTGCTGGCCGTCGTCCGGTCCGACGAGGTTGCGGCCGACGGCGCGAGCATGGTCGTCAACGCGGCGGCCGACGAGGGGATGAGTTCCTCGCTGCGGGCGGGGTTGGCCGCGCTGCCGGAGGACACCGAGGCGATCGTGGTCACCCTGGTGGACCTGCCCGACGTGTCGCCGGCCGAGGTGCGGGCGATGCTCGGCTGGTACCGGAACGGGGCCTCCATCATCGCGGTGCGCCGAGCCGGCGTCCGGTCCCACCCGGTGCTGGTCGCGCGCCGCTGGCTGACGGCCTTCGCCACCTCGGCGTACGACGACCAGGGCGGCCGGGCGTTTCTGGCCGCGCACATCGACGACGTCGACTACCTCGACGTGCGCGATCCGATCACCGACATCGACACCCCTGAGGACCTGGCCGCCGCCGAGCTCAGGTACGCGCAGCCAGCGCGGCCAACGCCTTCGGGAAGATCTCAGCCGGCGGAGTGACCAGGCCGGCGCCCACTTGACCGACGCCGGCGACCCGGCCGGCCATGCCGGTGTTGATCTGCGGCAGGATGCCGGTACGCACCACCCGGGTGACGTCGATGCCGGTCGGCACGCCGCGGAAGTCCAGCACCGGGATGGCGTACATCGGATGCTCGGCCACGGTGATCTCGTACATCCGCCTGGATGCCGCGAGCGCGTCGGACACCTGGCCACCGACGAACCGGACGATGGCCGGCGCGGCCGCCATCGAGAAGCCGCCGAGGCCGGCGGTCTCGGTGATGGCCGAGTCGCCGATATCGGGATTCGCGTCGGCCGGCCCGTAGCCGCCCAGGAACAGCCCGTCGGCCAGCTGCGCCGGACCGGTGAACCACTCGTCGCCGGTGCCGGCCACCTGGATGCCGAAATCGGTGCCGTTGCGGGCCATCGCGACTACCACCGTGCTGCCCGCGATGTTCCGGGCGGCGTCCAGTGTCAGCTTGCAGGCGGGCATCGCCAGGTTCAGGAAGAAGTGGTCGTTGCCGGCAATGAACCGGACGGCCTCGGCGACCTCGGCCGCCGGGGCGCCGGAGTCGATGAGTTCGGGCAGCAGTTCGCGCAGCAGCATCAGGGTGCCGGCCCGGTTGCGGTTGTGCGCCTCGTCGCCCATCTGCAGCATCTGGGCCAGGATCGCCTTCAGGTCGATCGGGCCGTGCCGGCGGACCGCCCGCTGCAGCAGCGGTCCCAACACCGCCGACATCCAGCGCAGCCGATCGAGCACGTCGGGGGAGTAGGCGCCGTAGCGGAGCACCTTGCCCAGGCCCTCGTTCAGGCTGCAGAAGCTCTGCCGTCCGGTGGCCGGATCGGCCACCACGAACAGCCACATCGAGGCCGAGATGACGCCGGCCATCGGGCCCACCGCCTGCCGGTGATGGCACGGGGTCAGCGTGTAGCCGGTGCCGCCGGCGAACAGCGGCTCGGCCTGTGCCGGGTCTGCCACCAGACCTTCGAGGGCGGCGGCGCCGAGCAGCGCGCCGCGCAGCGGCCCGGACGCGCGGTCCCAGCCGATCGGTGGGCCGGCGTGCAGGAAGTCGCTCATGGTCAGCCCGAGCGCCTGGCTGGCCGGGACCACGTCGACCAGCATCGCCTGGGTCTCGGCGATCCGGCGGACCGCCAGCGCGTTGGCCGCCGGCCGGCGCCGGTCGGCCAGCACGGTGGCCAGATCCTGCTCGGTGCCGGGCATCGGCGGGCGCCAGTCCACCTGCCGCACGGTGGCGCCCTGCGCCGTGGCGGCCTCGCCGAACAGTTCCACGCCGGCGGTGATCAGCCGGAGTGGGCCGGCCAGCAACTCACTCATGCTTGTTGGCTCTTCGCGCTGGCGCTCATCGCTGATTCGCTCCGCTCCTCGGCGCTGGCGCGCCTGCGATGCTCACTCATGCTTGCCTTCGAGCAGGGATACCGCGTGCCGGGTGGCGGCGGCATTGGAGAAGAACACCGAGGCGCCGGCCCTATGCAGCCGCTGCGCGGTGGCGTAGACGTCCTGCGGATCGCGCCGGGCCCCGATCAGGCTGATCACCACCGGCACCTCGGCCGCCTCGATGATCGGCAACAGGCCGGCCGCCGGATCGGGGTGCGCACCGTGCCCGAGCACCACATCGGCCAGCACGACGGCGGTGTCCGGTTCGGTCAAGACCCGGCTCAGCTGCTGGTCGCGCAGGGTCGGGTCGATCATCGGGTGCGCCCGGCCCTGGGTCAGCGCGTCCTCGCCGAAGTCCACCATCCAGTGCCCGGCGGCCATCGCCAGCGGATCGGGCAGCGCCCAAGCCGGCCGGAGCGGGATGTTGGATCGGATCTCGCCCAGCACCGCGCTGGCCAGCAGCATCGCCTCGTCACACAGCGTGCCACCACAGAACAAGCCACGCAGGCAACCCGGCCGCGGCTCGGCAGGTCGTGGCCAGGCCGGCCAGCGCGGCACCGCGACGCCCAGTGCGCGCAGCGCCTGCTCGACCGCCGCGGTGAGGTCCGGTTGGCCGGGTCCGAGCAGCGCGAACCGGACCGGCGTGGTCAACCGCTCGGCCTCGGCCCGCAGCGCGGCCGCCACCTGCTCGGCCGGCGGCTTGGACACCAGCAGGATCAGTTCGGTGTCCGGATCGGCCTCCAGCATGGCCAGCCCCGTCCGGGTCGAGCGGCCTGCCACCTGCTCGGACAGGTCCCGGCCGCCGACGCCGAGCGCGGCGGTGATGCCGACGCCGGCGGCATCGAGCAGGCACAGCACCTGCTGGGCGCCGGTGCCGGAGGCGGCCAGCACGCCGACCGGCCCGGCGGCCAGGGTATGCGCGAAGCCGAGACCGATGCCGCCCACCACCGCGGTGCCGCAGTCCGGCCCCATCACCAGCAGGCCACGCTCGGCGGCCGCGTCCTTGAGCGCGATCTCCTGCTCGAGCGGCACGTTGTCGGAGAACAGCAGCACGTCGCAGCCAGCCTCCAGGGCGTCCATCGCCTCGGTGAAGGCATGCCGGCCGGGCACCGAGATCACCGCCAGCCCTGGACCGAACCGGTTCGCCGCCGCACCCACGGTGCGCGGTGGCAGCTCGCCGGCCGGTGCCGAGCCGGCGCCGGCCGGCGCGTCCAGCAACCGCTCGGCCTGCTCGAACGCCCCGCCCAGCGCCGCCTCGTCAGCGGCCCGGATCGCGATGATCAGGTCGTTGGCCGACTCCACCGCCGGCTGGTCGAAGCCCATGCCGGCCAGCAGCCGCAGGTTCAGTTCGGTGGCCATCGCCACCAGCGCGGCCTGCACGCCGGGCAGCTCGGCGACCGTCCGGCTCAGCAGCATCAGCGCCACCGAGTCGGCGTACTGGCCCCGGCGCAGCGCGATCCGCTCGGCCATCAGGCTGCCGCCGGCCGGGTTGCCGCCGCCGGCCGGGTTGCCGCCGCTCGCCGGGCGCCGGAGAGCAGGCCGGCGGCCAACGCCGCTCCCGAGCTGTGCCCGATCGCCAGTAACCGGCGCCAGGCCTGCTCGCCGGCCCGCGCGTCCGGCCGGCAGAGCGCCTGAGCCAGCCCTTGCAGTTCGGGCAGGCCGTCGCCGGCCACCGCGCACCGCAGCAGTTGCCGGGACAGGCTGGTGGTGACCAGCTCATTGCCGGCCAGCCGGCCCAGCACCGCCTCGGCCAGGCCGCCATCGGCGATGCCGAACAGCACGGTGGCCGCCAACGCTCCGCACAGCAGGTCATCGCCGGCCGGCGTCAGCCCCGGCCCGCGGCCGAGCAACCGCTCGACCGCCGTGCCCGGATCCTCGAACGGGTCCGGCACGCCGAACGCATCCGGCACGCCGAAGGCATCCGGCACGCCGAAGGCATCCGGCACGCCGAACGCATCCGGCACGCCGAACGCATCCGGCACTCCCAGCGAGTCGAGGAGGCCGTCCCAGCCGAACCCCGCCGGACCGGCCAACTGGACCGGCCGGCCGCAGTAGGTCAGCGCCGGATCGCGGTGGCCGTCCACCCAGATCCGCAGCCGGCCCAGCCGAATCTCCGGTGGCGCACCGGCCGACAGCATCGCCGGTTCACCGGCGGTCAGCGACCTGAGGTCCAATTCCTTGCCGGACCAGGGCAGCGTCACCCCGATCGGCAGCTGTACCGCGTCGCAGGTCAGCACCGCGACCACCGCGCCGGAACCCAGCAGCAGGTAGCACGCGGTCGGAAAGCTGCCGAGCAGCCTGGCCGGGCCGGGTGAGCCGGCCAGCGCGGCCCGGGCGAATCGGGTCGCGATGCCCGAACTCAGCACAGCCACGCGGCGGCTACCCTTCCTTCCTGTCCGACCGGCCGATCCGTAAGGACCGCTACCTGGCTGGAACGTAACGATGTGCGTTACCGTCTGCCGATGGTCACAGTTGCCAACGATCTTGCCCGGAACCAGGGTGATCTGCCAGCGCCGGCCATCGAAGGCCTGACGGTGCGCCAGTTGCTGGCTACGGCCAGCCTGGCCGGCACCACGGTGCTGGCCGGGCATGCCGGCCTGGATCGCGTGGTGCGCGGCGTCAACGTGATGGAGGTCCCGGACATCCTGGCCTGGGTCAAGCCGCACGAGTTGCTGCTGACCACCGCCTTCCCGCTCACCCAGGCCGCCTCCTCGGCGCAGGACCAGCCGGAGCTGCTGCTGGAACTGATCACCGCGCTGAACTCCCAACCCCTGGCCGCACTGGCGATCAAACTCGGCCGCTACCTGGACTCGATGCCGCAGCAGGTGCTGGACCGGGCCGACCAGCTCGGCTTTCCGATCCTCCGGCTGCCCGATCGGGTCGCCTTCGACGAGGTGTTGTCGGACATCTTCGGCCAGCTGATCGATCAGCAGAACCAGGTGCTGGCCCAGGCCGACGCGCTGCACCGAGCCATCTCGGCCATCGTGCTGGGCGGCGGCGGGCTGACCGAGATCGCCGGTGAGGTGTCCCGGCTGCTCGACTGCGTGCTGCTGATCACCACCCCGGACGGCCGGGTGCTGGCCGATGAGGGACCGGCCGAGCATCGCGGCGCCCTGGCGGCGGCCGAACTGTTCGACCCGACCGGGCGGCTGCTGGTGGAACGGCTCGGCACCGGCATCCAGCCGATGTCCAGCCCGGCGCTGGGTGGCTTCGGCACCGTCGCGCTGACCTCGATCGTGGCCGGCGACGTCGACCACGGCCGGATACTCGGCTACCGGCACGACGGGCCGCTGTTCCCCGGTACCCAGCAGGCGCTGGAGCGGGTGGCCATCGTCGCGGCGCTGACCATCACCAAGGAACTCGCGGTGGCCGCGGTGGAGAGCAAGTTCCGCGGCGACTACCTGCGCGACGTGCTGACCGGGTTGCTGCCGGTGGACGCCCAGGTGGTGGAGCACTGCCGGTCGCTGGGCTGGATCATCGACCAGCCGCTGGTGGTGGTGGTGGCCGAGCTGGATCCGGTGGAGCCGGTGGCCACCGAGCCCGGCGGTCGCCCGCAGCTGGTCTACCGGTCCCAACATGAGCGGTTCAGCTCGGCCTGGTCGCAGGTCATGCGCAGCCGGGATCGGTCGGCGCCGGTGGTCGGCTTCAGCCAGGAGGTGGTGGCGCTGATCCCGGTCGGCGATGCTGACCCGGCGGCCGTGGTGGCCGAGGTGATCGCGGCGGTTGCCGGCGATCGGGGTGGCGGCCGCCGGTCGTTCTGCGCCGGGGTGTCCCGGCTGGTCACCGAGCCGACCAGCCCGGACGGCATCGCCACTGGCTACTCGCAGGCCCGCAAGGCGGTCGCGGTCGGCCGGCGGGTACACGGGCACGGCAGCGTCTCGCACTTCGACTCGCTCGGGGTGCACCGGCTGCTGTCGCTGGTGCCGGACACCGCCGAGCTCAAGACCTTCGCCACCGAGGTGCTCGCCGAACTGGCCGCCGACAACCCGGACGCCGCCGACCTGCGGATGACCCTGCAGACGCTGCTGGACACTAATCTGAACGTGGCCGAGACGGCGCGACTGCTGCATTTCCACTACAACACGCTGCGCTACCGGATCGGCAAGCTGGAGCGGATCATCGGCCCGTTCACCTCCGACGCCAACCTGCGGCTGGACGTGGCGCTGGCGCTGCAAGTCGTCCAGATGCGAGGCATCTAAGGCTTTCCGCCAGCGATCCGACAACGTCCCGGCGGCTATCCGGCGGATCGGGCGGCCGGCCGCTATCTGCGTGGCGTGCTGGCGCCGGCCGGCGGCTGCGCCATGATATGGCCGCACACCCGGCGGTTGCGTGGCCGCTGCCGCCGCACTGTCTGCCCACTTCAGGTCCGCCACAACTCAGGAGGCCGGCATGTCGGCTTGGGGATGGAAACTGGTCTACGACGGCAAGACGCCACCGCCGGGCGCGGTGGTTCGGCCGGGTGAACGGCTGTCCGGGTTGCGGATGCTGGGCCTGGGCGCCCAGCACGTGGTCGCGATGTTCGGCGCCACCTTCGTCTTCCCGGCCATCATGGGGCTCAATCCCAACCTCGCGGTGCTGATGTCGGGTGTGGCCACCATCCTGTTCCTGCTCATCGTCAAGGGCCGGATCCCGTCCTACCTGGGCACTTCGGCATCCTTCGTGGCGGCGGTGGCGGCGATCCGGGCACAGGGCGGCGATTCGTCGCAGGTCACCGGCGCGATCCTGATCGCCGGCTTGATCCTGGCAGCGGTCGGCGTGCTGGTGCACTTCGGCGGCGCCCACTACGTCCGGGCGGTGCTGCCGCCGGCGGTCACCGGCGCGGTGGTGATGCTGATCGGCTTCAACCTGGCGACCGTCGCCACCAGCGTGTACTTCCCGTCCGAGCAGTGGATCGCGCTGCTCACCACGCTGTTCGTGCTGGTCTGCGCCACCCTGGTGCGCGGCTTCATCGGCCGGATCGCGATCTTCCTGGCGCTCATCTTCGGTTACCTGATCAGCTGGATCGCCGACCGGATCAACGACGTGCCGAAGTGCAGCGCCAAGATCACCTCGGCGTGCACCGGCACCGGTCACCGGATCGACTGGAGCGGGGTCAAGAGCGCGCACTGGATCGGGCTGCCCAAGGACATCACCAGCCCGACCTTCGGCGCGCTCACCGGCCCGCACTGGCCGGCGTTCAAGTGGGCGTTCATCCTGCTGGTGATCCCGTCGGTGATCGCGCTGCTGGCCGAGAACTCCGGGCACGTCAAGGCGGTGTCGGAGATGACCCGGGACGACCTGGACCCCTACCTCGGCCGCGCCTTCATCGGTGACGGCGTGGGCACCGCGATCGCCTCGCTGGTCGGCGGCTCGCCGACCACCACCTACGCCGAGAACATCGGCGTGATGGCGGCGACCCGGATCTACTCCACGCTGGCGTACTACATCGCCGCGGTGGTGGCCATCCTGTTCGGGTTCTGCCCCAAGTTCGGCGCGGTGGTGGCGGCCACCCCGGGCGGCGTGCTGGGCGGCATCACGCTCGTGCTGTACGGCATGATCGGCCTGCTCGGCGCCAAGATCTGGATCGAGAACCGGGTCGACTTCGGCAATCCGATCAACCTGGTGCCGCTGGCCGCCGGCATCATCGCCGGCATCGGCAACCTGGCCATCAAGTTCTCCGACACCTTCTCCATCACCGGGATCGCGGCCGGCACGCTGATCGTGCTGATCGGCTACCACCTGGTGCATATCCTGGGACCACGGGTCGGCGTGACGCCCGAACCGACGGATGCGCCGGTCGACCCGATGCACCACAGCACCGCCGTGCGCACCGGGGCAACGGTGCCGGAGGGCGCCGGGACCACGGTGCCGGACAGCACCGGGACCGCGGTGCCGGAGACGAGAGGGACGGTTCCGGACAGGTGAAGCCGCCAGCCTTTCGCTATAGCCGACCCGGCTCGGTCTCCGAAGCGGTACAGCTGCTCGCCGAGCACGGGTCGCAAGCGAAGGTGCTGGCAGGTGGGCAGAGCCTGATCCCGCTGCTCTCGATGCGGCTGGCCGAACCCGGTCGGCTGGTCGACATCAACTCGCTCGCCGAGCTGGACTACCGGCACGCCGATGCCGACGGGGTGCGATTGGGGGCGCTGGCCCGGCACGCGACGGTGCTCGCCGATCCGGCGGTCACCGCCCGGCAACCGCTGCTGCCGGCGGCGCTGGCCTGGGTGGCGCACCCGACCATCCGCAACCGGGGCACCTGCCTCGGCAGCATCGTGCATGCCGACCCGGCGGCCGAGTTGCCGGCGGTGCTCAGCGTGCTGGCCGGTTCGGTCACCGCGGTCTCGGTGACCGGCCGGCGCACCATCCCGGCAAGTGAACTGTTCGCCGGACCGCTGGAATCGGCGCTGCGGCCGGACGAGCTGGCGGTCGAGGCGTTCTTCCCGGCCCTGCCGGACCGGTCCGGCACCGCCTTCGCCGAGGTGTCCCGGCGGCACGGTGACTACGCGCTCTGCGGGGTCGCGGTGCTGGTCAGCCTGGACGCCGACCAGCGGATCCGCACCGCCCGGGCCGGCTACCTGTCGATGGCGGCCACGCCGCGGGTGATCGAACTGACCGGGGCAATCGCCGGCCAGCCGTTCGACGGGGATCTGGGTACGGCGGCCGAGCTGGCCGCCGACTCGCTGGACCCGGAGCCGGACATCCACGCCAGCGCCGAGTACCGCCGGCAGCTGGCGCGGGTGCTCACCGGCCGCACGCTGGCCGAGGCGGCCCGGCGGGCCGCCGGAGTGCGGGTGGCGGGCGATGCGGGTGAGTGAGCATCGCAGGCGCGGCGGCGCCGAGGAGCGGGGCGAACGTCGCGATGAGCGCTCGCGCGAAGAGCCATTCGGCGAAGAGTCGCACACGATCACCTTGTACGTGAACGGTATTCCGCACGAGACGACGGTGCCTGCCCGGCGGCTGCTGTCGGACTGCCTGCGGCACGATCTGCGGCTGACCGGCACCCACGTCGGCTGCGAGCACGGCGTCTGCGGAGCCTGCACGGTGTTGGTCGGCGGCGTGCCGATGCGGTCCTGCCTGCTGCTCGCGGTGGGCGTGGCAGGCGAGCGGATCACCACCGTGGAGGGCCTGGCCGAGCCGGACGGCACGCTGTCGCCGGTGCAGCGGGCCTTCGCCGAATGCCACGCGCTGCAGTGCGGTTTCTGCACGCCGGGCTTCCTGACCACGATCACGGCGGCGCTGGCCGACAACCCGGCGCCGAGCCGCGAGCAGGCCAAGGAGATCATCGGCGGCAACCTGTGCCGGTGCACCGGCTACCAGAACATCGTGGCGGCCGTGCTGCGGGCGGCCGAACTGGGCCGAGAACCGCCGGAGCTGGGCCGAGATCAGCCGGAACTGGGCCCAGATCAGCCGGAGCTGGGCCGAGATCAGCGGGAGCTGAGCCAGGGAGATCCGGCGTGACCGGCAAGCTGGTCGGTGAGCCGATCCGACGGGTCGAGGATCCCCGGCTGCTGGCCGGCAATGGCCGCTACCTGGACGACCTCGGCCAGGACGCGGTCGAGGTGGCGGTGTTGCGCTCGCCGCACGCGCACGCCCGGATCCTCGACATCGACGTCAGTGCCGCGCTCGAGGTGCCCGGCCTGCTCGCGATCTACACCTACGAGGATCTGACCGGCCCGCTGGCCGAGCCGCTGCCGCTGCTGATCCCGCACCCCGCGCTGACCCACGGCCGCACCCAGTACGCGCTGGCCCGCGCCGAGGTGAACTACGTCGGCGAGGCGATCGCCCTGGTGGTCGCCGAGGACCGGTACCTGGCCGAGGACGCCGTGCAGCGGATCGTGGTCAGCTATCAACCGCTGCCGGCGGTGGTCGGAGTGGCGGCGGCCCGGGCCGCGGAGCACCTGGTGCACGACGACGTGCCGGGCAACCTGGCGGCCCACCTGGTGCAGGAGGTGGGCGACGCCGCGGCGGCCATCGCCGCCGCGCCGCACCGGCTCACGCTCGAACTGTCGGTGGAGCGCTCGGCCTCGATGCCGTTGGAGGGCCGCGGCGTGCTGGCCCGCTGGGATGCCGACGCCGGCCGGCTGCGGCTCTGGACGTCCACCCAGACCTCGACCGGGGTCCGGGCCGCGGTGGCCGCCAAGCTGGGTCTGGAACTCGGCCAGGTGGAGGTCATCACGCCGGACGTGGGCGGCGGCTTCGGCGTCAAGATCGTGCACCCGTGGCCGGAGGAGGTGCTGGTGCCGATGGCGGCCCGGGCGCTCGGCCGGCCGGTCAAGTTCACCGAGGACCGGCGGGAGCACTTCATCGCCGCCGCGCACGAGCGCGGCCAGTTGCACCGGGTCGAGATCGGCTTCGACGACACCGGCCGGCTGCTCGGCATGTCGGTACGGTTCTGGCACGACAACGGCGCCTACCTTCCGTACGGGCTGATCGTGCCGATCATCACCTCGACCCAGCTGCTCGGCCCGTACAAGCTGCCGGCCTACCGGGTCGAGTTCGATTCCCTTTATACGAACACGGTGATCGTCACCCCGTACCGCGGCGCCGGCCGGCCGCAGGGGGTGTTCGTGATGGAACGCGGCATGGACGCGATCGCCGGTTACCTGGGCTTGGACCGGGCCGCGGTGCGGGCGGTCAACTTCATCCAGCCGGACGAGATGCCCTACGACCAGGGGCTGATCTTCCAGGACGGCCGGCCGCTGGTGTACGACTCGGGCGACTACCCGGCGTCGCTGGAGAAGCTGAAGAAGCTGGTGGACTGGGATTCCTGGGCCGACTACCAGGCCGCCGCGCGAGCGGAGGGCCGCCGCGTCGGGTTGGGAATCGCCTGCTATGTCGAGGGAACCGGAGTCGGCCCGTACGAGGGTGGCCATGTCCAGGTGGAGACCTCCGGTAAGGTGAAGGTGGCCACCGGGCTGACCTCGCAGGGCCAGGGCCACCAGACCGCGTTCGCCCAGATCGTCGCCGACGAGCTCGGCGTGCCGCTGTCCGACATCGAGGTGGTCACCGGCGACACCCGGCGTTTCCCCTATGCGGTGGGCACGTTCGCCTCCCGCGCGGCGGTGATGAGTGGCTCGGCGATCGCGCTGGCGGCGCGCGCCGCGCGGGCCAAGATCCTCCGGGTGGCGGCCGACGCGCTGGAGGCCGACCCGGCCGACCTGGAGATCGTGGACGGCACGGTCCGGGTGGCCGGCGTGCCTGGTGCGGAGATCTCGCTCGGCACCGTCGCGGTGCTCGCCAACCCGCTGCGCTATGCCTTCGATGAGGCGTCCAAGGCGGCCACCCAGTTCGTGGTGGGTGATCCGGACGCGGCGCCGGTGCCGGAGGACGAGGAGCCGGGCATCGAGGGCCGGGACTACTACTCACCGCTGCGCTCGACCTTCGCCAACGGGATGCATGCGGTGCTGGTCGAGACCGACCCGGAGACCGCCGAGATCCGGGTGCTGCGGTACTGCGTGGTGCACGACTGCGGCACCCTGATCAACCCGATGATCGTCGAGGGGCAGGTGCACGGCGGGGTGGCGCAGGGTGTGGCCGGGGCGCTGTACGAGCGGATGGCCTACGACGAGGCGGGTCAACTGCAGAATGCCTCGTTCATGGACTTCCTGATGCCCTACGTCTCCGAGGTGCCGGACGGCATCGAGATCGATCACCTGGAGACGCCATCGCCGCTGAACCCGCTCGGCCTCAAGGGCGCCGGCGAGGCCGGGGTGATTCCCGGCGCGGCCGTGTTCGCCTCGGCGATCTCGGATGCCGAGGGGTTCCAGATCACCTCGATGCCGATCTCGCCGAGCGAGCTGTTCCACCTGCGACTGCTGCACGCCGAGAGCAACACCGGATCCGGAGAGGAGCGGCCGTCATGAAGGTCGCCGGCCAGGCCACCCTGCACGCGCCGATCGAGCGGGTCTTCCAGGCCCTGAACGATCCGGCGGTGTTGGTCCGCACCATTCCGGGCTGCCAGCAGCTGGAGTCGACCGGGCCGGACGCCTACGCGATGACGGTGACCGCCGGGGTGGCCAGCATCAAGGGCACCTACGCGGGCTCTGTGCAGCTGGCCGAGCTGCAGCCGCCGAACTCCTTCCTGCTCCGGGCCTCGGGGGCGGGCGCGCCGGGCACGGTCAGTGCCGAGGTGTCGGTTCGGTTGTCCGAGCGGGACGGCGCCACCCAGCTCGACTACGACGCCGACGCGGTGGTCGGCGGCATGATCGGCGGGGTCGGGCAGCGGATGCTGGCCGGGGTGGCCAAGAAGCTGGCGGGGGAGTTCTTCGCCGGCGTGAACGACGTGCTGACCGGTCAGGCGCCCGCGGCGGCCGCGGTCCAGCCGGCGGCCGCGGTCCAGCCGGCGGAGCGGCCCGGCCTTTACACCGCACCGGTCGCGGCCACCCGGGGCGGGCCCGTCCAGTTCATACTGGGTGCAGTGTTCGGCGCGGTCGCGGCGTTGGCCGGCGTGCTGGTCGGCGCTCGGGTTGCCCGGGGTAGGAGGAATGATGCGTGAGTTCGTAGCCGCGGCGGTGCAGCTGGCACCCAGTTCGGCGCCGCTGACCGCGGCGAGCATCGCCGCCAACACCAGCCGGGCCTGCGAGCTGACCCGCCAGTGCGTGGCCGCCACCGGTGCCGAGCTGGTGGTGCTGCCGGAGTCGGTGACCACCGGATTCACGCCGGGCATCGACGCCGAGCAGCTCTGGGATCTGATGAGCGAGCTGCCCGGTCCGGTGCTGGATCCGTTCACCGCGCTGGCCGGTGAGCTGGGCATCCACCTGGTGCTCGGTACTTACGAGCGTGGGCCGGCACGCGGCGTGAACTACAACGCCGCGGTGGTGCTCGGTCCGTCCGGCGAGCTGCTGGGGATCTACCGCAAGACCCATCCGTTCGGCACCGAGCGGGTGGACCGGGGTGGCTGGGTCACGCCGGGGGAGGACACCCTGGTGGTGGACACCGAGCTGGGCCGGCTCGGGGTGATCGTCTGCTTCGACGGGGACTATCCGGAGCTGTCCCGGATCACCGCGATCCAGGGCGCCGAGGTGATCTGCCGGCCGTCGGCGCTGCTGCGTTCGGCTGATCTGTGGGAGCTGACCAATCGGGCCCGGGCCTATGACAACCACGTCTTCGTGGTGGGCTGCAATGCCACCGGGGTGGACCCTGCCGGGGTGATCTATTTCGGCAACTCGATGATCGTCACCCCGATCGCCGAGGTGATCGCGCGGGCCGCCTCGCACGAGTGCTGGACGGCCGCCCGGCTCAATCCCGACACCGCGATGTCGTCGCTGACGCCGGGCTCCTCGATCCCGCAGTCCTTCGACCACCTGGCCGACCGGAACTTGGCGCTGATCCGCAAGCATGCCGACGTGCTGCTGTCCGAGGCGCGCAGCCCGTTCAAGCTCGGCTAGTGGCTTCCTGCGAACACCTGCGGCACCCTGGATGAATCCCGCACGCCGCTGACGGTGCCGCTCTCATCGTCCTTGCTCGGTGTGAATCGCAGCGGTAAATGGCGGGATTTGTCAGCGCTATCTGGCGGGGGAGCGAGGTGGCCACGCAGCTGCTGGCCCGTTAGGGAGCCTTGTCCGGACATGATGAACGCCGACACGCAGGCGCAAAGATCCGTCGATATCGCGCGTTGTATGCGTGGATCGCCGGCGCGCCGATGAGGCCGTATGCGCTCTCCATGGCTCAGCGATCGGAGGCATCCGCGTGTCGACGATGTCAGGATGAGCCGCATGAGCGGAGGACCCGTCGTGGTGGCCCTCCGTATAGGGCTCTGCCCACCTGGACAGCCAGCTTGAGCCCCGGTTCAACCGTTCACCGCCGACTGCTACCGCGTTGATGGCAAGACGGTCTTGGCCTTGTCGATCGAGTCGGGTGACAATCCTCCCTGCGGGGTAGTCACCGAAACCCAGGCGCGCGGGACCGCCCACAAGTCTACGTACGGCGCGGGGTGCCAGCGCGTACTTCGCCCAGTCGAACGATATTGCCGAGGCTGTTCGACGCGCGTCGCCGGCACGCCACTCAGCCCAGGACACCTGGGCGCGCTACGCATCAGCGGACGTCACGGCCGCGAAATCAGCCGCCCGCGGTCAACCGCCATGCACGAGAGTGATGATCGCGAGTAGCACGGCAGCAATCGTGAACAGGACGACGGTTCGCTGCAGCCGCGTGTTGGCGACAGCCTGGCGCAGTTCGGCCGAGGCTCGGATGTTGCCGTCCGTGTTCGCAGTGTCCTCGATGATGCGGCCGGAGCGAGCGTGGAGCACCTCGCAGAGTTGTGGCACGAACTCGATTGGATCTCGCTTGAAGCGTTCAGGCATCTCGGTTTGGTCCTCGGTGTACTCGGGAACGTTCCACCGGAAGCGCATCAGGTCGTCGGTGTAAGCCGAGATGTCAGGCGCAATCGTGGCAGCATCAAGCCCGTCGGTGACTAGGTAACGATCCAGCCGGCGCGCGTCATTTACGGGTCGTCTGATGCGTCTCTTCTTGCTCGCTTCGTCCCGGAGGCGCGCTAGGCATCCGCCGTAGATGTCGAGAAGCGGTACGAGAGAGTAGACCGCTGCGAGCTTGTGCTGCTCACGCGAGAAGCGTTGAGTAAGCGACCAGTTGGACCGGCCGGTCATGTCGGTTGCGCCGTTCTTGCCGACATCGCCTCGCCGGGCGGCCACGGTAACTACGTATCGCTCACCCCTTATGGGGCGGCGATCGCTCTTCAATGCCCAGCCGGGCAGGTCCGTGCAGCGGTAGACATTCGGCGACCAGTCGAGACCGACGGGCTCCAACCACATTGTACGACCTTCGAATGGGCGGGCCTGCTCGGTGAAGAGAAGCCTGAAGGTGGGTCGCTCTTGAGGCGCCGCGGATGCGAAGCGGCCCGGAAACTGAGCGTAGAACCATTCGCCGCATGCCCGCTCTCGCTCGCGAACTCGGTCGTCGATGGAGCGCCGCTTGCCGAACGGCACGTCAAGTATCTGGGCAGATGATCCGTGCTGCTTCGGGCGTGACCAAGGAATGTGCTGTCGATATCGGCCGAGCGGTCCGTAGACCTCGATCTTGACGTCTTCGTACTGCGTTTCGAAATCGGAACGCAAGATGGATGAGAGGTCGGCAAAGTCGTCCTCGAAAGCGAATGTAGCGGTGACGATCGCAACGGACGGAAGCAGGTAGTTCAAGTTCAGCCACGCAGCCTGGACGCCCTCGGGCAAAGACTGGTCTTGATGCCCGTCGCCCGCGATGAAACCGCTGCCGCGTCGGACTATGCCAAGCGTGGTCCATCCCCCGCTAGCTCCGGCTCGACTGCGCTCGAGCGCCGCGGTCCAGTCGTCCTCACGGCCAGGCCAACGTTTGGGCCACTTCCGGAGCACTGAGTACAGGTTCGAGACAGTCGACGGGGTGAAGGCCTCGACCAGGGTGACGCCGCCGAGGTGAATCGACTCCTCTGCAGGTAAGCGGGTGTCACTGTTCCATCGGTTGTCATGTTCGTTTGTGTAGTCGGCGTGTGCTTCTTCGGCACGCTTGAGTTGGCGAACTGTGGGCCGACTCCACCGTCGCGGCGGGGAAGGCGGGGCGACGGGTGCGAACGCCGCACCTTCATCTGTCTCGAACGTGAGGGGAACTTCGGAGGCGGTGGGCGTCGCGGCAGTCCGCTGCGGTGCCGCCTCGGGGGGCCGTGTCGCTGGTACGTGGTCTGTGTGGTCGTCGTCCGAGGCCATGTCTGGCTGGCGCGCTGGTAGTTCGGGATCGCTCATGGCCGGCAGGTAGACATCGGGCAAGTGCAGCCGGCGGCCGGTTGGAACGAAACGATCACAAAGGAGACGCTAGTTCATGCCGGGATCCTTCCTCCGGCGCCCAGCCAGAACCAGGTGTGTCCACCACAGCGGGTCAGGCTCCAGTCGAATCGAAACGGGGCTGTCCGCTCGCATGGATTCGTGGCAAGCCATGTGCGGCTGGCATGGGTCGCGCCATTGACGGGTGGGCGTGTTGCGCGTCTACTTGCATCCGCCATGGGAGACGCTGTAATCGCCGCGGTTGTGGCCGGCATCGTGAGCGTGCTTGTCACAATCGGCAAGATCACCTGGGATGCGCGTCAGGCGAAAGAGAAGCAGCGCCTCGCCGCTCGGGACAGATTGGACATGTACCGGGCGCCGCTTCTGGCAGCTGTTGATGACCTCGGAAGACGTTTGAACAACATTCGAAATGATGGCTTTCTTGCCTATTTCAATGTCGACGACCGACGTAGCGCGGCGTTGCTCAGCACGTTGTTCCGTTTTGCTCAGTATCTGGGCTGGCTCGAGGTCATCTACGGGTACGCCGACCGGCTGCGCTTCGAAAGCGATGAGGCTACGAGCGCGGTAACGGAGATGCTCGGCGACGTTGGTTGGATCCTCGCGGCTGACGAGTTCGACCGGACTCATGAAGATGACTTCACCACCTCGCAGCTCATGTTGTGGCGGGAGGAGCAGCGGGCGATCGGGGAACTAATGCGCCAAAGCGACCATGAGCCGCGTTGTATTGGCTACAACTCCTTTGTTGACAGCTACGAGAGTCGCTTTTCGAGGTGGTTCACCAACTTTGCGTCCCAGCTGGAAACCGCGTCCAAAGGCAACAGACTCGCGGAACTGCATCGAGTGTTAGCGAAGCTTATTTGCGAGCTCGATGCCGACCGGCTGCTCGTAGAGTTCGATGAGAGCGGCGAGGAGATCACAAAGCCGCAGTGGGCTCAGCCCTCTAAGCTTGCCAAGCCAACGAAGCACACGAACCCCAGGTACTCCGCATGAGTTCACCGCGGCTACGTCCGCCACGGCGGACGACCCCCGATGCGCCGACCGTGCCGTCCTCGCCGACGGTGGCCAGGTCAGCATGGACTGCACGCCGTCGCCTGGCCGAGACCAATCCGAGCCGATCCTGCAATGCACCGTGGAGCGATCATCGGCGTGACGGCCCGAGACGCCCCAACCAATCTGCCCAGCAGGGCAGGTGGCACCGCCCATAACGAAATCGCGGACGACAGCCGCGACGTCCTGGAAGCGGCCTCGCACGCCGACCCGAGAACCACCATGCGCGACGACCGCACCCGCGCAATCCCTCGACCGGCACGCCACCTTACATCGTCGCCGCCTACCTCGCCGGTGCCGCTAGGTGAACCTCAGACGTCGCGCCGACCACCGCCGCGGCGCCGGATAAGACCGCCATAGCCGTCGATCTCGAGCATAGTTCAGGCGCGAGTTGAACGCGCAGATTGGGCCGTATGCGCGCTGGCCGCATGCTACGCAGCAAGTACTTCATGTGCGCGATTTCGGAACGGGTGATTACGCCGAGGGCGTGCTGGTCGGCGTTGACGACGACGGCGATCGCGCCGTGCAGCAGGATCGAGCCGGCCAACGCGCTGAGGGAACTCGCCCGCGTGACGAGCACCATCGGACGACGACGGCGCCGCGCCAGATCGCGCAGTCGAACATCGGTCCTGTCGGGTGCGCGCTTACCCGTGCGATGCCCGTTCGCGGCGATGTCGCATCCCGAACACTCGCATGCGATTGACGCGGGTCGCCTACGCGCCGCGACGCATAAATGGATCGGGCTTCGTGTCAACACCACACTTCACCGCAACACAACCAGGCGCTCGTGGATCGCTGCGGGCGGTCCCGAAGCTCCTGAGGCGTTCAGCTCGAAGTCGTCAGCGACCCACGCACGCCGCACCAGGCGCTCATCGACGCCGAGCAGATCCACTGCGCCACCAAAACGCTCGAACGGCGGCACCCAAGCAATCAACCTCTTGATCGGGAAGACCCGACGCCTCGCCCATGGCTTTCGCAACTCCGGTACTACCGGTTACGGATCCTGCTCTCGCAGACGGAATCCGCGACTACCGATGATGATCAACCAGGTTCAATTCCGAAGAGCGGTAACCGACTGCGTCCGAGCCACACAACTGACGGCGGTTCAGATCGACTGCCAGTGACTTTCGGCGCGTCCATAAGGTGTCTTCAACCAGAGATCCAATGCCCCGGCGCTCAATTATCCCCCGGGCCGACATACCAGCGTCGCGCTGAGCCTGTCCCCTCAGTAGGACTCGTCTGGGGTGCCTGTATAAGAGGCTACGCAAGTGCAACGTCGACAACTTCAATCCGTCCCGGCCCGAAGGTGAGATTCAGTAAAGCCTGAAACCGGGAAGGTTCGCTTGCAAGTCGTTCCAGTAGCCGTGGGTATAAGCGCTCGTAAAATGAGCACAACGTGTCACGCGACTGAATCGTACCGAAGCCTTGATAGGCGTTGACCGCGCAGCCACCCTCGCAAAAGTGACGCCAGGGGCAATGCTTCGCGTCGTCGATCTTCTCGACCAGTCGCAGAGGAAACTGCTGAACGATCGCATTGCTTGTGCCCAAGCCGCGCAGATCGCCTTCGGCTTGATCGATGGCACCGAGACGCCAGGAGGGTAAGCCGGCAGAGTGAGCGCATGGGTAAACCTCACCCGCCGCATCTATCAGGAAGAAGCTCCGGCCGGCGCCGCAATTGCTGCGCATGCAGCGGTAATCGTGCACTCGTCGGAACAGGTGCTGCAGATATTCACCCAGGTTGGATTCAGTCAAACGAACACCTTGCTCGACGCTGTAGTCGATAAACGCTTCGAGGAAGTCAAAGTATTGGTCCGATGTGATCCCAGCGGCATCCCAAGACGCCTGAGCGTCCCCGATCATATTGACAGGGTTGATCTTTACAGATTCTATGCCAAGGTCGCCAAAGAAGTCCACAATCGCCTGAGGATCCTTTACATTGCTTTGACTCAACACCGTAATTACGCCGAATCCCACACCTTGCCTTTGCAAGGCCTTCATGCCCCGGAGCGTACGCACATGAGAAGGCTTGAGACCAATCGTAGGTCGCGACAAGTCATGCAAAGCCGCGGGACCGTCGCAACTAATTCCGATAGCGATATCGTGCTGTTTAATGAAGCGAGCTATCCGATCATCGATTAGCGTGCCATTGCTCTGCGTGACGACAGTTACCGCGCGGTCATCTGCACGCCGCTTGTCTTCTATATACAAAACTAGGGACTCGAACAAGCCGAAGTTGACGAATGGCTCGCCACCGGACAACTGGATCGTAAGCGGCCGTGTCGTCGGCAACTTGAAGGCGGCATCTACAGCAGCGTATGCGTGGTCTGTGTGAAGATTGGGCATGCTGGGCCCAGCCTCAGCCAGACAGTAGGCACAGGCCAAATTGCACTTCTGCGTTATGAGCACCTCGACGAGGTAGCCCTCGCGAAACAATGCGCCGTTATCAAGAAGCGTCGGATTCAGTCCGGGCTTCCCATCGATGCGCAGAAGTCCCCGCTGATACAGGCGTATGAGAAAATCTACCATCGATTGCTCGTCGATTTCGGCGTACTTCGAGTGGAGGTCCCCTAACTGGCAACCTGAGGCAGCGTGCGCGATCTGGGATTCTTGAATGGTCACCAAGCACCAAGATGCAGTGTGTTCAGCCAGCAGCAGCTCCATCCCGCCGAGACCTATCACGTGGACTCGTTCAAGGTCCAATTGACTATCGGCATTCAGGTGAGGGCGCAGGAACGTTGGAGGCATCGCCCCCGTTGCTACACCGATATGCAGCGACTCCAGAAATGCCCTGCGGTCGCTCAAATAACGCACAGTTCAACACCCGTCCCCTGGCACCAGCCGGCGCTGTCTGCTTGACTAAACTCGCGTCGGGAGTTCTCTAAAGCTTTTCACCGGCAGGAGGTGGTGCCTTTATACCGTCGTCGGGACTGACAGCCGGGGATGTCGGGACGATACTGACACGGAGCACCGGCGTTACCTTAATGCTGGCGGCACCCCCTTCAAGCATGGGCGCATCAATGTGAGGGAAATCTAAATGACTGGGTGGCAGAGGGGAATCGCCGGGCTTGATGTGTGAGTCATAGTGGGCGGAATCAAAGTGGGAAGCCAGTTCACTCTGATGGTCGCCCGGCTGCACGCCGGTTTGCGGATCTTGCATTTCCACCTCCAGTTGCACACCGTCTGGAATCAGGTATGCAAGCCCATAGTCCCCGAAGACGGCGCGGGGATCCGCTCGGAAGCGCTCGCGCTGGACCTCATCTTGGTCCACAGCGGAGAGCAGACTGGCAATCTGTGCTTGCTGATCTTCAGTGAACTGCAACTCCGCCATGATGCTCCTTGAAACTGAGATCCTGTCTGGCACTAGCTAGGTCATAAGGGACACCAAGCCTGCAATGCCAGCCCGCATCTAGGACCAAGTGCCAAACACCGACAAAGTATGCCATCGCACAGGTGCGGTCAAGGTGCACGCTCCATCCCTGACCTTGGCTCTTCAAGATCGATCGATGGCAGTGACATGTAATGGCAGTGACATGTAGATGAACAAAAGTGCCTTGCCTGGGCGGGACTCTGAGCTTGACGGCTCGAATCTCTACACAGGAAGGCACCTTCCACGTGCACGCTACTCGTATTCGGCCGCCGGTCGAGGTGTCCGCTGATGGCTCTGCCGTCGTGTCGCACGCCGGGTCGCGGCTGCTCACGGGTCTGGCCGAGCCGAACACCCTGACCGGCGCAGCTGTCGGCGGTGTTCGCGCACCGCAGGTCGCCGCAGACGCGCACGATCCGGGCCTGGTGCTGACCGATCTGGCGATGTGATCGCCGACGGTGGCCAGACGATCAGGGACACCCCACGCTGACCGACCAACCCGCTGTGTTCGACCAGGTGGCCTCGGAGTCGACCTGCTGGCAAGTGCTCGATCACCGACGTGGACTTGGACGGCATCGCACACGCCGGCGCGGCTGCCCCGGCGGTGGCGTGGGCGCAGCGGGCCGAGGTGACCGGGCACGCGCTGCCGAGCCTCGCTGGTCGCCGGGGACACCGTTGCTCGACGGTGCGGGCCGGCCGGTGCTGGTGAGGGACGATGACACGACCATCGTGGGACGCACTCGGCGAAGGAGCAGACCGCGGCGACGTTCAAGCATAGTTGCGGCTACCACCCACAAGAGCTGCTGCAGCCGCGATCGCGAAAGAGTCGTGCCCGCGTGCTCCTGTCGGGGCTCGCCTTTACGGCGTCGGGGTCAGGCCACGCTATGCCGCAGACAGCGCGCGCAGAACAACCGTCGACTTCAGCCACGCACTGGCCCAAGACCCGCGATGTAATCGGCGTTTAGTCGGAGGATGGACGCCTGCCGGCATCGCGGGCCGACGCGGCCATGGCAACTCCAGCAGGGAAACGACAGTCTCCGGAGTCGTCGCCACTCGATCGTCAGAGGTTGTAACCACTTCGGCCCATCGGCATGTGCGCGCACTTTCGCGGCGGAAAGACTCACTACGCGGCCAGCCTCATGTCAGCTGCCGACCAGCAGATCCCCGACGCCATTTGCGTTGTGCTGGAGGACTCGATCACGGAAACCTGACGTTGACAGGCGAATATCGGGATGTTCTAGGGCGCCCAGCTCACCGCGCAGGCGATGCGCGGCTCGTGCCGCATCTACTTGACACGACTGCGTCCATCGAATCCCGCTTGCTCGGCGGAACGGCTCTCCGAGTCCTTGGACGGCGGCTTCAGTCCCCCACCCGGCCGGTGTCGTAGGCCCACATCGCGATCTCGACCCTGTTGCGGGCGCCGATCTTGGTCAGCAGGCTCGCGACGTGGGTCTTGGCGGTCGTCAGGCCTATGA
>JBJMIB010000009.1:0-73485 GCA_045807085.1 Jatrophihabitantaceae bacterium
TGGATGCCGTCGGAGTCGGCGATCTACCGGTGCCTGGTGCGGGCCGGGCTGATCGAGCCGGATCGGCGCCGGCGCCGGGCCGAGCGGTTCAAACGCTGGGAACGGGCCACGGCGATGGAGCTGTGGCAGCTGGATGTCGTCGGCGGGTTCCTGCTGGCTGATGGCAGCCATGCCAAGGCGTTGACCGGCATCGATGACCACTCGAGGTTCTGCGTCTCGGCCAGGTTGATGAGTCGCGAACGGACCCGGGCGGTGTGTGACGGGCTGGCCGCGGCGCTGACCGCTTATGGCTGCCCGGTGCAGCTGTTGACCGATAACGGTCGGGTGTTCACGGGGAAGTTCCACCACCCGCCGGTCGAGGTGCTCTTCGAGGAGGATCTGCCGGGAGAACGGCATCGAGCACTTGTTGACCGCGCCTCGCTCGCCGACCACCACCGGCAAGGTCGAAAGGTTCCACCGCAGCTTGCGGGCCCCAGCGTTGTAATCCGACATTGCATCGAAGCGACCTTCCAACGCCGCAGGTATGCCTGCAAGATAGCCTTCGGTTGGTCACTAGCCGAGTAGTCGGCCACGGCCTAGAGGACTCGAACTGCGTGGCCGAACTGGCGGTGCTCAACTGTGCTTTCTCGGTCTGCATCTGGTGATAGGTGCACCTACGAGCGTCACTGGCCCCATAGACCGAGGCGTCGGACATGTGTGCCATGCTGTTCATCGCATGTCGACCTCGAGGCTCAGACACGGATAGAGACAATGGCCATAGCGATCGACAATCCACCTGAGGAACTCGTGCAGGCCCAGGCAGAGGGAAGAGTAATCCCCTTTGTTGGAGCAGGCCTGTCTACGGGTCTTGGCCTTCCATCATGGTCGGCTCTTTTGGAAGCGATCGCCGCAAAGATCCCGGACTTACCAGCATTCGATGAGATCCGTCAAGCATGCGGGGATGATCCGCTCAAAATCGCGGAGTATCTATTCATCGCTGGAGGCAATGAGATAGGCCCCTTGCGGCAGAAGATCTCCGATCTCATTTCGCGACCGGATCTCGATCCGTCTGTGAGCCACCCTCACGTCGAGCTCGTCAACCTATTCGCGTCCCGCATATATACGACGAACTACGACGACCTTATCGAGAGGACCTTCGCTGCGTTAGGCATTAAGTACCAGTTGATCGCTAACGCACGTCACATCTCACGAGTGCAAGGAGATCGCCCGCAGATAGTCAAGTTTCATGGGGATCTCCAGTGGGAGAACAGCTTGGTCTTCACTGAATCCTCGTATTTCGAGCGACTCCAGTTCGAATCGCCAATAGATATCAAGCTTCGTTCCGACTTGTTGGGCAATTCTGTCTTGTTTCTGGGGTACGGATTTTCGGATACGAACGTTCGAGTTATGTGGCACCGGCTTATGTCGATGATGAAGGGTGTTGACCCGGCGGAGCGACCGCAGTCGTTCATCGTCCGCATGCGGCGAGATCGAGTGCGAGAACAACTGGATGAGGCCGTTGGCATTCGTACGGTAGTGCTCACGGACGCACTTGACTCGGACCTGTCCCGCCGACTTGGTTTGTTCTTAGCACTGTTGGCTGAGAGGGGCGGCGCTGGCCGCGAGCAACGGCGCTTTCTATCGACTGGCGTACTTGAGACGCTCCACGCGAGTCTGGCGAACGGCGGGCGCGGAGACACGGCCGAACGGCAAGCACTTGATCGGCTATCCAGCGGCCGGATGCCGATCGGTATCAAAGATCGGGTAGAGGCGTTGATTGATGATTCAAAATCGTACGACAGTCCCTTCGCCGGCGAGGTGCTGACGCTCCTGTCGGCCCTTTATGCCCTAGAGTTCGGGGACCCTGGCGATGGCTCCCCAGCCACAGGAGAAGATGATGGCTAACATCAATATCGATTACAGCAGACTGATCGAGGTAGCGACGCGCGCACGTTTTGCGAGCAGTGACGTGGAGGGCCGTCTTGCGGCCGTGAGGAATGATCTTGATCTGCTAATGCAGGAATCGCCGGCGTTTCAATCCGCGCTTTTCCATGACCTCGCGAGCGAACTCTCCCGCTCATCTGAACGGACCTCGACCTCCCTAGCGCGTCTCGCAGAAGCGTTGGATTACGTTGCGCGTACCTTCGCGGACGTCGATTCCCCTGCGCCGTCGCCATTCAGGCTTCGCCATTCAACACCGGAATCGCCGACGATCGAATCGATGGTGTTCGGCGCTTCGAGCAGATCGCTAAGTGTGGGAAACGTCCTTCTTGAGTGGCAACGCAACGCCGGGCAAAGGCCGAGGATTCCGATTGGGATCTCTAGCGAGCCGAATAGATCGAACGATGAAACTGTCGTTCTAGACGTTGCGCGAACCTCCGGAGTTCTCGTGTCTGGCGCGTCTGGACAGGGGAAAACCGAGCTGCTGCGAACAGTCATTGCTGCGCTAGCGTGTGTGGTCCCGCCCACTTCAGCGTCCATAGTCATCGTGGACGGAAAGGGCGGCGGCTCGTTCACTGACTTGGCAGACCTGCCTCATGTCGTCCAAATGACCAGATGGTTCGACGGCAAAGAGGGGGATGACCTCCTGCGGTTCCTCGAAGCCGAGCTACGCAGCCGACAGCGCGTCGCTCTCGAGTCACGGGATAAAAGCGGAATTGGCCCTGATCTCATGATCGTCGTCGATGAGCTTGACCGTGGGCTCGATTCGGAACGCTTTATTCGAACTCTCGGCGAACTCGCGCGAGCTGGGAGAGACCTGCGAATCACTTTCGTGCTTGCAACGCAGAGATCCGATGGCGACCTCCCCGAAAACTTGGTACGCGCGTTCCGCGACCGAATCGTCTTCAAGAGTGCCCCGACGTACGGCTCAGCGCGGCTGAATTCGGCGGTTCGATCGTTGCGATCGCGGGGTGAAGCCTTATTTGTCTCCGAAGCGCTACCAATCCGATTCATGGCAGCACGTGTCGATGCCGCGCATGTTCAGCGCGAGTTGGTGCCTGCGATACAAGATGCCGCCTACAGGATGAGGCGCGAGCAGCTCGGACGTTGACACTTACGCGCAAGGCAGCACCAACTCGTCCCTGCGAACTTACTCGCTGGAGAATGCAACCGGAGGAACGTAATCACGGGGTTGGCTAATTAGGCCATCAGCGATCTGGACACCTGCATACTTGACGTTACGCGCCGCAGTGATGCGCAGTCATACCGAGGCGATTCAGACGTCGCCGGGAGGGTTTGAAAGCTGTCCCAAGAGGTCCACTAAGTCGAGAGTTAACTTAACTAGCTGCCGGCCCCGGTTTTCGGGGTGAGGAGCGTGCCAGGCGTGCGTCCGTCTTAGGCACGGGTTCGCCGTGTTCGCACGCGTTCTTGACATCGTGCGGACTAATCGTAGACCGCTACCTTGGAACGCGCCGCCGAAAGCCACTCGCACAACACCCCACATCGCGTGGTACCGCCAAGTATCGACCGCAGCGCCGGCGAATTCGGCCGCGTGCAGGATTTCTTGAAGGTCACCGAAGGGTTGATGCCCCATGTGCTACCGACCTGGGCGGCCGACGTCACGAGCACGACTCGCTCGTTCCAACTATCGTTGTCTGCCGCCCGCAACGCGGTGTCAAGATCGGTCCGCACATCAACTATGCGTCGTTCGAGGAGCTTGATCACTTGGCGTTGGGCCTGCACTACGACAGTTTCGGGCGGTGATCGCAGTGCTGGAGACCAGCGCCGGTTGAGGCTGGCCGACGCAGAAGGCGCCTTCATCGCCGAGCCCGGCGCGGACGGCTGGGTACTCGCGGCTGTGGGTGGGTCCATGTTCTTCAAGCGCAGGATGTTCGGTAGCACCGCGAGCAATTGAACCTGCTCGGGGTTACAGGAACGGGAAGCTCGGCGATCCGCCGAGGCGCAGCTCGCCGACCCACTCGCGCATGCGCCCCTGCGCGGTCACGTGCTGCGAGGCGGTGACCAGATCGCGCAGGTAGCGGTCGAGCGGCGTCCGCTCGGCGTAGATGGATGCGGCGCCGACGGTGTCGTATAGCAGCTGCACGGCCTCGCGGCAGGACTCGAACGCGAACTGGCGGGCCAGTGCAGCGGCGCCGCCGCGCGGCTGCTCGCCGGCCAGCAGCGCGTCCCACGCATCGTCCAGCGTGCGATAGACGTACGCCCGCGACGCCTCGATGAGCGCCTCGGCACGGGCCAGGTTGGCTTGCACGCGGGGGTTGGCACCGGCCGGCCGCCCGGCCGGCATCTCCAGCTTGGCGCCGAGGTGCGCGGTCGCGAAGTCGAGCGCGGCCCGGCCCACCCCCAGCGGCACGCCGGACAGCTTGCTGAGGAAGTTGTCCGCGCGTCGGTAGAGGGCGCTCTCGCGCCGTGGGCCGGCGAAGAACGAGAACGTGTGGTCCGCCGGCACGTCAAGCCCGTCGACCGCGTAGTCGTTGGACCCGGTGCCGAGCAACCCGGTGGTGCGCCAGGTGTCGATGACCTCGACCGCATCGGCCGGCACGATCGCCACGCGCCAGGTCGGGAGGCCGTTCGGCATGAGCACGGGAGCGCCATCGGCCACCTCGACGCACCCGCATACCACCCGGTCGGCATGAGTGATGCCGCTCCCGAAAGCCCAGCGACCGCTGATCCGGTAACCGGTGCCCGTCCGTACGGCCTGCCCGGCCGGGAAGATCCAGCCGGCCGTCGCCAGGTCGAGGCGCGGGTAGAGCGCACGGGCGGCCGCCTCGGGGAGGTACGCGGAGTACAGCCCTGAGTCCGCTGCGATCCCGCCGCACCAAGCGGTCGATGCATCGCCGGCCGCGAGTGCCTCGACGACCTCGCACATCTGGCGGGGCGTCAGCTCGGGGCCGCCCCATGACCGCGGCATCGCCATGCTGAGGACGCCCGCCGACCTGAGGCCGGCGACCACGTCCGGCGGCAATCGCCGGAGCCGCTCGATTTCCGGCGCCCGGTCGCGCACCTTGGCGGCAATCTCGTGCGCGTTGCGCAGTAGCGATTCGGCCGTCAGTTGCTCGGTCGTGCCGCTCATGCCAGCTCCAAGCTGAGCCGGTCGAAGCCGCGCAGCACCATCGCGTCCTTCCATTCCAGCCCCTGCCCGGCGATCTGCAGCCGCCGCACGCCGGCGGCCAGTAGGCGCTCCACCACGGTCGCCGCCTCCATCATGGCCAGCCGGCCGCCCAGGCAGTAGTGGATGCCGGTGCCGAACGTCAGCGGCGGCGGTCCGGCCCGACGCACGTCGAACCGGTCCGGATCGGGGTACGCAGCGGGGTCGCGGTTGGCCGCGCCGAGCAACGTCACCGCAACGCTGCCGGCGGGGATCGTCACCCCGTGCAGTTCGACGTCGACGCTGCCCACCATGCGCGAGTCGAGCTGCACCGGGCTCTGTACCCGGCCAGCTTCCTGCACGACCGCCATCGCACGCTCGGGTTCGGCGACCAGGGCGGCGTACTGCTCCGGGTGCGTGGCGAGCAGGTAGAGCGTGGTGCTGATGAGGTGTGCGACCGTCTCGAAGCCGGCTGAGAAGAGGAAGACGACGCTGGCGACGACCTCGTCGTCGGTGACTCCGGTGTCGTCCGCGGCGCCAAGCAGATCGGGCAGCAGCCCTGGCAACGTGCCGTCGCGCGCCCTGCGGGCGAGGCCGCCGAAGTACTGCGTCATCTCGAAGATGGCCGAGACCGCGTCGTGCATCTCCTCCGGCGGCAGGCTGGGCTCGAACGTCATCGCCGCTCGCCGGACGAGACGGCGGAAGCTGGTGCGGTCGGCCTCCGGCACCCCGACGAGGTCGCAGATGACCCCTACGGCCATGGGGTACGACACGCTCTCGACGAGTTCTCCGCCGCCACCGGCCAGCAGCGGTGCCAGCAGCGCATCAGCGGTGGCGGTGAGCTGGGGCTGGAGCGCCACCAGGCGGTTGCGCGTGAATCCGGTCGACATGACGGCGCGGATGGGCGTGTGCTCCGGCGGGTCGAGGAAGGGCATCGGCACGACGAGCCCGGGCGGCATGGGTGGGACCGGCTCACCGGTGATGAAGTCGAGCGCGGGACCCTCGGGCACCTTGACGAAGCGCAGGTCGCGCAGCACGGTGTGGCAGTCCTCGTACCGGCTGACGTACCAGACCGGACGATCGCCCAGCCGGTGCACCGGCGCGATGCTGCGGAGCCGGTGCAGCAGGGGGAACGGGTCGGGCCTGGTCTCCGCGTCGAACAGCACGCCTACCAGCAGCCGATCCGCCTCGTTGCGCACCGGCGGGCGCCGCACCCCTGGCGGGCCCACTGGGGCACGCGGAGCGTCCGGGGCGACGCCGGTCAGCCGTCGCAGCTCCTCGACCGCGGCCGCGACGTCAGAGCCGACGAGCACCGCGCGCATCCCCATGGCACGGGCGGTCGCCACGTTGGCCGGGGAGTCGTCGAGGAAGACCGCATCCTCGGCGGCGATGCCCAGGCGCATGAGCGTGCGCTCGTACAGCGCGGGGCTCGGCTTGCGCACTCCCTCGTGGCAGGAGCGAACGACGACGGGGAACAGGTCGTCCCAGGCGTACAGCGCCGACCACAGGCCCGTCAGCTCATGCACGGCGTTGGTGCACAGCGCGAGGGCCAGCCCCGCGGCCGCGAGCTGCTCGGCCAGCGTGACGATCTCGGTCACCAGCGCGAACGGCGGCACCGGCCCGGCGGCCGCGGCACCTGCTCCAGCCGGCGGCGGCCCCACGAGCCGCTGCGCCTCGGCCAGCGTGATCTCGCCGCGCTCCAGGCGATGCCACGGATGGTCGCTGTCGGCGTCGGCCGGCCCGAACATGCCCTCGGGCGCGCGGCCCGCCACGGCCGGAGGGCGCACCAGCACGCCCATGACGTCGAAGATGACGGCCTTCACCGCGGCACCGTCGGGACTCGCCGCGCCGTCCGGGTTCGCCGTGCCTGCCTGCTCAGTCACGATGGCCGTCCGGGACGCGGAACCGCTCCGGTGGGTACTTGGCGCGCGCGGCTTCGAGCTTGGCGGTGGCCGCCTCGATCGGGTCGATACCGAGCCGCTGGCACAGGTGCAGGAGGTAGATGAGCACGTCGCCGATCTCGGCCGCGACGGCCGCGCGCTCGTCATCGGACAGCTGGTCGCTGCGCTGCGGGTCGAGCCACATGAAGTGCTCGGTGAGCTCGCCCACCTCGGCCGTCAGGGCCATGACGAGGTTCTTGGGCGCGTGGAACTGCGCCCAGTTGCGCTCCGCGACGAATGAGTCGAGCGCCGCCATCAGTTCGTCGATCCCGCGACTCATCCCAGCGCAGCGTAGTCGCGCCGGCCGGACTCGATCATCCCGTCGAGCCGTAGCTGCACGGCCTGGTGGATCTCCTCGATGAGGGCGACCGCGTGGCGCGCGGTGTCGTCGTCCACCTCGATCGCCTCGAACTGCACGGCGTCGGCCTGGGGATCCGGCTCCAGGTCGGGTCGCTGCGGATTCAGCTTGAGGCTGAGGTAGGGCAGCGGGAGGCCGATCTCCTTCTCGACCCTGGTCGCGAGGCCTCCGATCGCCTCGGCGTACGTGGCCGTGAGCGCCTTCAGCGCCACGATCGTCCAGTACCGCAGCACCGGATCGGTCGTGGCGTCGATGTGATGGGTAATGACGGCACGCAGGTCGCGGTGCGACTCGGTGGCGCGATCGAGGTAGATGAACTCGAGGGTACGGCTCACCGGCCACTGCAGCCGGTCGTCCAGCCCGAGCGAGGCCCAGTCGACATACAGCATCGAGGCCCGCTGGCCGAACCGCTGGGCGAGCCGGTTGATCGCCCGCTCCCCGGGCGTGGTCGGGAAGGGGTACGGAACCATGTACCGGTACACGGTCGGCGTGCCGGTCGTGTCGGTGGCGATGAACAGCAGGGCGAGGCGCAGCCGGGCGAGTGCCTCGTCGGCGTCGCCCACCTCGTCGGCGTCGAAGAACGACAGCGCGCCCGAGTCGTGCATCTGCTGCACGCACCGCTTGAGCGTGGTGGCGATCGGCTGCTGCGTCGGGTGCGGGGCGGTGGGCCAGAAGTGGTAGTCGAACGTCTCAGGCCCCTCGACGGCTGCGACCTCGGCCGGTGGCGCGGCGAACCGGTGCCGCCGGCCGGTGAAGCTGCCCTGCGAGAGGGTCTCCTGCGCCAGCCGCAGCATGTCGCTGTTCTGCTCGTCGATGAGTTCGAAGGCGCGCACGACGCGGCGGATCGCGGCGGTCCGCTGCGCTGGCGTGAGCTCCAGGTGCTCGAAGCCGCCCTCCGCGTCGTCCTCCACCGCATGACCGGTCTCGCGGTGCAGGTGGTACTCGCCCCAGTAGATCAACTCGCGGCCGGTTCGCGCCATGTAGCGGTCGGCGACCTGCTTGGTGTGCCGGAACAGCGCGTTGCCGCATGCCTCGACGGCCTCCACGACCGCGTACCTGACGGCCGGGTCCGCCGCCTCGATGTAGAGCTTGGTGATGGCGGTGGTGCGCCGCCGCAGCGGCTCGTTGACCGCGCTGGAGAACAGCCAGTGGAAGACCTCGCTCGGCCGCCAGCCGAGGAGGTCGTCCCAGCCGAGCGTCTTGAAATCGCGCATGAACAGCCGGGAGTGCGTCATGTCCTCGTCGGCGTGGGCCGACAGCGCCGCGCGTTGCGCGTCGTCGTCGCGACGCTTGCCGTAGGAGATGTGGTAAAGGTTCAGCTCGCGGAAGTACATGATGAAATTGGTGAAGTACAGGCTGAACCAGAGCTTGTCCTCCGGCCTGACACCGTCGTTCTCGGCTATGAGCCAGCGGTGCAGCGGATGGTCCTCGATTCGCTCCCGCCACTCGTCGACGACCCTCAGCACGTGCTGCATGCGTCCTCCACCGTCCGATCGGCTGACGCCCTCCGGGATCGCCCGATGCTAGGAGCGCCATCCCGAATTCACAACCCCTTGTTCAATGACGCGGCATCTCGTATCGTCGGCGGCCCGTGACGGGCCGACCGGAGGTGGCAGCGCTTCGTGAAGCCGGCAGCGTTCGACTACGTCGCGGCTTCCGACATATCCGCTGCGGTGCGCGCGCTCGGCGCGAGCCCGGGGGCGCTCGCGCTGGCCGGTGGGCAGGCGCTGCTCCCCCTGGTCAACCAGCGCGCGGTGCGGCCGACGCTGCTCGTCGACCTCGGCCGGATCGACGGGCTCGACCGGGTCGAGATTCGGGATGGGACGCTGCACGTCGGCGCGACGGCACGGTTGCGCGCGCTGCAGGCTCACCCGCTGCTGCGCGCGCATGCGCCGGCGGTCGCGGAGGCTGCCGCGCTGGTCGGGCCCGTGCACGTGCGCAACCGGGCGACGCTCGGAGGCTCGTTGGCGCATGCCGACCCGGCGGCGGAGATACCGGCCGCGTTGCTCGCGGCACGGGCGATGGTGCGCATCGTCGGATCGAACGGCGAGCGCACCTGCCCGGTGGGCGAGCTGGTGGTGGGTGCGCACCGGACCGCGCTCGGCCACGGTGAACTGGTCGTGGCGGTCGAGCTGCCGCTCGCGACCGACCGGCTGGGCGGGGCCTTCCGCGAGTTCGCCGTGCGCACCGGGGATTTGCCGCTGATCGGGGTGGCCGGCCAGGTGCGCATCGGCGAGGACGGGCGATGCGTTGGCGCAACGGCGGTGGCCTGCGGCGTGGCCGACCGGCCCCGCCCGCTCGCGGCACCGCAGGCCCTGCATGGCGCGGCGTCGCTGAGCGCAGCCGCGCTGCGGGACGTGGCCGCTGCCGTGGGGGCCGAGCTGGACCCCGTCAGCGATGCCCGCGCCAGCGCCGACTACCGGCGCGAGCTCACGCAGGTGCTCACGATCGAGGCGCTCGTGGGGGCGTGGCGCATGGCGGTTGGCTCATGACCGCGCCGCGCGCCGTCCAGCTCACCGTCAACGGCCGGCCCGTCGAGGTGGTCGTCGAGCCGCGCGAGCTGCTCGTCGACACCCTGCGCGACCGGTTGGGGCTCACCGGCGCGCACGTCGGTTGCGGGCATGGCTCATGCGGTGCCTGCGCCGTCCTCCTCGACGGTGCGGGCGTGCGCGCATGCCTGGTCCTCACCGTGCAGCTCGAGGGCGCGGAGGTGACGACCGTGGAGGGCGTGGTGCCGGGCGCCAGCACCGGTAGCGGACGGGACGGTGGGGACGATCTGCACCCGGTGCAGGTCGCGCTGTCGCGCTGCCACGGCTTGCAGTGCGGGTTCTGCACGCCAGGAGTCGTCCTGACCGCCGCCGAGCTGCTCGCCGAGCAACCGTGCCCCGACGAGCGCACCGTCCGGGAGCGGCTGGCCGGGCAGCTGTGTCGTTGCACCGGTTATGCCGGCATGGTCGAGGCCATGCTGGCCGTTGCGGCCGAGACTGCGGGCAGCGACCGCGAGCTGGACGGCGATGGCTGAGCCGGCGCTGCACCGCAAGGAGGATCGTCGCCTGCTCACCGGCAGGGGACGCTACCTGGCCGACCTCGTACGTCCCGGCACCGCGCACGTCGCGCTGCTGCGCAGCCCGCTGGCCCATGCTCGCATCAGGGGCGTCGACGTCGCCGCTGCAGCCGCGCATCCGGGCGTTCTCATGGTCGTGACCCAGGCCGACCTCGAGGGGCACGTGCAGCGCCTGCACCACCACCTGCCGATGCTGCCCGAGCTGCGCCAGCTGCACTGGCCGCTGCTGGCCGACGGGAAGGTGCGCTTCGCCGGGGAGCCCGTCGTGGCGGTCGTCGCCACGTCACGCGCCGTCGCCGAGGACGCCGCCGACCTCGTGCGGCTCGACCTCGAGCCGCTGCCTCCCCTCACGTCGATCGACGAGGCGCTCGCCGATGGTGCACCACTCGTCTACGACGACTGGACGGACAACGTCCTGCTGCGCCTGGAGGTCGCCCACGGCGATGCCGCGTCGGCCATCGACGGTGGCGAGCATCCGGTGCTGCGCCGTCGGATCGTCCATCACCGGGTCACCGGTGCGCCGTTGGAGGGCCATGGTGCGCTCGCCGATCACGATCCGGGCACCGGCCGGCTGACGTTGCACGCGTCCTCGCAATCGCCGCACTTCCTGCGCACCGTCGTGGCGGAGGCGCTGGGGATGCCCGAGTCTCGGCTGCGAGTCGTGGCGCCCGATATCGGGGGCGCGTTCGGCAACAAGGGCCACTATCTGCGCGAGGAGATCCTGATCGCCGCGCTCGCGCGGAGGCTGGACCGCCCGGTGGTCTGGTCCCAGGACCGCATCGAAGGCATGACCGCGGGCATCCACTCGCGCCAGCAGGTGCACGACATCGAGATCGCCCACCGTCCCGACGGGCGCATCATCGCGATGCGCGCCCGCCTGCGCGCCGACCTCGGATCCGCCGAGCTGTATGCGCTCGGGATGGCGCCGGCGCTCGCGACCGCGGGCACGCTGCCCTCGGTGTACGACATCCAGGACTATGCCTTCGTGGTCGAGGGAGTCGTCACCAACAAGGCGCCCAGCGGCGGCTACCGGGGATACGGCCAACCCCAAGCGGTGCTCAGCATGGAGCGGCTCGTCGACCTGTTGGCCGACCATCTCGGTCTCGATCCGATGGTCGTGCGCCGGGCCAACCTCATCCCCGACGGCGTCCGGCCCTACGTCACGGCCGGTGGTTCCCGGCTCGACGTCGGGCCGCTGTCAGAGCAGCTCGACGAGATGCTGGCTGCGTGCGGATACGACGAGCTGCGCGAGCGGCAGGCCGCCGAGCGCGCCGCTGGCCGGCTGGTCGGCATCGGCGTCGCCCAGATGGTCGAGACGACGGCCGCCAACCCGCACGCCTTGGCGGGGCAGTTCGGCGGCTACGAGATGGCGACCGTTACCGTGCATCCGGACGGGCACGTCAGCGCCATGGTGGGCACCACCTCCCACGGCCAAGGGCACGAGACCGTGTACGCCAAGCTGGTCGCCGACGCGCTCACCGTGTCGCCGGACGTCGTCGACGTCAGGGAGGGCGACACCGATGCCGTCGCGTACGGCGCGGGCACGTGGGGCAGTCGCTCGGCAGTCATGGGCGGCGGCGCGCTGCTGCTCGCCGCAGAGCGGGTACGGGCGAAGATAATCGCGTTCGCCGCTGACCTGCTGCAGCAGCCGGCCGATGCGGTCACGCTCGTGGACGGTGCGTTGCGGGCCGGCGACGTGGTGCTGCCGCTGTCCATGGTGGCCAACTTGGCGATCCTGCACGCGTTCGCCGCGCCGTCGGTCGAGCCCGGATTGTCCGCCTCCGTGGTCTTCGAGCCGGGCAACACCCAGGCATTCCCAGATGAGCAGGGCAAACTCAATATGGCCGCCACTCACTCCAGCGGCGCAGGGCTCGCTCTGGTCGAGGTGGACGCCGCCACCGGTCGCGTCCGCGTGCGCGAGGCTACGATCCTGCACGACTGCGGCCGCATCATCGACCGGGTCATCGTTGAGGGGCAGATCCAGGGCGGGTTCGCGCAAGGGCTCGGGGCCGTCCTGCTCGAGGCCATCGAGTACGGCCCGGACGGCGCGCCGCTCGTGCGGACGCTCCAGGACTACCCGATGCCAACTACCCGCGAGGTGCCGGTCGTCAGGGTGCTGCACCAGGAGACGCCGTCGGTGCTGCCAGGAGGCTTTCGCGGCATGGGTGAGAGCGCGGCGATCCTGGCACCGGCGATGATCGCGGGCGCCGTCCACGACGCGCTGCGCCCGCTTGGCGTGCCGATCGCGCAGTCCGACCTGCGCCCGCCGGCGGTGCGCGACCTGCTGCGTGCCGGAGGCGTCGGCCTGGACCTCGACGCGATTGCGCAGCGCACGCTCGCCGAGCCGCCCGCCTGATGCGGCCGCCCAGCACAGTGTGGGTGATGATGGCGGCGAGCCGCACCCTGCAGATCGACTCGACCGGTGCCCTCGGCGCACATCTGATGCCGGAGGACGAGATCAAGTCGTACTTTCCCTCGCGGCCAGACTGGCCCACGTTATTCCGACTCAAGAAGGAGTGGCAGGTTTCCTTGCGGCATTGCTGATGCGTGCGAAGCAACTGGGCGTGATGGCTCCCTCGACATATCTCACGGCAGTCAAAGCTTCATCCGCGCGCCACACCGTTCAAGTCGAGGCCAACTCGGATTAGAGTCCGGGAGCCTGAATTCCCGCATTAGCGCTATTCCGCGCCCGTCGGCTTCTAAGCTTCCACTGTTTCGACAGTGCGTGAGATGGGTGGCTAGGTTTGGGTGACACGGGCTTGACGGTGGTCCGGCAGGGTCGGCGGTTGTTGCTGTGCCTGGACGAGGTGTCGTTCCAACTTTGGCGCACCGGCGGCCTGAGGCACCGGCTGATCGCCCAGTTCCCGCGCAGCGATGAAGGCTGGCAAGCAGCCCGCGGCCGGTTTGACGCGATCGACCCCGCTGGGGTGGAGGTCCCGCCACCCGGACGGACATACCGCCGATCACCGCTGACCCGGCTCTCGACCGTCCTGCTGACCGTGATCCTGGCCGTGCTCGCCGCGGGGATGTTGGCCGCGACGGGCGCATTCAGCCGCACGACGAGCGAGCAGGGCCTGGCCGGCTGGATCTATCGGGATGCGACCTCGGCCGTCTTCGTGCAATGGACCCGCACCGGCAACACGGTGCAGGGCAGCATGTCGGCGACCGACCTGGCCTCGACACAGGCCACCAGCGTCACCACCCGCAACGTGGCGTTCACCGGCACCGTCAGCGGCCGCAGCGTCTCCCTCAGCTTCAACGGCATGCTCGGCTCGGCAACCACCGTGGCCGGCCAACTGCACGGCTCCAGCATCGTGCTCTCAGTCCCGCAAGACGACGGCAGCCTGCAATCAATCACCCTCCGCCCGGCCGCCACCAACGAGTACAACGCCGACGTAGCCGCGCTACAGACCACAGCAAGCGCCAACCAGCAGGCGGCCGACCAGGCCGCTGCGGCCGCGGCATCGTCCGCTGCCGCGGCCGCAGCCCAAGACCTCGCCAACCAGGCCGTGGACGAGGCAGCCGGCAGCCTGGCCCAAGCCATCACCACCGCCACCAGCGACGCCGCCACACTCGCCACCGACGCCACTGCGATCAGCGCGGCCGACGGCCCGCTCGCGCAGGAAGCGGACGACCTGGCCACCACCCAAGCCGATGCAGCCAACGTCGAACAGGAAGCCCAGGCCGGCCAACCCGGTGACCCCAGTATCTGCTCCGACGCCACCGGCATCCAAAGCGACGCCATCGGCGTCGACAGCGACAACACCGGAGTTCAGTCCGCCCTCACCGGCCTCACCACCGACGTCCAGGCTGTGCAGGCGGATCAGCAGAAGCTCAATACCGCCCAGCAGCAACTCGCCCAAGCCACCCAGGCCGACCCCGACTACACCCCGGCGACCGCGCTACCCGCCGACGATGCCGTCGCCCACGCCAAGACTGCCGTCTCGGCCGCACTCAGCCGAGCAGCGAGCACCACCCGAACCACCACCGCCAAGGGCAACAGTATGGCCGCCGCCGCCCACCAGGCTGCCGACGCCGCCAGCCGAGCCGGCGGCTGCTAACCCAATGTGCGGAGACGAAACGCGGATCGTCGACGCCTTCGCCAGTTGGCTATAGCAGCGCGGTTGGCACATCGAAGGAGGAAAGGGTCGGCAGCAGGCAAGGCGAGGCTTCTACTGGTATCTCCGCCACACCGACGGATCGCTTCAGGACAACGGGTATGAGCCGGCAGCATCGCCACCAAGTGGAACCGGCCAGCTCCCAAGGTGTCGGAAAGACGCACGATTCAGACCGAGTGGAGCCGTCGACGGAGTTGCGCGGGAAGAAGGGCAGGACGGGTTCGGTGCACCATCGCATGACAGTTCGCGCACAGCGGTACGAGGTCATTCTTCGGGTCCACCTTGTATCCCGGGCCGAGCGTGGATATCTCTCGGATGTGATGGACGTTTATGAATCCGCGTCCTATGCGTCCGTACCGCTTGCCGAAGTCGAAGCCGCAGGCTACGCACGCTGTGCCGTGATGGGCGATACAAGCGCGACGAGCGGCTCGATCCCGCTCGTACCGATTAACCTCGACGCGAGTGACCGCACCCTCCTCATACTCTCCGACAGGCAGTTCCTCAGGCGACCGATAAGGCATGTCGTCGCTGTGCCTTGCCCATAAGGCTTCCAGCAGGGCGACGCTTGTATCGGCAACCCGTATGCCCGAGCCCTGCAACCGGTCCCACCCGACGCCAGGAATCTGTCTCTTGAGTTGCCCGGTAGTAAGCCGATCCTCGACAGGTAGAACCGTGTCGAACGACACCCGGGCATAGTTAGCCGACCGCTCCGAACCATCCCAGTGCGCATCTTGAAACACCGCACTGGTGAAGCGGCCGCTGGCCACAACCCCTCGATCGCGATGCTGGCGGAGCAAGAAAGCTCTGTCACCCTTCGCAATGCCGTGGACCCGGTTGCCTGTGCTCCACTGACCGCGAAAGTTACGACCACTGGCCGTCGTATCGACAGCGAGGACGAAGTCCGCTTCGGGCCAGCCCCACCGATCCGGATTCCAAGTCAACAGGTAGGTCGTCATGCGGTGACAATTTCGGATTGAGCGCGTTTGTACAAGCCCCGCCTGTCATTGGAATGGTCGGGAACAAAGGACCACCGATGCGAACCCTTCCACCGCCGCTGCCACTCGTCGAGCGCCGCCGGGTCAGTGGGCGTCGCTGGCGACCCTACCGGACCTCAGCCACCGGACCGGCGCCCATTGAGACCGATCGATGTGGCATCCGGGCTGCGTGTGGCATGCGCTGGAGCGAATCCGAAGTGGCTGCAATTTGCTGATTGACAGGGCATTTCGTCCGCTCTACGTTAATCCTCGGCTAACGCAGTTAATGCGGCTCTTATCAGCCCGGAGGCCGTGTCAGCTCCGGTTCGCGCCGGAGGGTTATCTATGGCTGGACGCTTGTCTCGCGCTGCTCTATGTGTGGCGCTTGCCGTGGGGCTGCTTGAGGCCGCACCCACCACGCCCGCGGTTGCCGCGGTGCTAACTCTGGCACCCGCGCTGGTGGATGCGCAGTCCGCTCCGGATGAGCCGAGCGCGAAGGCGATCGCGGCTCGGTACGGGCACGAGGTGGTCATCGATTCGCTGGAGAGCGAGACGGTCGAGGTCGCGGCCGAGCCGGACGGCACGTTGAAGTTGACCGAGTCGAGCGAGCCGGTGCGGGTCCAGCGGAACGGCGGCTGGGTGCCGGTCGATGAATCCCTGATGGCGGCGGGTGGCACGCTGCAGCCGTCGGCCGGCTCGGTGCCGGTGCGGTTCTCCGGCGGCGGCGCCATGACCCCACTGGCTCAGGTGCAGGCGCCGTCGGGGCAGTGGTTGACCGAGTCGTGGAAGCTGGGCGCGTTGCCGGCGCCGATCGTGTCGGGTGACACGGCGACGTATCCGGAGGTGATGCCCGACGTCGACCTGCAACTGACGGCGACCGTCAGCGGTCTGTCCGAAGTGCTGGTGATCAAGAGCGCCGAGGCGGCCGTCAACCCGAACCTGGCCGCAGTGCAGTTCGGCATCGACGATGGCGCGCTGACCACGTCGGCGGTTGCCGGCGGCACGGTGGTGAGTTCGGATGCCGCCGGTACCGCGCAGTTGGCGGCGCCGGCGCCGACCTGGTGGGACTCGTCCTCGCCGGGGGCTTCGGCCGCGGGGCCGGGTGGGCTGGGCGTGCCGGCGCCGGTCCCGGCCACCTCGACCGCCACCAGCCTGACGATCGATGCCAGCGCGGTGGCCCGCAGCCCGGAGGTGGCCTATCCGGTGTATGTGGATCCGGACTACAAGGCCGGCTCCACGATCAACTGGGCCTTCGTCGACTCCGCCTATCCCGCGCAGGCGTACTGGAAGGACGCCGGCGCCTCCGACGGCTATCAGCACGTCGGCTTTGTGAACGCGGCCAACAGCGACGACGGCCGTGACCACACGACCCAGTCGTTCTGGCAGATGGACACCAGCTTCCTGCATGGCCGGCTGATCCAGAAGGCGGTCCTGAACACCACCGAGGTGTACTCCTTCTCCTGTTCGCCGCGCAGCGTCGAGCTGTGGACGACCTCGCCGATCAGCACCTCGACCAGCTGGCAGACCCGGCCGAGCAAGTCGGCCAAGCTCGACACCGAGTCGGTCGCCTACGGCTACAGCTCAGCCTGCCCGGGCCACGTGATCGGCTTCACCGCCACCGATGCCGTGCAGCGCGCCGCAGACGCATCCTCCAACGTCATCAACCTTGGCCTGTATGCCTCGAACGAGACCGACATCTATGGCTGGAAGAAGTTCGCCAGCAACGCATCCCTGGTGGTGTGGTTCGACACCCGACCCACCGTGCCGTCCTACCGATCGGTGTCCGGCTGCTCGTTCGTGTGCGGGCTGGGCGCCTACACCAAGGACAACCAGCCGGTGCTGACCGGTGCCGCGCAGGACGCCGACGGTGACAACCTGACCTACAACTTCGAGGTGTACTCCGGGCATTCGGCCAGCCCGACCGCGGCTCAACTGGTCGCCTCCGGGGATTCGGCCTCGGTGGCGCAGGGCTATCCGGCGTCTGGCCAGTCCACCGACGCCAACGGCAGGTGGACGAGCCTGTCGCTGGCCGACGGTGACTACGAGTACCACGTCCGCGCCGATGACGGCCTGCTCAAGAGCGACTGGTCCGGCTATCTCACCTTCACCGTGGTGCACCTAGCCAGGCCTAGCCTGCCCACCATCACGGCCAGCGGTCCGCTGTCGACCGATCCCAATGTCTTTGCTGGGACTGTCGGCCTGAGCCAGGAGAGCGTCACGATCAGCCCGGCGGCGTCGGCTACCGATCCGGTATATGCGCATGCCTACGGCATGTTCGTCGGTCAACCCGTCTTCGGCTCGGCCGTCGACTGCGCGGTTGCGCACGTCTCCGGAATCACCTACAGCTGCGCCGGTCTGGCCGCCCCGGTGTCGGTCACCGTCGCGGCACCGGACATCGCTTCGAGCTTCGCGGTGACGGTCTGGGACGCCGCCGGCAACCAGGCCACCGTCCTGGACGGCCAAGGCCAACCGACGGCGGCGTTCACCGAGCAGGACTTCTGGGCCAGCCCGGACACCGACACTCCCGCGCGGACGGGCCACCAGTGGTCGACCACGACCTCCACGCCGACCACCTGTGCCCAGCCGTCCTCGGTCACCGACCTGGTCGCGACCAGCGCCGTGACCCGAGCCGATCTCTCGGTGCCGGCCGGCAATCCGTGCTGGACGACCTCGTTCGTGCGACCCGGCGGCACCTCGGTCCAGGTGCTGTCCTTCACCGGCGGCCCGAGCACGGCTGCGACCGGTTCGACCGGCCTGATCGACACCAAGGACAGCTTCACCGTCGGCGCCTGGATCAATGCCGCCAGCGGCAGCCCGCCGGTGCAAACCTTCCTGGATCAGGAAGGGTTCAACGAGAGCGTCTTCTTCCTGCAGCTGGTCAATCAGCACCTGTCGTTCTGCATGTCCGGCTCCGATGCCACCAGCTACGCAGGTGACTGCATCACCGACCCGACGATCCGGCAGTTCGACACCTGGTACTACGTGGCGGCCGTTTGGGACTCGGTCAACCAGCAGATCCGGTTGTTCACCAGCTCCGACGGCACCACCTACACCACCTCCGCCCTCGGCTACCACGCGAAGTCCTGGACGGCCGGCCAGAGCGTCCGGCTCGGTGCGGACCGGATCGGTACGTCCCGCCGCTACTGCCGATGCATGATCAGCGACCCCTACATCACCAGCGGCATCCTCGACGGCCTCCAGCTGAACCAGTTGAGCAAACACAGCCTGCACAGCCTGTTCGGCGCCTGACCCCGCCATTTGCCCACCGCACCCCCTACTCCGGAGCCGTTGATGCCGCTACCGTTTCGCGCCTCGCTACGCCGGGTGCTCCTGCTGGCCAGCTGCCTGAGCCTGGTCTGCGCCGGCTGGCAACCGGTGAGCCTTGCCGCCGCCACACCGTCCGGCCCGGCACCGCGGGCACCGATGCTGGGCACGCTCACCCCGGGCCGGGCGCTGTCGCCGGTGGCGGCCGCGGCGGTCGACCGGAGTTCGGCCGCGGTGTCGGCCCGGCGTTGGCCGCTGCCGGGTCGCTACCCGCTGGCCGGCCTGTCCGCGACCGGCTGGCGTAGCTTCGCCGACGGCTCGCTGGCGATTCGCCCGCACATTACGATGAATTCCGGCCCGGCAGCACGCCCAGCCGCTCTGGCGCCGGTCGGCTCGGTGTCGGTCACCGTGCTCACCGAGCCCGCGGCGAAGGCTGCGGGTGCCAGCGGCCCGGCGCTGCAGATCACTCGAACCGACCACAGGCCCGGCGCCGCTGCGGTCAGCGTGCGGGTGGACACCGCGTTGCTGTCCGGCCTGTTCGGTGCGGACTATGCGGCTCGGGTGCGGTGGCTGCAACGACCGGTCAGCGGCGGCCGCAGCTCGACGCTGCCAATGCGAACAGCCCCGGGAGCGCAGGAGATCACCGCCACCGCCTCGGCCACGCCGATGCTGGTGATGGCGACCTCGACGCCGACCGCGGCCAACGGCGCCGGTTCGTTCGCGGCGACCTCGCTGCGGCCGTCGGCGTCCTGGGACGTCTCGGCGCAGACCGGCAGTTTCGCCTGGAGTTACCCGATGAGTGGGGTGCCGGCCGCGGCCGGGCCGGCCCCGTCGCTGGCGCTGTCCTACAGCTCGCAGAGCGTGGACGGTGAAACCGGCTCGACGAACAACCAGCCCTCGGCGGTGGGCGATGGCTGGGAGCTGGCCGGGACCGGTTTCCTGGAACGCTCCTACGCCACCTGCAGCGACGACGGGCAGGCCGGTTCGGCCGACCTGTGCTGGAAGAACCAGAACGCCACGCTGTCCTTCGGCGGTCATTCCGGCCGGCTGGTGCAGATCGGCACCAGCAAGATCTGGCGCCTGCAAGATGATGACGGCAGCCGGATCGAGCAGCTGTCCGGCGCGGTCAACGGCCTGTCCGGCGGCGAGTACTGGCGGCTGACCACCACCGACGGCACCCAGTACTACTTCGGCGTCAACCACATACCCGGCTGGGTCACCGGCAACGCGGCGACGAACTCGGCCTGGGGCGTCCCGGTCGCCGGCAACGCCACCGGCGAGCCGTGCCACAACACCACGTTCGCCAGCTCGTTCTGCCTGCAGGGCTGGCGCTGGAACCTCGACTACGTCCTGGATCCGAACCAGAACTCCGAGGTGCTCTACTACGCCTCCGAGACCAACCAGTACCGGGAGAACAACGCCACCACCGTCAGCTACACCGCCGGCGGCAACCTGACCGAGATCGACTACGGCACCCGGGCCGGCAGCGAGCTGACCGGCGCCGTGCCGCAGCGGATGCTGCTGGACTACGCCAGCCGCTGCACCGGAACCTGCGGCGCCACCACCCAGGCGCAATGGCCGGACACCCCGCTGGACCAGAAATGCCCCGGAGCGACGGGCTGTTCGACCAACATCGCACCCAGCTTCTTCACCACCAAGATGCTGAGCAAGGTGCACGCCCAGCTCAAATCCGGCACCACCTTCGTCGACGTCGACGCCTGGACCCTCGGTCATTCGTTCCCGGACCCGGGCGACACCACCTCGGCGGCGCTGTGGCTGGACAGCGTGCAGCGCACCGCCGGCACCGGCACCGGCGCGATCACCCTGCCCGCGCTGAGCTTCACCAAGACTCCCTTGCACAATCGGGTCAACACCAGCGACGGCCTCGCGCTGACCGTGAAGTTCCGGATCTCGGTCATCACCACCGAGACCGGCGCCCAGATCACGATCGGCTACACCGCCCAGCAGTGCGACCTGACAACGGTCAACACGATCAAGGCCAACCCGGGCGCGAACAGCTACCGCTGCTTCCCGCAATGGTGGACGCCGCAGACCACACCACCCACCGCGGCGTTCCTGGACTGGTTCCACTCCTACGACGTCACCTCGGTATCGAGCAACCCGCGGACCGGCGGCGCCAAGGATCTCATCGACCAGATGTACTACGACTACACCGGAACCCCGGCCTGGCGCTGGGACGACTCACCGGCCACCCCGGACGCCAAGCGGACATGGTCGGTCTACGCCGGCTACAACACGGTGCGGGTCAGCCACGGCGACACCAACTCACCGAACCTGCGCAGCTCGACCGATTACCTGTTCTTCCAAGGCAAGGACGGCGATCACGGAGCCAGCGGCCCGGTCTACGTGACCGGCAGCGATCACGTCGCGGTGCTGGACTCCCGCTGGCTGGCCGGCCGGGTCCGCGAGCAGACCGATACCGTCGGGGTGGCCGGCAGCACGGTCGATGACACCATCAACACCGCCTGGGTCTCGGCCCCGACCGCGACCGATGGCCTCTACACCGCCCGGATGGTCCGCGACGGCGATGCCCGTACCGCCACCGCGCTGTCGGCCGGCGGCTCCCGCACCACCGACGTTAGCACCAGCTATGACCCCACCACCGGACTGCCGATCACGGTCGACGACCAGGGCGATCTCGCCACCGCGGCCGACGACCGCTGCACCAGCACCAGCTACGCCGACAACGCCACCGCCTGGCTGCGCGACTACCCCTCGGAGGTGAAGACCGTCGGCAAACGCTGCGGAGCCGCCGTCAGCCTGCCGGCCGACGCCATCGCCGACCTGCGCACCAGTTACGACGGGCAGGCGTGGGGTGCCGCGGCGAGCAAGGGCAATCCGACCAGCATCCAGCAGGTCGCCTCCTACAACGCCGACCAGAGCGCGAACTGGCAGACCGTCAGCACCGCCGGCTACGACGCCCTGGGCCGGCAGACCACGCTGACCGACCCGCGCACCGGCACCAACCGCACCACCAGCACGGCCTACGCCCCGACCGGCGCCGGACCGGTCACCAAGGTGGTGACCACCAACCCACTCGGCTGGACCGTCACCGACAGCTACGAGCCGGGCCGGCACAGACTGCTCACCCAGGTCGACCAGAACGGCGACACCACCGAGGCCAGCTACGACTCCCTCGGCCGGACCACCGGAGTCTGGACGCCCGATCACACCCGGGCCACCTACCCGAGCACCCCGGTCACCGGCTACGCCTACACCGTCTCCGCCACCGCGGCGAGCTCGGTGAAGACCACCCAGCTCACCGCCGGCGCCACCCAGATCGTCAGCTACAGCCTCTATGACGGGCTGCTGCGGCTACGGCAAACGCAGACGCCGGCCGAGGGCGGCGGCCGCGACGTCAGCGACACCTTCTACGACGCCGCCGGCCGGATCTATGACGTCAACACCGACTGGTACGACACCGCTGTCCCGGCCGGCACCATCTTCGACGCCACCCTGACCGTGCCGAGTGAGACCAAGACCAGCTACGACGGCGCCGGCCGGACCAGCACCATCACGCTCTACGGCGACGGAGTGCAGCTGTGGCAGACCAGCTACGGCTACGGCGGCGACCACGTCGACCTCACCCCACCGGCGGGGGCAGCTGCCACCACCAGCTACACCGATGCCCGCGGCAACACCAGCCGGCTGCTCACCTACCACGGCCCCCAACCGACCGGCAGCTACGACACCACCAGCTACAGCTACGCCCCGGCCGGCCAGCTGAAGGCCATGACCGACACCGCCGGCAACCAATGGTCCTGGACCTACGACGTGCTCGGCCGGCTCACCGACAACACCGACCCCGACCGCGGCACCGCCCACAACAGCTACGACCCAGCCGGCCGGCTGACCAGCAGCACCGACGCCCGCGGCACCACCCTCGACTACAGCTACGACACCCTGGACCGGCGGACCGACGAATACACCGATCCGGCCAGCGCCGCGACCCAGCTCGCGCACTGGAGCTACGACACCGCCGCCATCACCGGCGCCCCAGCCGGCACCCTGGCCATAGGCCAACCCGCCACCGCCGTCCGCTACCTGACCGGCAGCGGCGGGCCGGCGTTCAGCACCGCGGTCACCAGCTATGACCGGGCCGGCCGGCCCACCGGCACCAGCACCACCATCCCCACCGGCTACGGCCCGCTGACCGGCAGCTACCCCACCACCTTGGCCTACGCCGTCACCGGCCAGCTGACCAGCCGAACCGACCCGCCCGTCGGCGGGCTCGACCAGGAGACCCTCACCCTCGGCTACGACAGCCTCGGCCAACCCGGCGGCCTGGACTCCGACCTCGCCTCCTACCTCGGCAGCGTCGGCTACGACCACTTCGGCCGGCTCGTCACGCTCGGGCAGAGCTGGTCCGCGGCCACCCTGACCCACACCTACCACTGGCAGGACGGCTCCAACCGGCTGCTCGAGACCCTCGCCCAGCGGACCGCCGCCAGCAACGCCATCATCGCCGACCGCCACTACAGCTACGACAACTCAGGCGACATCACCGCCATCAACGACGCCACTCCCGCCACCGGCACCGACGCCCAATGCTTCAGCTATGACTACCAGCAGCAACTCACCGAAGCCTGGACCCCGGCCAGCGCCAACTGCGCCGACCCACGCTCCGATACCAGCCTCGGCGGACCAGCGCCGTACTGGCAGTCCTACCGCTCCGACGCGACCGGTAATCGGCTATCGGTCGTCCGGCACGCCACCGACTCGACCCATTCTGATCTGACCGACACCTACAGCTACCCCGCAGCCGGCAGCAGCCAGCCGCACGCCGTGCAGGCCATCAGCCACTCCGACGCCAGCCCCACCACCAGCTACGGCTACGACCCGGCCGGCGACACCACCAGCCGACCCGGCCAGACCCTCAGCTACGACCCAGAGGGGCACCTCGCGACGGTCCAGGTCGGCGGCAGCAGCCAGAGCAACGTCTACGACGCCAACGGAAACCTGCTGCTGCGCACCGACCCCAACGGCGATGTCACCCTCTACCTCGCCGACACCCAGGCCTACCTCACCGCCGGTGCCACCGCGGCCAGCGCCACCCGCAGCTACACCGCACCCAGCGGAGCACAGATCGCCGAACGCGCCACCACCGCCGGCGTCACCGGCAGCAAGCTGTACTTCCTCGACACCGACAACAACGGCACCATCACCGCCACCCTGGACACCGCCAACAACCCGGTCCGGCGGCACTTCGACCCGTTCGGCAACAGCCGAGACCCAGCCGCGCCGGCCTGGATCGACCCCAACAGCTACCTCAACAAGCCGGCCAACCCCACCACCGGCACCGTCCACCTCGGCGCCCGCGACTACGACCCCGCCACCGGACGGTTCCTCACCGTCGACCCGATCCTCGGCACCACCGACCCGCTGCAGAACAACGGCTACAGCTACGCCCACAACAACCCGGTCACCCGCAGCGACCCCAGCGGACTACGTCCCGTCGACGAAACCGGGCCGATCATCGGATCGGACCTGCGGAGCTGGCAGCACACCGAGAACCTGGCCCAGACCGTCGCCTCCGACGAAAACGCCTACGCCAACGCACAAAGCGGTTGGGCCAAATACGTCGCCCAAGAAAACCGCCACGAGCAGGATTACCAAGCCTTCATACTCGCCGCCATGGCAGCGACCGTGTGCGGCTCCGCCGCGGCCTTCGCCCGCGGCGGCGGCTGTGGCAGCTCCACCATGACCAACACCCTCGATGAGCGGCTCGACCGGCAATCCCTGCGCGGCCAGCAGGGCGTCGACAGGTACTACGACAACTTCGCCCTCCGCAGCACCGAATACCAAGAAGTCACCGCCGCCGAACGCGCACTCCAACAGGCCCAACAAGCCCTCACCGAAGACGCCGCCGCGCTCCCTGATGACGTTGCCAAGACCTTCCGCGGCGGCCGGTACACCACCGCAGTCCTTTCGCAGGACACGGTGTTCTATCGTGCGGGTGTCGCGGGCAGGCCGTTAGGACAGTATTTCTCGACGGACCGGCCGGTCGGAGTACTCCAGACCCGCATTGACAAAGCGCTCCCGGAAGAATGGCCGGACGGGACGAAGGCACCGTTGGATACCGGCTACGCCGTCCGAATACCCAAGGGAACCACGGTCTACTCTGGAGACGTTGCCAACCAAGGCGGCCTCTACATGGGGGGTACTGGCCAGGTGTATATCCAGACGCCATGGAACATCCCCGGGGTCGAGGTCGTCGGCTCCTGGCCACTGGGATGAGCGAGACATCGGAGTCGGATCTCGCCCCCACCCTAACGGCTATCATCCGGCTGCTGACGCAGGGTGGCGAGCCCGCCTGGGCCGGACGTCTGCAGGGGATTCTGAACGGTCTGCTGGAGGATGATTCGGCTGCGTCCCAGCAGGCGACGATCCGGGAGATCCTCATCTTGTATCAGCAGGGCATGGGTGGCTTTCAGGATGTCGTCTTGCAGAACAGCTCCGGCGTGTTGGCCGAGCAGCGGGATCTTGATGCGCTGCGACATCGATTGTTCGAGGATGCCCGCGCCCAGCTTGGCTGACCCAGAGGAACCTCACACAAAACGGCTTCCTCGCCCGGCCCGCTGCTCACTTCGGTCCTGATGCTCGCCTCGGTGTGCGAGCGGCATCGTGCATAGCCGCCGTGCACCCCTCAACAGCCTGGTGGTCATCGGCCAACTCTCCGTTCGAGCGAATCCGGGTTGTCCCCGAACCTGCAAACCCGTGAAGCAGTTCGGCTAGGAGCCTGCTGAATAAATCCGGTGCCGGTAGCCCTGTTGATCTCGGTTGTTCGGGATGATCTTGGGATGCAGGGGCGGTGGAGGATCAGCGGGACTTGCTGGATGTGGAGTCCGTGGCGGGGCATCTGCTGAGGCCGGGCAGTGTGTTCGCGTTCCTGGCCGTGCACCGGCGGGAACTAGCGGAGCTGAAGAGGAAGGTCGCGCAGCTGCAGCGAGCGCTGGATCACAAGACCTACGAACTGGAGGTCGCGGGGGAACTCTTGCGCGACTGACCGTGAACACCCGGATGTCAGGGCCCCCGCCGTGATCACCACCGGGCGCCAACCGGCCGTCGTTGCCAGGGTCGCCGGTGTGTCCCGCTATAACATCGTATTCCCGATATTGACAGCTAGCTACCCGCTATGACAATGTATGGCCCTACTTCTGAACTTAGGAGATATGTGCACCGTTCTATATTGAAATTCTTGAGTGTTGTGTCGGCCGCATCGTTGATCGCGGCGGCATTCGCCGGGCCAGCCAGCGCCGCGTCCTCGAAGACCGGTCAAGGCCTGTCACCACTAGTGACAGCAGTCAGTTGCTCGGGTTACGGCTGCGACGGCACCGACCCGCAGAGCAGCGGCTGTGCCGCAACCGCGGAGACGGTGGCTTCAGCCTGGGTGAACTATCCCTATTCGAAGGTGGAGTTGCGGTACAGCACGGCCTGCCGCACCACCTGGGCGCGCGCTTCGGGGTGGCCGGAGGACCCGGACTACCCGAACGACTACGCCTACATTCACCGCAACAGCGACGGCAGGCAGTACACCTGCTACGGCGGCTATACCCGGCAGACCACCTCCTGTTACACCCGCCAGGTCTACGACGGCGGCGTAACCAGCTATGCCTACGCCTTTGAAGAGGGGCCGGCTAGCTCCTCTGGCCGCACCACCTCCTACTGAACTCATCCTTTAATGCGAAGAGGTTCTGCCATGAAGTTCTCCACCCGAGCCACCGTGGCGAGTGTTCTCGCCGCCGCGGTCCTGACTGTGAGCACGGCGCCGGCTCAAGCCTTCACCCGTAATCTGGAATATGGTGACAGCGGTCAAGATGTCAAATGTTGGCAGACCGCATACAACGCGTGGGACAACTACTCACACGTCACCAACAAGTTGACCGTCGACGGGATCTTCGGCACCAATACCCGCTATGCCACCGAGCGGTTTCAATACGTGTATGGACAAGGGCATCTCACCGTCGATGGCATTGTGGGCCCGGCGACTTCGCAAGCGATGAGTGATGCATTGCAAGATGTTGAGGCATACGGCACCGCTTCTCAAGCGCAACAGGCGCATAACGCGTTCGTCTATTGCGGTACTCAACTGCCGGGCTGATCATCGCCAACCAGTACCGCCCGATGACTTCTCGCCAAGGGGCTCACCTTCGCCTTCTGGACGATTAGCCGGACGTAGTGCTGCCTTGGCGTTCTCGCCACTGGCCGAGTGCTGCAGCCATGAGGACTGCAACAGCGGAACAACGAAGGACAGGAAGTCATACATGAGATCACTACGACGAACTGCGGTAGTAGGCGGCCTGGCGGCCGCAAGCATGCTCTTGGGCATCACTGCGGCCTCTGCCCTGACTGACCCGCCGGGTGAACAGCCCAACCCCATAGCCGGGACCGCAGGGGCTTATTACTGCTCGGTTACGGCGCGGCACGTCACGGTGGACGGTTCGAACATCTACCTGGGGTTCGGTGGGGCAGGCAACTACTACCCCAGTGGTTTGCAGTGGCGCCTGCAGTGGAACCACACCGATGGCACAATCACCTACTCGGCATGGAAGACCATCACCGGTACCGGATATAACTTGCTGGCCTCAGCTGTCAAGACGGGAACCACATTCCATAATTGCTACCAGGCCTCCCCCGGCGGAAGCTTCTCAGGTACGGAGAAGTATTAGTCCAACGGATGACCACGCGACGCATCGACTAGCACTGGCGCCTACGACGGATCATGGCGCGCACAACATGTGGAAGACCACCGACCTGGCTCCCTGCTGCGCGAGCGCGGTATCAGCCTCTCAGCGGCCTCGATCTACCGTTCGCACGAAAGCGGAAAGGCCCTCGGGTTGGTTCCGTGGCTCCCCTGGCGGCCTGCGCAAGCCTAACGAAACCTCAAGTTCGCCGAGACATGCGCGAGAAAGTCCGCGGGTTCGATACCGGAAAGTGCCCGCGACGACGAGCGTAGCGCGAAGATTAGGTCACCGGCTGCGTCAGTGGCCAGCGCGAACGCCGAGCCGCCTGGGTGGAAAGGCCAGTCCGCCAACTCAACCGGCTGGGAATTCGGCACCTGGTCGAGCACATCCGCGAGCTCGAGTTCGAGTAGGCGCGTGTCATTGACGACGAGGGTTTCGGTGAAGAACTCGCACAAGGTGGAATCGAACCGACCGAACTCCGCGTCGAGGCAATTCGGACACCAGCGAGCCGACCGAAGTGCAATGAGCAACCGTCGCCGCAGCAAATCGGAACGAGTTCTGTTTGACAGATTCGGGCTTGTGACGGCATCGTCCAGGACGATCGGGCCCGGTTGCGCTGCCATCCCAGCAAAATTCGCCAGATCCGGATACTGCCGGTTCGATCCGGTGACGCCGACGAGCCGCGGCACGCCGCTGCGGCCTCGTCCCAAAGCTTGCCCAATGGCATCGAGTACCGGCACCAGTCCGCCTCCCCGTTCGCCTCCAGAAAGCTCGGTTGATTGCCCGGCACTGCGTGGCAAGCGCAGATAGATTCCGCACGGAGCCGATGCTGGCGGGTCGCATCGGGCAATGCCACCAACAACATTCAGCGCGCGCCGCCATGCGCCGACTGACCGCTCCGATATCGCTACCGAGGCACTGGAGTCGGCAGCCGACTCGACAGCCGGTTGGCGGCCCTGCAACCCGGCCTGGAACCAGGTGGCGATGGCCCCGCCGAACAGCGAGACGGCCGTTGCGTCGAACCGCCCGTGCTCTAGCGCGGCGCCCAGGTATTGGATGCCGCCCGCCTCACCAAACCCCAGCGCGATCGGCTGGCCACGCGTGGCGCACAGGGCACGCGTTCGAGCGACGAGCTCCGTCCTGGACTCGCCCCGGCCCAGGTCCGTGGGGCCGTCAAGTAGCGCCTGTGCGCCGAAGAACTGCGCGCTGACAGCGAGAAGTTCTCTCGCTGCCGTCCCTGACGGCAACACCGATGGCGCTGGTCTCAGTACGACGGTCGCGGAGCCAGGACCATGTTCGGCACCGGCCGCCTGTCTAGCGGCCGCAAAGGTCAACGACCCCCATGCGTGAGCCGGCGGACATTCCCCAGCGTGCGCCGCCTGATCAGAGCTCAGATCGGGCATGGATCTCCAATCTGCCGTTCGGCGAGATCGAGGCTCGCCCGGACCGTTCACACACGAATCCGGGCAGCTGCTGGGGTCGCCAGATCGATCGGCGCCGTTGAGGCGATGGTTGTCATGGGGCTGCCGGGCCCGAGCCGGACGACCAATCGGCGACCTCGGGCCACCGGCGCCGTACCTGACCGACACAATGTTCCCAGTAGGATCGCAGCGCCAAATCCGAGAAGTTGAACTCTCGCTTGGCCGCGATGTCGGCGGGGTTGGAGGAGTGGTAGCCGCCGGGAACGGATTCGGCCAGCAACTGCAGCATGGCCGCGCGTTCGAGCAGGTGGGCGTAGACAACCGCGTGCCGGAGCGACCTGCCTGTGGTGAGGCCGCCGTGGTTGCGCAGCAGTGCCGCGGGAGCCATGCCGAGCGCGGCGGCTACCGCCCTGGCGTCCGAGAGTTCGACGATGGTGTTGCTGGTCAAGGTGAATCTCGGCAGGCGACCGACGAACATCGCTCCGTCGTGGGATATCGCCCGCAGTTCGAGATCGGTCGCCCCCAGCACCAGCGTGTTCGGCGCGTGGCTGTGCACGATCGAGTTGACGTCGGGCCGGGCCGCGTAGACGGCCTGGTGCAGCACCAGTTCCGGTGGCAACATCGGATGCCGTTCGGCAGCCGGCTCCACTTGTGCGCGCAGCACGTCCGGCGGCGAGCATTCGTCGAAACCGGTTACCGCGGCCTTGATGAAGAAATCCGGTGAGCCGGGCAGCCGGGCCGAGACCTGCCCCTGGTTGAAGTCGTCATGGCCGCCCAGCGACAGCGACCTGGACCCGATCGCTATCTGGACGACCAGCCGGCGCTCGGCTGGCGAGAGCGCCCGGTCCGGTCCCAACAACGCCACCGTCATCGTGCCCAACCTCCGAAAACGTCGTCGAACACCTCGTCGGAGGTGACCAGGCCGGCGGGCAGTTCGTGCGCCCGGCCGGCCAGCAGTAAACCGCCTTCCGCCGCGGCGGAGAGATTGCTCACCTCGTGGGTGATGCTCAGCGATTCCCCCGCCAGATCCAGCTGCACCCGATGGCTGCTGACCGCCGGCCCGTGTCGAAGGCCCACCACCTCGCTGACGGCGGTCGGGGCGTGGTCCTCCCAGGCCAGGGCCAACTGCATGGCACTGGCACTCGGGCGATCCCGCTTGGTCGTCGGATGCCGTTCGTATACCGCGGCGGTCGCCGCCAGGTCGCACTGTTTGACCAGCACTCCCAGCTGCCGGGTCAGCCTGGTCTGTAGCCAGTGGCCAGGTGACAGGTTGGTGGCCAGCACTACCGGCAGTCGCTCCGCCAGCCGATCCAGCAGTCGACGGTGTTCGGGCGGCAGCACCGATACGCAGTAGATCAACGCGGCCTGCCATCGGTCCACCAGTTGCAGGGTGCATCGCAACATCGCCGCCGAACTGGCATCGAACACCACGCTGGGCGCGGCCGACTCGACCAGTCCGGTCCGGTCGAGTTCGGCCACCACCGGCAGCCCGGCGTGCTGGCAGGCGGCGGCCAACGCGCTGCCGAGCCGGCCGCTACTGCCGATGATCCCGATCCGCATCCGCCTCCCGCCGATCAGAGCGCTCGCTGGATGCTGACGTACTCGGCGATTCCCTGCACCGACGTCATGAAGGCCAGATCGCCCTCGAGGTCGATGTAGACGCCCAGTTCGATCTCGATCGCATCGATGAGCTTGAGGTAGTCCAACGAGGACAGCCCCTGCTCGGTCAGGTTGGTATCCGGACATGCCGCCTGCTCCTCACTGATCGAGCCAGCCGATGCCCGAGTGACCAGTCGGGCGATCGTCTGGGTGAGGGTGAGGGTGCTGGACATGATGTTCCTTTCACAGGGGATTTCAGGAGCCGAGCGGAGTCAGCTGGAGTTGGCCGCGCAGGTAGTCCTCGATCCGCTGCAGTTGCGGCTTGCCCGAGCCGCTGCGCGGAATCGAGGAGGTGAACAGGATCCGGCTGGGAGTCTTGTACGGAGCCAGCCGATCCAGGCAATGCCGTCGCAGCTCGGTGGGAGCGACCTCGCCGGCCGGAACCAGCAGCGCGGCGAGCACCGGCTGGCCGGCCTCGTCCTGGGCGGCGAAGACATGGCAGTCCCGCACCGCCGGATGGGCCAACAGGACCTGGCGGACCTCGTCGGCGGAGATCTTGCGCCCGTTGATGTTGAGCCCCTTGCCGAGGCGGCCCCGCAGCTGCAGCCGGCCGTCGCGCAGCTCTCCCTCGTCGCCCGAGCGGTAGAAGCCGTCGGCGGTCAGCCTCGCCTCGAAGCCGCCCGGATAGTTCAGGTACCGGGTTCCCATCGAGGGGGTGCGGACCAGGATCTCGCGTTCGTGCTCCGGTTCGGTGTCGAAACCGAGCTCGGCGTGCGGCAGCGGCCGGCCCTGGCCGCCGTCCGGAACCGGGTTCAGGTCCAGGGTCACCGGGCCGGTCTCGGCCAGCCCGTAATAGTCTGACACCCGCACGTTGTCCCGGCCGGCCAGCGCGGTAGCCGTCGCCGGAGACAACCGGGCCGCCGAGGACAGGCTGAGCCGCAACCGGTCGACGCCCGCCAGCGGACTGCCGGACTCGGCGAGGGCATCGTAGATCGCCGGAAACGCCACCAGCACGGTCGGCCGGGTCGCCGCCAGTTGCCTGCGGACATATCCGCCGGACGGCAGGCCGGCCGGCACGATCAGGGTGGCACCCGCCACGATGCTGGGGATCAGTGAGGTATTGAAGGCCAGGCCGTTGTAGAGGCCGGCGAAGCAGAGCACCCGATCCCGGCCGGTCAGCTCGCTGGCGGCGATCCAGGACTGGGCCGCGGCCAGCACGGCGCTGCCGGAGAACTCGATGCAGGCCGCCGTCCGGGTAGAGCCCGAGGTGAACCGGCACAGCTCGGTGCCGGCCGCCAGCGCCGGCGTCGCAGCGCGGTGGCCGATCACGGTGGCCCGGTGGCCGGTGGGTGCGGTGCCGGCAGGGTGCATCTGGTACCGGCCGTTGCCGTCGTCCACCAGCGGTGAGCGCACCCCATCGATCGGCCCGGCGGACCGGTCGTCCAGCACCAGGTCGATGCCGCAGGACGAGATCAGTTCGCCGAGCTCGGTGTCGCTGGCGGAGGAGTCCAGCAGCATCGGCACGCCGCCGGCAAGCAGTGTGCCGATCAGCGCCACCACGTACCCGGTCGAGTTCCGGGCCCGGAGCAGTACCCGAGGATTGGCGGGCGGTTGCCGGCTCAGCCAGCCGCCGAACTCGCCGGCCAGCTGGAGCAGCCGGGCCGCGTCCAGCTGTTCGCCATTGCCACCGCCCAGCTGGAACGTCGCCGTCTCCGAGCCGAGCGCGGCGGTCAGCGCGCGGGCAAGCAGGTCCGCAGTCGATTCAGGACTCGCCATGGGCTGTCGCCTTCTCCGCTCGGTCGTTACGGCCCGGACCGGCTTCGGCCACCGGCGTGCCCAATACCAGCAGGTACAGCAATTGGGTATCGCCGGGCAGCTGGGCGATCCGGGTCCAGACCGCCGAATCGAAGCCACCGATGGGCGAGGCCGCAACGTCATTGCGGGTCGCGGCCAGGCAGAGCAGTTGGGCACCCGCACCGGCCCGGAACAGGGCCTGTCGAATCTGGTTCCCGGTGGCCTCGGCCGGGACCAGGCCAGCCGGTGCGTGCAGCAGGACGAAGGCTTGGCCGTGTCCGACGTGCGCCTGGCCCATGCAAGCGGCGATGAGGGACCGAACGTCCGCGGCCATCGAGTCCGGGGTGGCCGGATAGCGCACCAGCCGCGCGCAGCGGCTGATCGCCGCCTGCTCGGCCGGGCTCAGCACCAGCCGGTCGCTGACCAGCACGGTGGCCGAGACCGTCGGTTGTCCGTTCGGACAGCCGTTGGCGGCGAGCTGGCCGAAGGTGATCGGCAGCGGGGTGGCGAGTGCTCCGATGGTGGCAGCCAGCCGGCCACCGGACAGTGGCTCGGCGGCGAACCGCTTCGCCGACCGCCGGGCGGCCGACAGCGCGCGCCACTCGGCGCGCAGGGCACGGTCGGGCCGAGCGTCCGGCAGCTCCAGCACGGTGGTGTCCGCCGGTTCCACCGAGGCCGCCGTCTCGGGCGTTGCGTGCAGCGGAGCGACGATGCTGTCCCAGGCCCGTGCCTCGAAGTCGTAGGCCTCCGGGGTCCGGCGGGCCGGCGCCTCCTCGCGTACGGCGACCGTCGGATCGCCCGGGTAGTCACGAGCCTTGTCCAGCTGGATCACCGAATGTGGTTCGTGGAACGGGGGAAACCCGTTGCGCAACGCGATTCCGGCAGCTACCGGCAGGCCGGCACGCAGGACGGCGGCCCCGGTGCCGAGCGCGACGCCGACGATGTTGACCGCCGCGTGCGCCGCGTCTAGCTGGGTGTAGAGGTACCCCCGAGGTCCGTATTTGCGGATCGACAACCAGGGCCGCGCCATGACGATCAGATAGCAGCCGGCACGATCTCCCGGCATGGCCGAGACCAAGCGGCGTAGCCATACCAGCGATATCGGCACCATGGTGCAGGTGCCGGTAGCACCCTCCACCCGGAACAGCCCCCAGCTCTCGCCGTCGGCCGATGCGGGACAGAGCGCGAGCGTTTCATAGGGGAAGATCGCACCGGCCGACGGCACCCGACGGGCACCGCTCGGACCGGTGCGGTGCACGGCCTCGCCGAGGATGTCCCGCGCCATCGCCAGCTCCGGGCTCACGATGGAATGGGTGGCCGGCCGCTCGGTGGACCGCAGGGTGGTCATCGCGGCCCATAACCGATGCAGATCGGCCGGCGGTGTCGTCGTGATCAGGTCGGTCGGCAGGGAATCGACCGACCCGACGGCTGCCAGCTGCCGCTCGACGGTGGTCATAGGCCGAATCTTTCGTCAGAACAAGGCATATCTCGATCGGACGAGATCCAAGGGGGCCCGGATGGGCTACCTCGCCTCGTTCGTCCGTAACCAGGCACGAACTCCTCGAAACCCGAGCCGAGGCCGGCAACCGGTCGATCCAACAGCGCTACCGTCGCGTCCGAGATGCCGTGCGAGGAGACCGTGGCGCTCACCAGGCGACCCTATCCGGGCGGGTGAATGGTCCAGATACGCCCGATAGTCGAGGAAAAGGTACACGTCTTGGGTATGGCGTATCCGAGCAGGTGGACACCGCGATGACACCGCGTCCGCCGATGACGGCGCTGTGTCCTTCGGCGATGGGGCGGTGTCCTTCAGCGATGGGGCTGCGTCCGTCAGCGGTCATGGGTATCCAGCACCACCTCGGTGCCATGACCGGCCAGCCCTCGCGAGAGCGGCGCCGGCTCCAGCCCCGAGCAGATCCGAACCCTGGCTCCGGCCACCAGCGCGGTGCGGGCGGCGGTCAGCTTCGCGCCCATGCCGCCACTGCTCACCGGCGGCACACCCTCGACCGGTACCGCGATACGTGGCAACACCGAACCGTGATCGGCCGGATCGGCCAGCACCCCTGGCACATCGGAGAGCAGCACCAGTTCCTCGGCACCCATCGCGGCCGATACCGCGGCCGCCAGCCGGTCCGCATCGACGTTGAGCGGGCCGCCCGTGCCGAAGGCGGGCGGTGACAGCACCGGCAGGAAGCCGGCGTCCAGTAGCCGGTGCAAGGCCGGACCGTTCACGGCAGTGATCCGGCCGCTGCGATCGTCCCGGATGATGGTCGATCGCCCGTCCAAGCTCGCCCGGAACGGTTTCTTCGCCGCCGCGGTCACCAGGCCGGCGTCCAGGCCGGTCAGCCCGATGGCCGGTGCCCCGTGCCGGATCAGGATCTCGACCAGCCGGGGTTTGACCACGCCGGCCCAGGTCATCATCGCCAACCCCAGCGTCGCCGGGTCGGTATAGCGGCCGGACACGCCACCCGGTCCGACCAGCCGGCGCTGCCGCACGCCGAACTGGCCGGCGATCCGATCGATGTCGCTGGAAGCACCGTGCACCAGCAGCAACCGCTCGCCGTTCCGGTGGCGTTCTGCCACATCGGCGCATAGGAGTTCCGGCCGTTCGGCGACCACGCCGCCGCACTTGACCACAACGGTAGAGCCGAAGTTGGTATCGACCATTCGCATGCCCCGATCAGCTGTCCACCCGATGCACGGGCTCTTCGCTGCGACCCACCCTGACGCCTCAGGTGGCACAACCGGCTCATCGAGATGTCCGCAATCGAGGAAACGCTGCGATGATCCGCCGCCGGCTCGGCTGGACGCCGGGCGGGTTCCCGGCCTCACTCAGCTTTCTAATATCGGGCAAATCCGCTGCGGCGGAGCACCGGTGGGGTGACGGCGAACGGCCCAGCCCTGGAACGGACGGATCGAGGCAGCGGATGACCAACGGTAGTGTGCCCAGGATTCTCGCGCTGTGGAGCGCCCCGCGGTGCATGTCCACCGCGTTCTTCCGGATGATGCTCGAACGGGGGGATTTCTACCCGGTGCACGAGCCGTTCAACTACCTGGCCGAGTTCGGTGCGGTTTCGGTGGCAGGCAGCACCGTGACCAGCGAGCCGGCCCTGTTGGCCCGGCTGCGCGAACTGGGCTACCTCGGTCCGGTGTTCTTCAAGGACACCACCGACGTGCACTATCCCGAGGTACTCGGCGACACCGCCTTCTTGGCCGAGGACGCCGTGCACACCTTCCTGATCCGCTCGCCACAGGAGACGATTGCCTCGTACTTCAGGCTCAATCCCGAGGTACGTGCCGAGCAGATCGGGTTCGCGCACCAATTGGAGATCTTCGAGGCCGTCCGTGCCGCGACCGGACGGCCACCGTTCGTGATGAGCGCGGAACAGCTGCTGACCGAGCCGACCACCGTCGTGGCCGCGTTCTGCGCGGCGGTCGGTATCGACTTCCTGCCGGCGGCGCTGAACTGGCAGCCGGGACACCGCGACGAGTGGGGGCCGTCGCAGCGATGGCATGAGGAGGTCAGTCGTACCAGCGGATTCGGCGCTGCCAGGCAATCTAGCGGGGCAGCGGCGCTGGTCGCCGGCAACGATCGGCTGGCGGCCATCCTCGACTATCAGCAGCCGTTCTACGAACGCCTGCTCGAGCACGCGTGGAGCTCCGGCAGTCGGACCGGTTAGGCAATCGCATGCCCGTGCTGACCGAAGGGGTGTCAGCCGCCGACCAGCACAGCAGACCCGTGGTAATTGAGCGATAAGGATATGTGATGGCCCGAGTCAGTTCAGCCGCCGTAGCCAAGGATCATCTGAAGGCCTTCGGCTATGCCCATCTATCGCCGGACCTGCTCGACCCCGGCCGCTCCGGGTGCACCCAGCGCCAGATCGGGGAGTTCGTCGGTAGCTGGGACGCGCTGCCCCACGACCCCTACATGTCGTCCTCGGGTTCCGGCACCCGCCGGCGTCGCTATGGCCGATGCGCTGTCCTGGCCGAAGGGATCAAGGTCCTGCCCCCGGCACCGTTCGTGCAGTCGGACGAGGTCAACCCGATCTTCGGCGGCATCGAACGGAGGTTTGCCGATCTCGACCCGGCGTTCGGGTCGTCGCCGGTGCTCGGCAGCCTGATTCGGATGCTCTGTCGATGCATCCCGCCGTTGCCGGACCCGATGGCGTACCTGAACCTGGGCATCCACCAGATTCGGGTACAGGCATCGGCGGACGCGGTCGGCCTGCCGACCCCGGAAGGTATTCACCAGGACGGCCACCGTTACGTCGCGCAGGTGTTCATCCTTCGCAACGGGGTTGACGGCGGGCGGTCGACCTTCTACGAGGACGGTGTGGCCGTCTATCAGACGTACCTGACTCAGTCGTTCGAATGCCTGCTGGTGGATGACCGCCGCATGCATCATGGGGTATCAGCCATCACGCCCGCCGGAACCACCACTACCGGTTGGCGTGACATGCTGCTGCTCGACTTCCCGGAGACTTCGCCGGTAGAGGCCCTGACCGGTGCCGGCGGCGATGAGAGTGCGCCCTGGTCGCTGCTGCCGGAAGCGGCGTCGGGCGGTTGAGGCTGATCGCGTTTACCGCAGGGTAAACGTGCGGCCTACTCGGTGGCCCGGCGGTGTCAACGGACTTCCGGCCCATGGGCTCCTGACGCCGACGACGCGAGGCGGCCCACTGCGTAAGGTCCGAAACATTCGATTTAAACCGGCAATCCATTGTCCCAACAGGCTGAATCAGGAGAGATTTATGACCACCACGTGCCCGGAATGCGCGGCCGACGTCTCGTTCGCCGAGCGGCCTCGGTTGAGCGAAGTCGTGGAGTGCGGTGACTGCCACAGCGAGCTCGAGGTGATGACCCTCGAGCCGCTGAACCTGGTAATGGCGCCGCAGGTAGAGGAAGACTGGGGGGAATGACCGCGCGCGCACCACTCGCGCTGCTGGCATCGCGGGTTCGGCACGAGGAACGTCGCATCATCGCTGCCCTGGAACGGCACGGGGTCAGCTACGAGCAGGTGGATACCCGGATGCTGCACAGCGGCACCGGGGAGCTGCGCTGGCCGGTGGTGTTGGTCCGTGAGATCGGCAGCGTCCGGGCCCGCTACGCGGCCTGGACACTGGAGGCCGAGGGCAGCCGAGTGCTGAACAGCGCCCAGGCGATCGAGGTGTGTGGTGACAAGTGGCGCACCACGGTGGCATTGCGGGCCGCCGGCGTGGCCACCCCCCGAACGGCGAGTGCGATGACACCGGAGGCGACACTGGCCGCGCTGGACGAGATCGGTTACCCGGCCGTGCTCAAACCCGTGATGGGCTCCTGGGGGCGACTGGTCAACAAGCTGGAGAACCGGGCCGAGGCGGTCACCGCGCTCGAGTACGTGGCGGCCCTGACCGGGCCACAGGCGCACCTGGGATACGTGCAGGAGTTCGTGCCCTCGCACGACCGGAACATCAGGGTGATCGTGGTCGGTGGTGAGGCGCTCGGAGCGAGCTACCAGGTGAATCCCGGCTGGCGTACCAACATGGCCTGGGGCGCCCGGTGCCTCCGCTGCGAGCCGACCCCGGAACTGGCCAAGCTGGCGATATCCGCCGCCGACGCGGTCGGCGCCGAACTGGCCGGGGTCGACATCATCGAGGACCCGGACGGCCGGCGGTACGTGATCGAGGTGAATGCCGGCGTCGAGTTCACCGGTTTCGACCAGGCGCACGACGATGTCGATACCGCCGATCGCATCGTCGAGTACCTCATGGCGGCCGTGGTGAACGCATGCTGACGGTGGCGGTAGTCGGCGGTGCCGGCTACATCGGCGGCGAATTGCTCCGGCTGATCCTCGGCCATCCCGACCTGACATTGGCGGCGACCACCTCACGCCGACTGGCCGGCCGGCGGCTGGACGGCACCCATCCGAACCTGCGCGGTGCTACCGAGCTGAGCTTCATCGCCCCGGATCAGCTGTCCCGGTATGACGTGCTGCTGCTGGCCACCGGTCATACCGAGACCATGCAATCGATGCCGGACATGCTGGGCCGGGCCGATGTGGTGATCGACCTGTCCGCCGATTTCCGGCTAGCCGATCCGGCGCGGTTCAGGCAGTACTACCAGGTCGAGCACCTACGTCCGGAACTACTCGACAGCTTCGTTCCCGGGCTTCCCGAACTGCATCGCAAGCGGTTGATCGAAGCCGACCGGATCAGCGTTCCTGGCTGTATGGCGACGGCGGCCATCCTCGCGCTGCAGCCACTGGCCGACGCCGGGTTGATCTCCGGCCTGGTGTCGGTCGATGCCCGGACCGGGTCCAGTGGCTCTGGGGCGAAGCCAGGCCCGGCGAACCTGCACGCCGAACGGAGCGGGGCGATGCGGATCTTCGCGCCGTCCGGGCATCGCCACGAGGCCGAGATCAGCCAGAGTATCGGCGGCCGTCCGGTGTCGATGACCGCGACCGGCGTGGAGGCGGTACGTGGTGTGCAGGTGGTCTGCCGGGTTCCGGTCGCCGACCGGATCGACGATCGGGCGCTGCGGGTGCACTACCGGGAGTTCTACCGGGACGAGCCGTTCGTCCGGGTGGTGACGGCGCGGACCGGGCTGTACCGGCTGCCGGAACCCAAGATCCTGATCGGGACGAACTACTGCGACGTGGGGTTCGCCGTCGATGACCAGCATCAGCAGGTGCTGGCGATAGCCGCCCTGGACAACCTGGTCAAGGGTGGGGCCGGCAATGCGCTGCAATGCCTCAACATCCGCTTCGGCTTGCCGGAGCGCACCGGCCTTGACTTCATCGGGCTCCATCCGGTCTGAGCCGACCCGCAGCTTGCCCCGTCCGCCCTAGGAGATTCGGCGAAGATCATGGTTGCTCACCCGCAAGGCCCCGTGCTGTCCGACGCCGGGGCCGTCCGGTTACTCAGGCGGATGGTCGAGATCCCGTCGCCGTCCTACCAGGAGGCCGCGCTCGCCGAGTTCCTGGCCGGGCAGCTGTCCGAACTCGGCTTCACGGCCGAGGTCGACGCGGCCGGCAACGTGGTCGGTGAGTTGGTCGCCGGCGCCGGACCCACCGTGATGCTGCTCGGCCATCTGGACACGGTGGCGGGTCATATCCCGGTGCGCGAGCAAGACGGCCGGCTGTACGGCCGCGGCTCGGTGGACGCCAAGGCACCGCTCGCCACGCTGATCTGTGCGGCCGCCCGCGGCGGCTTCGCCGGCCGGATGGTGGTGGTCGGCGCCGTCGAAGAGGAGACACCGCTGTCCCGGGGCGCGCTGCACATCCTGGCCAACCACCCGCAACCGGATGCGCTGATCATTGGCGAGCCGAGCGGCTGGCATACCGTTGTCTTGGGATACAAGGGAAAGCTCGATTACCGGTATCGAGCGAGTAGCGCGGCGACCCACCCGACCAACCCGGTGCCGAAGGCCAGCGAACTGGCCGCCGACTGCTGGCGGCGCAGCTGCGAGCTGCTGGGGCCGGCGGCGAGCCATGCCCGGTTCGATCAGCCCGGCCCCACCCTGGTCTCCATCGCCGGCGGCCTGACCACGGCAACCGCCGAGATCAGCATCCGGACGCCGCTCGGCTTCGACCCCGAAGCGTTCCTGACCGCGTTGCGGGCAGCGGTGGCCGGTGGCGAGATCGAGCTGATCAACTATGTCCAGGCCTGCCGGGTCGGCCGCAACGATCCGGTGGTCCGGACCCTGACCGCGGCGATCCGGCAGGCCGGCAGCGTACCCACGGCCAAGGTCAAGACCGCCACCTCGGACATGAACGTCCTTGCCGAGCAATGGCATATTCCGATGGCGACCTACGGTCCCGGGGACAGCGTGCTGGACCACTCCGAGAATGAGCACGTCGTGATCGCCGAGTTCCTGGCCGGCATCCGAGTGCTCAGCACCGCGCTGGCCGAGCTTTGCAGCACGTTGCCGCAACTGTCCGCCGCGACCGGAGGCCAACGATGACCGAACTCATGACCAACCCGGCGACCGATCTCGCGCCGGGCCTGCCGGTCGAGTTCGAGCCCTCGGCTGCCGCCGTGACCGACTGGGCGGAACGGGCGATCCGGGTGCGCGAACGGATCATCGAGATGTGCGCCAGCGGCACCGGCGGTCATCTCGGCGGAAGCATGTCGCTGGTCGAGATCCTGCTCGTGCTCTACTTCGACGTGCTGCGGATGGATCCGGACGCACCCGCCGACCCGTCCCGGGATCTGCTGTTGCTCAGCAAGGGTCACGGTGTGCTGTGCCTGTACGCGGTGCTGGCCGAACGAGGGTTCCTGCCGGCGTCCAGCCTGGCCGACTACGGCCAGCCAGGCGGCCCGTTCATGGCACACCCGAATCCGGCGTTGCCCGGTGTCGAGATGCCGTCCGGCGCACTCGGGCACGGCCTGCCGATCGGCGTCGGAGCGGCGCTGGACGCCCGGCTGTCGGGCAGCGATCGCCGGGTGGTGGTGGTGCTCGGCGACGGTGAGCTGCAGGAGGGCTCGGTGTGGGAGGCCGCCATGGCGGCAAGCAGCTTGAAGTTGTCCGGGCTGACCGCCGTGGTGGATCGCAACCGGCTGCAGATCACCGGGGACACCGAGTCGGTCATCGGCCTGGAGCCGCTGGACGAGCGCTGGCGGGCGTTCGGCTGGACGGTGCGCGCGGTGGACGGCCACGATCCCGGGCAACTGCGCGAAGCGCTCACCGCGCCGCCGGAACCGGGCCGGCCGACGGTGGTGCTGGCCCGCACCACGAAGGGACGCGGGCTGCCCTACGTCGAGGGCCGGGTGGTGAGCCACTTCGCCAAGCTGGGTGAGCGGGAACGGCGCCGGGCGTTGGCCGCGGTGCGCAGTGGCGGGCGGCCATGACCGCCGCAGCCGTGCCAGCGGACCTGATGGCCTCCTCCCGGGATGCCTATCGGGACGCGCTGCTCGCCGCGATGCCGCTGGACGACCGCCTGGTCTGCCTGGACAGCGACACCGGCCTGTTCCTCGGCAAGGACTTCGGCACGGCTGCCGACCGCTACCTGAACCTGGGGATCGCCGAGCAGAACCTGCTGGGCGCGGCCGCCGGGCTGGCCCACTGTGGCCGGATACCGTTCGTGAACACGATGGCCACCTTTGCCAGCACGCGTGCGCTGGAGACGGTGAAGATCGATCTGGCGTACGCGAATCTGCCGGTCCGCATCGCGGCCACCCACAGCGGGCTGTCCGCCGGCAACCTGGGTCCTACCCATCACAGCCTGGAGGATCTTGCGATCATGCGGCTGCTGCCGGGCATGACCGTCCTGGTACCCGCCGACGCGGCGGCCACGGCGACCCTGTTCGAACAGTGTCGTGATCTTCCCGGCCCGGTCTACCTCCGGCTTGATCGGATACCCACGCCCGTCCTGTCGGTGGACGCGCCACCGCTCCGGATCGGCCAGGCCCAGCCGCTGCGCCAGGGCACCGACGTGCTGCTGGTGTGCTGCGGACCGTACCCGGTGCAGCTGGCACTGCGGGCCGCTGAGTTGCTGGCGGCGCGCGGCATCGAAGCCGCGGTGCTCAACATGCATACCGTCAAGCCGCTGGACGAACGCGCGCTGGCCGGCTGCGACGCGCCGGTGGTCACGATCGAGGAGCACTGGCGCACCGGGGGCCTGGGCAGTGCGGTGGCCGAGGCGCTGGCCGAGACCGGTCGGCGGGTGCACCGGGTAGGAGTGCCGGACCGGTTCGTCTCGATGGCCGGTGACCAGCGGTTCCTGCTCGAACGCAGCGGCGTCACCGCCGTATCGATCGAGGCCGCGGCGGTGCGGGCACTGACCGAATAGCGGCTCCTGCCGCACCTGGCAGCTGACCGAATAGCGGCTCCTGCCGCACCTGGCAACTGCCCGACCGAGCGTCGCTCGGATGGCGGGCGGGAACGAGCGGACCCAGTCTAGGCGGGCACCATCAAGCCGGCCCGGTAGGCCACCGACACCATCTGCGCGCGGTCGCGGACATCCAGCTTGCAGCGCAGCCGGTACACGTGGGTCCGTACCGTGGTCACGCCGATTGCCAGTTCGGAGGCGACCTCGTCGGTACTCTTGCCGCGGGCGATCAGCAGCAGCACCTGGCGTTCCCGCGGCGTCAGCGCTGCCAGCACCGGCCGCAGGTGCTCGTCCGGCCGACTGTCCTGGCGGCGGAACCAGCTGACCAGGCGGTTGGCGACCAGCGGCGCGAGCATGATCTGCCCGCTCGCGGCGGCCCGGATGGCCGCGCCCAGCTCGTCGGCGGTGGCTTCCTTCACCAGCAGCCCGTCAGCGCCGGCCCGCAGCACCTCGGTGATCATTTGATCCGAATGGTTCATCGCGAAAACGACTACCTTCGGCTGTGGGTTGAGCTTTTCCTGTCGCACCCGTTTGATGAGCTCGATCCCTGGAATGCCGTAAAGGGTCAGGCCGGTGACAAGAACATCTGGCTGGGCGGTACGCGCCCACAATATAGCTTGTATGCCGCTATCGGTGGCGCCGACGACTTCGATATCGTCTTCAGCATTCAGGGCTGTAGTCAATCCGTCTCGGACGATTGGCAGCTCGTGGCAAATTACAACACGCAGCGACATCTCCGGTTCCTTTCACTGGCGCTACCTACCGGCACATGCAGCCGGTAGGACAACGGGCAGGTGCCAGTATGGAAGCTATTGAAGCTCAAACGATCATCGATTAATGCCTAGGTACAGCTGCCAGGAATGTTGGGGGGCTACTGGCGCGCAGACAGTCATCGATAGGTGACCGATGGATTAAGTCGCTTGGCCGTTTGTAAATGTTGGCCGCCCTGCTTGTAGCCGAAATCCTGACTCACCACAGACCTGCCGTCAAGGGGGTTAAGGCAAATTTCTGGACGTATGTGTCGAGAGCGGGCCGCATAGTGCGACACTGCCCAGCCGCCAGCACACGGTGGGTCCACCGGGCGGCGCTGGCAAGTGGCGTGGCGTCGACCCTCGGCTCGTCCCGGTGTTGACCCGCTGGTCACCGCAAGGCTGATGCCACCACTGGCGGTTGTTTGTTTTGGTGGGTACCGGCTTTCCGGCGCCGCGTCCCGGGGTCGCGATGCACACGTGCCAAGTTCGGCTTGCCCACGACCATCGTGGGACTACTGCCCTGCCGAGCCGTCGAACAACCCAGCCGCCACCGAGGTGGCCGGAAAGGAGCTGCCGGGATGATGGCCAGCCCGCACCCGCCGCCGCGTGATCGGCAGCTGCCGATGACGACCTCGGCAAGCCCCATCAACACGACTATCGGTGAGGCCTTCGCACAGGTCGTCGCCGCCACCCCCGACGCGGTTGCGGTGCGCTGCGGTGGACACAGCCTCAGTTACGCCGAACTCGACGCGCGGGCCAACCAGCTGGCTCACCAGCTGCTCCGCCGCGGCGTCCGGTGTGAGTCCGCGGTGGCGGTGGTCAACGACCACACCATCGCGCTGGTGGTCTCGCTGCTCGGCATCGTCAAGGCCGGTGGCTGTTACCTGGGGATCGACGGCAAGCAACCGGCGGACCGGATCACCGGGATGCTGACCATGGCCGGCGTCGATCTCATCCTTACCGGCGGCGGCCGGCCGGTCGATACCGGTGACGGCGGGTGGGCCGGCAACGGCGGGCCGGCCGAATGGCTGGACGTCTCGGCGTTGGACCTGGCCGGCGAGCCCAGCACCGACCCGAACATCGCCGGCTCGGCGGATCGGCTGGCCTACCTGGCCTACACCTCCGGCTCCACCGGAGTGCCGAAGGCCGCGATGATTCCGCATGCGGCGGTGATCCGCCTGGTCCGCCAGGCCAACTTCCTCACGACGCGGCCGACGGACGTGTTCTTGCAGCTCGCGCCGCTGGCCTTCGACGCCAGCACCTTGGAGATCTGGGCGCCGCTGCTCAACGGGGCCACCCTGGTGATGCCCGGCGGGCCGGTCGACCACCTCGCCGCCATCGGCGACCTGGTCCGCCGCAACCAGGTCACGGTGCTGTGGCTGACCGCCGGCCTGTTCCATCAGTTCTGCAATGCTGGCCTGCCGGGGCTGCACGGCCTGCGTTGCCTGCTGGCCGGCGGCGACGTGCTGTCCGTGCCGAGTGTCAACCGGGCGCTGGCCGAGCTACCCGGGGTGGCGCTGGTCAACGGGTACGGACCGACCGAGAACACCACCTTCACCTGTTGCTATCCGATCGCCGAGGAACAGTCCGACCGGGTGCCGATCGGCTTCCCGGTCTCCGGCAGCACCGTGTACCTGCTCGATGAGGATCTGCGCCCGGTCGCCGACGGCCAGCCCGGCGAACTGTGCACCGGCGGGCTGGGCCTGGCGCGCGGCTACCTCGGCCGGCCGGCTACGACGGCGGAGCGGTTCGTGCCGGATCCGTTCGCCGGACCTCCCGGCGGCCGGCTCTACCGCACCGGCGATCTGGCCCGGCGCCGGCCGGACGGCGCATTCGAATTCCTCGGGCGGCTGGACGACCAGGTCAAGATCCGCGGGTTCCGAGTGGAACTCGGCGAGGTCGAGGCCGCGCTGCGCGGACTGCCCGAGATCGAGGATGCCGCGGTGATCGTCCAGCAGTCCCGGTTCGGCCGCCGGCTGGTCGGCTTCGCGGTTCGGGCCGAGGCCGCGACGGCGTCCGCGATCACGGTGCGGCGCAGCCTGGCGGCGCTGCTGCCGGACTACGCGGTACCCGCGATGGTCGTGCTGCTGGATGAATTGCCGTTGAACCAGAACGGAAAGGTCGATCGGTCCAAGCTGGGGTCACATGCCGGCCAGGGTCGTCCGACCGGCCTGTCCAACGGCTACCGGCCAGCGAGCACCGAGACCGAGCACCTGGTGATCGACACCTGGGAGTTGCTGATGGATCTGGCAGGCATCGGGGTGGACGACGACTTCTTCGAACTCGGCGGCAATTCCCTGGTAGCGGTGGCGATCAGCTCGGAGCTGGCCCAGGTCGCCGACGTCCGGTTGCGTCCACAGCATGTCTACGAGCACTCGACGGTGGCCGAACTGGCCGGCCTGCTCGAGGAGTTGCGCCGCCAGGAGGCGCCGGCCGGGCAGGCCGGCAGCGTGGCCGTCCGGTGACGACCACGCTGGCCACCGACGTGGTGGAACTGACCCGGCAGCTGGTGCGATTCGACACCACCAACCCACCCGGCAACGAGGCCGATTGCCTGAAGTATCTGGCCGATCTGCTCACCGATGCCGGAATGGACTGCCGGCTGCTCGGGGCGAGCCCCGATCGGCCGAACCTGGTCGCCCAGCTGCCCGGCCGGGGCAGCGCACCGCCGCTGCTGCTACACGGCCACCTGGACGTAGTGCCGGTGGCCGGCCAGCGCTGGAGCCGGTCACCGTTCGAGGCCGAGCTGGCCGACGGTTGCGTCTGGGGTCGCGGCACCATCGACATGAAGGGCGGCGTCGCGATGATGGTCAGCGCGCTGCTGCGGCTGATCGAAGGCGGTGAGCAGCCTGCCGGAACCGTGCTGCTCGCCCTGGTCAGCGACGAGGAGGCCGGCAGTTACACCGGCGCCCACTACCTGGTACGGGAGCAGCCGCGGCTGTTCGACGGCGTTCGCTACGCGATCGGCGAGGACGGCGGAGCCTCGATCGGGCTCGGCGGACGCCGGCTGCACCCGATAGTGGTGGCTGAGAAGCGGGCCTGCTGGCTTCGGGTCACCCTGCGCGGTCCGGGTGGCCACGGCTCCCGGGTGGCGCCGGACGCCAGCCCGATCCGGCAGCTGAACCGGTTGCTGACCGCGCTGGCCGGCGGCGGCCTGGGTGCGCAGCCGACGCCGGCGGCCCGCCGGATGCTGGCCGAGCTGAGCACCGCCGCGGCGCCCGAACTGGCACCGGCGTACCAGGCGCTGGCCGCGGACCCGACCGACCTGGCCCTGCTTGCCCAGCTGCCGGAGCGGGACGGGCTCTATCTGCGCTCGGTGCTACAGCATTCGGTGAACGCCACCGTGATCCGGGCGGGCACCAGCGTGAACGTGCTGCCGACCGAGCTGACCGTCGACCTGGACGGGCGGCTGCTGCCGGGGGCAGGCTCGGCGGACTTCATCGCGGCACTGCGGCGGCTGGTACCGGACGAGCTGGAAGTGGAGTTGCTGGTCGAGGGCGAACCGCTACCCGAACCGGAATTCGGCCCGATGTATGAGCTGCTCGCCGACGTACTGCGCCGGGCCGATCCGGACGGTGTCCCACTCCCCATGATCACCTCGGCCTCGACCGACGCCCGGCTGTTCCCGCAGTTCGGTATCAGCTGCTACGGCTGGCTGCCGATGCTCTTCCGGGACCAGGTCAACTACCGCAACCTGATGCATTCGGCGGACGAGCGGATACCCGTCGAGGCGCTGCGGTTCGGTGCGTCCTGCTTCTACGACCTGGTGCGTCGCTATGGCTGAACTCGCTGTGGCCGCCACCGTCGAGCTGGTCGGATCAGCCGATCTCACCCTGGAGCTGGCCGGTCAGCTCGCCTGGCTCACCCGGCTGGCCTACGCCGGGTCCGATCCGTTGCCGGGGTTGCCGGATCCGGACGGGCAGTTCGAGACGCCGGCCGCGGTGCTCGACTCGGTGCGCGGGTCCGGTTCGATCTACCACGTCACCGAACAGGGTCGGCCGGTGGCCGCGCTGCGGGTACGGCCGGCGGCGGACTGCTGGCGGGTCAGCCGGATCTCGGTGCTGCCCGGCCATCGCCGCCGCGGGCTGGTCCGATCCCTGCTGGACACGGTGGCCCGGGACGCGCACGAGCGGGGGGTCGGCTGGCTGGAACTGGACGCGGTGGTCGAGCGATGCCTGCCCCCGCTGTACGCCCGGCTGGGTTTTCAGGTGCTGTCGAACTGGCCCAGCCCGGACAAGCCGCTGTCGGAACTGACCATGCGCCGGGCCACCGCCGGGCCGGCCGGGCCGGCGCCGCTCGGCTGGCGGCGGGCCCGGCTGACCGAGCACGCCAGCGTGCTCAGCTGGTGGCTCAGCGGCCGGACGCTGCTACGCACGAGCTGGCCCGCCAGCGGCGACCCGCTCGCCGACGCACATGCCGCCGGGGTGGCACTGGACCGTTCCGGCCTGCTGCTGGCCGGGGTGGATCTGAGCCCGCGGCCGGCCGGCGGCCTCCGGCTCTTCGCCGGCGCCGGCCGTAGCGAGAAGGAACATCTGATGCCCCGCAGCCGGCACGCCGACACCCTCGCCCTGTGGCGGCCGGCACCGAGCACGGAACCACCACTGGACCAGCTGACCGGGAGGCTGACATGACCGAGCAATTGATCGGCCTCGGCCGGCCACTCGACCTGCGCAGCCACTTCGACAACAGTGGGCTCACCTCGGCATCGGAGCTGGGCGCCGGTGCCTTCAACATCTGGTCGAACACCTTCCCGGCCGAGGACCTGCCGGCGGAGGGATCGATCGTTGCGGTCGGCGGAGTGCTGTTCGAGTTCCCGGTCCGGAGTCAGGGTGGTGACAACATCCGGTGCGGCGGCCAGCTGATCGAGTTGCCGCCGGGCCGCTACGACTGGTTGTACCTGCTGGCCGCGGCCGAGCGGCACACCGAGGATCTGCTGTATCTGCACTACACCGACGGCTCGGTGGACCCGGAATGGTTGCGGGTGTCGGACTTCTGGCCGCAGACGGCCGATCGGTTCGGTGGGCTGGCGGCGTTCCGCTGCACCACGATGCACTATCCCCGGCACATCCAGCACGGGGTCGACCCGGTGATCTGGCGTCATCGGGTTCCGGTGCCCCGACATGCCGAACTGGGCGCGATCCGGCTGCCGGACAATCCCGCGGCGCACATCTTCGCGATCACGCCGATGCCGGTCGGCGAGGTGTGGTCATGAGGGTCGAACTGGCCGGCGTCCGGGCCTTCCGGCATGACCTGGCCGGCTGCCTGCATGCCTGCGTCGGCACCCTGGTCGAGCATGCTGGCTTCGCACCGTTGGAGGTGCTCGGCGCGAACTGGCAGTTCTACTACCGGCCGGGCGACATCCGTCCGGAGGAGTACTACTTTCCCTGTCCGGACAACCGGTCGCTGCTGGCCAGCCTGGCTCCTCGGCAGCCGATCGACTCGCGCTGGCGCTGGCCGCGGGATGCGGAGCAGGGCTGGGCCCAGGTCCGGGAACAGGTAGCCGCCGGAATTCCGGTGGCGGTGGCGGTCGACAACTTCGAGTTGCCGTTCCGGCCCGCCTATCGAGACGTGCACTCCAACCATCTGGTGGTGGTATACGGCTTCGACGACGAGCGACAGACCGTTTCGGTGCTCGATGCGATCCCACCGTACTTCAACAGCGAACTACCGCTGTCGGTACTCACCGCCGCGCGGAACTCCGACAACCGGTCCGCGCACGATCGGGACATGTTCTTCGCCGACGACCCGATCGGCAACCGCTGGCTGCAATTAGTCTTCGAAGGCCCGCCGGCCAGCCCGGATCCGGCTAGCAATCTGGCCGGCAATCTCGAGGGATTCCACACCGGCTCGGAGCCGGACCACTATCGCGGCCGGGACGGTGTCGCTCGGTTCCTCGCCGACATGTGCGACCGGTTAGCGGCCGGCGAGAACATCGCCGACGAACTGTTCGTGGTGGCGGGGGTGGCGCTGGCCGGCACCGCGGTGCATGCCGACTGGGTTGCCCAGAGCGGCCGACGGCTGGCGGGCTGGCCGGAGCTGGCCCGGCAGATCAGCCGGCTGGCCCATCACTGGACCGCGCTGCGCATCCTGGCGGCGCTGAGCCGGACCGGCGAGGTCACCGCCAACCGGTTGCGGGCCAGGCGTGCGGCACTGCTGTCCGAGCTCGATCGAACCCTGGCCGGCGTCGAGACGGTATTGGCGGCGTACTGAACCGGGCAGCGCGGCAGCTGACCTCTTCGGCAAAGGAGAAACACCATGGACAAGTTAGCAATGCTCGGTGGCCAGCGGGCGGTGCCGCGTACCCACCGGGTGCTGCCCTGGCCGCAGGTCACCGACGAGGAGGAGCAGGCGGTCAGCCGGGCGCTCGCCAGCGGGCGTTTCACCGTCGCCTCCGCCGGCGAACCCGAGGTCGTCGGTCTGGAGCGGGAGTGGGCCGACTTCGTCGGCACCGCGCACTGCCTGGCGGTCAGCAACGGCACGGCGGCGCTGTCGCTCGCGCTGGCGGCCGCCGGGATCCAGCCCGGGGACGAGGTGATCGTGCCGGCGCTCAGCTTCATCGCCTCCGGCCTGGCGCCGCTGCACATCGGGGCCGTACCGGTGTTCGTCGATATCGACCCGGACACCTTCAACGCCACCGCCGACACCATCGAACAGGCGATCACCGAGCGGACCCGGGCCATCGTGGTGGTGCATCTGCACGGCCTGCCGGTGGATCTGGACCAGATCCTGGCGGTGGCCGAACGGCACGACCTGCTCCTCCTCGAGGACGCGGCCCAGGCCCAGGGTGCCCGGTACCGCGACCGGATGGTCGGCTCGTTCGGCCTGGTGAACTCGTTCAGCCTGAACGTCGCGAAGAACCTGCCGACCTGTGGCGAGGGTGGCCTGATCAACACCGACGATCCTCGGTTGTACCGGCGGGCGGAGGCGTTGCGGCAGTTCGGTGAGACGCTGACCGGTTCTGCCGAGCGCAGTTACGTCTCGCATCTGCCCGGCTGGAACCACAAGCCCAACGCGATCCAGTGCGCCTTCGCCCGGGCCCAACTCGGCCGGTTCGAGGCCACCATGAAGGTCCGGGACGCCAACGTCGAACGGCTGCTCACCACCCTGTCGGAGCTGCCCGGCCTGCAGGTGCCGAGCTGCCCGGCCGATCGGAGCCATGCCTGGCACATCCTGCGGTTCCGGCTGCACCCGGAGGCGTTCGGCCTCGCCCCCGACCAGGCAGGTGCGCTGCGAACGGTGCTGATGAAGGCGCTGCGCGCCGAAGGGGTGCCGGCCACCCACTACCAGATGATGCCGCTGCCGCTGCAGCGGGCTTTCTCCGGCGTGCCCAGCCGGACGACTTTCCCCAACAGCTACCAGGTGATCGAGGACTCCTTCACCATTCAGAAGGCGCATCTGCATCCGGACGCCGGACCGCTGCTGGACAGCTACGCCGAGGCATTCGGCAAGGTGTGGCGGCACCGGGCGTCGATCGCCTCGTTCGCCGCGGCCACCGAGGACGTCCCGCCGTGGCAGCAGGCCGACCGGCTCGCCGACGCGGAGGCCGCGGCACTGAGCGGCTGAGGTTCACCGGGCTCGCGACGGCACGGTGGCTGAACGATATGCGGCACAAAGACCATCAACATCACATCGGCACCCGGGCTTCGCTGCCCCGGCCGCTCGCGGCCGGGGCAGCACCGAAGGTGGGCAGGGAGAGCACCGTGACAGCAACCTCGACAACCGGCAGCGCGGGCCCGGCGGCCAAGCAACGCGGCCTGATCTTTCGTCATCACGACTTTCGCTGGTTCTGGGGCGGCCAAGCCATCTCGGTGGTGGGCACCCGGGTCACCGCGGTCGCCTTGCCGCTGGTTGCGGCACTGACCCTCGGCAGCGGAGCCGGTGGGGTGAGCGTGGTCGCGACCTCGTCCTTCCTGCCGAACGTGCTGCTGCCACTGTTCGTCGGCCGCTGGCTGGAGACCCGGCGCCGCCGCCGGGTCATGATCGTCGCCGACATCCTGCGAGCGGCGCTGCTGGCGCTGATCCCGTTGGCCTGGGCGCTCGACCTGTTGTCGCTGGGGCTGCTGGCCGTGGTGGCGTTCGGGGTCGGCTCGGCCAGCGTGATGTTCGAGGTGGGCAGCTTCGCCTACCTGCCGAGCCTGGTGGACGAGGACGACCTGCCGTCCGCGAACCAAGCCTTGCAGGGTTCGTCAACCGCCGCGCAGGTGGCCGGTCCGGGCTTCGCCGGCCTGCTGGTGCAGGCAGCCGGTCCGGCGGCAGCGATCGCGATCGATTCGGCAAGCTACCTGGCCAGCGTGTTCGGCCTGGCCGCGGCTCGCCGCCCGGAGCCACCGCCGGAGGTCGATGACACCATGCGGACCGGAATCCTTGAGGGCGTCAAGCAGAGCCTAGCCAACCCGATCCTGCGGGCGCTGACCACGCACGCGGCCATCTTCAACATGTCCGGGCAGATCTTCACCGTGAATCTGGTGGTGTGGCTGGTCAAGGAGCGGCAGCTCAGCCCGGGCGGCTACGGGCTCGCGCTGTCCGTCGGCGGGGTCGGCGCCTTCTGCGGAACCATGCTGGCGCTCCGGCTGTCCCGCCGGCTGGGCTACGGTCGTGCGTTCGCCTCGGCGCTGACGCTGTCTTGCGGCATGCCGCTGCTGCTGGCCACCTTCCCGTTCTACGGCTATGCCCTCGGCGCCGCGGTGGCCGCCGTCCAGCTGGCCAGCGGCACCGGCCTGGGCATCGCCAACGTGCTGTCGGTGACGCTGCGCCAGGTCGGCGCGCCACGCGGCACGCTGGCCCGCACCAACGCGGGATACCGGCTGCTGATCTATGGCGTGATCCCGTTCGGCAGCGCCCTCGGCGGTGTCATCGGCCAGCTGGCCGGCAGCCGCGCCGGCGTCGCGGTCGGCACCGTCGGCTTCGCCATCTCGGCCATCCCGATGGTCCGCCGGCAGGTCCGGACGTTGCGCGATCCGAAGGATGCCCGGCGGCTGGTCGAGCAGTCCCGAGCCGGGGTCTCGATGCCCGGCGAGGCCGTGGTCGCCGAGTCCTGACCGCCCTGGGTCAGTAGTCATCGTCGCGTTGACGACCAGGTCGGCGCGACGGTTGATGTAGCCGGTCGTATCCGCTCATAAAGTCGGCGACGCCCGGCAAAGCGGCGCAATTCGTTCGCTGTATCGAGCCGAAAGAGGTCACAGTGTCTGACTCCAGCCAGCCGGAACGGTCCTACCGCGTCGTCGTCAACCACGAGGAGCAGTACTCGATCTGGCCAGCCGACCAGGAGATCCCGGCCGGCTGGCGGCCCGAGGGCACCAGCGGAACCAAAGCCGCCTGCCTGGAACGGGTCGAGCAGGTGTGGACGGATATGCGTCCACGGAGCCTGCGTGAGTCGATCGACGTGCGATGACCCAGACCTCGACGCCACCTTCGTCCGTCCGGCCGGCGGCCACTCGCCGCGAACCGACGCGCTGGCTGCTGCGCCGGCCGGACGAGGAAGCCGGCGCCCGGATCTTCTGCTTCCCGTACGCCGGCGTGGGAGCGTCCATGTACGCCGGCTGGCCGGCCCAGGCCGGCCCGGCCGAGATCTGCCTGCTGCAGCTACCCGGCCGGGAGAACCGGCTGCGTGAGCCGCACTACGGCAACTACCAGGCGCTGGCCGATCAACTGGTCGAGCAGCTGCTGCCGTACCTGGACCGGCCGTTCGGCTTCTTCGGCCATTGCAGCGGCGCGATGCCGGGGTACGCCACGGCGATGCGGCTGGCGCAGGCCGGGCTGCCGACGCCGGCCACGCTGTTCGTCTCCTCCCAGGTGGCGCCGCACCACGGCCCGCACAGCCGGTTCCTGTCGATGACCGATGACGAATTGCGAGTCGAGCTGGCGGGGTTGGTGACGGCGCTCGGCGGCATCCCGGATCCGGATCTGCTCACCCTCGGGCTTGCCGTCTTGCGCTCCGATGTCGAGGCGTACCGGCAGTACCTGGTGGCCGAGCCAATGGTGTTACCCAGCCGGATAACGGCGATCGGCTGGTCCGATGACCCCGAGGCCACCCCCGGTCAACTGGCCGGCTGGGCCGAGTGCGCGGCGCCGGAGCGCTTCCGCCAGGTCGTGCTGCCCGGCGCGCACTACTCGTTCTTGTCCGCCCCCCGGGAATTGCTGGCGGAACTGGCGGCGGACATGGAGCTGGCGGTGGCCACCGCCGAACCCGAGGGGCGAACATGACCACGGTGCCCGTCACCAGCACGGAGCGGCGAGCCGAGCTGCTGGAGATGCTGCGGCGCAGGCGTCGGCAGCAGGACGATCAGATCACCGCCGAGCCGTGGACCGGCCCGGCTGAGATGTCCAGCCAGCAGCTGGGGCTCTGGCTGGCCAGCGAACTGGACCCTCGTAACACCGCCTACAACATGATCACCGTGATGCGGCTGCGCGGGCCGTTCGACGTCCCCTCGCTGCGCAGCGCGCTGTCCGGATTGATCAGCCGGCACGAGGCATTGCGCACCAGCTTCACCGAACAGGACGGGGTACCCCGGATGCACGTCGCGCCGGCGCCGGGCCGGGTCTGGCTGGAGCAGTTCGATGTCTCGGACGTGCCCGAGCAGGATCGGGAACAGCGCGCGCTGCGACTGATCAGCGATTCCTGCCAGCAGCCGATGGATCTCCGATGTGCCCCGCTGTTACGGGCCTTCGTGGCCCGGCTGGACCACGCGGACCACCTGCTCGGCTACGTCCTGCACCACATCGTCGCCGATGGCTGGTCGATGCAGATCGTGGTGAGCGAACTCAACGAGCGCTACCGTGCCGAGCTCGACGGCCGAGTCGCGGAGCTGCCGGCCCTGCTCATCCAGCCGAGCGACGTGTACCGCTGGCAGCGCAACCGCTCGTCGGCCGACGGGGTGCAACGACGGCTGGCACAGTGGCGAGAGAAGCTGAGTGGGATGCCGCCGCTGCGGTTGCCGCTGGACCGACCACGGCCGGCCATCGTGGGCTCGATCGAGGGCAGGGCCGTCGTCGAGCTGCCGCCCGGCCTGCTGGCCCGCGCGAACGAGCTGGCCCGGGCGGTCGGCCGCACCCCGTTCTCGGTGCTGCTCGCCGGCTTCGCGGTGCTGATGCAGCAGCGCAGTGGGCAGTACGACCTTGCCATCGGCAGCGTGCTGTCCGGCCGGGTTCGTACCGAGCTGGAATCGCTGATCGGTTACTTCGCCAACACGGCGGTGCTGCGCATCCGGACGGCCGCCGACCAGCCGGTCGGCCAGCTCATCCGGCACTGCCATGACGTCCTGTTGGATGCCCAGGAGACGCAGGACATCCCGTTCGCCGACGTGGTCAACGCGGTCGCGCCGGATCGGGTGCCCGGCACCAATCCGCTGTTCCAGGTCTGCTTCACGCTGGCCTACCGCGGCTATACCAACACCTTGCTGGATATCGACGGCGTGCAGGTGGAACAGCTGCCGGTAAGCCCACCGGGTTCCCGTTTCGACCTGTCGTTCCAGGTGACAGAACGGGCGGACGGCACCGCCGCCCTGAGCCTGGAGTATGCCGCCGAGCTGTTCGACGAGGCCACCATGCTGCGGCTGGCCGCCGACTATCGCAGCCTTCTGCAGGTGCTGTTGACCGATGCCGACGGTGCGTCGCTGACCGTCAGCGAGCTGCAGCAGGCCGGTCGGCTGAGTACCCCGGTAGCCGGCGGTCAGGCGACGACCCCGCTTGCTGACACCGGGCCAGCCGGAACTCCGGCTACCGGCAGCTCCGACGTGCCGGCGACGCCGGCCGAGACGGCCGAGACGGCCGACCCGATCGAGCTCGGCGAGCTGCGCGACCTGCTCAGGCAGATCTGGCTGGAGGCATGTCAGGTCGGCGAGGACGTAGCGGACGACCAGAGCTTCTTCGAGATCGGCGGAACCTCACTCACCGCGGTGCGCCTGCGATCCAGGATCGTCAGCGAGCTAGGCGTCGATATCCCGCTCGCCGACCTCTACGCAGGTGGCAGCGTGCTCGACCTGTTGCCGCACATCCAGGCCGCACTGACCGGCGCGCCGGGAACCGCCGACGCCGTCGCATCGACCCGGCCGGCTATGCCTGCCGGCTGACGCCGGCAAACCCGAGCATGAGGAAGGCAAGCAGATGACCGAAGCCCCCGCCACGGCCGAGGCGCTTTCGACCGCCCGACAGGCGCTGATCAACTGGAAGCTGCGGCAGCGGCAGAACCGGCTGGCCGAGCAGGACCGGATCGAGCCGATATCCCGCGACGGGCTGCTGCCGGTCAGCGACCAGCAGCGCTACCTGTGGTTCCTGAGCCAGCTGACCCCGGAGCTGCCGGTGTACAACATGCCGGCCGTGCGCAGACTGCAGGGTGAGCTGGACGAGCAGGCGTTGCGCAACGCGGTGACCGAGCTGGTGGCGCGGCATGAGAGCCTGCGGACCAGGTTCCGGTCCGAACACGGACTGCCGTGCCAGGTCATCGACCCGCCGGCACCGGTGCCGATCGAGGTGATCGACCTGCGTTCGCTGCCGGCCGCGGACCGGCTGGAGCAGGCAACCAGGCTGGCCGAGCAGGAGCTGCGCCGCCCGTTCGACCTCAGCACCGGCCCGCTGCTGCGCTGCTGGCTGGCCCGGCTGGCCGAGCAGGACCATGTGCTGCTGCTGACCTGCCATCACATCATCAGCGACGGCTGGTCGGTTGGCATCATCACCCGCGAGCTGGCCGCGCTGTATGCCGGCCGGGGCGACGAGCTGCCAGCACTGAAGCTGCAACCGGTCGACTACGCGGCCTGGCAGCAGCGGCAGCTCAGCGCCGAGACCGGCAGCGACCATCTCGCCTACTGGCGGGAGCGGCTTGCCGACCTCCCGACCCTGGACCTGCCGACCGACCGGCCGCGCGCCAACCAGCCCAGCTGGCGAGGCAGCCTCTACGACCGCCCACTGGCGCCGGGGCTGCTCAATGCGGGCCGCCGGCTGGCGGCCGCCGAGTCGGTGCTGTCGGTGCTGTCGGTGCTGACCGCCGCCTTCTACGCGGTGCTCTTCCGCTACACCGGTGAGAACGACATGGTGATCGGCTCGGTGTTCTCCGGCCGGACCAGGTCGGAGTTGGAGAGCATGGTCGGTTTCTTCGCCAACTCGCTGGTGTTGCGCACCGACCTGACCGGCGACCCGACCGCCCGCGAACTCATCAAACGCTGCAACAGCACGGTGATCAGCGCGATGGGCCACCAGGACGTGCCGTTCGGCAGCGTGGTGCAGGAGCTGAAGCCGGAACGGGTGTCCGGCCGCAACCCGCTCTTCCAGATCTGCTTCACCCTGCTCACCGACGACCTCGCCGGCGAGTACAGCTTTGGCGAGGACGTGGCGGTGTCGCGGCTGCCGTTGCAGCTGGAAACCTCCCGCTTCGACATGGCGTTCCAGATCAACACCGGCTCGGACGGTACCGCCTCGGTCCGGATCGAGTACTCCACCGAGCTGTTCGACCAGGACCGGATCGAGCGGCTGGTCGACCACTACGAGACCGTGCTGGCCTCGATCATCGCCGACCCGGACCGCCGGCTCAGCCAGCTACGGCTACTCACCGAGGCGGAGTCCCGGCTGCTGGTGCACGACTGGAACCCGGCGCCGCTCGACCTCGGCACCGGCGAGCTGCTGTTGCACGACCTGGTCGGGGCGAGCGCCGCGCGCACACCCGAACAGACCGCATTGCGGTTCGAGGGCGTGGACGTCAGCTACGCCGAGCTGGACGCGCAGGCCAACCGGCTGGCCCGGCTGCTGCAGGCCGAGCACCGGGTCGGGCCGGAGCGGGTGGTGGCCATCCTGCTCGATCGCGGCGCCCGGATCCCGCTCGCCCAGCTGGCGGTGCTCAAGGCCGGCGGGGCGTGGCTTCCGCTGGATCCGATGCACCCGGCGAATCGGATCGCCTTCCAGCTCTCCGACGCCAAGGCGGCGGTGGTGATCACCGACTCGTCGCTGGCCGGGGTGCTGCCGCCCGAGCTGCCGCGGCTCGTGCTGGACGATCCGGACCTCGCGCTTCGGCTGGCCGAGTTGACTCCCACCCCACCGGTGTGTGCCGCCCGCCCGGACAACGCGGCGTACCTAATCTACACCTCCGGCTCGACCGGCACGCCCAAGGGCGTGTTGGTGTCGCACCGGGCGGTGGTCAACTTCGTCGGCGCGGCCCAACAGCTGTTCTCGATCGGCCCGGACGACCGGGTGCTGCAGTTCGCCAACCCGGCCTTCGACGTCAGCATCTTCGACATCTACCCGGCACTGGCGCACGGCGCCACCGTGGTCGGCGCGGCACGGTCGGTGCTGCACGACGTGGACCGGCTCGCCGTGCTGCTGCGGCAGGAACGGATCAGCGTCTGCGATCTGCCGCCGGCCGTGCTGGGGCTGCTCGATCCGGACTCGCTACCCGACCTGCGCGCGCTGTTCGTCGGGCTGGAGGCGTTTCCGGCCGAGCTGGTCAACCGATGGCGAACGTCGCGGCGAGAGTTCCACAACGGCTACGGCCCCACCGAGGCGACGGTGGCCTGCGTGGACTACGCCTGCCCGGCGGAGCCGCTGGTAGCGCCGCCGCCGATCGGGCGGGCGATGGCCAACTACCGAAGCTATGTCCTGGACGCCACCGGCAACCTGGCGCCGATCGGGATCCCCGGCCAGCTCTACATCGCCGGGATCGGCCTGGCCCGCGGCTACCTCGGCCAGCCGGCATTGACAGCCGAGCGGTTCGTGCCCTGCCCGTACGGCGAACCCGGCGAGCGGATGTATGCCACCGGCGATGTGGTGGCCTGGCAGGCCGACGGCCAGCTGCGGTTCATCGGCCGGTCGGACGGGCAGGTCAAGATCCGTGGCCTGCGCATCGAGCTCGGCGAGATCGAGCATGCGCTGGCATCCTTCGGCGGTATCAGGCAATCAGCCGTCGTGGTGAACGAAGCCGCGCCCGGTGGGCCACGGCTGGATGCCTATCTGGTGCTCGACCAGGAGGGCGGCGGGGCAACGCCCGAGCTGGACACCGACGCGCTGCTCGTGCACCTGTCCGAGCAGCTGCCGCTGCACATGGTCCCGTCCACGTTCACCGTGCTGGAATCATTGCCGTTGAACCCGAACGGGAAACTGGACCGCGAGCGTCTGCCGGAGCCCGCCGTGGCGCTCGAGTCGGCCCACGTACCGCCGGCCACCGACACCGAACGGATGGTTGCCGGTATCTGGCATGACCTGCTGAACGTCGACGTCGACCGCATCGGCCGGCGGGACAGTTTCTTCCGGCTCGGTGGCAGTTCGCTGCAGGCCACCCAATTGCTGTCCCGGATCCGTGATGTGTTCTACCTGACGCTGGATCCACGAGAGCTGTTCACCCACGCCACGTTGCACCAGCTCGCCGCGCTGATCGAGGAGACCCTGCGTGCCGGGCTCGACGAGGCCGAGTTGTCCGAACTCGAGGCGGAGATCGCCGGCATGTCCGAGGACGAGATCAACCGGATGCTCGCCGAGAGCGCCGACGAGTAGCAGAGAAGAGTATGCCGTGCCGGACAAGCCAGAGCAGAGCACCCAGGAGTTGCGGGACCGGTTGACCCGTCGGCGGAACGGATCGGCCGGCGGGGTGGTCCCGGTAGGCCGGGACGGGCTGCTGCCGCTGTCCTGGCAGCAGCTGGGTCAATGGTTCCTGTATCAGTGGGATCCGGAGTCGCCGACCTACCACCTGCCGCTGGTCCTGCGGCTGCGCGGCGAGCTGGACCGGGGCGCGCTGGCGACTGCGCTGCGCGCGGTGCTCGTCCGGCACGAGGGGCTACGCACCCGCGTGGTGGTCAGCGACGGCCAGCCGTGGCAACTTATCGATCCACCGCCGGCCGAGTTGACGGTGCCGGTGCTCGAGCTGCCCGCGATCGGCTGGCAGGACGTGGCGGTCACCGAGATCAGCCGGCCGTTCCGGCTGCTGGACGAGCCGGGCTTCCGCTGCTGCCTGGGGCGGCTGGCCGACGACGACCACGTACTTATCCTCAACTTCCATCACATCGTCAGCGACGGCTGGTCGCTCGGCATCGTGGCCGCCGACCTCGGCCAGGCCTACCACGCCGTCGTACGCGGCGAGCCTGCCGAGCTGCCGCTGCTGGCCGTCCAGCCGGCCGATTACGCGCACTGGCAGCGCGAGCATCCGGACCAGCTCGATGCCGGATTGGCTTTCTGGGCCGAGCAGCTGGCCGACCTGCCGACGATCGCGCTGCCCACCGACCGGCCCCGGCCGGCGGCCCCGACCGGCGCCGGCGCCGGGCTGAACGCGGTGGTGGAACCGGCCGTCGCGGCCGGCGTGGGCGAGCTGGCCGGCCGGCTCCGGGTCAGCCCGCTGGCGGTGCTGCTGGCCGGCTACAGCACCGTGCTGCACCGCTACACCGGCCAGGCCGACCTGCCGATCGGCTCGATCCTCTCCGGCCGCACCCGAACCGAGCTCGAGCCGATGGTCGGGTTCTTCACCAGCACCGTGGTACTGCGCACCCGGATTGACGGCAATGCGACCGTGAGCAGCCATATCCGGCACTGTCACGACATCATCCTGCAGGCCATGCAGTACCAGGACATCCCGTTCCCGCTGATCGTCGACACGGTCAAGCCGGACCGGATGCCCGGCCGGAACCCGCTGTTCCAGACCTCGCTGTCGCTGGTGCCGGCCCAGTTGTCCGGCTCCGGCGGTGGGCTGGCGATGGCCGGCGTCCGGCCGGAACCGGTGTCGCTCAGCCTGCGCGGCGGGGCCCGGTTCGACCTGCGGTGTGAGGTCAATCCGCAACCGGACGGCTCGCTGAGGGTCTTCCTCGAATACTCCACCGAGCTGTTCGACGAGGCCCGGGTGCGGGCGCTGACAGAGCACTTCCGAACGGTGCTGGCCGCCATGGTCGCTGACGCCGAGCTGCCGCTGACCGCGCTGGAGCTGCTGCCGGACGCCGGCCGGGAACTGGTCGGCGCCGGCTTCAACCGGCATGCCGACATGCCACCGGTGGCGTTCGCAGGCGATTCGGTGGTCGGGCTGATGGCGGCCACCGCCCGGTCGGCGGCCGGCCGATGCGCGGTGTGGTGTGCCGGATCCTGGCTGAGCTATGCCCAGCTGGACGCGCAGGCCAGCCGGTTGGCGCTGCGGCTGATCGATGCCGGCGTCCGCCGCGGCCAGGTGGTCGGTGTGTGCGGGTACCGGTCGCTGGAGCTGGTGGTCGGCATGCTCGCGGTGCTGAAGGCCGGCGCGGCCTACCTGCCGCTGGATCCCGACCAGCCGCCGGCCCGGTCGGAGTTCCAGCTGACCGATGCCGGCGTGGTGCTGCTGCTCGCCCAGCCCGGCGTCGGCCCGGAACCGCCGGTCGGAGTCGGCCGGATCGAGCTGGCGGCGGTCGAGCAGCCGCATACCGGCGACCCGGCAGTGGCCGAGACCGTGGCCGAGGCCGAGGCCGAGGAATACGTACCGGTGCCCGGCGCGGATCGGTTGCCGGTCGTCGGCGGTCAGGATTCGGCTTACCTGATCTACACCTCCGGCTCCACCGGCACTCCGAAGGGAGTGCTGTGCAACCATGCCGGGTTGCTCAACCGGCTGGGCTGGATGCAGGCGAAGTACCCGATCGACGGCGCCGACCGGGTGCTGCAGAAGACCCCGTACACGTTCGACGTCTCGGTCTGGGAGTTCTGGTGGCCGCTGCTCACCGGGGCCCGGCTGGTGCTGGCCGCACCCGGCGGTCACCGGGATCCGGGCTACCTGGCTACCGTCGTCGCCGAACAGCGGATCACCGTCAGCCACTTCGTGCCCTCGATGTTGCGGGCCTTCCTGGACCAGGCGGCGGAGTTGCCGACGCTGCGGCACGTGTTCTGCTCCGGCGAGGCGTTGCCGGCCGACACCCGGGACCGGGCGCTGAGCCGGCTGCCCGCCGGGCGGCTGCACAACCTGTACGGTCCGACCGAGGCCAGCATTGACGTGACCGCGTGGACCTGCTCGCCGGCCGACGGGCCGACCGTGCTGATCGGCCGGCCGATCACCAACATGCAGGCTTACGTGCTGGATCCGGTCGGCCGGCTGGCCCCGGTCGGCATCACCGGACGGTTGTTCCTGGCCGGCGTGGGGCTGGCCACCGGCTATCTGGGCCGGCCCGGGCTGACCGCCGAGCGATTCGTGCCCTGCCCGTTCGGCGAGCCCGGCGGCCGGATGTACGACTCCGGCGACCTCGCCCGCTGGCGACCGGACGGCACCCTGGAATATCACGGACGCACCGACCACCAGGTCAAGTTGAACGGCCAGCGCATCGAACTCGGCGAGATCGAGCATGCGCTGACCCGGCACCCCGCGGTCACCGCGGCCGCGGTGAGCCTGATCGATCCTGGCAGCGGCCGACCGCCGTTCCTGGCCGCCCACCTCACCGTCGCGGCCGAGGCGCCGAGCGACGCGGACCTGCGCACCCACCTGGCCGGCCAGCTGCCGCTGCACATGATCCCAGCCACCATCACCGTGCTGGACGAGCTTCCGCTCAACACCAGCGGCAAGCTCGACCGCGGCCGGCTGCCGTCACCCGATCCCAAGCCGATGGCCGTGCCCACCGCCACCGAACACGCCCTCGCCGGCATCTGGACCTCGCTGCTGGAGCCGGAGATTCCGCCAGGACCGGATCACAATTTCTTTCAGCTGGGCGGCAGTTCGTTGCTGGTGATGCGGCTGATCTCCCGGATCCGTGAGGCATTCGGCATCGAGCTGCCGGTCAAGCAGGTGTTCCTGTCCCCGGTGCTCGGCGACCTGGCGGCCGAGGTCGACCGGTTGGCTGCCGGGCAAGCGCTCGGCGAAGCCGACCTGAGGAGCATCGACGACCGGCTGGACATGATGTCGGACGAGGAGATCGAGCGGATGTTCGCCGAGGAGTTCGGTGATCTCGGCGACGATGCCGAACAGGCTGCGCGAGGCGTGTCCAGTGGCGGCATCGAATGACCGCGAACCTCACCTCGACGCAGGAGCGGCGACAGGAGCTGCGTGACCTGCTCATCCACCGCCGGCGGGCGGAGTTGGTGGGTGCGGTGGTCCCGGTGGGCCGGGACGGATTGTTGCCGCTGTCCTGGCAGCAGTTGGGTTTGTGGTTCTTGTATCAGTGGAATCCGGGATCGGCAACGTATCACCTGCCGCTGGTGTTGCGGTTGCGGGGGCGGTTGCGTCGGGCCGCGTTGGCCGCGGCGTTGCGGGCGGTGCTGAACCGGCATGAAGGTCTGCGTACCCGGTTCGTGGTCAGTGGCGGCCAGCCGTGGCAGGTGATCGATCCGGCACCGCTGGTGCTGGAGTTGCCGGTGGCCGAGCTGCCTCAGTCGGGCTGGCAGGAAGTGGTGGCCGAGCAGGTGCGCCGGCCGTTCGAGTTGCTGGCCGAGCCGGGTTTTCGGTGGTGGCTGGGCAAGCTGGCGGCCGATGACCATGTGCTGCTGCTCAATTCCCACCACATCATCACCGATGGCTGGTCGGTCGGCATCCTGACGGCGGATCTGAGCAGTGCCTACCAGCAAGCCGTCACCGGCGGCGCGGGGCAGCCGGACGGGTTGTTGGGGTTGGCGCCGTTGCCGGTTCAGCCGGCCGACCACGCGTTCTGGCAGCATCAGCATCGGGATCAGCTCGATGCCGGGCTGGCTTATTGGTCCGAGGCGTTGGCCGGCCTGCCCACCCTGCAGCTGCCCGCCGACCGGCCCCGGCCGGCGGCACCGACCGGGGCCGGGGCCGGGCTGGGCAGCAGTATCGACCCGGTCACCGCGGCCGGCCTGACCGGGCTGGCCGGACGGCTGCGGGTCAGCCCGCTGGCGGTGCTGCTGGCGGGGTTCACCACCGTGCTGCACCGCTACACCGGCCAGGCCGATCTGCCGATCGGCTCGATCCTCTCCGGCCGCACCCGTACCGAACTGGAGCCGTTGGTCGGCTACTTCGTCAACACCGTCGTGCTGCGCACCCAGCTCAACGACCAAGCCAGCGCCACCAGCCACATCCAGCACTGCCACAGCACCATCCTGGCCGCCCTGCAACACCAGGACACCCCCTTCAGCCTGCTCGTCGACACCCTGCAACCACCCCGCACCCCAGGCCAGAACCCGCTCTTCCAAACCTCCCTGTCCTTGCTGCCAGCCACGTTCGGGGCCGACCTGCGGTTCGATGACCTGACCGCGACCCCGGTCGGCCTGACGACCAACGCCTCGCGCTTCGACCTGTCCGTCCAGGTCGGTCCACAGGCCGACGGCTCCATGTCCATCGGGGTGGAATACTCCACCGAGCTCTTCGACGCCGGGCGCATCGAACGGCTGCTGTCGCACTTCACGACGGCGCTCACCGAGTTGGTGGCCGATCCGGCCCAGCCGCTGGAGCAGATCCTGGTGCTGACCGAATCCCAGCGCAAGCTGGTGGACGGGCCGTTCAGGACGGGCACCGCTCCGGCAGCCGTGCCCGGCTCGGTCAGCCAACCGGTTGCCGGCAGCACCACCCTGCAGACGCTCACCGCCGTCTGGACCGAACTGCTCGCGCCGGCCGGCCCGCTGCAGCCGCACGACAACTTCTTCACCAAGGGCGGTAGCTCGCTCGCGCTGGCCCGGCTGACCACGGCGATCCAGGACCGCTGCGGTGTCCAGGTCGACGTCCGGGATCTATACCTGGCTCCGACCCTGAACGCGATGACGGCGCTGGTCGACGAGCGAGCCGTTGACCGGTCACCGGCGCCCGCAGGCGGCCGGCCGGTCTTGCTGCCACTGCGCGGCGGCTCCCGGCCACCGCTGTTCCTGGTACACGCCATCGGCGGATCGGCCGTGAGCTATCTGCCGTTGGTCGAGCTGCTGGATCCGGCTCAGTCGGTCCACGCCTTCGAGGCACCGGGGTTGCACGGGCGACCGGGACGGCCGGACAGCACCATCCAGAGCATCGCGGCGGAGTACCTCCGCGAGCTGCGCGCGGTGCAGCCGGACGGACCATACCGGCTTGCCGGCTGGTCTGTCGGTGGCATAATTGCCCAGCAATTGGCGGTGGATCTGCGGTCGGCCGGTGCGGACGTGGCGTTGCTGGCGCTGCTGGATGCGGTGCCTTGTGAGCCCGGTACCCCGATGCCGGATCGCGCCGGGCTGCTCAGCTGGTTCTCCCACGATCTGGTGGGTGTCCGTGGTGGGCAGCTACCGGAGCTGGATCCACAGCTGCTACGAGGTCTGCCGGAGGCAGAGCAACTGCCGCGAGCGCTGGCTCACCTGGTCGCGCACCGGATCATCGATGAGGCGGACCAGGCATCGGTCGCCATCCGGTTCGAGGTGTTCGGCGAACTCGCCAGGGCGTTCCTGCGGCACCGGCCGGTGCCGCTCGACTGCCCGACCGAGCTCTTGATGGCAGCCGACGGGGCTATCGATCCGGTGCCACGTTGGCGAGCGGTCGGCGGCCAGCTGATCCTGCATCTGGTGCCCGGTGACCACTACACGATGCTGCAGCCACCGCACCTCGGCTTGGTGGCCGCGGTGCTCAACCAGCTGCTGCTCAGGTCCCACGATCGATTCGCAGTGATGGGATGAGGGTTACGTGAACCTGCAACTGACCGCCGAACAAGAAGCATTCCGTCGTTGCGTGTGTGAAGTGCTCTGCGAGGAATCGGTGCGCGAGGAGGTGGCGCGGGTACGCCGGCTGCCGGCCGATGAGGAGCCGGGGCTGCTGGAGGTCTACCGCCGGTTGGGCGAGCGAGGTTGGCTGGCGATCAACTGGCCGGCCGAGCACGGCGGGCTCGGCAGCAGCGTGGTGGAGAAGGCGATCCTGACCGAGCAGATGATCGTGCACGGCATTCCCGACGTGGTTCACACCCTGTCGGTGGATATCGTCGGCCTGGCCATCCAGCGGCTGGGCACCGAGGCGCAGAAGCAACGCTGGCTGCCCCGGATAGCTGCCGGCGAGGGCGCCGGCTGCGTGCTGCTCACCGAACCCGAAACGGGTTCTGATCTCGGCGGATTGAGCACTCGGGCCGAGCCGGACGGCGACGGCTGGCGACTGTACGGACGCAAGGTCTACAGCCTCAAGTCGCAGTTCGCGGACCTGGCGCTGTGCGCCGCGCGCACCACCGAGTCCGACGTCAGGTTCCATGGCATCACCGTGTTCATCGTGCCGATGCGCGCCCCCGGCGTGCGGGTAGAGCCGCTGTGGAGCATGAGCGATGAGCGGTTCAACCAGGTTGTGCTGTCTGGCATCCGGCTGACTCCGGATGATGTGCTGGGTGGCGTCGATGACGGCTGGCAGGTGTTGCACGACCTGTTGGGCATCGAACGTACCGGTATCGAATTCGAGGCCAAGGCCAGGCGGCTGCTCGATGCGGTGTTGGACGAGGCGGACCGGACCGGCTTGGTCGAGAGCAGCGAGTACGGCGAGTTGCTGGTCGAACTGGACGCCGAGGTGCGGGCTGGCCAGCTGCTGGCCTGGCACGCCCTCGGCGACATGCTCGACGGTGGCCTGGATGACGTGCGGTGCGGCATGGCCAAGTGGCACACCACCGAGACGGCGAAGCGGATCTCCGAACTCGGCCCGGAGATCTGCGGGCTCACCGCGCTGCTGTCGGCCCGGGATGACGAGGCCGAGCCGGGCTGGCTACTGGAGTCAGCCTTCCGGGACGCGCCTGGGCTGACCCTCGCTTCGGGCACCTCGGAGGTGATGCTGTCGCTCATCGCCAGCACCGGGCTCGGCCTGCTCGGCTGAGCCGATGTGCAGGCTGCTGGTCGCGTTTGGCCTTAACTAGGAAGGAAGCCCTATGGAGATCAGGCTCAGCGCGGCACAGTTGGCGGTGCGGGCTCGCTTCGCTCAGCTGTTCGAGGACGAGGAGCTGACCTCGAGCATCCGGCGGATGGGTGAGCAGCCGCGCGCCGGTACCGCGGCGGAGGTCGAGGAATTGCGGCAGCTGGTGTGGAGTGCGCTCACCGACCTCGGCGCCACCCGGCTGCTGTTACCGGAACGGTTCGGCGGTGAGGCGGCCGGCCAGCAGGGGGCGGTGATGCTCGCCGAACTGCTGGGCAGCGTGCTCTACCAAGGCCCGCTGCTGGACACGATGACAGCGGCCGAGGCGCTGGTCGCGGACGGGACGAGCGGCAAGCTGCTGGAGCGGATCGCCGAGGGCGCGCCGGTAGCGCTGGCGGTCCGGGAGTCCGGCTCGGACACGCCCGTCGCGCCGGGGGAAATCGAGCTCGCCGAAGGTCAGGCGACCGCCCGGCGGCGCTTCGTCGGCTACGCCGCGGCTGCCGAGTACCTGTGCGTGATCGGCAGCGAGCGGGGTCAGCCGATCTGCGTGGTGACGGCGCGTGATCACCCGACGGTGTCGATGCGGCGGCAGCAGGACACCGGCCGCGGCGAGTGGTACGACGTGACGCTGGATCGGGCACCGGCGCTTGCCGTGCCGGCCGGATTCGGCACGGCCTGGCCACGGCTGCTTGCCGCCGCCCGGCTCAGGCAGGCGGCATACCTGGTGGGCATGTGCCAGGCGGCCCTGGCACTTGCCGTCCGGCGGGCAACCACCCGGCGTCAATTCGGTCAGCCGATCGGACGGTTCCAAGCGCCTGCCTTCGCCCTTGCTGCGCTCGCCGCCCGAATCGAGGGTGCTTGCTGGTCGGTCCGGGCCACCGCGTGGGAGGCCGACCAAGGTGCCGACATTCGGTTGCGGGCGGCGCAGGCACTGGCGATGGCGGCCGACCTCAGCCGGACCACGGTGTCTACCACCAGCCAGTTGCACGGTGCTTCCGGAATGACCGAGCAGGCAGACAGCCAGCTGTTCTATCGCAGGGCCGCCATCGAACGCAGCTGGCTCGGCTCACCGCGCGCCCTGCGAGCAGAGGTGTTGCCGCTGCTGCTGGCCCAGCGCCGGGCCGACCGGTTGACCAGCCAGCGGTGAAGCCCTTCTCCGCTGGCCAGCTGCCGGCCTCGGCTCCAGCGGTTGGTCATGGACGGCGGCAAGCTCCTGGCTCGAGCACACAGCATCGTCTCCGACCGCAGTGTCCAGCACGAGCTCGAACCGCCCGGCGGGCTCGTCGCCCGCGTCCTCAGCCCACGCAAGCAGACTTGAACGGATCGGCTTCGGCTCAAGGTTGAGCAGCCAAGCTTGAAACTACCTATATGTCATCAAGGTGGCCGATTGACCCCATCGAGTACGAGGCGATCATGACCCAACCGCTACCCAGGCGGCCTAACGAACCCGTCACCCGCGCAGCAGACCCACCAACGCCTCCGGCCCGCCATCCTCATAGCGGGCCAGCCACGAGTGCAGCCTCTGCCGCGATACCCCACTCTTCTCCGCCGCCTGCTTGACACCGAGCCTATCGGCGATCACCGGGAGCACAGCCTGATACCGCTGCTCAGCCACCGAAAGCTTCCTCATCGAGGGAGTGTCAAGGATCAACCGAAGTAACTGTCAACCATCAGCCATCAGGACGCGACCACTCCCCCGCGCCAGGGGAATTCGCGCATTGCGGTCATCAAGATCAGCTTCACCCCTCATATCGCTACTGCGCCAGCAGATCGTCTATAGCCGACCTAGCACCATTAGGCGCATCATTCCTCAGCAGACCCCTTCGCCCGCGACGCCGTCGGCCCAGGCGGTGTCGACAAGAACAATCGTGGAGGTGCAATGTCCGAGAATTCATCCGAAACCTTCGATTCCGAAGACGTGGATCAATTCGTCCGCAAGCTGAATGCATGGGCCGGAACCCTTGATTCCGGTGACCAGGCCCTGCTGCGCCTGGTCCTAGGCCAGGCGGCCGGAGAGTTCGGCGAGGAAGTCGACCTCGCGTTCTCGGCCGACGTCGGCCTGGCCGAGGCCATCGAGCCGTTCCTGCGCGAGCGCGTGGAGAACTTGCGCCTGAGGCTACCCGGCAATCTGGCGAATCCCTCGATCCGCAAGGCGTGGGTAGAGGCCGGCGAGCCCTGGATTCAGTATCAGTCGGCCGGGGAGCCTGGTCGCGTCGAGTGACGGAGCCGGGCGCGGCGGAGTTATCGGACAGCGCGGGCCCAGCCATGAGGGCTGACACGTCGCGGTCGCTGGCTGCGGCCCTCGAACGGTTCGACGCTGAACTGAACGCGCCCGAGCGCCAGTTGCTGCGAGGACTGCTCGTGTCGTCAATGACCCCGCTGGAGCGGGTCAGATTCCTCAATGCGGGTCCGCTGCTGTCGACAGAGGAGTGGGCGGCGTTGCGCGGCGGACCGGTCGGCGACGACGACCGGGGATGACGCGGCGACCATGGCCCCCCTATCGTTGATCGTCAAAGCCACCCGGCTCTGCAACCTTCGCTGTTCCTACTGCCACGACTGGTCGGCGGAACCGGGCAGCACCATGCGCTTCCCCGTGCTGCTCGCCATGACCCGCGCTGCGTTGACGGATCCGACACATCAGTCGGTCGAGTTCATCTGGCACGGCGGCGAGACCACACTGCTCCCGGTCGACTTTTACCGGCGTGCGATCGTGGTGCAGTACCGGCTGCGCCGTCCGGGGCAGCTAGTGCGCAATGTGCTACAGACCAATGGCACACGGCTCACCCCCGAATGGGTGCGGTTCTTCCTCGACTACGAGGTCAACGTCGGCATCAGTCTCGACGGCCCCCCACAGGTGCACGACCGGCACCGACGCGACCGATCAGGTACCGGCTCATTCGAACAGGTCCTAACCGGACTGCAGTTGCTCCGCGAATACGACGTGCCCCACGGCGTGCTGATGGTCATCGGCGAGGAGGCGCTCACCATGGGCGCGCAGGCAGTATTCGACACCTTCGTCCAACTCGGTGTCCGCAACTACGGACTTATCGAGGTCAAGCCCGACAACCAACCCGGTGCGACACCCGAGACCGCGCACGGCCCATACTTCGGTCAGGCGCGGATGACGGCTTTCCTGTGCGACTACTATGACTGCTGGCTTGCGCACGGCGACGACGGAATCGTCGTGCGCGAACTGCGCTCGGTGGAGGGGCGGCTGCGCGGCGGATCGCCGGGCACTTGCAAGCTCGGGGGGCCTTGCCTCGGCCAGTATTACCTTATCGAGCCTTCAGGCGAGGTCGCCCACTGCGACCTGTTCAAGGGCGATCCGAGCTGGACGCTGGGCTCGGTCATGTCCGATAGCTTCGCCGACATCCGTGCATCGGACCGCATGCGGGCGCTGAGGGAGGAGGACGCCCGTCAGCGCGCCCAGATGTCCGCTCAGTGCGTTGACTTCGAGGTCTGCCAGGGGTACTGCCCACACGAACGTTACCTCTCGCGGCAGAACAACCCGCAGCACTCGACCCGGTGTTGCGGGTTGCAACCGCTGATCGAGCACGTGCGTCAGCGGATGGCGACGAGCGATGCCTGAGCTCTACTTCGCCAACGTCAACTACCTCTGCAACGAGCGGTGTGTCTTCTGCGCCGCTGGGCTCGCGGACGGTCCACGTCGCACCCACAACCGGCCGCGCGGGGTGACGACGAACGACATCACGACCTGGCTCGCCGGAACCGTCCCGTCGCCGGGCGACCAGGTGATGATCGCCGGCGGCGAACCGACGTTGCATCCTCGACTGACGGAGATCGTGCGGCAACTGACCCGTGGCGGCGCCGGCGTTACCCTCTTCACCAACGGCCTGCGGCTGGTCGATACCGCGTATGTCGACGCATTGCTCGACGCCGGCGTCGACCGGTTCCAGATCTCGCTTTATGGGGCGCGGGCGAGTGGGCACGAGGCCATCACCCGCCGCCCTGGATCGTTCGACACCACGCTTCGTGCGCTCATCGGGCTCTCAGAGCTGCGCGCTTCGCGGACCTTTACCGTGGAGGTGCGGCTCTTGGCCGCGCGGCAGACGCTCGACGAGAACCCGGACATCGTTCGTCTCATCGCCGCAGTGGCGCCGCAGATCGACCGGATGAGCCTGCACCGGCTCATCTTCTCGGCCGATGCGCAGCACGCCGAATCGGCGGTGACCTGGCAGGCGGCCCGGCAGTCGCTAAACGAGTGCCTGCGCCTGATCAGACGGGCCGGTTTCGACGCAGGGTTCGACGACCTCCCTCTCTGCGTCCTCGACGACGACAACCTGACCTGGGCCATCGGCCGACTCACCGATGGATCCCAACGCGGCGCACGCAGCCTGCACTACCTGGACCCATTCACGGCGTCTGGCACCCGCATCGATCGAGCACCACCTCAACAACGCACCTGGGCCTCCGACCCGTGCACGCGATGCTCACTGGCGTCGAAGTGCAGCGGACCGGACGAGTGGTACCTGGAGCGTTTCGGCGCGGGCGACCTGCATCCGATCCTCACGTCATGACCGCTGATCGACAAGACGTCACCGTCCTCATGGCGGTGCGCGGCGCAGAGGACGCGGCCCGGCTGGCGTTGTCGTCGCTCGAGCGGCACACCTCACCCATCCCGGTCGTCCTGCTCGCCGACAATGGAACCGGTCCGGCGTTTGCCGAGTGGCTGCGTCCACGCCCGCACGTTCTGACGGTCACGCTCAAGGACCGGGTTGGCGGCCGGGCACCTGCCACACGCGAAGCGGCAGCGCAGCACGCGGAGAGCCTCGATCGCCTGGCTGAACGAGCGACGACGCCATGGCTGCTCACAATGGACTCCGACATCGAGATCCTCGTCGACAGCTGGCTCGACCGGTTGCTCGACCTGGCTCAGGCGCGTGGCGTCGACGCCGTCGGTGAACTCGAACCCGGACCCGCGCCCGCCATGCCTCGGCTTGCTCCCCACCTACTGCTCCTTCGTCGCACTCTGCTCACCGATCTAGGAGCGTCATTCCGGGGCCGGGCGGAGATCGACGACCCGGGACAGGCCGAACGGTTTCGCCGACATCGACGACCGGCCGCGTACCGGTTGACGGCAAGCGAAGCCGCCGGGTTCGGCTCCGCACGCTTCTACTCCACCGGCGCCGCGCTGTTCGAAGCCATGCAAACCCACGGCCGGCCCTGGGCGCCGACACCGCCCGAGCTGCGCGCGGACTACCGGCACCTCGGCCACATGTCGTGGGCGTCCAAACACCCGGACCTGGCCGTCAGCCAGGCTCGTAACCTCGATTACGTCCGGTTCCGCAACGGGATGCCCCCCGTCGAGCCCGGGGTTGAGCATGCCTGAACGCTTCGCGCTGGCGCTTGTCGCCATGCCGTTCGCATCCTCCGCATGCCCCTCCCTCCAGCTCGGCACGCTTGCAACCGTGTGTACACGAGCCGGCCACACCGTCGAGGCTTATCACCTCTGTCTCGATTTCGCTGCAATGATCGGTATGGAACCGGTGCCTGTTAGCGAGTTGCGGCGCTCCCAACTAAGGTCATTGGCATACGTCCGGACTGGAGCGCCCGATGGTGACCGACAGATCCCCAGTTCGCTACGACTACCTGTCCAGGCGCCTGTTGACCAGCGTCGTGCAGCAGGACGAGGCAGCGATGCCAAGATCGAAGTGGTCGCTTGACCTTAACCCGTTGAAGATGGTCGGCCTCAGTCGTGAGCGCAAGCCACCGGACTACGACAACCTGTACGACCTCGCGATGCGCTCGACTGACGCCGTCCAAGACCAGTCCGGCACCATCGACAGCCCATGGGCCTACTACATCCGCGGCCGGCTTGACCTCCATCACGGAGTGTTCTCGCCCCACATGGGCTGGAACGGTCACGTTGCCTGCTACCGCGGCGAGACCACAACCACCGATGGCGAGCCGGTCTTCATCGCGCTGTTCGGGTCGGCGTCCAACCTGATCGGGTGGCAGCTGAAGGACGAGCCACCACCGACGTACACCCCGTCCGACATGCCTGGCCTTTACCTGTTTCTCGATGCGATCCGTGAGGCCGGGGACCCAGAGGTCGAGGTGATGCGCCGCACCGACGACTACGGGATGTCGGACCAGGGGCGTGTCGAGTCGGCGCTGCAGCATGCCAAGGGCGGAGCAAGGACGGACATCGGTCCACGCGACTTCCTAGCCACGGTGCTCATTCGAGAAGAGGAGTTCAAGTCCCGCGCTGCCGACTTCGAGGGCCGGGTGCTCATCTGTGCCCCGCTCTGGATTGCGACGCCGTTGCCGCGACCGCTTTCGAGTTAGGGGAATCCTGAGCACTCTAGCGACGCTGTGCACCGCACGGTAAGAGTTAGGCCGTCGGCCTCCATCGTGTTCCGACAGGTCCCCTTACGGGCCGGCGGCTGCATGGCCAACTCGTGCTCCCCGCCAGATAGCGCTGACAATAAGGCCGCCACTTATCGCTGCGATTCACACCGAAAAGGCCATCCTCTAACGTATCGGGCACCTGCGCGGGTCACCCCGGCTGTTCGAGGTGGCGCCTCAGGGCTCCTAACCAGCCCGTGCCGGCTCCGGCTCGCGCTGCACGGCGCGGTAGACGGTGGAGCGGGCGACGGAGAACAGCTCGGTGATCACTACGATGTGCCCTGCCTCGGACGGGAGCCATTCCAGATCCTTCAAGCATTCATCGAAGGCAGCCCAGTTCTCACCGAAGTAGCTGGGGAACTGCAACGCCGCAGCGAACTCATCGTAAAGCTGGGCGGCGGTCCGCATTCTGCGTCCCTTGAGCCGCACCACCCGGCGCGCATCGCGCCATCCGAGTATCGCTGTTCCCAGACCGTTCGCGGAGGACACCCGCTACAACCGAAGAGTGGGCTCCGGACGCTACGACCGCAGGCGCTCGTCCGTCATGAAGTCCAATCAGACGGATTTCGAGCCCGGCCTGGCGATCGGCGCGACACTGTCGGCGCATCCCACGAGCGCGAGCCGACGATGAGGTGGACACTGAGATGCCGCAGGACAATGACGGATGGGCTCCCGATGACCTGTTGGTCTGATAATGACAACCGCACATCGCTGATAGCGCTGACAAAATCCCGCCATTTACCGCTGGAATTCACAGTGGTCGGTGAGCGAGGCGCGGTCAACAAGTGCTCGATGCCGTTCTCCCGGCAGATCCTCCTCGAAGAGCACCTCCACCGGCGGGTGGTGGAACTTCCCCGTGAACACCCGACCGTTATCGGTCAACAGCTGCACCGGGCAGCCATAAGCGGTCAGCGCCGCGGCCAGCCCGTCACACACCGCCCGGGTCCGTTCGCGGCTCATCAACCTGGCCGAGACGCAGAACCTCGAGTGGTCATCGACGCCGGTCAACGCCTTGGCATGGCTGCCATCAGCCAGCAGGAACCCGCCGACGACATCCAGCTGCCACAGCTCCATCGCCGTGGCCCGTTCCCAGCGTTTGAACCGCTCGGCCCGGCGCCGGCGCCGATCCGGCTCGATCAGCCCGGCCCGCACCAGGCACCGGTAGATCGCCGACTCCGACGGCATCCAAGCGAGCGCGACCAGCTGCCGCCGGGTCAGCTCTTGCCGGATTCGCCGCGGCCCCCAATACCGGTGCACCCGCCGCAGCTCCAACACCACCGCCTCGACCTCGGCGCTCATCTGGTGCGGACACCACCTAGGCCGATGCGACCGATCCGTCAGCCCCTCCAGGCCCTGCGCCTCATACCGGTCCAACCAGGCATGCAGCGTCTGCCGCGACACCCCGGCCTTCTCCGCCGCCTGCCCCACCGACAACCCATCCGCGATCACCGCGAGCACGGCCTGATGCCGCTGCTCAGCCACCGAAAGCTCCCTCATACCGAGGGAGTGTCAAGGATCAACCGAAGTAACTGTCAACCATCAACCGAAACACCGTCGCCCATCAACCGAAGACGAACCGTCAACCACCAGCCGAAGTAATACA
>JBJMIB010000010.1:0-1633 GCA_045807085.1 Jatrophihabitantaceae bacterium
ACTTGTCGACGTCGATGATCAGTAGGCTCAGCGGCAACGAGACGGCCCCGGCCTGCACGGCGGCCGCTATCTCATCGAACCGACGGCGGTTGCCCAGCCCGGTGAGGGCGTCGGTCAGGAGGGCGGCGTTGGTGTGCGCGTGTTCGATTTCCAGCTCCTCGCGCTGGCGCGCCTGGTGCAGCATTGCCAGACGCTGTCTGCGCTGGCGCCAGATGACGTGCGCCTGCTTCTGCAGCGCCGTGATCATGGGACCGCACACCTCCCGACCGAGGGCCTCGGCGTTCGCGGTGGCCAACTCGTACTCGACAAGCAGCAGGTCGTCAGAGGTGCTATCCAAGCCGACCAGATGCTGCGCGGCGAGGAGTTCACGGTGAGCGGCCGGATGGTCGCCGGCGGCGCGCAGGGCGATGCTGAGCGCCAGATGCGCCGTCCAGGCAGCCGGCCGAACATAGGAACCAGCACGTAGGGAGGCAATCAGCGGTTTCGCCACGGCAACCGCCTCGTCGGCTTCGCCCAGCTTGGCAAGCGCAAGTGCCCGCACACCGGTGAGTACCTGCACGTCGGCGACCCCGGCCTCGTCGCCGAACGTGGTCAACCAGCGTTCGGCGATGGCGGCGGCACGCCGCAGCCGCTGCTCGGCCTCGAACGTGTGGCCGAGGTGGTCCAACCACAGACCCCACGACACCAGCAACCGCGAGTAGGCGTCCTCGACATATCCCTCGGCATCCGACGCATAGCCGGTGTAGTACTCGTCGTAGAAGGCCGCTGCGGTCTCGTACAGCCCGGCGGCCACCGCCGCGTCGCTGTACGAGGACAGGGCGGTGAGGTAGTGGTGGTTGCGCAGACTGGTGCTCTCCAACAGCAGGCCGGAGCGGGCGAGGTGACGCATGCCCTCGGTCAACCGGCCGGTCAGGAGGCACAGTTCGGCCAGGTCGGCCAGGGTCTTCGCCTCTCCGAGCAGGTTGCCGGCCGCGCGCCGGCGCGCCACCAACTGCTCCCCGACAGCCAACGCCGACTCATACTGGTGCAAGTCGAAGTAGGTGTACATCCGGCGCTGGATCATGTTCTCGACCGTCGTGTCGTCGCCGAAGGCCGCCGCCACCCATTCGTAGACGTCGATTTCGTCGAGTGCATCCTGGAGTCGACCGGTGTTGACCAGTGCCCGGATGCGCAGCAGGAACCCGACCAGTGGCCCGTAGCGGGGCACCTGTACCAGGTCGGCTGCCGGCGCGCTGTCCACCACGTCGCCTCCCTCGGACGGACCACGTCGTTGCATCGAATCGCTCTACTCGAACGCCACATCGACCCGGGCCGGGCCGACCTGAGAGATCAGGGCGGCCCGTACCCGCCGATCGGCCGCGGTTCGATGCACCGGCGCCGGCTCATCTGACGTCTCGTCTGACGTCTCGTGACGCCATCCTATTGGGCCGCTGAGCTGGTGCTGTGCCAGAGGAGTGTCGTCATGCAGATCGTCGACACTTCTGAATCCTGGTGATTTCGACAACGAATGCGATGTCAGAATCCCCAGGATCCGGAGGACCCGGGCCGCCGCGGTGATGGCGTTGTATCGATGCACGCCAGGGGGAGAAACCGCTTGCGCTGGTGGGCAACGGCGGGCGTACCGGGGCAGGGA